>NZ_JBHZBU010000004.1:0-685299 GCF_042754945.1 Nocardia sp. NPDC059180
CCGTCATTGTTGCCGAGCTTCTTCCAGAACGCTTCGATCGCGTCGGCGGTCTGCCCGTCCAGGGCGGCGAGGAGCTGGTTGACCTTGAGTTGGGCATCATCGCCGAGGTCGTCGAGGGTGGTGCCGGCGGTGTTGTAGGCGTCGGCCATCCGCCGCATCGCCGTCTCGTCGCCCTCGGGCCAATCACCCGCACCGACGACATACTTCGCGGCCCACTGCAATGCCTCGGGAATCTCGATACCCACCCCAGAACCCCTTACTCCGCCGACTGAGCCCAGAACTTACCTACGCAGACATGGACGCGCCGGACCCGGCGTTGGTTCCATCCGAATTCGTCGAGTGTCGACAGAGTGCAGTCGGGCAAACCCGGCACGAGAGTAGGTTCTCGGCCTTCGGCGGTGCCGATGATGCCGACGGTGGGCCGCGCCCGACCCACGCCCAAGACCCACCTCACACCCAGAGCCGACCCCGATCGGTTGTCACACCGCTCACGCTGAAACTATGGTCGCGGTGAGTGGCCCGGAAACGCCCGGCAACCCGGCCCCGCCCTGTCGCCAGCGACGATGCGCTGACGCTATGGGCGTTGGTTGGTTCCCTGCCCAGGGCGACGGTAGATTGATTCGGTGATCAGCAGCGAAGTTCGCGGATGTGCCGCGTGGGCGACCTCGGGTCCGGTCGTGCCCATGTAACAACAGCGGCCCGGCGGACAGATAGTGCCAATGAACATTTTTGCCTGATTGATACGAGAACTGAACCCGCAGATGTGGACGCCACGCTTGGATAGGTGAGCGTCCTGTCCGGGTGTCGTCGGGGAGCGCTTGCGTGGTGTTCCGGAAGCGAGGTTACGGTTGGACCGGCTGGATTTCGGCGGAAACGGCGAAACTGGTGGTGAGCGGGATGAGTACTTTCCGTTGTCCCCGGCGCAGCTGGGTATCTGGTATGCCCAGCATGTCGATCCTCAGGTACCGGTCAACATCGCGCAGTACGTCGATCTGCGCGGCGACCTGGATGTAGCAGCCCTCGAGCGGGCCAGCTCCGAGGCCGCCCGCGATATGGGATCGGGCTTCCTGCGGATCATCGAACGTGACGGTGAACCGCTGCAGACCGTCGACCCGTCGCTGGATGCCACCCTCGAATACGTCGACCTGCGCGAGGCCGACGACCCCGAAGCCGCCGCCCAGGAATGGATGCGCGCGGAGTACTCGCACCCCCTCGACATCGTCAAAGATCGCCTGATCCGCGCCGCCGCGCTGCGCATCGAGGACCAGCGCTGGTTCTGGTACTCGCGCGCCCACCACATCGCCCTCGACGGCTTCGGCGCCATGACGTTCATGACCCGGATCGCCGAGCTCTACACCGCCTACGTCACCGGTGCCGAGCCCGCGCCGAGCAAGTCGACCGACCTGCGCAAGCTCTACGAAACCGAGATCACCTACCGCGACAGCACACGCTTCCAGTCCGATAAGGAGCACTGGGCGCAGCGGGTGGCAGGCCTCGAGGAGGGCTCGAGCCTGGCCGGACGTTCGGCGCCGCCGTCTCCGGTGAACGGGATCGTCAGCGCTGCTCTATCGGAGGAGCAGGATTCGCTGCTCGCCGAGGCCGTCACCAGGCACGATTCCTCGCCTGCCGCGATGCTGATCGCCGGTTTCGCCGCCTACCTGGCGCAGCTGACCGGCACCGAGGACGTCATCCTCAGCCTCCCCGTCACCGCCCGGACCACGGCGGCGATGCGCCGTTCCGGTGGTGTGGCCTCCAATATCGTGCCGCTGCGGCTGCGCGTCGGATACGACACCTCGGTCACCGAACTGCTGCGTGAGGTGCAGGTCGAGGTGTCGGGGGCGCTGCGTCATCAGCGCTACCGGCATGAGGACATCCGCCGTGACGCGGCCGGTGATGGTGTCGTCACCACGGAGTTCTTCGGTCCGTGGGTCAACATCATGCTGTTCCACGACGAGCTGGTGCTCGGCCCGATGGTCGGCCAGCTCAGCGTGCTGTCCACCGGCAGCATCGAGGATCTCGGCGTCAACTTCTATCAGTCGGTCGCGGGCACCCGCTCGCATATCGACTTCGAGACCAACCCGAACCTCTACACCGACGACGAGGCAGGCCGCCACCACGGCCGGTTCCTCGAGTTCTTCGACCGGTTCCTGGCTGCTGACGCCGACAGCTCGGTCTGGCAGCTCGAGGTCACCTCAGCCGCCGAACGCTCCGAGTCGCTGGTGGAGTGGAACGATTCGGCGCACGAGGTGCCGACCACCACGCTGCCCGCGCTGCTGGACGCGCAGATCCCGCTGACCCCGGACAACATCGCGCTCGATTTCGAGGGCGCCACCCTCACCTACGCCGAGTTCGACGAGCGGGTGAACCGGCTGGCCCGGTTCCTCATCGCCGACGGTGTCGGCCCGGAGTCGCTGGTCGCGCTGGGTATGCGCCGCTCGCTGGAGCTGGTCATCGGCATGCACGCGGTGCTGAAGGCCGGTGGCGCGTACGTGCCGATCGACCCGGATCATCCGGCCGACCGCACCGCCTACATTCTCGACAGCGCGGCACCGGTCTGTGTGCTGACCATCTCGACCGACGAGCTGGAGCTGCCCGAATCGGTGCAGCGCGTGGAGATCGACACCCTCGATGTCGCGGACTTCTCGGCCGAGCCGATCACCGACGCGGACCGTTCGGCCCCGCTGCGTCCGGACAACACCGCCTACGTCATCTACACCTCGGGTTCGACCGGCCGCCCCAAGGGCGTCGCGGTCACCCATCACGCGATCGTCAACCAGCAGCTGTGGATGCTGGACGAGTACCAGCTCACCGCCGACGATGTGTACCTGCAGAAGACCGCGACCACCTTCGACGTGTCGCTGTGGGGCTACTTCCTGCCGCTGATGGTCGGCGCGAAGCTGGTCATCGCCGCACCGGACGGGCATCGCGACCCGATCTACGTCGCGGACATGATCGCGAAGCATCGGGTGACGTTCACCGACTTCGTCCCATCGATGCTCACCGTGTTCGTCTCGCATGCCACGCCCGCGCAGGTCGACTCGTTGCGCGCGGTGTTCGTTATCGGTGAGGCGCTGCCGCCGGAGACCTCGGCGGCGTTCCGCGCGATCACCTCCGCAGGCCTGCACAACCTGTACGGCCCGACCGAGGCCGCGGTCTCGGTGACCTACTGGGAGGCCACGGCCGCCGACACCGTGACGGTGCCGATCGGTATTCCGGAGTGGAATGTCGAGGTCTATGTTCTGGATTCGCGGCTGCGGCCCGCGCCCATCGGTGCGCCGGGCGAGCTGTACCTGGGTGGACGTCAGCTCGCGCGGGGCTATCGCGGCCGCCCGGATCTGACCTCGGACCGGTTCGTCGCCAACCCGCTCTCGCCGGACGGCGAGCGCATGTACCGCACCGGCGACCTGGTGCGCTGGAACGCGGCCGGTGTCCTCGAGTACATCGGCCGTACCGACTTCCAGGTCAAGTTCCGTGGTCAGCGCATCGAGCTCGGTGAGATCGAAACCGATCTGCTCGCGCACACCGCGGTCAGCCAGGCCGTGGTGCTGGTGGTCGACACCGCCACCGGCCAGCAGCTGGTCGCGTACGTGGTGCCCGCGCCGGGCCTGAGCGTGGAATCGGCCGAGCTGACGCGGTTCGTCGCGGAGAAGCTGCCGAGCTACATGGTGCCCGCGTCGATCATGGTGCTGGACGCCTTCCCGCTCAACACCAGCGGCAAACTGGACCGTAAGGCGTTGCCGGAGCCGGTGTTCGCGGCGGACGCCTCCGGGTTCCGTGCCCCGCGCACCCAGGCCGAACAGGTCGTGGCGGGCATCTTCGCCGATGTGCTGAGCCAGGACCGGATCGGCATCGACGACAACTTCTTCGATCTCGGTGGCAACTCGCTGGTCGCGACGCAGGTGGTGTCGCGGATCGGTGCGGCGTTCAGCACCCAGCTGGGTGTGCGTGCGCTGTTCGAGACGCCGACCGTCGCGGGAATCGCGGCGCGGGCGGAGAATTCGGTGCCCGCCGATAGTGTGCGACCGCCGCTGGTGGCGCAGCGTCTGCCCGAGCGGGTGCCGCTGTCGCTGGCGCAGCAGCGGATGTGGTTCATCAACCAGTTCGATCCCACGGTGCCGACCTACAACCTGCCGTTCGTGGTGCGGTTGCGCGGCCGGGTGGACGTCGAAGCGCTGCAGACGGCGTTGAACGATGTAGTGGCGCGGCAGGAATCGCTGCGCACGATCTTCCCGGAATCCGGTGACGGCGGCTATCAGTTCGTCATCCCGGTCGAGCAGGTCGATCTCGGCATCACGGTCGAGCCGATCGATGAATCCGAATTGCACGGTGTGCTGGCCGGATTCGCCTCCATGGGATTCGACGTCTCCCGCGAGCTGCCGATCCGGGTGCGCATCTACGAGGTGACCGGTGGTCGCGGCAACGGCACGCCGGAGTACGCGGTGGCGTTCGTGGTGCATCACATCGCCGCGGACGGATTCTCCTTCGGCCCGCTGGCCCGCGATGTGGCCGCCGCCTATCTGGCGCGCGCCGAGGGCTCCGAGCCCGGCTGGTCGCCGTTACCGGTGCAGTACCAGGACTTCAGCATCTGGCAGCGTGAACTGCTCGGCTCGGAATCGGATCCGGAGTCGATGGCCGCCCGCGAGATCGGCTACTGGCAGCAGGCGCTGGCCGGCTTGCCCGATCAGCTGGATCTGCCCGCCGACCGGCAGCGTCCGGCGGTGCAGAGTTTCCAGGGTGGCCGGGTCGGTTTCACCATCGACGCCGACCTGCATCAGCAACTGTCCGCGTTGGCCCGCGCGCAGGGCGTCAGCCTCTTCATGGTCATGCACGCCTCGCTGGCGGTGCTGCTGGCACGGTTGTCGGGGACCAGCGATATCGCCATCGGTACGCCGGTGGCCGGTCGCGGTGAGCAGGCTCTCGATGATCTGATCGGCATGTTCGTCAACACCCTGGTGTTGCGTTCGGAGGTCGACGGCAGCGAGCAGTTCACCGAATTCCTCACCCGGACAAGGGAAACCGATCTCGCGGCGTTCGCCTACGCCGATGTGCCGTTCGAGCGGCTCGTCGAGGTGCTCAACCCGACCCGTTCGCAGGCGCGCCACCCGCTGTTCCAAGTGATGCTGTCGTTCCAGGAGATGTCGCACGCGGCGCTGGAGCTGCCAGGGCTGTCGGTGACCGCCGACGAGCTCGAGGTCGATATCGCCAAGTTCGACCTGCAATGGACGGTCACCGAGGAGCGCGGCGGCGACGGTGCCCCGGCCGGCATGTCGGCCGTGGTCTCCTACGCCACCGATCTGTTCGACGCCGATACCGTCGACGAATTCACTCGCCGCTATCTGCGGGTGCTGGAAACCGTTGTCGCCGAACCGGCTACCGCCGTGCGCGATATCGAGATCCTCGACTACGCCGAGCGCTCCACCGTCCTCGCGGGCTGGAACGACACCACCCACGACGTGCCCGCGGCCACCGTGCTCGATCTGTTCGCCGAACAGGTCCGGCAGCGCCCGGACGACCTCGGTGTGATCTTCGACGGCAGCGGCCGAATCGACGGACTCGACGAGGAACTCACCTACGCGGAGTTCGCGAGCCGGGTCAACCGCCTGGCGCGCAAGCTGATCGACGCAGGTGTCGGCCCGGAATCGCTGGTCGCCGTCGGTATCCGGCGTTCGGTCGACATGCTCGTCGCGCTCTACGCCACCATGACCGCGGGCGGCGGCTACGTGCCGATCGACCCCGACCATCCGGCCGAGCGCACCGAATACGTGCTCGAATCCTCGGCACCGGTCTGCGTGCTGACCACCATCGCCGACAACGTCACCGCGAGTGATGTGCCGGTCATCTTCCTCGATACCGAGGATCTGAGCGAGTACTCCGACGCCCCGGTCACCGATGCCGACCGCCGTGCGCCGTTGCGTCCGGCCAATACGGCGTACGTGCTCTACACCTCCGGCTCGACCGGTCGCCCCAAGGGTGTTGCGGTCAGCCATGCCTCGGTGGTCAACCAGATCGCCTGGATCACCGCCGAATACCGCATCGGCCCCGGCGATGTGGTGTTGCAGAAGACGCCGGTCACCTTCGACGTGTCGGTCTGGGAGCTGTTCGGTTCGCTGGCCGTCGGCGCCCGTGTGCTGATCGCGGCGCCGGACGGGCATCGCGATCCGCTGTACCTGTCGGAGATCATCGGACGGCACCGGGTCACCATGACCTCGTTCGTGCCCTCGATGCTCTCGGTGTTCGCCGGTGCCGCGAACTCGGCCGAATGTGCTTCGCTGCGTGCGGTTCTGGTGGCCGGTGAGGCGCTGCCGCCTGCCACGGTGACCGCGTTCCGGCAGTTCTCCACCGCCGCGATGCACAACCTGTACGGCCCCACCGAGTTCACCGTGCACGCCACCGCGTGGCAGTTGACCGAGGTCGCGCCCAGCACGGTGCCGATCGGCCGTCCGGTGTGGAACGCACGCGCCTATGTGCTCGACGAGGGGCTCTCGCCGGTTCCCGTCGGTGTCCCCGGTGAGCTGTACATGGGTGGCACGCAGACCGCGCGTGGCTATCACGGCCGCGCCGACCTGTCCGCCGAACGCTTCGTCGCCGATCCGTTCGGCCCGCCGGGATCGCGGCTCTACCGCACCGGCGACCTGGTGCGCTGGACCGAACCGCACGATCCCGAGGTCGGCTCGGCGGGCGTGCTGGAATACATCGGCCGCACCGACTTCCAGGTCAAGTTCCGTGGTCAGCGCATCGAGCTCGGTGAGATCGAGACCGCACTGCTGGATCATCCCGCCGTCACCCAGGCCGTGGTGCTCGTCCTCGACACCGTCGCGGGCGATCAGCTCGTCGGCTATGTCGTCACGCAGGCGGGCCCGGTCGATATCGACAGCATCAAGGGAGCGCTGCACCGCACGCTGCCCTCGTACATGGTGCCGTCGGCGATCGTGGTGCTGGAAGCACTGCCGCTCAACCCGTCGGGCAAGCTGGATCGCAAGGCGCTGCCCGCGCCGGTGTTCGAGGTGCGCGAATTCCGCGCTCCGACAACGCCGATCGAGGAGATCGTCGCGCAGATCTTCGGTGAGGTCCTCGGCGTCACCCGAGTGGGTGTGGACGACGACTTCTTCGAACTCGGCGGCAACTCGCTGATCGCCACCCAGGTCGCCTCCCGCCTCGGCATCGCACTGGACACCAGGGTGCCGGTGCGCATGCTGTTCGAGGCGTCCACCGTCGCGGCGCTGGCCGCCCGGGTGGAATCGCATGCCGGTGACGGTGCGCGCAAGGCGCTGGTGGCCCGGGTACGTCCGGAAGAGGTGCCGCTGTCGCTGGCACAGCAGCGGATGTGGTTCCTCAACCGCTTCGACACCGCCTCCGCGGTCAACAACATTCCGGTCGCGATCCGGCTCTCCGGTGATCTGGACGTCGCCGCGCTCCAGGTCGCGGTCATCGACGTGATCGACCGCCACGAGTCACTGCGCACGGTGTTCCCGGAGACGGGCGCCGGGCCGGTGCAGGTGGTGCTCGACGCCGCCCAGATCGTGCCCGACCTGACCCCGATCCCGGTCACCGAGCACAATCTGATCGACCATCTGGTCGAGCTGGCCTCGATGGCGTTCGACGTGACCAGCGAAGTGCCGCTGCACGCGCGCCTGTTCGAGATCAACGAGTCCGAGTACGTACTCGGCATGGTGGTGCACCACATCTCCGCCGACGGCTGGTCGATGGGGCCGCTGGCCCGCGACGTCATGGTGGCCTACGCCGCGCGCACCTCGTGGGAGGCGCCCGCCTGGTCGGCGCTGCCGGTGCAGTACGCCGACTACGCGCTGTGGCAGCGCGAGGTCCTCGGCTCCGAGGACGATCCGAACTCGTTGATCTCCAACCAGATCCGGCACTGGTCGCACGAACTCGCCGACCTGCCGGACGAATTGGTGCTGCCCTCGGATCGCCCGCGTCCCGCGGTGGCGTCCTATCGCGGCGGTACCTACCCGTTCGTCATCTCCGGGCAGACCCAGCGTGCGCTGGTGGAACTGGGCCGCAGGCATAACGCGTCGCTGTTCATGGTGATGCATTCGGCGCTGGCGGTGTTGCTGGCGCGGATGTCGGGCACCAGCGATATCGCCATCGGCACCCCGGTCGCCGGCCGTGGTGAGGCCGCGCTGGACGACCTGATCGGCATGTTCGTCAATACCCTCGTGCTGCGCACCGAGGTCGACGGTGCCGCCGGTTTCGACGATCTGCTCGCGCGGGCCCGCGAAACCGACCTGCACGCCTTTGCACACGCCGATGTGCCGTTCGAGCGACTGGTGGAGGTGCTCAACCCGGCCCGTTCGCAGGCGCGCCATCCACTGTTCCAGGTGATGCTGACCTTCCAGAACACCAGGCAGGCCAGCCTGGAGTTGCCAGGGCTTTCGGTCAACGGCATCGATTACGACGCACGCCTGGCCAAGTTCGATCTGCAACTGACGCTCTCGGAGACCCAGGACGAGCTGGGCGAGGCCGCCGGTATGTCGGCCGAGTTCTCCTACGCGCTCGACCTGTTCGACGAATCGACCGTCGCCGATTTCGCGCGTCGCCTGGACCGGGTGCTTGCCGCGATCGTCGCCGACCCGACCATCGCCATCGGCGATATCGACCTGCTCGCCTCCGATGAGCGGGCCAAGGTCCTGACCGACTGGAACGACACCGCCTACCCGGTGCCGGATGCCACGCTGGTGTCGCTGTTCGAGCAGCAGGCCGCGTCGACGCCTGACGCCGTGGCGCTGGTCTTCGGCGAAGAACTGCTCACCTACGCCGAATTCGCCGGGCGGGTCCATCAGCTGGCCCGCCGCCTGCTGGCCGACGGAGTGGGCGCGGATTCGCTGGTGGCACTGGCCATCCGGCGTTCGGTGGATCTGGTCGTCGCCATGTACGCGGTGCTGGAAACCGGTGCGGGCTATGTCCCGATCGATCCCGATCAGCCGGCCGACCGCACCGACTATGTGCTGGAAACCGCGCGCCCTGCGGTCGTACTGACCACCACGCGTGACGATTTCGATGCCGCCACCGTGCCGGTGCTCGCGGTCGACACGCTCGACCTCACCGAGTTCGGCATCGCGCCGATCGCCGATACCGAACGGGCGCAGCCGATCCTGGGTGCGGCGACCGCCTACGTCATCTTCACCTCCGGTTCCACCGGCCGCCCCAAGGGCGTCGCGGTGAGCCACGCGGCGATCGTCAACCGGCTGCTGTGGATGCAGCACGAATACCCGATCGACGCCGCCGACGCTGTGTTGCAGAAGACGCCCGCCACCTTCGACGTGTCGGTGTGGGAGTTCTTCTGGCCCTTGCAGACCGGTGCGCGCCTGGTCGTCGCGAAGCCCGACGGTCATCGCGATCCGGTCTACCTGGCGCGCATCATCGCCGAACAGGGCATCACCACCGCACACTTCGTGCCGTCGATGCTGTCGGTGTTCGTCGCGACGCTCGGCAACGAGAACGGCGACGCCGCCGCGCTGCCTTCGCCGCGGCTGCGGCAGGTGTTCGCCTCCGGTGAGGCACTGCCCGCGCCGACCGCGGCCCGGCTGCGTGAGCTGACCGGCGCCCGGCTGCACAACCTGTACGGCCCCACCGAAGCTGCCGTCGACGTCACCTACCACGAGGCCACCGACGCCGATACCGTCTCGGTGCCGATCGGCCGCCCGGTGTGGAACACCCGCGTCTTCGTGCTCGACGCCCGGCTGCGACCGGTCGCCCCCGGTATCGCGGGAGAGCTCTATCTCGCGGGCGATCAGCTGGCGCTCGGCTACCTCGGCCGCGCCGATCTGACCTCCGACCGGTTCGTCGCCAATCCGTACGGGGTGCCCGGCGAGCGCATGTACCGCACCGGCGACCTCGTCCGATGGACGACTGCATCGCGAAGCGATTCGATGAGGGGCGGTGGCCGGGCGACGGGTGGGCCGGCGGATGGCGAGCTGGAGTACCTGGGCCGCACCGACTTCCAGGTGAAGTTGCGCGGCCTGCGCATCGAGCTGGGCGAGATCGAGGCGGCGCTGCTGGCGCAGCCGGGGATCGCGCAGTCGGTCGTCGTGGTGCGCACGGACGCGCATGCCGGCGATCAGCTGGTCGGTTACGTGGTCAGGGAACCGGATGCCGTGGTCGACACCGACGCGGTGAAAGCCGCGCTCGGCGCGACATTGCCCGGCTACATGATCCCGGCCGCTCTGGTTGTGCTGGATGCCTTCCCGGTGAACGCCAGCGGCAAGCTGGACCGCAAGGCGCTGCCGTCGCCGGTGTTCGAGGCCAAGAGCTTCCGCGCGCCCTCGACGCCGATCGAGGAGATCGTGGCGGAGGTCTTCGCCGATCTGCTCGGCGTGACTCGCGTCGGCGTCGACGACGATTTCTTCGAACTCGGCGGCAACTCGCTGGTCGCCACTCAGGTGGTGGCACGGCTCAGCGCCGCGCTGAACACCCAGGTCGGCGTGCGCACCTTGTTCGAGGCACCCACGGTCGGCGCGCTGGCCGCACGGATGGAATCCCATGCGGGCACCGGTGCCAGGCAGGCGCTGACCGAGCAGGTGCGCCCGGAGCGTCCGCCGCTGTCGCTGGCACAGCAGCGCATGTGGTTCCTCAACCGCTTCGACGCCGATTCGGCCGCCAACAACATTCCGGCGGCGGTGCGGTTGCAGGGTGTGCTCGATCTCGAGGCGCTGCGCGGTGCGATCTCGGATGTGATCGTGCGGCACGAATCGCTGCGCACCATCTACCCGTCGCACGACGGGATCGCCTATCAGCGGGTGCTGCCTTCGACACGGGCGATTCCGGAGCTGGACGTCATCGCGCTCGGTGAGAACGAGATCGGTTCGGCGCTCTACGAATTCGCGAGCCACGGCTACGACGTCACCACCGAACTCCCGGTGCGGCTGCGGGTGTTCCAGGTGGGGGAGCAGGACTTCATCCTGGCCGTGGTGGTGCACCACATCGCCGCGGACGGCTTCTCCATGCGGCCGCTCGTTCGCGATCTGATGACCGCCTATGTGGCAAGGACAGCGTCGGTCGAGCCGGGCTGGCCGCAGCTGGCGGTGCAGTACATCGACTTCGCGCTCTGGCAGCGCGATGCCCTCGGCTCCGAGGACGATCCGACCTCGCTCATCTCCGAGCAGCTCGACTACTGGCGCACCGCGCTGGCCGGTCTGCCCGATGAGCTGCGGCTGGCCGGACGCCCGCGTCCCGCCGTCGCGACCTACGGTGCGGGCACGCACCGGTTCCGGGTGCCCGGCGCGCTGATCGAGGAACTGAACCAGGTCGCGCACGGCAGCGGCACCACGCTGTTCATGGTGGTGCACGGTGCGTTCGCGGCACTGCTGGCGCGACTGAGCGGCTCCGACGACATTGCCGTCGGCATCCCGGTGGCAGGCCGTGGTGAGCAGGCGCTCGACGATCTGGTCGGCATGTTCGTCAACACCCTGGTACTGCGTACCGAGATCGATCCGGCGCAGTCGTTCGGCGAGCTGCTGGCCCAGGTCCGCGAACGGGATCTGGCGGCTTTCGCACACGCCGACGTGCCGTTCGAACGGTTGGTGGAGGTGCTGAACCCGGCGCGTTCGCAGGCCCGCCATCCCCTGTTCCAGGTGATGCTGTCGTTCCAGAACCTGGGACGCACGTCGCTGGAGCTGCCCGGCCTGACCGTGACCGAACTCGGCATCGATCAGCCGACGGCCAAGTTCGATCTCCAGCTCACGCTGAGCGAGGTGCCGGGCGCGGATTCGGAGATGGAAGCCGAACTCGTCTACGCCACCGACCTGTTCGACTCCGGCTATGCGAGCAGCTTCGCCGAGCGGTTCTTGCGGGTGCTGCGTGGTGTGGCGGACGCGCCGGGCGCCGCGGTGGGCGATATCGAGCTGCTCGACTCGATCGAACGCACCCGCGTGCTCGACCGGTGGAACGACACCGAATTCCCGGTCGACGCCGCGCTGACCTCGCCGGTCGGCGATGCCGCAGCCACGCTGGTTTCGCTGTTCGAGGCGCAGGTGGCACGCACTCCGGACGCGTACGCGGTCACCTTCGAGGGGACAAGTCTCACTTACGCCGAGTTCGCCGCCCGGGTGCACCAATTGGCGCGCTGGCTCAAGCAGGCCGGTGTGGGCCCGGAATCGTATGTGGCGCTGGGTATGCGGCGCTCCATCGACCTGGTCGTCGGCATGTATGCGGTGAACGTTGCCGGTGGCGCCTACGTGCCGCTGGATCCGGATCATCCGGCCGAGCGCATCGACTACATCCTGGAGACCGCGCGCCCGGTGTGCGTGCTCACCTCCGGCGCCGACCTGGACAGCACACTGTCGCGGCAGGTCCGCATCGATGAGCTGGATCTGTCGGAGTTCTCCGACGAGGTGCTCACCGATGTCGACCGGCATCGTCCGCTGCGTCCCGGCAATACCGCCTACGTCATCTTCACCTCGGGCTCGACCGGCCGCCCCAAGGGCGTCGCGGTCAGCCATGCGGCGATCGTCAACCGGTTGGTGTGGATGCACGCCGAGTACGGTCTGGCCGCCGACGATGTGGTGGTGCAGAAGACGCCGTCGACCTTCGACGTGTCGGTGTGGGAGTTCTTCTGGCCCTTGCAGGTCGGTGCGCGCCTGGTCGTCGCCAAGCCGGACGGCCACCGCGATCCGGCCTACTTGGCGCAGCTCATGGCCGATGAGCAGGTCACCACGGTGCACTTCGTGCCGTCGATGCTTTCGGTGTTCGTC
The DNA here is from genome assembly GCF_042754945.1 of Nocardia sp. NPDC059180. NCBI lineage: Bacteria > Bacillati > Actinomycetota > Actinomycetes > Mycobacteriales > Nocardiaceae > Nocardia > Nocardia sp. NPDC059180. Next base: position 12,708 of record NZ_JBHZBU010000004.1, read on the forward strand.
GCCGAGCCCTTGGCTGCCGAATACCTGGGCCTGCGCAACGTGTTCGCCTCCGGTGAAGCGCTGCCCGCGGTCACCGCGCAGCGTTTGCGCGAGCTGACCGGTGCTCGGCTGCACAACCTGTACGGCCCCACCGAAGCCGCGGTCGACGTCACCTTCCACGAGGTGATCGATTCCGACACCACCTCGGTGCCGATCGGTGCCCCGGTGTTCAACACCCAGGTGTACGTGCTGGATTCGCGGCTGCGGCCGGTCCCGGCGGGCGTCCCGGGTGAGCTGTATCTGGCGGGCGCCCAGCTCGCGCACGGCTATGTGGGACGGCCGGATCTGACCACGGATCGGTTCGTGGCCAACCCGTTCACCACCGCTGAGCGGATGTACCGCACCGGTGACCTCGTCGCCTGGACGGCCGACGGCGAGCTGGAGTACCTGGGCCGCACCGACTTCCAGGTGAAGCTGCGTGGTCTGCGGATCGAGCTCGGTGAGATCGAATCCGCGCTCACCGCACTGGAATCGGTCGCACAGGCCGTGGTCGTGGTGCGCGCCGATGAGCACACCGGTGATCAGCTGGTCGCCTACGTGGTCGCCGACCCGGACCGCGTGGTCGACGTCGACGCGGTGCGCACCGAACTCGCGCAGCAGCTGCCCGCCTATATGGTGCCCGCGGCCTATGTGGTGCTCGACGCCTTCCCGCTCAACGCCTCGGGCAAGCTGGACCGCAAGGCGCTGCCGGAGCCGACCTTCGCGGCGACGGCGTTCCGCGCACCGGTGACTCCGGTGCAGGAGATCGTGGCAGGCACCTTCGCCGACGTGCTCGGCGTCGAGCGTGTCGGTCTCGACGACGACTTCTTCGGCCTCGGCGGCAACTCGCTGGTCGCCACCCAGGTCGCGGCGCGTCTCGGTGCGGCACTGGACACCCAGATCCCGGTGCGGGTGCTGTTCGAGGCGCCGACCGTCGCGGCGCTGGCCACCCGGGTGGAGTCCTCCGCCGGTGCGGGCGGGCAGATTCCGCTGGAGCCGCGTGAGCGTGGCGAACTGGTGCCGCTCTCGCCCGCACAGCAGCGGATGTGGTTCCTCAACCGATTCGACAACCAGACCGCGGTCAACAACATCCCGGTCGCCATCCGGCTCACCGGTGAACTCGATATCGCCGCCCTGAACGCCGCCCTCGGCGATGTGCTGGCCAGGCACGAAGCATTGCGCACGGTGTACCCCGAGGTGGAGGGGACCGGCTACCAGCGGGTTCTGCCCGTCGACGAGGTCCGGGTGCGGTTGAGTGCCGAATCGGTCACCGCCGAGGAGCTCCCGGCGCGGATCGTGGCACTGGCGAGCACCTACTTCGATGTGACCGGCGCGATCCCGTTCCGGGCCGCGCTGCTGTCGGTCGATCCGCGGACCCATGTGGTCGTGCTGGTCATGCACCACATCAGCTCGGACGGTTTCTCGCTGCGTCCACTGCTGCGCGATGTGGTCACTGCCTACGCCGAGCGCACCAGGGGCGAGATCCCCGCCTGGGCACCGCTCGAGGTGCAGTACGCCGACTACGCGCTGTGGCAGCGCGAGGTGCTCGGCGAGGAGACCGATCCGGAATCGGTGTCCGCCGCGCAGATCGCCTACTGGACCGAGCGGCTGCGTGATCTGCCGGACCAGATCGAGCTGCCCGCCGACCGGCCGCGCCCGGAGATCGCCACCAATGCCGGTGGCACGCACACTTTCTCGATCGATGCGCAGCTGCGCGGCGAACTGGAGGAGCTGGCCCGCGCCAACGGTGTCACCCTGTTCATGGTGGTGCACGCGGCGCTGGCGACCTGGGCGGCGCGGCTGTCCAACAGCAGCGATATCGCCATCGGCACCCCGATCGCCGGACGTGGTGAGCAGGCCCTCGACGACTTGGTCGGCATGTTCGTCAACACCCTGGTGCTGCGCACTCAGGTCGAGCCGGCCGTGGCGTTCGACGCACTGCTCGCGCAGGTCCGCCGGACCGATCTCGAGGCGTTCGCCCACGCCGATGTGCCGTTCGAGCGGCTGGTCGACGTCATCAGCCCGGCCCGCTCGCAGGCCCATCACCCGCTGTTCCAGATCGCGCTGACCTTCGAGGCCGCCTCGGCCGCGGATATGGGCACCATCGCGCTGCCCGGCCTCGACCTGGATGTGGTCGACTTCGACCCGGGCACCGCGAAATTCGACATCCAGCTCACCGTCGGCGAGATCGGTGACGGCGCGCTGTCGCTGTCGTGGAACTACGCCACCGAACTGTTCGACTCGGAGACGGTCTCGGCGTTCGCCGACCGCCTGGTGCGGATCCTGCGCGGTGTCACCGAGGACGCGTCGGTCGCCGTCGGAGATATCGATCTGCTGGGTGAGGCCGAGCGGCTCGATGTGTCGCAGCGGTGGGTGTCTTCGGGCACCGACCTGCTGGCAACGGAGCGCGCAGGCATCTTCGCCGACTCCGGCGCGACGCTGTCGACCCTGTTCGACGCCGCTGCCGTCGCACATCCGCACCGGATCGCGGCTCGTTTCGGGGTCGACACCCTCACCTACGCGGAAATGGATCGGCGCGCGAATGTGCTGGCGCGCAGGCTGATCGCCGACGGTGCAGGCCCGGAGTCGCTGGTCGCGGTGATCCTGCCGCGGTCGCTGGACCTGGTGGTCGCGCTGCTCGCGGTGGTCAAGACCGGTGCGGGTTATGTGCCCGTCGATCCGGCCTACCCCGCCGACCGCATCGCTTACGTGCTCGCCGATGCCGCACCGACCAGCGTCGTCATCGATTCGACGGTCCAGGTCACGGTGCCGGCCCATCTGCCGAGCGTGGTGCTCGACGGGTTCGCCGTGGAGGCGGGCAATGTCGAGGACGCCGACGACGCGCCCATCACCGACGCCGACCGGCGGGCACCGCTGCACCCGGACCATGTCGCCTATGTCATCTACACCTCCGGTTCGACCGGCCGCCCCAAGGGCGTCGCGGTCGCGCACCGGAATGTGGTGCGGCTGTTCGCCAATACCGATCGCGACTTCGGTTTCGGACCCGACGACGTGTGGACGCTGTTCCACTCCTACGCCTTCGACTTCTCGGTGTGGGAGCTGTGGGGTCCGCTGCTGTTCGGCGGCACCCTGGTGGTCGTCGACTACTACACTTCGCGCTCGCCGGAGCAGTTCCTGGAACTGTTGCGTGCCGAGAAGGTCACCGTCCTCAACCAGACGCCGTCGGCCTTCTATCAGCTGGCCGAGGCGGACCGTAATGCGCAGGACGCCACACCACTGTCGCTGCGGTACGTGGTGTTCGGCGGTGAGGCGCTCGAACTGCGCCGGCTCTCCGATTGGGTTGCCCGGCACGGCGATACGGCGCCCGTGCTCGTCAACATGTACGGCATCACCGAGACCACGGTGCACGTGTCCTACCGTGCGCTCGACGCGGCGACCATCGCCGATGCCGCGGGAAGCGTGGTCGGTCGTGCGATCGCCGGTCTGCGGGTGTTCGTGCTCGACAACCGGCTGCGTCCGGTCCCGGTCGGTGTCGCAGGCGAAATGTATGTGACCGGACCGCAATTGGCCCGCGGTTACCTCGGCCGCCCGGATCTGTCCGCTGCCCGGTTCGTGGCCAACCCGCTCGGCGACGCCGACGGCGCGGGATCGCGGCTGTACCGCTCCGGCGACCTTGCGCGCTGGAACCGCTTCGGTGAACTCGAATACCTGGGTCGCGCCGACGACCAGGTGAAGGTGCGTGGCTTCCGCATCGAACTCGGTGAGATCGAATCCGCCGTACTTGCCCAGCCCGATATCGCCCAGGCCGCGGTCATCGTGCGCGAGGATCAGCCGGGCGACCAGCGGATCGTCGCCTATGTGGTGTCGGATCCGGATACCGCGCCGAACCTGGACGAGGTGCGCGACGGCGCGGCCGGACTGCTGCCCGCCTACATGGTGCCCTCGGCCGTGGTGCGGCTGGAATGGATTCCGCTGACGGTCAACGGGAAGCTGGATCGCCGGGCGCTGCCCGCGCCGGCGGTGCAGGCGCGCGCGTTCCGTGCACCGGTCACCCCGGTGCAGGAGACGGTGGCCGCGGTATTCGCCGAGGTCCTCGATCTGCCGCGGGTCGGCGTCGACGACGACTTCTTCGATCTCGGCGGTAACTCGTTGATCGCCACCCGCGTCGTCTCGCGTATCGGCGCGGCGTTGGGCACCACGGTGCCGGTGCGTGCGCTGTTCGAGGCATCCACGGTGGAATCGCTGGCCGCGCGGGTGGAATCGCATACCGGCACCGATGCCAGGACCCGGCTGACGGCCCGTACGCGCGCCACCGGCGAAACCGTGCCGCTGTCGTTCGCGCAGCAGCGCATGTGGTTCCTGAACAAATACGACACCACCTCCGCCGCCTACAACCTGCCGATCGCGCTGCGGCTGTCCGGCGCGCTCGACGCCGAGGCCCTGCGGCTCGCGGTGGCCGATGTGGTGCGCAGGCACGAATCGCTGCGCACTCGCTACCCGGAGCACGGCGGCACCCCGGTGCAGGTGATCGTGCCCGCTGAACAGATCAGCCTGGATCTGAGCCCGGTCTCGGTCGAGTCCGCCGAGTTGATCGAGGTCGTCACGGCGTTCGTATCCACCGGATTCGATGTGGCCGAACAGGTTCCGCTGCGCGCCCGGCTGTACCAGGTCGGCGCGGACGAGCATGTGCTCGTCGTGGTGGTGCATCACATCGCCGCCGACGGCTTCTCCATGGGGCCGCTCACCCGTGACGTGATGCTGGCCTACACCGCGCGCATCCAGGACAGCGCTCCCGGCTGGGAGCCGCTGGCCGTGCAGTACGCCGATTTCGCGCTCTGGCAGCGCGAGGTGCTCGGCTCCGAGGACGACACGCAGTCGCTGATGTCGCGTCAGGTCGGCTACTGGCAGCGCGTGCTCGACGGCATCCCCGACGAGCTGGCTCTACCGACCGACCGGCCGCGTCCCGCCATCGCGTCGCTGCGCGGCGCCACCGTGCACACCGAGCTGCCCGGCGATCTGGTCGCCGCGCTGGACGAGGTCGCCCGCCGCAGCGGCGCCTCGCTGTTCATGGTCATGCACGGCGCGTTGACGGTGCTGCTGTCGCGGCTGTCCGGCAGCGACGACGTCGCGGTCGGCACCCCCATCGCAGGCCGTGGTGAGCAAGCGCTCGACGATCTGGTCGGCATGTTCGTCAACACGCTGGTGCTGCGCACCGGGATCGACCCGGCCGAATCGTTCACTGACCTGCTCGACCGCGTGCGCCGCACCGACCTGGACGCCTACGGCAATGCCGATGTGCCGTTCGAGCGGCTGGTGGAACTGCTCGCCCCGGAACGCTCGCAGGCGCGTAACCCGCTGTTCCAGGTGATGCTCGCCTTCCAGAACCTGGACCGCACCAGCCTCGAACTGCCCGGCCTTTCGGTCTCGGCGCTCGATCTGGAAGAGAACGTCGCCCGGTTCGATCTGCAGTTCACGCTGTCCGATCACGGCGAACCCGGTTCCGGTATGGCGCTGGCCCTGACCTACGCCACCGAACTGTTCGACGAGGACACCGTCACCGAGATCGCTCGGCGTTGGCGCCGGGTGCTCGACGCCATCGCGGCCGACGCGTCGATCACCGTCGGCGCCATCGACGTCCTCGATGCCGCCGAACGCACCGATCTGGTCAGCCGCACGGGTGCACCGGCAGTGGCGCCGCGTGTGCTGGCCGAGTTGCTCGCCGAAGCCGCCGCGCGCGACCCGAAGGCGCCCGCAGTGGTGTTCGAGGGGACAGCAGTTTCTTACGGCGAGCTGGACGAGCGCTCGAACCGCTTGGCCCGCCTGCTGATTGCCGAAGGCATCGGTGCCGAGGATCTGGTGGCCGTCGGTGTTCCGCGTTCGGCGGATTCGGTGTTCGCGGCCTGGGCGGTCGCCAAGACCGGCGCGGCCTTCGTACCGGTGGACCCGAACTACCCGGCCGAGCGCATCGCGCATATGGTCACCGACTCCGGTTCGCCGGTCGGCCTCACCGTTGCCTCGGTGCGAGACGGTCTGCCGGTATCGGCGCGCTGGCTGGTACTCGACGACCTCGACCTGGATGCCGTCGACGGCGGTCCGATCACCGACGTCGAACGCGTCCGTCCGGTGCGTCCGGAACATCCGGCCTACGTCATCTACACCTCCGGCTCCACCGGCGTCCCCAAGGGCGTCGTGGTCACCAATACCGGCCTCGCGAACTTCAGCGCGGAGCAGATCGAGCGCTATGCCCTCGACTCCGACTCCCGCGCACTGCATTTCGCTTCGCCCAGCTTCGACGCCTCGATCCTCGAGCTGCTGCTCGCGGTCGGTCCCGGCGGCGCACTTGTCGTGGTCCCACCGGGTGTGTACGGCGGCGAGGAGCTGTCGGAGCTGATCCGCACCGAGCGCGTCACCCACGCGTTCATCACCCCGGCCGCGCTGGCCACCTTCGATCCGAGCGGCCTCGACACCCTGCGGGTGCTGGTCGCCGGTGGCGAGGCGTGCCCGCCGGAACTGGTGGCCAAGTGGGCGGTGCCGCTCGACGGCGACGCCGGCCAGATCCGCCACTTCCACAACGGCTACGGCCCCACCGAGACCACCATCATGACCAACATCAGCGATCCGCTGGTGCCGGGCGAGACGGTGACCATCGGCGGGCCGATCCGCGGTATGCGGTCGCTGATCCTGGACGCCCAGCTCCGGCCGGTGCCGGTGGGCGTCGCGGGTGAGCTGTATCTGTCGGGCGTGCAGCTGGCGCGCGGTTACCACGCGCGTCCGGGGCTGACCGCCGACCGGTTCGTTGCCAATCCTTATGGCGACGGCGAGCGGATGTACCGCACTGGCGACGTGGTTCGCTGGACTCGCACGGGCGAGGTCGAGTACGTGGGCCGCTCCGACTTCCAGGTGAAGGTGCGCGGTTTCCGCATCGAACTCGGCGAGATCGACGCGGCACTGGCCTCGCACGAGACCGTCGACTTCGCGGTCACCGTCGGCCATAAGAACGCCGCGGGGGCAGTCTCGCTGGTGTCGTATGTGGTGGCCTCGCAGGGCCGTTCGATCGACGTGGCGACGCTGACCGCGCACGTCGAGGAGCGACTGCCCGCGTACATGGTGCCGTCGTCGATCATGGTGATCGACCGCGTACCGCTGACCCCCGTCGGCAAGCTGGACCGCAAGGCGCTGCCGGAGCCGGTCTTCGCGACCGAGGTCGTGTTCCGGGCCGCACGCTCGCCGATCGAGCAGACCATCGCCGAAGTCTTCGCCGAGGTGCTCGGTGTCGAGCGGGTCGGTGTGGACGATTCGTTCTTCGCTCTCGGCGGCGACAGCATCGTCTCCATCCAGCTGGTCTCCCGGGCCAAGGCACGCGGCGTGGTGTTCACCCCGCGTCACGTCTTCGAACAGCGCACCGTCGCCGGACTGGCCGCGGTCGCCGAGACCACCGACGGCACGGGCACCACAGCACCCGCACTGGATGAACTGCCCGGCGGCGGCGTCGGCACCATGCCGCTCACCCCGGTGGTGCGGTTCATGGCGCAGCGGCGCGGCTCCTTCAGCCGGTTCAATCAGACTCTCGCGCTGGAACTTCCGGCCGGAATCGACCGGGCGGGCATCGCGGCCACCGCGGGCGCCGTCATCGACCGCCACGACATGCTGCGCGCGAGCCTGCGCCGTGCCGGCGGTGAGTGGATCGTCGAGACCGCGGCACCGGGCACCGTCGATGTGGCGGCGCTGATCGACAACACCGTGTTCGCCGCCGACGCCGACGACGCGGAACTGCTCGAGATCGCGACCGACGCACTCGACGCCACGCTGAACCGGCTCGATCCGGCCAAGGGAGTCGTCGTCCGGTTCGTGTGGCTGGAACCCGATCGCGCCGAGCGCGCCGGACGCCTGATCGTCGTCGCGCACCACCTGGTGGTCGACGGCGTGTCCTGGCGCATCCTGGTGCCCGATTTCGTCGCGGCCTGGGGCCAGCTGACCGCCGGCCAGGACCCCGAGCTGGTGGCCCCCGCGACCTCGATGCGTGCCTGGGCGCACGGTCTCGAACGGGAAGCGCGCAGCGCCGGGCGGGTCGCCGAACTCGACTACTGGCGTTCGGTGGTCGGCGCGGCCGATCCGCTGTTGACCGAACGTCCGATGGACCCGGCGGTCGACACCTCGGGTGTCATCGAGAAGCATCAGGTCGAGGTGTCCGCCGAGGTCACCAAGGCCCTGCTCACCACGGTGCCCGCACTGTTCCACGGCGGTGTCAACGACGGTCTGCTCACCGCGCTGGCCCTGGCCACCGCGGCGTGGCGGTCCCGGCGCGCGAGCGGCGTCCGCGCCGACGACTCGCTGCTGATCCGCCTGGAAGGCCACGGCCGCGAGGAAGACATCGTCGCCGGTGCCGATCTGTCGCGCACGGTCGGCTGGTTCACCGCGATCTTCCCGGTGCGCTTCGATCTGCACGGGATCGACATTGATGCCGCGCTGGCCGGCGGTCCCGCGCTCGGCGCCGCGCTCAAGGCGGTCAAGGAGCAGCTGCTCGCGGTGCCGGACAAGGGCATCGGATACGGCCTGCTGCGCTACCTGAACAACGACACCGCCGCCGAACTGCCGGTCGAGCTGCCCGGACAGGTCAGCTTCAACTACCTGGGCCGGGTGTCCGACGGTGACGTGCCGGAATCGCTGCGCGGGTTCGGCTGGATCCCCGCACCCGAACTCGGCTCCCTCGGCGGCGCATACGACGCCGATATGCCCGCGATGGCACCGCTGGACGTCAACGCGATCGTGGTCGGCGACAAGCTGACCGCCAATATCGGCTACCCGTCCACCCTGCTAGACGCCTCGTCGGTCGCCGAGTTCGCCGACCTCTGGGTCGCCGCGCTGGAAGCGGTTGCCCGGCACGCCAATTCGACCGGCGCGGGCGGGCACACACCGTCCGACTTCGCGCTGGTGCGCAGCGCGCAGCGCGATATCGACGGCTGGGAGCAGCGCTTCCCTGCGCTGACCGATGTGTGGCCGCTGTCGGCGCTGCAATCGGGTCTGCTGTTCCACGCCAGGCTCGCCGCCGATTCGGTCGACGTCTACACCGCGCAAGCTGTGCTGACGCTCACCGGTCGTGTCGACGCCGACCGGCTGCGCTCGGCCGCCCAGGCGCTCGTGGACCGCTATGAGAACCTGCGCACCGCGTTCGTCTCCGACCACGACGGCAACCCGGTGCAGGTGGTGCTGGACAGCGTCCGCGTGGACTGGTCCGAACACGACCGCACCGAAACCGGTGACGCCACCGACCTGATCGACGCCGACCGGATGCGTCGCTTCGATCTGGCCGAACCGCCGCTGATCCGATTCACCCTGATCCAGGTCGCCGACGCCGCAGCCGACGGTGGCGCGCGCTGGCAGTTCGTGGTGTCCAACCACCACATCCTGCTCGACGGCTGGTCGATGCCGCTGCTCATGCGGGATCTGCTGGTGCTCTACGCGGTGCACGGCGATGTGAACGCGCTGCCCGCGGTGCGCTCCTACAAGCACTTCCTGGAATGGGTCTCCCAGCAGGACCACACCGCGTCGGTCGCGGCGTGGACCGACGCTCTGCGCGGGATCGGTGAGCCGACCCTGCTGGCCCGCCCGGATGCCGGTCGCGAGATCACCTCGCTGTCGGGTGAGTACCTGTTCGAGCTGGACGAGGCCACTACCGCGCGGCTGACCGCGCTTGCCGCCGACCTCGGCGTCACCGCGAATACGGTGCTGCAGGTTGCCTGGGCGATTCTGGTGGGCCGGATGACCGGTCACGACGACGTCCTGTTCGGTACCACCGTGTCCGGCCGCCCGGCACAGCTGTCCGGCGTCGAATCGATGGTCGGCCTGTTCATCAACACCGTGCCGGTGCGGGTTCGTTTCGACGCCGCCGAATCGGTGCGTGAGCTGCTGACCCGCACCCAGGGCGAGCAGGCGGATCTGCTCGACCACCACTACGTTGGTCTGGCCGAGATCCAGTCCGCCGCCGGAATCGGTGGACTCTTCGACACCCTGGTGGTGTTCGAGTCCTACCCGGTCGACGCCGAGGGCATCCAGGCCCAGGCCGCCGATATCGACGGTATGGCGGTGACCGGCCTGGACGCGGCCGATGCCACCCACTACCCGCTGACGCTCATCGCCCAGCTCGATACCCAGCTGCGCATCCGCGCCGGCTACCTGCGCGACCTGTTCGATGAGCAGACCGTGCGCCGCATCGCCGACCGGCTGCTGCGGGTGCTCGCCACCATCACCGCCGAACCCGCTGTGGCCGTTGGCGATATCGAACTGCTCGATGCCACCGAACGCGAGCTGGTGGTGTCGGGCTGGAACGACACCGCGCATGAGGTGGACGCCGTCGCGACGCTGGTCTCGATGTTCGAGGCGCAAGCGGCACGTACTCCGGACGCGACTGCGGTCAGCTTCGAGGGCACAAGTCTCTCGTATGCCGAGTTCACCGCCAGGGTGAATACCTTGGCCCGCTGGCTCATCGAACGCGGTGTCGGCGCGGAATCGTATGTGGCGCTCGGTATGCGTCGTTCCATCGACTTGGTGGTCGGCATGTACGCGGTGAGCGTGGCCGGTGGCGCGTATGTGCCGCTGGATCCCGATCATCCGGCCGAGCGCACGGAATACATTCTGGCCACTGCTGATCCGGTGTGTGTGCTGACCTCCGGTGACGATCTCGATATCGACACCGCGCAGGTCCGCATCGACCTGCTCGATCTGTCCGGCTACGCCGATGGCCCGGTGACCGATGCCGAGCGGCAGGCGCCGCTGCGGCCGTCGAACACGGCGTACGTCATCTTCACCTCCGGTTCGACCGGCCGTCCGAAGGGTGTTGCGGTCTCCCACGGGGCGATCGTCAACCGTTTGGTGTGGATGCAGTCGGCGTACCAGCTCGACTCTTCGGACGTGGTGTTGCAGAAGACACCCGCTACCTTCGACGTGTCGGTGTGGGAGTTCTTCTGGCCGTTGCAGATCGGTGCGCGTCTGCTCGTCGCCAAGCCCGACGGGCACCGCGATCCCGCCTACCTGGCCGAGATCATCTCCGCCGAGGGCGTGACCGTCACCCACTTCGTGCCGTCCATGCTCGCGGTCTTCGTGGCCGACGCCGCGGCTGCGCAGTGTGACTCGCTGCGCATGGTGTTCGCCTCCGGTGAGGCGCTCTCGCCCAAGCCCGCGCACCGGTTGCGTGAGCTGACGGGTGCGAGCCTGCACAACCTGTACGGCCCCACCGAAGCCGCGGTCGACGTCACCTTCCACGAGGTGACCGACGCCGACACCGATACGGTTCCGATCGGTGCGCCGGTCTACAACACCGAGGTCTACGTGCTGGACGCGCGGCTGCGTCCGGTGCCGGTCGGTGTCGCGGGTGAGCTCTATCTCGCGGGTACCCAGCTGGCGCGTGGCTACGTAGCGCGGCCAGACCTGACCAGCGACCGGTTCGTGGCGAACCCGTTCGGTACCTCCGAGCGCATGTACCGCACCGGCGACCTGGTGGCCTGGACGGCCGACGGCGAGCTGGACTACCTGGGCCGCACCGACTTCCAGGTGAAGCTGCGTGGTCTGCGCATCGAGCTCGGCGAGATCGAGGCCGCCCTGACCGGTCTGGACGAGGTCGCCCAGTCGGTCGTTGTGGTCCGCGGCGATCAGCACACCGGCGATCAGCTGGTAGCGTATGTGGTTGCTGCGCAGGATGTTCCGATCGACACCGAGACCTTGCGCGAGGATCTGGGTCGGCAGCTGCCTTCCTACATGGTCCCCGCGGTGGTCGTCGTGCTCGACGAGTTCCCGCTCAATGCCTCCGGCAAGCTCGACCGCAAGGCGCTGCCCGCCCCGGTGTTCGAGGCGGCGGTGTTCCGCGCTCCGACCACACCGGTCGAAGAGATCGTGGCCACCACCTTCGCCGATGTGCTCGGTGTGGAGCGGGTCGGCCTCGACGACGACTTCTTCGCCCTCGGCGGTAACTCGCTGAGCGCCACCCAGGTCGCCGCCCGGCTCTCGGCCGCGCTCGATACCGATCTCGGTGTCCGCGAACTGTTCGAGGCGTCCTCGGTCGCCGCGCTGGCCGCACGGGCCGAATCCCGCGCCGGTGCCGGTGCGCGCGCCGCGCTGGTGCCGCAGCAGCGTCCCGAACTGGTGCCGCTGTCGCTGGCCCAGCAGCGGATGTGGTTCCTCAACCGATTCGATCCCGACTCCGCGGTGGACAACATTCCAGCGGCGGTGCGGCTGTCGGGTCTGCTGGACCGGCAGGCCCTCCAGATCGCGGTCGCCGATGTGCTGGCCAGGCACGAATCGCTGCGCACCTTCTACCCGGAGGTCGAGGGCACCGCGTATCAGCAGGCCGTGCCCACCGCGAAGGTGATCCCGGATCTGAGCCCGGTCGACGTCACCGAGGCCGAACTGCCCGCGCGCGTCGCCGAGCTGGTGCGCACCGGGTTCGATGTCACCAGCGAGGTGCCGTTCCGGGCCCGGCTGTTCGAGATCAGCCCGACCGAACACGTGCTCGCCCTTGTCGTGCACCACATCTCGGCCGACGGCTTCTCCATGGGCCCGCTGACCCGCGACGTGATGACCGCCTACGGCGCCCGCGTCGAAGGCGGCGAACCGGCCTGGCGTCCGCTGGATGTGCAGTACGCCGACTTCGCGCTGTGGCAGCGTGCGGTACTCGGCTCGGAGGACGATCCCGAATCGGTGATCGCCGAGCAGATCGGCTTCTGGTCGCGGACCCTCACCGGCCTGCCCGAACAGCTCGATCTGCCTGCCGACCGGCCGCGTCCTGCGGTCGCCTCCGGCCAGGGCGCCACCGAGGTGTTCGCGATCGACGCCGAGACCCACGCCAAGCTCACCGAGCTGGCGCGCACGCGCGGCGCGACGTTGTTCATGGTCACCCACGCCGCGCTGGCGGTGCTGCTGTCGCGGCTGTCGGGTGAGCCCGATATCGCCATCGGCACGCCGATCGCCGGTCGTGGTGAGCGCGCGCTCGATGATCTGATCGGCATGTTCGTCAACACCCTGGTGTTGCGTACCCCGATCGACGGCGGCGCCACATTCACCGATCTGCTTCGCACCGTCCGCGCCACCGATATCGCGGCCTTCGGGCACGCGGATCTGCCGTTCGAGCGGCTGGTGGAGATTCTGAACCCGGCGCGTTCGCAGGCGCGGCATCCGCTGTTCCAGGTGATGCTGTCGTTCCAGAACACCGGCCAGAACAGCCTGGAACTGCCCGGCCTCACGGTCAGCGGTGTCGATCTGCCGATCGACGTCGCCAAGTTCGATCTGCAGCTGGTGCTGTCGGAGAACGGCGAGGAAGGCGGCATCACCGCCGAACTGATCTACGCCACCGACCTGTTCGACGCCGCGACCATCGCCCAGTTCGGCCGCCGGTTCAACCGGCTGCTCGCGGCGTTGGCCGCCGAACCGGATCGCGCCATCGGCGATATCGACCTGCTCGACGCCCGTGAGGCCGACCGGGCGCTGCGCGCGTGGAACGACACCACTCGCGACCTCGGCGCCCCGGCCACCCTGGTGGACGGGTTCCTCGCTCAGGCCGCTGCCACGCCGGACGCCGTCGCCATCGTCGATCCGGCCACCGGAACATCGTTGAGCTACGCCGAATTCGGTGACCGGGTGCATCGACTGGCACGTCACCTCATCGGCGCGGGCGTCGGGCCGGAGAGCCTGGTCGCGCTCGGGCTGCGCCGGTCGGTCGACCTGGTCGTCGCCATGTACGCGGTGCACGAGGCCGGTGGCGGTTATGTGCCGCTGGATCTGGATCAGCCCGCCGAGCGCATCGACTACGTGCTCGACTCCGCGGCACCGGTGTGCGTGATCACCACAGCGCGGGACGGTTTCGACGCCGCAGGTCTGTCCACCGTCGTGCTCGACGAGCTGGACCTGTCCGGCTACGACGCGACCCCGGTGACCGACGCCGAACGCGTTGCGCCGCTGCGGCCGCAGCATCCGGCCTACGTCATCTTCACCTCCGGTTCGACCGGACGCCCGAAGGGTGTGGCGGTGCCGCACGCCGCGGTGGTGAACCAGATCCGCTGGATCACCGGCGAATACGCCATCGGCGCCGACGATGTGGTGCTGTTCAAGACCCCGGCGACCTTCGACGTGTCGGTGTGGGAGCTGTTCGGCCCGCTCTCGACAGGTGGCCGCATGGTGGTCGCGAGCCCGGACGGTCATCGCGATCCGCAGTACCTGGCCGAGGTGATCGCCGCCGAGCGCGTCACCATGACCTCGTTCGTGCCGTCCATGCTGACGGTGTTCGCGGGCAGCGTCGCCGGTGCCGAACTCGCCTCGCTGCGTGCGCTGTTCATCGCCGGTGAGGCATTCACCAGCGATGCGGTCGAGGCGATCCGCCGGGTCAGCACCGCTGAGCTGCACAACCTGTACGGCCCGACCGAGTTCACCGTGCATGCGACGGCCGCCCCGGTCGCCGCCGAGGTCGACGGCGCCGTGCCGATCGGCCTGCCGGTGTGGAACGCCAAGGCCTACGTGCTGGACGCGCGTCTGCATCCGGTCGTTCCGGGTGCCGCAGGCGAGCTGTACCTCGCTGGTGATCAGCTGGCTCGCGGCTACTTCGGTCGCGCGGATCTGACCTCTGATCGTTTCGTGGCCAACCCGTTCGGCGCAGGCGCCCGCATGTACCGCACCGGTGACCTCGTCACCCGCGGCGCCGACGGTGCCATCACCTACCTCGGCCGCACCGACTTCCAGGTGAAGCTGCGCGGTCTGCGCATCGAGCTCGGCGAGATCGAGAATGCGCTCACCGCACACGAATCGGTGGCCCAGTCGGTGGCGGTAGTCCGCTCCGATGCCCGCACCGGCGACCTGCTGGTCGCCTACGTGGTGCCGGCCGGCGGCGCGATCGTCGACGTCGAGGCGTTGCGCACGCACCTGTCCGGCCGCCTGCCGTCCTACATGGTCCCGGCCGCGATCGTGGTGCTCGACGCCATGCCGCTCAACCCGAACGGCAAGCTGGACCGGCGCGCGCTTCCGGAACCGGAGTTCGAGGCACGCGAATTCCGTGCACCGTCCACGCCGGTGGAAGAGATCGTCGCGGCGACCTTCGCCGAGGTGCTCGGCCTGCCCGGGGAACGCCAGGTCGGCCTGGACGACGACTTCTTCGATCTCGGCGGCAACTCGCTGATCGCCACCCAGGTCGTGGCTCGCCTCGGCGCCGCCCTCGACACCCGCGTCCCGGTGCGGACCCTGTTCGAGGCGCCCTCGGTCGCCGCGCTCGCGGTCAAGCTGGAATCGCATGCGGGCACCGGCCGCAGGCCTGAACTCGTGGCCGGACCGCGTCCGGACGAGGTGCCGCTGTCGCTGGCGCAGCAGCGCATGTGGTTCCTGAACCGCTTCGACAACCAGACCGCGGTCAACAACATCCCGCTCGCGGTCCGCCTCACCGGCACACTCGACACCGGCGCGTTGGCGCTGGCGGTCGCGGATGTGATCGACCGGCACGAGGTGCTGCGGACGGTCTACCCGCAGACCGCCGACGGCCAGGGCGTGCAGGTGGTGCTGCCGACCGGGCATCATCGCATCGACCTCACCCCGATCGATGTGCCGCAGGCCGAGATCGCCGACCGCATCAGCGCACTGGTGCTGACCGGGTTCGACGTCACCGCCGAGGTCCCGGTCCGCGCCGAACTGTTCCGCGTGGTCGACGGCGACGCGCCGGACACCCACGTGCTGGTGTTCGTGGTGCATCACATCTCCGGTGACGGCTGGTCGGTGCGTCCGCTGGCCCGCGACGTGATGGTGGCCTACGCGGCCCGCACCCGCGGTGAGGCGCCGGGTTGGGCGCCGCTGCCGGTGCAGTACGCCGATTTCGCGCTCTGGCAGCGTGACACGCTGGGCTCGGAGGAGGATTCGTCCTCGCTCATCGCCCAGCAGGTGGCCTACTGGTCGGCCACACTGGCGGGTCTGCCCGATCAACTGGATCTGCCCGCGGACCGGTCCCGGCCCGCGGTGGCCTCCAACCGCGGCGAGGTCTACGAATTCGGTATCGACGCCGAACTGCTGCACGGGCTGAACACCCTCGCCCGCCAGCACGGCGCCAGCCTGTTCATGGTCGTGCACGCGGCCTTCGCGGCATTGCTGTCGCGGCTGTCCGGCAGCGACGACATCGCCATCGGCACCGCCGTCGCCGGACGCGGTGAGGCCGTGCTCGACGACGCTATCGGCATGTTCGTCAACACCCTGGTGCTGCGCAGCGAGGTGCGGGCGGATGAGCCGTTCACCGCCCTGCTCGCCCGCACCCGGGAATCCGACCTCGCCGCCTTCGGACATGCGGACCTGCCGTTCGAGCGGCTGGTGGAGATCCTCAACCCGGCGCGTTCACAGGCGCGGCATCCGCTGTTCCAGGTGATGCTGTCGTTCCAGAACACCGGCGAGGCCACCTTCGAGCTGCCCGGCCTCGAGGTCGGGGGCATGCCGCTGGATGTGGTGACGGCGAAGTTCGATCTGCACCTGAACCTCACCGACGCCGCCGACGGTATGACGGCCGAATTCGCCTACGCCACCGATATGTTCGACCGCGACACCGTCGCCTCGCTCGCCGAGCGGCTGCTGCGGGTCCTGCGTTCGGCGGTGACGGATCCGTCCGCAGTCCTCGGTGACACCGAACTGCTCGACGCGGGCGAACGTGACCTGGTGGTCCGGGAGTGGAACGCGACCGAATTCGATGTGGCCGCCGCGCTGTCGGCGAGCCCGTCCGGCACCGATGCCGCGACGCTGGTGGCGATGTTCGAGGCCCGGGCCGCGCACACACCCGAAGCGCCCGCACTGACCTTCGCCGACACCACACTGACGTACGCCCAGTTCAGCGCCAGGGTGAACCGCCTGGCCCGCCACCTGATCTCGCTCGGTGTCGGACCGGACACCCATGTCGCGCTCGGTATGCGTCGCTCGATCGAACTGGTCGTCGGCATGTACGCGGTGACCGTCGCCGGTGGCGCCTACGTGCCGCTGGACCCGGATCATCCCGCCGACCGCACCCACTATGTCCTCGACACCGCGGACCCGGTGTGTGTGCTGACCACGGCCGCCGACGAATTCGACGCAGGCGCGCGGACCACGCTGGAGCTCGAATCCCTCGATCTGTCCGGCTACTCGGCCGCCGCGGTGACCGATGCCGAGCGGACCGCGGCGCTGCTGCCGACGCATACCGCCTACGTCATCTTCACCTCCGGTTCGACCGGTCGTCCGAAGGGCGTGGCGGTCTCGCACGGGGCGATCGTGAACCGTCTGGTGTGGATGCAGTCGGCGTACGAGTTGGATGCCACGGATGTGGTGTTGCAGAAGACGCCCGCGACGTTCGATGTGTCGGTGTGGGAGTTCTTCTGGCCGTTGCAGATCGGTGCGCGTCTGGTCGTCGCCAAGCCGGACGGCCATCGCGATCCGGCCTACCTGGTCGAGCTGATCACCGCCGAGCGGGTCACCACCACTCACTTCGTGCCGTCGATGCTGTCGGTCTTCGTGGCCGAGGAACGCGCCGACGAATGCACCAGCCTGCGCAACGTTTTCGCCTCCGGTGAGGCGCTGCCCGCCACCACGGCGCAGCGGATGCAGGAACTGACCGGCGCTCGGCTGCACAACCTGTACGGCCCCACCGAAGCCGCGGTCGACGTCACGTTCCATGAGGTGACCGAGGCCGACACGGTGTCGGTGCCGATCGGTGCTCCGGTATTCAACACGCAGGTGTATGTGCTGGACGCACGGCTCAACCCGGCGCCGATCGGTGTCGCGGGTGAGCTGTATCTGGCCGGCGAGCAGCTGGCGCGCGGCTATGTCGCCCGTCCGGATTTGACCTCGGATCGGTTCGTCGCCAACCCGTTCGGCATGTCCGAGCGGATGTACCGCACCGGTGACCTGGTGGCGTGGAATGCCGCCGGTGAGCTGGAGTATCTGGGCCGCACCGACTTCCAGGTGAAGCTGCGTGGTCTGCGTATCGAGCTCGGCGAGATCGAGGCCGCGCTCACCGGGCTCGACGAGATCGCCCAGTCGGTCGTGGTGGTCCGCTCCGATGACCGCCTCGGCGACCAGCTGGTCGGCTACCTGGTGGCCACCGCCGGGCAGAGCATCGACATCGAAGGTGTGCGCACGCAGCTCGGTGGTGAACTGCCCGCATACATGGTGCCGACGGCGTTCGTCGTGCTGGAGGAATTCCCGCTCAATGCCTCCGGCAAGCTCGACCGCAAGGCGCTGCCCGCGCCGGTATTCGAAGCCAAGGCCTTCCGTGCGCCGTCCACGCCGATCGAGGAGATCGTCGCCGGAACCTTCGCCGACGTGCTCGGTGTGGCCAGGATCGGCCTCGACGACGACTTCTTCACCCTCGGCGGCAACTCGCTGCTTGCCACCCAGGTCACCGCGCGACTCGGCGCGGCCCTCGACACCCAGCTGGCCGTCCGCGACCTGTTCGAGGCGTCCACCGTCGCCGCCCTGGCGGGCCGGGTGGAGCGCAATGCCGGTTCCGGCCGGACCCGGCCCGAGCTGACGGCGGGGGAGCGGCCGGATCGGATTCCGCTCTCGCCCGCGCAGCAGCGGTACTGGTTCCTCAACCAGTTCGATACCGCCACCTCCGCGGTGGACAACATTCCGCTGGCGGTCCGGTTGTCGGGCCGTCTGGATGTCGGTGCGCTGGAGCAGGCCATCGGCGACGTCTTCACCCGCCACGAGGTGCTGCGCACGATCTACCCGCGCTCGGCCGACGGCCCGCACCAGGTGATCGGTTCCGCCGAGCGGTCCGCGCCGCATCTGACGGTGATCGCGGTGCCCGAATCCGAGCTGGTCGCCAAGGTCATCGAATTCGCCATGACCACCTTCGACGTCACCGTCGAGGTGCCGTTGGCGGTGGCGCTGTTCCGCATCGTCGCCGACGACACCGGCGCCGCGACCGACGATCACGTGCTGGCCTTCACCGTGCACCACGTCGCCGCCGACGGCTCGTCCATGGGCCCGCTGGCCCGTGACGTGATGGCCGCCTACGTGGCCAGGGTCAACGGTGACGCCCCCCAGTGGGCGCCGCTGCCGGTGCAGTACGCCGATTACGCCCTGTGGCAGCGCGCGGTACTCGGCGACGAAGACGATCCGGAATCGCTGGCCGCCAAGCAGGTCGGCTACTGGAAGTCGGCACTCGCCGATCTGCCCGATCAGCTGGAACTGCCCGCCGACCGGCCGCGCCCGCCCGCGCAGTCGTTCCACGGCAAGGCCATCCGGTTCGAGATCGATCCGCAGCGCCACGCCCGCCTGCACGAGCTGGCACGGGCCAACAACGCCTCGCTGTTCATGGTCGTGCATGCGGCGCTCGCGGTGCTGCTGTCGCGCCTGTCGGGCACCGATGACATCGCCGTCGGCACCCCGATCGCCGGACGTGGCGAACGCGAACTCGACGATCTGATCGGCATGTTCGTCAACACCCTGGTGTTCCGCACCGCGATCACGCCCGGCGACCGGTTCGCCGATCTGCTCGCCGATGTGAAGGAACGCGACCTGGAGGCGTTCGCCAACGCCGACGTGCCGTTCGAGCGGCTGGTCGAGGTGCTCAACCCGGTCCGCTCGACCGCGCGCAACCCGCTGTTCCAAGTGGGCCTGTCGTTCCAGAACCTGGCCGAGACCACCTTCCAGCTGCCCGGTTTGTCGGTCGGCGCGGTCAACTTCGACTCGCAGTTGGCCAAGACCGACCTGCACGTCACCCTGTACGACCGCTACGCCGACGACGGCACCCCGGCCGAGATCATCACCGAGTTCGGTTACGCCATCGACCTGTTCGACGAGGCGACGGTCCAGGGCTTCGCCGACCGCTTCCTGCGCGTGCTGGATGCGGTGGTCGAGGACGCGACCCAGCCGGTGGGTGAGATCGATCTGCTGGCTCCGGCGGAGACCGAGCGCATCGTCACCGAGTGGAACGACACGGCACACGCTGTCGATGCGTCGGCCACTCTCGTGTCGCTGCTGGATGCAACCGTGGCCGCGACCCCCGACGCCGTGGCGCTGGTCGCCGACGAGCCGTCAGGCGTTCGCGAGGCCCACCCGTCGCCCGACCGCCACCCCTCATCGTCGCGCTTCGCGAGGCTGTCGTATTCCGACCTGGACGAGCAGGTCAACCGCCTGTCCCGCTACCTGATCGGGCGCGGTGTCGGACCGGAGGACCGGGTGGCACTGGCCATCCGGCGCAGCGCCGACCTGGTGATCGCCATGTACGCCGTCGCCAAGACCGGTGCGGCGTATGTGCCGATCGACCCCGATCAGCCTGCCGAGCGCACCGACTACATCCTCACCACCGCGGCACCGGTCTGCGTGCTGACCACCGCGCGCGACGATTTCCGGGCCGATGCGGCCGACGTCGTGCATATCGACGAGCTCGACCTGTCCGGCTTCGCCGCCGGTCCGGTGGCCGCCGACGAGCGGCGCGGTGAGCTGACGCCTGCCCATACCGCCTACGTCATCTTCACCTCGGGTTCGACCGGTCAGCCCAAGGGCGTGGCCGTGCCGCACCGGGCGATCGTCAACCAGTTGCTGTGGGAGACGGCCGAATTCGCGCTCGGCGCCGACGACGCGGTGCTGTTGAAGACGGCCGCGACCTTCGACCTGTCGGTGTGGGAGTTCTGGACGGCCGCTGTCTGCGGTGGGCGTCTGGTGATCGCCACCGCCGACGGTCATCGCGATCCGTCCTACCTCAACGAGCTGATGCGAGACACCGCCGTCACCACGCTGCATGTGGTGCCGTCGATGCTGGACGCGCTGCTGACCGAGGCCGGCGGACAGCTGCCCGCGTCGCTGCGCCGGGTACTGGCCATCGGTGAGGCGCTGCCCGCCGCGACCGCACAGCGGTTCCTCGCAGGCAATGGCACCGAGCTGTTCAACCTCTACGGCCCGACCGAGGCGGCGGTGTCGATCACCAGCCACCGCGTCACCGTGGCCGACGAGCCGTCCGTGCCGATCGGTGCTCCGGAATGGAACAGCCGGGTCTACGTCCTCGACGCGCGGCTGCGGCCGGTGCCGGTGGGCGTGTCCGGTGAGCTGTACCTGGCCGGTGCGCAGCTGGCGCGCGGTTACTTCGGCCGTGCCGACCTGACCGCGGACCGCTTCGTCGCCGATCCGTTCGGCAGCGGCGAGCGCATGTACCGCACCGGCGACCTGGTGGCCTGGAACGGCGACGGTGAACTGGAGTACCGGGGCCGCACCGACTTCCAGGTCAAGATCCGTGGCTTCCGGATCGAGCTCGGCGAGATCGAGGCCGCGCTGCTGCGGCAACCGGGCGTGAGTGCCGCCGCGGTGCTCGCGCACACCGACCCCAATATCGGTGACCGGCTCGTCGCGTACGTGGTGCCCACCGACGGCGCGATCGAGCAGCGTGCGTTGACGGCGGCGCTGGCGGCGGAGCTGCCGTCGTACATGGTGCCGTCGGTGGTCGTCGAACTCGACGCGCTGCCGCTCAACGCCAACGGCAAACTGGACCGTAAGGCGCTGCCGGAACCCACCTTCGAGAAGGCGGTGTTCCGGGCGCCGGTCACCCCGATCGAGCAGATCGTGGCGAACGTTTTCGCCGATGTGCTTCGGGTCGCCGAGCGGCCGGACTCCGAGACCAAGCGACTCGGCCTCGACGACGACTTCTTCGCCTGGGGCGGTAACTCGCTGCTGGCCACCCAGGTGGCGGCCAGGCTCGGCGAGGCACTCGATACCCGGGTGCCGGTGCGTCTGCTGTTCGAGGCGTCCACCGTTGCCGCGCTCGCGGTGCGGGTGGAACAGCACGCCGAGGCGGGCGGGCGCAAGGCGCTCACCGCGGGTCAACGGCCGCAGGAGATTCCGCTGTCGCTGGCCCAGCAGCGAATGTGGTTCCTCAACCGCTTCGACACCTCCTCGGCCGCTTACAACGTGCCCATCGCGGTGCGGCTGACCGGCGATCTGGATGTCGCGGCGCTGCGTGCGGCGATTGCGGACCTGGTCACCAGGCACGAGATCCTGCGCACGGTCTACCCGCAGCACGAGGACGGTCCGGTGCAGGTGATCCTGCCGCCGGCGCGGGCGATCCCGCGCCTGGACGTGCGGGTGGTCGCGCCGGACGAGATCGAAGCCGCCGTGGTGGCGCTGACCTCCACCATCTTCGACGTCACCACCGAGGTGCCGATGAAGCTGGCGCTGTTCCAGATCGCGAACGAGACCGGTTCGGCGGATAACGAATACGTGCTCGCGATGGTCGTGCACCACATCTCCGGTGACGGCTCCTCGGTCGGCC
This sequence comes from Nocardia sp. NPDC059180, assembly GCF_042754945.1. NCBI lineage: Bacteria > Bacillati > Actinomycetota > Actinomycetes > Mycobacteriales > Nocardiaceae > Nocardia > Nocardia sp. NPDC059180. The sequence goes on from NZ_JBHZBU010000004.1 coordinate 34,933, forward strand.
CGCTGACCAGGGATCTGATGACCGCCTACGCGGCCCGCTCGGGCGGCGAGGCGCCGGGCTGGGCGCCGCTGGCGGTGCAGTACGCCGACTACAGCATCTGGCAGCGTGAGCTGCTCGGTGACGAGAACGACGCGCGTTCGCTGGCCGCCAAGCAGGTCGCCTACTGGGCCGAAGCGCTCGCCGATCTGCCCGACCAGCTGGATCTGCCGTCGGACCGTCCGCGTCCGGCCGTACAGACCTTCGCGGGCGGCAAGGTCGAACTGCATGTGGACGCCGACACTCACCGCGCACTGATCGAACTGGCGCGGGCCGAGGGCGCGACGCTGTTCATGGTCGTGCACACCGCCCTCGCGGTGTTGCTGTCGCGGCTGTCGGGTACCGACGACATCGCCATCGGCACCCCGATGGCCGGCCGTGGCGAAGCCGTGCTCGACGACCTGATCGGCATGTTCGTCAATACGCTGGTGTTCCGCACCCGGGTGGACGCCGGAGAACCGTTCACCGAACTGCTCAATCGCCAGCGCGATACCGACATCCAGGCGTTCGCCAATGCCGACGTGCCGTTCGAGCGCCTTGTCGAGGTGCTCAACCCGGTGCGGTCGACGGCACGGCATCCGCTGTTCCAGGTGGGTCTGTCGTTCCAGAACCTGGCGCAGGCGAGCCTGGAACTGCCCGGTCTCGCGGTGTCGGGTCTCGATATCGACACCAAGCTCTCCCAGTTCGATCTGCACCTGATCGCGACCGACCGCTACGGCGACGCGGGTGAGCCCACCGGCATCACCGGCTTCTTCACCTACGCGACCGATCTGTTCGATCACGGCACGGTTCAGGGCTTCGTCGACCGGTTCGCCCGGTTGCTCGGCGAGATCGTCGCCGCGCCGCGCACCGCCGTCGGCGATATCGAACTGCTCGACAACGCCGAGCGGACCCGGCTGCTGGCCGGCCGCAATGCCACCGACCATCGCGTCGACACCGAGGCCACGCTGGTCTCGCTGCTCGATGCCACGGTCGCGGCGCTGCCGAAGTCGGTCGCGCTGGTCACCGACGACGGCACCCAGCTCACCTACGCCGAACTCGACGCCCGCGTGAACCGCCTGGCCCGGCATTTGATCTCGCTCGGGGTCGGCCCCGAGTCGCGGGTGGCGCTTGCGCTGCGGCGTTCGGTGGATCTGGTGGTCGCGATGTACGCGGTGACCAAGTCCGGTGGTGCTTACGTGCCGCTGGATCCGGATCAGCCCGCCGAGCGGACCGGCTACATCCTGGAGACGGCCGCACCGGTGTGCGTGCTGACCAACGACGACGCCGAATTCGATTCGGATGCCGCGCCGGTCATCTCGCTGGACGAGCTGGATCTGTCCGCACTGAGCGATGCCTCGATCGCCGACGCCGACCGGGTGGCGCCGCTGCTGCCGCAGCACACCGCCTACGTCATCTTCACCTCCGGTTCGACCGGACGCCCGAAGGGTGTCGCGGTGCCGCATGCGGCGATCGCGAACCAATTGCAGTACAAGATCGCCGAATTCGCGCTCGACGCGGCCGACGCGGTGCTGCTCAAGACCGCGGCGACCTTCGACCTGTCGGTGTGGGAGTTCTGGTCGGCGGCGGTCTGCGGTGGCCGGTTGGTCATCGCTTCGCCCGACGGCCATCGCGATCCCGCATACCTGAACGAGCTGATGGCGCGCGAATGGGTGACCACGCTGCATGTGGTGCCGTCCATGCTGGACGCGCTGCTGACCGGCGAGCTGCCGGATTCGCTGTGGCGGGTGCTTGCCATCGGTGAGGCACTGCCCGGCACGCTGGCCCAGCGCTTCCGCGCCGAGCATCCGCGCACCGAACTGTTCAACCTGTACGGCCCGACCGAGGCCGCCGTCTCGATCACCACCCACCGGGTCGGCGCGGCCGACATCACCTCGGTGCCGATCGGTGCGCCGCAGTGGAACAGCCAGGTCTACGTGCTCGACGCACGCCTGAACCCGGTGCCCGACGGTGTCGCGGGTGAGCTGTACCTGGCGGGCGCGCAGCTGGCGCGTGGCTACTTCGGCCGGGCGGATCTGTCCGCGGATCGGTTCGTGGCCAACCCGTTCGGGACCGGCGAGCGCATGTACCGCACCGGTGACCTGGTCGCCTGGGGTGGTGCGGGCGAGCTGGAGTATCGGGGCCGCACCGACTTCCAGGTGAAGATCCGTGGTTTCCGGATCGAGCTCGGTGAGATCGAGTCGGCGCTGCTCGCATTGCCGGAGATCGCACAGACCGCGGTGCTGGCGAAGTCGGATGCGCGCACGGGCGATCGTCTGGTGGCGTATCTGGTGCCCACCGCGGGTTCCGCCGCGCGTGTGGACGAGGTCGGGTTGGAGCGGCAGGGTGCCGGTCTCGATGTGGCGCGGGTGAAGTCGGCTCTGTCGGCCGCGCTGCCGTCGTACATGGTGCCGTCGGCGTTCGTGGTGCTGGATGCGCTGCCGCTCAACGTCAACGGCAAGCTCGACCGCAAGGCCCTGCCGGAGCCGGAGTTCGAGGTGCAGGAATTCCGTGCGCCGTCGACGCCGATCGAAGAGATCGTGGCGAATGTGTTCGCCGAGGTCCTCGGGGCCGAGCGGGTCGGTGCCGACGACGACTTCTTCGCACTCGGCGGCAACTCGCTGCTGGCCACCCAGGTCGCCGCCCGACTCGGTGCGGCGTTGGACGCTCGCGTGCCGGTGCGTGCGTTGTTCGAGGCGTCGACCGTTGCCGGTCTCGCGGTGAAGGTCGAACAGCATGCCGGTGCCGGTGGGCGGCGCGCGCTGGTCGCGGGTCCGCGTCCGGAGCAGGTGCCGTTGTCGCTGGCGCAGCAGCGGATGTGGTTCCTCAACCAGTTCGACACCGAATCGGCCGTCAACAACATCCCGGTCGCGGTGCGGCTGACCGGCGACCTCGATGTCGCCGCGCTGCAACTGGCCGTCGCCGATGTCGTCGGCAGGCACGAAACCCTGCGCACCGTCTACCCCGAACAGGGTGGCGCCGCGCACCAGGTGGTCCTGCCCGCCGACCAGGCCGTGCCGGATCTGTCGCCGGTCACCGTCGGTGCCGAGGAGCTGCGCGAGCGGATCATCGAGGTCATCTCCACCGGCTTCGACGTGACGGTGGAAGTGCCCTTGCGCGCCAAGCTGCTCCAGGTCGATGCAGGCGAATACGTGCTGGTCTTCGTGGCGCATCACATCAGCGCCGACGGCTGGTCCATGGGGCCGCTCACCCGCGACGTCATGGTGGCCTACGCCTCCCGCGCCGGCGGTGTCGAGCCGGGCTGGGCGCCGCTGCCTGTGCAGTACGCCGATTTCAGCGTCTGGCAGCGCGAGGTACTCGGTGCGGAATCGGATCCGGAGAGCCTGATCAGCAAGCAGGCCGACTACTGGCGCGGCGCGCTGGCCGGTCTGCCCGACGAGCTGAACCTGCCCGCCGACCGCACCCGGCCGACGACCCAGTCGTTCGCCGGTGGGCGCGTGGTGTTCCCGATCGAGGCGGGCCTGCATCGCAGGCTGACCGAGGTCGCCCGGGAGCAGAACGCGACCATGTTCATGGTCGTGCACACCGCGCTCGCGGTGTTCCTGGCACGGATGTCGGGTACCGACGACATCGCCATCGGCACCCCGATCGCCGGTCGTGGTGAAGCCGAACTCGACGACGTCATCGGCATGTTCGTCAATACGCTGGTGCTGCGTTCGCATGTGCGCGGTGAACTCACCTTCGGTGATCTGCTCGCCGCGACCAAGGACGCCGATCTGCAAGCCTTCGCGCACGCGGATCTGCCGTTCGAGCGGCTGGTGGAACTGCTCAACCCGGAGCGTTCGACCGCGCGGCATCCGCTGTTCCAGGTGGCGCTGTCGTTCGAGAACCTGCCGGAGAACAGCTTCGAACTGCCCGGATTGCATGTCGGCGCCGTCGATTTCGACGTCGACACCGCCAAGTTCGATCTGTCGCTGACCATCCGGGAAGCCGCCGGTGACGACGGTGCCGGCATGTACGCCGAATTCTCCTTCGCACGTGACCTGTTCGACGACGCCACCGTCGAGGTGTTCGCGCAGCGCTTCACCAGGCTGCTCGAAGCGATCACCGCCGCGCCGCAGCAGCCGGTGGGCGACCTGCCGATCCTGGACACCGCCGAGTTCGAGCTGCTGACGCATGTGCACGGCGAAGACGTGATGGCCACCGGTCTGCTGCCGGATCTGCTCAACCGGGGCGCCACCCTGAACCCGGAGCAGATCGCGGTGCGCTACCAGGGCCGCTCCATCACCTACCGGGAACTCGACGAGTACTCCTCGCGGCTGGCGCGGGTGCTCATCGACCGCGGTGTCGGACCGGAGCGCATCGTCGCGCTGTCGTTCCCGCGCTCCTACGAGATGGTGGCCGCGTTCTGGGCGGTGGCCAAGGCCGGCGGCGCGCATGTGCCGATCGACCCGACGTATCCGGAAGACCGGATGCGCCACATGGTCAACGACTCCGGTGCCGTACTCGGCCTGACCGCCGAGGAGTACCTGGACCGGCTGCCACGCGAGGTGGAATGGCTGAGCCTGGACGATTCGGCCATCGGTGACCTGATCACCGCACAGTCGGCGGCGCCGGTCACCGATGCCGACCGGATCAGCTCGCTGGCCATGCGCCACCCGGCCTACGTCATCTACACCTCCGGCTCGACCGGTCTGCCCAAGGGCGTCATGGTCACCCACGCCGGTATCGGTGGATTGGCCGACGTGGCAACGGATCTGTACCACCTGGAATCGCATCACCGGTTCCTGCACATCTGCTCGCCGAGCTTCGACCCGTCGGTGCTGGAATGGGTGTGTGCGGGCTACACCGGCGCGACGCTGGTCATCGTGCCGTCCACCATCATCGGTGGGCCGGACCTGGCGGAGCTGCTGCGCACCGAACGCGTGACGCACACGATCATCACGCCCGCGGTGCTCGGCACTGTCGATCCCGAGGGGATGGAAGCGCTCGAGGTCGCCTCCGTCGGTGGTGACGTCACCACCCAGGAACTGCTGGCCAAGTGGGAGCCGGGCCGTAAGTACTTCAACGCCTACGGTCCGACCGAGACGACCATCATCTCCTCGTATGCACGCCTGAACCCCGGCCGCCACATCACCATCGGCCGCCCCGTCCACGGCATGACCGCGCTGGTGCTCGACGCGCGGATGAACCCGGTGCCGCCGGGTGTCGCCGGTGAGCTGTACCTGGCCGGTGGCGCGCTGGCGCGTGGTTACCACAACCGGGCCGACCTCACCGCCGACCGTTTCGTTGCCAACCCGTGGAGCACCGAGGGCGCGCGCATGTACCGCACCGGTGACGTGGTGCGCTGGTACGCCGAACCCGAGCTGCGTGCGGGCAACACCGCCCTCGACACAGTGGATTGGGAGCTGGACTACGTCGGTCGCTCGGACTTCCAGGTGAAGATCCGCGGCTTCCGTGTCGAACTCGGCGAGATCGACACCGCGCTCGGCAAGCATCCCGACGTCGAATTCGCGATCACCCTCGGCCGCGAGACCGACGCAGGCGCGACGATCCTGGTGTCGTACGTGCTTGCCGTGCCGGGTCACGAGATCGATACCGAGCGGCTCACCGAGTTCGTCTCGCGCGGCCTGCCGCCGCATATGGTGCCCACCGCGATCGTGGTACTGGACGAGATCCCGCTGACCCCGGTCGGCAAGCTCGACCGCAAGGCACTGCCGGAACCGCAGCTCGCGCCGCGCGAATTCCGGGCGCCGGTCACCGAGATCGAGGCCGTCATCGCCGAGGTGTTCGCCGAGGTGCTCGGCGTGGACCAGATCGGCGTGGACGATTCGTTCTTCGCCCTCGGCGGAGACAGCATCCTGTCGATCCAGCTGGTGTCGCGGGCCAAGGCGCGCGGTGTGGTGTTCACCCCGCGTGATGTGTTCGAGCGGCGCAGCGTGGCCTCGCTGGCCGAGGTCGCCACGCTCGGCGCGGCGCCCGGCCAGATCCGCCTGGAAGAACTGCCCGGTGGCGGTGTCGGCGAAATCCCGCTGACGCCGATCATGGCGCAGATCCTCGAGGGCGGCTCGTCCTACGACCGGTTCTCGCAGTCCATGGCATTGCGGCTGCCCGAGGGCATCGACCGGCAGACGCTGGTCGCCACCCTCGCGGCCGTGTTCGATCACCACGATGTGCTGCGCTCGCGGTTGCGCCGCGACGGGCAGTCGTGGACGTTCGAGGCGCTGGAACGCGGTGCGGTCGACGTCGATGCGCTGGTGCACCGGGTCGAGGCGTCCGCGGACATCACCGAGGCCGAGCTGACCGAGCTGGCTACCGCCGAATTCGATGCCGCCCTCGGGCGACTCGATCCGGCCGAAGCCGCCATGGCGCAGTTCGTCTGGTTCGCCTTCGACGGCGACCGGCGCGATGTGCTGCTGATCGTCGCCCACCACTTCGTGGTCGACGGTGTGTCCTGGCGCATCCTGATCCCGGACTTCGCGGTGGCGTGGTCGCAGCTCGAGGCCGGTCAGCAGGTGACGCTGCCCGCCAACGGCACCTCGATGCGGCGCTGGGCACACAGCCTGGTCGACGCCGCTGCCGAGGACGAGCGGGTCGCGGAACTGCCGTTCTGGCAGGAGGTTACGGCCACTCCCGATCCGCAGCTGGGGACGCGGGCGTTCGACCCGAAGGTCGACACCTTCGCCACAGTGGAGCGGGTCGAGGTGACACTGTCGGCCGAGGTGACCGATGCCGTGCTCACCGCGGTGCCGGGCCTGTACCGGGGCGGTGTGAACGACGGTCTGCTCTCGGCGCTGGCCATGGCGGTCGCGCGCTGGCGCGGTGACGAGCACGGGTCCGCGCTGATCAAGCTCGAGGGCCACGGTCGTGAGGAAGAGGTCGTTCCGGGTGCGGATCTGTCGCGCACGGTCGGCTGGTTCACGTCGGCCTACCCGGTGCGGCTGGCGCTCGGCGAGGCCGATCTCGACGACGCCTTCGCCGGCGGCGCCGCGCTCGGTGCGATCGTCAAGTCGGTCAAGGAACAGCTGCTCGGTGTGCCGGACAAGGGCCTCGGCTACGGCATGCTGCGCTACTTGAACGACGAGACCGGCGCACAGCTCGACGGTGGTTCGACCGGTCAGATCAGCTTCAACTACCTGGGCCGGATGTCGGCCGGTGAGATCCCCGAGGAACTCACCGAACTCGGCTGGGTGCCCGTTGCCGATCTCGGAACGCTCGATGTCGAGATGGATCGGGATATGCCCGCCAATGCGGTGCTCGATATCAACGCCATCGTCACCGACGGTGTGGACGGACCGGAGCTGGGCGCGTCGTTCGCGTTCCCGTCCGGGCTGCTGAGCCGGGAGCGGGTGCGCGAGTTCGCCGATCTCTGGGTCGCCGCACTCGAGGCGCTGGCGAGCCACGCTCGTCGTCCCGAAGCCGGTGGTTTCACGCCGTCGGATATGGCGCTGGTGCGCGTCGGCCAGACCGACCTCGAGCAGTGGGAGCGCGAGTTCCCGGCGCTGTCGGAGGTGTGGCCGCTGTCGCCGCTGCAGTCGGGACTGCTGTTCCACGCGCTGATGACGCAGGCCACCGTCGACGTCTACACCATGCAGGCCGTGGTGGATCTCGGTGGCAGCCTGGACGTTTCCCGTCTGCGGGCGGCAGCGCAGGGCATCATCGACCGCTACCCGAACCTGCGGACCGCCTTCGTCACCGATTCGTCGGGGCAGGCAGTGCAGGTGGTGCTGGATCGGGTCGAGGCGCCGTGGACCGAGGTGGATCTGCGCGAGCTGCCCGAGGCCGAGCGCCTCGGTGAGCTGCGGCGCCGGATCGCGGCCGATCAGGCGACGCACTTCGATATGGCGGTGCCGCCGCTGATGCGGTTCACCCTGCTGCGCACCAGCGAGACCCAGTGGCACCTGGCGATCACCACCCATCACATCCTGCTCGACGGCTGGTCCATGCCGCTGCTCATGCGGGATCTGCTGGTGCTGTACGCAGTGCGCGCCGATCAGACCGCGCTGCCGCGGGTGACCTCCTACCGCAACTTCCTCGGCTGGCTGGCCGGACGCGACCGCGAGGAATCGCTGCGGGCCTGGGCGCGGGCGCTCGACGGTGTCGGCGAACCGACCCAGCTGGCTCCGCAGCCGCGCGGCGCCGAGCAGTACGAGATCGGCAAGCTGATCACCCAGATCGACGCCGACCGCACCCGCAAGCTCACCAAGCACGCCGCCGAACTCGGCGTCACGGTGAACACGCTGGTGCAGGCCGCGTGGGGCATCCTGCTCGGCAGGCTCACCGGCCGCGGCGACGTGGTGTTCGGCGCGACGGTGTCGGGCAGGCCCGCGGAGCTGCCCGGTGTGGAGTCGATGGTGGGTCTGTTCATCAATACGCTGCCCGTGCGGGTGCGTGTCGATGACCGGCAGAGCGTCGGCGAACTGCTGGAGGGCTTGCAGCATGAGCAGGCCGATCTGCTCGACCACCACTATGTCGGGCTGACCGATATCCAGCGGGTGGCCGGACCGGCGTCGCAGTTCGACACACTGCTGGTGTTCGAGTCGTATCCGATGGACAAGGAAGCCATTTCGGCGGCCAGCTCCATCGACGGCATGTCGGTGACCGGTGTCGGCGTCAACGACGCCACGCACTACCCGCTGACCCTGCTGGTGACGGCCGAATCGACGATCGAGCTGACGCTGAAGTACCTGAGCAGCAGGTTCACCGCCGACGAGGTCGAGATCCTCTCGACCAGGTTGCAGCGTGTGCTCGACGCGCTGGCCAGTGATCCGGCCAAGGTGGTCGGCGATATCGACATCCTCGACGCCGGTGAACGGGCCCGCCTGCTCGCCGATTCGGGGATCGCCGCCGCGACCGCCGCGCCGGAACCGGTCGGCCGGGTCGGTGCCCGCACCGTCGCCAAGGTGCTGGCCGAGGTGGTCGAGGAAGATCCGCAAGCGCCCGCGTTGCTCGCCGGTGACGAGGAGATCGCCTTCCAGGTGCTGGACCGCCGGTCCTCGCAGCTGGCGAGGCTGCTCATCGCTCGCGAGGTGGGCCCGGGTGACGTCGTCGCGGTGACGCTGCCGCGTTCGGTGGATTCCGTGGTGGCGGCCTGGGCCGTCCAGAAGGCAGGCGCCGCCCTGCTCTTCGCCGCAGGCCTGACCTCCGACGAGATCACCGCCACCGGAGCCGCTTTCGTCATCGGTGCGGAAAACAACGGCCTGCCCGGCATCGACCCCTCGGATCCCGAGATCGCCGCCGAACTAGCCGCAGCACCCGGCCACCCGGTCTCCTACGCCGACCGGGCCCGCCCCCTCGGCGAAGACCACCCGGCCCTCGTCCTCCTCACCGACGCCACCCCGAGCGTCCTGACCCAAACCCAGGCCCTCGACCGTGCCGAACACCTGCGCGAGGTGAACGAGATCGACTACGAATCGGCCACCTTCACCACGGTGGGTGCGGGTCGTGCCGCAGCGGACGAGTTCCTGGCCTCCGCCACCGCAGGCGCCCTCTCGGTCCTCCCGACCGGCGGCGAGCCTGCGGACGACATCGCCGACGGGGAGGTCACGCACTGGTTCACCGCTGCCGGTGAAGCGAGCGACGGGGCTGGTGAGGCGCGGATAGTGAGTGAGGGGTAGCCGCGTTCGTCCCGCCTGCGCAGGTCACCATGTAGACCGGCGCAGGCGGGCTCGACGGAACGAGGTGAGCTAAACTCGCTGGGTACCGCGACTACCGGTGCTCACTCCCATGTGGCTGGAGGTGGTTCCGATGGCGATGCCGGTTCCCCGGTCGGATCGTTGGACAGCCGCAGACCTCGATCAACTGCCCGAAAACGGACTGCGTTGCGAGGTGCTGAATGGCCAGCTCGTTGTGAATGCCGCGCCCAAACCGCGCCACCAGTGGCTCATCAAGTGGCTGGAGCGTGCACTCGATGATTCGTTGCCGCCCGGACTCTTCACGATCGTTGGCGTCGGGGTCTTGATCGGCGAGGATGAGCCGATCCCCGATCTTGTCGTCGGAAAGGGCGATATTCCGATGGACGGCCGCGGCATTCCCGTTGACCAGGTGTTGTTGGCCGTCGAGGTCGTTTCTGGCTCCACGACCCTGCAGGACCGCATGGTCAAGCCGGTGCTCTATGCGGCCGCGGGAATCCCCAACTATTGGCGATTCGAGATGAACTCGTTCAAGGGCCGTTTGCCGGGAGAGGAACTGCCGGTTCTTTTTGCCCATGTCCTCGGCAGCGACAACACCTACCAACAGACGCATCGGGTGCCCGCGGGGGAGAAGGTCACCTTGCGAAGCCCGTTCGAGGTGACGATCGACCCGGCCGCCCTGCTGCCCTGATCTTGCGACTGTTCGTCCTCCACCCGTGGGGGCGGCCCAGGAAGCGGGCCGCCCCGCGCACCGAACCAGAAGGCGCGCAACGAATGTCGCGGAGATCTCAGGTGAGGGCGTGCTCCTCGGCGAAAACCTTGCGGCAGACCGGGGCGCAGAAGACGCGGGTTTCGCCGTTGTGGTCGAGAGTGAAGGGGGCGGTGGCTATTTCGAGGGTCATGCCGCAGGTCGGGTCGACGGCGTAGCCCTCGGGGATGTCGCGGGTGTCGTCTTCGGGGCGGTAGTCGGCGGTCATCAGTCTGGTGAGTTCGGCGGTGTCGGTGGCTCGGCCGAAGGTGCCGAGGCTGTGTTCACGGACGCCGAGGATCTGTACGACGCAATGGGGGTTGCTGTGCAGCCGTTGCGGATCGCCCTCGAACTCGGCGATGGTGTTGGTGATCAGCGGGATCATTCCCTGGCCGAAGTCCTGTCCGACCCAGGAACCGGGAACGGTGACGCGGACCAGATAACGCGGTGCGCCGGACGGGCTCGGGCCGCCGGTGGCCCAGGTGGCGGGGTGGTGCACGAGCACATGGGTGAACTCGCGAGCGCGTTCCATCACCGCCTCCGGTGCCGATTCCTCGGTGGTGAGGGTACGCAGCAGCAGCTGAGCCAGGGCGTCGCCGCGTTCACCGGCGAGCGTGGGATCGGAGGCGAAGATATCGATGGTCATCATGAGCGAGGCTCCTTCGTTGGCAACAGGGTGGTGGTGACGATCAGGACGAAGACCAGGACGGCGCAGGCCACGCGGGCGATGTGGAAGTTCTCCCAGCGGGTCAGCAGGTCGGCGTAGTCGGCGGACGGTCCGGAGACCGCCCACTCCTTGATGTCCTGGTTGATGGGCACATTGCCGAGACGGGTGATCGCGAATACCGCGACCGAGATGATCGTCGCGATACCGGCAACCCAGCGTTCGGCCGCACGGGACCGCACGGCGAGCACCAGGCAGCTGACGAATGTGGACGCCATGAGTGCCTGCATGACAACGCTGTTCGCCGACATCAATGCGGTGTGGAAAGTGAAGCGCACATCGGTAGGCACCTCGCGGAAGGCGTAGAGCACATTGGCCCCGCCGTAGAGGAAGGCGCCGCCGAGCAGGCCGCTGGCCAGCAGTGCGGCGGCCTGGGCGAGGCGTGGGCGAGCGATATTCATCGATACGCCTCGACCCGGGAGGCGTGAGCGAGCAGTTCATCGACTGACCATTGATCGTCGGCGTGGTCACCGCGTTTGCCCGCGATCACCCGGCCATCAGGTGCGATGAGGAAGTCCGCAGGCAGGCCGAAGCGACCTCCATCAGGGCGGCTCGGTGGCGCGATATGCCCCGGCTTCCTGGAAGAACGCAGTTCACGGGCGACAGCGCGGACGATGGTGGGCCAGGCGCGCGGATCGAGCAGCGCGCGCGGCGCCGATTCCACCCCGAGCTCGCGGTAGAGCCTCCGCTCGGGGTCAGCGATAACGGCTAACGGCAGATCCGCAGCGTATTTCCGCAATTCCTCCGCGCTGGAATGGAATACGACGACCTCGCGGATGTCCGAGGCGACGATCTCATCCAGCCGGTTGACGATCGAACGCAGATGCAGGCTGCACACGGGGCAGCCCGCGAACCGGCGGAACTGTAGATGGATCAGGCAGTCCGGATCGGGTAGCGGCACCGGAGCGCCGGTGATGGTGACCAGATCGCGGCTGGTCACGGTGGTGGGGAGTGGCATCGAGTCTCCTTAAGTGTACAAAGTACGCCTACGACCAGTATGCGCGTATCGCGTACGCTGTCAATCCATGCCGCGTCCTCGTTCGCTGACCACCGACGATCTGTCCGGTGCTGCGCTCGCCGTCATCGACCGGAACGGCCTGGACGCGCTGACCATGCGCGCGGTCGCCAAGGAACTCGGTACGGCGACCATGGCGCTGTACCGCTACGTCGCCGACCGGGCGGCGCTCGAGATCCTCGTGGTCGAACGCATCTTCGCCGCCATCGACCTCACGCTGCCGCCCGGTCTGGACTGGCGCGAACGAGTCCGTGTGCTACTGAACCGGACGCGTCTGGCCTCGGCCGAACATCCCGAAGCGGTGCCCCTGATTCTGCGCCACCGTCAGTCGGCCCGCGGTTCCCTCGGCTTGATCGATGCGACGCTGTCGGCGCTCACCGACGGCGGACTCACCGGCGTCGACCGCGTCATCGCCCAACGCACCCTCATCGGCTACCTACTCGGCTTCCTGCAGAACGAGCACTACGGCGCACTGTCGGGACCGGGCACCGCCATCATGGCGGGTCTTTCTCCTGAGGAGTATCCCTTCCTCGCGCAGACCGCAGCCGATGCCCGGACCGTCACACCCGAACACGAATTCCGGGCCGGGCTGGACGTCATCCTTGCCGGCCTCGCCGATCGTGCTGCGTGGGCACATGATTCGTAGGCGCCGACCCCACTTCGCGCGGCTCGGCGGAACACCTGCCGACGCGATGATCAGTCGACAGCCGCGCCGAGCCGCGCCGTGATCGCGCGGACCCGATCGATCAACTCGGGCGGTTCATGGATGCGGATCGGGAGATCGAACAGCGCCAAATAGATCGCGAGTTCGTCGAGGGAGTTGGATCCGGTACGTAGCAGGCAGGATTCGGCGTCGATCGGTTCGACGACGCCGATCGTCGGCGGGATGCGTTCGGTGGCGATATCGGCCGATACCGCGATGGTCACGCGGGCGGCATAGCGGTAGGGCGCCACGGACACGTTGTCGGAGACGTAGCCCGCCAGATCCACCTCTGGCGCTTCGCGTGGGGCGAAGCGCGGGCCGGTGGGGATGCGTGGCAGCAGGCGGTCGACGCGAAAGGTGCGCCAGTCCGCGCGGTCGACGTCCCAGGCGATGAGGTACCAGTGGCGGCCGGTATGGGCGAGCCGATGCGGTTCGGTGATCCGCAATGACGTTGTCCCGTCATGGCTTCGGTAGTCGAAACGCAGGCGGTGCCGGTCACGGATCGCGCAGGCGAGGGCGGTGAGGGTTTCCGGGTCGACGGTGGGGCCGCCGGCGGCGACGGTGATCGTCGCCGAATGCAGGGTGCTCACCCGATGTCGCAGCCGCGACGGCAGCATCTGTTCCAGTTTGGTCAGCGCCCGCAATGAACTGTCTTCGATGCCCGAAATGGTGCCGCTGGCGGCGGTGCGCAGACCGATCGCCACCGCGACGGCCTCGTCGTCGTCGAGCAGCAGCGGTGGCAGCGTGCTGCCTGCGCCGAGCCGATATCCGGCGACGCCGCGGGCCGCGTCCACCGGGTAGCCGAGGGTGCGCAGCTTATCGACATCGCGGCGCACGGTCCGCACGTCGATACCGAGTTCTTCGGCCAGCTCGCCGCCGGTCCATTCGCGATGCATCTGCAACAGCGACAGCAAGCGCAGCAGCCGTCCCGATGTCTCCCACATAATTGTGATTCTCCCGCTTGCTTAGGGCGGAATCTGCCCTAACTGGTTTCTACTGTAATTCTCATGACGACAGCGATCACTCCCTTCCGCATCGATATCCCGCAGAGCGAACTCGACGACCTGCATCGCAGGCTCGACACCGCTCGCTGGCCCGCGGCGCTGCCCGGCGACGGCTGGGATACCGGCGTACCCACCGCCTGGCTTCGCGAGCTGGCCGACTACTGGCGCAACGGTTACGACTGGCGCACAGCCGAACGGCAGCTGAACGAACTCCCGCAGTTCACCACCGAGATCGATGGACAGCTGATCCACTTCCTGCACGTCCGCTCACCCGAACCGGACGCATTCCCGCTGATCCTGACGCACGGCTGGCCCGGTTCGATCGTCGAATTCCTCGACCTGATCGGTCCGCTGACCGACCCCCGCGCCCACGGCGGCGATCCGGCGGACGCGTTCCACCTGGTCATTCCCTCGCTGCCCGGATTCGGATTCTCCGGTCCGATCGGCGAAGCCGGATGGACGGTCGAACGAATCGCGGCCACGTGGGCGGAGCTGATGTCGCGGCTCGGCTATGCCCGCTATGGGGCGCAGGGCGGCGATTTCGGTGGCGCGGTGAGCCCGGAATTGGGCCGCTTCGCCCCGGACCGGGTCGCGGGCGTGCACGTCAACGGCGGTGTCGGCGACTACCTGCCGCTGCCCCTCCCGGAGGAGGAGATGGCAGCACTGACCGAACTCGAACGTGACCGGGTACGCCGCACCGAGGCGTTCATGGAGGAGGAGTTCGGCTACATCTCCATCCAGTCGACCCGCCCGCAGACCCTGGCCTACGGACTGGTCGACTCACCGATCGGCCAGCTGGCCTGGATCATGGACAAGTTCCGCGAGTGGACCCATCCGCGTCCGGTGGATCCGGACAAGATCATCGACCGGGACCGGTTGCTGACCAACGTGATGCTGTACTGGCTCACCGGTACGGCGGGTACGGCAGCCTATGTCGGATACGCGCAGGAGCAACCGTGGGGCGCCGAGAAGCAGAACTCGGGTGTGCCCACCGGGGTCATCGTGTTCGCCCACGATGTCGCCATCCGCAAGTACGCGGGCACCGCCGACACGATCACCCGCTGGATCGACGTCGATCGCGGCGGTCATTTCGCGGCACTGGAGGAACCGGTGCTGCTTACTTCCGATATTCGCGAGTTCTTCCGCGAGCTGCGCTGATTCGGTTCAGGGTGCCTGTCGCACCGCGTGGCGGACGGGTCTCAGGACTTGCGCTTGCCCGCTACCCAAGACAGGCCCCAACCGTAGGCCTGGTCGACTGCCTGGTTCACCCAGTGCGGCGGCTCGGCCGGTGGCGGCACGAATACGCCTTCGCGCCGCACGACGAGCTCGCCGCCGATGTTCTCGATCAGGGCGAGCACGATAGCGCGGGAATTATCGTTGCAGCCATCGACCTTCATCTCGATCGGCGGCGACCCCACCGGATGGAGGGTCGCGGTCGCCTGCACGCCACGCAGATCCGATGCACCCTCGTAGATGTTCGCGTACACCAGCAGTCGGCGGAAGTCACCGACATGGTCGAGGTTGATATGGAGGTTCTCGCCGGCGTCGTCGTCGCCGGTCCGGTCGTCCTTGTCCAGGCGCACATAGGGTTCGGTCTCGAGTGAGCCGAAATTGCCGACCGCGTGGACGAGCCCCTTGTTCCCATTGGTCAGCTCCCACATGCAGCACAGGTCCAGATCGACCGTGGTGCCGCTCTTCTTGCCGAACAGTCCGCTCTTACCGTTGGACCAGTTCAGATTCACCCGCATTGTGCCGCCGGTAACGCCACGTTTGGTGAGCGAGGCCGAGGGCGCGTCTTTGGTGAGCGACAATTTGGTCATATTGATCGGCCGGTCGCCCGCCTGTCCCGACTGTTGTGTGGGCGGCGGCGTGATCGGCTGTTGTGCCGCCGGGGCGGGGTCCTCGTCGACCGAGATGCCGAAGTCGGTGGCCAACCCGGAGAGCCCGGTGTCGTACCCCTGCCCGACCGCGCGGAACTTCCACGCACCCTGCCTGCGGTACAGCTCGCCGAGCACGAATGCGGTTTCGGTGCTGGCGCCGGTGCTGTCGAAGCGGGCGACCTCGGCGCCGCCCGCCGGATCGACCAGCCGCACGTACAGGCCGTGGAACTGGCCGAAGGTGCCGCCGTCGGCGGAGGCGGCGATGACGATGCTGTCGATCTGGGCCTCGACCCGGTCCAGCTGTACCGACAGCAGATCGAGCACCGTGGCGCCCTGCTGCTTGCCCTCGTGCCGGACCGCGCCCGACGGATGGGCGGGTTGGTTGTAGAACACGAAGTCGTTGTCGGAGCGGACCTTGCCGCCGGCGAGCAGCAGCGCCGACGCGTCCGCGTCGGGAACGCCGGGCCCGGATCGCCATCCCAATTCGACGCGAACCGCGGCCAGTGGAACAGCGACGTTGGCGCCCTTCATCATCGACACGATTGCCAACGTATCCGAGGTGCGCGGCCGCGGCCACTCGCGAACCCCGCGTGCGCTCAGTGGGTCGGCGGCGCGATCTTCCAGTGCTGATGCAGCGCGCCCGCGATCTCCGGCAGCACCATCACCGGGATCTTCTTGCGGCGCAGCATGTCCCGGATCTGGTCGACCTGCTCGCGTTTGCGCATGTCGTAGGCACTCGACACCGGCCCGCTCACGGGCGGGATCGACAGCAGCACCAGTTCACCGTGCTGCTCGTCGCCGCCGGCCAGGTCGAGTGCGAGCGACCACCGGGCGCTGTCGTCGAGGGTGAACCGGCCCGCAACCACCCGGCCCCAATCGATGCAGGTCTCGGCCCACGGGGTGCGCTGGTAGATCGCGTCTTCGGTGAGCACGATCGCGTCGCGAGTGAACAGGGCGACGAGCACCGCCACGCCGGCGACGGCACCGGCGAGCAGCCCGGTGAACACCCGGTTCACGCCGAACACGGCGATGACCCCCAGGCACAGCGCGACCGTCACGGCGATGCCGAGCACGCCGTAGCTCATCGCCCGCTTGGTGGGCACCACGCCCGCGTGCACCAGGGTCATCTCGTCTCCGTCCGCTACCGCAACTCGCTGGTCAGGACCATACTGCCGCGATGCGGGCGAGACCACCAGTGATCTGCGCGGGAACACCTCAAGCCTGCAGCGCGACAGCCGCCTCGGCGGTGTAGACCAGGAAGGTCAGGCTCTGCTGGAAGTACAGCTGCACCGATTCCGCGTCGTGGCTGAGATAGCCGATGGACAGGTCCTGGCCGATCTGGAGATCGAAGTCGCCGCCGCGGGTGGTGAGCACGAACGCGCCGTCGATGGCGGGCGCCCAGATGATCTCGCCCTCGGGGATGAGGCGCTCGATATGGGTGCGGATGGGGTGACCGTGATCAGAGGTCTCGCTGACGGCGGTGTACAGGTCGGCGCTCAGCAGCACCGAGTACGGTCCGTCGACACCGGCCAGCCGCAGCTCGCTCAAAGCCTGCGCGACCGCCTCGGGCACCAGGCGCGGATCCTCGGGCACCGCGACCGGCGCGTTCGACGCCGCGGCCCGGATGCCGGTGATGTTGGCGGCGGGGTAGCCCTCGAAGATGGCGCGATCCTCGGCCCAGGCGATGCGCTTGGCAGCGTCCTTGACCGGGTCCAGATCGGCGTCCTGGGCGCCGCGCTCGACATCGTCGAGCTCCTCGCGCGACAGCGTGAACGGCACCCGCAGTTCCACCAGCGGCGCGACCAGCCGCTGCCGGGCCTGCACGCCGTCGTCGGGGGCGGCGATCGGCGCGGTCCGTCCCAGCCCGACGGCGGAGTAGTCGGTGCCGTGCGGCCCGGACAGGTCGACCACCCGGCGGCCCGCGATATGCCGCTTGAACGTGCGGGTGGCTTCCTCCTCGATCGCCGACCAGGCCTCGGAGGTGATCGGCGCGAGTTCACGATGCAGGTTGTTCATGGGTCAGCTGCTCCTTTTCAACGTGCCGATACCGAGAGAGCCGTGTGCGGCAGGTGCGGCGGGGGTGTCGTCTGCCGATGACGCGTCGGGTGGGTCGGGCAGATCATCGAGGAAGTCTTGCGAGGGGACGAAGAACAGGCCGCCGGTGACGGCGGTGGAGAAATCCAGGATCCGGTCGTACTCGGCCTCGTCGGAGCCGAGGAACATGCGGATCAGCATCTCCTCGGTGACGCTCGGCGTGGCCGCGTAGCCGACGAAATAGGTGCCCATCTCGTCCTCGCGGATGCTGCCGAAGGGCATGTTGGCGCGCAGGATCTGCCGTTCGGTGCCGTCGGAGTCGACGATGGTGTTCACCGCGACGTGGGAGTTCGCGGGTTTGACGTCATCGGGCAGTTCGAAATCGTCGAGCTTGGTGCGTCCGATGACGCGTTCCTGTTCCTCGACCGAGGTTGCCGCCCATTCGCCCATCTTGTGCACATATTTCTGCACGATGACGTAGCTGCCGCAGGTGAAATCGGGGTCTTCGTCGCCGATCAGCGCCACCCGCCCGGCAGGCGATTCGGCGAGCGCGCCCTCGGGGTTCTCGGTGCCGTCCACGAATCCGAGCAGGTCCCGCTGTTCGAAATACCGGAAGCCGGTGGTCTCGTCCACGACGGTTGCGGCGCCTGCGAGCCGGTTGCCGATGGCCATCGCCAGTTCGAAGCAGGCGTCGTGCACCTCGGCCTTGATATGGAACAGCAGGTCGCCCGGTGTGGCGGGGGCCTGGTGGCGCGGACCGTCGAAGCCGGGGAATTCGTGCAGTTCGGCGGGGCGCGGCCCGGAGAACAGCCGGTCCCACGCTGCGGAGCCGACGCCCGCGACGCAGGTGAGTCCCGCCCCGGGTAACCGGAATCCGACCGAACGGCGCAGTCCGGCGAGGTCGGCGAGCAGGTCACGCACCGCCGCTTCGCCACCCTCGTCGATGGTGGCGACGAGGAAGATCGCGGACGGTGTGAGCGGTTCGAGGATCGGCTGCGGCTCACCCATGATCACCAAGCCTAATAGCTGGGAGCGTGCTGACCGCAGCGAATCGGCTTTGGCGTGTTAGGACTCACCCGGATCATGGGTCGTGCGTTGCTGTTTCGTAAGCCTCACCTACATCGCGACGCGCCGGGCTATTTCGCGACGGTGAGCAGGAAAGCGACGTCGTCGACGGCCTTGACGCTGTGCCGCGCTTTGGGCACGACGAGCAGATCGCCCGACGAGCCCTTCCATTCGTTGGCGCCGCTGATCAAGGTCAGGGTGCCGCTGAGCACCAGCAAGGTGGCATCGCCGAAATTGTCGTGTTCGGCCAGGCTCTGGCCCGCGGTGAGACCGACGACGGTTTGGCGCAGGGTTTGCGCGTGGCCGCCGTAGATCGTTTGCGAGCTACGGCCGCTCGTGGCGGTGGCTGCCAGTTTGAGTTGCTGGCGAGCGACCGCGGTCAGCGATTTCTTGTCCATGGACTGCCTTTCGCAGATCACACCCCGGAACAGGGCTGGTGTTCGGGGCCGATACCGCTGAGTATGCCCGACCTGTGACCGCCGCTCGGGCGTTTTGCGGGGTTGCCCGCGCTGAGCCGGGCGAAGTGGCGCGGTATTCAGCCGCGTCGGGTGTACCGGCGGATCCGGTAGCGCGGTCCCGCACTCGACTGCTGCCACGGCGTGTCCGCGTCGGCCTGCCATTGCGGATCGATGGCAGGGGCGTAGGCGTCGCCGGTGATATCGGCCTCGATTTCGGTGACGAGTAGTTCGGTGGCGTATTCCAGTGCGGCGCGGTAGATTTCGCCGCCGCCGATGACCCACACGTCCTCGGGTGCGGCCAGCTCCAGTGCCTCAGGCAGCGAGCCGCTGCGTTCGGCGCCCTCGGCGGCCCAGTCCGACTGGCGGGTCACGACGATATTGCGGCGCCCGGTCAACGGACGGAACCGGGGCGGCAGCGAATCCCAGGTGCGCCTGCCCATCACCACCGGATGGTCCATGGTGACCGCTTTGAAGTTGGCCATATCCTCGGGCACCCGCCACGGAATCCGGTTGTCGACTCCGATGACGCCGTCGAGGGTCTGCGCCCAGATGAGACCGATGACGCGCGCGGAACTCACACGGCCACCGGGGCCTTGATCGCCGGGTGGTGCTGGTAGCCGACGATCTCGACGTCGTCGAAGGAGTAGTCGAACAGCGACGGCGCTTGGCGAAGCCGCAGAGCGGGGAACGGGTACGGCTCGCGGGTCAGCTGCTCGGTGACCTGCTCGACGTGATTGTCGTAGATATGGCAATCACCGCCGGTCCAGATGAACTCACCCGGCTCGAGCCCGGTCTGCTGGGCCACCATCTGGGTCAGCAGCGCATAGCTGGCGATATTGAACGGCACGCCCAGGAACAGGTCCGCACTGCGCTGATACAGCTGGCAGGACAGTTTGCCGTCGGCGACGTAGAACTGGAAGAACGCGTGGCACGGCGCCAGCGCCATCTTGTCCAGTTCGGCCACATTCCAGGCCGAGACGATCATGCGCCGCGAATCCGGGTCCTCGCGCAGGGTGCGCAGCACCTGGGAGATCTGGTCGATATGACTGCCGTCCGGCGTGGGCCAAGATCGCCACTGGACGCCGTAGACAGGCCCGAGCTCGCCGTCCGGCGCCGCCCATTCGTCCCAGATCGTCACACCGTGCTCGCGCAGCCAGCCCACATTGGAATCACCACGCAGGAACCACAGCAACTCGTAGACGATCGACTTCAGATGCACCCGCTTGGTGGTGATCAGCGGAAACCCGGCCGACAGGTCGTAGCGCAGCTGATGGCCGAAGACGCTGCGGGTGCCGGTACCGGTGCGGTCGGCCTTCTTAGTGCCGGAGGTGAGCACCTGACGGAGCAACTCTTCGTACTGGGTGTCTGGGGTGGTGGCCACGACCTCGAGCATAGTTCGGGGACCCGGCCCGCCCGACGCGGCGGGCCGGGCCAATAGGCTCGCCGCATGCGGAAGCTGTACGTGATCGGCATCGGCGCCGGCGACCCGGACCAAGTGACGGTGCAGGCCATCAAGGCCATGCGCGAGGCCGAGGTGTTCTTCGTGATCGGCAAGGGTGCCGAGAAACAGGAACTCGTCGACGTGCGCACCACCATCCTGGCCGAGCATATGGATCATCCGTACCGGATCGTGGAGATCGCCGATCCGCCGCGCGAACGCAACCCGATGGACGGCTCGGATTACCGCGAGGTGGTCGCCGACTGGCACGAACGCCGCTCGCTGCTGCTGGAGCAGGAGTTCGCGCGGGTCGACGGCGTCGGCGCGATTCTGGTGTGGGGCGACCCGTCGCTCTACGACAGCACCCTGCGCATGGTCGAACGCGTCCTCGCGCGCGGCACCATCGGCTTCGACTACGCCGTGATTCCCGGCGTGACCAGCGTGCAGGCGCTGGCCGCCTGCCACAGGACGGTGCTGCATCGCATCGGTGAACCAGTACACATCACCACCGGCCGCCGGCTGCGTGAGGAAGGGCTCGGCGGCGGATCCACGGTGGTCATGCTCGACGGCGACTGCGCTTTCACAAGCGTGCCCGGCGAGACCCGGATCTGGTGGGGCGCCTACCTCGGGATGGCTGACGAGGTGCTGATCGAAGGCGTTGTCGCCGAGGTCGGCGACCGGATCCGCGAGCTCAGGGCGCAGTTGCGTGCGGACAAGGGCTGGATCATGGACACCTATCTGCTGCGCGCACCCGACTGAACCGCCGCGGCGCGAATCACCCGGCTCGACCGGCTGGGTCCGTAGAGTGAGCCCTATGACCGAACAGGACATCCTGGGGCGCATCAAGGAATTGGTCGAGCAGGAGCACAAACTGCGGTCGCAGGCGACGCGGGGCGAGCTGGATCCGAAATCGGAACGGCAGCGACTGGCCGAACTCGAGGTGATGCTCGATCAGTGCTGGGATCTGCTCCGCCATCGCAGAGCCCGCATCGAAGCGGGTGAGTCACCAGACAATACGCAGGTCAGCTCCGCCAGACAGGTCGAGGGCTACCTCCAGTAGCGGCCCGTGGACACCACCGAATTCGACGTCATCGTGATCGGCGGCGGCCCGGCGGGGGAGAACGCCGCCTCGTATGCCGTCGCAGGAAGCGAGCGGACCGCCGCGATCGTCGAGCGTGAGCTCGTCGGCGGTGAATGCTCCTATTGGGCCTGTATTCCGAGCAAGGCGCTGCTGCGCCCCTGGCATGTGCTCGGCGGTGCGCGTGCCATGCCCGGCGTGCGCGCCGACGGACTCGACGTGGCCGCGGTACTGCGCAGACGCGACGAATTCGTGCACAACCACGACGATTCGTCGCAAGCCGACTGGGCACACGACAACGGCATCGAAGTGGTGCGCGGTGCGGGTCGGTTGGCCGGTGAACGCCTGGTCGAGGTCGACGGCCGGACGCTGCGCGCCCGGCAGGCCGTCGTGCTGGCGACCGGGACGACCGCGAATATCCCCGATGTGCCCGGTCTGCGGGCGGCTCTGCCGTGGATTTCGCGCGATGTCACCAATCTGACCGAGGTGCCGCGCCGGGTGCTGATCGTCGGCGGTGGAGTCGTCGCGTGCGAGGCCGCGACCTGGCTGGCGGCGCTCGGCTCGGTGGTCACCATGGCGGTGCGCGGTGGTTCGCTGCTCGGGCGCGTCGAGCCGTTCGCCCGCGACCGGATCGCCGAGGCGTTGACCGAGCGTGGCGTCCGGATCCGGTTCGGAACCGAGCCGGTGCGGGTGGCGCGACCCGACGTTCGCGGCACGGGTGAAGGCCGGGTCCACGGCGGGCCGGTGACGGTTACCGTCCGCGACGGCAGCGGCGAATCCGAGCTCGAGGCCGATGAGATCGTCGTCGCGGCCGGACGCGGACCCGCCACCTGGGAACTCGGGCTGGAAGCGGTCGGATTGGCGCCCGGCTATGTCGAGGTCGACGATCAGCTGACCGTCCCCGGCCTGCCGTGGCTGTACGCCGTCGGTGATGTGAACCATCGCGTCGCGCTCACCCACATGGGCAAGTACCAGGCCCGGATCTGCGGTGACGTGATCGCCGCCCGCGCCGAGGGCAGGCCGCTGACGGGCCCGCGCTACGCCGCGTCCGCCGACCACGCACAGGTCCCGCAGGTGGTCTACACCGATCCGGAGCTGGCCGCGGTCGGCCTCACCGAAGAGTCCGCCCGCAAGGCCGGCCACCAGGTCGACACCGTCGAACTCGATATCGCCGTCGCCGGATCCGCGCTGGCCCGTGACGATTACGCCGGCCGGGCCAAACTGGTGATCGACACCTCCGCAGGCACGCTGCTCGGCGCCACCTTCGTCGGCCCCGAGGTCGGTGAGCAGTTGCACGCCGCGACGATCGCGGTGGTCGGGCAGGTCCCGCTGGACACGCTGTGGCATGCGGTGCCTGCGTTTCCTGCGGTCAGCGAGTTCTGGTTGCGGCTGCTGGAGGCGTGGCGGGCTTGATCTGATCTGTTCGGCCGTCAGGCCAGGGGGAGTGCGGCGATCGGTTCGGTGGTCGGGCCTGGTGAACCGCCGTCGGGTTCGATGGTGAGTGCGAGCTGGTCGGACGCGACGAACTCGGTGACATAAGGCGCACCGGAGGTGGGCAGGCCGGTCAGGACCCCCGCGGACCGGGGCGCCCCATCGAGCCCGATCAGCCAGAGTTGGTGCGCATATCCCGCCGGCGGCTCGGGCACCGCGTCGAATGTGACCGCGACCGCGCCGAGTTCATCCGAAATATGCGCGATCAGGTTCCCACCGGTGCTTACCGGGCTCGTCTCGGTGCGGGCATCGGGCTGTTGCAGCACCTCGTCGGCGGTCACCATCCGTGCGGGCGGCTCCTCGGTGCGTTGGCCGAATACCGCTGCGCCGATGGCGACGACGATGGCCACCGCGGCGGCTGCGGTGGCCCAGCGCAGGCGCTTCCGCCGGCGGGCGCGGGCTGCGGCGAATTCGTCACCGACGGCTGTGGCGGTCTTACCTGCCTGATCGACGTGGTCAGGGCCGGGGGTATCGGCGGCGTCGGACGGCTGACCGGCGGCGGGATCGTCCCGGTCCTCGCGATCGCCTGGAGCTTCGATCGCGTCGAGAATCCGTTCCTCCAGCCCGGCTGGTGGTGCCTGCGCATCCAGAGCCGACAGCGCCCCCATCGCTTCCCGCGCGTCTCGCACGATCTGGTCGAAGCTGCGCCGGATTTCCGGGTCGCAGGTGTCGAGGCGTTGTTCGATGCTGTCGCGTTCGGCGTCGGTGACGGCGTCGAGCGCGTACGCGTGGGCCAGGTCGAGTAGGTCGTGATCGTCGGGATGGTCGGGTGGGGGCGCGTCAGTCATCGCGAGCAACTCCGGTCAGGCAGTCCTGGAGGCGCTTCAACCCGTCCCGGATGCGGCTTTTCACGGTGGGCAACGGAGAGTCGAGGTGGTCGGCGACCTCCCGGTAGGTCCGGCCACTGTAGTAGGCGAGGGCGACCGCTTGGCGCTGCATGGCGGTCAGCGTGTCGAGGCAATCACGAACGTCCTGTTCCTCCAGTCGCTGGCCGACGGTTTCGGCGACGATGTCGTGATCGCGTCCGAGGTGAGTGTGGCCGTAGACGGCGTCGCGTCCGGCGGCGGAACTCTCGCTGCGCACCCGGTCCACGGCGCGGCGATGGGTGATCATCATCAACCAGCCGATGGGGCTCGACAGCGCTGGATCGTAGCGCTCGGCCGTCGACCACACCTGTAGGTAGACCTCCTGGGTGGTCTCCTCCGCCGCCGCCGGGCTGCGCAACACCCGCAACGCGAGGCCGAACACTCGCGGGCTGGTCTCGCGATAGAACCGGGTGAAGGCCTCGCGGTCACCGGCCGCGGTCGATTTCAGCAGGCCGTCGAGCTGGCGCCGGGCGTCACCGTTGCCGTTGCGGACCGGGCACGCACCTGCCTGCTCGGCTGTCGCGTCAGCAGAGACGCGGCCGGTAAACGGCATGGGACCCTGCTCGCTCGTCATGACGGCCTCCTCGGCTGCTCGGCAAGTTCGCCGCAGCTGCCTGGCCGGATGGGCCGCAAGTCCGGTGTGTGGCCTGAGCCACGATCATGGCCTCGTCGGAGCACGGGTTCAGTGTTGCGCAATGGCGCGATTGCGGTGGCCGATTCGAGACACCGCGGTGTGAATTTCGGTTTACTTCTGTTGGCGGCTTGCCAGTTGTCGTTACCATCGGTAAATGGTCGCGTCGACAGATGTCTCGACCGCGGACGGCGTTGTCCGTGGTCACCGTGGCCGCCGGGTGATCCGCTGGCGGTCCATTCCCTATGCGGCTGCGCCGGTGGGCGCGCTGCGCTTGCGTGCGCCGCAACCGGTCGAACCCTGGACCGGAGTCCGTCCGGCCACCGAGTTCGCCTACGCCGCGATGCAGCATCGGACCGGCGCCCAGATCGGGGCACGGCGTTATCAGCCGACCAGCGAGGACGCGCTCACGCTGAACGTGACCGCACCGGTCTCGGCAGGTAGTAGCCCGTTGCCGGTCATGGTCTTCATTCACGGTGGCGGATATCTGTTCGGCACCTCGGCTCTGAGCCTGTACTCCGGTGCGCAGCTGGCCGTCGGTGGGGACGTCATCGTGGTCTCGATGAACTACCGACTCGGTGCCTTCGGGTACGCCGATTTCGGTGAGTTCGGCACCGAGGATCGGCCGTTCGACTCGAATCTCGGCCTGCGTGACCAGATCGCGGCCCTCGAGTGGGTCCGCACCAATATCGCGGCGTTCGGCGGCGATCCCGGCAACGTGACCGTCTTCGGTGAATCGGCCGGTGCGCACGCGGTGCTCAGTCTGCTCGCCACGCCCTCCGCGGCCGGGCTGTTCCATCAGGCCATCGCCCAGAGTGCGCCCGCCGACTGGGCATTGTCCGCCGAGGATGCGCGGCTGATCGCCCGCCGCTGTGTGAATGCGCTCGGCGCGACGCCGGATAACGCCAGTCAGATGCTGTCGGAGGCGGAGGCCATCGATATCCACCGGGTGTTCGGTCGGGCGATGCGCAATTCGCTGCGGGAACGGCCAGGTTTCTTTGCCGCTGCCCCCGTCGTCGACGGGACGTTGCTGCCGCAAGCGCCGATCGATGCGATCGCCGATGGCAACGCCCATCGGGTGCCGCTCATCATCGGCACCTGCAACAACGAGGGCACGTTGTTCGCGAAGTTCGCCGACTACTCGTTGCCGACCACCTCGGACAGGCTGCGCGCCGCCGTCGGTGAATCGGCTGCCGAAGCGCGCGTGCGGGCGGCCTACCCCGGCTACCCGGACTCGATGGCGGCCATCCGCGCCGGTGGCGATTTCGTGTTCTGGCGCCCGTCGGTCGCGGTGATGGCCGGGCACAGCAAGTACGCGCCCACCTATGCCTACCGCTACGATTTCGCGCCCCGCGCCCTGCGGCTGGCCGGGATCGGCGCCACGCACGCCACCGACCTCATGCCGGTCTTCGGCATTGCCGACAGCCCGTTCGGCCGGGCGCTCACCGCGGCGGGTGGCCGTCGCGGCCTGGTGTCGGTGACCAGGCAGTTCCAGGACAACTGGCTGCGGTTCGCGCATACCGGCGCACCGCTACCGTCATGGCCCGCGTATACCGAGGATCGTCGGAGCACGTTGATCATCGACGCGCCCAGCCGGGTCGAGCACGATCCTCAACGCGCGAAGCGGCTCGCGTGGGAAGGCATTCGGATACCGAAGCTGGTGCATTAGGGGTAGCCCTATTTGAGCAGCCGGGACATGCGTCTGTCGGCAAGAATCTTGCCGCCGGTCTGGCACGTCGGGCAGTACTGGAAGGAACGTTCGGCGAAGGAGACCTCGCGCACGGTATCGCCGCATACCGGGCAGGGCAGTCCGGTGCGCGCGTGCACCCGCATCCCGGAACGTTTCTCACCCTTGAGCCGGGCCGCGTCCTGCCCGACGGAGCGTTGCACGGCATCGAGCAGCACCGTCCGCATGGCCTCGTACAGCTGCGACACCTTGTCCTCGGGCAGCGATTTCGCGGTGGCGAACGGTGAGATACGGGCGGTGTGCAGGATTTCGTCGGAGTAAGCGTTGCCGATGCCCGCCAGCAGCGACTGTTCGACCAGGGCGGTCTTGATGCGCTGGGTGGTGCCGGCGAGTATCTCGGCGAACTGCGTCTCGGTGACGTCGAGTGCGTCCGGGCCGAGCCGGGCGATACCGGGGACATGCTTGGGATCGTCGACGATGTAGACCGCGAGCCGTTTCTTGGTGCCCGCCTCGGTGAGGTCGAAGGCGGGGGTGGCGCCCTCCGGGGTGAAGAAATGCACCCGCAGCGCCAATGGCCCCTTGCCCGGTTTCGGCGGCGTCGCGCTGGGATTGTCGGTCCAGCGCAGCCAGCCGCCGCGGGACAGATGCGTGATCAGCCACAGTCCGCCGCAGTCCATGCCGAGGAACTTGCCCCACCGGCCCGCGCCGGTCACATCGCGCCCGGACAGGGCGGTGACCGGCGGATCGAAGGTCTTGACCGCGCTCAACGCCGCCACATCCACACGCCCGACCACCGCGCCGACCGCGTGTTCCCGGAGGAACTGCGCCAACGCCTCCACTTCCGGTAGTTCGGGCACGCGTCCAAGGCTACCTGCGACCACCGACAGAATCGGGCTGTCACGGCCGGATCGCCCGGGGTGGCCGAATGTGGGCTCGGCTCGCGCGGCTATCAGGTGAACAAGGTTCCGTTTGTTCCCTCTGGATTGAGCTCGGGTGCGATCGGCGCGGACTTCACGCCTCTAGCGCAGCCGCAATCCCGCTATGA
Organism: Nocardia sp. NPDC059180; assembly: GCF_042754945.1. NCBI lineage: Bacteria > Bacillati > Actinomycetota > Actinomycetes > Mycobacteriales > Nocardiaceae > Nocardia > Nocardia sp. NPDC059180. The sequence continues at coordinate 62,408 of NZ_JBHZBU010000004.1, forward strand.
CGAGTCCGACCATCCGCCGTGCGTCGTAGCGTGGGTTGCTGCCAGCGCCGATGCACAGATTGCCGACCCCCCGCATCAGTTCGTAGGCGTCGATGTCGCTGACTATCTCGCCTGCCTCGACGGCGGCGTCGAGCAGCTGGGCACAGGCCGGGACCAGGCGGTCGAGGAAATAGGCGTGCAGCGTATCGAAGGCGGCATCGCCGGACTGCAATGCCTCGGCGAGGCCGTGTTTGGTGACCAGGAAGTCGACGAACAGGTTGATCCAGCGTCCCAGTGCGGCGTGCGGTGACTCGAGGCTCGCCAGCAGCGCCGGGCCTGCCTCGGCGCATGCCTCGACCTGATGGCGGTAGACCGCGACGATCAGATCGGCGCGCGTAGGGAAGTGCCGGTAGATCGTGCCGACGCCGACCCCGGCCCTGGTGGCGATATCGCGCACCGGCACATCGACGCCGGCTGCGACGAAGGCTGCTGCGGCGGCGTCCAGCAGAGTTTGCTCGTTTCGCCGGGCGTCGGCCCGTCTGCGCGGGGTCCCTGATTCGCTGCCGATGCCGGTCACCGCACCGCTCCCTCCATCGCATTGGCAAACGGAACAATGTTCCGTATGTTGATTATCGGAACATCGTTCCGCTTGTTCAGGATGCCAGAACGGGCGGCGCGAAACCACTGCGCGCACCGAGATCCGGTGCACCCTTCGAGGAGGAACACATATGCAGTACCGCACTCTGGGCCGGACCGGCGTACAGGTCAGCGTCCTCGCGCTAGGCGCGATGAACTTCGGCACCGCAGGCCGCACCGGTCAGCACGAGGCCACCGCGATGGTCGACGCCGCCCTGGACGCGGGCATCAACCTCATCGACACCGCGGACTGGTACAGCCGCGGCGAGTCGGAGGAGATGGTCGGCACGGCCATCGCGGGCCGCCGTGACGACATCGTGCTGGCTACGAAGGCGAATATGCCGATGGGCGACGAGCGCAATCATCGCGGCAGCTCGCGCCGGTGGTTGGTCACCGAGCTGGACAACAGTCTGCGCCGCCTCGGCGTCGACCATGTCGACCTCTTCCAGATCCACCGGTGGGATCCGGACACCAGCGACGAGGAGACGCTGTCGGCGTTGACCGATCTGCAGCGCGCGGGGAAGATTCGCTACTTCGGTTCCTCGACGTTCCCCGCCTACCGCATCGTGCAAGCGCAGTGGGCTGCCCGCGAGAACCATCTGAGCCGCTACGTCACCGAGCAGCCGGGCTACTCGATCCTGCAGCGCGGCATCGAAGCTCACGTCCTGCCGGTAACCGAGCAGTACGGACTCGGTGTTCTGGTGTGGAGCCCGTTGGCCTCGGGTTGGCTCTCGGGTGCGATCCGGGCGGGCCGAGAGATCACCACCAGCCGTTCGTCATTCATGCCGGAACGCTTCGACCTCACCGTGCCGGCCAACCGGGCAAAGATGGACGCAGTCGAGCAGTTGGCCGCGGTCGCCGACGAGGCAGGCTTGACCATGATCCAGCTCGCGCTCGGTTTCGTCACCGGGCACCCGGCCGTGACCAGCGCGCTGATCGGCCCGCGCACGATGGATCACCTGCGCTCGCAGCTCGCGGCGGCGGACACCGTGCTCCCCGCCGACGTGCTCGACGCCATTGATGCGATCGTGGCACCCGGTGTCGACCTCGCCGCCCACGAGAAGCACGACGCTCCGCCGGCCCTGCTCGACGCGCGGCTTCGGCGTCGCTGATCGGACTTGGTGTCGAGTGTGGTCGATTCCATTGCCGCAGTGGGAACTTCGTTCGCATTGGCGGTGCCGGGTGACTGTTTCGACTACCTGAGGCCGCGGGGACTCGGTCGCGTTGGCGGCGCCGGGTGACTGTCCCGACCACCTGAGGCCGAACGGGCTCCGGTCGTGTTGGCGGTGCCGGGTGACCGTCTCAACTACCCGAGGCCGCGCGGGCTCCGATCGTGTCGGTGGCGCGTCCGGGTGATCTCTCGACTACCCGAACGCGCGCGCGAGGCATTCGGCGGCTATCGGGACCGCGGTGGTGAACTCGTTGTCCGGCAGTGCCGAATAGCCGAGTGCCACTCCGAAGATGGCTTGCGGGCCGACGTGGTGGCGGGCAAGGCCGTCCAGGGCGACGCCGCGGTGGCGCGCCTCGGCGATGGCGTGGTGCTCGGCCTCAGCGGTCGCTAGCGGGACCACGATATGTGATCCGGCGTCGTCGCCACGGATGGTCAGTCCCCGGCGGCTCAGCTCGTCTACGACGAACGCGCGTCGCGGGGGCATGATCCGGCGGAGTCTGCGCAGGTGGCGCGCGAGGTCGCCGTGTGCAGCCAGTTCGGCGAGCACCAGCTGTCCTGCGTGGCTCGGTGTGCTGCCGATCTGTTCCCGATACTCCAGGACGGCATCGGCGATCTCGGGCTCGGCGACCAACCAGCCCGCACCGAGGGTAGGGGACAGGATCTTGCTCGTGGTGCCGAGATGGACGACGGCGTCGGGCGCCATGGCGGCCAGTAAGGGCAAGGGGGCGGTGTCGTAACGCAATTCGCCGTCGTAATCGTCCTCGATCAGCAACACATCGTTGGCGCGCGCGTAGTCGACAAGCTGCACTCGACGAGTCGCCGTCATCCGTTCGCCCAGCGGGAACTGGTGGGCCGGAGTGCAATACACGGCCTTGATGTCGCTGGGCAGCGCGTCGACCCGCAGGCCCTCGTCGTCCACGGGCGCCGGCACCACCCGCACGCCTGCCGCGCGAAATGCTCCGACCGCGCGCTGATAGCCCGGATCTTCCATGGCGACCCTGTCGCCGGGGCGCAGTACGGCGCAGGCGATTTCATTCACCGCCGCGCTCGTTCCCGAGGTTGCCAGGATGGCGGTTCCGCCGGTGGCGCTCAGTCCGCGATGACGCAACAGGTGCTCGGTGACCGCCGCCAAGTACCGCGGTTCACCGGCGCGCTGCTTGCGCACCACGGGCTCCCGGTCCGCGGCGGTTCGCCAGGCGCGCCGCCACGCGGGCCGATCAATGGCGGGCACACACGGTGCGCCCGGGCAGAGATCGAGCAGTGCGGTGGTCGCCGTGGATGCCGCGCTCATGGCGAGGCCATGGTGTGCGGCCGCGGGCGCTGCGGTCAGGTAGGTGCCCGAACCGCGTCGGCCGCTGAGCCAGCCCTCGGCATGCAATTGGTCGTAGGCGGCGGCGACCACCGTGCGGCTGACGGCCAGCTGTGCGGCCAGCGACCGTGAGGACGGCAATCTGTCACCACCGTGCAGCGCACCGGACGTCGCCGCGCGGCGCAGCCCGTCGGCCAGCTGCACCGACAGCGGCGTGGAGCCCGACCGGTCGAGCTCGAGCAGTTCGGCGATGACCTCGGACACGGAAAGTGGCCTTTCACTCTTGATCAGAATTGGCTATTCCAGGATGCCACTGGTCGCGGCATGGTTGAGCATATGACCGAACAAGCACTGCTCCGGCCACCGCTCTCACCGACCCCGCGCAGCACTCCCACGCGGCTGAAGGATCGCGCCAGGACCGATCGTGCCGACCTGGACGCGGTGCTCGACGCGGGACTGATCTGCCACCTCGGCGTCCTGCTAGGTGGCACTCCCGTAGTGCTGCCTACCGCGTACGGCCGCGACGGAAACCTGCTCTACCTGCATGGATCCACCGGAGCGGGCAATATGCGGGCGGCGCTGGCGCAGGATGTGTCGGTGGCGGTCACCCTGGTCGACGGTGTGGTCTACGCCCGGTCGGCCATGCATTTCTCGATGAACTACCGGTCGGCGGTGGTGCTCGGGCGCGCCGTCGAGGTGACCGATCCGCAGCAGCGGCTGCACGGTCTCCGAGTGATCGTCGAGCACGCGGCGCCCGGTTCCTGGGATCGGGTCCGGCCGCCCAGCAAGAAGGAGCTCGCCGCGACGATCGTGCTCGCCCTCGAACTCACCGAGGCATCAGTGAAGATGCGCGACGGCGGACCGAACGACGACGCCGAGGACATTACGGCGGGCGGCGTGTGGGCCGGCGTGGTGCCGACGCGTCAGGTGTGGGATCCGCCGGTGTCGGCGCCGGACCTGGACTCCGGCGTCGCGGTGCCGTCCTCGGTGTCCCAGAGCTGCGTGGCCCGCCAGTCCGGCTGACCGAAGGCGATTCCGGACAACGCGGCGGTGACGTCCTCGGGGGCGGCGGGCGCGACACCGTGCGCGCTCACCGCCGCGATCTGTTCGTATTCGGCGGAATCCGGCATGGCCCCAGATTAATTCGATGCGCCCGGCTTCTGCTGCCGTACCAGTTCCAGCCGTCGGGTGACGCTGGTCGTCAGCACGGTGATCAGCGTGCCGAGCACAACCAGATCGAAGACGATCTGCACCATGCTGGCGATGCGGGCGGCCTGGCCGACCGCGTGGACGTCACCGTAGCCGACCGTGGCCAAGGTCGACACCGTGTAGTACAGGGCGTCGGTGCGGGTGTCGATGCCGTCGAACTGATTCGTCCCGCGGTCGTCGAGGATGTAGTAGAACAGCGCGAAGAAGACCACGACGACCGACACCACCAGCAGCAGTCCGTCGATGCGGCGGGTGGTGTCCTCCATGGCGGCGATGTATTGCGTGATCCGCCGGTATCCGAGCCAGGCGAGCCCGATGACTCCCGCGACGAATGCGATCAGGGTGAGGATCCGGGCGGGCCAGGTGGTGGCGAAATCCGAGCCGATAGGAACGCAGTAGTAGAGCAGCAGCGCGCACACCACCGTGCCGATATTGCGCAGGGCGTGTGCGCGCCGGGAGGTTTGTGGGATCGCCGTCATCAATCCATGATCGACCGGTGCGGCGCGGCCCGCGGTGATACGCGCCGGAACGATGGAGTCTGGCTGGTCAGCCCAGGTAGAGCCGGGTCCCTCGGCCGTGTACTACGAGATCGGCACGGTGCGCGGTGGCGGCGACGAGCTCGGCGTTGGCCATATCGCTGTCGTGCACCTTGATCGTCGCGGATCCGTACGCGCTCGGCGAGCGCGGCCACCGTCGTCTCCAGATCCGCGGTCACCGGCGTGACGGTACCCGCGGTGTCAGACGAAGGCCCGCTCGATGATGGAGGCGGTGTCCACACCGGTGGGCAGGGTGCCGAAGGCGATGCCCCAATCGTCACCGAGCCTGGTCGAGCAGAAGGCGTCCGCGACGGCGGAATGGCCGTGCCGCACCAGCTGTGCGCCTTGCAGGACCAGCGCCATCAGTTCGATCACCCGGCGGGCGCGGTACTCGATATCGCTGAGGTCGGACAGCTCCTTGCCGACCCGGTCGATAGCGTCGTCGAGCCGCGGATTCTCTCCGCGAGCCAGATTCACCTCGTTGAAGTAGGCCTCCACCGTCTCCGGCTGACGGCCCATGGCGCGCAATGCATCGAGCGCCGCGACATTGCCCGAGCCCTCCCAGATCGACATCAGCGGCGCCTCCCGGTACAGCCGCGGCATCCCGGACTCCTCGGCGTAACCATTGCCGCCGAAGCATTCCAGTGCCTCCGCGGCATGCGAAGGCGCGCGCTTGCACACCCAGTATTTGGTGACGGCCAGGGCGATGCGGCGCAGCGCCGCCTCGGCGGGATCGCTGCTCGCGCGGTCGGTGGCGCCGGCCAGGCGCATCATGACCGTGGTCGCCGCCTCGGATTCGATGACGAGGTCGGCCAGTACGTTCGCCATCGCGGGCTGGTCGATCAGCTTGGCGCCGAACACTTCCCGATGACGGGCGTGATGCACCGCGAAGACGGCGCCGACCCGCATTCCGGTGGCCGAACCGATCACGCAGTCCAGCCTCGTCATGTTCACCATCTCGATGATGGTCTTGACGCCCGCGCCCTCGGCACCGACCAGCCAGCCGGTGGCGTTCTCGTACTCGATCTCCGACGAGGCGTTGGACTTGTTGCCAAGCTTGTCCTTGAGCCGCTGGATGCGAATCGGATTGCGGGTGCCGTCGGGCAGCACCCGCGGCAGCAGGAAACACGACAGCCCGCCGGGCGCCTGGGCGAGAGTGAGGAACATATCCGACATGGGCGCCGAGGTGAACCACTTGTGCCCGACGATCCGGTAGGTACCGTCCGGCTGCGCCGTGGCGGTGGTGGTGTTCGCGCGCACGTCGGAGCCGCCCTGCTTCTCCGTCATCGACATGCCTGCGATGAGGCCCGCCTTCGTCGACGGTTCCCGCAGCCCGAAATCGTAGGTGCGCGAACCGAGCAGCGGCTCGAATTTCGCGGAGAGCTCCGGGTTGTTGCGCAGCGCGGGGACCACGGCGTAGGTCATCGAGATCGGGCACATATGCCCGGCCTCGGCGGCGCCCCAGGTGTAGAACTTCGCCGCGCGCGCGGTATGCGCGCCCGGGCGATCATCGAGCCAGGGCGCACCGTGCAGGCCGTGCGATACCGCGACGTCCATCAGGTCATGCCAGTGCGGATGGAACTCGACCTCATCGATGCGGTGACCGTAGCGGTCGTGGGTGTGCAGCACCGGCGGGTATTCGTTGGCCAGCCTGCCCCACTCCTGGGCACGTGCACTGCCCGCCAGCGCGCCGAGTTCGCGCACCTCTGGCTCGGCCCAGCCCGCTCCTTCCCGATGCAGCCCCTCGAGCAGGGCCGGGTTGCGGGAGACGTCGAACGGGACGATCGGCGGAACCTGGTTGAAGACTTCATGCGTCTGCATCGTGCGCTCCTGGGTGCGTGACCGCGGGGAACGGCATGGTCGCCATGCCGTCGGCGATAACCGGATCGGGGGTGAGTGGGTGGGTGCCGGGTGCCGGACCGGCCGGGGACGGCTCGAGCAGGGGCGTAGTGGTCGCGATGGGCGTCGACGGCCAGCTGGTGTCCGGGCGCGGCCCTCGGCGCACGCCGAGGGCGCGCAGCGCGAACGACACCAGTTCCGGGACGACGGATTCGGTGTGCGGCGCATGGGCGAGCGGCCCGACCAGCACCTCACCGATTGCGCCGACCATGGCTGCGGAGCTGATCCTCGCGTCCTGGGCGGGCAGTTCGCCGCGGGCGACACCGTCGGCCACCGCGGCCTCGAAGGTCTCGGCGAAGGCGCGCCGGAACCGCAGGCGTTCGGCGTCGATTGACGCGTCGACGGGCTCGGCGAGCAGGACGTAGGCGAGTTTCGGGTTCTTCAGCGCGCGCACGGCGAAGGTCTCGACGGCCGCGCTGACCCGGTGCGCGGCGTCGCCGCCGGAGCCCGCCGCCGCGACGGCCTCGACCTCACGGGTGACCACCTTGCGGAAGACGCCGGTCACCAGATCGGCCTTGCCCTCGAAGTGCTTGTACACCGTTCCGGTGGCTACACCGGCCTCGGCGGCCACCGCCGCCATGGAGAGACCGGCGAATCCGTCCCTGGACAGCACTCTGGTCGCGGCCTGCACGATCAGTGCGGCCTGCGCGTCGAGCCGGGCCTGTACGGCCGGGGTTCTGCGATACACCACGCAAGAAGTGAAGCACGAATTCACTTCTTCACACAAGGGGTGCCAGGCCGTATGGTCGGTGAGATGAGTGTCAGAGTCGAACATGCCGGCCCGGTCACCACGGTGATCCTGCACCGGCCACAGGCACGCAATGCCGTCGACGGGCCGACCGCGCGGGCACTGGCCGAGGCGTTCCGTGCCTTCGACGCCGACCCCAACGCTTCGGTCGCCGTGCTGTGGGGTGAGGGTGGCACGTTCTGTGCGGGCGCGGATCTCAAATCGATGGGCGGGGAGCACTCCAACCAGGTCACCGAGGACGGCGACGGCCCCATGGGGCCGACCAGGATGCGATTGTCCAAACCGGTGATCGCCGCGGTCTCCGGCTATGCCGTGGCGGGTGGGCTGGAGCTGGCGCTGTGGTGTGATCTGCGGATCGCCGAGCAGGACAGCACCTTCGGGGTGTTCTGTCGTCGCTGGGGCGTCCCGCTGATCGATGGTGGCACTGTGCGTCTGCCGAGGATCATCGGTGCAGGCCGCGCCATGGACATGGTGCTCACCGGCCGCCCCGTCAGCGCTCCGGAGGCGTTGCAGATGGGTCTGATCAGCCGTGTGGTGCCCAACGGCGATGTCCGCCGGGTCGCGGAGGAGGTCGCGGGTCAGCTGGCCGCACTACCGCAGACCTGCCTGCGGTCGGACCGATTGTCGCTGCTGGAGCAGGACGGCCTGGACGAAGAGGCGGCGCTGCGCAACGAATTCCGGCACGGTATGGGCGCTCTCATGGACGGCGCGCTCGACGGTGCGGCCCGCTTCGCCGCGGGCGCCGGACGCCACGGAGAGTTCCGATGACGCGATGAATTCGCGTGACGCGACGAGCTCGGGAGGGACCGCCCCGGCACGGCTCACCGTCGTCGACGAGATCTTCCTGCGCACCCACCGTGGGCTCGGTACGCCCATCGCCCTGCAAGGCCTGTGGCGTACCGCCGACCGGGTCGAGGCGGCCTTGCTCGAGGATTTGCACGCGCGGCTGCGTCGCAGCCCGCTCGGGCGTCGCGTGGTCAGGGCACGGGTACCGGGCGCGCGCCGGTACTGGCAGCCGACAGCCCGGGCATATCCGCTCGACCTCGGCGGCGTGATCGCATCGACCGAACTCCTCGACTGGGCCGACAACCTCGGCGCCGATCTCGATCCCGAGTTCGGCCCCGGCTGGCGGCTGTCGGCCGCCTCGGTCGACGACGGCGGCACCGTTATCGCGCTGACCTGCTCACACGTCCTCGCCGACGCAAAAGGACTGCTCATCGCCGTGGATGCCGCCCTGCGCGGGCAAGCGGCTGATTCCGGGCCGGCAGCTGGGCCTGGCTCCGAGTGGACCGATGCGGGACAGCAACTCGCGACCGTGCTCGGTGGGACCGTTTCGGCCATCGGAACCGGGTTGGCCCGAGTGCTTTCCCGGACCGCCACGGCGGTGTCGCGCGGGCCGGACGACGCCGACCGTCGAGTACGACTGCGGCCTGCCGCCGAGCACGGCGTGCCGGACGCAGTGCTGCCGACCGTTGGTGTGGTCCTGCGCATCCCGGCCGAGGACTGGGATCGCCTGGCCACGAGATCCGGCGGCACGCCCAACAGCCTGTTCGTGTGGTTCGTCGCGAACGTGCTGTGGGCGAGCGGATTCCCTGGTTCGGTGATCGAGGCCGCGCTGCCGGTCGACACCAGGGATGAGCCGCGCGTCGACAACGACCTGGCGATGACCGCGATCATCGCTGCGCCGGCAGATTCACCCGCCGATATCCGCGCGAAATCCCGTGCGGCATACGAGCGCCGAATGACCAGCCCGGCCGGATTGCCCGAAGAAACATTGCAGCTCGTACCGGACCGCCTGGCCTACATGGTGTCTCGTGGAGCGGGTGAACGCGACATCCTCTGCTCGAACATCGGCATGCTCCCCAGCAGCCTGCACCGCTTCGGAACCCATGAGTGCACGGGTATCGCCGCACGCGCCATTCATCCCGGGCTGACGTCCGGGCGGCGCCCGCGCACACGGTTATCCGGCTACCTGGCGCGCACCGAGGACACCTACTCGCTGGCATTGGTGGGTCTCGATCCGGTCCTGATACCGAATTCCACGACTCTGCGCCGGCTCGCTGAAAGCACCGCCCGGGCAGTGGAAGTCCCCATCAGTGGCTGGTAGCCGGACGTAGCATCGGCGGAAATCGTGTCCTACGGTTCTCTCACACTGATCGACACCTCCCCGATACCAGAAGGCAGAAATGCGGATAGAGCGACGCCGGATAGATGACGCTGTGCTGGCGGCGGCCCGTGATGGATTCACCGAGCGAATTCAGGGCGAATGCCACTCGATGACGAAGAGCACTCCGATGGGATCCGGCGAGTGGTGGAGGATCTCGGGGATATTCCTCGACTATCTGGGGGCTCTTTCCGTCGTGGTCCCCGATCTCGACGCTCCGGAGGTCAAGGCGGTCATCGACAACGCGGCCGAGGCCGCCGCCGGTGGCGTGCAGTGCGCCGCTTACTTCGGCAACACCTCCTTCAACGTCTCTCTCGACTACGCGGACTTCTGGATCGGCTACCCGGTGGAAGACCCGCGCGACCCGGATCCTGTCGGCGCCAACCAGTGGCTGGACGCCTTCTGCCTGGCAATCCTCTCCGAGAAAGCGGAATGGCATGGCGAGGCGTTCCACTTCACCAGGAGGGCGCTCGATGGCGGCATGGCCGGCCAGCCCAACGTCGAGCTGGTCAACGGCCTGGTGGCATACACCCTCGGGTACACCGAAGACGACGACGACTACCCGCCGTCCGGGGAACTGGTGCTCGCCACCATCGACGCCGCGCTTTCCCGAGTCCGAGTGGGAGAGAGTTTTCTCGACCTGCCGCACCGCACCGCATTGCGCGCCCTGCGCGCCTTGGCCGTCGGTGACCAGGACGCATTCGGCACCGAGTTGACCGAGTCACTGCTCCAATACCATTCCATGCCCGACCTCTTCGGTGAGCCTCGCGTTCTGCTTCCCCTCGTGCCGCTCGCCCTGACCGCTCTTGCCTATCGCCGCGAGGGTTGGCAACCGCCCGTCGACACCGACTATCTGCCGCGCACGCTGATCACCGGATGACAGCCCCGCCGCGAGCCCGCAATACTCTGTGGTCCAGGCGATGACCGCATTGACGCCGCACGCGAGGTCCGAGTGGGCATCCACCGTGACGGCGTTCGATTCCGGTGCCGCAGCGGGTCCGGCGCGGGCGGCTGGAGGGCTGGAAACCATCGCCCACTGAATTCACCTCCGCCACCTGAGGTCTCAACGGTGATCGCGGTACCAGCGGATCAGCGAATCAGTGGACGAATCGCCCTGCGATGCAGGGGCATCCGCCGAGGTCAGTAGCGGAGCGAGGGCCAGCGCCTGTTGCTTGCCGAGTTCCACACCCCACTGGTCGAAGCTGTCGATGCCCCAGATGGTGCCCTCGACGAAGACCTGATGTTCGTACAGCGCGATCAGCTGACCGAGCACCGAAGGGGTCAGCTGCGGCGCGAGAATGGTGGTGCTGGGCCGGTTACCGGGCATCACCTTGTGCGGCACGAGTTTCGGGTCCGTGCCGTCCGCGGCGACCTCCTCGGCGGTCTTGCCGAAGGCAAGCACCTTGGTCTGCGCGAACAGGTTGCTCATCAAGATGTCGTGCATACTGCCGGTGCCCTCACGAGTCGGCAGATCATCGGTGGGGCGGGCGAAACCGATGAAATCGGCCGGGATGAGTCGGGTGCCCTGGTGCAGCAGCTGGTAGAAGGCGTGCTGGCCGTTGGTGCCCGGTTCACCCCAGAAGATCTCGCCGGTCGAGGTGGTGACCGGGGTGCCGTCGGCGCGGACCGATTTGCCGTTGGATTCCATGGTCAACTGCTGCAGATACGCGGGGAAGCGGGCCAGATCGTTCGAATACGGCAGCACCGCGCGCGATTCCGCGCCGAAGAAGTTCGAGTACCAAACACCGAGCAGGCCGAGCAGCACCGGTGCGTTGTGTTCCAGCGGCGTGGTAGCGAAGTGCCGGTCGATGCGGTGCATGCCGTCCAGGAACTCCGCGAAGCACAGCTTCCCGATGGTGATCATCACCGACAGGCCGATTGCCGAGTCGACCGAATAGCGTCCGCCCACCCAGTCCCAGAACCCGAACATGTTGGCGGTGTCGATACCGAATTCGGCGACCCGCTCGGCATTGGTGGACACCGCGACGAAATGCTTGGCCACCGCGTCCTCGCCGAGCGCCGCCACCAGCCAGCGCCGGGCAGCGGTCGCGTTGGTGAGCGTCTCCAGGGTCGAGAACGTCTTGGAAGCCACGACGAACAGGGTGGTCGCCGGATCGAGCCCGGCCAGCTTCGAGACCAGATCGGCCGGGTCCACATTCGAGACGAAACGCGCACCGATCGTGGTGTCGGCGGTCTCGCCGATCGCGTAGTGGCGCAGCGCCTGATGCACCATCACCGGGCCGAGGTCGGAGCCGCCGATGCCGATGTTCACGACGGTCGCGATGCGCGCACCGGTAGCGCCGCGCCACCGCCCGGACCGCACCTCATCGGCGAAGGCACCCATCCGCGCCAGTACCCGATGCACCTCGGTGCCCGCGTCGGCGTCGTCGAGGATCAGCGATTGGCCTGCGGGCAGGCGCAGCGCGATATGGCCGACGGCCCGGTCCTCGGAGGTATTGATGTGCTCGCCGCGATACATTCGGTCGCGACGCTGCTCCACGCCCGCTTCGCGCGCCAATTCGACCAGCAGTTGCAGAGTTTCCCGGTTGGCCCGGTGCTTGCTGTAGTCGATGTGCAGATCGCCCGCCGTCACCGTCAGCTCACGACCGCGAGCGGGGTCCTCGGCGAAGAATTCCCGTAGGGTACGGCCGGAAACAGCGCTGTGGTGGTCGTGCAGTTTCCGCCAGGCCGCCGATGCGGTGATGTCGCTGCTCACGTCCGCCGAGCGTAGTAGGCCCCTCGCGCGCATGCACGCGAACGGCACCGAACACGGTGCGCCGTCATTCGGATCAGGCGCGTGGCGTGCCTACGGGCTTAGCCTTGGTTCATGGTCTCCGAACGCGAAGTACTCGAATCCGTACCCACCCAGCTGTGGATCGGCGCAGGAGTCGATGCCACCGGCGGTGCTGAGTTCCCGGTGTACAACCCGGCCGACGGCCAGATCCTCACCCACGTCGCCGACGCCACCCCCGAGGACGCGATGCGCGCGCTGGACGCCGCCGCCGCGGTGCAGGCCGACTGGGCCGCCACGCCCGCACGCGAACGCGGTGAAATCCTGCGGGCGGTCTTCGAACAGCTCACCGCGCGCGCCGAGGAATTCGCGCTGCTGATGACGCTGGAGATGGGCAAAGCGCTGCCCGAAAGCCGCAACGAAGTGCGCTACGGCGCCGAATTCTTCCGCTGGTTCAGCGAGGAAGCGGTGCGCGTGCACGGCCGCTACCTGCACGCACCGTCGGGCACCGGGCGGATCATGGTGCACAAACAGCCCGTCGGGCCGTGCCTTGCGATAACGCCGTGGAATTTTCCGCTGGCCATGGGTACCCGCAAGATCGGGCCCGCGCTGGCCGCCGGCTGCACCATGATCGTCAAGCCCGCCTCCGAGACGCCGCTGACGATGCTGCTGCTGGCCAAACTGTGCAGCGAGGCCGGACTGCCCGACGGTGTGCTCTCGGTGATCACCACCAAGCATTCCGGCGCCGTCACCGGGCCACTGCTGCAGGACCCTCGGCTACGCAAGCTGACCTTCACCGGTTCCACCGAGGTCGGGCGCACCCTTGTCGAACAGTCGGCGCACGGCCTGCTGCGCACGTCGATGGAGCTGGGCGGCAACGCGCCGTTCGTGGTGTTCGATGACGCCGACGTCGATGCGGCCGTCCAGGGCGCCATGCTGGCGAAGCTGCGCAACGGTGGCGAGGCGTGCACCGCGGCCAACCGTTTCCACGTCCAGAGCGGTGTTGCGGCGGAATTCACCACCAAGCTGATCGAGGCCATGACCGCCTCGGTGACCCTCGGTCCCGGTACCGATCCGGACACCACCCTCGGCCCGCTGGTGAACGAGAACCAGCTGAACACCGTTCGCGATCTCGTCGACGACGCCGTCGGTGCCGGCGCCACCGTCCGGCTCGGCGGTAAGGCGCCGGAGGGACCAGGCTGGTTCTATCCGGCCACCATCCTGACCGACATCCCGCCGGGGGCGAAGATCCTGCGCGAGGAGGTGTTCGGCCCGGTCGCCCCGATCGTCACCTTCGACACCGAGGACGAGGGTCTGGCCGCGGCGAACGACACCGAGTTCGGCCTGGTCAGCTACGTGTACACGCGCGACCTGGACCGCGCGTTGCGGGTGGCCGAGGGTCTCGAGAGCGGCATGGTCGGCATCAACCGCGGCGTGATCTCCGATCCCGCGGCGCCGTTCGGTGGGGTCAAGGCGTCCGGTTTCGGCCGGGAGGGCGGTACCGAGGGGATCGAGGAGTATCTGTCCACCAAGTACATCGCGCTGACCTGAACTCGAACCTCGTACAACGAGACGACCGCCCCGGGGTAGTGAACACCGGGGCGGTCATGGGGGAGGCGACGATCTCGCGATCGCCGCGTAGTTCGGGACGCCCGCAGGCCCGAGCGCGGTGGCGCCGGACGGGGCGAAAAAGACTAGTGGCCGAGGCGGCCGCGACCGAGCCGCAGCAACAGCATCGCGAGGGTGTGGCCTTCCTGGCCGAGTTCGCTGAATCGCTCCAGCACCTTCATCTCACGACTGTGCACAAGGCGCGGCCCGCCGGACGCCATGCGGGTTCGGCCGATGATCCGCGAGATCTCGGTCCTGCGCTTGATCGCAGCGAGGATCTCGGCATCGAGCCGGTCGATCTCCTTGCGGAGTTTCTCGATCTCCGCCTCGGTATGAGGCAGAGCCGAATCGGACCCGGTCGTCGTGGCAGGGGTGCTCATCATTCATCTCCTCGTGTCAGAACGTGGATCGGTCGTTGCGGGCGGCTCGTTACCGATCGGTTCTTTCACCGTGAAACAGACCTGGTGGGCATTGCATTGTCCCCCCAGCATTGTCTCCCCAGTGGGGGCGCTCAGGTGCAAAGTCCGCGATCCCGATATTCGGGGGACATCCAATAGAGACGTCTCGCAGGAGCCCTGACCATGTGGCCAGTCTGCCACGGGTCTATAGGTATGCAAAACGGTTACGTTTGTGAATCTGCTGAGAACGCGTTCACAGCGTCGTGCCCGCGCCGACCTGCGGCTGTTCACCTGTCGTTGCCACAGTGAGCACCGAGACGTCAACCGGTCTGCCCAGGAGTTCAACTCTGTCGGTGCGCGCCGGTAGCGTGGACAGACGATGGACAGCACCTTGGCTCCCGAGACGCATGGCGGTCACCGACCCGAACCCGAACCGCGCTCCGGCAACTCGCCGCAGGCCCAGCACGTGCCGCAGGATCAGCAATCGCCGCAGGCGCCCGATATCGCGGCCGCCGGTCGCGCGGCGGCGCAGGGTGGCCTACGGGCCCAGCAGCAGCGGCTCACCGCCGAGCAGCAGCAGCGCCGTAGCGAGGCGGGCCTGCGCCGTGCCGAGGCCGAGCAACAGCAGAGCGAGGAGACCGAGCGGCTGCTCGACGGGCTCAACCCGCAGCAGCGAGCGGCCGTGGTGCACACCGGTGCGCCGCTGTTGATCGTCGCGGGCGCCGGATCCGGCAAAACAGCCGTGCTGACCAGGCGAATCGCCTTTCTGCTCGCGGCGCGCGGCGCCACACCGGGCCAGATCCTCGCCATCACCTTCACCAACAAGGCCGCCGCGGAAATGCGTGAGCGGGTCATCGGCCTGGTCGGTCCGCGGGCGAACAACATGTGGGTGTCGACGTTCCACTCCAGCTGTGTGCGGATCCTGCGTATGCAGTCGGCGTTACTGCCGGGGCTGAACTCGAACTTCTCGATCTACGACGCCGACGATTCGCGCAGGCTGCTCACGATGATCAGCCGCGATCTGGACATCGACACCAAGAAGTACTCCGCGCGCCTGCTGGCGACAGCCATCTCGAACCTGAAGAACGAGCTCATCAGCCCGGAGCGGGCCACCGTCGACGCCGAATCCGACGACGCCGAACTGCCCGGCCTGGTCGCGCGGGTCTACACCGAATACCAGCGCAGGCTGCGCACGGCGAACGCGATGGATTTCGACGACCTGATCGGCGAGACGGTCGCGCTGTTGCAGAACCACCCGCAGGTCGCCGAGTACTACCGCAGGCGGTTCCGGCACGTCCTCGTCGACGAGTACCAGGACACCAACCACGCCCAGTACATCCTGGTTCGTGAGCTGGTCGGGCATCACGCGAGCCGTCCGTCCGCCGATGCGTCGGGCGCCGACGATGCCGCCGCGGGCGCCGCTGCGGCGGCAGGGTCCGACGAGGACTGGACCGAGCAGGACGAGCACCGGGTCCCGCCGGGCGAACTGTGCGTAGTCGGTGACGCCGACCAGTCCATCTACGCCTTCCGTGGCGCCACCATCCGCAATATCGAGGAGTTCGAACGCGACTTCCCCGATGCCGAGACCATCCTGCTGGAACAGAACTACCGCTCCACCCAGCACATTCTGTCCGCAGCGAACGCGGTGATCGCCCGCAACGAGGGCAGGCGCGACAAGCGGCTGTGGACCGATTCCGGTGAGGGTGATCTGATCACCGGCTACGTCGCCGACAACGAACACGACGAGGCTTCGTTCGTGGCGCGCGAGATCGACCGCCTGGTCGATGCGGGCGAGACCACCTACGGCGATGTGGCGGTCTTCTACCGAACCAACAACAACTCCAGGGCGCTGGAAGAGATCTTCATCCGGATGGGCCTGCCCTACAAGGTCGTCGGCGGTGTGCGCTTCTACGAGCGCAAGGAAGTCCGCGATATCGTCGCCTACCTGCGCGTGCTGGAGAACCCCGACGACGCGGTGAGCCTGCGCCGCATCCTCAACACCCCCCGCCGCGGCATCGGCGACCGCGCCGAAGCCTGCGTCGCCGTGCATGCCGAGCAACGCGATATCGGTTTCGCCGCCGCATTGCGCGACGCCGCCGACGGCAAGGTCGCACTGCTGAACACCCGTGCCCAGCGCGCGATCGCGGGCTTCGTGGAGCTGCTGGAGGAGATCAGGGCCGCCGGTGTGCGGCCGGACGCCGATTTCCCCGATGTCGGCAATGTGGTCGAGGCGGTGCTCGACCGCACCGGCTATCGCGCCGAACTGGAAGCCTCCGACGATCCGCAGGACGGCGCACGGCTGGACAACCTGAACGAGCTGGTCAGCGTCGCGCGGGAATTCAGCTCCGAGGCGCACAACAACGCCGAGGCCGCGCGCGAGGAGGGCATGCTGCCCGAAGCCGCCGACGGCGAACCCGAACCCGGTTCGCTGGCCGCGTTCCTGGAGCGGGTGTCGCTGGTTGCCGACACCGATCAGATCCCGGACGAGGGCGCGGGCGTTGTCACCATGATGACGCTGCACACCGCGAAGGGTCTCGAATTCCCGGTCGTGTTCGTCACCGGCTGGGAAGACGGCCAGTTCCCGCATATGCGCGCGCTCGGCGATCCGGCCGAGTTGGCCGAGGAACGCCGCCTCGCCTACGTCGGCATCACCAGGGCAAGGCGCAGGCTGTATCTGAGCCGTGCGGTGGTGCGTTCGGGCTGGGGGCAGCCGGTGTCCAACCCGGAATCACGGTTCCTGCAGGAGATCCCCGGCCACCTGATCGACTGGAAACGGCTGGAGCCCAAGAGTTCGGGTGGATCACGCGGTGGTCGTCGCCGCGGTGACGAGGACTTCGAGCGCGATTGGACCGAAGGGTGGTCGGAGCCCCGCCCCGGTGTGCGCGAACGCCGCCCGTCGCCCCGCAGTGGCGGCGTCAAACGCAACAATGTCGATCTCGTGCTCGCGGTGGGCGACCGGGTCAGCGACGACAAATACGGCCTCGGCCGTGTCGTCGCCGCAGACGGTGTCGGTCCGCTGGCGACCGTCACCATCGATTTCGGCACCGCGGGCAAGATCCGGCTTATTCCGCAGTTCAGCCGGACCTTGGTGAAGCTCTGACAGATGGCCCGCCGGCCGGAGGGCATGATCGGCGGCTGATGTCGGCCCGCGCGAAGGCTGGTTGTATGCGGTGACGGCCTCGGCGACCGGCACGTCGACGAGCCGAGCCTGTACCTCGGGTGCGTGGGTCGTTCCCGTCCAGGCATGTGGTTCGGCGCCGGCGTCAGTTCGGCAGCAGGTCGCTCAGGGCGTCGTCGAGGGTGGGATAGCGGAACCGGAAGCCCGCATCGTGCAACACCGCGGATGTGGCGTGACGGCCGGTGAGTCCTAGAGCCGCGTCGGTGCGCAGCAGTACAGCGCCCACCGCCAGCAGCGGTTTCGGCGTCGGCGGCGCGGGCGGCCGATGCAGATGCCTGCGCAGCGTGGTCATCAGGTCACGGTTGCGGACCGGGAAATCCGTGGCGGCCACCAGGATTCCATCCGGCAGCTGAACCTCGTCGTCGAGACCGAGTGCGGCGCGGACGATGGCGAGCCAGTCTTCGATGTGGATCCAGCTGAACCACTGTTTTCCATCGCCGATCCGGCCGCCGAGCCCGGCACGGGTCAGCTGGCACAGTCGTTTCAGCGCGGGCGCCTGTGGATCCAGCACGATGGAGGTGCGCAGGACGGTCTGCTGGTGTGCTTTGGCACCGTCGAAGGCCGCCTCCCAGGCGGCCGCGACGCCGGTCATCTGTGGGAGGGCGGCGGCGCCGACCGGCAGCGGAGTCGTTTCGGTGCACCGGGTTTCGCCCGCGTCCGACCAGATGGCGGTGGTGCTCGCCTGGATCCAATAGTCGACCGGCGCATCGAGTGCGGAGGCGGCGGCAACCAGCGCACGGGTCGGTTCGACCCGGCTGCGGCGCAGTTCGTCGACGTTCTCGGCGGTGGGCCTGACATCGACGAGCTTGCCCGCCAGGTTGACCACCGCCGTCGGCCCAGGGTTACGCAAGGCATCGGCCCAGTCGCCCACCGTGCGCCCGTCCCATTCCCGTTGAGGGAATGGCAGTTCCGGGTCGTGGCGGCGAGTGAGGATGACGACGCGTTGCCCACGGCACACCAGGTCGGCCGCGATATGACGGCCGAGCGCACCGGAGCCGCCGGCGATGACGGCGGTCAGGGCATTCTCGGCCGGGGTGATTCCGGCCAGTGTCGCCAGCCGCGCGAAGCACACCCTGGCATCGGTTTCGATCAGCGTCCCGATGACGGCGCGGACCGCGGACGCGGAGAGCCCGGTGAAGGTGAGCCGTTGGGTGAGTTCGGTACCTGCGCCGGTCGAGGTGAGGGTCCAGGTGAGCTGCATCCGCCCCATGGGGGTGTCCTGCTCGAGGGTCAGTTCGCGTTCGGGCGTGACCGTGGTGAGGACGAAGGGGTCGGCGCTGCGCTGATGTACGGGGCCGAGCAAGCGTCCGCGCGGGACGATGTCACCGGTGGTTCCTGCGGTGGCCGGGCCGTGCATGACGACGGAGGCGACCGCGGGGTTCCATTCGGGCAACCGCTGCGGGTCGCCGAGCACGCGCCAGATATCGGCGGCGGGCAATGCGAGAACTTGGGTGTACGTCGTTGTACGAGCCATGGCCTGACGCTATGTGGCGCGGGCGTACTGGGGAAGCGTGCGCTTCGTCACCGGGACGTGTGTCGCCCGCGAATCGGCCTGTGCACCAGTGGCGATGGCGATTCGCGTATTCGTTCGATGCTGCGGGTCAGTCGCGCATTTGGCCGAGGCTGATGCCACGGGTGGCGAGCCAGGGGAGCGGATCGACCTTGTCGCTGCCGTTGAGCCAGACCTCGAAATGGACGTGCGGACCGGTGGAGAAGCCGCGGTTGCCCATAGTGGCGATCTGATCGCCTGCCATCACCCGCTCGCCCTGCGACACGGTGGCCGTGTCGATATGGCCGTAGATGGTGACGGTGCCGTCGTCGTGCAGCACACGGACCCACATGCCGAAACCTGCGGCGGGACCCGCCTCGATGACGGTGCCGTCGGCGACGGAATAGATGGGCGTGCCGATCGGGCCCGCCACGTCGATGCCGAGATGCTGTACGCCCCAGCGGGCGCCGAATCCGGAGGTGAAGTTACCTGCGGCGAACCGGGCGAACAGCGGCCGCAGTTTGGCGGCTTCTTCCGCGGCCAGATCTTCGGCGAACTTCTGGCCCTTTTCGAGGATATCGGTGAACTGGCTGAGATCCACCGGTGCACCGACGGTGAGTACCTGCGGTGAATCGGGCGAGGCGGCCATGGCATTCGGGTCTGCCGAGTTCATCGGCGAATGCGAGGCGATCTCGTAGATCTGGTCGGCCTCGTAATCGGCGGCCATCGTCTGTTCTTCGGGAGCCGCGAAAGCGCACTGGCCTGCGGCGACGAAGGCGCCTGCGGCCACTGCGGCGACCGCGGCACGGCCTTTGAGGGCCGACGGCGGTGCCGGTAGTCGATGGGCGCCGCCGCTGCGGGTGCGTGCTCCGCGCGCGGGGATGACCTTCGGCGCGGCCGGATCGTCGGATTCGTCGGCGGGCTCATCGGCCTCACGCCAGGTCTCGCCGCCGCCGCCCCATGCGCCGCCGTCGGACCAGGATTCGCCTTCGGTCCAGCTCTGCTCGGACCAGTCCGGTGACCAGCTGTTGTCACCGTCGGACCAGGATTCGCCCTCCGGCCAGGAGGCGTTGTCGTTCCACGCGTTGTCGGCGGACCAGGAGTTCTGGGCGTCGCCGCTGTGTTCGGCTGCGTGCGTCCCGGCGGGGGTGTGGAAGCCGTACCCGCGGTGTCCGCCGTTCGCGACCGCACCTGCGGCTTCGTCGTCGTGGCGGTATCGGTGACCCGACCGGCCGCGACTGGGATCGAGGGTGGTGCGGTGGTTCATCGGCCGGCCCGCATCGCGCTGCCGAACGATCTCGCGCTCGTGCCCTGCTCGAGCCCGGGTGGCATCGACGGGTCGATCATGGAACGGCTCTCCACCTGCGGCGTGCTGTGGTGCGTCAAGCTTGCCGTCCTCCTCATCACCTGGAACAACGGAGTCGTGACCGGGTTGTGACATCGACCGCATCGACGGTAACGAAACGATTGCAGGGTTCGCAAGCGATGTGCAGCTTCCGGTGGGACATGTGAGGTGGATCACGATAACAGCTCGATTCAACTCACGCGTTTCTGGGCACCGGAGTGAGGTTGCCTGGTCGTGACGGTTCTGTGATCGGGCGCCGTGAGCGGCTGGATGCCCTGGCCGGTGACTCGTCAACAAGCTACTCGCCAGTAGCGTTGGCCAGCGGTTTTGCCTGTCCCGGGCGCGTAGCCGTGACCTGCGCCACTTAGGATGTACGTGGCCGATTGGCCCTCCATGTGACTGATTAGAGTCCGACCAGACCCGCTTCCGACGTCGGGCCGCCAACTAAAGACGTTGTCATCGCAACGCAGACGAGACGGTGAATACATGGATCTCTTCGAATATCAGGCGAAGGAGCTCTTCGTTAAGCACGGAGTGCCTTCGTCCGAGGGCCGCGTCACGGACACGGCCGAGGACGCCCGCGCCATCGCGGAGGAAATCGGCAAGCCGGTGATGATCAAGGCCCAGGTCAAGGCCGGTGGCCGCGGTAAAGCGGGTGGCGTCAAGTACGCCGCGACTCCGGAGGACGCGCTCACGCACGCGCAGAACATCATCGGCCTGGACATCAAGGGCCACATCACCAAGAAGGTCCTGGTCGCCGAGGCCAAGGACATCGCGGAGGAGTACTACATCTCCTTCCTGCTCGATCGCTCCAACCGGACCTACCTGGCCATGTGCTCGGTCGAGGGCGGTATGGAGATCGAAGAGGTCGCCGCGACCAAGCCCGAGCGCCTCGCCAAGGTCCCCGTCGACGCCGTGAAGGGTGTCGATCTCGCGTTCGCGCGTTCGATCGCCGAGCAGGGCCACCTGCCCGCCGACGTGCTCGACGCCGCGGCGGTGACCATCCAGAAGCTGTGGGAGGTGTTCGTCAACGAGGACGCCACCCTGGTCGAGGTCAACCCGCTGGTGCGCACCCCGCAGGACGAGATCCTCGCCCTGGACGGCAAGGTCACCCTGGACGAGAACGCCGAGTTCCGCCAGCCGGGCCACGAGGCGTTCGCGGACAAGGACGCGACCGACCCGCTCGAGCTCAAGGCCAAGGAGAACGACCTCAACTACGTCAAGCTCGACGGTGAGGTCGGCATCATCGGCAACGGCGCCGGTCTGGTCATGTCGACCCTCGACGTCGTCGCCTACGCCGGTGAGAACCACAGCGGCGTCAAGCCCGCCAACTTCCTCGACATCGGTGGCGGCGCCTCGGCCGAGGTGATGGCGGCCGGGCTCGACGTCATCCTGGGCGACGCGCAGGTCAAGAGCGTGTTCGTGAACGTCTTCGGCGGCATCACCGCCTGTGACGCGGTCGCCAACGGCATCGTGAAGGCGCTGGAGATCCTCGGTGCCGAGGCGAACAAGCCGCTGGTCGTTCGTCTGGACGGCAACAAGGTCGACGAGGGTCGCCAGATCCTGGTCGACGCCGCGCACCCGCTGATCACGCTTGCGCAGACAATGGACGAAGGCGCCGACAAGGCCGCCGAACTGGCAGCGGCCAAGTAAGGAAACCGGAAATGTCTATCTTCCTGAACAAGGACTCGAAGGTCATCGTCCAGGGCATCACCGGCGGCGAGGGCACCAAGCACACCGCGCTGATGCTCAAGGCGGGCACCCAGGTCGTCGGCGGCGTGAACGCGCGCAAGGCCGGCACCACCGTCGCGCATACCGACAAGGACGGCAACGCGATCGAGCTGCCGGTCTTCGGCACCGTCGAAGAGGCCATGAAGGCGACCGGGGCCGACGTGTCCATCGCGTTCGTGCCGCCGAAGTTCTCCAAGGACGCCATCATCGAGGCCATCGACGCGGAGATCCCGCTGCTCGTGGTCATCACCGAGGGCATCCCGGTGCAGGACACCGCTTACGCGTGGGCCTACAACGTGGACAAGGGCAACAAGACCCGGATCATCGGCCCGAACTGCCCCGGCATCATCACCCCCGGTGAGTCGCTGGTCGGCATCACCCCGGCCAACATCACCGGCAAGGGCCCGGTCGGCCTGGTCTCCAAGTCCGGCACGCTGACCTACCAGATGATGTACGAGCTGCGCGATTTCGGCTTCTCCACCGCCATCGGCATCGGCGGCGACCCGGTCATCGGCACCACCCACATCGACGCCATCGAAGCGTTCGAGAAGGACCCGGAGACCAAGCTCATCGTCATGATCGGCGAGATCGGCGGCGACGCCGAGGAGCGGGCCGCGGCCTACATCAAGGCCAACGTCACCAAGCCGGTGGTCGGCTACGTCGCGGGCTTCACCGCCCCCGAGGGCAAGACCATGGGCCACGCCGGCGCGATCGTCTCCGGTTCGGCGGGCACCGCCCAGGCGAAGAAGGACGCGCTCGAAGCCGCAGGTGTGAAGGTCGGCAAGACGCCGTCCGAGACCGCCGCGCTCGCGCGCGAGATCCTGGAGAAGGCAAGCGTCACCGCTTGATTCGATCAGGGCCCGGAAGCGGTAGCGAAGCGTCACCGCGCAGGGCAGCCGAATCAGGCGAATTGATACCGCCTGATTCGGGCAAACGTTGAAGGCCGCTCCCGGTGAATTCCACCGGGAGCGGCCTTCGTCGTTTATCCACAGGCACCGCTTCTCTCCACAGGTGAATCGCTCGGTGATGACCAGCGCGCCCGAGTGCAGTAGCGTCAGGAGGGAATCAGTCGTGAACACACATGTATGACTCGACCTAGGAGACGACGACATGTCATACCCGACCGGGGGCTCCGGGTACAACGCACCCGCGCCGACGCCCTCCGCATCCGCCAACCCCGCGCCGGCAGGCGCAGGTACCGAATCCGGTGCCGACGCCAAGGGGCTGCCGTTCTTTCTGACGATCGGCGTGGCTGCGCTGGGTGTGATCAGCTTCCTGCTCGGCTTCCTGCCTTTCATGGGCCCGGACATCGAGGGTCTCGGCAGTGATGCCGATTCGCAGAACGCCTTCGTCTCCGGTGTGACCGGTCTGCTCGCGCTGGCGCTGCTCGGTGGCGTGTTCGCCGGCCTGTCGCTGCTGCCGAAGCAGAACTGGACCGGAGCGGCCGCCGCGGCGTCGGTCACCGCGTTCATCGGCGTGCTGTTCCAGTCGTTCAGCTTCCCCGAGATGGCCAAGGCCGAATTCGGTGTCTGGGTCCTGCTGTTCTTCGTGTTCGTCCAGGCGGCCATCGCGGTCGCGGTTCTGCTGTTCGAAGCGGGCATCATCAAGCTTCCCGAGCCGCGTCCGGCAGCCCAGCAGGCCGCCTACGGCCAGCAGGCGGGCTACGGCCAGCAGCAGGCCGGTTTCGGTCAGCAGCAGGGCGGCTACGGCCAACAGCAGTTCGGCCAGGCCCAGCAGGGCCAGGGTGGTTTCGGCGGCGGTCAGTACCCGTCGCAGCCGTCCTACAGCCAGCCGGGCCAGCAGCCGTCCTACGGCCAGGGCCAGGCGGGGCAGCAGCAGTACGGCCAGCAGCAGCCGTCCTACGGCCAGCAGCCGGGTTACGGTGCGGGCCAGCAGCAGTCGCCGTATGCCGGTGGCCAGCAGCAGTCGCCTGCCGAGGGTGCCACCCAGCAGTTCGGCGGCGGCCAGCAGCAGTACGGCCAGCAGCCCTACGGTCAGGGCCAGCAGGCCCAGCCGGGTCAGCAGAACCAGCCGTTCGGTAGTGAGCAGAACGCCGATCCGGCCGCCGACCCCACCAGGGCGTTCCGTCCCTCGGACGACAACAAGTAATCCGGCGACCACACGGTTGTCATCGGTGCTCTCCCGGCGCCCGGCGCGCCTGACCCGCTCGCGCCGGGAGAGCTGCCAACCTGAATCTTCATGAGCTCCCCGCGGAATTCGCTTGTCCGACGGACCGCGCCGGTCCGTTCCGAGCCGGAACCGCCGGCCGACGAGCCCGGGTTTCTGTCGCTCACCCCTGAACGCGCCCGGGTGCTGCTGCTCGTCGCCGCCCGTCCCGCCGCCTTCGGCCTCGCGGCCATCGTCATCGCCATGCTCGCCACGCTGCTGGCCTCCGGCAGTGGCCTGTCCGGTATCTCCGGCGCCATCGCGGGCAGCTGGCTCGCCGTCCACCAGATCCCGCTCGTCATCGGCACCACCACAATCGGTGTGCTGCCCCTGCTGCCGAGCCTGTTGATGATGTGGGCTTCCGGGCGTGAATGCGCCCGCGCGGTCGAACCCGATCCCTCCCGGGCCGATCTGGCCTGGATCGTTGCCGCAGCGGCAGGTGGACCATTGCTGGTCACCGCTGTGTGCTTGGCCGTCGCCGAAGACGCCTCCGGTGTGCTGGCCCTCCAGCCACCGAATCCGCTGGCGGCCTTCGCCTGGGTGGGCGGACTCCATCTCGTGGCGGCAGGCTGCGGAATCGCCGCCGGGCTCTGGCCCGCCTCGGCCGACCGGCTGCCGTACTGGGTGATCGCCGCGGGCTACGTCGCCGCGCACACCGTGCTGCGGATCCTCGGCTGCGCGGCCGTGGTCACGATTATTTCCTTCCTCGCACACTGGTCCCGGATCGGTGAGACGTACTCCGGTGCGGGCAATGCCGGTGGAGTCATCGGCCTGACGGTGTTGTCGCTGCTGTACCTGCCGAACGTGGTGATCGGCGCGGTCGCCGTGCTGGTCGGCGCGGGCGTCGAATTCGGTGACGCCTCGGTCGGCGTGTTCTCCGTGGTGGGCGGCCCGGTGCCCGCGGTGCCAGTGCTGGCCGCACTGCCGACCGGCCCCGCCGCGGCCTGGTGGCCGGTGCTGCTGCTGATTCCCGCGGTCGTCGGCGTGATCGGTGGTCTCGATACCGCGCGCGTTTCCTACGACCGCATCGTCACTCCGTGGTCCACGCTCGCTGGTGCTGTGCTGGCGACGGTGGTGCTGGTGCTGCTCGGTGCTGTCAGTGGCGGCGTCCTCGGCACCTTCGGGCGAATCGGCCCGGACCTGCCTATTTTCGCCGCGGTGAGTTTCGCTTGGCTCGCGATCGCGGGATACGTCGGCCTGGTGTTCGCGCGTCTGTTCATCACGCCGGTCGGAAGCCCGATCCCAGGATTCGGCTACGACGACCACCCCGGCTACGACGACCACCACGACTACGACGACTATCCCGACGACGAATACAGCGAAGACGACGACTACTACGACTACGACGATGACGAATTCGGCGACTACGACGACGGCCCGGAACTGACGGTGGAACTCGACGCCGAGGTCCTCGACGAACAGCCCGCCCTCGATCGCCGCGGCGCGCGGCCTGCCGATCCGCCCGAGGAGATCGTCGACGCCGAGGTGGTCGAGGCGGACCTGCCGGAAAGTAGCCGAACCGACGATCGTTAGGCTCTACGACGGGTGGCAATGATCCGGCCACCGTCCGACCCGACTTCCAGGAGTAGAGCGCTGACCTCCCCGGCCCCATCCGAAACGGCCCCGGCCACCGTCGTCGTGCTCGCCTCGGGCACCGGATCGCTGTTGCGCGCACTCATCGAGGCCACCGAGCCCGCCGGCTATCCGGCGCGAATCCTCGCCGTCGGCGTGGACCGGACCTGCGCGGCCACCGACCATGCCGATGCCGCGGGTATTCCACACTTCCGGATCGCGGTCAACGACTTCCCCGATCGCGCCGCCTGGGACACCGCCCTCACCGACGCGGTCGCGGCCTACGAACCCGATCTGGTGGTCTCCGCCGGTTTCATGAAGCTGCTCGGCCCGCGGTTCCTGAACCGGTTCGGTGGCCGCATCATCAACACCCACCCCGCGCTGCTGCCCGCCTTCCCCGGCGCGCACGGGGTCCGCGACGCGCTCGCGTATGGCGTGCGGGTCACCGGATCGACGGTGCACCTGGTGGACGAGGGCATCGATACGGGCCCGATCCTCGCGCAGGAAGCGGTCACGGTGCTGCCCGATGACGACGAGGCCACCCTGCACGAGCGCATCAAGGTTGTCGAGCGACGGTTGCTGGCGGAGGTTGTCGCCGCCGTCGCCACCCGAGGCATTGTCTCCGACGGACGAAAGGCAGTAATTCCAGATGAGCGAGTTTCCCGGTGAGTGAATCCAGCGACCGCAAGCCGATCAGCCGGGCGCTGGTGAGCGTCTACGACAAGACCGGGCTCATCGAGCTCGCGACCGGCCTGCACGAGGCCGGAGTCGAGCTGGTCTCGACCGGGTCGACCGCGGCACGCATCGCCGACGCAGGCATTCCGGTCACCAAGGTGGAAGATCTCACCGGGTTCCCGGAGACGCTGGACGGCCGGGTCAAGACCCTGCATCCGCGGGTGCACGCCGGCATCCTCGCCGACACCCGCAAGAGCGAGCATGTCGATCAGCTGGTCGAACTCGGCGTCGAGGCCTTCCAGCTGGTGGTGGTGAACCTCTACCCGTTCACCGAGACCGTGGCCAGTGGTGCGGCCCCCGACGAATGTGTCGAGCAGATCGATATCGGCGGACCGTCCATGGTGCGGGCCGCGGCCAAGAACCATCCGTCGGTCGGTGTGGTCGTCGACAGCGGCGACTACGAGCAGGTCCTGACCGCGGTGCGCGCCGGAGGTTTCACCCTTGCCGAGCGGACTGCGCTGGCGGCGAAGGCTTTCCAGCACACGGCGAACTATGACGTCGCGGTGGCCAGCTGGATGACCAGCGTGCTCGCTCCTGGCGCCGACCGTTTCCCGTCCTGGGTCGGCGGCAGCTGGGAGCGCGCGGCGGTACTGCGCTACGGCGAGAACCCGCATCAGGAGGCCGCGCTCTACACCGCCAACGACGGCGCCCCCGGCCTGGCGCAGGCGCGGCAGCTGCACGGCAAGGAGATGTCGTACAACAACTACGTCGACGCCGATGCCGCGTGGCGGGCGGCCCACGACCACACCGAACCCGCGGTGGCGATCATCAAGCACGCCAACCCCTGCGGCATCGCATTGGGCGCCGATATCGCCGAGGCGCACCGTAAGGCGCATGCCTGCGATCCGGTCAGCGCCTACGGCGGCGTGATCGCGGCCAACCGTGAGGTCACCGTGGAGATGGCCCAGCAGGTCGCGGAGATCTTCACCGAGGTGATCGTCGCGCCGTCGTATGCCGACGGCGCGGTAGAGGTGTTGCAGCGCAAGAAGAATGTGCGCATCCTTGTCGCCGAGCCGCCGCGTCGCGCCGGTGTCGAGCTGCGACCGATCAGCGGTGGTGCGCTGCTGCAGCAGCGCGACATCCTCGACGCCGCCGGTGACGATCCGGCGAACTGGACGCTGGCGGCCGGTGATCCGGCCGACGCGCAGACCCTCGCCGATCTTGCCTTCGCCTGGCGCGCCTGCCGCGCGGTGAAGTCGAACGCCATCCTGCTCGCGCATGACGGTGCGTCGGTCGGTGTCGGCATGGGCCAGGTCAACCGAGTCGATGCGGTCGCGCTCGCGGTACAGCGGGCGGGGGATCGGGCCAAGGGCTCGGTCGCTGCCTCGGATGCCTTTTTTCCGTTCCCGGATGGGCCGGAGACGCTCATCCAGGCCGGTATCCGGGCGATCGTGCATCCGGGCGGTTCGGTGCGCGATCAGGAGACCATCGACGTCGCGCGTGCAGCGGGTGTCACCGTCTACCTGACGGGTTCGCGGCACTTCGCGCACTGAGCGTCAGCGATACTTCACGACGCCGCGTCGGGCTTCTGCCCGGCGCGGCGTCGGTCGTTCGGGGAGTCGGCGGGAGGATGAGATCGGGTAGCCGCGCGCGGTCACAAAAATGCGACCGTATGGGTGTGTCGCATCGCGTGGTCCGACGGTGTCGTGCGCGGGACACCGTGGACACCACCCGGCAGCGGCCGATCCCTATGCCGCGCTGCGCACTTCCCGATCGCCGACCGGTGCCTTCAGCGGCAACTCCAGCGTCCCGAAGACCGCGATCATGATGCACATCTTGCCGACCGAATCCGCCCTTGTGCCCGAACGCAATTCGATGGTGACGGCCGAATCCGTTTCGGTGACCGTGGCATCCACGCCGTAACACTCCGGCGAACCGGTTTCGAAGCTGATCGCGATCCGGTTGCCCGGCAGAGCGGTCCAGGAGCTGAACGGTATGGGGTGGGCGCCGACGATGGTGGGGTCGGCGGTGAAGGGCTCGCCGGTGGCCGCCGTCGGGTTCTCGGTCGGCGTGCTCTGCGCGGATGTGCTCACCGTGCTCGTAACATCCTGCGCGGCACCATCATCGGAGTCGCCGCAGGCCACGATCGAGAGTCCGGTGACGACCAGGGCGAGCAGGGCGGCACAGCCGCGGCGCAGGGACATGGGCACACCTTAACTCAGGTTGCCGCGACGCCGGAACGGTCCACGCGTGCGCATGCGCGATAGTCGCCGCAACCATGACACGCCAAGGCGACGCGCCGGTCAGCGACCGATTCGGTGCCGAGGGAAAGCCCACAGTGAACTTTCCGCGAACCCCGCGCGTAAACGCCTACGGGATCGGCCGGTCGGCTGTAGATTCTGCTGCGATGCGCGCCACGGGCTTTCGGCCGCATCGGTGTTGGATCTGCCTGAGCCGGGCGCCTGCGTGGTGACACTGCGCTGCCGCCTCCGGCGCTGACCGGCTCAGGCGGTGTTGGATCTGCCTGAGCCGGCGCCGATGTGGTGACGCTGCGCTGTCGCTTTCGGCGTCGACAGGCTCAGGCGTTTGTCGGATGCTCTGCACAGTTGATCTCGAAAGGAACATCGTGGGCGACACGTTGCGCGTTGGCGAACAACTCGGACTCGGCCAGGCGCTGGAGAACGGTGCGTACACCCTCACCCTCCAGGAGGACGGCAACCTCGTCCTGAGGGAGCCGGGAAATGAGGTGTGGGCCAGTGGTACTCACGGTCAGGGCGTCGATCGTGCCATCCTGCAGGACGATGGCAACTTCGTGCTGTACAAGGGCGAGACGGGTGTCTGGTCGACCAAGACCCACGGTCAGTCGGTCGATCGGGTGACGCTGCAGGCCGACCGCAACTTCGTGGTCTACGGCACCGACGGCGTCGGCCTGTGGTCGACCCGCACCCACACCGAGACCCCGATCGTCGTCGAGGAGGCGCCTGCCGCGCCCGCCGAAGAGGTGCCGCCCCCGCCGCCCGCACCGCGCACCCACACCGTCGAGCCCGGTGACACCCTGTGGGCCGTGGCCGAGCGCTTCTACGGCGACGGCAACCGTTTCCACGAGATCGCCGCAGCCAGCGGCCTCGACAACCCGGATGCCGTCAACGTCGGCCAGGTGCTCACCATCCCGTAGATAGAGCACGGCGTTCGCCGCAGATATGACAAGGCCCCCGATGCACATCGGGGGCCTTGGTCGTTGCGGAGCGTCGGTGCCGTGCGTAGCGCGGTGCCGCGAGCTGGTGGACGCGGCGGCGCGGGTCAGCGGCTGGTGAACGGGAGCAGTGCCATCTCCCTGGCGTTCTTGACCGCCACCGCCACCTGGCGCTGCTGCTGCGGGGTGAGGCCGGTGACGCGGCGGCTGCGGATCTTGCCGCGATCGGAGATGAACGTCCGCAGCAGATTGACGTCCTTGTAGTCGACGGTTTCGATACCGGCGGCGATCAGCGGATTCTTCTTGGGTTTGCGGGCCTGCTCGGCGCGGGCCTTCTTCGACGGTGCTCGCTTGACTGCCATATGTCGGGCTCCTTACTCACCGATCCAGTGGTTCTACCAGCTCGATTTGTGCACACCGGGCAACTCTCCCCGATGGGCCAGCTCGCGTACGCGTACCCGAGAGAGCCCGAACTTCCGGAGATGGCCGCGCGGTCGTCCGTCTGCGGCGTCCCGATTGCGCAATCGTACCGGACTTGCATCGCGTGGCAGGCGCTGTAGCGCGGACTGGGCAGCGGCCCGGTCGGCGTCGGCGGTGGCCGGGTTGCGGATCAGTTCCTTCAGCTCGGCGCGGCGCGCGGCATAGCGGGTGACGATCACCTTGCGCTGTTCGTTGCGCGCGATCTTGGACTTCTTGGCCATCAGCGTTCCTCTCGGAAGTCCACGTGCCTGCGTACGACCGGGTCGTATTTGCGCAGCACCATGCGGTCGGGGTCGTTGCGCCGGTTCTTGCGGGTGACGTAGGTGTAGCCGGTGCCCGCGGTGGACTTCAGCTTGATCACCGGACGGATGTCGGTCGATTTCGATGCCATCGTGGTACTCCGCTCAGATCTTGTCGCCGCGCTGCCGGATCCGAGCCACCACAGCCTCGATCCCGTCGCGGTCGATGGTCTTGATGCCCTTGGCCGAGACGGTGAGTGTGATGCGGCGGTCTTCGCTGGGCAGGTAGTAGGTCTTGCGCTGGATGTTGGGGTTCCAGCGCCGGCTGGTCCGCTTGTGTGAATGTGAGACGGACTTGCCGAAACCGGGCCTGCGTCCGGTGACCTGGCAATGGGCCGACATGGCGGGCTCCCTTCCAATGGGTGATGACAATCATTTTCGACAACGGCTGTTCGGCACTGTACCGTGTGGCGAGCTGTTAATGAAAACCGTTACCGAAAGGGGTTGCTGTGGCTGCCGATCGCAGAACACCGGTCGTGGTGGTGGCCGGGTCCTCGGGACGCGCCACCTCGGGGGTCGACCAGGTGGCGCGCGCACTCGGTGCCGCCACCGGCACCGTCGTCGTCCGGCATGACCTGGCCGAACTGCGGGAGGGCATCGTCCGCCGGACGGTCCGCGAGGGCACGCGGGAAACCGGCGAAGTGCTGGAGCTCGCGCACGGCTGTGTGTCCTGCACGCTGCGTGCGGACCTGCTCCCGCTGCTGTGCACGCTGGCCGCCCGTGATTCGGTGACCCGCATCGTGCTCGCTCTCGATCCGGCCTTCGAAGCCGAAGCGGTATGCCAGGCCATCGACGGTCTGGTCGTCGCGGGTGTGGTCGGCCGTGTGGACGGTCCCGCGAGTCGCGATGTGCGGATCGAGGCCGTGCTGACCTGCGTGGACGCCCGGGTCTGGTTGTCGGAGGCCACCGGCGACGAGACGCTGGCCGAATGCGGGATCGCTACCGCCGACGACGACCGCACGGTCGCGCAGGTGGCCGTCGGGCAGGTGGATTTCGCGGACGCACTGATCGTGACCGAGGTCGATGCGGTCGATCCGCTCGACCGCGAGCGCCTCGCTGCCGTCCTCGGCCGGTTGGTGCCGCAGGCCCCGGTGCAGTGGTGCGGCGCGGCGCCGATCGACCGGGCCGAGATGCACGCATTGCTCGACCGGATCCCGGCGCGCTCGCGCCGGGGGCGGGTCTTCGACGCGCATGCGCCGCTGCTGCGCGGACAGCCGCCGCTGGGTGCCGAGCACGGTGTGAGCCTGGTGGAGTTCGCGGCAGGCAGGCCCTTCCATCCGGGCCGCCTGCACGAGGCGCTGGACGTGCTGTTCGACGGCGTGGTCACCGCGCGCGGACGGCTGTGGCTGGCCACCCAGCCCGACGAAGTGGTGTGGCTGGAGTCCGCCGGCGGTGGGTTGCGGGTCGGCGGCGCCGGTCGCTGGCTGGCCGCGATGACACCGGAGGAACTCGACGAGGCCGACCCGGTTCGCCGGGCGATGGCCGCGATGCGCTGGGACGACCGCTTCGGCGACCGCGACGTTTCGCTGGTGATCCTGGTGCACGACGCCGATCCCGCCGATATCCGCCACGCGCTGCACTGGGCGCTGGTCGAAGACGACGAGCTGCGTGTGGTCGAGCGCGCGCCGGAGCGGGTCGCGCAGTGGGACGACCCGTTCGGCGAATGGCATGCCGATCCGTGCGAATCCACCGAGCAGAGCGGACTGCCGATCGCGGGCGAGCAGCGCACAGGCGAATGAACCGAGACAAGGAGAACCGATGAAAGCAGGGATTCATCCGGACTACCACCCGGTGGTAGTCGAGGATTCGAGCACCGGCAAGCAGTTCCTGACCAGGTCCACCGCGACCAGCGTGCGGACCGTGACCTGGACCGACGGTCAGACCTACCCGTTGCTGGTGGTCGACGTCACCGCGGATTCACATCCGTTCTGGACCGGCGCCCATCGGGTGCTCGATACCCAGGGCCGGGTGGAAAAGTTCGAGCGTAAGTACGGCAGGCGGGCGCGCGGTGCGCAGTCCCAGCCCGGACGAGGGGAGGGCTGACATGGCGGTGCCCAAGCGCAAGATGTCACGGTCCAACACCCGCAGCCGTCGCTCGAACTGGAAAGCGACACCACCGGACCTCGTGCCGGTCAGCGTCGGTGGTGTCGTGCATCGGGTTCCGCGCCGTCTCGTCCAGGCGGTGCGGCGGGGGCTGATCGACCCGGAACGGATCCGCTGATCCGTTCGCCCGCGATGAGCCGGGCGGCGCCGCATCACGCGGTGCCGCCCGGCTCATGTCATCGCCGGAGTCAGCCCGCTTTCTCGGACAGTCGGACGAGGGTGGCGGCGAGCTGGAAGTACTTGTTGGTGCCCAGATCGGCGATGGACTTGATCTTCAAGGCGTCCAGCAGTTGCTTGTCGTGGGCATCGGTGAGGCCCGCGAGCGCCGACGGGGGAGCGGCGAGAATCTCCTCGAGGGACTTGCTTTCGTACTCCTTGTCGAGCACTTTGTCGAGCACAACGTTGACGGCCATACGAATCTCCTTCGGACGAACCTGCATGTGCGATGCCG
This sequence comes from Nocardia sp. NPDC059180, assembly GCF_042754945.1. Classification (NCBI taxonomy): domain Bacteria; kingdom Bacillati; phylum Actinomycetota; class Actinomycetes; order Mycobacteriales; family Nocardiaceae; genus Nocardia; species Nocardia sp. NPDC059180. The sequence goes on from NZ_JBHZBU010000004.1 coordinate 95,478, forward strand.
ACGATATCGCGCAAGGTACCGTCACGGGGGCTGAACTTCGGAGGAAATAAGCTGTCGGGGCGCTGCCGTTGCCTCCAGATTCACCCGGTGTGCACTCGCGGCAGCAACGGCGTGGTGGCAATCGAGTGGTTATCCTTGCCGCAGGGTCGACTTGGCGATACCCTCGAAGGGCCGATTGCGAGCAGATTGCCAACTCTCGAAATTCGTACTGAGAGTTGGTTTTTGGCCTGATTAAAAGTCCAGCCGCACTGATGATTTCGCGATAGCCCGTCGGTACCCTCGATCAGGAGGGCGGGTTCTCCCGATTCAGGGAGAACCCGCTCATCGCCAAGTATTCCGGCGTTCGCCGAAACCACCTCATTCGCCACGCTTCTCGCGTCTGGTACCGCATGCGATCAGGGGGATGGACGGCCTGCGCCGCCCGCACCCTCGGCCGCCCCGCCACAACTCGGCACACCCGGCAACGCCGAGAGCGCCGCCACCACCCGGCTCAGCACCTCACCGATCAACGCCGCGGGCAGCGTCAACAGCCACGACAGCGACGGACCGGCCAGCTGCTCCACCCGCACCACCAGATCGGCGACGGTGGCCTCCAAATCGCTGACCTCCGTGCGCAATTCCCCGATCTGCGCCCGCAACTCACGCAGCAACGCTTCTTGCTCGGCAGTCATCTGATCCCCCCGTCCCGGTCAGCGCGCCGGCTCGAGCACCGGACGCGGAGACGGATCGACCGCCGCCAGCTCGCGCCGATCCGGCGCAACCAGCACGGCGGTGATCGGCAGTGCCAATGCCAGCGAACCAAGCACGAACATCGGGAACACGAAGTCGAACAACTGCATCCCGGCGGGAGATTCGGCGGCATCGTCGACTCTGAAGCCGAGCGCGGCGACGCCGGTGTAGTACACACCGGCCACACCGAGCGCGAACAGCACGATCGTGCCCACCCGCGCGGCGAGCAGCTGCATCGACTGGAACAACCACAGGCACGCGGCCGCGATGAGCACCGCGATCACCGCGGCCACCACCAGCAGCCACACCGACAGATCGACCGAGCCCTGCACATCCGCCGAGGCCAGCTGCAGGTAGAGCATCAACCCTGCGCCCAGACCCATCACGACACCGCCGGTGAGAAGACGCGTCAGCCGCAGCTCGCGACCCGCGATCACCAGCCCGGCGAACACCGCGATGACGACCACGGCGAGCGAAACACCCAGCGTGGCCGCGTCGTAGCGCAACACCGTCCCCGGTACCGCCACCCCGAGCAGCAGCACCGCCGCTGCCAGCCAGATCCCGACGCCGCCGATCGACACCGCGGCCGCGGCCAGCCACACCGGACGGAACCGAGCCGAACGCCTGCCGTGCACCACACACGCCAGGCCGACCAGCGCACCGAGCGCCGACACCCCGAGCGAGAGCCCGATGAGCCAATAGCCCATCGCGAACCAATCCATCTCGGCGGTCGCGTCGGCCGCGAGCAGCCCTGTCGCCGAAGCCAGCGTGTCAGCCATGCCGGGCGGCCCCTTCCAATTCCATGGCCTGCAGCTCGGAGATCGCGTACTCGGTCACCGCCGCAAGGGCCTGCCGCACCTCGACGGCATTGCGCGCGTCGATATCCACGATCGGGACACCAGGCCGCACCGACAGCGCCTCACGCAGCTCCGCGATCGGGAAACGCGGCGCGTCGGGGAATCGGTTCACCGCGATGAGGAACGGCAGATTACGTGCCTCGAAGAAGTCGACCGCCGCGAAACTGTCCTCCAGCCTGCGGGTATCGATCAGCACCACCGCGCCGATGGCGCCGCGGATCAGGTCGTCCCACATGAACCAGAAACGTCGCTGGCCAGGTGTGCCGAACAGGTAAAGCACCAGGTTGCCGGGCAGAATGATCCTGCCGAAATCCATGGCGACCGTGGTCGTCTCCTTCTCCGGGGTATCGGCGAGATCGTCGATACCGTCGGAGAACCGGGTGACCATGGCTTCGGTGCGCAGCGGAACGATTTCCGACACCGCGCCGACGAAAGTGGTCTTGCCCGCACCGAAACCACCAGCGACGACGATCTTGGTCGATGCCGTGCGATTGTCGGTATCCTCGGGCGCGGAGCCCCGGTCCGGTCTCCTATAGGGCACGGAGTCCACGCAATGTCCTCTCCATCAGGGAACGGCGTTCGTCATAACTAGCCTGTTCGGTCAGAGTCGAATGCACTCGCAGGTTCCCGTCCACGACGAGATCGCCGATAACGACCCGGACCATACCGAGCGGACGATCCAGGTGTGCAGCGATTTCGGCAACTGAGAGCAGGTGCGCACCGAGTCGCAGGATCTCGATGCGAATATCACCGGACGGCCAATCACCGCGCGGGGTATAGGAGATGGTCTCGATGACCGCTTCCAGCGGCAGGTCGACCGCGGGCTCGGTACGCCCCGACGTCAGGGCATACGGTCTGACGCGAGTGGTTGGCCGGTTGTACGGCCCGGAGCCGAATGTGGACATCGAACACTCAGACGGCACTTCGGGCGGTGGCTGAAACCACCGAGCCCACTCGATCGACCAGCAATGCCATCTCGTAGCCGATGCGGCCGATATCGTGCGACTTGTTCGCAAGCACCGCTAGGTGCGAGCCGTTGCCGACGCTCATCACCAGTAGGTAGCCACGCTGCATCTCCACGATCGACTGCATCACCTTGCCGCCGTCGAAAAGCTGTGCGGCGCCTGCGGACAGACTCGCCAGGCCCGCGGTCACCGCTGCCAGCTGTTCGGCGCGGTCCGCGGGCAGGGCCGGGCTGGTGGCCTGCAAGAGGCCGTCCGCCGACACCAGGACCGCGTGCGAGACTCCGGGGACGTCCCGGGTGAACCGGGCTACCAGCCAGTTCAGGTTCTCGTCTGTGGTGCTGTTCGGGTTCGGGTTGGTCATGCAAGCCCTCCGTCGTTGTGCTGCGCGTCGGCCCGCCCGCTGCGGACTCCACTGAGATGCCTGGTCAGGTTGTTCCGGATCTCCTCCGGGTCACGGGGGCCCGCTTCTTCGGCCGGGGCCAGGCCACCCGGCACCAATTGCGCGCCCGGCCTGCGGATCGGCAGCCCCCCGACCGTCCTGGCGCTGGTGGTCGGCTTGCTGGCGTCCTCGGCCGCCATCCAGCCCGCATCCGCGGGGGAGGACCAGGTGCTGTTCGACGGCTGTGTGGTCGCGGGCTCGACCAGCCATTCCGAGACCATGCGCTGATAGATCGGGGTCGGCGAATCACCGCCGACCGGTTGCAGCCGGGTCGATGTCGAGGTCGCCGCCGCGGATTCGGCGGTGACGGTGACGGTCTCGGGTGCCTGCGGCGCGGGGGCAGGCTGCGGTGCAGGGGCGGGTTGGGGCGCCGGGGGAGCCTGCGGTTCGTCCCGGACGGTGGCCGGGCGCCGGATCGGCAGACCGGAACCGGCGGTAGTGGCCCGGGGTTCGGGTTCGGCCTGCGGTGGTGCCACGATCGGGTGCTCGGCGGTTTCGGCCCACAACCCGGTCGGTTCCTCTTCGGAATCGGCGGTGACGATCCGGTTCGGTCCGGTGTCGGCGTCGCCCGGGTGGGGTTCGGGGGTCGGCGGTCCGAACGGCGTGGCGCCGGAACGCTCCTCGGCGCCGAGGTGGCCGTTGGTCGACTCCGGACCGGAATCGGGGCGGGCGCTCGCAGGCACCGAGATCGACGGCTGCTCCGGCGGCTCGGCGACCCGCATGGACGGGCGACGCTGTGGCAGCCCGGAACTGGTCATGCCCCAGGTCGACATCGGCGGCGCGGGTTCGGATTCGGCAGGCGCCTGCGGCGGCGCTTCCGGCAGATTCGGCACCGACACCAGGGCGCGCTGTGGCGGCGCACCGGGCGGCAGGGCGGCGAACGGGTCGGTCGCGGGCTTGCCGCCGGGCATTCCGTCGTCGTCCATCGCCGGCGCGACGAGTGCGCCGGGCAGGTGCACGCTCGCGGTGATGCCCGGCTGCTGCGCCATCGTGGAGGTGCGGCGCAGGCTGACGGTGATGGTGTGGCGTTTGGCCAGCCTGCCGACCACGAACAGACCCATCCGGCGCGCGGTTTCGATGGTGACCTCACCACCGGAGGCGAGGCGTTCGTTGGTGGTCTGCAGGTCCTCGGCCGAAATGCCGAGGCCGCGGTCGGTGATCTCGATCAGGTACCCGCCGTCGACCGCACGCGAGACGGTGACCGCGACCGGCGTGGTCGGCGGGGAGTAGCGCAGCGCGTTGTCGATGAGCTCGGCGAGCAGGTGCTCGATATCGACCGCGGGCTCTCCGGCGACGACGCCGTCGGGCACCGTGCCGATCTCGACCCGCTGATAGTCCTCCACCTGGGAGACCGCGCTCCACAGCATGTCCGACAGCCCCACCGGCTGCAGTTGGCCGCGGCGCAGCGCCGTACCGGCGAGCACCAGCAGGTTGTCGCCGTTACGGCGCATGCGCGTCGCGAGGTGGTCGAGGCGGAACAGGCTCTGCAGGCGTTCGCTGTTCTCCTCGTCGTGTTCGAGGCTTTCGATCAGCGCCAGCTGCTGCTCCACCAGCGACTGGCTGCGCCGCGACAGCGTCTCGAACATGTTGCCGATCTGCACTCGTAGACGGGCCTGTTCGGCGGCGAGATTCAGCGCTTGTTCATGCATTTCGTCGACGGCTCGGGCCAGCTGGCCGATCTCGTCGGTGGTGTGCACAGCGACCGGGGTGATGGCGGGGGTGACGCCACCGGCACGCACCACCGACAGCTCTTCGGGCAGTTTGACGTGTGCGACCTCGAGCGCGTCGCGGCGCAGCCTGCGCACCGGAACGACCAGGGTGCGCGCGACCGCGAGCGCCAGCGCCAGGCCGGCCAGCAGCACCGCGATCACGATGGTGGTCTCCCGCAGCGCACTGTTCTGCGCTTCGGTGGTGCGGTCGAGCAGCGCGGCGTCGATGACGCCGGTCAGCTGCGCGGTGGTCGCGTCGTAGGTGTCGGCGCTGATCTGCAGCGAGTCCAGCACCGCCGGGTTGCTCGCCGGGTCGGCGGTGTTCTGGCTGAAGGTCGCCAGCCTGGTCTGCACCGCGTCCAGCAGCGGACGCATATTGCCCGCGAGCTCCGGCAGAATCTGGCCGTACTGGTAGATCATGGTCAGCTCCGCGCCCGCGGAGGTCAGCACCCTCGCCCGCATGCTCGGGTTGCGCGCGGCATCCGGCGAGCTGATCAGCATGCGCTGTTCGGTGAGCACGCGGCGCGCGGTCTGAATCGTGGTCAGCTGGAGAAAGTATCGCTGGATGACGAGGTCTTCCACCGAGGGCGACAGCGCAAGCGCGTTACTGATGCGCATGCCGATCTCGTCGGCCTGATCACCGACCATGGCAGGCGATCCACTGCGCAGACTGTTGCGCATGGTGGTGCCGATGGCCACGGCCGAGGACAGCTCGGCGGTCACCTTGCTGCTGACCCCGGTGTCCTGCAGCGCGGTTTCCATATCCGCCAGCGCCTGATCGAATCGCGTCAGCGCGGCGTCGGTGCGCGGATCGGCGGGGTTGCCCCAGCTCGAGGTCGCGGTCACGGCCAGATGTTCGGTGGCGGTACCGAACTTGACGATGGGCCGGATGATGATGGCCTGTTCGGTGGCCGCATCCAACTGGTCCATGGTCTGCAGTTCGTTGTTGATCCGCAGCACCGCGAACACGGTGGCAAGTACCACCGGCAGCACGAGCACGATGCCGACCTTGCGGGTAACCGACCAGTTGGGCAGGCTGAATTGCCAGGGTCGCGGTGCAGCTTCCATCCGCTTGTGTCGCCTCCGCATCACGAGTGACCCCGGCCGCGCGTGGCTGTTCTGGATTCGATTCGACCCGCGCCAGAACCAACCTGAGGTCTTCTTTTTACCGCACGGAACATACCCCGCAGCGGGAGCATCGGCAATCTGGACGTTCCCTGCGTTAAACCTCGAATATGGCCGAGGAGAACAAGTTTCGCGTATGAATCATTACGCACCGGTCTGTTTACCCGGCAATCCGGTAAACCTGCAGGTCAAGATCATTTAACCGACCTCGGGCAAACATATTTTCCATGGATCCGGCCCCTGGCGGCGTGTCACGGGAGCCCTCTCAGTCGGCTCTCAGTCGATGCGGTCAAACTGGTCACATGCGCATTCTGGTAGTCGACGACGATCGCGCCGTCCGGGAATCGCTGCGACGGTCGCTGACCTTCAACGGCTACACCGTCGACCTCGCGGTCGATGGTGTCGACGCACTGGACAAAGTGACCGCGCAGCGACCGGACGCGCTCGTGCTCGATGTGATGATGCCGCGCCTGGACGGGCTGGAAGTGTGCCGCCGGTTGCGCAGCACCGGTGACGATCTGCCGATTCTGGTTTTGACCGCGCGGGATTCGGTTTCCGAACGGGTAGCGGGCCTGGATGCCGGCGCCGACGACTATTTGCCGAAACCATTCGCGCTCGAAGAATTGCTCGCCCGGCTGCGCGCACTGTTGCGCCGCCGGACCAGCGATCCGGGTGAGGCCTCGGAAACGATGCGGTTCGCCGATCTGTCGCTCGATCCCGTCACTCGCGAGGTGTTGCGCGGATCTCGATCGATCAGCCTCACCCGCACCGAGTTCTCGCTGTTGGAAATGCTGATGGCCAATCCGCGCCGCGTGCTGACGCGCGGCCGGATTCTGGAGGAGGTATGGGGCTACGACTTCCCCACCTCCGGCAACGCACTCGAGGTCTACATCGGCTACCTGCGGCGCAAGACCGAGGCCGACGGCGAACCGCGCCTGATCCACACCGTGCGCGGTGTCGGCTACGTACTGCGGGAGACACCGCCGTAGGCGGGCGAGGACATGGCACGCACAACTTCCAAACGGCAGGCGAAAGCCGCCGTGAGCGAGACCGTCGCCCCGCTCGGTCAGCCGCGACGCGGCACGGACGAGCCCGCACCGATGCGTCCGCCCACACCGCTGACCAGGACGGTATCGCTGCGCTGGCGGGTGACGCTGCTGGCGGCCTCGGTGGTGGCCATCGCGGTCGCGGTCACCTCGATCGCGGCCTACGCGATGGTGGCGCGCGCCCTCTACGGTGACGTCGACGCCCAGCTGCGCGCCAGGGCCGCGACCATGATCAACGGCGATATCGACAGCATGGCGTTCCAGTCGCTCGGTGTGGCCACGCTGTTCTCCAACAACATCGGCGTCGGGCTGATCTACCCGTTCTCGGTGTCCTCGCCGCCTGCCACCCCCGAAGGTGAGCGCACCCTCGACAGCCTCCCGGTCTACATACCGCCGCAGCCGACCAAACCGCCCATCGGCACCGAGGAGATCGCGGTCGCCAAGGGCGAGCACACCTCATCGCTGCGCACCTTCAACAACCAGCGCGTGCTGGCGCGGCGCATGGATTCGGGTGTGACGCTGGTGATCTCCCAGCGGCTGGAACCGACCCGTGAGGTACTCGACCGGCTGGCCTGGCTGCTGTTCGTGGTCGGCGGGTGTGGCGTGCTGCTGGCCGCGGCGGCGGGCACCGCGGTCGGCCGCACCGGATTGCGGCCGATCGCCCGGCTCACCGCGGCCACCGAGCGAGTGGCCCGCACCGACGACCTGACCCCGATTCCGGTCACCGGTGACGATGAGCTGGCCCGGCTCACCGAGAGTTTCAACACCATGCTGCGCGCGCTGGCCGAATCGCGTGATCGGCAGCGGCGGCTGGTCGCCGATGCCGGCCATGAGCTGCGCACGCCGCTGACCTCGCTGCGGACCAATATGGAGCTGCTGATCGCCGCGGGCAGGCCGGGCGCACCACGGATCCCGGACGAAGACATGGCCGAGCTGCGCATGGATGTAGTCGCCCAGATCGAGGAGTTGTCCACCCTTGTCGGCGACCTGGTCGACCTGGCGAGGGAGGACGCACCGGAAACCGTCTACGAGCGGGTCGATCTCGGTGAGGTCGCCGAGCGGGCACTCGAACGCGCACGCCGGCGTCGCGGCTCGATCGAGTTCGTCGCTGCGCTGCGGCCGTGGTTCGTCTACGGGCACGAGGCCGGGTTGGAGCGGGCGATTCTCAACGTCCTCGACAATGCCGCGAAGTGGAGCCCCGCAGGCGCGCAGGTGCGGGTCAGCATGGCCGAGGTGGGCCGTGGACTGCTGGAGCTGTCGGTCGACGACGCGGGCCCCGGCATCCCGCCCGCCGAACGTGAGCTGGTGTTCGAGCGGTTCTACCGGACCACCGCGTCGCGTTCCATGCCGGGATCCGGACTCGGGCTCGCGATTGTGAAACAGGTCGTGACAAAACACGGCGGCACCATCACGATCGATACGTCCGAGCGTGGTGGCGCGCTGATCCGCATCGTGCTGCCCGGTGAGGCAGGTGCGCCCGGTGCGAACGCCGAGGGCGAAACGGATCTCTAGATCTGCGATCCGCAGAAAACTGAAAGCACGGTCTCAGTCCGCTCTCAGCAGTCGGCGCCACTCTGGATGGCACGACGTGAGAAAGAAACGAGTAACCATGACCGAGGATTTCACCGATCGACCGTATGGGCCTGAGCCCGGGTCCGTGCCGCCGCCGGGTTACCACTCGGCACCCGGCCCGCAGGGCCATCCATACGCCGCCCAGCCACCTCAGGCACTCGTGCCACCGCAGCCCCCCAAGCGCCCGATCCGCGCCGGGCTCGTCGCGGGTGCGGTCGCGTTGACACTGGTCAGCGGCGGCGTCGGCGGTGCGGTCGGGGCATTGGTCGCGGGCAACGACAACGGCGGTAGTGCCGTCACCAATGCGCTCGACGCACCGAAACCGAATATCGACAACGCCTCCAACGCGCCCGCGGGCTCCACCCAGGCTGTGGCCCAGCAAGTGCTGCCGAGCGTGGTGATGATCAAGGTCGCCAGCAATCGCGCCCAGGGCGAAGGCTCGGGAGTCGTCCTGTCCTCGGACGGATTGATCCTGACCAACAACCACGTCGCCGCGGGCGGCGGCCCCGGCGCCAAGATGGAGGTCACCTTCGCCGACGGCAGCACCGCGCCCGCCACCATGGTCGGCGCCGATCCGGTCTCCGATCTCGCCGTCGTCAAGGTCGAAGGCAGAACCGGCCTGACCCCGATCGAACTGGGCAGCTCGGCCGGCCTGCGGGTCGGCCAGCCGGTCATCGCGATCGGCTCGCCGCTCGGGCTGGCGGGCACCGTCACCACCGGCATCGTCTCGGCGCTGAACCGTCCGGTCTCCACCTCCGGCGACGCGGGCGCGGACCCGTCGACCCCCAACCCGGTCATCGACGCTGTCCAGACCGACGCCGCGATCAACCCCGGCAACTCCGGCGGCGCGCTCGTCGACACCAACGGCAAGCTGATCGGCATCAACACGGCCATCGCCACGCTCGGCGGCTCCGAAATGGGTGGCCAGCAGACCGGCTCGATCGGGCTCGGGTTCGCCGTCCCGGTCGATCAGGCGCGCCGGGTGGCCGAAGAACTGATCAAGACCGGCCACGCCACGTATGCCCAGATCGGCATCAAGGTCCCGCGCAACGACACGGTGCGCGGTGCGCGGGTGCTGGAGGCGACCCCCGACGGTCCTGCCGCCAAGGCCGGGATTCCCGCGGGTGTCGTCATCACCCGGATGGGCGATCGCACCATCGACTCCGGCGACGCACTGGTCGCCGCCGTCCGTTCCAGCCGACCAGGAGACAAGGTGAGCGTGACATATACCGATGAACAGGGCGGAAACGCCAAGACCGTCGAGGTGACCCTCGACGCGGTGTCCACCGAGGGCGGCCGGTGATGCAGGTGCTGCACGGGGGATGGGAACCGATGCTCGGCGATGGCGCTACGGTGAGCACCATGGACATCGATGGTTCCGTGGCAGGACGCGCACTGGTCGTAGTCGTCGACGACCGCACGGCTCACGGGGGTGTGGATTCGCTGGGCCCGCTGGTCACCGAATTGCTCACCGAAGCGGGCTTTCTGGTCGACGCGTCGGTGACGGTGCAGGCCGATGAGGTGGAGATCCGCAATGCGCTCAACACCGCGGTGATCGGTGGCGTCGATCTGGTCATCTCGGTCGGCGGCACCGGGATGTCACCGCGCGATGTCACCCCGGAGGCCACCTCACAGGTGCTCGACCGCGAGCTGCCCGGTATCAGCGAGGCGCTGCGTTCCTCCGGTCGCGTGGCCGGTTCGCTGGACGCGGGTCTCTCGCGCGGTCTGGCAGGCATCTCCGGCAGTACCCTCGTGGTGAACCTGCCCGGTACCCGTGCGGCCATCCGCGACGGCATGGCGACGCTCGGTCCGCTCGCCAGCCGGGCGATCGGCGAACTGTCCGGATTGGATGAATGAGTTCCACCGACGATCGATCCGATGTCCCTCGTCCGGTCCGCCGGCCGGGGGACGCGGCGCGTTTGGCGCGCATCTTCGGTGACGTACTTCCCGAGACGACAGGTGATGAGCGTGGCGATGACCGCGACACGCCGTCGAGTGCCGACGACTGGCTACGGTCCCAGGTCCCGCCGCATCACGGTTGACTTCTTCGCGCTCCCAGCTACCCCGCTGGTGCATACCGGCGCGACCTATCTACTGCCCAGCTACGTAATTACTGACGCGTAGCTTTCTGGGGCGTTCGAGCTTCAAGCATTTAAGTGCCGGAGCTCCATATGGAATACGTTCCTGTCCCGTATTCGACACCGGCGCCGACGCGCCTTCCGGTCTTTTTCGGCTACTTTGCCGGAACCCGCAACCTGCATTTATGCACGTCAAGCGATATAAGCCTTTTGCGTATGTGATGCAGATCACTAGGGCCTTGACGAATGCTTTCGTTGTCCGTTCCGTTACCGACGGTTAATCTCGCCTCGGACCATCACATCCTGTTGCGTAGTCCAGTGGCCTGCACGAATGGGCAGACCTCGCGCAATGGGGGCGTGGTTCGGCAGTAGTTGAGCTTTGCGTTGAGATAACGGTGAGTTACACAACGGCAACAAATAGGCGACACACTGAGCTGGGCCTGTGAGGTCCATGTCCAGCCTCGACCGTCGAGGCCGGTCTGTTCGAGAAAAATTGATGAGGGGAAGTATGAGCGAGAACCGCACCAACGGTTTGCGCCGCGGAGCCCGTGCTGCGGGCGTCAGCGCCGCAGCCGCCGTGGCCCTGGGTCTGCTTTCGACCGGGGCCGCGAACGCGGATACCTTCGTGCCGTTGCCGGACGGCGAGAAGGTTGGTCCGGGTGTGACCATCAAGCGCACCCATGAGCATGCGTTGATTTCGCCGTCCATGGCGGCCAATGGCGCAGGTCGTGTTGTCTGGCTTTCGGGCAACGCGAGCGCGGACGTCACCGTCACTCCCGAGGGCGAGGTGGGTCCGAACAACGGCCCGACCGGCGCTCCGGGTACCAACAACTCCTCCACCCACGGAGCCTCGCAGCTGAGCACGGGCTACCTCGTCGGCTGCCAGGTCAGCATCGGCGACGAGGCCATCTCGGCCGGTGTGTCGGGCAGCGTCGACCTCGAGGGTGCCTCGGTCGGTGGCGCGGTGGGTCTGGAGCTGGGTCCGGGCGAGGTGAAGTTCGTCCAGATCGAGTACAAGGACATTCTGAAGCCGGGCAACTACTCGGTGGAGTACCAGGACGTCGAGATGGAGATCCAGGGCTGCGCGGGTTACGCGCAGGCGCGGGCGTACACGGTCGTCGAGATCATCGGTGACCACTACTCGAAGACAACCCTTTACGGGCAGCCGTTCAGCATCGGCTGACGTCGAATTCGACCGTACAAACCTCTCGCCTCGAGCGAACTCGACCCTCGAAGGGTACAAACATGATCAACCGTAAGATCGTGGCGCGCGCGGCCGGTATCGGTGCCGCCGCGACCGTGGCCATGGGCCTGCTCTCCACCGGTGCGGCCAACGCCGACACCTTCGTGCCGCTGCCCGGCGGCGAAATCGTCAAGACGCTGTCCGACGGCACCGTGGTGACGGTCCGGCTGGTCGGCGAATCGGCCAACATCAACCCCTCCCTCGGCTCCACTCCGGTGCACCGCAACGCGTGGGTTTCGGCCAGCGCGCAGGTCGAGCTGTCCGGCTCGGGTGCCGTCGGCGGCAAGATCTATCCGGGTTACGTCGTCGGCTGCCAGGTCAATATCGGCGGCGGTGGCGTCGAAGGTGGCGCCTCGGCCGGCGGAACCTGGGAAGGTGACCCGACCGGCGGTGTCGAGAGCGGCGGCGAGCTGTCGCTCGGTCCCGGCCAGGCGAAGTCCTTCTACGTCCTCGACCTCGAAGAGGCCGACGACTTCGGTAGCGAGTCGCACCAGACCCGCAACAGGTTCAAGGGCAACAGCGGCAGCGTCACCTGGGCCGATGAGACCATCGGCCTGAGCGGCTGCGCCGGCTATGCGCAGGCGCGCGCGTTCGTGAAGGTCAAGGTCGAGACCGACAACGTTATGTCGGTCGTGACCCTGTGGGGTCAGCCGTTCAGCCTGGGCTGATCGGGGCCTGCTCGGGGTATTCCCAGGACTGAGCAAACGTAGCCGGCAGTTCGAACGCGGGCCTGTCACAATCGTGACAGGCCCGCGTTCTGCTGTTTTCGGCCCGCGACCGGCGGAATCGCCCTTGTCGCGGCGGATTCGGCCGATCTGCGTAACCTCTCGGCTACCTTCGCCTCATCTTGCTGCCATGTAGCCGACGGTATGCCGTCCCCGATTGTTCACTCCCTGTGCCGATTCGGGTTCATCTCGCGGTCAGGGCCCTCTTAGAGGCTCTTCTGAGCCTGTTGTAGGCCATCCTCGTGCGAACGGGGTTGTCGCTGAATCCTGATGAGGGGAAGTATGAGCAAGAACCGCACCAACGTCACGCGCGCGATGGGCGTCGGCGCCGTCGCCGCCGTGGCCATGGGACTGTTCTCGGCCGGCGCCGCCAACGCCGACGCCTTCGTGCCACTGCCGGACGGTGAGAAGATCGGTCCTGGCGTCACCATCAAGCGCACCCATGAGAGCGCGCTGGTCTCGCCGTCGATGGCGGCCAACGGTGCCGGTCGCACCGTGTGGGTTTCGGGTGTCGCGAGCGCGGACGTCACCGTCACTCCCGAGGGCGAGGTGGGTCCGAACAACGGCCCGACCGGTGCTCCGGGCACCAACAACTCCTCCACCCACGGCACGTCGCAGCTGAACACCGGCTACATCGTCGGCTGCCAGGTCAGCATCGGCGACGAGGCCATCTCCGCCGGTGTCTCGGGCAGCGTCGACCTCGACGGTGCCTCCGTCGGTGGCTCGGTCGGCCTCGAACTCGGCCCGGGCGAAGTCAAGTTCGTCCAGATCGAGTACAAGGACATCACCAAGCCGGGTGTCTACTCCGTCGAGTACCAGGACGTCGAGATGGAGATCCAGGGCTGCGCCGGTTACGCACAGGCCCGCGCCTACACCGTGGTCGAGATCATCGGCGACCACTACTCGAAGACCACCCTCTACGGGCAGCCGTTCAGCATCGGCTGATTCCGGGTCTCCCCGGCCGGGTCGCCTCGGCCGGAACGAGCCGATGTGCGTCGAATCCGCCAATCAATCTCTCGCTGAAGCGAATCAACCCCAGAGGGGCATTACACAATGATCAACCGTAAGAGCATCGTGCGTGCGGCCGGTGCGGGTGCCGCCGCGGCCGTCGCGATGGGCCTGTTCTCCACTGGTGCGGCCAATGCCGACACCTTCGTACCGCTGCCCGGCGGCGAAATCGTCCGCACCCTGTCCGACGGCACCGTGGTGACCGTCCGCCTCGCGGGCGAGTCGGCCAACATCAACCCGTCCATGGGCTCCACTCCGGTGCACCGCAACGCGTGGGTTTCGGCCAGCGCGCAGGTCGAGCTGTCCGGCTCGAACGCCAAGGGCGGCAAGATCTACCCCGGTTACGTCGTGGGCTGCCAGGTCAACATCGGTGGCGGCGGCGTCGAGGGTGGCGTCTCCGGTGAGGGCACCTGGGACGGCGAGTCCTTCGGTGTCGGCGCCGAGAGCGGCGGCGAGCTGTCGCTGGGTCCCGGCCAGGCGAAGTCGTTCTACGTGCTCGACATCGAAGAGGCCGACGACTTCGGCAACGAGGATCACCAGAAGCGCAACAAGTTCAAGGGCAAGAGCGGCAGCGTGACCTGGGCCGACCAGACCATCGGCCTGAGCGGCTGCGCCGGCTACGCGCAGGCGCGCGCGTTCGTCAAGGTCAAGGTCGAGACCGAGAACGTGAACTCCGTGGTGACCCTGTGGGGTCAGCCGTTCAGCATCGGCTGATATCGCAGTATCGAAACGAATGGGCCTGTCGCTCTTGGCGACAGGCCCATTCGTCGTTTCGGAGAGGATCAGTATTCGTGGCGGCCGCCGCCGGTTTTCTGGCTGTCGGCCAGCAGATCGCGGATTTGGATGAGCAGGTCGTTGTCGCTGAGCACCTCTTCCTCCTCTTCCTTGGCGTAGCGCTTCTTCATCTGCTGGGCGGGCATGACCAGCACGAAGTAGAGGACCGCGGCGATCATCAGGAAGTTGACGCACGCGGTGACGATCGGCCCCACTTCGACGAACGTCGAGGGGGTGTCGGCTACCAACCGGAAACCGAGCCCAAGTTCGTTGGGGCTGCCGAAAACCGCGAGCAGCGGGTTGATGATCCCGTTGGTGAACGAGGTGACGATCGCGACGAACGCCGTGCCCATGACCACCGCTACTGCCAGGTCGACGACGTTTCCGCGAAGCAGGAAATCCTTGAACCCCTTGAGCATTGCCGTATCTCCTTCGACGTGCGGAACCGACTTTCCGCAGCTTCCTGCCGGTCTTCACGGATGCTAGTAGACCGGTATGGCAAATGCGTGGCGAACAAGGGTTGCGGCGGCCATACGTGATCGATATCAATGAAATACGACGGTGAGTGCGGTACTCAATGACGCAGCGGCGACGGCGGCGGCATTCTCGGCGCCCATGGCGACCAGCACCACCCGTTCCGCGGATCGGGTGGGCGAGGCCCCCGGCGAGCCGGATATCAGCACCACGGCGGCGTCGGTGGCCAACGTGCGTGCCTGCTGTGCGGCCGTACGATCCGATTCGCCGGCGGCGATGACGTCCACGCGATCACCTGCGCGCAGGATGTCGGCGACAGCGGTGTCGGCCAGCCGGATGGGGACGATCCTGGCATCCGGTGCGCCACCGGCCACCGTGGCCAGTCGCGGGCCGATCACGCGTAGATCGGTGAGGATTTCACCGCTGCGCATGGCCCCGGTCAGCGTCGCGCCGATCAGCGGGGCGGGATCGCGGACCGCGCCGCCGGGCAGGGCGCCGGCTTCGCGGTCGACAACGCGCAGGTCGCTCGATTCGAGGAGATGGCCGGGTGCAAGATCGCGGGCTGCGACGACGACGCTCATGCGGTCGGCGTCCGGGTCTCCGCGGAGGAACAAGATGATTGCCGCCGCGGTGAGTGCACCGGCCAGTAGCCGCCTGGCGAGAAGACCGTCGGCCCATGGCGGACGATTCCAGAGTGCTTCCCGCAGGGTCTCACCACGGCCCAGCGGAGCGTCGTGGACGCGGGGTGGTCGGAGCCGGTGGCGCAGGGCCGGCGATCGGATCATGTGCCGAGGGTATGGCGCATCTCACCGGCCCGGGCCGGGTGAACGACAGGTTGTGGACAACTCGCGGGCTGTGGATAACCCGCGGTCGGATCAGCTGGCTGCTGCGGTGCTCGCCGAGGCCGCGGGGGTGGCCGAGGAGGTCGAGTCGGAGCTGGTCGAGGAGGAGCCGCTGTCGGACTTGGCGGGCTCGCTGGCGGTGGAGGCGCCGCCACGGCTGTCGGTGCGGTAGAACCCGCTGCCCTTGAACACGATGCCAACGGAGTTGAACAGCTTGCGCAGCTTGCCCGAGCACTCCGAGCAGACGCTCAGCGCCTCATCGGTGAAGGACTGAACGATATCGAAGCGGTTATCACACTGGGTGCACGCATATGAATAAGTTGGCACAGGATCCTCCGCAGGGTTCGTCGGTCTAGCACTCTACAGCCGACAGTGCCAACGTCGCCAATCGGGAATTCATTCCCACGTCACCGGCTACCCGCGTGCGATCACTGGCCCGACAGCCGCCGCAGCCCACCGCGCGGCGTCAATGCCCAGCCCATGCGCAGATCGTGCGGCTCCTCCGGCAGCCGTTTCACCAGCTCATCGTCGCGGACGACCGCCACCAGTCGCGCCGCAGGGTCGGCGGCGGCCAATGTCCGGTCGTAGTAGCCCGCACCGCGACCCAGCCGCACGCCACGCAGATCGACCGCCAGCGCCGGGACGAGAATCACACCCGCACGGCCGACCGCGGTGACGCCCAATGCGGGCCCGCTCGGCTCGAGCAAGCCATAGCGGGCCGGACGCAGACTCCCGGCCCCGGTGTACTCGGCCCAATCCAGCGGCCCTGGCGGCCCCGTTACCGGCAGCAATACCCGCGCACCCGCTGCTCGCAGCGCCTCCAGCATCGCCGGTGAGCCCGGCTCGCCACGCACCGGAACGTATGCGCACACCCATTCGGAAGTATCGATTTGCCCGACCGTCGCTGCCAGTGCAGATGCCTCCTCGGCCCGGTCGATGTCGGGCAACGCGGCCCGCTGCGCGAGAATCTCCGACCGCCAGGCATGTTTGTCGCGCTCACCGGGCATGTTCACGGTGATCACCATAGGCTCATGCGGGTGCGATGCCGCCGCGAAGCAGGCTTGGACGACGTAATAGATAGATAAGGTGTGCATATGACAGCGAAGGCAGGCGAGCCCGGCACAACGACGGGCGCGGCGATGGAGTCGTGCTTCCGTACGGCGGTCGTGCCCGCGGCAGGGCTCGGGACCCGGTTCCTGCCCGCGACCAAGACGGTGCCCAAGGAGTTGCTGCCGGTGGTCGACACCCCCGGTATCGAGCTGGTCGCCGCCGAAGCGGCCGAATCCGGTGCGGACCGGCTGGTCATCGTGACCTCGCCGGGTAAAGACGGCGTCGTCGCGCATTTCGTCGAGGATCTGGTGCTGGAGAGCACCCTCGCCGAACGCGGCAAGTTCCATCTGCTGGAGAAGGTGCGCAAGGCCCCCGGTCTGCTGGATGTCACTTCGGTCGTGCAGGAGGAGCCGCTCGGGCTCGGTCACGCGATCGCGCAGGCCGAAAGTGCCCTGGACGCGGACGAGGACGCCATCGCGGTGCTGCTGCCCGATGATCTGGTGCTGCCCAGCGGCGTGCTCGACGCGATGAGCCGGGTGCGGCGCGAACGCGGCGGTTCGGTGCTGTGCGCCATCGATGTCCCCAAAGACCAGGTGAGCGCCTACGGCGTATTCGACGTGGAACCGGTTCCCGGCGTCGCCGACCCGGATGTGTTGCGCGTCAACGGGATGGTGGAGAAGCCCGACCTTGCCGACGCGCCGTCGACCTACGCGGCTGCCGGTCGCTATCTGCTCGACCGGGCGATCTTCGACGCGCTGCGCCGCATCGAGCCGGGCGCGGGCGGCGAACTGCAGGTGACCGACGCGATCGCGCTGCTGATCGCCGAGGGCCATCCGGTCCATGTGGTGGTTCACCGTGGGTCGCGCCACGATCTGGGCAACCCGGGCGGCTATCTTCGTGCTGCAGTGGATTTCGCGCTGGAGCGGGAGGAATACGGCCCGGCCCTGCGCGAATGGCTGCAGCATCGGCTGGGCCCCGACTGGGATCCGCAGGTGAGTTCGTAGAAAGAGATCGCCCGATGGGCGAGGGAGATCGGGAAGGGCTGGATGCGCTCGGTTGAGGATCAGCAGATCAAGGTGACCGCGGCGGCGGTCGCGCCCCGGCCGGTCCGGGTCGCGATTTCCGAGGCGCAGGGCCTGCTGTGTGCCGAGGATGTGGTCACCGAACGGCCGCTGCCCGGCTTCGACCAGGCCGCCATCGATGGTTATGCGGTGCGCAGCGTCGACGTCGCCTCGGCCGGCGCCGAAATCCGTGACGAAGAAGGCGAACTGGTCGATCTGACGCTACCGGTGGTCGGTGAGGTCGTCGCCGGATCGCGTCAGCCGATCCGGTTGCAGCCGCGTCAGACGGTGCGCGTCGATACCGGCGCCCCGCTGCCTACCCTGGCCGATGCGGTGTTGCCGATCGATTTCACCGACGGCGGCCGCGCACGGATCAAGGTCTATGAGCCGGTGCGCTCCGGCGATTACGTGCGCCGCATCGGTGACGATGTGCAGCCCGGTGATGTCGCGGTACGGGCGGGCACGATCATCGGCGCGGCACAGGTGGGCTTGCTCGCCGCGGTCGGCCAGGACAAGGTGCTTGTCCATCCACGGCCGCGGCTGTCGGTCATCTCGGTGGGGGCGGAACTGATCGATATCGACCGCACTCCCGGCCCCGGCCAGGTCTACGACGTCAATTCCTATGCGCTGGCTGCCGCCGCGCGCGATGCCGGCGCCGACGTCAACCGGGTCGGCATCGTCGACGCCGACCCGCGCCGCCTGCGTGATGTGGTCGAAGGTCAGCTGGTGCGTTCGGAAGTCGTGGTGATCGCGGGCGCTGTCGGCGGCTGGGCCTCCGAACAGGTCCGTGAGGCGCTGGAGGGGCTCGGTGAACTGGAGATCGCCAGGGTCGCGATGCATCCAGGGTCGGTGCAGGGTTTCGGGCGGCTCGGACGCGACGAGGTGCCGACGTTCCTGCTGCCGTCCAATCCGGTCGGAGCACTGGTGGTGTTCGAGGTGATGGTGCGGCCGCTGATCCGGATCGCCCTCGGTCGGCGTCAGCCGATGCGGCGAATCGTGCACGCCCGCACGATTACTCCGATCCAATCCATGGCAGGTCGCAAGGGTTATCTGCGCGCGCAGCTGATGCGTGATGAAGCCACCGGCGACTATCTGGTGCAGCCGCTCGGCTCCGGTGCGGGCGCGTCCGCACATCTACTGGCGACACTGGCCGAGGCGAACAGCCTCATCATCGTCGATCCCGACGACACCGAGATCCGGACCGGCGACGAGGTCCAGGTCGCCTTCCTCGCACAGCGCGGCTGAAAAGTGGAGACCATGAACGTCTTCCGGGCGACCCAGCATCCCGGGTGGCCCGCACATCTCGGCCCGGTGCGAGTCGCGGCCGGGCAGGTGGCGTTGCGGCCGGTCCGGTTGCGAGACGCTGCCGCGTGGAGCCGGATCCGGCTGCGGGACCAGGACCATCTCGAGCCGTGGGAGCCGACAGGTCGTGGCGCCTGGGAAGCGCGCAATCACGCCTCCAACTGGCCCTCGCTGTGGTCGAGCCTGAAGGCCGAAGCCCGGCGCGGCGCGATGATCCCGCTGGTCATCGAGGTGGACGGGGCGTTCAGCGGGCAGCTGACCGTCGGCAATATCGTGCGCGGAGCGTTGCGATCGGCGTGGATCGGCTACTGGGTGGCCAAGGATCTCGGCGGTCAAGGCGTGGCGACCGCGGCCTTGGCGCTCGGCCTCGATCATTGTTTCGGACCGGTCGGCCTACATCGTGTCGAGGCGACGGTGCGGCCGGAGAATCTGGCCAGCCAGGCGGTGCTGCGCAATGTCGGTTTCCGGGAGGAAGGCCTCTTACGCCGATATCTGGACGTCGACGGGGCTTGGCGCGATCATCTATTGGTCGGCCTGACCGTGGAAGAGGTGGCCGGGACAGTAGTGGACCGGCTGGCACGGGAAGGCCGGTTGACTCTGCTGTGAGAGCGGGCCCGACGACGGGCCGCGACGGTGGAAATGTGACGGGTGTGGCGGATGTGCACGGCGCGCCTGCCGGATCATGCTCGTACCCGGAATTAACCTACGGACGTCGGTGGTGCGCCCTGCGCCATCGGCAGGGAGCCTGCGACCCGCCCGGCGACCATGCCGCAGCGCCTGTGCGGCAGCCGGATTGTCACCGCGACGGGGCGCGGGGCGTGGGTCGGAACTGGATCAGGCGGGGACGGAGGTGCTGACGGCGATGCCGAATTCGATCTTGTGGATCGGCCTGGTCGTACTCTGGGTCTTCGTCTTGTTCCCGATACTCGCCGACCGGCATCCCCGGATCCGGCAGACCACCGATACGGCACTCGCTACCCGGGTGCTCCATCGCGGAGGTTCCAAGCGGCGCACCAAGTCCGGGCCCGCCGCCGGGCACGAGAGCGACCCCGATTGGCGGCCGAGACGAGTGCAGAGAAAGCGTCCCCACAGCGATGATGCGGAGGATCGGATGACGACTTCGGCCGACGAGCCCGTCACCGAGGCTGACGAGGAACAGAACACGCCGGGAGACGTCACAGAGACCGGCGCGCGTGCAACAACCGCCACGGCGACCCGCCGTGCCGTGGCTGAGACGGACCTCGACGAGGTGGATGAGGCCGAGGCCGACGACATCGACGACGACGCGGACACCGACGTGCCCGGCGATGCCGAGGCCGACGACGCCTCCGACCTCGATGACCGTGACGATCAGGCCTACCACGATGACCGTGACGACCACGACGACCGTGACTCCGAGCGCGACCCCGTGGCCGCCCGGATACCGCCTGCGCGCGCGGCGCTGCCCGCCGTGGCCGAACCAGACCACGACACCGATACCGACACCGAGGACACCGACTTCATCCCCACCCGGCGCGGACGCGGCGGCTTCGACCCGGAAGCCGACGCCATCGCCCGGGCTGCCCGCTACACCTTCCGCCAGCGTGCCGTCCTCGGTCTGCTGCTCGGCGCCATCCTGTGCGGTGCGCTGGCCGTGGCGATCGCGCCCGTCTTCTGGTGGGGTTGCGCTCTGGCCGGCGTCGTTCTCGTCACCTACCTGGCCTACCTGCGCAAGCAGGTCCGGATGGAAGAGGACATCCGCCGCCGCCGCAGCGCCCGGCTCGCGCGCACCGAACGTCCCGAGCACGATCATGCGGAGCAGGCGGCCCCCGCCCCCCGTCGCGGCATGGACCGCGACACCGCCCGAGCCCTGCGCCGCCGCTCCGACCTGCTCGAGACCGACGACGAAGACCCGTCCTTCGAACACCTCGAAGCCTTCGACGCCACCGCGGCCCGCGCCGTTCGCAACCGCGCCGCCGGCGGCGACATGCGCCGCGCCGCCGGCCAATAACCCCAGGTGGCGGGCCCGATTCGGAATCGGCGCCCGCCTCCTGCTACAGTGTCACAGCGCGGTTCCCGCCAGAACCGCACGGGGCTATAGCGCAGTTGGTAGCGCGTCTCGTTCGCATCGAGAAGGTCAGGGGTTCGATTCCCCTTAGCTCCACAGTTATACAAGGTCAGAAGGGGTGCCGCGGATAGATCCGCGGCACCCCTTCTGCCGTTTCTTCCCACTAAGTCCCAACTAATTCGCCGCACGTGGCGCGTTGGCCACGTGATCGAGGGCGTCAGGCAGTGGTTGAAGATTGTCTCGGCGGAGGGTTGCGACGACTGCCTCCAGGGTGGTGAGGAAGCTGTGGAGCTCGTCGGCAGGGGTTTCGGCGAAGAGTGTCCGCGCCATGGTGTCGCGTCCTTCCTGCAAGGTCGCAGTGAAATCGCGGCCGCGGTCGGTGAGGGTAACCAATTGCGCGCGGCGGTCTTCGGGGTGGGGTTTTCGCTGGACGTAACCGTCGGCGCCGAGTCCGTCGAGCAGGCCGGTGATTGTGCGGGGAGTGACCTGGAGTAGGTCGGCGAGTGTGCGCTGGGTGACGGGCCCGCTGTGATGCAAGGTCCAGAGCAGGCGGGCGCGGGCGGGTGTGAGTCCGCGTTCGGCCATGCCGCGCTGCATCCTCGCGCCGAGGACTTCGGCGAGTTCGAACACTCGGTCGGTGGCAGTTCTGGCGGTATCGCCGCTGTCCGCGATATCGTGTAGTGACCTCACTATGTAGTTACCTCCTTTCTGTCAGGTTACCGCGTGCGAGGCAGGAGAGTTTGGAGGACCAGGTGAAGCGGGTGATGGCAATGCCGCGGAGAACGAGGGGGCGCCCGGTGTTCGCGCGGGCGTATGCCGGGCTGGCGGGCCCCGCGTTGGAAAGGGTTGGAGCGGATCGGTATCGGCGACAGCTGTGGGCGGGGTTGTCCGGTCGAGTGCTCGAGATCGGTGCGGGTTACGGCGCGAACTTCGCGTTCATCCCGCCGGGAGTCGAACGAGTGATAGCCGTCGAGCCCGAACCGCGATTGCGTGAGCAGGCGCGGGAAGCGGCGGTCGGACGGGGCGCGCCGGTCGAGGTGATAGACGGTGCCGCGGAAGCTCTTCCGGTCTCCAACGGCAGTGTCGACTCCGTCGTGTGGTGTCTGACGTTGTGTTCGGTGGCCGATCCTGCCGCGGCGCTGGCCGAGACCCGGCGCGTGCTTGCCCCGGGCGGCGTGGTGCGGTTCTTCGAACATGGCCGGTCGGAGTCGGCGGGGATGCGGCGAGTTCAGCGAGTGCTGGATGGCACGGTGTGGCCGGTGTTCAACGGCGGCTGTCATACGGGTCGCGATCACCTGGGCGCACTGGCGGCGGCAGGGTTCGAGGTCATAGAGATCGAGCGATTCGTGTTCCCCCCAATGCGGGTTCCGTTCCCGGCGGGGGAACACATATTGGGGGTCGCGGTCCCGAAGGGAGACGAAAGATGACCGAAGAATCGCAAAGCCTGGACGCTGTCAGCGGGATCGGCGGGCAGGCGGATTCGGCGGCGCGGCTGCTGGAGCGGTTGGCCGAGAAGTTGGGCGGGAAGGCGTCGGTGCGGCGGGCTTTCGGGGACCCGATATCCGCCGAGGGCGTCACGATTGTGCCGGTGGCGCGGACCGGGTTCGGGTTCGGTGGGGGCAGCGGCGGTGAGTCGAGCGCGGAGAAGGTCGGTGCCGGCGGGGGAGGTGGCGGCGGCGCCGAGGTGCGACCGCTGGGCTACATCGAGTTGCGCGACGGGGCGGCGGTGTATCGACCGATTCGTGACCCGTGGGTGGATGTCGCGCTCCCGGTCGCTGCGCTGCTGATCGGAGCGGCCGCCCCGCGGATGGTGCGCGCCTGGGTTCGGCTGCACCGCAAGCGTTTCCGCTGAGCGGTTATCGAGCCGGAGTGTGGCGGCGTGCGGTGATGGCCAGCGCGGGGACGATGGCCAGTGAGAGTGCTGCGCCGAGGAGAGCCAGTCCTGGATAGTCGGTCGCGGCGACGATCATTCCGGAGCCGAGTCCACCGCCCGCACCGGCGATGGCGATGCACAGGTCGACCGTGCCTTGGGTGCGGGCCCGGGTGGCCAGCGGTACGGCGTCGGTGAGCATTGAGGTACCGGAGATCAGACCCAGGTTCCAGCCCAGCCCGAGCAGACCCAGAGCGAGGGCCAGCGCCACGATCGACGACGGTGGAGCCAGCGCGGCGGCGACGCCGGCGGCGACAAGGGTGACAGCCGCGGCGACGCCGACGACTCCAGCGCCGAACCGGTCCACGAGTGCGCCGGACAGCAGTGACGGCAGGTACATGCCCGCGACGTGGACGGCGATGACGAAGCCGGCGGCGCCGACGCCGTGGCCGTGGTGCTGCATGTGGATCGGCGTCATGGTCATGATCGCGACCATCACCAGCTGAGTCAGCACCATCACGGTGGCGCCGAGCACCACGGGCGGCGTCCACGTCCGGGCAACCGTTGCCGCGTCTGCGCCGGTTGATTCGTCTGCGTTGGTTTCGAGGTGGGCGCGGGCCAGATGTAGCGGGTCTGGCCGCAGCAGGATCCACAGCACGAGCCCGGCCAGGGCGTATGCCACGCCGGAGAGAACGAACGGACCCGACAGCGGCGGGATTCCCCAGGCATCGGCCAGATTCGACATCAGTGTCACAAGGTTTGGTCCGGCCACGGCTCCGACGGTGGTGGCGACCAGCACGGTGCTGATCGCGCGGCCCCGGTGGGCGGGCTGGGCGCAGTCGGCGCCTGCGTAGCGGGCTTGCAGGCTTGTGGCGGTGCCAGCGCCGTAGACCAGGAACGATGCGAACAGCAGTGTCACGTTGTCGGCCACCGCAGCGGCGACGACGCCAAGGCTTCCGACGGCGCCGGTGGCATAGCCGAGGGCCAGTCCGGTGCGGCGGCCGGCTCGGTCGGAGATTCGGCCAACGGCGGCAGCGGCAGCGGCCGAGCCGATGGTGAACAGTGCGCTGGGCAGCCCGGCCAGGCCGGTGGAACCGAGCATGTCCTGGGCAAGCAGAGCTCCGACGGTGATTCCGGCGGCAAGCCCGGCTCCGGACAGGATTTGCGCGGCCACAAGTACCGCGAGGATGCGGCGTTGCGCGCGAACGGGATCCGGTAGCCGTCCGGAGATGGTAGTGGTGGTCATGCTGCTCGATTCCTCGCGGGCGCGGGGCCCTTCGCAATCACTCGAGGGCCCGGATCGGGCTCAGACGGGCGTTTTACACGAGACCAAGGTCCGCGGTGTCGACGGGCAGGTCGGCCAGGCGCCATTCGAGCATGCCGTCGTGCAGGCGAATGCCGCGGCGGCCGTAGTCGTTCAGCAGTCGCACCGCGTCGTAGGCCAGCGCGCAGTACGCCCCACGGCAGTAGACCACGATGTCGGTGTCTACCGGCAGCTCAGCGACCCGCTGGGGTAATTCCGCGACGGGGATACTCACCGCGCCGGGAATGTGACCAGCCGCGTATTCCTCGGCCGGGCGTACATCGAGGACCAACACCGCACCGGCGTCGCTGCGCGCGATCAATTCCTCCCTGGACAGCTCGCTATCGGCCGCTGGCCCGAGGTAAGCGTCGCGGGCGGGGGCCACCGCGGCCTGATGGGTTTCGGCGACCTTGCGCAGCAATACCAGTAACTGGGCGACGTCGGCGCCGGCGAGCCGGTAATGGATCCGGACCCCGTCGCGACGGGTGGCGACGAATCCGGCCTGTTTGAGGGTCTGTAAATGCGCCGACGCAGTGGTGAGGTTGAGCCCCGCGGCCTTCGCCAGGGCTTCAACGGTCCGCTCGCCCTGGCCTAGCAGATCTAGCAGCTCCAGCCGTTTTCCGCTGGCCAGCGCCTTGCCGCTGGCGGCGAATGCATCGTAGAGCGCCGTCTTCGTGGCCCGTTTCCCCTCCACCATGAGTCCTCCAATCGTCTGTGGAATCGCGTTCCAGCGACTCGTTCAGCGGGCTATCGCTCCGTCCGGTTGCTAGTCCATGATTCCATGGAATACTATTAGACATTATTCCACGGATTATTGGAATACTCGCCGTCGACTGGATGAAGGAGCGCCTCGCATGCCGACCGAACTCACCCTCGTTCCGGTGATCGACGAAGGACTGGGCAACTCGACGTACCTGCTGGACCTGGGGGACGGGCGGGCGATGGTGCTCGACCCGGAACGCGACTTGCGGCAAGTCCGCGCCGAAGCAGCCCGCCTCGGCGTGCGGATCGCCTACGCGGTGGAGACCCACCTGCATGCCGACTTCATTTCCGGCGCACGAGAACTCGCTGAAACCGAGGACGCGACCGTGCTGGCGCCCGAGGTCGGCCCCCGGGGCTTCGACGTGATCGCGCTCGGCGGCGCAGACCGGGTCGAGCTGGGGCCCTTTACCTTGGAAGCGCTGTTCACGCCTGGACATTCACCCGAGCACCTGTCGTATCTGCTGTACGAAGGCGATCGGCTGCTGGGAGTCTTCACCGGTGGCTCTCTGATGGTGGGAACTGCCGGGCGCACCGACCTGGTTTCGCCGGAGCAGACCGTGCCGCTGGCCCGCGCCCAGTACCACTCGCTGCAACGGTTGATGACCCTGCCCGACGACACCCCGGTCTGGCCCACTCATGGTGCTGGATCGTTCTGCTCGTCCTCGCTGAACGCCGAGCGGGTCAGCACGATCGGCCGTGAACGCGCCACCAACCCGTTGCTCCAGGTCGACGGGGAAGACACGTTCGTCAACGCCCTGCTCGCCTCCCTGGGCACCTTCCCCGACTACTTCCTCCGACTGGGCGAAATCAACCACAAAGGCCCCGCCGTTCTCGGCGAAACCCTCGACATCCCAAAGCTCACCAGCACCCAGGTCCAGGAGTTGATGGCCGATGGAGCGCAGCTCGTCGATGTGCGCGCAGCCGCTGACTTTGCCGCCGGTCACGTCCCCGGGGCGCTGTCGATCACGCTACGACCCGTGTTCGCCACCTGGCTCGGCTGGCTTGCCGACCCGAACAGGCCGGTTGTCATCATCCGGGCCCCAGGCCAGAGCGCCGACGATATCGCCTGGGACGCGGCGAAAGTCGGGTTCGACTCACTGGCCGGAGAACTCGCCGGTGGAATGAATGCCTGGACCGGCGCCACGGAGTCTCGCGAGGTGCGCCTGACCGACGCCAACCGGATTGCCGCCGATCCACCTGCGATCGTCCTCGACGTCCGTCAGGGCAACGAATTCGCCATAGGGCATGTTCCTGCCGCCAGCAATATCGAGCTCGCCGCACTCTCCGGCGCGCTAACACAGCTGCCGACCGGGCGGGTGCTGGTGATGTGCGGGCACGGCGAACGCGCCATGACCGCGGCCGCCATCCTCGCCGCGGCCGGCCGCACCGATATTCAAGTGTTGGACGGCGGGCCCGTCGAATACGTGCGCGCCACCGGAGCCGACCTGGTCACCGAATCATGAGAGTTGGCACCGCTTCCCGGGTTCCGGTGCTGGGATTGCGGGAGAACGCCGCCCAGTTCACCCTTCTCGTCGCAGTCAATGCGCTGGTCGGGGGGATGGTCGGTCAACAGCAAACCGTGCTGCCGCTGCTTGCCGAATCCGACTTCGGGCTCACCGGCTACACCTACATCTTCACCTACGTCGCCGCGTTCGGAATCACCAAGGCGATCGCGAACTACTTCGCCGGCACCTTCTCCGACCGGTACGGTCGCAAACCCGTCCTCCTCATCGGCTGGCTATTCGCCGTACCGGTGCCGCTGATGTTGATCGCGGCGCCCAACTGGGGCTGGGTCATTGCCGCCAACATCCTGCTCGGCATCAACCAGGGCCTGACCTGGTCGACCACCGTGGTCATGAAAATCGATCTCGTGGGCCCGGGCCGCCGTGGCCTGGCCATGGGCCTAAACGAGGCGGCTGGGTACGGCGCCGTTGCCGTCAGCTCCTTGCTCGCCGGATATCTCGCCGAACACTACGGACTACGCCCCGCTCCGTTCCTGCTCGGCCTCGCCTATGTCGCGCTGGCCCTGCTGCTCTCCGGGCTTTTCGTCCACGAAACCCGCGACCACGCTCGCCTCGAAGCCATCGGCCACACACCACGAGCCGATGGCCTCCACGACCACCTACACGCCGAACTCACCAACCGCGAGATCGCCGTACAGACCAGCCTGAAAGAACCCGCTCTGTCCTCGGCCAGCCACGCCGGACTGGTCAACAACCTCAACTTCGGCCTGTCCTGGGGTTTGTTCCCATTACTGTTCGCCACCGCCGACCTCACCGTCGCTCGAATCGGACTCCTGTTCGCCCTGTACCCAGGGGTTTGGGGCGCCGGCCAACTGGTCACCGGCGCACTCTCTGACCGGATCGGCCGAAAACGCCTCATTACCGGCGGCATGGCACTACAAGCAGCTGCGCTCGCAGTCATCGCCTACTCCAACGAGTTCACCGGCTGGGCCACCGGAACCGTGCTGCTCGGGCTCGGCACCGCCATGGTCTACCCGACCTTGCTCGCCGTCATCGGCGATGTCGCCCACCCTGTTTGGCGGGGCAGAGCCGTCGGCATCTACCGGGTGTGGCGCGACCTCGGCTACGCCGTCGGCGCCATCCTCGGCGGAATCGCCGCAGACCTCATGGGACTCCACGCCGCCGTCTGGGTCGCCGCCGCCATCAGCGCCGCCGCAGCCGTCGCAGTCGGGATCCGTATGTATGAAACCCATCCACGATCAGCCACATGCGCGCCCTGACAACAGAACGGCTGGCGATAACGCTGTCGCGAGTCTGACGCGTGTGGATCCGGTTGTGGGAATCGAGCGTGTCGCGTTGCTACGTCGCAATTTCGAGGCAGGCGGGCTGCGGTTCCCACCTGCGTTCAACCGCAATACCCCTCCTGTTCTCGAACTAATTCGCCGCACGTGGCGCGCTGGCCACAGCCTGATCGAGGGCTGCTGCGGCCGCGTGGTGGGTCCGGCCGCGGGCCATGTAGTGGCGTTGGGTCATGGCCGGATCAGCATGACCGAGGACATCGGCGGTGATGCGAGCCGACAGTCCGGCGTCGTCGAGGATCGTGGCGACTGCGTGCCGGAAGCTGTGGGCGGTGATGTCCTCGGCCAAGCCCAAAGCAGTTCGCACCCGCTGCCATTCGTGGCCGACGTTCTGCGGGTCGCGCAGCGTCCACACCGCCGAAGGGAACACCAGATCGAGGATCGGGATACCCGGGTCGGGTGTTGACGCGAGCTTCCGGGCCGCGAGGGTCTTCCTGCGCCGGGTCAGCATCTCCACAGCGAAGTCGGGTAATGCGATCACACCGGCGCGGTTCTTCGGATCCTCGTCCCTGGTGTCGCGAACGAGGCCTTTGCTTTTGACGCGTACAACCTTGCCGGTGCAACGCAGGGTGCGAGCGGTGAGGTCGATGTCGGACCACAGCAGGCCCAGGATCTGGCTCCGTCGCAGACCTGTGCCTGCGAACAGGGTGATCAGGTCGGCCAGGTCGGCGGAGTCGCAGTAGTCGGCGACGGTGGGCGGGGTGTACGACTTCACCGGTGTCGTGCGGGACCTCTCGGCACGTGACAACAGCCGCGGGCACGGCTGCTGTGAGGTGCGCACGGCGGTGAGGATGAACCGAAGCTCGTCAACCGTGATCTCTCGCGCTCCTCCGGTACGGCCCTTGGCTTCAACGTTCTGGGCCATCTTCGATTCGCGCACCGGGTTGACCGTGAGGGCAGCTTGGCGGACGGCGTAGCGGAACATGCCGGAGAGCACAGTGCGAGCGGTGCGCATGGTCGATGGGCCTTTGGCCCGACCGACCAACGTCAGGTAAGCCTCGATCGAGGATGTGGTCACCTCGAGGAGACGCCGTTCTCCAAAGGCAGTGTTGAACTCGGTCGCCGCGGCGTCGTAGCGGTCCAGAGTGCTGGCGGCACGGTCCTGCTCGACCAGGTGTGCCCGGTAGTGCTTCCACAGTTGGGCGACGGTCGCCGAACTCGACAGTTCCCCGCCGAGGTCCACGCTAATGGACATCGCGGCTGCGAGGACCGCATCAGTGGCTCGCTGGCCGGTGCGGTCCGGAATCCTGCGCCCGAGCCCATCCAGTTTCGTCGGGGAGACCCGTTTGATATCCCGGCGTCTCCCGGACGCGTCGCGAATGAGAAGCCGAGCGCTCCAGTGTCCGGGAGCAAGCTCGACGAGCATGAGTTTGCCCGGAACGCCGATCGGTCGTGGCGGTCTGCCGCGCTTCACCGGCGGTACTCCACGATCGGTGTCACCGGTCCTGCTGTGCCGCCATCGCGGTGTCGAGTGCGTTCAGATCCCAACGAAGGTCCTTTCCGATCCGTATGGGTCGTGGTAGCCAGGAATGTTTGTCGCGTTGCCGATTCCAACGGCGAAGCACTTCCGGATGGACGCGGATGTGTGCGGCGGCCTCTTTGGTTGACGCCCATCGGGGGAACTGTGACGAGTTCGGTTCAACGGACATAACTAACGCCCGTCGGCTGGCTGGATCTCATGGTTACTGAGCTGTTCGAAACTACGAGCTTGTCGGGAGAAGGGTGATGTGAACACGGCAATCCTTTACCTGGCCGCTGGTTCTCCCTACCACCATGTAACCCGACTTTCTCCGGCGGCGCCAGGTGGAATGATGCGGGCCCGTATTCGTAACGCGTCGTTCGGGTGAGTGCGGGGAGCTGCTGTGAGAGGATCGAGCTGGTCGAGCATCGTCTAATCAGGGTGGCGCGGTGGCAGATTCGGGGTTGGGTCGGCGAGTCAAGGTACTTCGCCGGGCCCGCGGGTGGACCCAGGAAGGGCTCGCGCTGCGATTGCACCGTTCATCGTCTTGGGTGACGAAGGTCGAGCGGGGGGTCATCACAATCGATTCGGTGGCCACCATTCGGGAGCTCGCCGCGGTGTTCGGTGTTTCGGCATCGCAGCTGACCGACGAGAGTGAAAACCGTTCTGTTGCGAGGCAGCGCCCGGTGAGTGAACTCGCCCGGATGCTGGACCGCCCAGCGTCCATGTTGACCGGTGCTACATCCGAGATCAACAGCTCGCACGCCGATTTGGTGCACGCGGCTACCGCCCTGCGGCGCACGTACAACCGGTCCAGTACGCGGTATCTGTCAGCGGCGGAAAGGCTGCCACAGCTGATCAGCCAAGCCGTCGAACTCGCAGAAACGAGCACCACCGCGAGGTTGCGGGCAACTGCCTACACGGTGCTGGCCAACCTGTATCGCCTCGGTTCGCTCGAATTGCGGCACCGAGGCGATCACGTGCACGCCAGATTGGCGCTGGACCGCGCGGCAGCGGCGGCCCAGAACGCAGATGACAAGGTGCTGGTCGCTGCCGTCACGGCGACGCTCTGCAACGAACTGATGATCGGCGGGCGACCGGACGATGCGGCGTCACTCGCTGTCGACAGCGCCGAGATCCTCGCGCAGCAGTCACCGACCGTAGATGCTCAGCATGTTCTCGGGGTGCTGCGGTTGTATGGAGCTCAGGCGGCGGCACGCGCTGGGTCCGAGTCCGAGGCGATGGCTTTGCTCGATGCAGCCAACCAGCTCGCGTCCACCGATGCCGACCGGCACTTCCTGATCTTCGGGCCGGCCAACATAGCCGTACAGAGCGCGGGCATATTCGTGGATCTGAGCAAGCCGAACCAGGCGCTCGGTGCCTGCTCCAGGTTGAACGGGAAAGAACTGGGCAGTGTCAACCGGGCCTGCTACTTCCACCTGCACCGCGCCCGCGCGCACACAATGGCGGGCGACCTCGACGACGCACTCACCGCGCTGACCGTTGCATGGCGCACGACGCCGCACATTGTCATGTCCGACCAGCTCGGACGTCAGCAGGTTGCCGATCTGCTCGACCGCAAGCGGACCTTCACTGGTGATCTTCGCCAGATCGCCCGCGGTATGGGGCTGCTATGAAGAGAGTTTGCGAGCTTTCAGTGAGAAGAACATCGGCAGTTCGACCCCGTCCGGAAGACTGAAGGTGCGGTCGGACTCCTGGCTGAGGCATGGCCAGGGCCGGTCGAGCCACGGGAACTCGTGGAAGAACTCCACACACATTCCGGCTCGTGCTACCGAGGTGATCACTTCGCCGGTGCTATGCGTCCAGAGGTACTTGCTAGAGGATTCGACCTGTGCCGACGGGTCGGCGTACGTGCCGCGCACGTCGTAACGGATCGGCTCCGGGCGTGGCCAATAGGGGCGCGCGATTCGTACCTCACTACTCGCATCATCCAGGACCTTGGCGACGGGGTGAATATCGGTGAGGTAAAGGAATCCGCCGGGTTTCAGGAAGTGCGCAACGATCCGCGACCATTCCGCGAAATCCGGGATCCACCCGAGAATTCCACGTGAGGCGTAGACGATGTCGTACTCGCCTTCGAGGGTTTTATCGAGCTCCATGACGTCGGAGCAGACGAAGCTCGCCGCCACGCCGATATCCAAAGCCAGCGACGTGGCCTTTTCCACCGCGACGGCCGAGAAATCCACGCCGGTAACAGTCGCTCCGCGACGGGCCCACGCGATGGAGTCGGTGCCGATCTGGCATTGCAAGTGCAGCATCGACATGCCGTTGACGTCGCCTATCTCGTCGACCTCGTAGTCCCGGAGCTTATCGACTCCCCGGCGGACCGCATCGACGTCGTACCAGCTGCCCTCCGCGTGAATAGCTGCCCACTCGTCCCACAGAGCACGGTTCGCGCCGATGGCCGATGAAGTCGAGGTCATGTCCGGCAGGATACCCGCGCCTCGCCCACCCGCAGGGTCGTGAACTGACAACACCGTTGCCAGTTGTCCCTCTCCGGCGCGCCGACGATCAGGTGAGTGCCCCAGCCGGGTGCCTTCCTCCTCGGCTGGGGCGCGATCCAACATCGCACCCCATCACCCCATCGAGGTAACAATGACTTGTACCGAGGCTCGAATACTCGCCGCCTTACAACCGGGCGGGGTACTCACTGTCACCACCATCGCCCGTTCCGTCGGATTCTCCACAGTCCGTTCCCGTGTCGCCCTGCTGACACTGAGCCGCCGTGGCTTGGTGTGGCAGACACCGCGCGGGTGGGTTCTCACCGCTAACGGTCACCGCTACGCCGCTATCCAGCGTCGACCAGCTGCGCTCGACATGCCGATCGGCGCCGCCGCGTCATGAGCACTCCGCGAGCTGTCGGATATCTGCGGCGCGACATCTCCGGCGAACACCAGCCATGGCATGAGACCGGGATTCGATCGGTCGCGAGCCGGGCCGGCTACACGCTGTGCAAGACGGTTGCTTTGACCTGCACCGCTGACGACCCGATTTCCCAACTGATCGACACTGTGCGCCGGTCCGGCGCCGAGGCGGTTATCGTGCCCACCCTTGAACACGTCGGCGGTGAGGTCCCGCAGCGATTGCTTCGGGAGGTAACAGAGGTGATCCCGGTCGACAACCCGCACCAGTCGATCGCCCGATGGCCACTGGCCGCACTGCTCGCACCGCCCGACCGTGACCATCTGCCCGATTCGGACACCGCGAACCCGAAACCGCGCCGGTAGCTTGCCGGCCGCACCATTCGACGATCTGCTATCAGCCAAAATCGAACGCCCCGAATGAGATTCGATCACCACCCGGCTTGATCCAGCCTCCGGCGGCATGTCGGGCCGCCGCTGATTCGACGCGGCGATGCCTGCGCCGCCAACTCTTCGTAATCGACTAGGAGTATTCATGCACCTCCAACTGCCGCTCAGAACCCCTCGTGTATCGCGGTTCGCCTCGACGCCAGTGGTGCTGCCGCCGATCGCAGAGCTCGCCCGAGTAGCCGCGGCGCTCCGGTCATGGGCACAGGAATCGCAACGTTCTATCGGCACCGAAAACGAGGGGCGTGCAGCATGACCAGCGCCGATCGCAATCTGCCGACCGTGCCGCTGTTGACACCCGCTCAGGTCGATGCTTTGCCGGTGCGAGCACGTGAGGTGGTCGAGTACAGGAAGTCCGGTCTGTCGCTCAATCACATCCAGGGTTGCCCGTTGGATTGCGCGTACTGCATACGGCACACCTATGGAGTGTGGGATATGCGGCAACCGCGGGCGCTGATGACCGACGCCGACGCTGTTCAATCGCTGGTCGATCATCCGTACTTCCAGCCTCATATCACCCCGATCCAGGTGTTCAACCGCGCGACTGACCCGATGCTTCCACGCGTCAAAACGCATACGTTCGCCGTGCTAGACGATCTCGACGCTCGGGGCCTGACCAACCACGTACTGGTGATCACGCGCTATCGGATCGACCCAGAGGACTGTCAGCGGCTGAACCGGTTGCGCAACCTGAAGGTTACTGTGCTGGTCACCTACTCCGGAATAGACGATCGACGGATAGAACCGGTCGACAGCGATATTGCCGCGCGCTCGCTGCACACGTCGTTTGCGAATGCAGACCGATACCGAGTGGTGCTGTACTGGCGGCCACTGGTGCCGGGCCTCAACGACACCGCCGCGCATTTGGCTCGCGCGGTGGAGTTGAGTCGGCATGCCCACGCAACCGTGTTCACGGGCTTGTTCTACCGCGACGAGATCGCCGACTATTACCGTGCCAACGGGCTGCCAGAGCCCTACGATGAAACCGCGCGCCGCAAGATCGTGCCGGAAACGCTGGAACAGAGGGTCCTCGCCGCCTTCAACGGTGGCGGACCGTTGTTCCGAAAGACCAGCTGCGCGGTGTCCTTCGCGCACGGCGTGCCGGATTACAACGGACACTATGGGATTCGTGAGTTGTGCGATATCTGTCCGATCAAACAGCTCGAGCTGTGTGCGAGTGCGCATAGGCCACCGACCGAGACGCAGGTGAGGCAGCTCGCCGCAGGCCTGACGACTTCGGACGAGTTCGAGATTGTGGCGATCACTGATCGCTCTGCAGTCGTGACGGGCTTGGACGAGCAACCCCGGTACTTCCTGCAGCATGGGCTGGGCTTTCAGGTCCACGATGAGCGTCACCCGCATCGCGATCGCAGGCACGGTCGCGCTGATATCGGCTGGAAAGGGGAGACTGCATGAGCACGATCGGACACTGGTCGGAGGTCGACTACGTCGTTGTCGATGTAGAGGGTAACGGTGCTCGGCCGCCCGAATTGGTTGAGCTTGCTGCCGTCTTGGTCGAAGGAGGGCGGATCGGTCCGCCCCGCACATGGCTGATGCGTCCACCCACACCAATTAGCTGGCAGGCCAGAAAGATCCACGGCATCCGCAACGATGACGTCGCCGAGTGCCCACCGGTCGACGATGTCGCCGAAGAAATCTGCGAGGTCCTCGGAGACGCCGTGCCGGTTGGGCACAACGTTCGCATCGACCTCGACGTGCTCACCCGTAGTTTGCCGGGCTGGACACCGGCTCGAGCCATCGACACATTGCGGCTTGCCCGCAAGGCGTGGCCCCTGCCGTCCCACAAACTCGCCGCACTGGTCGCCCACCGTGGCTTGGCCGACGGGCTGCCTGACGGACTGACACCGCACCGTGCAGAGTACGACGCGCTCGTGACTGCTCGACTGTTCGTTGACCTGGCGACCAACGGCCCTGAATCCCGGACTGCTGCCGCTCTGTTCGAGGCCGGTGGTATCACTCTCGCGGGCGAGGAACCAGAGCCCGAACTGAAGCTCTTCGACGGCATCGGAGAACTCGGATGACCAGCACCGAGGTCGCTGGCGTGCTCGGCGGGGTATTCCGAATCGGCGGCGATATGCCCGTACACCGAATCGGCTACGGCAGTATGCAACTCACCGGCCCCGGCCACTGGTACCACCCTGCCGACACCGACCACGCCAAACGCATCCTGCGCCGGGCCGTCGAACTCGGCGTCGACCACATCGACACCGCAGACGCCTACGGCCCTGACACGGTCGAACACCTCATACGCAAAGCCCTCCACCCGTATCCGGACGGCTTGGTCATTGCAACCAAAGGCGGCCTGACCCGGCAAGGGCCAAACAAGTGGGCGCCGGTGGGCCGACCGGAGTATCTGCGCCAATGCGTAGAGATGAGCCTCCGCCGACTCGCGCTCGACCGGATCGACCTGTACTACCTGCACCGCGTCGACCCCAGTGTGCCGCTGGCAGATCAGGTCGGCGAACTCGCCGCCCTGCGCGACGAGGGCAAGATCCGCCACATCGGATTGTCGAAAGTGACCATCGACCAGATCCTCGAAGCCGAGCGCATCGTGCAGGTGGCGGCCGTGCAGAACCGATTCAACCTGCACGACCAGAGCCAACGTGCGGTGCTGGACTTCTGCACTGCACACGGCATCGGATTCGTGCCCTTCGCGCCGCTGGCGTGCGGTGATGTCCTAGAAGACGGCACGCCGGCGGCGGCGATTCGATGGCTGCTCGATCAGTCGCCGGCCGTCCTTCCCATTCCAGGCACGGGCTCAATCGAGCATCTGGAATCGAACCTTGCTGCATGTCGGTGACACGGGAGCCACTGACAACACACCTACGGTTCCTCGCGCAACGGGGATCGCTGCGTCGCGGCGTGGCTGACTACATGTCGAGGCCGATGTCGGGAAGCTGGACGTCGTCGGGCGGGTAGTCGCTGAACTCATCGATGCTGTCGAGCTCTGCTGTGGGATCGATATCCAGTAAAGCGCTGAGTGCCTGTTGTATTCCGGCTTGTTCGGCTTCCATTCGTTCCGGAGGCGCGCCGTCCGAGGGCGCGGTGTTGGTGTCCCGATGCTGGCTGGTGGGCTGACCTGGGGATTCAAACGGATCAGCCGCCGAGCGGGCGTCGGTTACGTCTGCCGGTAGGCGCGACCAGAGTGCGGCGGCGGGGTAGTCGTCGGGGAGCGGACGTTGCCGGGCGGCTGTGGTGAGGATGCCAGCGATATCGATGCCCGCACGGTGCGTTCTGTCGATGCAGGTAGCGATGGCGGGCCAGGTGGGATCGCTGGTCAAGCGGGGAATATGTTCGGCCAGCGGCGCCCAGGTTCGAGCGGGGTGTTCGGCGCGGTCGAGTGCTGTCTGGATTCGCTGGTCGAGTGCTGCCTGGTGCTCGCGTTCGATGATGGGGTAGCGGGGTGGTCCGGTGGTGTTCGGGTCGTTATCGGCGATGTGGTGGAC
Source organism: Nocardia sp. NPDC059180 (assembly GCF_042754945.1). Lineage (NCBI taxonomy): Bacteria > Bacillati > Actinomycetota > Actinomycetes > Mycobacteriales > Nocardiaceae > Nocardia > Nocardia sp. NPDC059180. The sequence goes on from NZ_JBHZBU010000004.1 coordinate 131,535, forward strand.
GGCGCGCCAGATTGCCAGATCGGCGACAAGCTGCCGGTCGTGGAGCAGTGGTTGAGCCCATGTGGGTGCGGTGTGGTCGGTCCATAGGTGGGCGTCGCTGCGGATTTGGTCGGCGAGGCTGGTCACGATGGTTTCGCGGGCTCGGACCTGGGTTGTGTCGGTTTCGTTGGTGAGTTCAATGGGTGGGCCGAGGACCCACGGCAGCGGTCCGGGGGCGCGGTTGTGGCGACCTGTGGTGTCGAGACGCCAGTCGAGGACGGCGGCGGCGTCGTCCGCTGTGTCGAGTTCTCGCTCGGCGGCCGTTGTTCGAAGTGCGGTCGTAGGGTCAGCGCCGGTGAGAGCCAGAACGGCGAGGTGCTGTCGCAGTACGGGATACGCGGGAGCGTCGCAAAGCCCGGGATGTATTGCTTTGGCTGCGATGTCGAGACGGGCCAGGCCGTCGGCGCCGAGCGCGTGCTCGGCGGCGAGGCCGATTGTGTCGAGGTAGATATCGACGGCGCGACCGATTCGTTGAAACGGGTCGAGGCTGTCGCGGAGGTAGGTGTGCGCGGATGGTCGACGACCGTCGTTGTTGAGTATCCGTATGAGGATGTCGGTGGCGGCCGGTGGGGCAGTGGCCCGGTCGGTGAGGAATGAGGTTGGGTCACCGTCGAGTGCTGTGGACAGGTAGGCGTGGTTAGCGATCACTCCGCGTGTGAGTGCGACGTAGAGCTGCTGGCGTGTCTCGCTGCCAGTGAGGGTCACATGGCAGGAGTCGGCGGTGAGGCCTTGGGCGGAATCGATAGTGGTTGCGTAGCCGAGTCGCACGTATTCGGCAACGTAGTCCGCGGGTAGGACGATCTGTGCGCTGGTGCGTTGGCCGTCGCGGAGGCGGGTGACGGTCAGTGCGCCCTCGGGATGGACCACATCGATGTTCCAGGTGTCGCCGTTGCGTACCCAATCATCGTGGTCGAGACGGAGTTTCGGGTGGTTGCGGCAGGTGCGAATTGTGTCAGCGGCAGATGCGTGCAGGCCATCGGCGAGGATGACGGCGAGTTCGTTGGGAACAGACGGTTGCCGGTTGAGACGGTGTGCGCGGGCGCGGGCGTTGAGGTCGGCTACCTGGTCGTGGGTGGCGGCGAGCATCAGTGCGTGCCGTCCGATCCCGTCGTCATGGGACCACGCTCGGAAGGCTTGGTCGGTGGCAGTGCCGTGATGGCCGTTATGGATTCGCTCGTTGTCGTAATACCAGCCGAGTGCGGTGGGGTCACCGTCGCGTAGTTGTAGGCTGGCGCGGGCTTCACCGGGGTCGACGAACCGAACGACATTACTGAGTGTGACCGGCTGCTGGTGGCGGCGCATGTCGGTGTCGGCGCCGCCTGCCTCGATCGCAGGCAGCTGCTGGTCGTCACCGATGCACCGGATCGCCGCGCCGCGGGAAGTCAGGAATCGGAGTAGCCCTAGGCGTTTGGCGCTTCCGATCTTGACGTGTTCGTCGACGATCACCAGCGTTCGATCATCGATCTGAAGTACCCACTCCGGCAACGCCGGCGGCAACGGCCGCTCGGTGACGGCGCGCTCGGGTGCGTGTTCGGCCAGCGTGTGGAGAAGCTTGTCGACGGTTTCGACTCGGGCTCCAATGGATTCACCGAGGACGGCCGCGGCGGCCGCGGTGGGCGCGAGGCCGAGGACGGTTCCGCCGCTACGGGTCCAGGCGTCGGTGAGTACCTGCATCGCAGTGGTTTTGCCGGTGCCGGCGGGGGCGTTGGCGGTCAGGATCTGGAGTGGAGATGTGGCAAACGCAGTGACCACGGCCCGCTGCCCGTCGTTCAGCCTTCGGGTGGGGTGACGGTTGTTGTAGTCGGAGACCGCTGCGCTGACCGTGGCATCGGTGAGAGTGCGCTTCCCCGGCGCGAGGGAGAGATCGATCAGTTCACGTTCGATCGAGAGGACACGGGAGCTGGTGTATGCGGTCGCACCGGCTGAGGTGTAGACGCTGGTGCCATTGCTGCGGGACAGCAAGGGCGGCACATGTCCGAGGTCGGGTAGGGCGGCGATGTCGGGGTCGCCACGGGCGACTACCAGCCCCGGAGAGAGTGCTTCAGTGAGGATCGCTTCGGTGGCGTAGCGCCACTGGTGGGGGTGTATGCGTCCGCGGATCTGGCGCTCGATCTCTGCTCGCACATGGTGCGCCTGCCAGGTCGAGCGGTGCGTCGACACCACGTCGATCACGGTCTGCACGGTCTCGGCGATCCATTCGCTCGTTGGTTCGGTGCGGTTTATGCGTGGTGGATGCAGTGCTGTGGTGACGATGTCGGTGATGGCTGCTGGGCTTTCGCACCACTGCGCCGCCTCGCGGAACCAGTCTTGGCGTTGGTCCGCCAGCGAACGGGCATGGTGCTTGGCCGGTCGAGTGAGCAGCGTGGCTTCGTCCGCGAGGCGGTGCATTTCGCTAGGGGCGGGCTCACGACCCCAGTGCTGCTGGAAATCAGTGGCCAGTTCATCTAACCGACGAGTAATCCCCGCATCGCGTTTCGACCACCGGTGCACTAGCCATGCAGGGATACCGATGATCTCCCGTATCGGACGTTTTGCGGGGTCGGCGTCGGTGCGTTCGGTGAATTCGAGACCGAGTTCGGTGTGGAGGTGGTCTTCGAGCCGGGTGTTGTAGATCTCCGATACCGTGACCACGGCCCGGTGGAGAGGTTGGCCATCGACGGTGCGCCAGCGTCCGTCGAGTGTGCGAACCCGATTGGCGATCAGGACGTGAGTGTGCAGATCTGGGTCGCCCGCACGGGAATCGCGATGCTGGAATCGTGCGGCGATGATCCCTTCAACCTCGACTTGTCGAACTCCGTTACGGCCCAACCGAGTGAACAGGGCGTTGCGTTCGAGCCAGCTGAGCGCATCGTCAATCGCGGCCTGGTGGGCTGCCTCGATGCACTCCGCGACCGGACGGGGTGCCAGCGCCCACATCGCGGACACGCTCTTGACCGGCGAGAAGGTGATATCGAATCCTGCGACCGCTCTGGACTTCGGACGGGACGCGCGTGCCACCCAGCCGGACACCTCACGAGAATTCAAGGGTGGGCGACCGAGCTCATCGGCGAACATGGCGGTCGCGACGTTGGTTCGGATCTCTGCCCGCACCTCATTGGGAACGGCTGCGCGAGGATCGAGACCGCGCGCGATGTTGTGCTCGGTGTAGGCATCTGCGCATCGTGCCCGGAACACGGATCGTTCCGGCGGGAGGCGAAACGGCACGCCGAGCCTAGAAGCGTGGTCCGCGGCGCGCATGGCTTGCTTGTCGGTCGCCCCAGCGCGGATTTCGCTGCGGATGACGCGGGCCTCGATCTCGATAGTGTCCGGGTGTCGGCCGAGGCCGAATAGGCCTTCCATCTGGTCCTCGGTCACGACTTGGCCGACGCTGAGGCCGAGCGCGGGCAGCCCGGTACCCCACCAAGATCCGGGGGATTCACCGCGGGTGGTGTAGTAGTCGGCCAGGCTGGTGCGCCCTCGTGTGGATTCGTCGTGGGCAGCGATCTGACGGAGGTAGTACTCGTAGCCGTTGCCCGCGGCGACCTTGTGGAGCGTCGCGGTCATATCTCCAGGAAGCGCGCGCTTTCAAGGAATTTCGAGAGCGCAAACTCACCAGGATTATGTGAGTTCCTGCAAAACCCCTGGTCGTAATCGGATCGTTAGCGGGGAACTCCTGCAATGCAAGAGGTCTGCTTGGTGAATGAGGAGGAATTGGAGGGGTGGCGCATGCGTGAGTGACGTAGGTAGGTGAGTTGGTCAGGTGGTGCTGGTGTGCATGGTGTTAGGTGACGGTTGCGGTGAGGCGGTGGTGTATTAACGCCGGATGGGTGTAGTTGGCGAGGTCATGCGTTTGGAGGACGGGGTTCGGCGCCCGTCGCCGACAGAACGCCTGCATACTGGGCGGGGTCTTGCAGCGCTCGATGAGCCGACGTCGTCCCTCGGGACTCAGGGGAGCGTTTGCGATGTCCCATGATTCTTGTGCTCTGACTGCGCGCTGCTACTGCAGCAACCCGATCGGGACCGCCATGCCCAGGAACAGCACGAGCTGGTAGGCGCCGTTGATCACAGTGAGCTGACCAGGCTTCTGCTCGAAGCCGTTGTGCTGTGCCAGGGTCGACAGTGAGAAGCCGAGCCACGCCACGAGGGCAACTGGCAGAGCGGCCCAGAAGGAGTCGATGCCGAAGAAGCCGGAAGTGACGGAGCTGGCGGCTGCGAGGGTCAGCGCGGTGACAACGATTGATGCCACCAAGACTACGAACGGACCCTTGCCGCCTCTCTCAGAGTCCTCCTTGGTCACCCCGGTCAGCTTCCGCCATACGCCGCCGACCAGCCCCCAGTCGCTGTACCAGATCCAGGCGATCGCCATTCCGACCGCGATTGCGGATACGACCGCCAGCCAGCTGATGCTCAGCTCCACGGAATCTCCTCTGCTCGTCACTCTCTTTTGGTTGATACCATAAAGCATGGTGGAAAAAATCAACCAGAAGGTCAAGGGTTCGCGCTCCTACGGACAGTTCTGCGCCCTCGCGCGCTCTCTGGACGTCATAGGCGACCGGTGGACGCTGCTCATCGCGCGCGAGCTGCTGCCGGGGCCGATGCGCTACACCGAGCTGAAGACCTCACTCAAAGGCATCGCGACGAACCTCCTGTCCGAGCGGCTGAAGACCATGGAGGCGAACGGGATCGTCGAGCGTCGTCTCGAGGACGCGGGCGTCGTCTACGCCCTCACGTCGCGGGGAGCGGGGTTGCGAGAGCCGATGGAGGCGCTCGGCCGGTGGGGCGCTCCGCTGCTGGCGACCGGCCGGGGCGACGACGCCTTCCAGCCGCGCTGGCTGACCCTCGCGCTGCCCGCCCTCCTCCGAGGCGCAACCGCCTCTCCTCCCGTCGAGCTCGGTATCGAGACGGATGGCTTCCTCATGGCACTGAGGGTCGACGAAGATGGTCCAACCGCATTCGTACCCGATCGAGATCCGGCTTCAGTATTCACCGCCGCTCCCGATGTGGTCGTCGCTCTAGCCGCTGGAGCAATCAGCATCGAGCAGGCCATCGCCGCCGGCGAGTTCCGTGGCGACTCGAACGTCCTCCGAACCGCGCTCACCCCTGTTCATACGAACGTGCCTCCGCTGACCAACGGCGAATGAGGACCACGGAGAAGCGCAGACTATCGTGGGTGCAAGCGCGCGTGCCCTCGGCTGGTGTGGTCACCTTCGGCGCTCCGCTGCCGACCACGCGACCACGAGCCAGCAACCGCTGCCGAGCCACACGCTCCCGGCCAAGTCGAGCGTCCCGCAAGTCAAACGATCTCAACAACGTCCTGACCCGCAACAGCCAGGTACAGATCGGTTCACTCGCAGTAGGCGCATCAGCGAGGTTGTTGGCCCTCGAAGTAGGCGTGCCCAGTCGGGTCGATCGGTCGCGGCGGCACTTCCCGCAGGACATCAACGATCTTCTTCCACCGGCTGCGTTCCGCACTCAACGCACGTTCGGCACCATGTCGTGCAGCACCTGCCATCGCTGCGCCCTCGTCCTGCGTCATGTCGGCGATACGAGCTGCCTGAACCTGCATCTCCTCGATTTCGGCCTGGATTGCAGCGAGCATCGCTTCGGCCGCGGCCGCCAATTCCGGCGTGATCGGCAGGGCCCGCGCGAAGTTCTCACTCGCAGCCTGCAACGCCTTGCCGTGTCCAAACATCCGACCATTCTGCACCCCCGCCGACCTCAGCGACCCGGAATTCGATCCGGTGTGCCGGTCAACGTTCGGATGGTGAGCAGCCCAATAGTGCTGATGTGTTGAGGACGAGCTCGGCTCCCGGGCAGTGAGCCCGGCGAAGTGCACATGATCCAGCTATGTCACAATAAATTCAGTTGATGCGCATAGTTGTCGAACATGTCTTCGAGTTGTCGCGAGTTGTTGTTCGGCGATGTTTACGCAGCAAGACGGTGGTTCTTCGCGTATCGGCGGTTGCCTTGAGTCGCGGTGGGCAGTGATGCCTCCTCGCATCGAGAAGGTCAGGGGTTCGATTCCCCTTAGCTCCACTTCACTCGATATCCGGCTCATGCTCATGGAGAGCATGAGCCGGATCTCGTTTCGGTGAGAAATGCACAGCTCAGCAATTCTCGCGTGGTGGGAGGCCCTGCGTCTCACGCGGACGGTTGCGGTAGGTGGTGTCGACGAATTCGATAAATCGCTGGGCGTCCTGAAAGCTGGAGGCGATCCCGAAGGAGACGCGGAGAGCGCCACCGGTGGGCAGGCCGAGCTCGGTGATGTACGCATCGATCGAGAGCGCCGACTTTCTGAACAGGCGAAGCGAGGATGGTCGACCGATCTCGAAGGCGGCCTCCCCGGCGCCGGGATTACAGAAGCAGCCCGTGCGCAACGAAAACCCCGCCGCCGAGGATTCTCGCGCTACCAGACGCTCGTCGACGATGGCCCCGGAGGGGTCGAGGATATTCAGCGCGACCGTCGCGCCGCGATTGATCATATTTCGCGGTCCATAGATTCGAACCATGGAAGCCCCGTTGTCGTGCTCGAGCGACAGGAGCCGATCCAGAAGCCATCCGGTCAGGCAGCGGGTACGCCGATTGATCACATCGATGCCGACCCCACGCAGCCAGTCGAGGCCATATTCGATATCCGGAATGGCGAGGAAGTTCACGGTGCCGTCCTCGAATTCGGCAGATCCCGCGGCCGGGGCGTGCCAACCTCCCTGAACGCTGGCGGCCTGGATGGTGCCGCCGGAGAACCAGGGCCGCCGCAGTCTGGACAATGCCTCGCGGCGTGCGATCAGACAACCGACTCCTGTCGGGTAGCCGAAAAGCTTGTACCAGCTCACGGGAACGAAATCTGCTCGGACGGCGGTGAGGTCGAGCTCATGCGTTGGCAGATAGGCTGCGGCGTCCAGCAATACATCGAAGCCGTGCTCATGTGCGATATCGACCCAGTCGAGCGGATGCTGAACGCCGGTGAAGTTGCTCTGCGCCGGATAGGCGAACAACCCACGGCTGCTTTCTCGTCCGTTCACCGTAGCCATCGATAGTGATTCCTGCACCGTGCGGCGCCCGAGCGCGGTGCGGAGGGCAGACTCGGCCACTCGTAGTTCCGTACCCGCGATCGGGATGTACTCCGTTCGAGCCCGCCTGGAGCGGGCGAATTCTCGAATGCCATTGACCGAATTGTGGTTGTCGGCTGTCAGGACGAAACGTGTCGCGCGGCCGAAGGGATAGGCCTCGCCGACCAATCGACAGGCCGCCGTGGCGTTCGCCGTGAAGATCACGGTGTAGTCCTGCGCGGGAGCGTTGAAATGGGCGAGCACGGACGCCCGAGCGGTCTCGACCCCGGCCGTCGTCGCCCGTGAGGTCGGGTTGTCCGAATGCGGATTGCCATGGCAGCCGGCAGAGACCCACTCGTTGTGCGCCCGATGTTGGGTGGTTGCAGCCAGTCCGGCGCCGGTGTAGTCGAGATAGATGTCCCGATTGCGATCCAGATATGCGTACTCGGTGGCCCGGAGGTCGTCGAGCACCGTTGTCGTGGCGTACTCCGGATAGTCGGCCAGAAATTCCTGTGCGCTGACGGTGCGCGCGACGTCTCCGCTCATAGTAGGTCCTTGTCTTGTCGTGTGGGTCCAGCGGTGGCTCGGTTGGCCCACCACCGCACGCGCTTCCAATGACATGTCAAATCGAGTGAACCACAACGAAGTTCACACCTATCTGCTCCCAGGAATGGGAGGAACCTGCTCTTGACCGGTGATCTGTGACACACCAAAATCTAATCACTCCAGCACTTCTGGAGGCTTGTCGGCCGACATGGTGAGTTCTGAACGAATCGAGGATTCGGGTATGACTACGAATATCGCGGCCGTGTCGGCTGAAACCGAAGTACCTGCTGCGGATTTCGACACGACACACCTCAAGGAGAACCTGCGCTGGGGCCACTTGTTCTGGCCCGGCTCCGCGGCCTTGACCGAAGAGCAGATCGACAATCGAGTAGCCCGCTACCAGCGGTCGCTCGAGCGCTTCCGGGCCAGCGGCATGCAGGGCAACTACCTGCCCGACAATCTGGAAGTGGACTCGGCGTGGCATGCGCACCAGTGCGATCCGGTCGGGTACGCGGAGTTCTGCACCAAGTATTTCGGCGGAATTCTTGCCCACACGGTAACGCTGTGTGTCTGCAAGTTGGTCGATCTCGACCAGAAGTGATCGCCGCTTCGTGGTAGCGGTTCGGCGTAGCTCCCCTACGGGGGAGCTACGCTCCCGACGGCAACTATCCGACCGTACGTGGGTCCGATGATGAACTGGGCAGATGAATTCTTCGACGAAGGCTTCCGTGAAACCTTCACCATCCTAGGCAGATATGATGACACCGAGAGCGAGGTCGAAGCGATTGTCGCGCTGCTCCGATTGCCCCTCGGTGCTCGAATCCTTGATGTCCCTTGCGGCTTCGGCCGTCACACCGGACCGCTCGGTCGGCGCGGTTATCGCGTCGTCGGTATAGACAACTCGCCGAAACAACTCGACGACGCCCGCCGTCGATATCCTGACTGCACCTTCGTCCTGACAGACATGCGAACGCCACCCGCAGGTCCATACGACGCAATTCTGAACCTGTGGACCAGCTTCGGCTTCTTCGACAGCCCTGCCGAGGACCGTGCCGCCCTCACGGCATGGGCCGACGTTCTCGTGCCCGGGGGCAAGCTCGTCATGGAAATCGATACACTCGAATACTTCGAGCATCGTGCACGCAACGGCAGCGAATTGGTCAGTACGCAGCTGGTTCAACGGTCCGGTCTCGTCGGTCACGCTCGGTATGATTGGACCGCCCAGGAACTCGAGCTCCACTGGAAGCGCCCTGGATGGTCCCGACAGGCTCGGCTCCACATGTATTCACGCCCACAACTCGAGACAGCAATCTACGAAGCCGGATTCGGCCACGTGGCATTCGCGGGCGACTTTCATGGCCGTCCGGTGGACCTGGACAGCAGAACCGTTATTGTCGCAACAAAGTAGCGGACATTTTCAGAACGCCGACCGATGGGTTCGGTGGGCACCTGCTGACGATGCCCACCAGCCTGGCTGATCGCCTACTTTTTCTCCACGGTCCTGGCAAGCAGGCCGAGTGAGGCCCGCAGCGCGGACTCAGGAAGAATTGGGAAGACTCCCATGTCGCGATACTTCGCTGGGATCTGACTCCAGTCGTAGTACGACGTCACCGAGGTGCCGACCTCGCTGGGTTCCACGCGGTAGCCGTAGCGGTGATCGATCGGCGGAACCTGCCCCTCTCGGGAGACCGTCCACGCGATATGGGCGTCCTTGTCGAATGCGGTGATGGTCACCGTGACGTCGTACTTTCCCATCTCGGGAAAGTCATTGAGCGATTCACGATCCATCTGCACGACGAATTCATCTCCGACGGCGGTGATGGCTTCGCCTTCTGCGGATTGCAGCATGCCCGTGCTGTCGATCGACACATGCCCTTCGGGTGAGCACAGCAGGGCGAAGATCTCGGCCGGCTGTGCCGCGATCTCCCGTCGAACCTCGAACCGTTCTTCAGTCATAGGATCCATCCTGGCACAATCGTCACGCGGAAGATGATCGAAAGTGTTGTCGGAGTGCACGTTTCAGGATCTCGCCGCTGCCCGCCCTGGGGAGATCGCCGACGAACTCGACGATCCGCGGGTGCTTGTAACCGGCAAGCCGACCCTCGAGCCAGCCGAGCAGTTCCGTTTCGTCGAGTTCCTGGCCGTGGCGCAACACTACGACCGCTTTCACCGTCTCACCCCAGTGTGGGTGGGGTACGCCGACGACGGCGGCCTCGAGCACCGCAGGGTGCGCGCCGATCGCGTTCTCGACCTCGACCGAGTAGACGTTCTCGCCGCCAATGATGATCATGTTCTTGACTCGGTCGTGGACGTAGAGGAATCCGTCGTTGTCGATCATCCCGATATCGCCGGTGCGGAACCAGCCGTCGGCGGATATCGCGGCCGCGGTCTCCTCGGGTTTGTTCCAATATCCTGTGGTCAGTTGCGGCGTCCGCAGCCAGATCTCGCCGTCCGCACCGGTGCCCATGTCGCGACCGGTGGAAACATCGACGATCCGGCACTCGCAGCTGGGGTGGATGCGGCCCACGCTACCCGGATGCCGGTCGACCTCCCCCCGGCGCAGGACCGGTGTGACCGCCACCCCGGCACAGGTTTCGGTCAAGCCGTAGCCTTGCGAAAAGCCTGTCTGCGGCAGCATCTCCATCGCCTCGTCGATCAGCGAGCTGCTCGAGGGCGCGGAGCCGTAGATGATCACCTCGAGACTGGACAGGTCGAAGGTCGCGGCGGTGTTCTCGGCAACCAGACCGGCCAGCAGGGTCGGCACCAGGCTGGTGTGGGTGACACCTCGGTCCGCGACGGTGCCGGCGATCGCGTCGACCGAGGACCCCGACGGGATGACCACCTCGCCGCCAAGGTGCACGCAACACGTCACCGAGCTCATCCCGCTCATACGGAACATCGGCAGGCAGGCCATGTACCTCATCTCCTGGTGTAGTGCCCAGGCTGCCGCGGCCTGCTGGGCCATCTCCCGCAGATTGCGCTCGACCAGCTGAATGCCCTTGGGCTCGCCCGTGGTGCCGGTCGTGTAGGCCAGCAGCACGAGGGACTCGTCGGATTGATCGGCATCCGGTGGGTAGTCGGAATCCCCTGCGGCATACCAGCACTCGAATTCAGAGCCTTCGGGCCCGTCCAGCCGGACCACCGGGCACCGTGGGTCCGACCCCGATGCCAATTCCTGATCGGCGAAGAGCAGAGATGGGCTGCAGTCGTCCAGAACGGCCCGCAGCTCGGCCGCCGTCAGGCGCCAGTTCAGGCCGACCAGCACGATGCCGGCCCAGGAGGCGGCGTAGACGAGCTGGACGTAGGCCAAGTCGTTGTGTGCGAGCACCGCTATCCGGTCTCCCCGGCGTAGGCCGGCAGCGTGCAGCCGGTCCGCGATTCGCGCCACGTCCCGGGCGAACTCCGCATAGGTCTGCGACCCCGCAGGCGCGCTGACCGCTCGGCATCCGGTGCGGTCCCGAGCATGCCCGACCAAAATGCCGGCCAGTGTCGGGGGGTGAGGAATGGTCATCGGCGTCTCCCTAGATCTTGGCCGCGAGTGCAGTCACCGACTCGGGCTCCGGAAAAGGCGACCGCAGTACAGGTTCCCGTCGTCCCACAATCAGTCCGGACACCGAACATGCTGCAGCACATCGTATCCGGGGCATGAACGCGGTGTCGTACGATTCGAAAGGACGTAACCCCGCCTCCGCAGCTCGGCTCTTCCGGCAAGCCGCAAACCTCACCAGCAACCAGAGTCTCTCGCGCCCCACGGGCCCATGACAGGGGCTGCGGTGGAGGCCGGAATGCCCGCGTGAACGTGTCGGAGGCGCGATTCAGTGCTCGCTTCCAAGTGCCGGTCAGGCGGCCAGGGGATGGGCGGGCTCGCGATGGCAGCGGCAGGCCAACCGGCGGACTTCCATGCCAAGTGGGGCGGCCGCGAAGTAGATGGTTCGGTGGTCCTGCTGCACCGTGGTAACTACTGCCGGCGAGGACGCGAGGCAGTCGGCGGTGGCGGCTGATACCGGCTGCCAGGGGCCGAAGTCGCGCGGCTTGCCCGGCGGTTTCGGGAGCGGGGGAATGTCCACCTTCTGGCGCAGCGCGTCCGGAACGCGGAAATAGCAGTAGAACTCGGGCCGCAATCCGCTGGTGAGATCGCGGGCGATGGCCGCCGCCTGTTCGAAGCTGGGGGCTGGGATGTATATCTGCGGATTGGAGCTCGGAATGACTGCCCACTGCCAGAGCGTGGTAGTGGCGTGCATCGCGATCTGAGTGTCCACATCGATACTCATGACATCGCTCCGGTGGCGATGACGCCGAGCACGACGACGAATGCCATGACGGCCACGACCAGCAGCAATGCGAAGCCGAGGCTGTCGAGTAGGCGGGTGAGAGTGGATCGGTGGTGTCGTTCGAGATGAATGTGCATGATTCCGGCTCCATCCGATGTGCGGCGAATGTGCGCCGACTATCGTCGAGGCGACCGGTTCAACCGGTACTGATAGTTTGCTGGGTGAATTCTATTGACCACTTCCCGTTCCGTATTCCCTCTGGTGGGCATAGGTTGGTCTGGATGAAATTGAATATTTAACGAGCGGCCGGTGTGGGTTGCCTGTCGTTAACCTTTCCAGCCCCAGCCGCCACGGAAATCTCGAAATATGTTGTAGGTCATCGAGGATGCCGAAACAAGCCCGGGCAGCGTCGCGTCGTAGGCGCTACCGCACCAACGGCCGGTGCCGATCACTGAACCGCTGCTCGAAGCCCACGATGTACTCGCCCGGCGCGATCGACGACGACGACTGTTCCAGAACACCATCGTCGGCGATGTAGAAGAGGGCCCGGCCGATGGATATCTCGCCATCGGGTACCGGCACGTACACCATCCAGCCGACGTTGATCCGGTGCGCGGTCAACTCCGACAACGGGTACCCGGTCGTGTCGAGACCGCGGGTGACGATGTAGTCGCGGACGCGACCGATCGCCACCTCTTCGGGCAGTTCCTCGGGCAGCGTCGACACCAGCCCGGCAAGGCCGAGTTGATAGAGCGCTCCGTCGATATCGAACTGGTCGTCATCGAATACCGCGGTCAGCGTTTCCCGAGTCACCACTCCTGCTTCCGCGGCGGAAACCAGGGTCGCGGCCCGGTCGGAAAGCCCGTCGTTCGGGGAGTCCCCGACAAGACCCGCGACAATTCCCGCGACGATCTCGGCCGTCCAGACCCCAGGCACAGCGGTGGCGCACTGTTCGGCGGAGGGTGATTCTCCGCGATACCAGCGCCCGCCCTCCCACCAGTAGCAGAACGACAGCATCCCCGTTGACGCACGCGGGTTCAGCACCGGATTCGCCACCCAGTCCGGCGCACCGGCATAGAGCCTCGGCAGCGCCGCGTCACCGTTGTACGCCGAATCCAACGTGGGAGCGTTCCACACCCCGCCCGACAGCACAGCTCGCCCACCGGGCAACACATGCAGTGTCGATCCACCGCGTGCCGAGCCCTCGAAAACGCCCGTCCACGGAAGCAACCGAGGACCCCACTGCGACTTCGCGGCGACGAATGCCGCACTCAGGGTCGCCCATCGCGCCCACATCACCGGGAACGGCGGAAACTCGCTCTCCGCGAGCACCGCCCACACTTGCTCCGCCCGATCCGATCGAGCCTGTTCGGCCGCCTGCTGCGGCGTGCGCTGCTGACGGTCGGCGTGCAGGATGTAGGCGGCCAGCCACACCGGCACGTGCTCGCGCGGGTAGGTCACCAGGTCGGCGCGGTAGTCCTCTGGATCGAACATCTGTTCCGGGGGGAACGGGTCCGCACCGTAGTCGTAGTCGACGGTGACAGTGGACCCGGCAATGGTCACCAGCATCCGCCACCACGGCCCTCGCGCGGTCTCCGTGGCCGCCGCCCGTGATTGCCGGACCAGAGCGAGTACTTGCTCCGGCGGATGGGCCAGCACCTGTTGCTCACCGATGGAATAGACGATATGGGCGATCTCGCCCCGCACCGTTACCGCGAAGGCGGCATCCATGCGATGCCAACCCGCGGGGCCGAACGCTGTCAGCGCCCGGGCAAGTGGATGTTCTGCGGTCATACCGTTCGGTTCAGCGGTCATACCGTTGTCCTTCTGCGTTCGGTGGGTGGCGCTGCCGGCTCGGTCGGACAGCGCGAATCAGCCATCTGGGAGGGATGTGGGTGGCGAGTTCTGCTCACGCGCGGAAGTCACCCCAGGGTGAACCCCAATAGGATTCGAACAAGGGCTGGTGAGCGCCGGTTTTGGTGATGATGGCTTCGGCCGCCAGCCATGATGTGTCGCCTGCCGCGGGCCAGAGGAGCAAGCTGGCACAGAAATGGATATTGCGATCCATTTCCGCATTGTCGATCAAGTAGTTGGCTGTGAACTGGGCTGTCGCGCTGCCGGATTGGGCGGGGTTGCAGGAGCCGACGATCAATGCTCGGTATTCATCCTGCGCGAGCATCTCCAGAAACTGGGCATTGTTGGTGAGTAGCCTGCCGTATGCCTCTCCGTCCACGAACACATCCTGCGACACGTCGCCGGCCCGCACCTGAATGTTGTAGAAATCCGGGCTGGCGTGCGAGATGACGATAAAGGGGGCCTTGCCGGTCGCGAGCACCTCCTGCTGCCATGCGGCGTGTTCTGGTGGTCCGTACTCGAACCGTCTCTCGGACCCGTGCCGCCGGTAGGCCGTTAGAACGTACAGCTCGTGCTCTCGTCGCGGCCTGCTGGCCCAGAAAGAGAACGTGTCGTCGGTGTCGCGGGTCGACGGCAAGAACACCACATCACCGTGTCCTCGCGCGTTCGGCAATGTCACCGTGTGGACGTCGCTCGGGTCGATCTCGATCTCACGCCCGGTCGAACAATCGATGCCGAGGATCGGAATGTGGGGGACCTGCCGCGGAATGCGCGCGGCTCCCTCACCCGGTAACTCCGGGCCGGTGATCAGTACCGGCCGGACAATGGTTCCGGGAGCTGATCGGGCGGCGGCGGGTTCGATACTCGGTGTGCGCTGGTCTGCCCGACCGTCGGGAGGCACGGTGGGCGGCACCGCACCGTCAGATGCGATATGGATGATCCCTCGGTCCAAGGCGGCCAGGATCGCTGGTAACCGGCCGTGTACGCCGAGCCTGTCGAATATGCGAGCCAGACGATCCTGCAGGGTGCTCGGAGAGATCCCCTGCCGCGCTGCGACGTCTGCGTTCGTCAGCCCCTGGGCCATCAAGGTGAGCGCCTCGACCTCCAGAGGGCGAAACCGGGGGTACACTGCCGGGCCGGTGGCCGTGCGAGACTTGCCGTGGTGCAGCAATCCGCGTTGCCACGCACGCACCACTGATTCGGTCGGACTGTCAGTACCGAGCTTTGCTGCTATGCCGTTCAAGCGGAGGCGCAAAGTACTTCGGGAAAGATAATGGTCCGACCCGATCTGGTTCAGGGTGTGACCTTTCGCCAGCTCGGCGAGTATGTCGATCTCCTCAGCGGTCAAGTCGAGACGTTGCGGGGCAAGGGATTCGCGCGGGCCGGGCGGCAGCGAATCCTGGGGGCCGGCGGCGAGCCCATCCATCGCAACTTGCCGACCGTCATCAGGGCCGGAAGCAATCGATACCGGCTGTTGGTGCGATGGTTCGAGCAGGGTGGCGATGAGGGGCACCCGTGCGGCGGTGCCATTCGGGTGACGGCGATCGACGGCCTGCCGTACGTCCCGGATGTACGCGGATGTCTCTGGAAGCCCCCGATGATGCAAGTAGCTGCCGAAATCGGTGTGGCCGGAGAGCAATTTGCCGACTACCGAAACGAAATCCTCAACTGCTCCATCCTCGACGGACATCGCTTCGTTGCCGCGATCTGCCAGCGCCTCTCGAAGGAGCTGAGGGGCGTCTTCGGGAGGGGCGTCCAGCATGCTGGTCACCGTTGTCGCGAACCATTGTCCGATCCGCTCTTCGGCGGACAACACGCGTCCGCCATAGCTGTCGAGGAGCTTGTGGGCCTCGCGACGTTGGAAAAGCGCGATGACGTCGTCCATCAGGTACGTGCAAAGGGTTCGGGAGATGATCTGGGGAAGAAGGATGTCCGCGAGGTGCCGGGTGCGCAGGTAGTCCGGCTCCGGATTCTGATGCCACCGGCAGCCCGGGTACTGGTACGTGTACACCCCGTCCCTCGGTACGGCGAGGAACCGTGGCCGCTGGGCGCGGGTCAGCGCTTCGAGCGTCAGGGTGATGTCGCGCGCTTCCAGTGGTCTCGGCGCCACGATCGAGGTATACGGAAACTGCGGAAGCTCATCGAGCGAAAGGATCCGCGCGATCTCGCCGATGATGCTGGCCAGGTCGCCTGAAAGGGTCGTGAACTTCCACGTGGGCAGGATCTCGCCGGGCAGCCGGTGTCTCTCCTGCATGAATAGCAGCGGGCCCGAGCTCGTATTGGGCAGACCCACCAGACGTTCCGCCTCCAATGCGGCCAAGGTGAGCGCGGCGAGGGCGCTGAGCCGGGGACTCTGTTCGGTGAGCCAGTCGCGCTCCCAGGCGAATTGGTGCGGGGTGTTGAAGAACGCCGCGCCCGTCGGCTCGCCGGGCTCGTTGCTGGGCCGTTCGTCGACATAGTGGAAGCCGGGATAGCGCACCAGCTTCGCCTCGAGCTCGGCCGCATCGCCGACGTTATCCGAGCGCCGATAGATTTCGCGGGAGGCTCCACCCCCATCGCTGTTCAGCTCAGCTAGCCGTTCGACGGCGCGTCGCCCCCGCGCGGGCCCGCGGTCGCGATCCCACGGATTGCCGCTGCCGTCGAATGGCTCGTCGGGGTCGGGGACGCCCATGGTGCCGATGAGCGCCGGGGGCCGTGCGGCGGGTGAATGCTGCGCCGTGCGCCCGGTCGGGGTGGAAGCGGGTTCCACCGGGGGGCGATAACTGAACCAATCATCGGCGGCTGCGGCTCGTTCTGCCTCCGGATCAATACGTGGAGAAGCAATCTGGCGTTGCAGCCAAGTCGGGTCTTCGATGCTCAGCCGATGCGGTGCATGCGGTACCTCGGCGCCGCGGCCGACCGCGATCAGACCGAAGTAGCCGAGTGATTCGGTCGGAATCCGGAAGATCGGGTCGATGAACTGCCAGTACTGGCGATGGGTGCGCAGTGCGTCGGAGAACCGGGGCGTGTTCGGAAATTCTGCCGGTATCCGGTGGATTCCGGCGACTGTCGATGGATCCCGCCCCTGTCCGCGGCCGGCGAATCGCCCGGGTCGGTCAGGAATGCTCGACCCGAGCCAGGTCACCGGGTCCTGGCTGCTCGCGGCCACATACTTCTCGGGGATGCCATCGGCCTGCTTCTGCTGCACGCCTGGCGATCCGAGGTAGGTGATCGAGGCGACGTTGCCGTCCAGTCCGCCGTCGGCCTCGGCGTAGCCCGTGGTGGTGGAGCCGTAGCTGTGCGCGTAGAGCCGGTTCAGCGGCAGCGGGGAGCCGCCGGGCAAGTCGGCCTGGAGCCTGCGGGTCGTATGGAAACCTGCGACATCCCGCACCAGCAAACGTCCGCCGTCGATAGCGGACTGGGGCGAAATCGTCTCGGTCATCATCTTTCCACCGCTGGGCGCGTCGTATCCCAGCCATGCGATCGACAGGATATCGAGGGTTGGATCCAGCCGCGCTGCCACCTCGTAGAGGTTCCACGAATTGGTCGATCTGCTGTTGAGCCGTTGCAGCGTCGTGGTGATTCCAGGGATTTGCCACAGTGCCACCGCGGCCGTATCGGCATTTCCGTACCCGAGGGCAATCCGCCCGGCACCGCCGAACTCGAGTGCGTCGTAGGCCATCACCTGAACCGGTGGCGCCGGCACAACCGGTTCCATCGACCGCGCCTTCTGCTCGGCCTTCGCCAGTGCACCGTGGGTATAGACCAAATTGCGCAGATGCAGCAGTTCCGTGCCATTGAGCTGCTTACGCAGCCATACCGCGACCGCAGCGCCCTCGGGGACGCGAGCCCGGTACGCGGCCAGGTCACGGGCGATGGCCAACCGGTTCGCGCCGTCCCGTACGGCGAAGGGGATACCGTCGGCATTGCCAAGCTCGGCCGGATGCACCCGCAACACCGCATTGCGCTGATCGTCGGTCAGTGCGTGCCACCACCGGAAGTTCGCCTCGGCACGCTGTTCGGATCGCTCGCGCACCTCGTCTTGGGCGTAGTCGCCGTGTGCCAGGTCCGCTGCGGTCCGGACCGCGCCGGATTCATCGAAGGCACTCTGCGCCAGAGCCGTCTCGTCGGCTGTGGCTGCGGACGCGTTGGGCAGAATCCCAGCATGCAGGGACCGGAAGTTGCTGGCGGCTACGGCGTCGGGACTGAACGCGTGATGGGCTCCGGAACCGTCGTCGACCATGGAGAAACTGGCAGCCACCTCGCGGGCGGACACCACTTGCACGATCCCGTACGACGTCTTGTCCGGTGTGCCCTGCTCCCGTTTCAGATGGGCGGAACCCAATGCGAACCGCTCCCGCAATCGCGGCTTGTTCAGACGGGGGCGAACAGCCGGTGTCGCTCCCGTACTCAAATAGGTGAATGACGTGCTGCTGCCGGCGGGTATACCGGCGAAGACGCGAAGTGATGCCGACGGAACTCCGGTGTCGGGTTCAACAGACAGATAGCGCTCGAGCACCGAGCGCCCCGCCGTGGGAGCCAGCTTCGTCCGCCGCCCGCCGAATCTTGTGTCCGGGCCGCGGCCGCGCGTTTGCTTGAAACCACCACCGACTGCTCGCGGTCGCCGCGACTCCGTGCGAACGATAGATACGTGTGCGACACCGTATTCCGATGCGCTGCCCACCTGTCGATCTCCGGGCGGATCCGCCAGCGTCAGGGTGTGGATCGCGCCGCTGAGCCGACCGCGCGCGGCGGCGCTGACAATGGCCGTGCTCGGGCCGTAGCCGAACAGGTGCGTCTTCGGTATCGGAGCACCGTCGGGTTGCTGTGCCGCGTATTCGCGTCCCGCGTGGAAGCCCGCGACGCCTGCCGTGATCGACCGTGCATGGATTTCTGCCGCGACCTTCGCTTCGCCCGGAATATCGTGTCGGTGCGAAATGATCGAGGCGACGGGTTCTCCCGGCGCTCGCCGCGTGGTCGCCTCGTGGTGGTTGTGCGCGTAGGCCACATCCTCGACCAACGACGACAAATCTGTGTTGCGGTCCAATACATGCCGCGATATCGACGTCGCACTATCGGTATCACCGAATCCGATCTCGAATTCGCCGTCGCCATATGCCAACAGGTGGACTGTCGGCGCGACGACATCCTCAGGAACCGATGCCGCCAGCTGATCCGCTCGCGCCACGGCCTTGCGTGCGTCGAGAATATTGCGCAGCTGTTGTGGTTCGTTGGGCCCGAATTCAGGGTTGACCAGCTGGCCGCTGCCGAGACGTTCCGGGCGACGGGCAAGAAACGCCGCGAGTTCGCGATCGAGCGCCAGCCGGTTCGCGGCATCCTTCACCTCGCCCGGGATGCCGTAGGCATTGCCGACTTCGGTGGGGTGTACCAGCACCATCGCCACTTGCCGGTGGGGGTCGAGCGAATGCCACCAGGTGGCGTTGGCCGTCGCTCGATCGCGTGCCATCGCGACGACGTCACCTTCTGAACCGGCGTCGAGAAGCAGATCCGCCGCGCTCGCATCGCGGGCGAGCGTGCGTAATGCGTCCTCCGCATAGGCGAGGTCGAGATCGGTGGGGGGCCGAGTGGAAAGCCCGGTGCCCTGCGGGGGCGATGACATAGTGCTGTCGGCCCGTCGGAATTGGTCGGCGGCGGCACCGGGTTCGATGGTCCGAGGCTCGACCGCTGGCTCAGCGCCGACCTTGCGGCCGTTCCCTGGCAGCTCGTGTGCGTGTGTGCCGTCCTGCTCACCTTCGCCGTACGCGAATGTCAGATCCGGGCTTCGCTTCCTCGGATTCGCCATCGCCGCGGGTGCTTGCCCGGAGTACCGCCGTCTCGCGGCGGAGGGGGTCGGCCGGATGGCACGCGGTGCGCCTGAGGGCTGTAGCGCGTCCTCGAGCTGTCGAATCAGCTGATGTGCGAGGTCTCTATCGCGCTGCGACGCCAGGGTTGTGCCGGTCAGCCATTTCTGCAGGACATGGATCGCTTCCCGGGCTTTGATGCTGTGCCGTCTGCCGCGTGTGGACTTGCCCGTGGCCGACTCGTTTCGGATCGCATCCATGAGGGTGCCGTCCCCGGTTCGGTTCGGGTCGCCGACAGCCTCGTAGATCTTGTCGAGAACGGAGTTCAGCTTCGGGTCGTCGGTGACGGGTCGTATTGCGGCGGGCTTCCGAGCAATGGCCCCCGGCGCCGAATACCAGGGCCCGACCTTCGACTCGTCGAGTTCGAACCAGACCACATTCTTCGTAGACCCCTCCGCGGCGTCCTTCAGGAACCCGGATCTGTGCGCCAGCGACTTCAGTATCCCGATGCCCCAGCCGCCCTTCACCGGCTCACCGACACGGGTGACGGGCTGCGGTTGCGGACGGCCGTTGGTGACAGTGACCCGCAGCCGACGGGCTCCTGGCACTCCGGTCACTGTTGCTTCCACTGTTCCGTTGCCACGAGCAGCGTCCAAGGCGTTGGTGGCCAGCTCCGAAACCAGGAGTTCCGCGTTGCGAATCTGATCGAGATCGCGCCAGCCGTGCATAACTTCACGCACCTCGCGACGAGCGTGCCCGACATGTTCCGGGTGGCCCTGCTCGACAGTCACTTCGATGCGTCGTAAGAACCTTCCGGTGGCGCTGCGGTATGCCGTGGGGATGCCGCGCTCCTGCTCGCGCTCCCGAATTAATGATCCGGCATTCTTCGAACGCTCGGTTGTGGGTTCCGGGTCCGCGGGCATCGGGGGCGCGGTCCTCGCAGACGCGGTGAGAGGTGGCGCTGCCTGGCCCGGCGGCCCAGCGGGGTCGATGTCCGCACCGTGCCAACCGGTTCCGTCCGGCTCGGCTCCGCGACCGATCAAACGGCCGAGCCAGTCCCGTCCTCCGCGGCCGAATGGCTGCTTGCGCGGCCCTTGCGGGAGCGGTGCGCGCGCGACGACGACGGTGATGTCATCCACTTCCCCCCTGCCGGCCGCCTGGTTCACCAACTCGTCCGCGATCGAGCGCGGGTCGCCGGGATGACGGCTGACAGCCACGCCGAGCGCCTCGATGCTGGACATCGTCTTCACCACACCGTCGGTGCCGGCCACCACGTAGCCACCGCGCGGCACGGTGATCGTCCCGTCCACGGCTATGACGGGCGCGTCGATATCATTTGACACCAGAACGGTTTTCACGTATCCAACCGGAAAGTCCGCCTCGTCCGCCTCCGACGGCATCTTCCTCCCGAGCGCGTATTCGATGACGTGGCGCACATTTTCCAGCGACGGATTTTGCCGCACTGCCTCGTGCTCGGATATCCGATTCGCCTTCGCGAACATCTGGATAGGGGAGTGGTCGTCGGTCCACCACACAGCGTGCCTGCCGTCGGCGGACACCCACCCGACTCGACTGTCCCCAACCCACCCGACGGTGAAGCGATCCAGTTCCGCGACCGTGACGGCCACTGTGCATTGGGGATTGTCTTCGTAATCAGCGAACTCGGGCCGTCGTCCCAGGTCCTGCACCTTCAGGTGGGCATGGTGCAGTGCCTCGCTCAGCAGCTCCTCCCTGTTGACCTTGCGTCCGAACCGTGCCCGCGACCACTTCTCCTCGAGGAACGCGCCGAGTTCCACCGCCGCCACCTGGGCCGCACGATGCCCGGCCGGCGCCCCGCCCACCCCATCGAACGCCGCGGCGACCAAACCCGGTTTCCCGTCTCGGACGAACTCCGCGACCACCATCGCGTCTTTATTGCGCGCGTGGGACGTGCCCTTCTGACTGACGCCGCTAGCCCATCGGGTTTCCCCCGCCAGACGTTCGGCCTGCTCGGGTGCAGCGAGATCCGCGACGGGTCGACCATCCTGGTCGTGTAGCCCTTGCTGCGGACCGAAGGCCGTGTTGTCGAGGTCGTTGGACGCACCGGGCCGACGGTTCTTCGCCTCGGTGAAGTTGGCCGGCGAACGTGTGGCCCGGTTCGTGCCGGGCAACGCAGAATGGCCGGGATCGCTGGGCCCGAACCGGTTCAGTACGTCCGGGCCGGGGCGGAAACCGTGGACTGCGGGGTCCGAGGACTCCTTGGCGCGCCGCTTGTCGATCCCGCCCAAGGCGTCGGCGACCTCAGCCTCGCCCTGGGGCATTGCGCCAAGCCCCTTCGCCCCGCCGGGGTTCGCGTCGCGGTCCTCCGCGCCGGCCTCTACCACATCGGGTTCATCGGTGTGATCTGATTCCGGCCGGGGAAACACCGGCCGGAACCTCTTGACGGCTTCAGCGCTCAGTTGGTCGACCAGGTCCGGTGTGATCCGCAGGAGCCGGCTTACCGTGTCGGTTTCCATGTCACCGACCAGGTGAAGGAGCACCACAGCTTCCGCCAGATCCGGCTCGGGCAGATCGGAGAGGGCATCCCGCATAGCCTCTCGGGTGGCCTCGGGCAACTCGATACCGAGTGATTCCACGACTGGGGCGACGATGTCGCGCTGACGGTCGTCGGCGCCACCGATCGGCGCGTGCAGCGAGTCCTCTCCCAGCCCGAATATTCGGACTGCCTCGGTGGCTTCGGCAAGCGTGACATCCAATGCTTGACTGATTTCGGCCGCATCCGGAACCGTGGCTGTCGCTTCCGTTCGTTGATTAATGTACTTGCCGACCTTGATAAGTAGCCTGCGCGTTGTCGCATCCGGATACCGGGCCTCGAAGTAAGTCCGAAGCATGGCGTGTCGAGCCGCCGACCACGCGGTGTGCACGAAATCACGTGAGGGAATGAAGTTTCGAGTCGCACGAATTATTGCCTCATGTGCGATCTGGACCAGGTCGTGAAGGGGTTGACCGGGGATGTCCCAGCGGCGCGCCTCCACCTCCGCGACGAAATAGTATCCTTCGACGATCCTGTTGCGAGCCGCCTTTTCGTCGTCGGATCCCGTTCGCGTGGCAATCAAGTCCCAGAATGCACGAGCCTCGGCGCCGTCGTCTGTTTCGGTCTGGGACGCAGAGTAGAAGCGCTGCAACGCCGCAACCAGTGTCTCGTTCGGGAGATCGAGGGCGTCGCGAATCTCTCGAAGGGTTCGGAGGAACGGTTTGCTTCGATTTCTCTCGATTCTCCCTGCGGTCGGCCTACCGACTCGCTTGCTGAGTTCCTTCTGGTCTATTCTGTAATACAGCCGAATTGCCTTGAAATGGTCCTGTATTGATTCGTATCTGTGCGGATCCGGCACTGTTTCACCGTGGGGATCCATCCAGTAGTTGTATCCCCAGGCCTCGGCCAGTTTGTTCCATGGGCCGGCACGATGGAGCGCGTTATCATAGATCTTCAGCATGAAGAGCTCTGGACTGAACTGCCCTGTTCGCTCGAGTCCCTTCATTGTCGCAGGCGATAGTCCTAGGGCAGCTGCCGCTTCGGAAAAGCTCAGGCGGTTGAGTCGACGGAAGTGGGGCAGGTACCGGTCGAATGATGTGGCGATATCAAATGGAGGGAATACTGGGGATGCCTTGGCCAGAGTACGGAACTCGTCGGCGAAATCGTTGTTGTAGTACTTGCGGTGCGCGGCGACGAGTGTGCCTACCGGGACCTGGTACTCCTGTCTGAGTTTCAGGAAGAACTCGACGCCTGGACGGCTGGTTCCGTTCTCTACGTCGGCGATTTCCCCTTCAGTTATCCCGAGCGGATCTCCGAAGTCGTGCTGGCTCAATCGATGATGGAGACGGATGGCGCGGATGAACTCGTGCACAGTATCGTAGTCGGCCGATACCGGCCTATTTTCACTGTCGTGAGCGATCCGATGTTTGAATTCCCATGCCTCGGCCGGGTTGTTAGATGGGTCGGCCATAGTGCGGAACTCGTCGGCGAAGTCGTCGCTGTAGTATTTGCGGAGTGCGGCGACGAGGGTTTCGATCGGGATCTGGTACTCCTGCCGGAGATCGAAGAAGAAGGCGATCCCTGGTCGATTCTTCCCCGCCTCTATCTTTCTGATCGATTCGTATGTCCTGTCGAGTCGTGAACTGAAATCCGGCTGGCTCATCCGGTGGTAGAGACGGATTGCCTTGGTGTAGTCGTGCACCGTCGCGTAGTCCGCGGAGTCGGGTGGCGCCTCGCCCTCGGGGGCCATTCGATAGGTGTATCCCCAAGCAGTAGCAAGGACGTTCCACGGGCCCGCTCGGTGGAGGCCGGCATCGTAGATTCTGAGCATAGTGAGTTCTTCCGGCGGCTCTGCTTCGTACTCGAATAGATCCATTGTCGGAAGTCCAAGTGTCAACGCTGCTTCGACGACGTTCAAGTCGTTGAGTAGTTGAAAATGGGTGAAGTACCCGATAAAGGAGTCGGCGACCTGCGTGCTCGGGAACACCCATGAGTCCGCGGCGTCAGGGCTGGGCTCGGCCGATGTCGGGCTCGGTTGGACGCCGCCCTTTCCGGGCCTAGCGGCTTTGGGGGTGGTGGAATGGTGCGTGGCCTTCGCCCCGGCTCTGGGCCGGACGTTCCTGGGAGCCTGAGGTGCGGTCGGTGTCGGCGCTAATCCACTCGAAGCCGGATCGCCGTCGAGGCGGGCCCGTCTGCGATCGGTCTCGGCCTGTGCCTCAGTCGCCAGGTAGGTGGCGAAGAATCGCTGGCCCGTGTTCGCCTCCATCCACCTTTGTGCGGTGTGAGCTTCGGCGAATGCCTCGGGGAGGTTCAGGTCATCGATCGTTCTGTCGGTGGCGTCCGCCTTGTAGCTGTAGCCACTGAACTCGCCCACTAAAGAGTTGATATGTGCAACAAATCCGGCTTCGTGTTGCGGAATGGTTTGCTGGAAATATTGCTTGACGAACTCGGCGCGCATTTGCCCGTCG
Organism: Nocardia sp. NPDC059180; assembly: GCF_042754945.1. Taxonomy (NCBI): domain Bacteria; kingdom Bacillati; phylum Actinomycetota; class Actinomycetes; order Mycobacteriales; family Nocardiaceae; genus Nocardia; species Nocardia sp. NPDC059180. The sequence continues at coordinate 156,033 of NZ_JBHZBU010000004.1, forward strand.
ATCGGGCTTGTCGAAGTGATCGTGATGAAGGAATCCGCCACTCGCTGAAAGTCGACCAGATAATTCGGCGCGTGCTTCTCGATGTATTCCATGGCAAGGTTGACGAGAATCATTGCCCAGTCATGATCCGCGCGGGCCTCGAATAGCTCCAGGTTCTTGTCTCCACCGTGTGGGTACGCCTGCATGCCATGACCCATCTCGTGGCTGAAGGTCCGCCTGAACGGTTCATCGCGCGGACCGGCGTACCAGCCGCTATCGACGCTGTCTTCGTTGGCGTAACGGGTGAGTTCCCTGTTGATCGCGTATCTTTCGCTCCAGCTCAGCACAAGTCCGTCGTCAGTGGGATAGACCTCGGCCATCTGGCGGTCGTCGCCGGTGGGGACGATTTCGATCTTGACGAAGCCGAGATTGCCGAACCGGCTGTGGTAGTAGCGGTATTCTTCGACGAAGTCTCGAATGGTTTGTGGTTTCACATCCTTCATTCGGAATCCGTCCAGCTCGAGGCCGAATTCGATCTCGAGCTCTCTGATCGGCTCGTTTTTGACTTTATCGAGCCTTTCCTCGAAGGCGGTCGAAGGGCGGCCGAGCGCGGCGTCGTTGCGTCCATCCCATAGCTTGGCCTGATCTACGAGAGTCCGATGTAGTACTCGATGGCCGGCGGTGGTATTCGCATCATCCATCTCGACCTTTTCGAACGAGTCCGGCAGTGCAGTCCGAAAGTCCAGCGAGCCGTCGTTGCGGAAATGAATGTCATCGAATTGTGTTCGCAGCCACTCGCCGAAACCGAGCGCCGCCTCACTTATTCCGATGTATGCCTTTAATGCTCTCAAATTGCGGATGGCATAAGCTTCGGCGCGCCAACGTCCCGAATAGACCACCGCCCGGCCGAATGCGTAGGCGACTTTACGGCGGATCGAATCTATCGACATGGCATCGGCGGCATCGGGGTTGATCGAGAACTCGATCGCGTCGGCGGATACGTTCCCGTCATCGACGGACGGGGTAACGCGGACAGAAACGTCCTGCAGTTCCTCGTCTCGCTTGATATCCACTGTGGGCAGTTGTATCGGGTAACGGGTCAGGAGGTGATGGAAGGTTTGTGCGAATGCATGAGCTTGGTCGTACCTGAATACGTCCAGTCCAGACATCATGGTGTAGGGGTGCCGATATACGAACGCGTCCGCTATGTCGTGCGCATCGATATATTGTTCCCCGTGCAGTTCGGCTCGCAGATCCAGATCGAAGAACATCTCGATAGCATCGATAAGCGATGCGAGCCTCGATGATTCAGGTGTCAGGTCACTCAGGCGACGCAATCCTGTGAGCGGGTCCGCACCCAGGATTGCCCGATACCGTGAACCTGGATTCGGCACACCCACCAGCCTTGGCAGATTGCGCTCGAGGGATTCCAACTGGGTTATCCAATGCTCGCGCTGGCCTGGATCGAGGTCCGGCTTCGATGTCACGGCATTGGCGGTGATCTGAAGGCCGATCCAACCAGGGATCTCGTCCGCCCGATGTTGCTCACGAATCGCTTGCCAGGTTTCCTCGTCCAGTGAATGCAACAGGCTACGTAGCGGCGCCAGTGCTTTCAGAAGTGGCCGCGCCTCGGGCAGCAGTCCCTTGTTGATACCCAGCAACGCCGTCAGTTCCGCGCGCGCTTGATCGAGCTCGCCTTTCTGGGCGGGGGGCCGACCCCATGGCCGCTCCTCTGATTCCGAAGGGCGCCCGTCGGAATCGGCCGAGGTCGAGCGGGCATGAGCGCCGCCCTTCTCGGGGTCGGCGGGGATCAGAGCGCCGTGGACCTGTGTCGCGTTGCCGGGCACCGTGTTCCACGGAGTCGGAGTCGCGGACGCCCCTGCCGGTTCGGTGGGCGAATCGCCTAGCGCGGCCCGTTTGCGGGGGGTGTCGGTGTGTGGCTCAGCCAGCAGTTCGAACAGGCGATTTGCTCGGCCCTTGTCTTGTTCCTCGCCGGGAACGAATGGCACACGGTCACCAAAGCGTTGGCGGTAGCGCGACTGATGGCCTTCGAGATCCATCAATGTCACCGGCGTAATGTGCGGTCCTGAAGCGTCAAGCCTTGCTGACCATTCGTCGTATCGAGCGATGCCGTCTCGCACTTTCTCCACCCACACCGGCAGTGGCGTGAAGAAGTCGTCGTCGAACTCCTCGATCGCACTCGGTGACAGGCCGGAGTTCAACAAGGACCATGTCAGCAGCTCTCTCGTGGTTCCCCCGTTACCGTCGGCAGTGAACGGGTGTATGGAACAGAGCTTCCACTGGAGGGTCGCCGCGAGTTCGACCTTGTCTTGCTGCGGATCGTCCTTGGCATTGTTGTACCAGAGGCACAACTGTTCGAGCTCGGCGAGAATGTCGGCCTCGCTCCCGAACACGGGATACAGAATCGTCCCGTACCGCATGATCTTCTCGTACTCGAGCGCCTCGATCGTCTCGGCTGTCGCGTACCCCTCCAGCCGGCTGGCGGTGATATCTGCGATCTGCTGTTCGGTCAGCGGTGAATCGAGCACTGTCAACTGGCGCGCGCCCGGCACGCCATCGGTTGCCGGAACGATCCGGATTCCTGGGCGGAGGTCCACCGGCGGTACGTAGGTCAGCAGGGGGTTCTTGGCGACTGCCGCGATCTGAGACTCCGTCAAGGGATGAGTCAAGATGGCGCGCTTGAAATTCTTCCGCGCCTCCACCGTCCCTGCCGCATCAGGGAACTTTCTCCACACGAGCGCTCGATGCACATCCAACAGGAAAGGCACAGTCAGAGGCTGGTTTCCGTGGTCCGATGCGATCTTGGCGGCTTCCAGATGGCCTAGCCACCGCTCTGGTCCGAAGATTTCGCGGGGATCCTGACCCGCGGCGAATGCGGTCGTCCGGTATACGTCCTCCACGCGCAATGCCGCCGCGAGTGCTCGCTGGGCATCGGTCGTGATGCCGAGTTCCCGCTCGCGCTCCTGGATCTCGGCTCGGGCTTCTTTCGGATACTCAGCTGTGGGTTTCGGGTCCGCGGGCGTCCCTGGCCAGGGCGTTGATTGTGGTGTCGGCTCACTGGGAGACGAGTCCGAAACGGAGTTCCCCGGGTCGCGGGGTGCATTGCCTGATTCTGCTGCGGGCGACGGTGTGTGATCCTCGCCGTTGGTCGGCACGGTGGCGACCGCGAGCACGATGCCATCGCGCGCGATCCAGCCTCCGTCGATCACGTGCACCGGTGGGCCGAAGAAGGTCAGGCCGTCGGTCTGTCGCAGCTGGGTGGTGAAGGTGCGGTTGCTCCAGTCGATCGTGACGTGGATCAGCGGTTCGTCGAGGGGATCGGGGAGCAGTGTGTCCATCGCCGCGCCGACCGCATCTTTGACGGACTGGAACAGGGGCGCCAACTGGACGCCGTCACGCGCGAGGTTCTCGTCACCGACACTCTGGATCCACGCCCATTCCTCGTCATTGACGAACCGGCTCTGCCGGGGTTCGTCACCGTAGTCTGACCGTGGCGGCCTGTTCTCGATGACACCGATGCCGATCGCACGGAAATCCTCTGTGAGGGCTACCGCTGCCGCGGCGTAGTTGTCGGGCATCAGAATGGGAATCGCGCCGACCACACCCGGTGGCCATGGCAGCGGCTGGGGATACTCGGGGCGGTGCGCGGCCTCGAATGCCGGCGCGTCTTCCGCGGAGAATCCCAGACGGCCTAACGCCATACGCGCGCTGATGAATCCTGGGTCCGTGCGGCCGAGATTCCGCACGGCCCTCTCGCCGAGTAGCTCGTCAGCGGCGACTCCGTAGGGCAACAGCCGGTAGATCATCGACTCGTCGAAGCTCAGCCAGGTCGCCTTGCGATTCTCCAAGCGGACGACCCCCGCATCGTCGGCGTTGTGGGCGGCGGCGAGGTCAGCGACTGCGGGAGTTTCGGGATTGTTGTCGATCACCTCGACGACGAAGGTGCGCTGACCGAGGGCCGTCCGTCCGACGGTTGGGGCGTTGATCGTGACCTGGCCGGTGCTGTTTTCCATCGACTGCCGGGCCAGCTGTGCGGCGGCTGCGGGGATTGTCCGGAGGTGCTCGGCGCTGCGCCAGCCACGCTGGGTCAACCATGCGGAGATGGCCTTGGCCGCGTGTACGGCGGCCTGTTCCTTTTCGGCATCGGTCAGCCGCGGGCCCTCCGCGCCGAGTGGGCCGACGTTCACCTCGAAAAGAGGATGTTCGCTCCGACGGCCCGGGTGCACGGCCATCTCGTCGTGGTCCGGGCCGGGCTGGAAGAGCTGGTCCACCCGCGATGTATCGTCCGGGCCTATCCGCAGATGCCAGAACCGGTCGTCATCGATGTCGGATACTCGCAGTCCCAACCCGACTCGGCTCACCAGAGTTGTGGGGTCGAACGACAGCAGCAGCACCTCGAACCCGGACTTGGCTCTGCGCTCGGCCTGCACAAGTGCGTCCCACAAACCCAGCGCATACTTCAGTTGGTGGCGCTCGGTGTCGTCGAGGGACGACTCGGGGCGCGATGCCAAACTCTGCACGAGCAGCTTCAGAGATCGTTCGCCCGCGGCGCCGGAGATCTGCCTGGTGAAGACATCCCGAGCGCTCATCTCGTGCGGGTACACCGTGACCATCGCGGCTTGTTCGTCCGCGCTCAACCGATGCCACCATTTGCCGATCTCCCACCTGGACGTCCGGAAGCTGTAGATGTTGTCGGGCCGGGTCACCCACGCGGCTGTCGCATTCGGTCCGGCCTTCCGCAGCGCCTGCCGCGCCAGCTCCTGCTCGGCCTGCGACGGCAGCGCCACGGTGTCCGGTTGATCCGGGCGCGGTGTGCTCATGGCGGCGAAGGCGAGGTCCAGGAAGCGATCCAGGTCGTCGACGAACTCCGCGAGTGCCGGCGACTGCGACTGCTCGACGAGCTGTCGCAGTTCGGTCAGCAGATCTTCGGACGCCGTCGGCGGCGAGTCGGTGCTCAGGTGTGGTATCCCGAGCACGCCGGCGAGTTCTTCGCCGAGCTGGTTGTGCCGGTCACGCAGTTGCTCGGCCAGTTCGACTGCCTGCCGTGCCTCCGCATCCGCCCGGTCCCGCGCCCATTCGACCATCGGCCCGATCACCGACAGCAAGCGGTCGAGATTCGCCCGGCCCGCCACAATGCCGCGCTCCAGCTCGTCCATGCCCCGCAACTCGTGTTGCAGGGGGGCGATCGCCCGCAACAGTGTGGCGGGTTCGACGAGCTCTTGGTCGAGGTGAAGCCGGGCGGCCACGGCTTGACGCGCGGCTTCGAGTGCGTCGGCGATCTCCTCGACGCCCTGGGGCATGGCGCCGTTCCCACGGCGCGGGCCGACGATTTCCGGACCGGGTGCCTGTGCGGCAGGCTGCGTGTGGGCAGTGGTGCCTTGCTGCCATGGGTTCGACCGCGGGTCGGCCGGATTCGGATCTTCGGTCACCTGTGTCGCTGGGTGGGGTACAGCGTTCCATGGAGTTGTCGGCTCGGTGTGGCTCGGTTGGCCAGAGGGGCCGTCCTCGGCGCCGGCTGTGCTTTGTGCCCGTGGCAGGCCGTCCTCGGGATTCGGTGCGGGAGCGGCGGGTTTCGACTCGCTGGATGCGGGCTCCCTGGACGTGGATTGTTTCCACGGATTCGGCGACGATGAGCCCGAAGAGGATCGGCCCAAGTTGGTGAGTGCTGTACCCGATTCTGTTGCGGGCGGGGGTGTTCGATCTTCGCCCTCGTTCGGCACGGCCCCCAGATCAGTCCAGTAGGCGTTGACCTCGAGATCGTTGGCCATGCCTCTGGTGCCTGCCACTAGGCCGGTGAATTGCTCGTCGGTTCTCAGGAAATAGAACTCGTAGGACTCGTCCGAGGCGACCGATCGATCGCCTTCCGGCAGCTGCTCTACGACCCGTCTCATGTCGGTCGTGATGTCACGGCCGATCTGTCCATCGACGTAGCGGATGATGCCGTGGTCGTTGACCACATTCAGTACGTGCCCGTCAGCCTCGCCCTTGCGGACTGCAAGCATGCCCCGGGCGAGATGTCCTCCGTCCGCCAACTCCGTCTCGAGGTCGACCAGACTGGTCACGGGCCGGAATGTAGTCGCGTAGTGCGCATCGATGAACGGCGACCGGAATTGCCCTTCCTCGAAATAGGTACGAGCCCAGGTCTTTCGCGGTGACGCGACGTAGTTCTTGCCGTCGAGATTGCGGTCGGTGACAATCGCGCAATCCGCGCAGTTGACATACGCCGAATCATCGCCGTCATCGGTCGCCCTCGGCGCCAAGGGGTTCACCGCACGGATGACGTCGAGCAGCGGGTCCGCGCCGAGGTGGCGGCCGGCATCCGCCTCGAGGAGACCCTCGGCGAGCTCGACGAGCCGTGTCACATCGGCCGATGCGGACCCCGCTGCGCGCATCCGGGCGGCGATGTCGCGCAACTCCGCGAAGGGGTCCGCACTCGACGGCTCGCGCCACTGCGTGCTCGAAGTGTCCAAGCGCAGCATGTTCTTCAGCCAGTCGTCCAGGTGACCCAGCCGGATATAGAACCGTTCGCGTTCGTCGGGCGTAACCCCTCGCGACATCGCCGCCCACATATCGCGGTCGTATCCGATTCGTTGGGCGACCCAGTCTCCGATCCGGCCGAGCGTGCCATGCTCGATCGCGCGGTCTCGCGCTTCCGCAGTCATCTCGCGCCACTCGGATTGCGCTAGTTCCATAGCATGCCAAATCAATTCCTGGTGGTCGAGCCAGTCAGGTTCCAATCCGAGCAGTTGTTCGAATTCCGAGCGTGCGCGTTCCGCTTCGCCGAATTCGGCAGTCGCGGGCGCGGTGTTCGGGAGCTGTGTGGTCCACGGAGTCGGCGACACGGCCGACCCGAGTCGATTCGGGTCGGTGGGCGTCGCGCCTTGCGCCAGCGGAGGTGCCACATTGTCGATTTCGGCGAGCACATCGTCTGTGCGGCGGGCCGGAGCGCCGGTTGCGTCGTCGCCGGCGACCGGAGCCGGTCGAGTTTCACCCAGGGCGTCGGCGATCGCGTCGAGAACATTCGCCGGGCCTGCTCGTCCCGCACCAGGCTCGCTCGGGCCGTGCTCACCCACGGCGGGATCGATACCAATGGTGTCGGTTTCCTCTGCGCCCGGACGCAAATCCACTGCGGCCCACGTGATCGAGCCGCCGCCCCATTGTTGTGTCCCCGATCGCGTGGCCAGATGCGCCGTAGGCAAGTGGTGTGCCTGCCCGGTGCGGCCGTCACTCGGGACGCGGTCGGCCACGGCAACACGGAATTCCAAGCCGTCCGTGCCCATCGTCACCATGCCGGTGAGCAGGGCTTCGCCGCGGGGCCCCGCCACCAGGCTGTCCACAAGGCCGATCGTCAAAGATGTCGCCGCCTGCCGGGCGTCGGCGCGGACGAGTTCAGCTGGTATCGAGCCGAATATGCGATCGACGAGCTCGGCGGGCTTGGCCAATACCTGCACTGGGTCATCGTCTGCCGGGAACAGATGCTCGCCTCGCGCGAACGCGTCGACTCCGTCGAACATATCGCTCGCGTTCGCGGTCAGATCGCTCCCGGCCGACCAATGTAGATCGACCAGCCAACTGTTGCGGTAGAACGCCAACGCCGCAGGCGAATTCGGTGCCGAGTTCACCGTGCGCTGGAACAGTTCGACCAGCGGTGTCACTGTCGCCTCGACGTCTCGTGGGCCTTTGACAGTCAGGGTGAGAACCTTGCTGCCCGGCTCGCCCGAGACGAACACGTTCAGTCGCCACGGTCCGGCATCGGCAGCCACGGCCGCGAACTCGGAAATCCGCCGTGACAACACTGTCTCGGCCGCGGCGAGTTGGCCGGGATCTGTCCAGCCGTGCTGCGCCATCTTGGTGCGCGCCTGTCGCGTAGCGGCGGAGAGCGTTGTTTCGCTGACGACGCGGTCGATAATCGTGAGGTCGGGTTCCTCCCCGCCGAAGGGCCGGAAGACGACCTGGCGGTATCGCATCGTCCCGATTCCGGCGTGGTCCCGGACGATCTCCATGGTCAGCAATCCGGACTGCGTAATTCGCGCTGTGAACCTGGTGTTTTCTTGCCAGTTGTTCATCACGTCTTGGACCATGTACTGGGCGAGGTTCATCGCTGTCCCGGCATCGCGGCTGACGGCGCGGTCGGGGAGCAGATTGCGCACTACATTGCGTGCTTGGACAGGCGGTCGTCCGCGCCGGGGGTCGATGTCCATGACTTGCGAGTCGACGATCGGATCGTCGACTGCGGGCAGCGCCGCGTCGCGGGGCGGGATGATCACCGCGTCGTCGATTCGACGGAAGTCGAGAACCACACGCCGGGATCCTGGTGTCACATCGGTTGTCCACCTGGTGGTTCCGATCTCGAGGACCCGGACGAGCTCAGCCGGAATGTCGCGACGGGTGTCGTGCGCAATCGTCACCTCGAGGCCCAGCGGTTCGTCCGGCTTCGTCTGTATCTCGACGATGGTGCTCGATGCGGCGGCGGCGACCGCATCACGAACAGTGCGCGATACCGCGGAGCGGGATTCTTCCGGCCACTCGGGCACCGCGTGGTTGATCAACGCCAGCACGTTCTCGGCCATGTGCGGATCGTCAGGGGACAACCGTACTGTCGTGCTCCGTGGCTGGATTCGGTCCAGTTCGTCCCATTCAGCGACTACCGGCTCGTCGGAAGCTTGCCCCAGCCGCGCGGAATCTTCGTGTGGAACGGTGGCCCGGAACAAGATCTGAACCGGTGTGGCATCGACCAGCGTCACAGCCAAGCCGTCGGAGGGCGAGCCGAGCACGGCCACCAACCGATCTACGCCGAATTGCGCCGCGTTCGCGTAATCGGTGTGCACCCATTCAGGATTCGGCTCGACTGTCAGTTCCGCGCTTCGAGCCGTCACGCGGGATCCGCGATCCGACAGTGCGGCCACGAGGTTCGCCGCAGCCTCGGACCCATCGCCAAGCACCAACCACCTGGTGTAGCCGTGCGGTCCGTACTCGACCCCATGATTGTCGGCGTAGACCGGGGCAAGGTTCGGTTGCGCGCCGTCGGCGACGAGCACCAGACCCCCGACGCCGCGCACCCGACCCTCGACACCGACGGCCTCGACGCCGTCTGCCGTCCACAACCAGGTCACCACCACAGTGCCCTCGGCCACCGGGTCGTGCGCGATTTTGCTCACCAGCTCACCGATCAGCAGCTCCAACGTCTCGCTGCGGAAACCTGCCCAACCGGAACCGTTTTCGAAAAGGTCGTTGACGAGGTCGGTGACTTCCCCGGCGAGACGCTCAGCGTCATCGTGCTGCCCGATCTCGAGGACGCGCACCGCTACCTCGCCGACCTCCTTCGGCTCCTGCACGGGTACCGGCTCCGAAGCCCCGGTGTGCACGTTCTGATCGGTGCGGTCACCCGAAGTTGGTTCGGGTACCGGATCGGGGCCGTTCGCGGCTGGGCGGGAATCACCTGGTGGCTCGGCATCGGGCGTGTTGTAGAAGAAGGTGGACGGGTCGAGTCCGTCCGGGCCGAGACCGGAGCGGAATGGCCTGCGGCCTTGCCGGGAGGAGAGGCCAAGTGCTTCGCGCTGGTCGAAGGTGCGGTCGAATGACGACACGTCTCCCCGAGGCGTCGGTCCGGCGGCGCCGCCTGGCGATCGACGGGGCGGGAAAAGCTCGTTCAGTCGGCGCAGGACGTTGTCCAGTTGAGCGGTGTTTCCTTCGTCAGCGGCGTCGACGACCGTCTGGTGCTCTTCGCTTGCGAGGCGCTGCCCTCGTTGAAACGCGGTCTCACGGTGCTGAGTCGGTACTGATGTGCCCGGTGAATCTGTCTCGTCGGGGTCCTCCTGTGGCGCGGGCATGGGCGGGATGGCCGCCGTCACCGTGCCGGTGAGGTAGCCGGCGATTCGGCGGACGGCGCCCTGCACCATGAACTCGACGGTGGGTTCCGCGAGGCCCAACTGGCGCGCCATCACGGCGGGCGGTACGCCGCGGTCGAGCAGCCCCACCACGATCTGCTGCTGTTGCGTACCCAGCCGGGCGATGGCGTCCTGCAATTGCCGCACGCTCGCCGCGGCTATCGCGGCCGTGCGCGGATCCGATGCCGACTGCCGGTCGGCGAGGACGGCGGTCAAACGGTCGGCAGTCCGGATCCCCTCGTCGAGGATCGCGGCCCGCCGCTCGGGTGGGATCCACCGGCCCGAGCGCAGAAGTCGCAGCGCCCCGCGTTCACGCACGGTGAGGGACTCGAGGGCATCCACCATCTGCTCTCGGGTAGCTGTGGCCAGCGTCTGCTCGGGGTCGGAGGTTTCGGCACCGGCCGCCAAGGTGGCGAGAAGAGCGGCGCGGAACCGGTCCAGACGAAGTTGCGCGCCAACTGTCGAGGGGGCAGTGGCCTCGGCGGTGGCAGGCGCCCGGTCGGCGGCGATTCCGCGCGATTCGAGGTACGGGCCGACGTCCGGATCGTCTCCCAGGTATCCCTCGATGATCGAACGCAGGCCGATCTCTTCGTGGCGGAAGATGGCTTCGCGCATCCAGTCGCCGACAGTGCGGGTGAATCCGTGCTGCTCGATGCGCGCCTCGGTCGCCTTGACGACCATCTTGGCAAGGATGTCGGCGACGGGGTAGGCATACATGACACCGCCGTAGGACCCTCCGATGATGTGGCCGAAATGTTGCAACGGATGGCTATCGAGGACGTACGGCAGATCGAGCCCGAACCGTGCCAGTTCGGCGTCCTCGAGATTGCGGACCAGCGTCTGGAGGTCGGTGCCTGACGGGATGTTGTCCGGTGTGCGCAGATGCCACAGCAGATCGAGAACTGTGTAGCCGAAGTTGCGAGCGGTACCAACGCCCATGCGGGATTGCTTGGATGCCAGCAGCGCATCGATCAGGTGCGATGGCATCGTCTCGCCTGTCTCGAAATGCCTCGCGTACTTGCCGATAACCTCCGGACGCGACCAGAACATTTCCATCACCTGAGCCGGGAACTCGGCCCAACTGCGTGGTTTGCGGCTGCCGAGCAGCTCTCGAACGCCGTCGCCGACATTGATGTTCACGGCGTGCCCGAACTCGTGGAACACGGTGACGACATTGTCCGGGATCAGTTTGGCCGGCTTACCGGGTTGCGGTTTGGCGAAATTCGTCGTGACGACGCATACCGGGAGTTGCCCGGTCGGTGCGAACTTGTTGATGATCCCCTGCGTCCACGCTCCGGCACGCTTCCCCGGTCTGGTGAACGGGTCGTACAAAACCAGTCCCAGCTTTTCTCCTCCCTTATCGGTTACCTCGAACGCGCGGACATCTGAGTGGAACTTCGGGATATCTTGGCGTTCGGTGAAAGTCAGACCGAAGAATGTCTTCGCGAACCCGAAGAACCCGTCCTCGAGTACCTGATCGAGCACCAGGTGTTCCTGTATTTCTTCGCTGAGCCGCGTGTTCGCGCCATCGGTGCTGCCCTCGGAGCCGGCGAGAGCGAGGCGGCGAGCGTAGGGTGCGTCCCACGATTCCAGCCGCTCCAGGCCCAGCAACTCGGCGCCTTGTGCCAACTCCTCCTTCGCCGCGGCGACTGTCGGCGGGGTGAGCTTGTCCAATAGCGCAGACCATTGTTGCGGACTGACGGGCTCGTCTTCAGTGGCGAATGCAGCGTGATCAGGATAGCCGAGCAGGTGTGCGCGTTCGGCGCGCAGCCGTGTCACCTCGACAGCAATATGAGTGTTGTCATGCTCTGCGCCCCGGCCGATTTCGGTCGCGGCGTGATGCAGCCGCTCGCGCAGCGTCGGGTCGTCCAGCACCGTGAGCAGTGGCTGATAGTTACCGGAGGCGGCGGGGGTGAGTTCGATGATGTACCCATCAGCAAGGCCCCGGGCTTCGGCTGCGGACTTCGCCGCATCGATCTGCGTCTGCGTCATGCCGGACAGACTGCCGACGTCGGTGACGTGGAGCGCCGCGTCCTTCATCGCCGCCGATACATTATTTTGGTAATCATTAATCAGGGCGGCGATTTTTTTGTCAATGTCCCTGAGTAGCTTCTGTTTTTCGGGCGGAAGGTCGATGCCGGTTCGGCGGAAATCCTGATAGAGGCGATGCAGATGCTCCTCGGTGGCAGGGTCGAGATCAAGGTCGTGATGCTGCTCATAGAGTGTTTTCACCCGCTGAAAGAAGTTTCTATCGGTGAAGATCCTACTGCGTAGATCAGATGTCATCGCCCAGATTTCCGGGATGATCTCATCGATTCCAGGGAACCGCTCAGCATCTCCGAGATTACCTTCGATGACATAGACTGCGTTGATGACGCGATCGAGCAGCTTTCCGGCGGCGGCGAATCGGTCGAGGGTGTTGGCGATGTTCGCGGGTTCTGGGTCGTTCGAAATCGCGTCAATCTCGGAGCGGTATTCCGCGACCGCAGTGCGCATAGCCGGGAGTAGGTGTTCGGAGCGGAGCAGGTCCCAGCGGACCATGCCGTAGGCCTCGGCGTTCTCGTCAGCGGCGATCAGCGGGTTCGAGCTGTCGGCGAGAGGTTCGGCTGGGCCGATCTCAGCTGCCGAGTCATCGACTGCCGGCATGAGGACGCGCCGGGGGCCGGAGTCTTGTTGATCGACGCCGAGTCCCGACGAGGCAGCGGGCTCGACAGGAGCGGGGGTTCGGTCGGCCGGGATACCGCGTTCTTCGAGGAAGGGGCTGACATCCGGGTCATCGCCGAGGAGGCCTTCGACAATCTTGCGCAGGCCGGTCTCATTGTGGCCGAAGACATTGTCGCGCAACCAAGCACCGACCACCTCACGAGACAACCCATGCTGTTCGATGAGTTGCTCGGTGGTGTTGATGGCCATCTTGGCGAGGATGTCGGCCACGAGGTAGGCGAACATCACACCGCCGTAGCTCGAGCCCATGATGTGGCCGTAATGCTGCAGGCTGTGACTGTCGGTGACGTATGGCAGATCGAGTCCGCGCTCGGCGAGCACGGCGACCTCGAGGTCACGAACGATTCGTTGCAGATCCGCACCTGAGGGCAACTCGTCCGGTGTGCGCTGATACCACATCAAATCGTGAATGGTGAAGGTGAGGTTGCGGGCGGTGGCGATACCCATCAGCGATTGCCTGGATGCCAGCAGGTCCGCGGCCATGGCCGGTGGCATCGGTTCGCCACTGACATGATGTTTCGCGTAGTTGTCGAACACAGCGGGATGAGACCGGAACATTTCCATCACCTGGGCCGGGAATTCGGCCCAGTTGCGTGGCATGCGCGTACCGAGCCGCTCGCGGGCGCCGGATCCGAGAACCAGGTTGATGGAATGCCCGAACTCGTGGAACAGGGTGCCGACCCAGTCCCACGTCAGCAGGACCGGTTCTCCTGGCGGTGGTTTGGGCACGTTCAAGGTGACGATGCATACGGGGAGTTGCCCGGCCGGGTCGAACTTGTCGACCAGAACGTGCGTCCACGCACCACCGCGTTTTGTCTTCAATCGTGCGAACGGGTCGAACAGGACGAGACCGCGCTTCTCACTACCCTCGCCGGTGACTTCGAAGGTACGGACATCCGGATGGAATACCGGGATATCGCGGCGTTCGGTATAGGTGAGGCCGAATAACGCCTCCACAGTGAAGCGGAACCCTGCATCGAGTACCTGCTCGAGTTCCAAGTAGTTCTGGGGGTCATTGCCGCCCGGCCCGGTCGCGTTGCCGGTGGTGTCGGGCGCGGTGGTCTGGGCCTGGCGCTTGGCGTAGGGAACATCGTAGGCTTCCAGCCGCTGCAGGCCGAGTAGCTCGGCTCCCTGTACCAGTTCTTCTCGAGCCGCCGCAACCGTGGGCTCGACCAGCTTGTCCAACAGGACAAGCCATTGTTGCGGACTCACGGGCTCTTCCTCGGCGACGAAGTCCGCGTGGTCCCGGTAGCCGAGTACCTCGGCTCGGCTTGCACGCAACCGCAACACCTCGATGCCGATGCTGGTGTTGTTATGAGCTTCGCCGCGGCCTATCTCGGTGGAAGCGTGGTACACCCGTTCCCGCAGTTCGCGGTAATTCAGCACGTCGAGCAGGGGCTGATTGTTCCCGGAGGACGTGGGAGTCAGCTCGATCACGTATCCGGGCAGACCCCGAGCTTCTGCGGCGCGTCTCGCGGACTTGATCTCCCCCGCAGACATACCGGACAGGTGTTCGGCCTCGGTGACATGGATGGCCGAGTCCTCATATGCCTCCAGCATATTTTCGTTGTATGTGCCGATGAGTTCGGTGATCTTGCGATCGATTTCTTCGAGTAGCTCCCTCTTCCCTCGAGGCAGGTTGATGCCGGTGCGGCTGAACTCCTGGTAGAGGCGTTGCAGATGTTCTTCGGTGGCCGAGTCGAGGGCCAGATCGTTACGCTGTTCGTGGAGTGTCTTCACTCGATCGAAGAAGGCCTTATTCGTGAATACTTCCCGGACGATATCGGATTTCATCGCCTTGATCTTGGTAATGATCTCGTCGATACCGGGGAACCGTTCGGGATCCTTGTGGTTGTCGGCAATAACCGCAACCACTCGATCCACTCGACTGATGGCTTTCCCCGACGCAGCGAAGCGTTCGAGGGTTTCGGCGATGCTCGCCGGTGCGCTGGTGATCGCGGCGATGTCGCGCCTGAACTCCTCGATCGCGGCCTCCATCGCCGGGATCAGATGTTTGGACTCGAGCAGATCCCAGCGCACCATCCCGTAGGCGTCGACGTTCTCGTCCGCGGTAAGCAGCGGGTTCGTGGCGTCCGGATCGCTGGGCTCGGGAGCCACCGGGATGTACCCCGCACGCATCGCCGCAACCACCAGCCCAGGTCGGTGGTGAGTGCCGAGCTTCTGATTGATGTTGGCGACGTAGGTCTTCACGGTCGCCGGGGTGAGACCGAGAGCAGTCCCGATTTCGCCGTTCGTCCGGCCGGCTGCGATCAGCTCGGTCACCTCGCGTTCGCGAGGGGTCAATTCGGGTTGGGCGGCGGTGTGAACAGGTCCACGGACGGTGCTGGGCGACGTGTCCGGGATCAAGCCTGTCAGAAGGCCGACCGCCACCGCGCCCGCACGGGTTCCGACGTTCAGTTTGTGGTTCGTGCGCGATGCGTATGAGTCCACGGTCTGAGTCGTGAGACCGACCTCGGTCGCGATTTCCTTGCTGGTCATGCCCTCCGCGGTCCAGATGAGAACCTCGACTTCGCGTGCGGTCAAGGGTGCGGTCGGGCCGGAAGAGTCAGCAAGTGCAAGGTCCGCGGGAGAAAGCTGACCGGTGCGCAAGGCGATCGCCACCGATCCCGGTCGGGTGGCAGAACCCAGCTTTTCTCCGATGCGTTGGATGTGCGCATTGACGGTGTCCTCGGCCATTACCAGGGAGGCCGCGGCTTCTTCGCTCGTCTTTCCTTGTGCGATCTGTACGAGTACTTCGTGTTCTCGATCAGTGAGGGCAGGGCCGGGCCGGAGGTGGACGGAGGGGGCGAGATCGTCGAGGGCGAGGATGCCCCGACGGACCGCTTCGACCACTGCCGCTGCTGTGTCATCGGCATCGAGTGTGTTCTGAATGCGCGCGAAGTGCGCTCGCACCGTTCTTTCCTTCAGCCCGAGCGCTTCTGCAATCTCTCGGGTGGGGATGTCGGCCGCCGACAGCCGGAGTTCGGTGAATTCGACATCGCTCAGCGTGCCGGTGGGGTCGAGTGGCTCCGGCTGCAACCTCTCAGCGAGTTCACTGAGCGCGTAGCCGTGCAATGTGGAGAGCGCAGGCCCGTTCTGCGCCGCATTCGCCGATTCGTCAACCAGCCGGCGCGCCTGCGGGCCCAACTGTTGATAGGCGTCTCGGAACTCGCGCGCACTCATCTGTGCCAACGCTTGCGCTGTCGGATGGGCCTCCCCGACGCGGTTGGCCTCCGCGTACCCCGAAGCCAGTGCTTTCCTGATCGCGTCGAATGACCGAGCGCCGTCCGAACCACCGAAATCGTTGAAGCGGTTGAAGACGGCTGGATCTCGGCCGTCGGGGCCGTGTTGCCTGCCAGGTTTGCCTATCAGCGTGTGGCGTTCGGGGGCAAAGGGGTTGAAGTCGGGATCGGGCTGGTAGCTGACTCGCGGGGCAGGTTCGCGTGGTGGGGCGAGCTCGTCGATATGTGCCGCGGGGGTGCTGGACTGTCCGCGATCACCTCGGCCCGAGTCGTCGGACTTCTTGCCTCTTGGCGTGTTCACCCGGCCGGGGGTGATCTCATGGTCGGCGGGGACGAGGATGTGCTGCAGTCGCCCGGCGTAATCGAGCAGCTTGTAGGGAGGCTGGTCCCAGGTCTTGCCGTTCTGCGGGTCCCACCACACCGGAGCGATCGCGTCCAGCGGATACACCACCAGTATGAGATGGCCACTGTCGGCGATGGGCCGGTTTATGAAGTCGTAAAGCTTCTCACCGGTGTCCGGGTCGGTTGCGTGCCACTGCAGGCGCACCACCGCTGCGGCGCCCGGCCCCCGTGCATCTACTTCATCATGGATGAGGTCGAGATCGTTGCCTACCGGGGTTCTTCTGCTGAACCCTGGCCACTCCAGCCCCAGCCAGTCGGCGAAGCGATGGTCACCGTTCAGTTCGCTGCTGAGTTGGGACACCCCGTTGACGAAGGGCAGCCACACTGGTCGCGCCACCTCGGGCGTGCCGAAGAATGAGGCCAACCCAGCCGCCGCGGTGTCGACGCAGTTGGTGGCTCGGCCATAGACACTGGGGCCACCGTCGTTGATCAACCGACCGTAGGCGTTGGTCCGGGGGTCGGCGCCGACGAGGTAGCGGTCTCCGTTGCGCAGCGCATCCCGGACCGCGGCGTGATCGCCGAAATCTTCGAGTCTGCCGAGATGGCCCGGGCGGATGCGACGGCTCTGGGCCAACCCGCCGAATCGCGACGCCGTATTCGCGGCGGCGTCAGCATCGCCGATCCAGTTCATTTCGGGATGCGGGACCGGATTGCCACTGCCGTCGAAGAAGAGGGCGCGAGCAGTTGGTGCCTGATCGTCGGCCCGGAATATCTCCACGTCGGCGTCAGGGGCGATCCGCACCACGACATCGTCGTAGTACTCGAGAACAAACGGTCGCGCAAGCTCGCCGCTGTCCACGATCACCGAGGCCTCGTCTCCGAGCCGCTCCAGTATGGCGCTGATTCGATTAAGGGCGATCGGTTGGGTGAACCGGCCGCCCGACATCGCTTCCAGGTCTGCTTGGGTCAGCGCGGTCGAGTCGTTCACCCGAGCGGAATCCGACAGTATCTCCGCTCGGTACAGGTCGTTGATGATGCGGGCAACCGATGCGCGGGCGTCATCGGGGAGGTGTGCGGCGACATCGCCGAGGTCGGTTGTGTCCGCACTGAGTTCTGCCAGGATTTCTCGTACCCTGGCCGCATTCGCGGCGGTGTCTCCGCCGTAGCGCGCCGCGAAAACCTCGGCGTGCAGTAGGTCCGTGACGGCGCCGTTGAGGCGGCGGACTCGGTCCTCGGCGATCTGGTGTCGTTCGATGTCGCGGACCTTTTCGTGGCCCTCTGGACCGGTGCGCAGGCTGAAGGCGTCGTCGAAGGGGTGCGTGGCCGCGATCTCGCGCAGCAATGCGCTGTCGGTCGCCTCGGGGTCCAATCGCAGTAACTTGGCGGCAAGGTCGCGGCTGGTCCGAAGCCTGGCGAGTTCTGCTTCGGCCAGTCGTCTGACATGGGTCAAATGTTGATCCGGTGCATCCGGCTGTGCCGCAGGAGCGCTGGACTGTCCGCGAACATCTGAGCCCGATTCGTCGGCCCCCTCGCCCCTTGGCGTGTTCGCTCGGCCGAGGGTGATCTCATGGTCGGCGGGGACGGGTATGTGCCGCAGCCGCGCGGTGTCATCGAGCAGCTTGTGGGGAGGCTGGTCCCAGGTTTCGCCGTTCTGAGGGTCCCACCACACCGGACCCTCCGCGTCCAGCGGATAGACCACCAGTAGGAGATGGCCACTACCATCGGTGACTGGCCGATTTTCGGAGTCGTAAAGCTTCTCCCTGGTGTTCGGATCGATTGCGTGCCACACCACATCCACCACCGCCGCGGAGCCGGGCCCCATCGCATCTACGTCATCATGGATGAGGTCGAGATCGTCGCCTACCGGGGTTTTGCTACTGAACCCTGGCCACTCCAGCCCCAGCCAGTCGGCGATGCGTTGGAGGCCGTTCGATTCGCCGGTGAGTTCGGGGACCCCGTTGACGGCGATCGGCAGCCACATTGGGCGTGCCACCTCGGGCGTGCCGAAGAATGAGGCCAACCCGGCTGCCGAGGTGTCGACGCAGTTGGTGGCTCGGCCATAGACGCTGGTGCCACCGTCGTTGATCAACCGACCGTATGCGTTGGTGCGGGGATCGGCGCCGATGAGGTAGCGATCTCCACTGCGCAGTGCATCCTGGACCGCGGTGTGATAGCCGACATCTTCGAGTGTGGAGAGACAGCCCGCGCGGATGCGGCGGCTCTTGTCCAACTCGCCGAATCGCGACGCCGTATTCGCGGCGGCGATAGCATTGCCGATCAGGAGCAGCTCGGTGTCCTTCAGTTCGGCATCGCCGGTGTTCCAAATGTCCGCAGGCAGCCCCAGGTGGATGCGAACCTCCTCCACCAGGGCCTCCCAGTCGCCGGATACCGACCACGTACCCGGGCCGGCGAAAGGCTCTGCGTCGACGATGTGCACATGCGCCGCGTCCGGATCGTCGGTCGCAATCACATCCACGAGCAGCGTGTCGCCGTACGGCAAGGGCTCATCGGTGTTGATGGCGTCATCGATGATCTGCTGGATACGCGCCACGAGCTCCACCGGCTCGCCATGCGCGAGAGCGCCGGAGGTGACATAGGCCGAAATGGTTGCCACGGTCACCGGCGAGCTCCCCGCGGAGAACCTGTCGACCTCGAATGCGGGAACCGACGTCCGAGTAGGCAAGTCGACGGGGGCATAGGCGACCCACACCGGAGTGGGGTCATCACCATCTGGGATCTGATCCGACAGACGTTCGCGGACGGCGGCAGGCCCCTGAGTCGCTCCGGACCAGGGGGTCTCCGCGCGGACCTGCGCGTTCTGCTGCCATGGGGTGGGGAATGAACCGGCGTGATTCGGTGCGGGAGCGAAGTTTTCCGCTGCGCGGAAGGTGGGCATCGCGGACGGGGGACGCTGCCGAGGACTCGACGAGCCTGTCGCGTCCTCGTCGGTCGCGGCCGGCGCCCACGGTACCGGTGCTTCGGGTCGGTCTGGGTGACCGGTGCGCGCACTGGGGTCCACTGCCGGGCTCGATTGTTGCGGTGGGGCCACATCGTCGATGTCAGACAGGAGATCTTCGAGATTGCGACGTATCGGTGCGGCGGCGTTTTCGTCTGGGGCGGCGGGGGCGGGGTGTTGTTCGCCAAGGTCTTCGGCGATTGTGCCCAGCACGTCTGCCGCGCTCCGCCGGCTTGCGTCGGGCTCGCTGAACTCGGGTTCCCGCGCCCCCGACGACCGGTAGACAGACTGGAAAACTCGCTCGCTGCCGGCATTTTCGTGCTGCCGCACGATTTCCATCGTCAGCAATCCCGACCGAGTGATCCAGGCCCTGAATTCGGTGTTCTCCTGCCAGGCCCAGAGCTGTTTCTGAACGATGAAATCGGCCCGGAACATCACCTCCTCGACATCGTGATCATCGCCACGGCCAGACATCAAGTCGCCGACCAAAGTCCGGGCGTCGGTGACCGATTGAGGCAGAGGGAGGATTTCCATGACTTGCGATCCCACGATCGGATCACCGGCTGAGGCAACCCTGGCATCACGGGAACCGATGATCACCGCGTCGTCGTTCCGGCGGAAATCGGCGACGATATCTCGGAGTCCGGGATCGACGTCGGCTCGCCACACTGTTGCGCCGAGTTCCAGCACCCGGATGATTTCCGGTGGTACTTCGAGACCGCCGGAGAACGAGATGCCCACCTGCAGGCTCGAATCCTCCTGCGGCTCCATCATTACCTCGACCCGGGGAGCATGGGTCAGGGCTTCGTTCACCACGTCGATCACCGTCTCCGCGACCGTGGCCTGCGCGGTGGACGGCCAAGACGGCAGGCCCGCAGAGACTGCCGCGCGAATGTCGCCGCGCAGGTCGAAGTGACCAGAGGTGAGCGACAGGTTCGCCCGCAGAGGTCGAGGGGCGCGTGGTGCTGCTTCCGCGGTCGGTTCGACGCCGTCTCCGATGACCGCCCAGAATGTGTAACCGTCAGTGTTGAAATCAATCCCGTGCCGGTCTACATGCTCCGGGACCGGTCCGAGACTGATCGCGTCGGTTCCGCGAACTCGCAGTCGAAGCCCGACTTCCTTGCGGCCGCTGACCTCGCGTGTGGTCGCCACGAGCGTTCCCGCGGCCTCCGGTGTGTTCAGAAGGTTGCTGACCAGTTCGTTGACGGTCTGACGGACCCTCGGGAGTTGACCGGGCCGCCAGAACGGGACTACGGCGTGGAGCACGTCGCTGATCAGTGCATAAGCGTCATCCAGGACGCTCTCCGGATCCGCTCCCGGCCTGATCGCGACTTTCCCGACCGTTACATCGGTGTCGGGATCGTGGGCGGTCTCGCCAAATGGCTCCGCCGTGTCTTGTTCGTCGGAGACTGGGGATTCCGGTGTCGGGATCGGGGCATATTGATTGAAATCAGAGCTGCCCCATTCCTGCCCGCCACCGCCCGGAGGGGTGTGGTTCAGTATGGCGGGGTTCAGTCCGAGCCCGCCGGAAATCTCCATACGGCGTTTCCGGGTGCGGCGCTCTGGTGCGAGGGCGTCCTGGAAGGACAACGTCGGTCCGGGCGTGTGGCCGCCGCCCCCTGACGGTTTCGGGTTCTGCTGCGTCGTAGTTTCCGCCGATGCGGATTCTGTGGCAGTCGAAACCCCGGGTGCGGCCTCGCTGATGAATCCGAGTTCCCGAGCTTTCGCCACCAGTTCGGCAGGTTCGCCGGGACCGAGTAGGTTCCGGGCCAGACGCAGGTATTCCGCCACTGCATGCTCGGAAACATGCATGGCCGCTGCGATTTCCGGTCGGGTTTTGCCGGCTGCGACGTGCGTGAGCACAGTAATCTCACGCCCGAACTGCGTCGCCAGCCATTCGGGGTTCGCGGTGTCGATGATGCCTCGGCGGAGTGCCTCCCTGACAATCTCGAATCGATCGTTGGTACCGAGTTGCCGCCCGACCCTCGCCAGGTCACGGGTGACCGTATCCACCGACATATGGATCACGTCAGCGATTCTCGGGTTCGTCATGCCCTGGGCGACGTGGCGCAGGACCTCTAGCTCACGAACAGACAATCCATTCGGCTGCGCGCGCCCAGTGCCCTCTCCATGCGGGAGGGTGGTAACAGCGACGACCACGTCCTCCCCGGCGGCGACGCGGCCGCGCATCGCGGACACCGGCTGGCCTGCTCGGCCTACGTTATTGAGAACATCGACGGTGAACGCATCAGGATCGTCAGGTGCGAATGTGATCCGCAGCGCTTGGTAGGACGGCGTCATCCCGGTCAGTGATGCCAACGCACGACGCGCGCTTTGCTTTGCGGCCACCAGGCGAACCGGGTCACCGGCAGCCGCGGTGCGCAGCCACCGATCCTCTTCAGGTCGCATCACGAGTGCCCGGGTGCTGCGCGAGACCGGGCCGTTGCGCTCGGCGTGGATACCGATCGCCCGGACCTCGTCACCAGCGACCGCTGCGCCGACATAGAAGTCGTGCTGCGTGATCGCGCCTACGCCACCGGCGAAGATCAGCGATCCGCCCTGCCCAGCGGAGACCGGTTGGTCAGCCAGGCCCAAACTCCGCAACGCCTGTTCAGCGGCCCGTCGCACGTTCACGATCGGCGAGGTGTTCGGATCCTCGCCCACGAACTCGGCGGTGTGCACTCCCGGCGGCACGAGTCGCGCGATCAACCCGGGGCGTGCCGGTTCCGCTGATGCCTCGGGGGCCAGGGGGTCGACGGGTTCGGGCGGTGTCGTCGGTGCCGACGGGGCGCTGTGTGGCGGGGCCGACTGTCTGGGGTGGTCGCTGACGTTGGGATGGTCGCCTTCGGTGGGGGCGTCTCGTTTCTGGGGGTGGTCACCGTGCTCGGGGGAGTCGCGGATCGAGGGATCGTCGTTCGGCGCAGTGGGACCGGCTGCTGCCGACTCGGCTGAAGCCGGGGCAGTATGAACAGCGGTGGGGTTCTGGTCGACCTGGATACCGGCCGGTTCGAGGTAGGGGGATACATCGGCATCTTCGCCCAGGAACTCGTGGAGAACCTGCCGCAGCCCGATCTCCTTGTGGCGGTAGATGGAATTGTGCATCCACTCGCCGACCTCAGGGGTGAAACCGTGCTGCTCGATCATTTGCACGATCTTCTTGATAGCGATTCTTGCGAGGAGTTCGGAGGCCGGGTAGGAGTAGATCACACCGGTATATTCCAATCCGATCATGTGGCGGAAATGCTGTAGTGGAAAGGCATCGTCGACAAAGGTCATGTCCAGTCCGTACTCGGCCAACATCGATTGCTCGATCTGCCGCACCTGCGATTGCAAGTCGGCGCCGGACGGGACCTGGTCGGGACCCATTTGATTCCACAGCACATCCACCAGTGTGTACGCGAAAGTTTGTGCGATATCGATGCCCATGGTGGATCGCCCGGTGTTCTGGAGCTTCTCGATCATATCCTGCGGCATCGCTGCGTCGGCTCGCATCGCGTACCTGCGGATCACGTCGGGATGCGTCCGGAATATTTCGAGCACCTGCGCCGCGAACTCGGCGAAGGTCCTCGGCACGCGGTTGCCGAGGAGTTCTCGGACGCCCTCGCTCAGAAGAATGTGCAGGACGTGTCCGAATTCATGGAACCGAGTGAGGGTTTGGGCCCAAGTCAGCTGCGTCGGTTCGCCCAGCGGAGGTTTTACAACAGAGATGGATTCGAAGAATACCGGGAGTTGCCCGGTCGGGTCGAACTTGTCGATCAGATCCCATGTCGATCCGCCGCTGCGTTTTCCCGGCCTGGCGTATATGTCGAGCAAGTAGAGGCCGCGCTTGTTCCCGGCGGTATCTGTGACTTCAAACGTGCGGACATCGGGGTGGTAGGGGGGCAAATCGAATCGTTCAGTGAAGGTCAGGCCGAATAGTACTCTCGCGACGAAGAAGAGTCCTTCCTCGAGTACCTGATCGGACTCCAAGAATTCCTGAGCGGCTGCCACATCGATACCCTGCTCCTGCTCGAGGAGAACCTGTCGTGCGTAGAGCACATCCCACGCTTCGAGTCGTGGCAGGCCAAGGGCCTCGGCCCCTCTCTCCAGTTCGTCGTTGGTGGCGGCAACGGTCGGCGGGCCGAGCTTTTCCTGCATGGCGAGCCACTGTTTCGGGCTCAATGGTTCTTCCGCCGAGGCGAATTCGGCATAATTCGGATAGCCCAGGAGTTGCGCTCGGACGGCCCGGAGGCGCACAATTTCGACCGCGATGTGAGTGTTGTTGTGGTTCTCGCCCCGCCCGACCTCGGAGGCTGCACGGTAAAGCTCTTCTCGCAGTGCGCGATCGGTCAATACCGCGAGCAGCGGCTGGTAGTAGCCGGTTGCCGGGTTGTCGGGTGTGATGACATAGCTGTCCGGCAGACCGCGTTCTTCGGCAGCGGTTTTCGCCGCGCGCACCTGCTCGGGTGTCATGCCGTCCAGCCGGGAAACGTCGTTCACCACCACGATCGTCTCTGAACCCGCCTCGTCCAGGTTCCGGCCGTAGGTATCGATCAATCCTGTGAGTTCGGCGTCGATATCGACAAGTCTTTGTTTGTCGTCAGGCGATAGGTGGATACCGGTGCGACGGAAGTCCTCGAAGAGGCGTTCCAAGTGTTCCGTGGTGGCTGGGTCGAGGCCCAGAGCGCCTATCTGATCATGGAGGGATTTGATTCGCTCGAAAAGCCGTTCGTCCATGATCTCTATGCGGAACGCGGCGGACGCCGCCTTGATTTCCAGGATGATGTCCGCGATTCCAGGAAACCGTTCAGAGTCGTTGAGGTTGGTTTCGATGAGGTTGACCGTTGCCTCCACGCGAGCGAGGAGCCCGCCCGAGGCGGCAAATCGGTCCAGAGTGTTTGCGATGGTCGCCGGGGCGGGATCATCCCTGATAGCGGAGATCTCGAGCTCGGCTTGCTTGAATGCCTCCTGCATCGCAGGAATGAGGTGCTCGGACTCGAGCAGGTCCCATCGGACCATCCCGTAGGGCTCGGCACTCGCTGTCAGTAGCGGATTGGTGCTGCCAGCGGAACTCGCCGCCCGAACATCGTGCTCGTGGTCGGTGATCGGCGCTTCGACGGTGCCTGCCACCCCAGGCCCTTGTTCGCCACCGGAATCATTCGCCGGGGTGGCCGCCTCCGCTGTATCTACGGCCGGAGAGACAGGGCGAGATCGCCTCTCCGATGACTTGCCTCGCTCACCGCCCGCGAACGCGCCTGGCCGATGGGGCTCGGCAGCGAACCAGACGGACGGATCGCGGGGGCCGTAGGGCATGGCGATGCCGGGCTCCAACCAGGTGTCACTGGGTTTGTCTCGGGGAAGGTCGAGGAAATCCGACGAGGTCGACGGTCGAGTCCAGGCTGGGCCTGCCACGAGGCTCGCACGGACCTGCGAGCCTGGCTTCCGGTACGAGGCGGAACCGTCGGCTGTCCGTTCTCGGTCGGCAGGACTGACAGCGGGTCGGATCGACGCCACGGGGCCGGAGTGCCGCCGTCCGGCTTTCAGTGAGCCGAATCGCTGCTCGAGGCCGAGGGGTGTGTAAATGGCGTAACGCTGGGATGCAGGGCGTTCGATCACTATCGGTCTCGGCGCCGCCACGACCTTGCGCAGCCCACGGACGATCGCGCGCTGCGCCGATTCTGTCCGCTCGATCTCGGCATCGAAGCGTGCCTGCCACGCCGCGTCGGACTCCTCGAGTGGGTTCGGAACGTCCGCGCCTTCCTCCAATTCGACAAGTCGCTCGGCGAGACCTTCCAGGTACGCGTCGATCTCTTCAGCGCGCCGGTCGGCATCTGGCTGGTCGGGGATTTTGGCGGGGTGCCTGGTATTCGCGCGGGCACGGAGTCCGAGATCGCGAGCGACGGGGACGCCCTCATTGATGGTGAAGAAGGCGGCGAACGCTTCGCTGATCTCGCCGGTGGCTGGCCAGACGTCTTCGACGCTTTGGTTACCGCTGATGGTTCGTACCCGTGGAACGTCGATGTCGTGCTCGTCGACGAGGGGGCCGAAGAGCAGAACATTGCCTTCGAAGTTGACGGCCGCGAGGCCGAATACGTTGGCGCCCTGCCGAACGATCATATAGGCGCTGTCGATGCCGTTCTGTCGAGTTCGGACTGCATCGACCACACGGCCGATGGGGTCGCCGCCCTCGGTCGAAATGGGTCGAAGTTGCGCGCCCAGTACGGCTTCGAGGGGCTTCCAGTTGTCCTCGGCGTCCCATCGTGGGTCGTTCTCGTCGGGCTCGGGGGAAAGATCGGTGCCGAACGCCCGGAATACGCGGGCGAGTTGGATGGCGCCGTACCGGACGACGGCGGAGTCGGGAGGCTGGGCTGATCCGTCACCAGCTGGTGGCAGTTCATAGGTCTGCTTGCGGGCAGCGAACCCGACCGCTGCTGCCCCCACGGTTGTCAACCCGAAAAGTCCGGCTGCCGCCATCGCTAGAGAATGGTTACCCATCACCGGCAAAACGGCAGCGATAGAGGAGAGCGCGCCTATTCTTCCGACGGTTCCGAATATATCGAGTGTCGATTTCGCCCCTCCGAGGGCGCTGTCGGGAATTGCGCGATTCTGATGGGCCTGATAGGCGATGTTGTTGACATAATTGGTTGAACCGACGGCAGCCATTGCGGCTAGAAGGATATGTGGTTCCGAACTGTTTCCATAGGCGAGCAACAGAAACGCCGATGACGCCATTGAGATCGGATAGGTGAATTTTAGTTTGGCGCGCTCGATCAACTTGGTTGGAACCAGGTGCTTGGTCGCCACCATTCCGGTGGCGATCCCGGATGCCAGAAGCGCCTGTACTCCAACGGAATGATCGCCCTGGCTAATTATGTCGACCAAAAGAATAGCGCCTACCTCTGCCCCGAGAACTGACGGGGGAGTGAGCACCAAAAAGTATTTGATAAATCGGTCTTTGAACATGTGACGGGGACCGTCGAGTATGCCAGGTTTGCCAGACTTATCTTGGCGTTCTTCATTATGCTTCGGCGGCATCGGGGGCAGCTTTTTCAACACCCCGATATTTCTCAGATGGAGCGCGCCGCTCACGCCCAGCGAGGCCGGCCCGAGGATGGGGCCTGCTGCTTTTCCGACCGCGCTGGCGAGCGCGGTCTGAATGACATTATATCGCTGAGCGGCACGGCGATCTTCGTCCGTTTTGGACAGCTTGGCACGATAGGCAGGGCCCGCGTTATCGATGATGGATTTGGCTATCGTGGCGGCGGTCGCCGCGGTGATGAGGGCGGCCGGGGCTCCAGGCAAATCGAGCAGCACCCAGCCGCCGGCGCCGAGCATAGCCCCGCCCGCGACCCCTGAAGCCCCGATCAGCGCCGTCCGATTGTCGCCCAAGTCAGTAACGGGCCCGGCCGCTGTTTGGGTAATTATCGCAGCCGCCTGAGGCACGATCATTGCCAGAGCGACTTCGTCCAGTGGAAGACCCATCTCGCGCAATGACAACGGCAAGGCGACCGTGACGGCGCTATCAGCGATAGAGGTCGTTATGGAGCCCCTGGCCTGCGCTGCGAGTTCCGGGTTTGCGGGCTTCTTCGGTCCTTTGCTGCGAATCCAACGCAGGGAGGATTTCCAGGAAGAGTCATCATTGTTGGCGGGCAGGCCATTGTTCTCGCCCTTTTTACCTGGGGTGGGTTCGTCGGGGGTCTCACCGGGTTCGGGTTCGGAAGGTTCGTCGAAGCGGTTGAAAACAGCTGGGTCTCGCCCGTCGGGGCCGAGCTGGCGTCGAGGTTTGCCTACGAGAGTGTGGGGTTCGCGTGCGTAAGGGTTGAACTCGACGTCGGACAGGTAGCCGACTTGCGGGCCGGGGGTCTGTCCGGTGCCGCCGGTTTTCGGAGCGTGCGGGTTGTCTCGGACGCTCGGGTGGTCGCCTTCGGTTGGGGCGTCGCGGGTATGGGGGTGGTCGCCGCGCACAGGGGAATCGCGGATCGCGGGATCGTCCGTTGAGGCGAAGAGCGGATCCGCCTCGCCGGTGAATCTGAGCTGGCGTGCCTTGACGGCCAGTTCCGCGGGTTCGCCGGGACCCAAGAGGTCCTGAGCCAGACGCAGGCGTTCGGCTACCACATGTTCCGATACCTCCCAGATCGCCGCGATCTCCGGGACTGATTTTCCTGCTGCGAGCTGATCGAGGATCCGAATCGTCCGAGCGAACCTCGCCGCGAGCCATTCGGGGTTCGCGCTGCTGATGATGCCTCGGCGGAGCGCGACCAGGACTGTCTCGAATCGGTCGTGGGTGCCGAGTCGCTCCTTGATGCGGTGGCCGTCACGCGTGACCGCCGACACCGACACGCCGAGCTCGGCGGCGGTCTGCGTGTCCAGCATTCCTTGTGCGAAACGGCGTAGTAACGCTGCCTCGTGCGGTGACAGACCGGCCGTTTCGGCCGCGTCGATCGCCGCCTGGTGTGGAACGGTGGTAACGGCGACCACCAGATCGGCATCGACGGTGACCCGTCCAGACATTTCGGCCACCGGGGGAGTCGGCTGCCCCGTCTTGCGGATGAGAACCTCGGCGGTGAACGCATCGTTGTCGGCTGGGTCGAAGGTGATGTCCAATTGTTTGTACGAGGGCATCTCCCCGGTGAGGGACGCCCACGCCCTGCGGGCGCTTTCCTTGGCGGCCAACAGCCGAACGTGATCACTGATGCCCACCGTTCGGAGCCAGCGCTGCTCGCGCCGTCGGAAGGCATGGGCTCGGCCGGCAGGCGTCATCGGACGATTGCGTTCAGCGTGGATACCGATCGCCCGGATATCGTCGCCGGCAACTACGGCGCCGACAAAGAAGTCGTGCTGCGTGGTCGCGCCCACGCCGCCCTCGAAGATCAGTGCCCCATCAGGTCCAGAGGTGACCGGCAGATCGGCGAAACCGCGACTCAGTAATGCCTGCTCAGCGACCCGCCGCAGGTATACGGCCGACGAGGTCTTCGAACCGTTGCCGACGATCTCGGCGGTGTGCACCCCGGGTGGCACCAGGCGGACGAGCAGTCCGGGTCGCGCCGATTTCTGGGCGAGCGCAGGTGTTTCGGTGCCGGACACGTGCGCTGCGGAGGGAGTCGGTTGGCCGTGTAGCGTGCCGGTCGCCTGGTGCGGGGAGCTGTCGTGTCCAGCCGGCGGATCAGCCCGACTCAGGACGGGTGTGTGGTAGAAACCCAACGGTTCGAGCGGTCCGGCGTCGTCGTCGGAGAGCGCTACGGGGCCGGCATCACCGCCGGCTTGGGGGTCGTCAAGCGTCGCATCCGGGGGTGCCGACGAGGCCGGTGTGCTGAGAACAGGGTCCGGCGCCTGGTGCGGTGTGGTGTTGCGTGTGCTCTCTGGCCTATGCGCGACGGGGGAGTGATAGAAGCCGGACGGTGCGTGTGGATCGGCATCGACGTCGAGCAGGCTCTCATGCCCGGGAACCACATCGCGGATGACTCCCGGTTCCGGACGTCTCGGCAAGGAAGGGGTCTTGCTAGTAAGACTGTCCGGGGTGGGCGCCGATTCCGCCCGGGTGACTTCGGCGCGTTGAGGGTCGTTGCCGGTTGCTACCGGCGGTTTATCCGGGTCCGTGACGTAGGTGCCCTTAGGCGTGATCACCAAGAGGCCTTCGTCCGCGAGAACTCGATAGGCGCGCCGAATCGCGCCTGGCGATGCACCAAGAGCGCGTCCGAGCTTTGTTGTCGAGGTCATGAGGACACCGGGGCCGAACTCGCCGTCGATGATCTTCTGCCGAATCGCGGGCGCAAGCGCCGTTGCCCAGTTGGTTGCGGCTGCCGCGTTCACAAGCGTGTCCGGTGACGGCTCGCCGGTGAGGATCGTCAGTGTCTCTTCGACCGAAAGCGGGATTTCTACGTCCGGCGCTGCTTCGTCCGGCCACTGCTGCCGTTCGTTCACCGTGGTAGCTGATCCGAAGGTTCGCAGATAGCCTTCGTCGGCCAGATCGTGATAGGTGGCGAGGATCGACTCCGGCGAAATCGACAGCTTTTCAGCCAAGTGGCTGGCGAACGCCAGCTGTTGCCCCTCTGGCACCTCGCCATTGCGGATCGTTCGGCGCAGTCCGGCCGTCAGCGCCTTGTGCCAGCCGATGCGGGCCGCGGTATAGGTCAGCCCCTTCGTCAGCTCGGCGCTGATGAGCTCGATCTGGCGGTCGGGCGCCAGTCTTGGATTCGCGAACGGTGCCTGAGGGGGCGTGCCGGATTGTTGTTCTGCGCCATCAGATTCGCCCACCGGTGATTTCTCGGGCGGGGTCTCGTCCTCGTTGTTGGGTTCGCCTTTGACTTTGGCTTTGCGTGGTTGGGGTTGGTCTGGTTGGTGGGGGTGGAGGTTGGTGAGGTCGAAATTCTCGTCGGTGGTGAGTTCGGCGATGTAGATCTTTTGGATGTCGTCGGCGTAGGGGAGGGTGTATTCGTCGCTGGTGCGGACGCGGGGGATGCGGTCGGGGTCGTCGGGGTCCGTGCCTTCGGGGTCTTTGATGTTGGTGTCGAAGATGAGGAGGGCGCCGTTGCCGATGTCGGTGGCGACGGCGGAGTGCATACCCTTCTTTTTGCCGTAGTCGTAGAGGAATACGGTGGTGTCCAGTGGGTTGTCGGGGTCGGTGATCTTGTCGGCGAGCTTGTCGAGGTAGGCCGATATCGCCGCTTGGGGGTCGCCGGTGTAGGGAAGCTCGACGAGCTGGGTCCCGATGGCGTTGGCGAGGTGTTTGGGGTTGTTGTGTCCTCGTTTGAGTGTGGTTCCGTGCCGGAGTCCGAGTGCTTTTGTGACCTCGGTGGTTTGGTTGATGCAGTCGAGGACTGTGCGGGCCTTGTGGCGGCCGAAGAGTCGTTGCAGAACCCTCCAGGCCCCTACGGCGCCGAAGCCTGCGGCGAGAGCTGTCGCCGTGGGCGCCTGCCCCCAGAGCGCGAGTGCGCCACCGCCTGCGCCGACGCCCAGAGCAACCCCACCCCGCATCGTCATACTGCGCAGGGATTGAACTTGCCCGAATACGTTCTCGGGTGTCTTCTTGCGCCCGTAGGTGGCGATGGGTACGCCGGTCGAACTGATGAGCATCCAGCCACCAGCGTAGATCGACGTGGCGAGGAAAGGATCGGTCGTAAACGCCTCCGCGATACCGGCCGCGGCTATACCAGCCGCTCTTATCGCGACCGTCGTTTTGATGCGGAAGTTGTTCAGCCATTTGGTGGGTACGACAATCCCCACGACCGCCCCGGCGGGGATGATCAACGACGCTGCGGTAATTTCTGCCACCGACATGCCCGAATTGGCGAGTAGCGACGTAATCACGGTGAACTGCATGCCCGTGTAGACGTTGGTGATTGCGTGGGCGTTGTTGATGTGTCGCAGAAGGTCGTGGCCGTAGATCGTACGCCCGCCCTCGACGACCGAATCGCGCAGTCGTTCCCGGAACTTACCCTCTTTCGGCTGGGTCGGGAGGTCCGGTATTTTCGACAACGTTGTTAGGTTGACAAGTTTCGCCCCGAGATCGATCGCCGGCGCCATCCACATACCGGCAGCCACGATCCCTGGCGCCGCCGCGCTCCCGACCACCCGAGGGACGTTCGTGTTGAGCGTGTTGAAGCGGGTGAGCCCGCTTTGCGCATCGCCGACCATGAGGTTGTTTATCTTGTCGGCACTGCTTGCGAAGAGGGTCGAAGCACCCGCTCCCACGACTGTGGTTGCGATGAGAATGGGGACGGTGTATGGCATTCCCGTCCCGAGCGCGGCGATCGCTATGACCGCTGTGCCCGTCATTACGCCGCCTGCGCCCCACATCATCTTCTTGGGCTCGCGGTCGGCCATATAGCCCCCGAGCGGTGAGAGGACCATGCCGGATCCGTTGACCAGCAATCCAACGGCCCCCGCCACGGCGGGCCCTGCTTCTTGCATCCACCACAGGGCCATAGCCCCGTTCATGATGGCAGCGCCGGTACTGTCGAGCGCCGAGGCGCCGAGTCGAATTCCGACCTTGCGGTCGGTGAGAATCAGCTTCGGCAGCGAGGTGATCTTCTCGTCGCCACCAATCGGCTCGACTGTGGAATCGGCCGTTGCCGGCTCCAGTCCGTCCGGCGAACGCTCGGGCTCCTCGCGTGGCGTGGGCGACGCGGTCGGTGTAGCGATGCCCGGTGTCGTCCCTGGCTTGTTGCCGGGCTGTCCGGCAGTCGGAGTCGGCGGGGTGGATTCGGGTTCGGCCGGTACGGAATTCCGTCCGGCACTGCGCTTTTCGGGATCGCTGTGCCGTTGTCGATCCGGGGAGCCTTCGTTGAAGCGGTTGAAGACGGTCGGGTCGTTTCCATCGGGGCCAACTGGGCGGGTGGGCCTGCCGGCAATAGTGTGGCGTTCGATTTTCGGATCGAACGGGTTGTTTCCAGAAGTCGCGCGGGCGTCGTGGAACGACACGACCGGGCCCGGAGGCTGCCCACTGCTCCCGGACTGCTTCGGGTTCTCGACTGTGAACATGGCGGGAACGCCGGGTGCGGTGGGCACACTGACCCCACCTGGACTCGGGTAACCCTGCGGTGGAGGCACTTCCAGCCATTCGATCACCAGACGCCCGTTTTTCCATTTCCGGTCCACGACCTGGAAATGGGCGCCAGGGGCGAACAAGACTTCGCCCTCCTCCGGATTGTCGGAGATCTGCGAGATGTCTCGGCCGGTGGAAGAACGGATGATGAACTTCACTTTTCCGGGGTAGTAGGCGTCATCCTTTGTGCTAGCGCTCGAGAAGGTTGGTGCCGTAATGATCGTACCGATCCGGTTTTCGGCCAGGATCCGGATGAGGCCGCCGGGTACGTTGACCTCTCGGTGTACCCACCGCGTGTAGGCGGGAAGTATTTCGAGCGCAGCAGTGAGACCTTGTATCAGGTGGTGATATTCGGCGATTCGTTGGGGGTCGCCGGAACGGAGCGCGTCATTCATCGCCTCGAAGTAGTTATTCGTGGCGTATGTGGCGATTGCGACGTACGCAGGGATCAGACGCTCGTCCAAGTCGGGATGGTTCTGCCGCACCCGATTCGCATGAGATTCGTAGTCGCTGGAGACGTCGCCGCTGAGTGATTCGGATTGGCGGATTGATTGGTATAGCCGGTGGAACGCGGCGAGTCTCCAGGATGGTTCAGCGGGCCAGACGCCCATTCCGCCGAGGAGATCGGGAAGATCCGCGGCGAGTGCGGGATGTACCTCGCCCTCGGTGACCTTCGCCGCCAGTTGGTCGCGGGTGAGCCATTCGACGCGCTCGGTTTCGATGCCATCGCTGACGATGTCGAACTGTTCCGGGGTGTCGGCGAGCAAGGTGGTGTATGTGCCCTCGGGCGAATGTGCGGCCCGAATATCGATGAGTCGCAGTCTCTGCGCCTCGTTCTCGCGTACGCCGTAATCTTCGACGAGCTTACGCGCTGCGCCCTGGGCGGGAGTTTCGTCGGAATGCAAAGCGCCACCAGGCAGCTGCCAGTTTCCTTGGGAAGAGCCCGGCGCCGGTTTTGCGACCAAATACCTGGCGGTGCCCGCGCTGTCGATATGCCTGATCAGCACGCCGGCTGCGTCGAACTCTGCCCGAACACCCGGGGCGGGGTTCCCATCACCTGATGCCCCGGGCCCCACGGTGAGCTGGAACGGATGCTCGAGGTCGTAGGAGGTGCTGATCCAGTCCACCACGGGGAGCGGCACCGGATTGCCACTGCCGTCGAAGAAGAGGGCCCTGGCAAGTGGTGCCTGATCGTCGACGCGAAATAGATCCACGTCGGCGTCAGGGTCGATCCGCACGATGCTGTCGTCATAGTGCTCGAGAACGAACGGTCGTGCATGCTCGCCGCCGCTGTCTACGACCACTGAAGCGTCGTCTCCGAGCTGCTCCAGTATGGCGTTGATGCGGCTCATGGTGATCGGTTGTGTGAACCGCCCGCCCGACAGGGCTTCCAGGTCGGCTTCGGTGAGCGCGGTCGAACCGGGTTCCGATATCACCTCCGCGCGATACATGTCGTTGATGATTCGGGCCACCGATGCGCGGCGGTCGTAGGGGAGACTCGCACCGATATTGCCGAGCCCGGTTGCGTCCTCTTGCAGGACTTCTCTTACCCTGGCCACTTCCGCGTCGATGTTTCCGCCGTAGCGTGCCGCGATAACCTGGGCCTGCAGTAGATCTTTGGCGACGCCGTCGAGGCGGCGGACCCGGTCCGCCGCGATCAGATGTCTTTCGATGTCGCGAACGCGTTCGATGCCCTCGGGACTGGTGCGGAGTGTGAAGGTGTCATCGAAGGGATGTGTTGCCGCGATTTCGCGCAGCAACGCGCTATCTGTTGCGTCGGGGTCCAACCGCAGTGCATCGGCGGCGTGATCGCGTCGGGCTCGAATCCGGCCGAGCTCGGCCTCGGCAAGTCGCCGGACATGCGTCAAACGACCGGGGGTTGGTTGCTCGCTGCGTGGCCGGGTATCCGGGCCCGCCTTCGACGGGTGATTCCTATCGAGTGCGTGTGCGGAAGGGGTGGCATCGACAGCGAAGCCGAAGGTAAGGCCGGGCTGCTGTTTACGCGGGTGCGGCGCCCGGGCAAGAGGTTGATCGAGCTGGGGGTTGTCGTCGACCACGTTGGGCGGTTCGAACCGAAGCGGAGGGCCCCCGCCTGGTCGCCGGGTGCCAGGATCGGATCCAGTCGGGGTGGACGAACTGGTTTCCTCGGGGTCTTGGGTCTGGTCGGATGGCGCATCGGTGCCCGGTGCTGTGTCGAAGCGGACGGTCAGGAAGCGGGGGCGGTAGAGGCTGACGTCGTCGAGAACAAGCCTGGGGCGACGCCCCTCGGGCCAGTCCTCGGGCACCGCCCAGTTGACGTTGTACGACACAACAAGCCCACCGGAACCACGATCCAGATGTGGATGCGCAAGCGCATTGTAGGACATAGCGTTTGGGTCGCTGTACGTTCCATATAGGCCGGTTTCGGGTGTGGTGTAGAGCACCGTCTTGTCCACGAACGGCCCGAGCGGTGTCGGCGCGGCGTACGCGACGATATTGGCACTGTAGATTTCGGTCCCGTCAGTGGTGATGAGCAGGTATCGGTCAGCGTGGCGGATAACGCTGAACTCGTTGGACACTCCGGCCATCAGATCCACTGCGGCACGCTCGTCGGCGCTCCACCCGTTGTCGCCCGTGTAGTACTCCCAATCCCCCCTGAGGCTCTCACCCGCGACACGGGCGATACGGAGGTATCGCCGGCCCTTGCCATGGTCGTGCGCACCGTAGATGTAGGTGTAGCCGTCGGCGCGGTGGAGCGCCGACCCCCATGACACGCCCCATGACGATTCCCGCACGGTGACATCGATGGGCTGGGCCGGGTCCGCCGCCTCGAACCGCGCGATGACCAGCCCGTCGGACCTCTTGTCGCCACGAAGCCCGGTCGGCCGGTAGCGCCGATAGACGATCTCGACGAACTCACCGACCACCATGGCATCGCCGGCCCAGTAGACGGCGCGGCCAATGTCGGCGGGTGGCTCCAGCACCGACAACGGCGCGTCCGCGGTGCCGCCATATATGGTCGTGAGCCGGTCTCCGTCTTGGATCACCAGACTGTTGCGGATGAACGGCGTCTGGCCGCCATGTTGCCGCACGTTCGCTCGGGAACCGTCGGGGTTCACCGTGCCGAGGAAGGTGTCGGAGAAGATCCACAGGGTGCGGCCGTCGGGCAGTTCCACCGAGTATGTGCTGTCCGCGCCGGTCCAGGTGAGCTCACTGGAATTGTCGTTGCCGTATGCGGTGAACAACTCCGTGAGCTCATCACGATCCACCGAGACGATGGCGGGTACCCGCGAGGGCGGACTACTCGATGTCGAGATGTCACCATTCGCCGGCTGCTCGGATCTGTTGTCCGGGCCGCCTTCTGGTGTGGGGTCCTGGAAGTTGTTGAAGCGGTTGAAGATGCCGGGGGAGTAGCCATCCGGGCCGAGTCGGCGGCTCGGTGTGGAAGGGCGGGAGGTGTGTTCTCGTGCCAGAGGGTTGAAGTCATGGGCGGGTTGATAGCTGACTTCTGGGCCGGGGGTACGGCCGGTGCCACCGGAGGTGCCATGTCCGGGTTGGGCAGGTCGGCCCGGATCCGCGGACTGCATGAACCCTTGGCGGGGGTCGGCATGGGGGCTGGGCTGATCGGGTGTCGGTGCTGCTGGTTCGTGCCAGATCAGCAGGTTGGTCATATTGTCGTGGTTGCCGGTGGTGTGGGCGTGTTCGTTGAGCGCGGCGGCGACGGCGCGGTGGTCGCCGGGGGATTGTTCGTGTGCTTGTCGGACGATCGCGGCGAGTGCGTCGGGTTGGTAGGTGTCGTGCCAGACGCCATCGGTAGCGATGAGCACGTAGCCGCGGCCTTCCATCGGGATCTTCGTGGCGTGCGATTGCGCGTCGTCGGGGAGGGGGCGCCCCAGCGACCGCGTGGTCTGGCCGGAGTAGGACAGCTGCAACGCCTCGCCTTCGGGCATGCCAGAGGCGATCAGCTTCGGCACGATCGTGTCGTCGACGCTGAGCTGCTTCGGTTCCCCACCGTCCATCGGCAGCCAGTACACGCGGGTATCCCCGGCCGAATCGATGACGAGGGTTCCGGATCGCATCACCGCGAGCGCGGCCGTGGAATCGGGAGAATTCGGCTGTCCGGGGGTTTCGGCAAGATCTGCCACCGCGGTACGGGCAGCTGACATTCCGCGACGCACGACGCGGAGCGGATCGAACTGGCCCGTGGATCCGAGCTCTGTCGAAACAGCCGACATGCTGGCGATGGCCGCATGTACTGCTGCCTGCGCCGCCTCGCCGCCGCGAGCAGAGCCACCCACTCCGTCGGCGACCACGGCGAGCTGCACCGGTTCGCCGTCTACGGTCACCGTGACGAATCCGAACGCGTCCTCGTTCGAGTCGCGGCCACCATGTTCCGGACCCACACCGAGATCGCTGACGGCGGCAATCGGGCCGGCCGCCTGCGTCGAATGGTCGCCGGGCGCCGTCGGCACCTGGCTGGATGCGGCGTTGAATGCCGGTTGCGGACCGTCCGGCGCAGGGAGAACATTCGGGTCAGGCAAGAGGCCTGCTGCCGTGAAGAAGTCCACGATGTCGATGCCTGGGGAGCGATTCGGCAGCTCGGTCGCAACGACGAATTCGCGCGTCTCCGTGCCGAGGTACAGCCGGACCGTTAGTGCCTCTTGTCCGTCGATGATTTCGTATTTGGCATGGATCAGCGGGTTCTGTGGTGTGGCGGCGGCGCCCGCGGTCTCGATGCTCTGGTCGAGTTCGGCATTCTGTTCTGGGGTCAGATATCTGCGCAGCATCGAATCCCACACGATGGTGGCGCTGCCGCTCCTGTCTGCGGCCAGTCGACGCGGCAACCAGGTGAGCGCGCTTTCCTGGTCGATCGGCATAACGCCTGCGCGTTGCGCGTCGATGAACGAGGTCTGGATCCGTCGCACGGCATCGTTGTCGGTGCCGACGAATCCTGCGGCGAGGCGCCGCTGATCGTCGAGATTGTCGGCTTGCAGCGGGTCGAGGTCGGCGCCCGCGACCTCGACTACGCGCGGCCACACGCTGAGCAGATTGCGAGCCTGGTCCATCTGATCGGGCCGCCCGGACCAGCGATCGTCGATAACGGTCGCGGCTTCGGGATTACCGTATTCTTCACCCGCGAAGAGGAATCGATACAGGTGGGCGCGCGCATCCAGCATCCCGCATGCGCCGATCGACAACACCCGCAAGGGCAGCCCCGTGGCGCGGGCCGCGAGAATTTCCACCAGCAACAGCAAACGTGATCGCGCCGGATCGTTGATCTGTGTGCCGCGGAGCAAGAATGGCGCCAGTTCCGAAGCATTGTCGCGGATGGTCCGGAGAACATCCGCCGCCATCGTCTCCAGACCGGCATCGGTGTGCGCTGGTTGGCCTCCCATGACCGTGTGCCAACGGGCTACGTCGGGTTCCAGACCGGAAAGGGCGCGATGATGCACAGCCTGGAGCAGGCGGAAGACGGGGTGTGACGAGGGCTTGCCACCCGGCGGCGAATGCGGAACCAAAAGTTCTGCGACGATTCCGCCCGCGGCAGCGTCTGCCGTCATCGCACGCAGGAGGTACATGTCCTGGTGGCGGTGCGCCTTGTTCTCGGCTGACAGCAGCGAGGCCATCAGTTCGTTGTCTTTTTCGTACCAGATCAACGCGCGTTCGATACCTGCGATGACAGCACGGAGGCCCGGATCGGATGGCACGGGTAACGGGGGCTGCGCCGACGAGAGTGGGCTGTGGTGCGCTGCATTCGATTCGGACGACGCAGCGCTGTGCCCGAGCTGAGCCGCGGTACGCGGGGGCTCGGCAGGAGGCGACGCGGGCGTTGTGACCGCGTCAGGTGCTGGCGTTACATCCACGGCCGCCCACAGCGAAGCAGCTTCGCTGCCCACCGGCGTTCCGGGACCTGCCACTACCGTCGCATGAAACAGCCAGTGGTCTTCGCCCATGTCTCTGGACTGGTCGATGCGGATCGTCAGACCATTCGGGAGCAACTGGAGCGGAAAGATCGCCGACGCATCAGGCAGGACGAACAACGGGAATGCCGGGGTCCCTGCGGGAACGGTCAGCGTGACCTTGCGCCGGTCCCCGAAAATGGGCGGTGTCACTCCCGTCGTTGCCAGCGTCAACTCGGGCAAATGGACCTCGGTCCCAGGCTCGATCGGGCCCGCGGTCATATCCACGAGGTGGTCGGGGAGGCTGATGCTCACCACCATCGGCTCCGGCAGCGGACGGCGGGCAAGAACGGCATTGATGGCTGCCAAGGTGTTGGCCTGCTGCGGCGAGAGCTCATGGTGGTCGCGCAGGGCGATCTTCAGGTCAACGATGGATCCGTGCCCGAACGGATCCATCGCGAAGGGCAGTATCGCCGCGAGCTCCGCATCGGTGAACTCCGAGACGACCTCGCCCCAGATCTCGCGACCGTACTGCAACCTACTCGCGTATCTTGCCGAGGACTTTCTGGATTCGAACAGAACCCGCTCCGGCGAGTGGGTATCGGATTCGGCGGCGCCACTTCGGAGTTGATCAGCGGGGCGCAGGGTTTTATGCAGGTGGACGATTCGATCGTCGATCGCCTGATCGTGCCCGGCCGCGGCATGTCGGGCCTCGACCGCGTGGTAAAGGTGCGACAAGAGCTGGAACCGCTGCGGCTCTGCGCCGGCGGGACGTTTGATGTGATCGAGTAGCTCATCGATCAGCTCACGTACCTGCGTGAGTTCGTGACGGCTGATGCCGTCCGGTGCAATGGCGTTCCTCGCGAATTCGAGCGAAATACCGTTGCGCGCCGAGCGGATTCGCTGCTCGTCCAGCACTTCCAGCAGACGCGACACGACTGGATCAACGGATCGGTCGGCGCCGGGCGGCTCGCCGAGCGGGCCTTCGACAGGCTTGGTGCTGCGCGGGGCATCCGACTGCAGAATCGAGTCGAAGTCAGGCCCCATGTGGTTTTCGTCGTTCATGGTGAAGAGCACTGCACGCGTGGGCGCGGTTCGATGTGCGCCGTTCTCCAGACTCAGTTTCTCCCAAGCGCTCAGCTCGTACGGGCCGTGCAGTCGGCTGTCGAATACGACGATCTCGGGGCCTGCGGGAAGGTCGAACCGGGTGAGAGTGAGTACGTGGTGGCGGCTTGCCCCTTCCACGTAAACCAGCGAGGTGTCTGCGGTGGTGGACGCGAGCAGGTTCGCGACCATCTGCTGCCATGTGGTCGGCGGCTGATCAATGACGTTGTCCGCCAGTGCCGCCCACCGCGGATCTTCCGGTGCGGGGACGCCGCCACGGAACAGATCCAGCTGGCCCAGGGCGTAACTCGACCTCACCAGGCAATCTCGCGCCTCCATGCGCAGCATGCCGATCTCGTCGGCGCGGCGTCCACGGGCTGCTGCGTTCCTGGCTCGTTCCACGATGTGGGTCGCCATGATCCGCTGTACTTCGTTCGCACTTCCGTGTGCCCATGCCGTGTATGCCTCTGGAAACGCCTCTTTCGGAACAATGTCGCCATTGCTGTCGAAACTGAAGCCGCTGAGAATGCGACGCAGCCAGATTTTGACTTCTTCCTGGTTTTCGGGGTCGCCTCCGGTGCGGCTGAACACTTCGAGGACAGCAGGGAGTACATTCTCCCAGTCTTGGGCTGCGCGTTCACTTACCGTGAGATCGCGTGCAGCTTCCTCGGTCGGACGGGACTGTACGTCATGCCCGATTTCGTGACTGAACAACCGGCTGACAGGGTGATCCCGTGGTCCGGAATTCTCGCGATTGTCGACGTCGTCCTCGTTGACGTAACGCGATAGCTCTCGGTTGGTGGCAAATCGTTCATTCCATCTGATCCACGATCCCTCAGGAGTCGGGTGCAGGTATCCGATTCGATGGTCACGCATCATCGGCCGTACATCGAGGCCGACGATACCGAGTTCACCGATCAGTTCTTGGTGGTAGCGGATCACGTCGGCGACTTCACGACGGGTCGTGGAATCGACTACTTCCAGGCCGACGAGCTGCATTCCGAGGTCAGCAGCCATATCGCTGATACTTTGGATGGCTGTCGCGGACTCGGAGCGAAGTGGGCTGAGGACGAGCTCGTTACGACCTTCCCACTCGCGAGCGCTGTCCACCACGGTTCGTTCCAATACCCGGTGGCCCGCTGTTATGTCGGGACTATTGTTGACGATCGCCGAAGCCGACTCCTCCAATGCTATCCGCATATCGAGTGATCCGTCGGCCCGGAAGCTATCGGCGCTGAATTGTTCGCGCAGCCAGGTCGCGGAATTGTTGGGGTCGCCTCCGTGCTGGAGGTAGTATTCGTCCAGGTCTAGGAGTGCGCGACTTTCCGCGCGCCACCTTCCAGAATAGATCATCGCGTTGTGGAAGGTTCGAACGGCAATGTCGCGCATGTCCTCATCCAGGGCGGATGGCGATGCGCCGGCATTGATGGAAATCTTGATCGAGTACGCCGATACTTCTCTTTCGGTGATCAGCGGTGAGGCTTCGCCGGAGATATCATCACCCTCCGCAACCACCTTGACTTGTATCTCACGCAGTTGAATCGGGTAGCGAGTGAGCAGATCGTGGAAGATCTGTGCCAGCTCGAAAGCGTGACGCTGTTGCAGCCCGTCGATGCCGTAGAGGGCGGTATCCGGATGTTTCTGTTCGAATCCGTCGACGATCTCGTACGGATTCGTGTATCGCTCAGGGTCCAGGGCCGCGCGCGACTCGTGATCGAAGAACCTCTCCAGGGCGCCGGCCAAGCGATCCAGCCCGGAATGTTCGGATGAATGCGCCGCGAGGCTACGGACCTCGGCGACCGGGTCCACATCCAGCAGGCCGACTTGCCTGAGTTCTGTGGTCTGTGTGCCGAGCAACACCGGCAGATCATTGTCGACGGATTCCAGCTCGGCTCTGCGCCGTCCGGCTTCCTCGCGACTCAGGCCCGGCACTCGCACTGCCGACTCGGCGGTGATCCGGTGAGCCAGCCACGCAGCGAGTTGATCGGCAGATAGTGCCTCGCCGACGTGTAGCAGCGTCTGCGCATCGAGCTGGCTCAGCAGGGTTCTGAGCGGTGCGAGGGCGCGCAGCACCGGCTGCTCCGTCGGCAACAGGTCCGGGTCGATGCCCAGTCGTTTCGCCAGCTCGGCGCGCGACTGCGCGATTTCGTCCTTGCCAAGAGTTGGCCGACCCCAGCCATCGAGCCCGTCGACTTCGGCCGCGCCGATGTCCCGATTGCTGCCTGCCTTCCCGGCGCCAGGCAGCGCGCCGGGCGGTGTGTGGTAGACCGTCGGGCCTTCGGTGTAGTCCAGGCGCCGTCCGCCTCGCGACCGGCGCTGGGGTGCGTCGGGGTCGCCTTCCAATGGACTGTTGTAGGTGGGGGCGGGCTTGGGTGGTGTGGACGGCTGTGTTGGCGTGGTTGGGGCAATGACAGGGGGCTGTCCGGTTGCGGCATCGAGAGAGCTGACATCGATTACGCCGACCAGGTACGCAGGGGGGATGTGTCCAGGAGATCTCGAAACATCTGTGTGCAAGCGTATTTCGTCGAACGGTACGTCCAGGACGATCGCTGTTGCGCCAGGTCCGGTGAACAAGGGATCACCGTGTGCGTCGAAACGGACTTCGTCGAGGGGGCCGAAAATGCGCGCAGTTCCATGCAGGGCACCCTGATCCAGGTAGCGCAACCCATTGTCGATGATCCCTGGGATCGCGGCAGGGTTTCTGTTGATGTGCACGACGCGGGCGTGGCCCTCCGGCAGCGGGGGAAGCGCTTCGACGGTGGTCGCGTAACGGTCGAGCTCGCCGGGCTGGAGTTGCCTGTTCGACTGCGCAGGGACAGTGTCTCGGGGATAGCTTGGCAGGCCCTCTGTTCCTGGCCGTGGAGGTGTTCCGGCCGGCGCTGGGGGCGTATTCATCTCGATGAGCGGTCCACCGCCGAGGTCGACCCAGTCGTCATCCGCGGAGCTTTGCTGCGGATTCCGCTGCACCGGTGCCGCCGAGCTGTCGAGAATCCTCCGCACCACCTGTGCGCCGTTATTCGGGTCCAGCGGAGCGTCGGACGAGGGGACCGACTCCGGGGCGGAGTCCGAGGGGTCCATCCGGAACTTCAATTCGACCGACTTACCCGGTGCGCCGTAGGCGAACAGCTCGTAGCCGATCGAGGTGGATCCCTTCAGGGAGATGGAGCCGCCGAGACCGTGGGTTCCGTCTACCTGTTCGGTGGTGATGTCGAGTGGGTTCAGGTCTCGGGCTATCAGGGCGTCCAGGTCGATCTCGGCAAGCCGCCGGTCGCGTTCGGCCACATCGGTTTGGTCGAGGGGTGTGTCGTCGACGATGTCGTCGGGCTCGTCGATGTCGGGGAGCTTCCAGGCCGGGACTTTCCTGGACGAATCCGTGATGCGAACTGTCAACTCGTCATTGCGCGAACCCGTCATCCACGCGTGTACCGATGCGCTGCCGCCAGAGGCGTAGCGGGCGATATTGCCGTAGAATTCCGAAACCGTCAGCCGGACCATCTCGATCTGATCGTCGGACCAGCCCTTATCTTCGAGCAGATCCACGAAGCTTCGACGCACGACGCTGCCGCCGGGTGCGACGTCGTCAGCGGCGAATGTCAGGTCGAGTACGAGCTCGCCGAGATCATGGAAAGGCCCGTCCGGTATCGCGGGTGTGGCCAGGGTGAACCGCAGGGTGCGGTCGCCGTCCTTGTGCAGCTCGATGCCCCACGTCCGCGACTTCTCATCCAGCAACTCGAGCACCCGGCCGGTTTCGGTGCGCGTGAGGATCCCGGTC
Organism: Nocardia sp. NPDC059180; assembly: GCF_042754945.1. Lineage (NCBI taxonomy): Bacteria > Bacillati > Actinomycetota > Actinomycetes > Mycobacteriales > Nocardiaceae > Nocardia > Nocardia sp. NPDC059180. The sequence continues at coordinate 198,462 of NZ_JBHZBU010000004.1, forward strand.
TCTTTATCCGGTTCGTCCCGCGCAGGCGCGGACCGGCTCTGGTCGGTCACCTCTACGATCACCCATTGCGCGTCGCCCTGGCCGCCCTTGGTGGTGCGTACCACGGCCGGGCTGTCGGCAATGCTCAGCAACGCCTGGACCATGTCTTCGGCTGCTGGGGCCTGCGGCTCGAGCGGCGATCCTGCCAGCATGCCGCGAACCACTTTTCGTGCCCAGGACACATCGGCACGGTGGGGCGTGCCTGGCTCGACCGTGACCTCGATGCGAGTCAGCGGCGTACTCTCGCTGTGTCGTGCGGTAGCGAGCGAATTCGCCACCTGCTGGTCGGTGACCACGAGCTCGGAATGCACCAACCAGTGGTCGGTACCGGTATGGGCGATGCCGGACCCTGCGACCTGGAATTCCTGTGAGGCGAGTACCTGGTCCGGCGCGCCGTCCCAGCCGGGCACGGTTCGTGCGTCGGAGGCGAGTACAGGGGAAAGGCCGATATCGTCGAAGGCCCCCTGGTACACCGTATGCGGGCGATCGGTATTGAGATCGGCGGTGACCACCACCGGGCGGGTGGCCAGCGCCCGCAACTGCTGCCCGATCTCTTCGGCATGGATTGCGCCGTCGCCGTGCTCATAGCTGTGTCCGAAGAAGCCGAGCGGTGTCGGATGCATATTCACCACGGTGACCCCGCCGATCCTGACGACCTGCGCGAACCGATCATGGGGAGCCACCGGCTGACCGCCGACCCGGAGTTCGAGCGTGGTGACGGGCAGCATGTGTCCTTCTGCCGCATCGATCGGGATTCGGCTGATCACAGCCAGACTCAGCATTTTGGTCGTATCCATGTGGGACGGCGACATCACGGTCTCGTACACATATGGGTATCCGAGCAGCGCTGCCAACTCCCGTGCGGTCGAGCCGCCCGGGCCGACCTCGGACTCCTGCACGGCGACGATATCGGGGTCGATCTGGCGGAGCTGATCGGCAAAGTACGCTACGTCGATGCCGATTTCTTCGTCGTAATCGAACGGGGTCTGGTCGTCCAAATCCGCCGAGGCCTCGTCGTCATCCGAGGTCCGTAAACGGCGTGCTCCAGCGATATTCCACGTCGTCACCCGCATGGCGGCCGGTGGCGTCCGTAGCGCCCAATCAGGATTCGTGATGTCGATATCGGCGGGCAGTGGAGTCCCGTCCCGCAGTGCATTGTGCACTGCGGCCACCTTGGCGTAGTCGAGAACAGGGCCGGGTGGGAACGGGTTGGGGGCGCCGCCTTCCTGCCGGTACCGGTCTCTCATCGATTCGACACCGAACAGTGTTGCGGGCTCGACGGAGTCGCCGAGCTGTTCTTTGGCGCGATTCAATTCGTCGTATCGGAGACTCCCGGCGCGGATATTCTCTACCCATTGAGGGAAAGGTGTGTACAGATCTTGCTCGAATGATCCGCTGATTATGCTCGGAGCAAGGCCGGCATGCAGGAGTGCGAATATTGCCAGCGCCCTGGAGGTCGTTCCGTTGAAATTCGCGTCCCACGGGTGTACAGAGACAAAGCGTTGTTGCAGTTCTGCGGCAACCGAATAGGGGTCGCCCGTCCTGATATTCGTGTTGAACCACTCGGACAGGTCTGCCATCCATTGCTTCACCTCCTCGGCGCTGCCGTGAGAGGGGTAGATCAGGATGCCGCCTTCAGTGGAAACGACTCCGGGCTGCCGGATTGCCTTCCATGGGTCGGCTTCGATGGCTGCGATTTCCTCCGCGGTCAGATCATGATCGAGTTGCCGCATCGATATCGCTCGCGGAGATCCGTCGGTCTCGGATTCGAAGACGGTCCGTGCGGGATCTATGGTCAATGGGCCCGGAACATATGTGATGAGGGGAAACTGTTCGAGGGCAGCGCGTTCCGCCGAAGTGAGCGGAGTGTAAACCAAGCCGAACCCTGCGGTGAGCCCATCGTGAACTTTGGCGCCATCCTCCGGGTTGATGCGAGATACCAGTCTCCGATGGATCTCCATCATGATGTCCGGAGAAAGTTCCCGATGACGATTCTGCTCGATGAATATTCTGGCGTCGAGCCAGCCCGCCCAGGCCTCACTGCCGCGGAATATATTCTCGGGATGCTCCTGACCCGCGGCGAGCATGACATGAAGGTATTCGTCTTCGACGAACAGGCTTACTTCCTGGGCGCGGTCGGCATCGGTCGCTATGCCGAGCGCATGCTCCATCGCGCGAATCTGGTCCGCGAGATCGGTGTCCCGGAATCCCGGCTCCGCAGTCGGATCGCTGGGCGCGTTGCGGACTTGGTTCACGGTCGCACGCACTGTCGCGACCATCTCGTCGAGATTCATGAACTCATGGGGCAGCCCGGCGAAGGATGATGCGCTGGCGAGTGCCAGCTGCACGTAAGAGGCGAGCATGAGAGCCCGGCTGTCGTCCAACTCGCCGGCCAGCTCCAACTCGACCATGCGAATGGTGTCATTCGATGCCCTGAAGGTGTCGAGCATGGCCCAGACACCGAGCATGATCTCCGCGTGCCGCGGGTAGGGGGTGATCGACTCGAGGGTGGCGACACCGTTGCGATGTCGCGCAATGAAAAGATCGACGGCCTTCGGCCCGGGGCAGGCATACTGAAAGTCGATAAGCGTGACGTTTCCTTGCGCGTCGACCAAGACATTGCCCGGTGTCACGTCCATGTGCAGAGGAACCCACGGTTCGGTCTGCGATTCACCGAATTCGGCCAGTGCCCGCTCGAGGCCTTCGGTCAGCCGGGGCCCGAACCCGAATGCCTGGCGAACCGCAGTGATCGCCGCGGATCGTTCCCCGGTTTCTTGGAACACACGTTCGGCATGGGCGGCATGAATCCGGATGAAGTCCTCGACGCTCCCCGATCGTGGGTACCCCGGTGTATCCCCGAAGTCGCTCAACGGGAGATTGTGAAAATTGACGAGGATCGTGTTCAATTTCCGCACGATGGCGGGATCCGAGAACTCTGCTATCGGCTCGCCCGCATCACGGTCGATTCGGAAACCGTCCCCTACGTAGAGGATGTGCGGTACCCCGTCCATCTTCCGGGCGGCGGCCTCGATGATCGCGGCCTCGTTATCCCAGGTCACTTTGTCCAGCACATTGTCCGGACGTGCCATGACCTGGACCGCGAATCCCGACGTCTTGTAGACATCGCGAGAGCCGCCCACCCGCAATTCGCCGTGCTCGACGGCGTAGTCGCGCAATGCCGCCGCGGTCTCGTGTGACATGTGCACACCTGAATCGGGCGCTGCCCCGAGTGAGTGATACTCATCCGGCGCGAGCAGATCTCGCAAGACGGGCGATGCCTGCACCGCCGCCGGCCCCTGCTGAACAGTTTCGGGGCCATTAGGCCATTGGCTCGCATCGGCGACGCGCGTTCCGCTCGATGGTTTGATCACGAGATAGCCGTCGTCGGCCAGGCTGCGGAACACCCTGCGGACGGTGTCTTTCGATATCCCCAGCGATTCGGCGAGCTCCTTGGCAGGTGTCATGCGCTGACCCTGGCCGACGTGACCGTCGAGAATCATTTGCCGGAAGAGCGGTGTCAGTGTGGCGTGCCAGCCGAAGTGGTCGGCGGTGTCGGCGAGGGAATCCGGCCATGGCTCACCAGTAAGGACGATCAGAGTCTCTTCGGCCGAGAGCGGTGCCTCGGTGTCCGCAGGAGCCTCGCTCGGCCAGCGGTCCCTGCTCGCCACAGTCGTGCTGATCGGATGCCTGACTTGCAGATAGCCTTCATCGTCGAGTTGGTTATATGCCCTGCGGACCGATTCCGAGGAGATCCCCAGGTCTTCGGCGAGCTTTTCAATCGGTGTGAGCCGCTGGCCTTCGGATGGGTATCCGTCGAGGATCGCTTGCCGCAGACCGCTCGCCAGTGCTTCCTGCCAGCTGGTTCGGGTCGCCGCATCCGCGAGTGCGCCCCGAAGAGAGGCCTCGATGAGTCCGATCTGCTCATCGGCCGCGAGCGGTACGGATGTGTCGGTGGGTGCGTCCTTCGGCCAGTGATCCTTGCTCGTCACCGTGGTGCCTCCCCGACCGCGGCTCAGCAGATATCCCGCGTCGGCGAGTTCGCGATAGGCCCTTGTGACTGTTTCGGGCGAGATCGTTATCCGTGACTTCCACCGCAGTTCTTCGGCAAATGCCCTGTTCGGTGCCAGCTTTTGCCCCTCGGAAATTGCCCCGTCGAGGATGATTCGGCGCAACCCGGTAGTCAGCGTTTCGTGCCAGCCGACGGCGGATACGGTGTCCGTGAGGCTGTTCGGCAGTGCGGCTTCGATGAGTTCGGTTTGCAGTTCGGCCGACAGTCGTGGTGTGTCGGACCGAACGGGCGGTGCGTCGGATGATTGTTGCTTGCCCTGCGCCACGTTGTCCGCGCCCTTGCCGACACCGGGTTCGCCGCCTGGCGGCGTGTGGAAGACCATGTCGCCGTCTGGCGGCCCGACCTCCTTCGAGAACGGGGTGTGCGGGCTGACGTCCATGCCGTCGTGGGTGGTGCGGCCGGTGTCAACTCCGCCGTACATCGTTCCGGGGTACGACTTCGGAGAGCTGGTATTCGTGCGGCGCCGACGGGGAGTGGCGGGTGTGGGGTCGGCAGCGGGCAGAGCCGGATCAGGCTGCCACTTCCGAAGCAGGCGGTCGAGATATTCCCTTGCGGCGGTATCGAGTTCAGGCTCGGCGAGCTTTGTTCGGATGCCGTCGAGGAGCTGGGATTTCACGGTCGTCAGCGTGAATGCTATGTGCTCGACATGGGGGTAACGGCGAGCGTATTCCTCGCTCTGGAGCAGGTAGCGGGCGATGCGATCGGCTCGATCGAACGTGAAGGCCGCCGATTCGAGGTGGGGATTGCTTGCGGTGGTGTTTCCGAAGTCCGATATCTCGTCGAGTAGGTCCGCGACCGCGTGTTCCATCGTCGACATGAGCCGGTCGGGGTCGATGTCCTCGGCACCGGCGGGGACCAGGTGCGACAGGATGGCGAAGCGGTGTTCCGGGCTGAGGGGTGTGTATCCGGCGACGTGGGCTGGGTCATGGGGTTCGCCCAGTATCTGGGCTCGCTCGGCCAGCAACTGCATGAGGTCGACGGTGATGTCGGTGTTGTCGTACCGGCCGCCGGCGCCGAGCCGCTTCGCTGCCTGATACAGAAGCTGAACCGTCGGCCCACTGTCGGCGAACGACCAGAACGGCTGCTGGCTGCCACTTGCCCTGTTCGGGAGTTGCAGGATGTAGTCGATCATTCCGGCTGCGTCGTCGGCAGCGCGTGCGGCTTCCTCCGGATCCAAGCCTGCCAACCCATGCTTGGCCGCGTCGGCGATGGCCTGCACCAGGTTGTTCTGGTATTCGTCGACGAGGTCGGCGAGTTTCGCGTCTACGGTTCCGAGTGTGGATCTCTCGTCGAATGGCAAGGTGACCCCGGCGTGCCGGAAGTCTTGGTAGAGGCGCTGGAGGTAGTCCTTCGTCTGCGGCTCGAGGTCCAGGTCTTCACGCTGGAAGTAGAGCTTCTCGACTCGTTCGAACAGCTTCTTGTTCGTCAGGACCTCGCGGTCGTGCCGTGTTTTCATCCCGGTGATCAAGTTGTCCACCTGATCGGCCACCGAATTGCGATCTTCTTTGTCGCGCTTCAGGATTTGCTGTTCGGCCAGCTTGCGGTATTCGGCGCCGGATTCGGCGAAGCGATGCAGGGTGTTGTCGACATCGGGTTCGTCGGGATCGTCGGCGATCTCGTCCAGCTCGGCGTTGTGCTTTTCGATCGCCGCTGCCAGATCTTTCGCGTGCTGCACCAGATCGATCTCGTCCCACCATGGATCCTCTGGCGGTGCAAACGGGAACGGATTGGTGCCGCGGATGTTGTGCCGGGTTCCCGGCGTCGAGAGCACGGGGCGGCGGGTCTTGATCTTCGGCGGTGGTGGTGGTGCGATCGCCGAGCTGGGAACCCCGCCCTGGGTGGTTTCGACGCCGGGATTGTCGAGGTATTCGAGGCTGTTCGGGTTGAGGCCCGGTCGCCCGGGTTTGCCCGGCGCGCCCGGTGCTGCCTCGTCGACGTCGGTGGGGTACTTGCGGCCCAGCAAACCAGCGTCCATCGGGACAGTGGTCGGGCTGGCATCGAGGGACGTCGATTGGGTGGCCGGCGGGCGAGGGATCGGGGTGATTTCCGGTCCTACCGCCGGCTCCGGGGTGAGCGGGCTGGTGGGATCGTGTTCTTCCTGGTCGCCATCGGGGGTGAAGCGCGGTCGGTTGGACCAGGAGTCCAGGGAGCCGCTCTCGCCAGGTCTGGGGATGATGGGTGTTCGGTTGCGCGTGTCCTCCTCCGGTGGGAGAGGGAACGCGGGGTTCGTGTAGATGGCCGGTGGCGGCAGTTTGAACTCGTCGGGCGGATCTCCCAATGGAAAGCCGGGAATGCGCGGGGTTGTGGCGTCGGTGCCGGTGGGGAATTCGACGGTACTGGGTTTCGGCGGGATGAACTCCTCGGGCTCTTCCGGGAGATCGTCGTCGACAGGGTTTCGATTGGTCGCCGGAAGCGATGATGTGGCCGACGCTTCCGGGCGGCTGTCGGGGGTCGGCGGTGCAGTGAGGTGGGCTGCGGCCGGGGGAAGCGATGCACGGATCGGGCTCGGATCCGCCGGACGTGCGGCCGGAGCCTGAGCGGCGGTATGGGTTGCGGTCGAAGGAGATTCGGCAGCCAACGGTGACGACGCCGTTGGTGCGATCGCCGGGCCCGTTGCGCTGGGCGGCGGGGTCCCCGGTACGGGTTCGAGTCCAGGGGATGCGTCGGAGGCGGTGCTACGGGCGGTTCCGGTGTCGTTGCCGAGCGTTGCCGAGGCCGTGGTTTCCGGGATTGGCTCGGGTGAGATCTGCGGTGCGGTGGTGCCGGTCGCGTGCGGTGTCCGGCTCGGCACCGAGGGGGTGTCGGGTGTCGGCCCCGATGCCGGCGCGCTGGTAGCAGTCGGCTCGGCGGGTGCACCGACGCTGCGCGAGGAAGCTGCGGGACGCGGGTTCGGCGCGGGTTCGGCGGCTGTGGTGGGACGCGGTGTCTGAGCTGTGGTGTCGCGGGGTGCCTGCGCGACGGTATCGCGGGAAACGTGTGTGCCGGTATCGAGGGATGGCTGCGTGCCGGTATCCCGGGGAGCGGAGGTACTGGTCTCACGGACTGTATGTGCGCTGTTGTCAGGGCTTTTCGGCGTAGCGGCCTCGCGGGAGGTCGGGTTGCTGGTCTCCAGGTTCGGCCGGCTGCTGTCGCGCGAGGTCTGAGCGTCGGTGTCGGGAGTCGCCAGGTTGGCGTCAGTAGTTGACCGCGGAACCGGTTCGTTGGTGAGCGCCGGCCCCGCGTCGATGCTCTGGTTCGCGGTGGCGGTCGGGCTTCCCGGCTCTTCGGCCGTCGTCACACCCAGCCGCGCCAGATCCCGCTGGAATGCCGCCTCGAATTGGTCGTGGTTCACGGGAGGGGCTTCGGGCACGGCATCCGGTGCGGGTGCGTCCCGCTCGAGGAGGGCCGTTCCCTTCAGCGGGTCCCAATCCGGCTTCGGCTTCGGCGCCTCGCCCGGCGCCAGCTCGAATTGCGGGCGCCAGGTGCCGGGCTCGGTTTCGATGAAGGCGACGCCGAGCGTCTCCTTGACGTGTGGGCCGACCTTTTGCAGCCAGTTCTCGACAGCATTGTCTTCGATGGTGATGCGGTGGTCGCCGATACGCTTGCCCTGCGCGTCCACGGTCCACTCGACCACCAGATCACCGGAGGTCTCGCGGACGATATTGCCCTTCTGCTCGTGGATTTCGATGCGGCCCACGCTGTTCCGGCTGACTGTCGCGGCGTGCGCGCCTGCTCCGTCTTTGAATTGCAGACCGCCGGCGACCAGCACATTCTTGTTGTTCGCCACATAGTCGACCAGTGCCTGTGGTGACTCGAAGGTGCGCCAGTGCCCGTTGAGCGATTGGGCGTACTGCTCGACCTCGACCCCTGACAGGCGCGTTTGCGGGTTGTCGAGCAGCGAGGTGTTGATGCCGTCGTACCCGGTTATCTCCTTCACATACGAGACGGATTCGGGGGCGCAGTTGCCCAGCCCCTTGGCCGCCTCGTGTGAGTACACGACAGCCGAATCGCCGGGGGGTGCCGACATGGAACTCGGGTTCGTCTCGCCGAGTTCCCGTCCCGGAGTGGGTGAATCAACCGGCAGGCCAGGCGATTCCGGCCCCTGAACGGGATCTGCGGAGACAGGGGTGGGTGCATCTGCGGTGCCGTGAACCGAAGGGCCTTCCCCGCCGGCGGATTCGGGTACTACGCGGACGTGACCCGGCTCGGAGACGGGTGTAGAAGGCGGCCGCCCCGCATCAGCCGGCCCGGATACACGCCCGGTGCCTTCGGCGGTGGTCGTGACATTGCGGACAGGCTGGGAGGATTCGGTGCCGCCGCGAACGCCATTCTGCGGGCCGGGCCCATTCGTGGAGGTGTTCGGCGTGCCCGCCCCGTCGCCCGACCCGGACACCGTCGAAATGCTTCGAGCCGGTGGAGCGGGTTCCCGCACACCGGTGACGTTCCCGTGCCCCGGCCCGGAGCCACCGGCCGGAACCGGCGACGAACGCCCGGGCCCCGATCCGCCCGCTCCCGGCGAATCCGGTGAATTACGTTGTCCGGGTGGTGTACCCGGTCCGTCGCCGCCGACGGCCCTTGGTCCAGAGGATTCGCCGATCCCCATCTCGGCGAGTTGCTGCCGATAGTGGGCATCGGCGCGCTGCTGGAATTCGGTGATGCTCGATCCGCGGAAGGACCGTGGACCGGTGGATGTGTTCTGGCTGTCGACGAACTCGGCGACGAGGTCGCGGTGCGGTCCGGACGGCAGGTCCTCCTTGCGCATCCGTCCGGCGAGACTGCGACCCACCTCGTTGATCTGGCCTTCCGGCGACAAGACACGCGGACGCGGCGTCTGCCCGTCGTCGGATCCGATGACCGAGGATCTGAGCCGCGGGGATTCGGCGATCCGCGGAGAGCCCGCCGACGGTCCGCCGGATGGCGAGCCGTCGGGGGTGGATCCAGGTGGCGGGGTACGTCCCGCGCGGATGGCCGCGCCGATGGAACTGGCGATCCCGGAACCGACTCCGGTCCAGAGCATCGCGGCCATCTCTTTGTCGGTGAGCTCGCGGCCGGACAGCTTTTCCGCCGTCTTGGCGCCGGCGTAACCACCGAACAGGCCGCCGCCCGCGCCGCCTGCGACAACTCCTGCGGCCTGGCGAGCCTTCCAGGTGACCGGCGAGGTCGAGCCGGCACCCGATCCCATCACCTTCCGTGCGATGGCGCCGCCGGCAGCTGCGCCGAAAAGGCCGCCGACAGAGGCTGCGGCGGCACCGATCTTTACTTGCGTCCAATCCATCTTGTCGCGATGGCCCTCGACGATCTGGCGGCCCATCGCGTATACCTGCGTACCACCGCCGATCGCGCCGCCCATCACGGCGCCCTTGGTCATCAACGCCAGCCTCGGGAAAGCCACCGCGAACTTCGCGTTGCCCAGCCGCAGCAGCGTCACCAGATTGCGCAGCGAGAGCACCATCGCTTCTCTGGCGGCGAGCCGACGCTGCATCATCACCAGCACGGTCGCCGGATGAGGCCTCGTCAGGTCGAAAAGGATCTGCCCGATCAGTACGAAGGCGATGCTTTTGACCAGATAGATGTGGTGTTCGATCTTGAGTGCGCCATCGTCGAGGTGGTCGGCGCGCGCCTCGAGGTCTTTGCACAGTTCCCGGGTGTCGGTTGCGCACCCCTGGTACCACTCGCGCAGCTTATCGGCATAGTCGCCCGATATGCCCAGGTCGGAGCCGGGCCGAAAGATCTCGTCGATGCTGGTGCCCAGCTCGGTCAGTTCCTTCGCCGTGCTCCGCCAGCATTCGGCGGTGGCGCGCATGGCCTCCGGGTCGCCGTCCGGGATATGGCCGAGCACCATATCGATGAGCCAGTCTGGAAACCAGTCGGGAAGGTCGACCATCACCCGCCGCCCGGGCGACCACGGGGGATCTCGACGGCCAGCCGGTGTAGGGCTTTCGCCGGTCCCGACGCGTCGTCACCGCGCAACTCGACCTCGGTGAACGCTGTTTCCAGCGCTGTCAATGGATGAAAACGACTGCGCTGGAAACTGTTCGGGCCCAGTTGGGCACGCCAGTTCCGGTAGCCGCCGACGACGACGGCGAGTGTGTCGCCGCGGTCCCATGGGCCGCTGATCCGCCGGTACTCGGTGATCAACGAGCGTTGCGCCAGTTGCTGTGCGCGCGGTCCCGCTGCTGCGACGAGTATCCGGCCCAATGCGTGGACCACGGTCGCATAGATCGGCCGTTGCTCGGATCCCGCAGGCATCCGTCCTGCTCGAGTGGCTGCCTTGACTGTGGTGTCGAACAGGTCGGGATCCGCGGCGAGCTTGGAGTCGAGTGAGATCCATGGGCCGGTGCCGTCTCGGTCCCAGATCACCTCGGCCGCCGCACCGTCGGCGAGGGTGGTGATCTCGATTCCACCGAGGACGAGGAACGGGTACTTGCCGAGGATGTCGTCGACCGCGGCGGCGACCTCGACGACCGTGTGCTCGGCGATCCCCGAGGTGTTGAACCCCGAGAGCCGCAGGTTGTGCCGTGCGGCGAGTGCCTGCGCGGCGGCCAGTGCCGCAGCGTTGGTCGTCGGTTTTCCGGTAGCGACCGGTGCAGCGGTTTCTCGTTTCGACCGGCGTGATTTGCCGGGCTTACCGCGGGTGGGGCGCTCGGCGCCGGCTTCCTTGCCGGGGCGACGCGGCGGGATGGCCTGCCCGGGAGGAACCACAGGCCCCATGCCCGGTGGCTGTGGCCGGGGACCGCCGGGGCCCCATGGTGTTCCCGACTGGGGGCGCGACCAGGGTGTCTCTGCCGACGGGCGTCCGCCCGCCGTCCGGGCAGCGGAATCCGTGGGTTTGGCGGGACCGCTCGTGGGAGATGCGGCGGCCGAAGTGTCGCGCCACGGTGCGGGCGTGGGCGTGCCTTGCGCCGAGGGAGTTCTGCCCTGCTTGGCCGCGGCGCGATCACCGGGCGACGGCGAGCCGGAGCTCCCGCCCGAGGGGGTCGCGGGTCCCGGCGAATCTGCTTGGGCGCCGGAATGATCAGGGGAGGTGCTGTCAGTGCTGCCGGGGTAGCCGACCGGGTCAGCCGTCGGGTCGAACCCCGCGCCGGAGGGATCGGGCACTTCGGGTACGTAGTCGAACGGCTGATCCGCCGGAACATCGAACGGTGGGTTCGGGTCCGTCCCGTCGGCGAACGATTGCCGGCCCGAATCGGCGGGGCTCGGAGAGGAGCCGTCGGCCATATCGGTCGGCACGTTCGTACCGGGACCGGGCTCGAATGTGGGACCGGGCTCGACTGCGGGGCCGGGCTCAGGTGTCTGATAGGTGGGACCAGCTGGGCCCTGCGGGTAGTCCCACTCGAGGTATATGGGATCGGCGTTGCGGATGTCGAGGGCGCTGTCGCTGTCGTTGGCGTACAGATTGGCGGTCGAGTCGCTGACCTGAAGGCTCGCCTCGGCCAGCCGCGAGGCCAGGTTCGCCACCGCCTCCAGACTCTTTTCGGCGCGCGGTTCGTAGCCCTCGGCGAAGGTCTTCCCCGTCTCGTCGGCGCCCCACGGCTCACCGTGCCCCTCCAGCCCGGTCTTCAGGGTGCTGTGTTGCTCGCGGGCGGTCCGGGCCAGTGCCCCCAGTTGTGAGATCAGAGTGTTGACCCGGTCCGGGTCGATCCGCAGCGGCTGGCTCATACGCGATGAACCCTCCTCATGACTGTGCACCGGATCAGAGAAGAAAATTGTGCCCGATCCTGAGGGGGTTACGGCGGTGCGTTGTTACCTGTCCTGGGAAGAGCTGTCAGCGGACGACATCGACCCTGTCACCGGGGTTCAGGTACTCGAAAAACCGGTGTGCGCCTTCCTCTGTCATGCGCACGCAGCCGTGGGAGGTGTGCTCGACGGGGCCCACGTGGAAGGCGATGTCGTTGTTGAAGAACACCGCCCAGCGCATCGGGGCGTGGTGCATGGTGCTCCAGTGGAACGGGCGCTTGAAGTCGACGTCGAATACGCCCGGTGGGGTTTCGTAGCCCGGCATGCCGTGGGAGATCGGGGTGGGGCCGAAGACGACGCGGCCGTTGTCCATCAGCCAGGCCTCGTTGGTGCTCAATCGCATGCAGGCGCGGGCCTCGGGTGCGCACGGCGCGGAGGTCGGGATGATCGCCGGGACGCCGGGGATGTCCGGTCCGCCGGGGAACAGCGGTTCGGCCTGGGCCGGTGCGGCCAGCAGGAATCCGGCGGACGCGGCGCCGAGAAGTGCCGCGAAACGAGCCGACCAGCTGCGGAAACGGTTACTGCGAATCAATAGTCCGAACCTCTCTAACCCTGCCGGCCGACCTGCCTCACGCCAGGACACCCGGACCATCTCGTCTGCACAAGCCTGGGACCACCGAGGTAGAGGTGATCATGGCCGACCATCCGCATACGGTCAACGATGGCGCGCGACTGGGATGAGTCCGTTACCTGCGGCCGGGCGCGCCGCAGGTATCGGCGGGGACGGGTTCGGTGCTCAGTCCTCGCTGCTGTCGCGGTGCGCCAGGAAGTCGAGCAGGGCTGGGTCCGAGGAGGTGAGCCGGTCGATTTCCTCGCCGCCGGTACAGGGGTAGAAGGCCACCGTGACCGAATCGGGGCGGCGGGCTGCCACCCGCCAGATGGCGCCGGAGTCGTGCCAGCGCTGCAGGATCGTGACGGGAGTATTCGCGGAGTCTTCCGGCATGGCCTCCGGTGTCCTTCGGTGCGTTCGAGTTCCGATATCCGCCGACGCTACCGGCCCGCGGGCAGCCCGGCGGCGGTCGCGGCCCGTATGAGCACGTCCTCGATCATGGCCGGGGTCAATCGGCCGGTGAAGGTGTTCTGCTGGCTGACGTGGTAGCAGCCGAACAGCTGCAGCGGCTCACGGGCCGGGTCGGTGTGCGTCAGCTCGATGTGCACGCCGTGCCCGAACTTGGGGCGCGGCCGCGGGATCTGCCAACCGGCGTCGGCCAGTGCCGGGAGCAGCGCCTGCCAGCCGAACGCGCCGAGCACCACGATGGAGTGCAGGGTCGGCGCGAGCAGCCGCAACTCGGTATCGAGCCAGTGACGGCAGCGGTCGCGTTCCTCGGGCGTCGGTTTGTTGGCCGGTGGTGCGCAGCGCACCGGAGAGGCGATCCGCACACCGAGTAGGCGCAGGCCGTCGTCGCGGCTGACGGCGGTGGGCTGATTGGCCAATCCCACCGCGTACATGGCCGCGTAGAGCACCTCGCCGCTGCGGTCGCCGGTGAACATGCGGCCGGTGCGATTGGCGCCGTGCGCGGCCGGCGCGAGGCCAACGATCAACATGCGTGCGTCATCGGGACCGAATCCGGGAACGGGACGACCCCAGTAGGTCTGGTCCCGGAACGCGGCCCGCTTCTCCCTGGCCACCAGCTCCCGCCACGCCACCAGGCGCGGGCAGGCGCGGCAGTGTGTCAGGGTTTCGTCCAGTTCGGCGATGGTCCGGCACACGAGACCAATTCGATCACACTGGGGTGGGGTTCCTGTGCAAACGTCCAGTTGGCGCAGTCGGACGCAGTCCGTCTTCAGACCGCGCATGGCCGGAGCGAATGCGGAGGTACGCACGATGGGCGCCGCCGGACGTAGTCCGTCTTCAGACCGCGCATGGCCGGAGCGAATGCGGAGGTACGCCCAGTTCAGCTGGACCGGCGTGAATCGATCTTGTGAGCGGTACGGTCGGGCACGATTGGTAGCATGACGGTTCTGGCCGACCGGATGTGGACACTGCCCCCCGGATTCATCTCGAAAGAGTCTTTCCATGCAGTTTGAAATCGTCGAACGGGACGAGACATGGGTTGCCGGACTTCCGGTGCGCAGTCCCAAGCGTGCGCTACAAGAACTGCGGGACAAGGATCTGGAAGCCGCGTGGGCCGCGGTACTGCACCACGACCTCGGCGGCCCGCTCGCCAGCGCCTACACCGACTACTCGGGCGAGCTCGGCACCTACAACACCCAGATCGTCGGCTACCAGTGCTCATCGTTCGAGCGCGTCACCCGCGGCCATCTGGTGGCCAGGCTGCCGCGCGGTACCTACGCGCGGTTCTCCTCGGTGGGTGAGTTCCCGCAGATCATGACGGGCCTGTGGACCCAGATCGCCTATGCCGAGGAACACAAGCAGATCAAACGCACCTTCACCGGCGATTTCGAGTGTTATCCGCACGCGTACAAGATCGATCTCTACTTGGCGGTCGATCCGCGATGAGCTACTCCATCGTCGTCCGCAGCGCTGCCATCTACGGCGGTCTGGTGGTGCCGCGGGTGCGTCCGAGCTTCAAGGTGAGCAACAGCGAGCTGATCGAGTTCCTCAAGGACCGGTTGCGTGATCGTGCCGAGGGAACCAGCGCGGCCGAGGGCCCGATGTTCACCGTGTACGTGCCCGATCCGACCGAGACCTACAACGCGCTGGTCGGTTTCGAGTATCCGGCCGCTGAGGCCGCGCAGGTCGGCGACGTGCTCGTGCGCGTCCCCAAGGGCGTGTACGCGCGGTTCGTGCCCAATGGCGACTACCACGATCCGGTCGAAGATGCCTGGGCCCAGGTCGATGACGCGACGGCATCGGCCGAGATCACCCGTGCCTACCGTGAAGAAATCGAGATCTGGCACGGCCCGCATTCGGTCGAACTGTTCATATCCATTCTGGTATAACTTGCTGCCGGTTTGCTAGACACGTACCAACCGGTCTCCTTTCTCTCCCGGTATCCGGACGTGAGCGGCCTGACCTGCGTGTCTTTCGGGGCAAAAATTTGGTTTTCGGAAGATTAACCAGATATCTAGTCAATTCTGGCTTCGATGACCCATACTGCCCATGACGCACTCACTCGACGTTCGGGGCGGCGGGTGAGTCTGTCGGATGGGTTCGATCACTGCGTGTGCGCACGCAGCAACAGAGTAGGAACGTCATGGCTGTCGAAACGATCGCCGTCGACCTGGTTGAAACTTGCAGTACCTCGGCACTGCGATTTCACGACATCGTCTCCGGATGCGACATCACCGCGACCACCCCGGATGCCGACCCGGAACTATGGGATCGATATCTCCACGGTGCGCTGGATGTTTACCGGCACTTCCGCGTCCAATCCGCCCTCGAATACGACGTGGTGGCCGATGGCAGGTCCACCTCGTTGTTCTTTGCCGCGACCGACCGGACCGGCGCGGTCGTCGCGGGCGTCCGAGCGCAGGGCCCGTACCTGCGTATCGAGGAGGTCGGATCGCTCGCGCCCTGGTCGGGGCGCCCCGGCGAACGGGAACTGCGGGCGATGGTTGCTCGCCGGATACCGCGCGGCATCGTCGAGTCCCGCGGAGCGTGGGTGGCACGCGATGTCCCCAACCGCCGCGAACTCGGCGCCGCGATCTCGCGCTGTATCGCACACACTCCGAGAATCCTCGGTGTTCGATACGGTTTCGCCACCGTGGCCTCGTTCACCACGAGCAGGCACCGGGGCAGCGGCGGTGTCGCGGCCGACCTGATCCCCGCGGTGCCCTACCCCGACGATCGCTATCAGACCGTGCCGATCTGGTGGGACAGCCGGATGTATCGGATGTTCGCCGATCGGTTGCAGTATCTGCTGATGTGCGATGAACTGCGAGATATGGGAGTCGCCGACGGTGCACTCGAACGAGTGCGCCGCGGCACCGGACGCAGATCGGAGGGTCGGTTCGGCTATGGCCGGTGAAAGCGACCGGGGAGTGGAATATCGGCCGCTGGTCCTGGATCCGCAGCACCCCGGCGACGCACGGGTGCTCGCCGAACTGCGTGCGCGTAGCGATATCGAATTCGACGATCTGCGTGATTTGCTGGACCACGAGTTCGCCGATCTCACCGATCCACCCGAACGCGTGGAGGGCCAGGAATCCGATCGCTGGGTGTACTACCCGTGGCGGCGGCGCGTTCTCGGATTGCCGGGCCCGCAAACGCTTCGCGCCATTCGGCTGGACCGGAATCGCAATAAGCTCACCCGGGATGAACAGCAACGATTGCGCGAGATGTCGATCGGCGTGGTCGGGCAGAGCGTCGGCCACGCCGTGGCCTACACGATTGCTCTGGAAGGTATTTGCGGGTCGCTACGCCTGGCCGATTTCGACGTGCTCGAGTTGTCGAATCTCAACCGAGTGCCTGCCGGGTTGTTCGATATCGGCACGAACAAAGCCGTGGTCACCGCGCGCCGGATTGCCGAACTCGACCCCTATCTGCCGGTCGAGGTCTATCGCGCCGGGGTCGACGAGGACTCGGTCGACCAATTCCTGTCCGGACTCTCGGTCGTCGTCGAGGAGTGTGATTCGCTCGATATCAAACTCGTCGTCCGCGAAGCCGCACGCAAGCACCGCATTCCGGTCGTCATGGAGACCAGTGATCGCGGCCTGCTCGACGTCGAGCGCTACGACCTGGAACCGGAACGCCTGCCGTTCCACGGCTTGTTGGGCGGGGTGGTGGCGAGCGACCTGCGCGGGTTGTCCACACGCGACAAAGCGCCCTACGTCGTCGCGCTGATGGGTCCTACCGAACTGTCGTCCCGGATGGCGGCCAGCATGGTCGAGGTCGGCGAAACCCTGAGCAGCTGGCCCCAGCTGGCCGGCGATGTGATGCTCGGCGGCGCGAGCGTCACCACCGCCATCCGCCGCATCGGGCTCGGCCAGAAACTGCCTTCCGGGCGCACCAGGGTCGATCTCGAATGCAGCCTGGACGGTCTCGCCGAACCGACGCCGATCGACGACCTGGACTGGGACGACGCAGACCACGAAGAACCCACCTCCGCCGATCCGGTGCAGCGCATCCTGGCCTGCGCCCAGCGGGCGCCCTCCGGCGGCAACGTCCAGCCGTGGACGTTGCACGCAGACGGTGACGAGATCCGGATCGACCTGGACCGCTCGGCCACCACCGCCATGGACATCGGCTATCGCGGCAGTGCGGTGGCGCTGGGTGCCGCGCTGTACAACGCACGCGTGGCAGCGGCGGCGCACGGCGTACTCGGCGTCTGCGAACTCGTCGAATCCGACGATCCCGCGTCCGCGCCGATCAGCGCCGTCCTGCGCAGAAGCGGCAAGCCCGCTGATGCGCCTGCCGCCGACTATCCGCTGACGCTGACCCGCGAAACCAACCGCAGACTCGGTGACGGCAGCCCGATCCCCGCCGCCGTCTTGGCCGACCTGACGGGCGCCGCCGCCGCCGAAGGCGCCACGCTGCGCGCGCTCACCGATCGCGACGGCATCGACAACGCCGCCCGGCTGCTGGCCGAATCCGATCGCATCCGCTACCTCACTCCGCTGCTGCACGAGCAGCTGTTCGCGGAGCTGCGCTGGGCGGGCGACGACCTCGACATCGGCATCGATGCCCGCACCCTCGAACTGGCTCCCGACGAGCAGGCGGCCATGCAGATCGGCCGACGCGCCGATGTGATGGCGCAACTGCACAGCTGGTCGGCAGGCTCGGCGCTGGGTGATTACGCCCGCGATCGGGTGCGCTCGAGTTCGGCGGTCGTCGCGGTCACTTTCACCGAGCCGCCGGGTACAGACGAGAGGTCATTGGCCGGATATGTGCGCGCGGGCGGGGCCGTGCAACGGGTGTGGATCCAGGCCCAGCGCAGCGGTTTGGCAGTGCAACCGATGTCGCCGGTGTTCCTCTATTCGAGACGTCACCGCGACTCGAACGCGATTTCTCCGGCCTACACCGATACACTAGCGTCACTTCAAGGCTGTTTCCTGGACCTACTGGGAGTGCCGGAACATGAGACCATGGCATTGGTTCTTCGCCTGAGCTACGCGGCTGCGGCCGGTGTGCGCAGCAGGCGGCGACAGGTGCCTGGCGCGGACACCCGCAGTTAGCGCGATCGGAGACAAAGTGCCTCGGCGGACGCTCGACTCGTTGGTGACAGAGGTCGCCGCTGAGCTCATGGGTGTCGACGCAACGACGATGGTGTCGGCAACCGAAAAGGTACTGGCCACGCTGGTCGAATACTTCGACGTCGACTTCAGCTACGTGCGGCACACCGATACCGAACGGCGGGCGACGATACTGGTCGCGGAATGGCCGCATCGGGCGAATGTGCCGGATCCGGACCCACTGCGGGTGGTGTATTTCGAACAGGCCGATTCGGTGTTCCGTGCCCTCGAACACGCCACCGAACCGTTCCTGGTCACCGGCAGCGACGCCGACTATCAGGAGACCATCCAGCGCGCCTCCGGACTGCCCAACGTCACCTCGGCCGCGGTGCCGCTGGTCTCGCGCGGTCAATCCACCGGTCTGCTCGGGTTCATCAAGGTTGGCGATCGGGAGTGGAGCACCCGCGAGCTCAATGTCCTCAAAGCCATCGCCGCTCTGTTCGCGCAGCTTCAGGCCCGCGTGGTGGCCGAGGAACGGCTGCGCTACATCGCCCTGCACGACGATCTGACCGGGCTGGCCAATCGGCGGGCGCTGCTCGAACACATGGAGCATCGGCTCAGCGAGGGCAGCCCCGGCCCGGTGGCGGCGTTCTTCCTGGATCTGGACCGGCTCAAGGCGCTCAACGATTTCCTCGGTCACACCGCGGGCGACAACTTCATCCGCAGCCTGTCCACCCGGCTGCGCGAGAACCTCGACTCCAACGACATGATCGCCCGTCTCGGTGGCGACGAATTCGTCATCGTGCCCGCCAAACCGATGGACTCCGTCGCCGCCGAACACGAGGCGGGCCGCATCCAGCAGCTCATCGGGCGCCGGGTCACCGTCGGCGGTGAGTCGGTCAGCCGCGCCGCGAGCATCGGCGTCGCGGTCGGCATTCCCGGCGAGACCACGGTGGCCGATGTGCTGCGGCGCGCCGACCACGCCCTGCTCTCGGCGAAATCCGGCGGCGGCAACGGCGTCGCGATCTTCACCGACGCCATGCGCGCGCAATTCGAGCTGCAGGACGATGTGGAGCTGAACCTGCGTGGCGCGGTCTCCGACGGATCGCTGATCCTGCACTATCAGCCCGAGGTCGACCTGCGCACCGGGCGCATCGTGGCCATGGAGGCGCTGGTGCGCTGGCTGCATCCGACCAGGGGCCTGCTGCCGCCAGGCGCGTTCGTCACCGTCGCCGAGGCCACCAATCTGGCTGGCGAACTCGGTCGCTGGGTGATCCGCTCGGCGTGTGCCCAGTTCGCCGAATGGCGCAGGCAGGGGCTGGCCGCGAACGTGGTGATGCGGATCAATGTGTCACCGGTGCAGCTGGTGAGCCTGGATTTCGTCGAGCGCATCGAGGACATCCTGCGCATGTTCGGTATCGACGGCAGTTCGGTCTGCCTGGAGATCACCGAGCATGTCGTGGTGCAGGACCTGGCCCGCACTCAGGTCACCCTGCGCGGGCTCAAGCGCATGGGCGTGCAGATCGCCATCGACGACTTCGGCACCGGCTACAGCTCGCTGTCGCATCTGAAGGCGCTGCCGGTCGACGCGGTGAAGATCGATCGCGGATTCGTGCAGCGGCTCGGGGCGAGCACCGACGATCTGGCGATCGTGAAGTCGATCATCGGGCTGGCCGGATCGTTCGGGCTCGGCGTCGTCGGCGAGGGCGTGGAGACGCCGGTCGCGGCCCGCACGCTGGTCGGGCTCGGCTGCTACCGGGCCCAGGGCTTCCTGATCGCGCGGCCGATGCCCGCCGAGGAAGTCGAGCAGCACCTGGCCGCGGGGCGGATTCCGCTCAATCTGGATCTGCCGCGCGTCGACCGGAACCTGACCACCCGCTGACCGGCACCGTTGCCCGGTTGGCCGGCTCTTCTACGCCTGTTCACGCGCCGTTCGACGCGACGGTTCCGGCGGTCACCCGGCTCGCGTCACGATCGGCGGGGTGCGCATCGTGCAGCTGGCGAACTTCTACGGCCCGCGGTCGGGTGGTTTGCGCACCGCACTGCATCACCTCGGCGAGGGCTATGTGGCGGCCGGTCACGAGGTGGTGCTGATCGTGCCCGGTGCCCGGCGCGGTGAGGAACTGCTGCCAACCGGTGCCTTGCGGATCACCCTGCCCGCCCTGGCGATTCCGGGGACCGGTGGCTACCGGGCGGCCGATCCACGGCGGGTGGCCGATGTGCTGGGCGGGCTGCGGCCGGATGTGCTCGAGGTGTCGGATCGGCTGACGCTGCGCGGTTTCGGCCGCTGGTCCCGGCGCCGTGACGTCGCGAGCGTGATGATCTCCCATGAACGGCTGGATCGGCTGCTCGGCCAGATCATGCCGCGCGCACTGGCGGGCCGTTGCGCCGATATGGCCAACCGCCGCACCGCCGCCGAATACGACATCGTGGTGTGCACAACGGATTTCGCGCGCGCGGAGTTTCATCGGATCGGCGCGCCGAACGTCGAGCTGGTACCGCTCGGTGTCGACCTCGAGTTGTTCAGTCCGCGTCGAGCCGACAACGGCCTGCGCGCCGACCTCGGTGTGCCGGGACATCCGCTGCTTGTGCATTGCGGCAGGCTTTCGATGGAGAAGCGGGTGGACCGCAGCATCGAGGCGGTGGCCGCGCTGCGGCAGTCCGGCGTCGAGGCGAGGCTCGTGGTCGCGGGGGACGGGCCGCGCCGCGACGCTCTGCATCGACGTGCGCGTGCGCTGCCCGCACTGCCGGGCGGACAGGCCGCGGTGCATTTCACCGGTTTCATCACCGACCGGGCGATGGTGGCGAAACTCCTCGCCACGGCCGATGTTTCGCTGGCGCCGGGCCCACATGAGACCTTCGGGCTCGCCGCGCTGGAGGCACTGGCCGCGGGCACGCCGGTGGTCGCGAGCCGTTCCTCGGCATTGGCCGATATCGTCACCGCGGACTGCGGCGCGGTGGCCGACGATGATCCCTGCGCCTTCGCCCATGCCGTCACCGACGTGCTGGCGCTACCTGCGGCCGGGCGTCGTCAGGCCGCGCGGCGCCGCGCCGAGCAATTCACCTGGCCCGCCGCGGTCGCGGGCATGCTCGCCGTGCTCGGTGGTTGAGCGAACCGTTCCCCGATCGTGGCGCGGATCGGTAATGTCCGGCTGACATTCGCTGATGGACGAACAGATCGGAAGTGGCATCGATGGGTCGCGTGCGGGCACGCCGGAGAACGACGGTTCAGGGCACCAAGACCTTGATCACGGGCGCGGCGAGCGGGATCGGCCGGGCCACCGCCCAGGCTGCCGCCGCCGAGGGCGCCGAGCTGGTACTCACCGATATCGACGCGGCCGGGCTGGCCGCCACGGTCGCCGATATCGAACGCGAAGGCGGGAAGGTGCTGGTCGCGACGCCGCTCGATATCACCGACCATGCGGCCGTCGTGGCGTTCGCCGACGATGTGCACACCAGGTTCGGCAGCGTGGACGTGGTGATGAACATCGCGGGCACCTCGGCCTGGGGCACCGTCGACAGCCTCGAGCATCGGCATTGGCAGCGGATGATCGACGTCAACCTGATGGGGCCGATCCATGTGATCGAGACCTTCGTCCCGGAGATGGTGCGGGCCGGCCGCGGTGGTGCGCTGGTCAATGTCTCCTCGGCCGCCGGGCTGCTCGCGCTGCCCTGGCACGCTGCCTACAGCGCCAGCAAGTACGGCCTGCGCGGTCTGTCGGAGGTGCTGCGGTTCGAACTGGCCCAGCACGGCATATCGGTCCATCTGGTGGCGCCGGGCGCGGTGAACACGCCGCTGGTGCAGAGCTTCGAACTGGTCGGCGTGGACAAGGAAGATCCGCGGGTCCGCAAGCTGGTCTCCCGGTTCACCCGTCACGCGGTCTCGCCGGAGCGGGTGGCCACGGCGATCCTGCAGGGCATCGAACGCAACCGATTCATCGTCTACACCTCGTTCGACATCCGATTCGGCTACTGGTGGAAGCGCAAGTTCGCCTTCCCTTACGAGCTGCTGATGCGCCAGGCCAACGTGCAGTTCAGCAAGCTTCGAAATTCTCTGCGCAATCGAGATTCTCCACGGAGCTGACGTCCTCCGGGCCGTTGAGGTGGACGTCGAGTACGCGCGCGCCGGGGCCCTCGTCACCGAGGTGATCGAACTCGTTGACGATCTTGCAACTGCCGAGTGACAGGCAGCCGCAGCCGATGCACCCGGTGAGGTTGTCGCGTAAACGCACCAGCTGGGTGATGCGTTCGTCGAGGTCGGTGCGCCAGGTCGTGGACAGCGTCTCCCAGTCGCGGCGGGTCGGGGTGCGGCCCTCCGGCAGTCGGTCGAGGGCATCGCGGATCTCGCTCAGCGGGATCCCGACCCGCTGCGAGATGCGGATGAATGCGACCCGGCGCAGCGTTTCCCTGGTGTATCTGCGCTGGTTGCCGCTGGTGCGGCGGCTCGAGATGAGACCTTCGCGTTCGTAGAAGTGCAACGCGGAGACCGCTACTCCGCTACGCTCGGACAGCTGACCGGGGGTCAGCTCCTTGGCTCGCCAATCTGCTGTCGTCGTCATTCTGCACTCCTCCTTGACCTAAACCCTACTTCAGGTTCTGTGGTGCGTGGGTGCGAATCGCCGCACATCACGACTGGAGGCGAGGACACGCGGCAATTCCGTGCTCTCCAGGCGCTGGCGAACTACGGTCGGATCATGGGACCAGATGCGGTACCGGTGAACCCCGGCGATGGACCGATTCCCGGTGACGGATGGGACACCGACCCGGGCACCGAGCCCGTGGCCGCCCCGCGGCTCGCGGTGACCTCGGAAGTCGGCACGCTGCGCACGGTGCTGCTGCACCGGCCCGGCAACGAGTTGCGCAGGCTGACCCCGCGCAACAACGACCAACTGCTCTTCGACGGCATCCCGTGGGTCGAGCGCGCCCAGCAAGAACACGACACCTTCGCCGGGGTACTCCGCGAACGCGGTGTCGAGGTGCTGCTGCTTGCCGATCTGCTCGCCGAAACCCTCGCCGTCAGCGGAGCCGCCCGCATCCAGGGCATCTCCGCCGCCGTCGATGCCCGCAGACTCGGCCACACCCTGGCCGACGAACTGGCGGCCCATCTGCGCGGCGTCCCCGCCCGGGAGTTGGCCGAAATCCTGATGGCGGGCATGACCTTCGACGAACTGCCCTTCGAAGCCGACACCACCTCACTGGTGCGGCGGATGCATCACGGCGCGGACTTCGTCATCGATCCGCTGCCCAACCTGTTGTTCACCCGCGACTCCTCGTTCTGGGTCGGTCCACGCGTCGCGATCACCGCGCTGGCCCTGCCCGCCAGGAAGCGCGAGACCTCGCTGACCGACCTCGTCTACGCCTTCCATCCGCGTTTCCTCGGTGTGCGCCGGGCCTACGAATCGCACACCGCACCGATCGAAGGCGGCGACGTGCTGCTGCTCGCGCGCGGCGTGCTGGCTGTCGGGGTCGGCGAACGCACCTCGCCCGCCGGCGCGGAAGCATTGGCGCGCAGCCTCTTCGACGACAACCTCGCCCACACCGTGCTGGTCGTGCCCATCGCGCAGAGCCGCGCCACCATGCACCTGGACACCGTATGCACCATGGTCGACACCGATGCGTTGGTGATGTATTCGGCGGTGCGGGAAACTCTGTCCGCCTTCACCATCCAGCGCGCCGAGGACTACGAGCGCGACGGCGGCAAGGTAATAATGCGCGGGCCCGACCCCTTCCTGCCCGCCGCCGCCGACGCCATGGGCATCGGGAAACTGCGGGTGATCGACACCGGGCTCGACGGCGTCACCGCCGAACGTGAACAGTGGGATGACGGCAACAACACCTTGGCCTTGCGGCCGGGCGTCGTCGTCGCCTATGAACGCAATGAAATGACCAATGCCCGGCTGCTGGACGCCGGCATCGAGGTGCTGCCCATCCCGGGATCCGAATTGGGTTCCGGCCGTGGCGGTCCGCGCTGCCTGTCGTGCCCGCTGTCCAGGGACGATGTGTGAGCTGGGGGCCATGCTCGAAATCACTGTGTCGCACGAATCCGCTGTGCCACCCTACGAACAACTCCGCCTCGGCGTTGTCTCCCAGGTTCGTGCGGGCACCCTGACCGCGGGCACCAAGATCCCCACCGTGCGCGCGCTGGCCGCGCAGCTCGGGCTCGCCCCGAACACCGTCGCCCGCGCCTACCGCGAGCTAGAAGCCGACGGCGTCCTCGAAACCCGCGGCAGGCTCGGCTCGTTCATCGCCTCCTCCGGAGACCCGACCCGCGATCAGGCGGGGCGGGCCGCCACCGAATACGTCGCGGCGGTGCGCAGGCTCGGCCTGGATGACGAGGCCGCGTTGCGTTATGTCCGGGCGGCACTGGAGAGTTGAGCGGCCCGGTCAACGCCAGCTGGGCAACCACAGGTGGTCCTGCCAGTTGCCGGGGGTGATCGGCATGGCCGTAAGAATCGGCCACAACCAGATGAAGTTGGCGATCACCAAACCCATATACAAGCTCACGATGAGCAGCCCGAGGCGGTAGCGCTCGGTGGGTGGGGCGGCCATGAAGGTACCGGTGGGACCGCGCGGTACCGGTACCCGGCGCGCCGGACCGAGTATGTCGCCGAGCACCAGCGCTACGCCCATGACCAAGAACGGGGCCAGCGGAACGGCGTAGAAGAAGTACATCTGCCGATCGAGGGTGATGAACCAGGGCAGCAGGGCCGCGGCGTACCCGGTGAGCACCGCGGCGTAGCGCCAATCGCGGCGCACGATGGTGCGCCACAACGCCCACGCCAGCACCGGGAACGCGATCCACCAGATGGCGGGCGTGCCGACCAGCATCACGGCCTTCACACACTGGTTCTGCCCGCATCCGGTGACGCCGGAATCGGCGTAGTAGTAGAGCATCGGCCGCAGGCCCATCGGCCAGGTCCACGGCTTGGACTCCCAGGGATGATGGTTGCCCGCCGAGTTGGTCAGCTCCTCGTGGAAGGTCAGCACCTTGGCGCTGTAGTACCAGAGCGAACGCAGGGCATCGGGGACGAAGGAGAAGAAGCCGCCGGTGCCAACCTCGGAACCGACAGCCCAGCGGCTGAAGCCGCTCTCGCTGGCGAACCAGGCCCAGTAGGTCGCCAGGTAGACCCCGATCGGGACGAGGACCAGTGCGTAGAGCGAAGGCCCGATATCGCGCAGTGCGGTCCCGATCCACGGCCTGCGCACCCGGTAGCCGCGTCGCGCGGCGAAGTCGAAGCACACGCTGAGCAGACCGAACGCGGCGATGAAGTACAGGCCCGACCATTTGGTCCCGCAGGCCAGGCCGAGCATGACGCCTGCGCCGAACCG
Source organism: Nocardia sp. NPDC059180 (assembly GCF_042754945.1). Classification (NCBI taxonomy): domain Bacteria; kingdom Bacillati; phylum Actinomycetota; class Actinomycetes; order Mycobacteriales; family Nocardiaceae; genus Nocardia; species Nocardia sp. NPDC059180. Next base: position 223,690 of record NZ_JBHZBU010000004.1, read on the forward strand.
CCACCAGCGCACACCCAGCCGCGGACCCAGTGGGCTGTCTCTCATGCGGCCCTCGACGTCCACCCTGGCCATGCGTTCGCGCACCTGGTCGCGGTCGACGATCAGGCAACCGAACGCGGCGGTCGCGAACAGCGCGAGGAAGATGTCCAGCATGCCGATGCGCGAGGAGACGAACGTGACGCCGTCGGCGATCAGCAGCAGCCCCGCGATCGCGCCGATCATCGTCGAGCGCGTCATCCGGCGCACGATCCGGATCACCAGCAACACCAGCACGGTGCCCGCCAGAGCCGCGGAAAAGCGCCAGCCCCAGCCGTTGTAGCCGAACAGCGCCTCACCGAAGGCGATGAGTTGTTTGCCGACCGGTGGATGCACCACCAGGCCGTAGGCGGGGTTGTCCTCCACACCGCCGCCGGTCAGGATCTGATACCCCTGCGGCGCGTAATGCTTCTCGTCGAAGACCGGGGTGCCCGCATCGGTCGGGTAATTGAGCATGGTGAACCGGGTTACCGCCGCCAGCGCAGTCAGGAACGCCGTCACCAGCCAGCCGCGGGCGGTGTCGAGCGGCCCGAAATCGGGGGAGGGGCGCAGCGGCGCGGGGCTCGACCAGGAACGGATCGGCCGAGAGGGCGCGACGGAGCGCTGGTCGGTCACCTGGGTCACGCCCCGATCGTATGCTGTGCGCGCACACGCGCCGTATTCGTGGGGCGCGGACGGTGTGCCGCTCAGCGTGGTATCGCGGCAGTCCACGCCCTGGCCGCTGAGCCGCCGCATGCGGGCGCGCACCACGCATGCCCGTACGCTGCGATGGGTGCGGGTAGTGACGAGTAGCGCGATCGAGGCAGGACTGCGGTGACCGGAGAACCCGGCGCGACCGGCAGGCTGGTGCTCGCGGCGACACCGATGGGCGATATCGGTGACGCGTCGCAGCGGCTACGCGACGCGTTGGCCACCGCCGACGTCGTCGCCGCCGAGGACACCCGCCGCACCAAGTCGCTGGCCAAGGCGCTCGGCATCGAGATCGGCGGGCGGGTGGTCAGCTTCTACGACCATGTGGAGACCGCCCGCATCCCCGCACTCCTCGACGACATCGAGTCGGGCAACACCGTTCTGCTGGTCACCGATGCCGGTATGCCGTCGGTGAGCGACCCCGGTTACCGGATGGTCGCGGCCTGCGTCGAACGCGAACTCCCCATCACCTGCCTGCCTGGCCCTTCGGCGGTCACCACAGCGCTGGCCCTGTCCGGCCTGCCGGTGGAGCGCTTCTGTTTCGATGGCTTCCCGCCGCGCAAATCCGGCCAGCGCCGGGAATGGTTGCGCGCCCTGGTCGCCGAACCACGCGCCTGCGTCTTCTTCGAGGCACCGCACCGCCTCGCCGACTGCCTGGCCGACGCCGTCGAGGTCCTCGGCCCCGACCGGCGCGCCGCCGTATGCCGCGAGCTGACCAAGACTTACGAGGAAATCGTGCGCGGCACCCTCGCCGAACTGGCCGCATGGGCCGTCGACGGTGCCCGCGGCGAAATCACCGTCGTCGTCGAGGGCGCCCAGCCCACCACCGCCGAACCCGCCGACCTGGTCGCCGAGGTCGAAACCAGGGTCGGTGAGGGCGTCCGCCTCAAGGACGCCTGCGCCGAGATCGCCTCCACCACCGGCGTTTCCCGCAAGGAACTCTACGACGCCGTCCTCGCGGCTCGCCGCAGCTCCGAGGACTGATTGCCCAGCTCGAGACCACCGAGCGGGGGACATGCGTAATCGAGCTGCGGCCGAGCCTGCCGGTGCTGCAGATCTCGCCTGCTGACGACCGGTGCCGGCGAGTCCGATCAGTGAAGTTTCGGACGCTCGACTCATTGCGGATTCGGCGCGGGTGCGTGCGCAATGTCGGCGGCACCACCATGATCGACCCATGACCTCTCTCGAACACAAGGCCAAAGAACTACTCGCATTGCATCGCCCGGGCGATCCGGTGGTGCTGCCGACGGTATGGGACGCGTGGTCGGCGAATCTCGCGGTCGGCGCCGGGTTCGCGGCGCTGACCATGGGCAGCCATCCGGTCGCGGATTCGGTGGGGCGCGCCGATGGCGAAGGGATGAGTTTCGACGAGCTGCTGGCCCGGGTGCGGCAGGTGACCGGGGCCGTCGAGGTGCCGGTGTCGGTGGATATCGAGTCCGGGTACGGGCTCGAGCCCGCGCAGTTGATCGAAGGGTTGCTCGGTGCGGGCGCGGTGGGGCTCAATATCGAAGACACCGTGCACAGCGAGGGCGGGCGGCTGCGCGGCGCCGAGGAGCATGCCGACTTCGTCGGCGGGCTGCGCCAGTTCGCCGACGCGGCCGGGGTGCACGTGGTCGTCAACGCGCGCACCGACCTGTTCCTGCGCAAGGTCGGCGAGGAAGCCGATCGGATGGACCGCGCGATCGAACGACTGCGGCTGGCCGCCGACGCGGGCGCGGATGTGCTGTACCCGGTCGGCCGCCACGACGACGCCGATATGCGCCGCCTGACCCGCGAACTGCCGCTGCCGGTCAACGCGATCGGCCTGCCCGCCGAGGCCGACAAGGTCCTGTTCGCCGATCAGGGCGTGGCCAGGATCAGCTTCGGCCCCTACCTGCAGTTCGCGCTCGCCGCCGAAGCGAACCAGCTGCTCGCGCGCTGGAGGTGAGCGCTCAGTCCTTCGGTTCGATGTAGCGCGGGTACACCGGCTCCGGTGCGGGCAGTGCCACACCGGGTACCAGCGGTGTCGCGATATCGGCGAAGGTCCGGTTCTGCTGGGCCAGCAGATCGAGGATCTTGGCCGCCGAACCGGGCATCACCGGCTGGACCAGGATGGCGACGATGCGCACGACCTCGAGGGTCACGTACAGCACGGTCGCCATCCTGGCCAGATCCGCGTCGGTACCGGACTTGCGCAGCGCCCACGGCGCCTGTGCGGAGAAATACCGGTTGGTCTCGCCGAGGGTCAGCCAGATCGCTTCCAGCGCCAAATGCAGCTGCTGGGCATCGAATTCGGTGCGGCAACGCTCCAGTAGGCCGTTGGCGCGGTCGAGCAACGCGCGGTCGTCGTCGGTGAACTCGCCCGGTGTCGGCACCGCGGCGTCACAGTTCTTGGCGACCATGGTCAGGCTGCGCTGCACCAGGTTGCCGAACTCGTTGGCCAGGTCGGCGTTGATCCGGCCGACGATCGCCTCATGGCTGTAGCTGCCGTCCTGACCGTAGGAGATCTCCCGCAGCAGGAAGAAGCGCAGCGAGTCGAGACCGTAGGTGTCGACCAGCTCGAGTGGGTCGATCACATTGCCGACCGACTTCGACATCTTCTCGCCCTTGTTGTACAGGAACCCGTGCACGAAGACGCGTTTGGGCAACTGCACCCCGGCCGACATCAGGAACGCCGGCCAGTACACGGTGTGGAAGCGGGTGATGTCCTTACCGATGATGTGCACATCGGCGGGCCAGAACCGTTGGAACGCCGCCGATTCGGTATCGGGGAAGCCGACGCCGGTGAGGTAGTTGGTGAGCGCGTCGACCCACACGTACATGACGTGATCGGGATGGCCGGGCACCGGAACACCCCAGTCGAAGGTGGTGCGCGAGATCGACAGATCCTTCAGCCCCGCCTTGACGTAGCTGACGATCTCGTTGCGACGCGTTGCCGGAGCGATGAATTCGGGATGGGTCTCGTACAGCTCGAGCAACTTGTCCTGATACTTCGACAGCCGGAAGAAGAAGTTGGATTCCTCGGTCCACACCACCGGTGTCTTGGTGTCGGTGGAGATGCGGCTGCCGTCCTCGAGCAGCGTGGTCTCCTCCTCGGTGTAGAACGCCTCGTCGCGCACCGAGTACCAGCCGGAGTAGTTGTCGAGGTAGATATCGCCCGCCTCGAGCATCCGCTCCCAGATCGCGACGCTTGCGACCTCGTGGTCGGCGTCGGTGGTGCGGATGAAGCGGTCGAAGGAGATGTCGAGCGCCTTGTCCATCTGCTCGAACACATCCGAGTTGCGCGCGGCGAGCTCCTCCACCGGGACGCCTTCGGCGGCCGCCGCCTGCTGCATCTTCTGGCCGTGCTCGTCGGTGCCGGTCATGAAGAACACGTCGTAGCCGTCGAGGCGCTTGAACCGGGCGATGGCGTCCGACGAGATGTACTCGTAGGCGTGCCCGATATGCGGCGCACCGTTGGGGTACGCGATGGCCGTGGTGATGTAGAAGGCTGGTGCCTCGATAGGCTCGCTGCGCTCAGTCATGGTGCATCTACTGTAATGCGCGTGCATTCTGACCTTCGCGTGAATATCCCCTCAGTGCGCGGCCGGGAAGCCGCGATGGGCGGTGTGCTCCGATGAGTGCCGCACGCCCCGCGCCCGAAGCCCCCGAGCCGCTGGCTCCGCTGGTCGACGCGCACACGCATCTGGATGCTTGCGGCGCTACCGATGCCGAGTCCGTCAAGGTAGTGGTGGATCGAGCGGCGGCGGTCGGCGTCGGGCAGGTGGTGACCGTTGCCGACGATCTCGCGGCGGCGCAGTGGGCCGTACAAGCCGCGCACTGGGACCAGCGGGTGTTCGCGGCAGTGGCGCTGCACCCGACGCGTGCCAACGCACTCGACGACGCGGCCAAGGCCGAGCTGGAGCGCCTCGCCCGTGACCCCCGAGTGGTCGCGATCGGCGAGACCGGCCTCGACTACTACTGGCCCGGCAAACTCGACGGCTGCGCCGATATCGAGACCCAGGTCGAAGGCTTCCGCTGGCATATCGACCTGGCCAAACGAACCGGCAAACCGCTGATGATCCACAACCGCGAAGCCGACCATGATCTGCTCACCGTGCTGTTGGACGAGGGCGCGCCGGAGACGGTGATCTTCCATTGCTTCTCGTCGGACACGAATATGGCGCTGGCCTGCGTCGCCGAGGGCTATCTGCTCAGCTTTTCGGGGACGGTCAGTTTCAAGAACGCGCACGAGCTGCGCGAGGCCGCGAAGGTGGTGCCCGACGAGCTGGTGCTGGTGGAGACCGATGCGCCGTACCTGACGCCGCATCCGTTCCGCGGTGCGCCGAACGAGCCGTACTGCCTGCCGTACACGATGCGCGCCCTCGCACAGGTGCGCGGCCAGGACCCGGTCGAACTCGCCGAGATCTCCACCGCGAACGCGCGCCGCGTGTACGGGATCTGACGCCTCCTGATATCCCTTTCCGGCTCCTGCCGGAAATGTGTCGCAGGTCACTTTCGTCGACGGGTTTGTGATCTACCTGCACCGTCTATATCTGAACGTAATGTGAAAAACCGCTGCTCCACGGCGTGCGGTTGTCCGCCCCGCATGCGTTCGTTATCGTCCTGTGACCATGTCCCCTTTAGCGAGGATCAACTCGTCTCGGTCGCCGCTGCTGTACGCGGCGATCGCGGCTCTGCTGATGATTCTGATCGTCGGCGCAGCCATGGCGATCGTGAACCGCAAGACCGTCACCGTGGTCGTCGACGGCGCGAAGTCGTCGCAGACGACCATGTCCCGTGATGTGCGCGGGGTGCTGAAGTCGGCGGGCTACGAGGTGACCGAGCGGGACATGGTCTCGCCCTCGCCCGATTCCGGCGTCATCGACGGCGGGACCATCACACTCAACCGGGCCAGGGAGATCGAACTGACCGTCGACGGCCGGACCGAGCAGGTCTGGACCACCGGCCGGACCGCGGGTGCGGCGCTGGAGCAGCTGGGGATCGCCGAGGACGCCTTCGTCGCACGCGGCCGCAGTCAAGCGCTGGAACTCGATGGTGCCGCGCTCACCGTCGCGACCCCGCGGACGGTCTCGGTGACCGACGGCAATGCCGCCCCGCTGGAGATGCGGCTGGCCGCCCCGACCGTCCGCGATCTGCTCGCCCTCGCCGGGGCCCCGCTGCGCGAGCACGACGTCGTCGAGCCGTCCGCCGACACCCGGCTGACCGACGATATGCGAATCACGGTGACCCGCAAGCAGGTCGAGACCCGGACCGAGACGCTGCCGCTCGCGCCGCCGGAGAACGTCATCGAAGACCCGACCATGAACATGAGCCGCACGGTGGTGGAGAACCCCGGCGTACCCGGCCTGCACGACGCCACCTTCGAGATCACCATGGTCAACGGCCAGGAAGTCGCCCGCGAGCTGGTCTCCTCCGACGTCAAGGTGCCCGCCCAGCCGCGCACCATCCGCAAGGGCGCCAAGCCGGGCACCGAAGTACCGCCCGTGCAGAACGGCGACATCTGGGACGCCCTTGCCAAATGCGAGGCAGGCGGCAACTGGCGGATCAATACCGGCAACGGCTACTACGGCGGCATCCAGTTCGACCAGAGCACCTGGGAGCGCCAGGGCGGAACCAAGTACGCCCCGCGCGCCGACCTCGCCACCCGCGAGGAACAGATCGCCATCGCCGAGGTCACCCGCGCCCGGCAGGGCTGGGGCGCATGGCCGTCCTGCACCGGTCGTCTGGGCCTGAGCTAGACAGGTCCGGATATCGCGAGCGCCACTTCGACGACAGGGTGGCGCTCGCGGCATGTCCAGGGGCCTGTTGCCCGCGGACAGCCCGTCGCTCATCGAAAGTGCCTGCGCCGACGTACACTCGTCCGGATTTGTGACCATGTGGGTCGGGGCAGAGGAGTACTTCGATGAGACTGCTGCACGTCGCTGCGCGGTCGATGCTCGCCATCGCCGTGTCGGCCGCCGCCGTGCTCGCCACCGCGCAGGCCCCGGCCTCGGCCGCCCCGCCCGGCTCGGTGATCTCGGTGACCGCGCAGCCCGACGGCTGGCACGGTGTCAGCGGCGGTTCCGTCATCGAATACTGGATGAGCGGCTCGGACGGCACCCCGCGCCCGGCCAGCGGAGCGCTGCTGCTGCCTGAGGGCACCCCGCCGCCCGGCGGCTGGCCGATCATCGCCTACGACCACGGCACCAGCGGCCTCGGCATGGGCTGCGGTGGTATGTCGCAGCCGGAGAGCGCACCGTTCCCCCGGCTGCACGACCGTCAGGACCTGCTGCTGCGGCGTCTGGTGTCGCAGGGCTTCGCCGTGGTGGCGCCGGACTACCTCGGCCTCGGCACTTTCGACACCGGCCCACACCCCTACCTGGAACTGCGCACCGAGGCCACCGCGACCATCGACATGGTGCGTGCGGCCCGCGCGACTCATCCCGAACTGTCGTCCACCTGGACCGCATTCGGCATCTCCCAGGGTGGGCAGGCGGCGCTCGGCACCGGCCACCTCCAGTCCTCCTACGCGCCGGAGCTTGACTTCCGCGGCACCATCGCGGTCGACCCGGAATCCGATGTGGAGAAGCTGCTGCCGCTGGCCGGGCCGAACATCCCGGAGCTGCCGGTGGTGGACGACGCGCTGAGCTTCGTCGTGAGCATTCTCGCCGGGTTGCGGGAGGCCCGGCCGGATATCGCAGTCGACCAGTACCTGTCTCCGGTCGGCCGGTCGGTGCTGGATGAGGTCGGCGCCATGTGCCTGGATCGGATCATCGAACGGGTCGACGGACTGAGCATCGGTGAGCTGCTGGCCCGCCCGCTGTCCGAGGAGCCCATCCGTACCGCCCTGGCCGACTACATGGCGGTGCCGGTACGCGGCTACGACAAGCCGATCCTGATGCTGGCCAATGCGACCGACACCGTGGTGCCCTCGCCGCTGCATGCGGCGCTGATCGCCCAGTTGGCCGCGAACGGCGTCGACTTCCGGACCGTGATCGGGACCGGTGAGCACGGCCAGGTCGATGAGCAGATGTGGGCGGCGATCGACGCGTTCCTCGCCGGGGTCAGGACCTAGTGCGTGCGTCGCGCCGGGTGTGATCAGGACGGGCCCCTTGTGCGCAGGCAGGCCCGCGTCACAGAGGGCCTGCCCATGTGAGCAGGCCCGGGCCTGGGAGTTGGTAGGTTCATCGGGTGTCCGATGCCGAAGTCTCCGCCCGCGGAAGTGCCGCATTGCTAGGCCCCGCCGAAGTGCGGACGCTGGCCGAACAGCTCGGCGTGCGGCCGACCAAACAGCTCGGCCAGAACTTCGTGCACGACGCGAATACGGTGCGGCGGATCGTCGCCGCGGCCGGAGTCGGACGCGACGATACGGTGCTCGAGGTCGGACCGGGGCTCGGTTCGCTGACGCTGGCGCTGCTCGACGTGGTCGATTCCGTGGTGGCTGTCGAGATCGATCCGGTGCTGGCGAAGCATCTGCCGGTCACCGTCGCGGATCGAGCGCCGGAGCTGAGCGCGAACCTCACCGTCGTCGAGGCCGACGCGCTGCGGGTGCGCGCCGATGATCTGCCCGCCGCGCCGACCGCGCTGGTCGCGAACCTCCCGTACAACGTCGCCGTGCCGGTGCTGCTGCATCTGCTGGCCGAGCTGCCGAGCATCACCACCTCGCTGGTGATGGTGCAGGCCGAAGTGGCCGATCGGCTGTCGGCGACGCCGGGTGGACGGATCTACGGCGTGCCGAGTGTGAAGGCGGGCTTTTTCGGCACGGTCCGCCGTGCGGGTGCGGTGGGGCGTCAGGTGTTCTGGCCGGTGCCGCAGGTGGAATCGGGGCTGGTGCGCATCGATCGGTACGCCGAGCCACCGTGGTCGATGGACGCCGAGCATCGTGCGAAGGTCTTCGCAGTGGTGGACGCTGCCTTCGCGCAACGCCGGAAGACATTGCGGGCCGCGTTGTCCGGGTGGGCGGGATCGCCTGTGGAAGCGGAACGCAGGCTCACTGCCGCGGGTATCGATCCGACCGCCCGCGGGGAAACGCTTGATACCGCAGCGTTTGTCCGGTTGGCGGCCCAGGGCTGATCGCAGCTCGCCCGTCTGGGTGTCCGGCCGATCACCGCGCCTGGCGGCCACCCGCTCGGCGTTGAGGCCGGGGACACCGAATGATCGGCCCATCTGCGGTCGCTGCCACCGGTTTCACGGCCGCGCGGAGGGGTTCAGGCCGGCCGCGCCGCAAGCTTCAGCGATGGCCGCCCGTGTGATCGCCGGTGGTCGGCGCTTCAGCGGAAGCTTCCACCGTGAACTCGGCGGTATGCACCGCCCCGGCGTGCGAGAAGTCCAGATACAGCCGGTAAGCGCCGGTACTCGGCGCCTGCGCATGGAAGCTCACCTGCGGACCGGGTGGTGACTTGCCCACTTCGCCCTGCGGATGTACATGCAGATAAGCGAGGTCTTCGGCGCGCAGCGCGACAAGGTGGGCGTAGGCGCCGAGGTAGGGGTCGAGATCGGTGACCGGGACGCCGTCACGGGTGATGTCGAAGCGAAGTTCGCCTCCCGCGGTGGTCAGTTCGCCGGTACGGGTGACCGTGAAACCGTCGACGGTTGCGACGGGTAAGGGCGGCGGAATCGGTTGCAGCCCCACCGTTCCCGCGACCGGCACGGTTCTGCTCAGCACCAGATCACCGGGGTCGCCGCCCGATCCGGGCACGAAATCGGCGAACACCCGGTATTCGCCGGGGGCGTTCCAGGTCCAGTCGATCGACCAGGTGCCGTCGGCGGCCAGGTCCGGATGGGCGTGCCGGTATTCGGTGGTGTCGGAGCGCACCACGATCAGATGCAGTTTCTTGTCGTGCTGGGTGGTGAACTCGGTGACGGGCGCGCCGTCGGGTCCGCTGATGTGGAACCGCAGCGTGCCCGGCTGGTTGGCCGCCGAAGGTGCGCTGATCTCGGAGAGGGTGTAGCCCGCGGCCTGGTCCGAGAGGCCGGGCGCGACGGCCTGCTGGTCCGGCGTCGGCTCGGTCGGATCGCCCACGAGGGCGCCGATGCCGAGCGCGACGCCGAACAGCAGTAGTAGCGCACCGCCGATCGCGGCGAACTTCCGGCGATCCGACATCAGCCCGCGATCGCGTATCCGGCCTCGTCGACCGCGGCGGCGACATCGGCATCGGCGAGCGGGGCCGCGCTGTCGACGGAGACCAGGCCCGAAGCAAGATCGACGTCGACGCTGGTGACACCGTCGATCTTGCCGATCTCGGACTTCACCGAGCCCACGCAGTGCCCGCAGGTCATTCCGGTGACGGTGTAAGTGCTGGTGGCCATGTCCACTCCTTCGCTCGCGATCCATAATACGGTCTGGGGGTATCCCCGACACAACTGAACATACCCCCAAGGGGTATCTAGTGCAAGTGTTCAGGCGGCGCTGATCCAGTGTGCCGCGGCGATCTCCGCCACCGCGGCCAAATCCGCCCGGTCCGCACCGTCCCTTGCCGACTGCGACATGCCGAACATGACGGTGCCGACATACCGTGCCGAGGCGGCTGCGTTTGTGTCCTCCGGTAGCAGGCCTGCGTCGATATCGGCCTGAATGCGTTCGGTGAAGGCGCGGATATTGCTGTTGCGGATATCGCGCAGCAGCCCGGCGACTTCCTCGCTGGTGGTGTTGACGCCCGCGCTCGTCACCAGGCAACCGTGCGGGCAATCCTCGCGGGTGTACTCGTATGCCGCCTCGCGCAGTATCCGGCACACCATGTCGGCCGCGGTGGGCTCCTCGGTCAGTGCGGCGGTGGTGAAAGACCCGTACCGCTCACCGAAGGTGCGCACCACCTCGGCGAACAGTGTCGCCTTGTCGCCGAATGCCGCGTACAGGCTCGGCGCGCCGATGCCCATGGCTGCGGTCAGGTCGCCGATGGAGGTGGCTTCGTAGCCGCGCGTCCAGAACAGGCGCGTTGCCTTGTCCAGTGCTGCCTCGCGATCGAAGGAACGGGGGCGTCCCCTGGGTGGTGCGCTCATCGGCTCATTCTATAGCGATCGCTAGATAATGTGCTACCTTCCTTTCTGTAGCGAACACTAGAGAAAGGTTCGGCCATGGGCGTACTGACAAGGAAGACGGCACTGGTCACCGGCGGCAGCCGTGGGATCGGACGGGCGATCGCCGAACGGCTCGGCCGCGACGGCGCACGGGTAGCGGTGCACTACAACGGAAACGAACAGGCCGCGAAACAAGCGGTCGAGGCTATCGAGGCAGCGGGCGGATCCGCCTTCGCGATCCAAGCCGAACTGGGCGTGCCAGGCGACGCCGAACGGCTATGGGGCGCATTCGACGCGCACGCCGACTCTGTCGACATCATCGTCAACAACGCCGGCGTCGACGGTATCCGGGAACCCATCGAGGGCACCGACGAAGCCGCCTTCGATCGGGTATTCGCGGTGAATACGAAGGCGCCGTTCTTCATCGTCAAACACGGACTCGACCGCTTGCGTGACGGCGGGCGGATCATCAACGTCTCCACCGGCCTCACCCACGGTGCAGCTATGCCGGAGCTCATCGCCTACACCATGACCAAGGCGGCCATCGACTCCTTCACCGCCGCTCTGGCCAAGCACGTCGGTCCGCGCGGGATCACGGTGAACGCGGTGGCGCCCGGCGTCATCGACACCGATATGAATGCGGGCTGGCTGCACGATCCCGCAGCACACGAACAGGTCGTGCAGATATCGCCGCTGCGTCGAGTCGGGCAGGCCGCCGACGTTGCCGATGTCGTCGGGTTCCTGGCATCCGGCGACTCGCGGTGGGTGACCGGTCAGTGGATCGACGCCACCGGAGGCGCACTGCTCTAGGCGCTGCCCGCCCGCATTCGACGCGCGCGCCTATCGGATCGACCTATTACGCTTGGTCACCGTGCTGTCCGTTGTGCCGAGCCCCGTCATCGTGCGTGCGCCGTCGAAGGTGAACCTCCATCTCGGAGTCGGTGACCTGCGCCCGGACGGATATCACGATCTCACCACCGTTTTCCAGGCGCTCTCGCTCAGCGATGATCTGGAGATCGCGCCGTCGGCCTCGCTGACGGTGCGGGTCAGCGGCGAGGGTGCGGCCGAGGTGCCGACCGATCGAACCAACCTGGTGTGGAAGGCCGCGGTGCGCCTGGCCCATCTGGCCGGCCGGGCGCCGCTGGTGGAAATATCGATCAGCAAGGGCATCCCGGTGGCGGGCGGAATGGCCGGTGGTAGCGCCGATGCCGCCGCCGCCCTGGTCGGGCTGAACGAGCTGTGGGACCTCGGCCTGTCCCGAGAGGAACTCACCGCGGTGGCGGCCGAACTCGGCAGCGACGTCCCCTTCTCGCTGCACGGCGGCACCGCGCTCGGCACCGGCCGCGGCGAGCGCCTGCTGCCGGTGTTGTCGCGCAACACCTTCCACTGGGTGATCGCCCTCGCGAAGGGTGGCCTGTCCACCCCGGCCGTCTACGCCGAACTGGATCGGCTGCGCGAGATCGGCGATCCGCCCCGTCTCGGCTCGCCGCAGGACCTCATGCAGGCACTGGCCTCCGGCGACCCGAAACAGCTTGCCCCGCTGCTCGGTAACGATCTGCAGGCCGCCGCGGTGTCGTTGAAGCCCGAACTGCGCCGCACCCTGCGCGCGGGTGTGACGGCGGGCGCGCTGGCCGGTCTCGTCTCCGGCTCCGGACCGACCTGTGCGTTCCTGTGCGAATCGGAGGAGTCCGCCGTGGCCGTGGCCGCGGAGCTGGCCGGCGCGGGGGTGAGCCGCAGCGTGCGCACGGCGACCGGCCCGGTCCCCGGCGCCAGGGTGGTCAGCGGTGAGGGACCGCATCCACAGCCCAGGCGCGACGCGGGCTGGATCGGCTGACGGCAGCCGCAGAGCCACCACGGTCCGTCCGGACCGATATCCGCGGGTGCCGGGCGGACCTGCTGGTGGGCGTATGGCCGGCGTGGCGTCGCGTTCCGCCGATTGCCGGGCGGGGCCGTGGATAGCTCAGTCGGTACCCTTGCTCCGGGCAGGCGAGTAGACCGGCCTCGACAAGGGCGGCGCCCTCGCGACGCCCGGTAAGGCACGGAAAGGTTTCATGTCCAACCTGATCAACCTCGAACAGGTCAGCAAGAGTTTCGGCGTCAAGCCGCTGCTCGATGACGTCTCGCTCGGCGTGCACGCGGGCGAGCGCATCGGTGTCGTCGGCCTCAACGGAGGCGGTAAGACCACCCTGCTCGAGGTGCTGACCGGCATCGAGGAACCCGACAGCGGCCGGGTCAGCCGGGTCGGCGGGTTGCGCATAGCCGTGGTCACCCAGCGTGGTGTGCTGCCCGAGGGCGCGACCGTCGGGTCGGTGGTGCTGGCAGGGCTGGCCGACGACGCCATGACCGATTCGGTCGCCGAACACGAATGGGCCGCCAACCCGCGCATCCGCTCGGTGATGGAGGGCATCGGCATCGCCGACCTCGGACTGGACACGGTGGTCACCAATCTTTCCGGTGGCGAACGCCGCCGGGTGGCGCTGGCCGCGGCACTGGTGCGTGAGCTGGATCTGCTGGTGCTCGACGAGCCGACCAACCACCTCGACGTCGAGGGCGTGCGCTGGCTGGCCGACCATCTGCTGGCCAGGCGCAGCGCCCTCGTCGTGGTCACCCACGACCGCTGGTTCCTCGACACCGTAGCCACCCAGACCTGGGAGGTCGTCGGCGGCAAGGTGGAAAGCTACGAGGGCGGCTACGGCGACTGGATCTTCGCCCGCGCCGAACGCGCCAGGCAGGCCGACGCCTCCGAGGCGCGCCGCCGCAATCTGGCCCGCAAGGAACTGGCCTGGTTGCGTCGCGGCCCGCAGGCCCGCACCTCCAAGCCGCGCTACCGAGTGGAGGCGGCCGAGGCGCTCATCGCCGACGTGCCGCCGCCACGCGACAGCGTCTCGCTGAGTGCCTTCGCCCGCAAACGCCTCGGCCGCGTGGTGATCGAACTCGAAGACACCACCCTCGCCACCCCGGACGGCCGCGAATTGGTGCGCGATCTGACCTGGCGGCTCGCGCCGGGCGAACGGGTCGGTCTGGTCGGCGTGAACGGTTCCGGCAAGACGACCCTGCTGCGTGCCCTCGCCGGCGACGCGGAGCCCGCCGCGGGCAAGCGGATTCAGGGCCAGACCGTGCAGATCGGCTGGCTGCGCCAGGAACTCGACGATCTGCCGACCGATATGCGGGTGCTCGAGGCTGTTCAGCAGATCGCGATGCGGCTCATGTTGGGCGATAAGGAGATATCGGCCGGTCAGTTGGCCGAACGGCTGGGTTTCACCCCGGCGAGGCAGCGCACCCCCGTCCGCGATCTGTCCGGTGGTGAGCGTCGCCGTTTGCAGCTCACCCGGATCCTGATGGCGGAACCGAACGTGCTGCTGCTCGACGAGCCGACCAACGACCTCGATATCGATACCCTGCAACAGCTGGAAGATCTGCTCGACAACTGGGCGGGCACGCTCGTGGTGATCAGTCACGACCGCTACCTGATCGAACGCATCTGCGATTCCACCTGGGCGCTGTTCGGCGACGGCAAGCTGACCAACCTGCCCGGCGGTATCGAGGAGTATCTGACCCGCCGCGAAGCCCAGCAGGGCCGCGCTACCGGAGCCGCCAAACCCGCCGAGAGCGCCGCCCCGGTGACCGATTCGGCTGCCTACCGCGCCGCGCGTAAGGAACTGGCCAAGCTGGAACGGAGCATCGACAAGCTCAGCGAACGCGAGCAGAAGCTGCACGCCGCCTTGGCCGATGCCGCCACCGACCCGGACAAGCTCCTGACACTGGGCGCGGAGTTGAAACAGGTGCTGGCGGAGAAGGAGACGGCCGAGGAGCGCTGGATGGAGCTCGCCGACGACGCTTGAGTCGTGGCGCCGAGACAGGCAGCGCCGACCATGGCTGCTCTGAGCGACAGGGTCTACCCGATGTCCGCTCTCGGCAACCGGCGGCGTCGTCAGCTCGTCTCGGCCGCGGGCCCCTCATGTAGGACGACCGGCAGGCAGGTCTGCACGAACTCTTCGCCGAAGCCGGTGAGGGTGATGCTGCGGTAGGACACCTTGGTGCCGAACCCTGAGCGCTTCAGCAAGTCCCGCACCGGTGATTGCGCCTCGAGCAGCTGGTAGCGGTTGGGGTTGCCGACAGGCTCTTTGGCCAGTTCGATCAGCCCGAGCCTGCGCAGGTTGGTCAGGTAATGCTGGATACGGTTCGGGAAGCGCAGCCCGGCGTGCTCGCCGAGCAGCGTGAGCCCGGATTCCTGGCGCAGGCCGAGTCGTTCGGCGCCGAGGCGGCCGAGCCTGCCACCATGCACCTCGATCGAAGGCTGGGGGCCGTCCATTCGTAGGTAGCGCAGGATGCGTGCCTCATCGGGGGTGATCTCGACGAGGATGTTCGCGAACGCGGGATGTCCGTCGTCGCCCGCGTGAGTGCTGGCCGACAACCGCAGCAGTGCAGCACCCTGTTCCCGCAGCGTGGGTGCGCCACCGGAGCGTCCGGCGTTCTCCGTCTCGGAAAGTCCGAGTGCGCGGCGCAGGGCACGGCGAACTTCGGCCTCCGCTTCGGCTCGGATCTCGGCAGGAGGCACGCCCGCCGCGCTGCGCCGGACCACCGTCCCGGTCACGTCGAGCACGGTGCCGACGCCCCAGCCGGCCGCACCCGTCACCGTCGACCACGCCACCCGGACGACGCCGGTGGCGGTGCGGACGGTGGTGAGGGGGCCCTGCAGCGGATTGGCGCGCACAGCGGGTACCGCGGGTGCTGATCCGTGCTCGAACAGGCGCGCGACCTCGGTGGATGCCGTCGCCGACGCGGCTTCCGGCTCGTTGTCGTCGCCGGAATCCGAGGACGCCGCCGATTCCGCAGAGTCGGTTACAGCCATGAAGTCGCCACTCCTGTCCCGAAGATCAGGATGTGAGCGTATCCGGCGAAGAGCCCGAGCACACCGCCATGGACGAAAAGCAACCATTCGTCCTGTTTGATGGCCGATCGCAGCATTTCCACGAAGTCGGTCGGGGACAGGACCGACATTTGTTTGGCGATGTAGTCGTTGATCTGCTTGCCCTGGCGGATGTTGAAGTCCGGGTCGGCGAAGGCGATCGGGGCGATGGACATGGCCTCGGTGGTCAACGTCGACTGCAGGGCGTTGTACTCGCGGCTGCCGAGCACGAATTTCACCGCGCTGCGGGCCGGGCCGAGCGCGCGGTCGGCGGCCGGGCGCAGGGTGTCCTCGAGCATCTGCATGGTGCGGTCCGAACGCGGGCCGTTCAACAGTTCGTCACCGATATTCGCCACGGTTACCACCTGGCCGGACACCAATTCGGCGTAGCCTGCGGTGATTTCGGGCTGTCGCTTGATCAGCAGGCCCTGTCGCCACGGGCACCACCATTTCGGCTCGGCGGGCGCGAAGATCATATTGATGCCGACCCAGTTCACCACCCAGCCGATGATCACACCGCCGATGGGCAGCACCGCGAGCGTTGGCCAGCCGGTCAGATGCAATATCGCGACGAGTACCGCGCCCATCGGCGCGCCGAAGTAGAAGCCGAAGTTCTGCATGAACCGCAGTTCCTTGGCGCCGAGTACCTGGAACAACTGGTTGAGCAATTGGGGGCGGGCCTGGAAATAGCGGATGACCATTTGCTTGACGTCGAGCAGCTGATCGATGTTGGCGCCGAGTTCCTGGGTGAGTTCGCGCAGGATTTCCGGCAGCTGGGCGCGCACCCGGTCGTGGATCATGTCGCGCACCTGCGTGGGCAGGTTGTACCAGAGCTGGGGGTGTTCGCGACGCAGGATCTCCTCGACGATGTCGTGGATCTGATCGTCGGCGATGCTGGCGAGATGCTCGGCGAGCGCGTCGGGTTCGAGCTCGCGATAGAAATCGGCGACGCTACCCAGTTTCGACAATCCCTTGTCGACGGCGATGCTCGCCATTTTGTCCGCGCGCGAGGGCACGATGCCCTGCCAGCCCATCCGCCCGTCATAGCTCAGCAGCGGAAGTACCTGAATTCGCTTGGGCAGGAATGGATACAGCGCGCGCAAACCGGGAACGTGGATGCCGTGGAAGCCGATCGGCCGAAACAGCATCAGGACACCGGTCCAGTTGGTGATGTAACCGATCACGCCTGTGAAAAGAGGAATTGTCAGAAGTTCCAGGAGGATCGTCGGATGAACCCCGAACACACTCTCTAACACGACACCCTCCTGCCGATACCCGGTGATCGCCGCCTCACCGGCAACTCAAATTAGCACCCCGTCGGCAGCAGGACCCTATGTGACGTGCGGCGCCGACTCCAAGCGCGAGTGCGCCGCACCACAGGTAGTGTCTGAGACGTTTACCACAGTGTCCGGCTGCGATGCCGTGGTTCTACGCGCGGGTGGGGACAATGACCACCACCACATCTGATCGTGACTCGTGGGTAATAATCTGTGAGCGGATTCGTTCACCTGGCGATACATCGGAGTACGACGTGGCAGACGACAGGACCGGAGGGGACGTGGCCCGGGCCGGTTCCCGTGCTGTGGAACGCAGCTCGGATGTCGAACAGCGGCAGATCAGCAACGAGGCCCGGATGATCCGCGGTGTGTTCCGCGCCGCCGGGCTGGCAGCGGGCACAGTGGTGCGCGGAGGCCAGTGGGCGGTCGAAACTTCCTATGAGATGACCAGGGAGATCACTCAGGCCGCCCTCGACGGTGAATCCTCGGCCGAGATCGCCGAACGCACCGGCAATGCGCTGCGGTCGATCGCGCGCAGCGCGCTCGGGGTCACCGAGGGGTCGGTCCGCGAGATCGTCAGCTACGTCCCCACTCAGCAGAGCGCCGGTCAGCAGGCCATCCCGATGGCCTCCTACCTGCGGTCGGCCAATGTCGACGAGCTGCGCAGGCGTGGTGACGCGCTGCTGGCCCGCTCGGCCGACGTCTACTTCACCGAGGACGTGCATCCCGCCTACGACCGCATCCTCGACGAACTCGCCCCGGACGAGGCCCGCATCCTGCGTTTCATGGCGCTCAACGGCCCGCAGCCCTCGGTGGACGTGCGCACCAACCGTCCGCTCGGTATCGGCTCGGAGCTGGTGACCGGCGATCTGACCTCGGTGCCCGAACAGGCGGGCGTGCGCTACCCGGACCGGGCCCGCTCGTATCTGATCAACCTCAACCGGCTCGGCCTGACGCTGACCTCCGACGATCCGGTGGTGCTGAGCCGCTACATGGTCCTCGAGGTGCAGCCGCTGGTCGAGGTGGCGCTGAAGAAGGCGGGCCGTGCGCCCAAGATCGTGCGCAAGAGTCTGCGGCTGACCGAGTTCGGCGAGGATTTCTGCCGCACCTGCTTCACCATCGGCGGCTGAGGATCGCGCGTTCGCGCACGCCGCCGGGGTTCGCCCGGTGATAGCGATCTGATACAGATCTCGCCAATACTGCGGTATGCCTGTGTGCTGGTGGGATGGTTGAGGTATGGACCAGGACGAGGAGCGTAGGGACTCCGAGTCGGGCGCAGAGCCGGAACCGGTCGGCCGGGTTCTGTTCGGGCGGATGCCGGAGCCGACGCCGGCACCGGCGCCCGAGGACGGTGCGCGCGACGACGTGTCCGAGATCTGCCGCTTGAAGTACCGATACTTGCGCACGCTGGACACCAAACTGTGGGACGAGTTCGCCGACACCATGGTCGCGGAGGCGACCGCCACCTACAGCGAGTATCTGCAATTCGAGTCCCGCGAGGCGTTCATCGCGTTCATGCGCAATACGCTCGGGCCGCACGTCATCACCGAACACCGCTGCGACCACCCGGAGATCGATATCACCGGCGACACGGCCACCGGTACCTGGTACCTGGCCGATACGGTGCTGATTCCGGAGCACAACATGCTGCTGCGCGGTGCGGCGTTCTACGCCGACCGCTACGTCCGCTGCGATGACGGGCACTGGCGGATCTCGCACACCGGCTACGAACGCACCTATGAAGTGGTGCTCTCACTCAGCGACCTGCCGAGCCTGCGACTGACCTCCAGTCGATGGGGTCTGATCGCCAGGGACTCCGGACTCGAGTCGGTGGAACGCGAGCCGGAGGCGGGCTGAACCGGCCGGCTCAGTCGGCGGTGGCCACGAGCGGTTCCAGGGTCAGCCCCGGATGCTCCTTCTCGATGTACTGCAACCGCCACTTGTCGCTGAACAACGCGAGCAATACACCGTCGCTGCGGGTGAATACCTCGACCCCGCGCTGGCGGCCGAGTTCGTCGGCGGAGGCGGCGTCGGTGCGCCTGGCCAGCGTGTAGGGCAGATTGTCCAGCTGCGTCTCGACGTTGTATTCGCCCTGCATACGGGCGGTGACCACTTCGAACTGCATCGGGCCGACCGCCGCGAGAACGGGCGAGGCGTCGCCGCGCGCCTCGTTGCGCAGGACCTGCACCACACCCTCGGAGTCGAGCTGGTCGATCGCCTTGCGGAACTGCTTGTACTTGCCCGCGCTCTGGGCCCGCAGCACCGCGAAATGCTCCGGCGCGAAGGACGGGATGGGCGGGAACTCCACCTTCTTGTCCACGAACAGGGTGTGCCCCGGCGCCAGCGCGGTGGCGTTCACCAGGCCGACCACATCACCGGGATAGGCGGTGTCGACGGTGGCGCGTTCGCGGCCGAACACGGTGAGCGCGTATTTCGTCGCGAACGGACGTCCGGTCTGGGCATGGGTGACGACCATGCCGCGCTCGAACTCGCCGGACACGATCCGCATGAAGGCCAGCCGGTCGCGGTGGGCGGTATCCATGCCCGCCTGCACCTTGAACACCACCGCGCTGAACGGGTCGGTCGTCGTGCGCTCGCCGCCATCGACATCGCGACGCGCGGCCGGCGCGGGCGCCAGCGCCACCAGTGTCTCCAGCAGCTGCCGCACCCCGAAGTTCAGCATCGCCGAGGCGTAGATGACCGGGGAGGTCTGCCCGGCGAGGAACATTTCCTGATCGTGGTCCTGGCCGGTGGCCGAGAGCAGTTCGCTCTCCTCGGCTGCGGTATTCCACGCCTCGCCTTCGCGCGCCTCGGCAGATTCCGGGGTCAGCGATTCCTCCGGCGCGATGGTGGCGCCACCGGCGGTGCGGGTGAAGTGGATGTATTCGACCGCCTCGCCGTCCGCGCCGCGGCGCAGCAGGCCACGGAAGTCGCCCGCGATGCCGACCGGGAGAAACAAGGGGGTCGGGGTCAGGCCGATCCGCTCGTCGATCTCGTCGAGCAGTTCCAGCGGCGCCCGGCCGGGCCGGTCCCATTTGTTGATCACGGTGATGACCGGGATACCGCGATGGCGGCAGACCTGGAACAGCTTCAGTGTCTGCGGCTCGAGGCCCTTGGCCGCGTCGATGAGCATGACCGCGGCGTCGACGGCGGTCAGCACGCGATAGGTGTCCTCGGAGAAGTCCGAGTGACCGGGGGTGTCGACCAGGTTGATCACATTGTCGATATCGGAGCCCGCGGCACGGTAGTTGAACTGCAGCGCGGTCGAGCTGACCGAGATACCGCGCGCCTTCTCCATCTCCATCCAGTCCGAGACCGTGGACTTGCGCCCGGCCTTACCGTGGATGGCGCCCGCCTCCGAAATCATCCTGGCGTGCAGCGCGAGCGCCTCGGTGAGCGTCGACTTACCGGCGTCCGGATGCGAGATCACGGCGAAGGTCCGCCGCCTCGACACCTCGGCGGGCAGCCCGCGTGAACCGGACGAGACGCCGTCAGTGGAGGCGGTCAACAGCGGCAACCTTTCGGGGGATGCGAGGATAGATGGCAACCGGTCCAGCGTACTGGACCGAAACGAACCCGATTCATCATGGCGCTGACCACCCGATTCCAGGTAGGCAACAGCGCTGCGCTATGGTGGTCAGGTTGTCTCGGCGAGGGTGACCGCAGACTTTTTTGCGACACCGTGATCGACGCGGCTCGGCTTCCGGCCGTCCTCGTTCTGTCTTCGCCCGACGAGTAGACCAACCGAGCCAGGACTCTCACGTCCCTGGCGCCCACAGTTGACCAGCCCGGAAGAGCCGTAGGAGTAGATCAGGTCATGTCCGACGCCAACCTTCTCGAAGCCGCAGTCCGCACCGAATTCGGCAAGGGTGCGGCCCGCCGCACCCGTCGTGACGGCAACGTCCCCGCCGTGCTGTACGGCCACCAGTCCGATCCCCAGCACCTGGCGGTCAACGCCAAGGCGTTCGCGGCGATCCTGCGTGAGCACGGCACCAACGCGGTGCTCAACCTCGTCATCGACGGTAAGAAGCAGCTGGCGCTGACCAAGTCGGTCGTCGTGCACCCGATCCGCCGCTACATCGAGCACGCCGACCTGCTCGTCATCAAGAAGGGCGAGAAGGTCACCGCCGACGTCACCGTCACCATCGTCGGCGATGCGGCCCCCGGCACCCTGGTCACCCAGGACGCCACCACCGTCTCCATCGAGGCCGACGCGCTGAACATCCCCGACACCATCGAGGTCTCGGTCGAGGGTGTCGAGGCAGGCACCCAGATCAACGCCGCCGACCTGCAGCTGGGTGAGGGCGTCAGCCTGAACGTCGACGGCGAGACTCTGATCGTCAACGTCATCGCCGCCCCGGCCGCCGCCGCCGAGACCGAGGGTGAAGGCGAAGCCGAGGGCGAGAGCGCCGAATAAGAATCGCGGATCGGTTGTCTCGATGACCGAATCCACGCCCGCGCTCGTCGTCGGCCTCGGAAATCCGGGGACCGAATACGAGCGCACCAGGCACAATGTGGGATTTCTGGTCGCCGACGTGCTCGCCGAGCGCGTCGGCGGCCGTTTCAGCGTGCACAAGAAGTCCGGCGCCGATCTGCTGACGGCCCGGCTCGACGGACGTCAAGTGCTGATCGCCAAACCGCGCACCTACATGAATCTGTCCGGCCGTCCGGTGGCCGCGCTGGCCCGCTTCTTCTCCGTGCCCGCGACCGAGGTGATCGTCGTGCACGACGAACTCGATCTGCCCTTCGGTGCGATCAAGCTCAAACGTGGCGGCGGCGAGGGCGGACACAACGGCCTGCGTTCGGTGTCTCAGGCACTGACCACCAAGGACTATGTGCGCACCCGGATCGGCATCGGCCGCCCGCCGGGCAGGCAGGATCCGGCGGACTACGTGCTCAAGCCGTTCTCCGCGCCGGAGCGCAAAGAGGTCCCGGTCCTGGTCGAGCAGGCGGCCGATGCGGTGGAACTACTGCTGCGGGTCGGGCTGGAAACCGCGCAGAACCAGTTGCATTAGCGCAGGTGGACCGCGGTGGCGGCACGACGAAGCTTGCCCGATGACGTCTTCGGCAGGGCGCCGGGGCCGAGTACCGCGACCGTCCGTGGGCGGGCGCCCACCTCGGAGAACACCGCGTGCACGACCTCGCGTTCGATGCGCTTGACCTCTTCCGGGTTGTGGTGGTCGTTGCTCTCCACCACCACCGCGAAACTCTCCCGCTTCTGGCCCGCGTCCAACCGCACCGCCACCGCATTGCCCGGGCGCACACCGGCCACGCGCATGGCGGCCCGCTCGATATCGGTGGGGAAGATATTGCGGCCGCCCATGATGATGACGTCCTTGATCCGCCCGCAGACCACGATCATGCCCTCATCGGTGAAGTAGCCGATATCGCCGGTGTCGAGCCAGCCGTCCTCATCCTGCGCCGAACGGAATCCCTCGACCGTCACATAGCCGGAAGTGACTGCGGGGCCGCGCAATTCGATCACGCCTACCGAGCGGGTCGGCAGCGGCTGCCGTTCGGCGTCGACGACGCGGCCTTCCAGATCGTCGACCAGATAGCCGAGCGTCGGCAGCCTGCGGATATTGCCGTGATGGGAACCCTGGTCGTGCACGGGAACCGCTTTGCCGAGTGCCTCGAGCAGATCGGCGTCGACGATATCGAGCACCTGGCCGTGTCCGGGATCGGGAATGGAGACCGCCAGCGTCGTCTCGGCCATGCCGTAGACCGGTGTCAGCGCCATCGGGTTGAGCCCGAAGCGTTGTCCGGCCACGGCCAGTTTGTCCATGGTGTCCGGATCGACCGGCTCGGCCCCGTTCCACATATAGCGGACACAGCTCAGGTCCAGATTCGACCCTTCGGCCTGGTCGAGACGCCGGGCCAGCAGTGAGTACGCGAAATTCGGTGCCGCGGTGACGGTGCCGCGATAACGGTCGATCAGCTCGGCCCACAGGATCGGCCGCTGCAGGAAATCGATCGGCGTCACGCAGACCACCTCGGCGCCGAATTGCATCGGGACGCTGAGGAATCCGACCATGCCCATGTCATGGAACAGTGGCAGCCAGCTGACCATCACATCGTGGTCGAGCTGGAACTTCACCCGGTTGAACATGGCGTAGGCGTTGACGAAGAAGTTCTCGTGGGTGATCCGCACCGCCTTGGGCGAACCGGTGGATCCCGAAGTCAGTTGTTGCAGCGCGATATCGGCTTCACCGGTCGGCAGCGGATCGGTCTCCGCGCCCTCGCGCAACTGATCGACCCGAACCACGGCGATGCCGCGTTCACGCAGCAGCGGCTCGGCCGCCTCGAACGGTGCGCCGAGGATCACCGCCCGCGCCTCGATCATGCCGAGCACCGTCTCGGTATCGCGGGCCCACACCGCGAGATCGGTGCGCGGCGTCGGCTGATGCAGCATGGTGATGGATGCGCCGCGCATCCATACGCCCTGGCACGCGGGCGCGATATCGACCGGCATCCCGGCCAGCACGCCGACCGCGTCGCCGTGCCCGATTCCGGCCGCGGCCAGACCGCCGGCCATGCGTCGCGCGATCTGATGGATCTCGCCCCACGTCTGCCGCAGCGGTGCATCCGGTTCCCCGGTCACCAGCCCGCGCGTGGTCTCGCGCGCCGTCGTGTACATCTCCTCGGTGAACCTGCTCAACGCCCGCTCCTCACCGGCCAACCGGCCGACAACCGACCTGCACTCAATAATCCCGCTATCCGGGCCTTGCGTTAACCCCCTCCGTGTGTGCGCTGGTCAGCGCCACATTTCCGCCTGAAGAGAAGGGTGCGTCGGCGGGGTCGATCGACGCAGCGCCCCGAACCCGCGCGCCTATCCCCACCGCATCGCCTCCGGCCGTCCCGCGGCATCGCCGCCGACCGGCCCAGGGATAGTAGCCCGGCGCGGTGCGGACCGGGCCCGCGCCTCATCGGCGTGGCGCGGACCGAACACGCCGGGTGCGACGGCGCGTCGCTCGTGGACATCTGAAAACCCTTGGCGTCGTGCCGGTATGCGTGCGGTGGTGTGGGTTCCGCCGTGATTCGACGCTCAGCGGCGTGGCGGCAGCGGGATGCGGGCCAGGTCGGCGGCGATCACGATATTTCCGTTGAAAACCTTTGCGGCCTCGGCGAAGTGTTCGTCCAGGCTGCGATATCGCTGGGAGAAATGGGTCAGCACCAGCGTGTGGACACCCGCCTCGGCCGCGACCCGTGCGGCCTGGCCTGCGGTCAGATGACCGTGTTCTTCGGCGAGGTGCGCGTCCGCGTCCAGAAATGTCGCCTCGATGACCAGCATGTCCACCCCGGCCGCGAGTTCGTGCACCCCTGGGCACAGTCGGGTGTCCATGACGAAGGCGAAACTCTGTCCGGGACGGCGGGTGCTCACCTCGTCGAGGGTGACGGTGCGCCCGTGCCAGTCGACGCGGCCGTCGCGTTGCAACCGGCCGACCGCCGGACCGTGCAGGCCGAGCGCTTCGAGCCGCTCCGGGCGGATGCGGTGGCCGTCGGGCTCGGTGATTCGATAGCCGAACGCCTCCACCGGGTGGGACAGTCGGACCGCACTCAGGTGGAACGGCGCGCCGTGGGCCTCGAGCGGGCCCGGCTCGGCGATCGGATGCCTGCGCAGTTCGATGGTGCGGTAGTAGACGCTGGCATCGCACAGTCGCTCGAAGTACTGCTCACCGGAGGCGGGGTAGTAGCTGTCGATCGGATGTGGCACCTGGTCGAGGTTGATCCGCTGCACCACCCCTGCCAGTCCGAGACAGTGGTCGCCGTGGAAATGGGTGATCGCGATCCGGGTCAGATCGGTGACCGAGACACCGGCGTGGATCATCTGCCGCTGGGTGCCCTCACCCGGATCGAACAGGATGCCCTCGGCGCCCCACCGCAGCAGATACCCGTTGTGATTGCGCTGTTTGGTCGGCACCTGGCTCGCGGTGCCGAGAACGATCAGCTCGCGCTGCGACATCGACCCGCGCCGCCCGTCAGAGTTCCGCGACCGCTGCGAGGAAACGATCCAGTTCGTCGAAGCCGACGAAGCAGTGCGGCGAGGCCCGCACCACCGCGTCGAGCGCGCGCCCGGTCATATCCAGCAGCGTGGAACTGCGATGGCTGACGGTAACGGTGATGTCCTGTGCGGCAAGCCGATCGCGCACCTGTATCGGGGCCACCGCGTCGAGGGTGAACGAGACGATGCCACTGTGGCGTAGGCCGAGATCGCGGACCGTGACGCCGGGGATCTCAGATAGGCCCTTGCGTAGGTATTCGGCCCGGGCGGCGATCGCGGCGTAGACCTCGTCGGGACCGAGTTCGAGCAGGTAGTCGACGGCGGCGCCGAGGCCGAGCCGGGCCGCGACATCGTGTTCCCAGAACTCGAACCGGCTCGCGTCGGGGGCCAGGCGGTACGCATCCGGGGCGATCCACTCCGCGCTGTGCAGATCCAGCCGCCCGGGCTCCATGGCCGCGGCCAATTCTGGACGCATGTACAGGAATCCGGTGCCGCGCGGGCCGCGCAGCCATTTGCGTCCGGTCGCCGACAGCGCGTCCACGCCGAGCTCGGCGACATCGAGCGGGATCTGGCCGGCGGACTGGCAGGCGTCCAGCAGCACCAGCGCACCCGCCTCATGCGCGATCCTGGTGGCCTCGGCTGCCGGGTTCACCAGGCCGCCATTGGTCGGCGCGTGCAGCAGCGACACCAGCTTCACCCGATCGTCGACGAGGTCGGCGAAGGCATCGAGGTCGAGCTGGCCGGTGGGGTCGCTCGGGATGTGCTCGACGGTGGCGCCCGTCGCGCGGGCGCGCTGCAATGCGGCGATGGCATTGCTGGCGTAGTCGGAGCCGGAGATGAGGATGCGATCACCCGGGCCGAGCGGCACCGAATAGAAGAAATCGGCCCAGGACCTGGTGGCGCTGTCACTGAGCGCGATGCTCGCCGGAGTGGCGTTGATGAGGGTGGCGATCGACTGCTTGACGGCTGCCAGATCGTCGAGCCGTTCATTGGCCGCGCGGTAGCCGCCGATCACGGCCTCGCGCCGCAGATGCGCGATCACCGCCTCGGTGACCACCCGCGGCGGCAGCGACGATCCCGCGCTGTCGAGGAAGACCAGACCGTTTCCGACACCGGAGGTGTCCTTGCGTATCCGCTGCTCATTCAGCATGCCGACGACGATATCCGCTCGAGCGTTCTGCTCGCTCGCCGAATACTTGTCGGTGTCCGTCGCTACCCTGGAATCCACCGACGACGACGCCGGCAGATGAACTCGCCATATCGCAGCACCGAATATCCCCACGATCCCAATCGCGAAAACAGATCCACCGCGCACTGGAACCACCTGGAGGTCGAGCATGGCGGTCACACTCGAGCGCAGGCAGGCGTGGCAGGTCGCCACGGATCGGGAACTGTCCTCCCGCGCGGCGGCCGAGGCCTACGTCGGCGGGGTCTGCTTCAAGCTGGGCCCGCCGGGATTGATCGGCGCCGAACTCGAATGGCTCACCACCCACGGTGAGTGTCCGGCGTCAGGCCCCACGGCCGCTCCGCGTCCGCCCCTCGACCTGCTCGCGGACGCCCTCGGACCCTACGCACCACGGTCCATCGCCCCCGATTCGCCCGCACTCGCGCTCCCGGGCGGCAGCCGGGTCACCATCGAACCCGGTGGTCAGATCGAACTCTCCAGCGCGCCCTACGCCACCGCCGCCCAGCTCGGCGAACAGCTCGCCGCCGATGCGCGCATGCTGCGTGGCCTCCTCGAATCCCAATGCCTCGGCATCGTTTCCGCGGCCGCCGACGCCGACCGCCGCGCCCGACGCGTCCTGCGATTACCCCGCTATCAGGCCATGGAGCGCTACCTCGCCGGTATCGGCCCGTTCGGCAAACTCATGATGTGCAATACCGCGGCGACGCAGGTCAGCGT
Source organism: Nocardia sp. NPDC059180 (assembly GCF_042754945.1). NCBI lineage: Bacteria > Bacillati > Actinomycetota > Actinomycetes > Mycobacteriales > Nocardiaceae > Nocardia > Nocardia sp. NPDC059180. The sequence continues at coordinate 250,485 of NZ_JBHZBU010000004.1, forward strand.
CGACGCGGGCGCCGACCGCGCCGAGGTCGGCGCCCGCTGGACCGCGCTGTACACGGTCGGCCCCGCCCTGCTCGCCGCCTTCGCCTGCTCGCCGGAGCTACGCGGCGCCCCGGCAGGGGAGTGGGCGTCCCAGCGGATGCGGACCTGGCTACGGCTCGACCACTCCCGGACCCGGCCACCGGTCGAGGACTGGGCCGACCCCATCACCGGTTACGCCCGTTGGGCGCTGGATGCGCCGCTGCTGTGTGTGCGGTCTGCCGAGCCGGAGGCCGGATCGGCCAGGTCCGGTGGCTCGTCGTCCAGTGATGGCTCCTGGGGCGGCCGAAACGCCGCAGCCGCCGTTGCCTCGGCCAGTGGTGACCGGGCCGCCGGCGACGCCCCGCCGATCGGTGGCGGCTTCGCGAACGGCGATGGCTCGGGGAACGGCCGTGGCGGTGGGAACAGTGGCGCCGACTGCTCATGGGCCGCCCCGCCCGGCGCGACCTTCGCCGACTGGCTCTCCGGCGCCCTGGACGACGAGATCGGCCGCCGCCCCGACCGCAGCGACCTCGACTATCACCTCACCACGATGTTCCCGCCCGTCCGACCCTCCGGGCACCTCGAGGTCCGCTACCTCGACGCACAGCCGGGGGCGAGCTGGACGGTCCCGATCGATGTCATCGACGCCCTGATGTCGTCTCCGGCCGCCGTGGCCGAGGCGACGTCGATCGCGAGGTCCACCGCCGGCCGCTGGCTCGACGCCGCCCGCTGCGGTTTGGACGATCCGGCGATCCGCACTGCCGCTGTCGACCTGCTGGAGGCGGCCGCCGCCCATGCCGCCTCGCCCGCCGCGGCCGATGACATCGGCGAGGCGGCTCGCCGGTGCCGCAGCGCTCGCCCTCCCGGCAGGGTGCAAGCCGGAGGCGAGCTGTGAGAGGCCCAACCCCGACTGGCCCGACCTCCTCACATCGACCCCCGAACGACCCGGAGTTGCCTCGTGACCGTCCACTTGCCCGCTGACGACACCAACGCCACCGAACAACTGCGCGTGCGCATCGCCGAAACGCTGTCGCGGGCCCGCTCACGCAGCGCGGCGCTGACCGATTGTCTCGACGAGGCCGAACTCGTGGCGCAGCATTCGCGGCTGATGAGTCCGCTGGTGTGGGATCTGGCCCATATCGGCAATCAGGAAGAGCTGTGGCTGGTACGTGATGTGGGTGGACGGGAGCCGGTGCGCGCCGATATCGACGAGCTCTACGACGCGTTCAAACACGCACGGGTGAACCGTCCGGCGCTGCCGCTGCTCGACCCCGGCCAGGCCCGCGACTACGTCGGCACGGTCCGCGACAAGGTGTGGGATGTGCTGGACCGCAGCACCTTGCGTGGTGCGCCGCTGGTGGACGGTGGGTTCGCATTCGGCATGATCGCCCAGCACGAACAGCAGCACGACGAGACCATGCTGGCCACCCACCAGCTGCGCGCGGGGGCAGCGGTGCTGTCCGCACCGGCTGCGCCGACCGGCACCGCATCGGTGACCGGCGAGGTGATCATCCCGGCGGGCCGATTCATGATGGGCACCTCCACCGACCCGTGGGCGCTGGACAACGAGCGGCCCGCGCATCCGGTGCATGTGCCCGGGTTCGCCATCGATGCCGCGCCCGTCACCAACGAGCAATACCTGGCCTTCATCGCCGACGGCGGCTATGAGCGCCCGGAGTTGTGGTCCGAACGCGGCTGGGCCCATCGTGTCGAGGCCGGTCTGGTCGCGCCGCAGTTCTGGGAGCGGGATCCGGCCGGTCGATGGTGGCGGCGAGTCTTCGGCGTCATGACGCCGCTGCGCCCGCACCAGCCGGTGGTGCACGTGTCCTGGTTCGAGGCCGAGGCCTACGCGCGCTGGGCGGGCAAACGTCTGCCGACGGAGGCCGAATGGGAGAAGGCCGCGCGCCACGATCCGGCCGGCGAGCGGTCCCGCCGCTTTCCATGGGGCGACGCCGAACCCGATGCGGCCCATGCGAATCTCGGCCAGCGCCACCTCGAGCCGGCCGATGTCGGTGCCTACCCGACGGGCGCCACACCGACGGGCGTCCACCAGCTCATCGGCGATGTCTGGGAATGGACTGCTTCCGGTTTCGAGGCCTACCCGGGCTTCCGCGCCTTCCCCTACCGCGAGTACTCAGAGGTGTTCTTCGGCGGCGATTACCGCGTGCTGCGCGGCGGTTCGTTCGGCACCGATCCGGTCGCCTGCCGCGGCACCTTCCGCAACTGGGACCACCCGATCCGCAGGCAGATCTTCTCGGGCTTCCGCCTGGCCCGCGACCTCGAACCAGGGGAGGGCGAGTGATCGACCGAGTGGCTCGGGCATCTGCGCCACGCTGCCGCGCCAGGCGATATATCGACACTCGAACGACATCGTGGAGCGCCAATGTGTAGACATCTCGCCTATGTCGGCCCGCGCGTGCCCGTCGGCGATCTACTCACTCGCGGTGTGCATGCCCTGCGCACCCAGGCCTGGGCGCCACGGGACATGCGAGGTGGCGGCACGATCAACGCCGACGGATTCGGTGTCGCGTGGTGGCGCCCGCCCACCGACGGCAGCGGTCCGGCGCACGCGACCCGCTACCGCAATGCCGCGCCCATCTGGACCGATCCGGCCGTGGACGAGGTGCTGCCGCAGATCGAATCGCCTGCAGTTCTGGCCGCGGTGCGGTCGGCGACGGTCGGGATGCCGGTGGAGCGGGCAGCCTGCGCCCCGTTCATCGACGACGGCTGGGCGTTCAGCCACAACGGTGTCGTGCCGAACTGGCGCAAGGCGCTCACCGCGACCCTGGCCGATCTGGACAGCGCCGCGACCCGCGCGGGCGCGACCCGCATGTTCCAGACCGCCGACCTGCTCGACGCCGAGTCCGCGACCGATTCGGCCGCGCTCTGGGTGCTCCTGCGCGGCCTGCTCACGCCCGGCGCGCCGGAGGATCTGGTGGCGAACCCGGCGGACGCGTTGCGTTTGCTCGTCACGACCGTGGTCGCCCACGCGCCGACCGCCCGGCTCAATCTGCTGCTCGGCGACGGTACGAGAATCTGGGCCACGGCCTGGGAGCACGCGCTCTCGGCTCTGGTCACCGACGACTTCGCCGTGGTCGCGTCCGAGCCTTACGACACCGATCCGCGCTGGCGTCCGATTCCCGAGCACAGTCTCGTGCACGCCGAGCCGGGCAACCTGACGATCGAACCACTCGACCATCGCGACTCGGGCACACCGGCGCAGTAGTGAATGACGTGACACCGGCTCACCCCTCGACGACAAGGATTCCGCAATGACCGCACCGACGCTGGAAATCCATCTCACCGACGCCGATCTCACCGCGGCGCTGCGCGAGGATGCCAGGCGCGGGCTCACCGCCGACCCGAAGTGGCTGCCGCCCAAATGGTTCTACGACGCCCGCGGCAGCGAGCTGTTCGAGCAGATCACCCAGCTGCCCGAGTACTATCCGACGCGCACCGAACGCGCCCTCCTGGAGCGGGTGGTCGCCGAGATCGCTCGCGCGGCGCAGGCGGAGGTGCTGGTGGAACTCGGTGCGGGCTCGGCCGCCAAGACTCGGCTGCTGCTCTCGGCGCTGTCGACTGAGGCCCCGCTGAAAACCTACGTACCCCAGGATGTCTCGTCCGCGGCGCTGCGCGCGGCCGCCACCGAGGTCGCAGACGAGTTCCCTGGGCTCACTGTGCACGGTGTGGTCAGCGATTTCACCGACACTCTGCACAATCTGCCGCGTGGTGGCCGCCGGATGATCGCCTTTCTCGGCGGCACCATCGGCAATCTCGTCCCCGTCGAACGCGCCGAGTTCCTCACCGACATCCACGATGTCCTCGAACCCGGCGAACATCTGCTGATCGGCGCCGGTCTGGTGATCGACCCGGCGATCCTGGTCCCGGCCTACGATGACGCCGCCGGGGTGACCGCCGAATTCAACCGCAATGTGCTGCACGTCCTCAATGCCAGGCTCTCGGCCGACTTCCAGCCGGACAAGTTCCGCCATATCGCCCTCTGGGACGCCGAGAACGAATGGATCGAGATGCGGCTCGAAGCCACCGAGGACATGCGAGTGACGGTGGCCGATCTCGATCTCGTGGTCGAGTTCGCGTGCGGGGAGCAGATGCGTACCGAGATCTCGGCCAAGTTCCGGCTGGAGAGCCTCGACACCGAACTGTCGGCCGCCGGATTCACCCTCGACAAGGCATGGACCGACCCGGACACCCGGTTCACCCTGGTTTTGGCCACGCGCAATTGAGTACCGGCCCGCGAACCCGGAGCGGTAGGCCCGATGCAGGTTTCGGCCGCACGCAGCTGAGTACGAGACAGCGAGCGCAGGTGACAGGATCTGGGGTAGGTACCCCGGCTCAGTCCTGTTCCGGGACGATATCGGCGTTGAAGAACGCGAAGGTGAGGATCAACCCGATCGCCATCGCCACACCCGCGGCGATCGCCGCCCACTTACCGAGCGGTTCGCCCTTGTTGTGGCCGATGATGCCGAGGATGATCCCCGCCGGTCCGAACAGGATCGGGCAGAACAGCAAGCAGATGCCCGCGCAGACGAATCCGATAATGGAGAACACCTGTGTGCCGGAACGCTGCGGTTCGGCATTGTAGGGCTGGAAGGACTGCTGCGGATACGACGGGAAACCGCCGCCCTCGCCGCCGGGTCCCGCGGCGGGCGGGTAGGCGCCGCCCTCGGGGTAACCGGGTTCTCCGGTCGGTCCGCCACCCCACTGCTCGCCGGGCTGCCCCGACGGATACTGCTGACCATAGGGTTGCGCTCCACCGGTCCATGGCTGATCACCGGACGGCGGCTGCCCGGACGGCGGCTGCATTCCACCGGGCTGCGCACTCCACGCCTGCCCTGGGCCGCCCTCCAACGGCTGCTCGCGCCACGCTTGCTCGGGCACCTCACCACCGGGGCCCGCCGCACCGCCGGTGGGCTTCCGTAGTGTCGGCGGCTCCGTCCCGGCACCTTCACCCGGCGCCGAACCGGTCACCTCGCCCGCCTGGCTCGCCTGCTCGGGAGTCTCCGGCTCCCGCTCCGGTGGCGTGGCGCGGGGCTCTCCGTCCTGCGGCCGGTCCCCGCTGCCGGGTTCCTGCGGTTGCTGCGGCGTGCTCATAGCGTCTCCTCATTCGTCCGATCAAGGCGTTTCGGGTACGGCGGTGGAGCAGGTCAAGCGGGTTTACTGTTCGGGTTCGTCGACGATCTCCATGGCGGCCACCTCGGCGGGCCGGTCGTCATCGTCGGCGATCTCGGCGGCGCGACGCCGCGGGGTCCACTCCTGGTCGAGTTCCTCCTCGATGCCGAGGCGCCCGTCGTCGTCGCTCGCGCGATTGCGGATCCGCAGGTCCTCGGGCGGATCCTCGATGACGCTCTCGTAGGCGCGGATCTCGTCCGCCTGCTCGTCGTCCCCCATGTCCTCATCCAACGGGTCACGGTCCATGCCAGCCAGTATGCGCCGAACGGCCTGCCGAGCGCGGGAACCGGACCACAAAAAATGGCGGGCCCGGACCTAGTGGTCCGGGCCCGCCCAAGGGCTGTGAGCCTACGCGTTGCCGTTGAACAGACCCGTCACCGAGCCGTTCTCGAATACCTCGCGGATGGTGCGGGCCAGCAGCGGCGCGATGGACAGCACGGTCAGCTGCGGGAACTTCTTGTCCTCGGTGATCGGCAGGGTGTTGGTCACCACGACCTCCTTGGCGCCGCAGGCGGCCAGCCGCTCGGCAGCGGGCGCGCTCAGCACACCGTGGGTCGCGGCGATCACCACGTCGCCGGCGCCGGCTTCCTTCAGCACCTGAACCGCACCGGCGATGGTGCCGCCGGTGTCGATCATGTCGTCGATCAGGATGCAGGTGCGGCCCTCGACCTCACCGACCACGCGGTTGGACTTGACCTGGTTGGGCACCAGCGGGTCGCGGGTCTTGTGGATGAACGCCAGCGGCGAGCCGCCGAGCGAATCGGCCCACTTCTCGGCGACGCGCACGCGGCCGGAATCGGGGGAGACGACGGTGATGTGCTCGAGGCTGTAGTTCGACCGGACGTACTCGGCCAGCTGCAGCTGGGCGTGCATGTGGTCGACGGGGCCGTCGAAGAAACCCTGGATCTGGTCGGTGTGCAGGTCGACGGTGATGATGCGGTCCGCGCCCGCGGTCTTGAGCAGGTCGGCGACCAGGCGAGCCGAGATGGGCTCACGGCCGCGGTGCTTCTTGTCCTGGCGCGCGTACGGGTAGAACGGCAGGATCGCGGTGATCCGCTTGGCCGAGCCACGCTTGAGGGCGTCGATCATGATGAGCTGTTCCATCAGCCACTCGTTCAGCGGCGCGGGGAAGCTCTGCAGGACGAAGGCGTCGGAACCACGGACCGACTCCTCGAAGCGAACGAAGATCTCGCCATTGGCGAAATCGCGCGCAGTCTGGGGCGTGACGTGGACATCGAGTTCCTTGGCGACCTGTTCGGCCAGCTCAGGATGCGAACGCCCGGCGAAGAGCATCAGGTTCTTCTGATTGTCGATCCATGACGCGGTCACTGCTGTTTGCCATCCTTTAGCTCGATTGCCTGACTCGACATCTCGTTTTCCGCGATGGCTTCCGCCGCCGCGCGCGCCGCAGCGGTTCCGGGACGATACCGCTGCACCCAGTTCTCAATATTGCGCTGTGGTCCACCCGACACGGCGAGCGCCCCCGGCGGAACGTTTCTGCGCAGTACAGTACCCGCCGCCGAATAGGCGCCATCACCCACGGTGATGGGTGCGACGAACATCGTGTCGCTGCCCGTGCGCACATGCGAACCCACCGTCGTGTGGTGTTTGTTCACCCCGTCGTAGTTCACGAAAACGCTGGACGCGCCGATGTTGCTGTGCTCGCCGATGGTCGCGTCACCGACGTAGGTCAGATGCGGCACCTTGGAGTGCGCACCGATGTTCGCGTTCTTGGTCTCGACGAAGGCGCCGAGCTTGCCCGAGTCGCCGACCACGGTGCCGGGACGCAGGTAACTGAACGGTCCGATCGTCGCGGCAGGTCCGATCACCGCACCGTCGCCGTGGGTGCGGATGACCTTGGCGCCGTCGCCGACGGTCACATCGGTGAGCGTGGAGTCCGGTCCGATCTCGGCGTCCTCGCCGACGATGGTGTTGCCGAGCAGCTGGACACCGGGCCGCAGCACGACATCGCGCCCGATCCGCACTCCGGCATCCACCCAGGTGGTGGCCGGGTCGACGACGGTCACCCCGGCGCGCATATGCCGCTCCAGGATGTAGCCGTTGAGCGTGCGCGCGGCCGCGGCCAGCTGCACCCGGTCGTTGACCCCGGTGACCTTGGCCGAGTCGACCAGGCGCGCGCCCTGCACGGGATGGCCCGCTTCGTGGGCCAGGCGCAGCACATCGGTCAGGTAGAGCTCGTGCTGGGCATTGGCCGTGGACAGCCTGCCGAGCATGGTGCGAAGCACCGTGACGTCGAAGGCGTACACACCGGAGTTGACCTCGTTGATCTGGGCCTGCTCCGGGGTGGCGTCGGCGTGCTCGACGATCTCGACGACCTGGCCGTCGGCCTCGCGCACGATCCGGCCGTAGCCGTTGGGATCCTCGGGGACGAAGGTCAGTACCGTCACCGCGGGGCGGTCGGCGTAGCTGCGGTGCTCGTCGAGCAGGGCGGCGAGCGTATGCCCGTCCAGCAGCGGTACGTCGGCGGAGGTGACGAGCACGTCACCGGTGAAGTCGGCCGGTAGTGCGGTCAGCCCGCACTGCACGGCATGGCCGGTGCCGAGCTGCTGCTCCTGCACGGCCGGAATGATCTCGCGGGCCTGTTCGGTGGCCACCGCCGCGACTGCGGCGCCGACCTGTTCCCGGTCGTGCCCGACCACCGTGATCAGATACGCGGGGTCGATCTCGTTCGCCGCATGCAGCGCGTGCGCGAGCATGCTGCGGCCGGCCAGCGAATGCAACACTTTGGGGGTCTTCGACCGCATTCGTGTCCCGGCACCGGCTGCGAGAACGACGACGGCGGTCTGCTGTGGCATGAATCTCCCTCGGCTGCCTGTCATCGTGCTGGTCCAACGCGTGCGGGCCCACGCTGCTCACACTGCCCGTGAGCCGGCACCGTGTCCGTAGCAGGCCACCGTGCCATCGGCCGGTGACCGCACCTGTGCGCTGGACACCGTACCCGCGAGCTGTTGCGCGTGCTCGCGTGCTCCGCCGCCAGGACTCGAACCTGAACTATCTGAACCAAAATCAGAGGTGCTGCCATTACACTACGGCGGATTGTCGCATCGACGGGCTGCAAACGCGCCCGCCAGTGCGCTTCGGCACGGCAACGATACTCGCATGCCGACCTCGGATCCGTCGAACCGTGGGCGCGATTCGCGCGCCCGACTGTGCCCACGCCCGAGCTGTCTGGAACAGTTGGCCCCAGTCCGTTACGCCGGCGTAGGTAGGGAGGCCAATGCACGAGACACCCACGACCGGCGAGAATCCGCGGGCAGCCGGTCACGCCGACAAATCGCGTCGCACCACGTCCCCGGCGCGGCCTCGGATGACAGGTACCCAGCGGCGTCAGCAGCTGATCGAAATCGGTCGCGCGTTATTCGCCGAACGCGGCTATGACGCGACCTCCATCGAGGAGATCGCCCAGCGCGCCCAGGTGTCCAAGCCGGTGGTCTACGAACATTTCGGCGGTAAAGAGGGGCTTTACGCCGTCGTCGTCGACCGTGAGATGTCGATGTTGCTGGACATGATCACCTCCTCGCTGACCCAGAATCGCTCCAGGGTCCGGCTCGAGCAGGTGGCGCTGGCGCTGCTCACCTATATCGAACAACGCACCGACGGGTTCCGGATCCTGGTCCGCGATCAGCTGCCGCAGACCGGCGACGGCCGCTATTCGAGCCTGCTCAACGAGGCCGTCAACCAGGTCGCGCATATCCTCGCCGGCGATTTCGAACGCCGTGATCTCGACACCAGCCTGGCCACCCTCTACGCGCAGGCACTCGTCGGCATGGTGTCGACCGCGGCGACCTGGTGGCTGGATGAGCGGACCCCCTCCAAGGAGGTGGTCGCGGCGCATCTGGTCAACCTGTGCTGGAACGGTCTCAGGCACCTCGAGGCCGATCCGCAGCTCAGTTCCGAGTGGCCGGCCGGGACCGAGAACTGACCGGGAGAGTTAACCGGTGAATTGCGAACGAGCTTGCACCACATGCTCGAATCGGTTGGCGGGCGGCGCGCTGGTGGTACGGTTCACCCATCCTTTGGGTGCTGTTCGGGCGGTATGTCGGTCAAATTCGGGATGTCGGTCTACTTCAGGATGGCTGGTTTTTGGGATGACAGGCGGATCTGATGGCTAGGCAAGCGCGCGCGGAGATCACCCGCGACTCCGTCCTCGCGGGCGCGGCCGATGTCTTTCTGCGCTTGGGTTATGCGAACGCGAGCCTGAGCGAGATCATCGCGCAGTCCAACGTGACCAAGGGCGCCTTGTACTTTCACTTCGGTTCGAAGGAAGAACTGGCACGCGCCGTCGTCGACCAGGGCAACGAGCGTCTGGTCAGCTCCTGCCAGGGTTTCTTCGATCCCCGGGTGCCCGCCCTCGAGGCGTGCATCGGCATCACCTACGTGGTGGCCGATCTATCGATGAACGATCCGATGGTCGGCGCGATGCTCAAGCTGACCCATCAGATCGGCGACTATCGCGGCGCCGCGGGCGACAACATCGCCAAGTCCTGGGGCGAGACCTACCGGCTGCTGGCCGAGCGCGCCATCGCGCAGGGCGACCTGGTCGCCGACCTCGATCCGGAAACCATCGGCCTGCTGCTGCAGGGCGTCACCACCGGCGTGCATATTGTCGCGGTCGGGACCGAATCCATCGACCAGATGGCCACCAGGATGGAACGCGCCTGGTACTTCCTGCTGCCCTCGATCGTCCCCCCCGGACAAACTCTCCTACTTCCGCGAGTTCGCGGCCCGCAGGCTCCGCCGCTACGTGCCGTAATTTTTTGCGGTGCCTGCGGCGCCGCGAACTCTATGCTCGGTCTCGCTTCGCTCGAAAATTGGGGTCGACGGGCCGTTGTGTCGGGTTGCGTCCCGAGCCACAAGGGGGCCGCCAACACGCCGCGACGAAGGAGCGGCAAAATGACACAGGCCGGTCGATTCGCCCGTTCGCTTGTAGGAGTTGAGCATGTCTGCCCCACGTCCACCTCTGGCGGGCCTGGCCGCCGCGGCCGGCGCCGATATCGCGCTGCGGACCGTATCCGACCTGGTCGGCACGTCGCGGGTGGAGCTGGTCGCGCCTGCCGCGGTGCGTGCGTTCGTGGCGGGGACGGTGGCCGCGAGCAACCCTGTGGTGGTGGTGACGGCCACCGGGCGCGAGGCCGATGATCTGACCGTCGAGTTGACCGAGATCCTGGGTGAGGCCGTCGCGCAGTTCCCGTCCTGGGAGACGCTGCCGCATGAGCGGCTCTCACCCGGCGCCGACACCGTCGGCCGCAGGCTCGCCGTGCTGCGCAGGCTGGCGCACCCGGAAGATCCGGTGTTCCCGGAACCGCTGCGCGTCGTGGTGACCACCGTGCGGTCGCTGATGCAGCCGATGGCGTCGGGGCTCGGTGAGATCGCACCGATCGTGCTGCGGGTCGGCACCGAGACCGACTTCGACGAATTGCTCACCCGCCTGGTCGAATTCGCTTACACCCGGGTCGACATGGTCGGCAAACGCGGTGAGTTCGCGGTGCGCGGCGGCATCCTCGACGTCTTCCCGCCGACCGCCGATCATCCGGTCCGCGTGGAGATGTGGGGCGACGAGGTCAGCGAACTGCGCCCGTTCTCCGTCGCTGATCAGCGCTCACTGGCCGAACTCAGCGTCGATGTCGTGGTCGCGCCGCCCTGCCGGGAACTGCTGCTGACCGAGGCCGTCCGGGATCGCGCCGGTGAGGTGGCAGCCACCAATTCCGCCGACGCGGCGCTGGTGGAGATGCTGGAGAAGCTGTCGCAGGGCATCCCGGTCGACGGCATGGAAGCGCTGCTGCCGGTGCTGCAACCGGGCCGGCTGAGCCTGCTCACCGAGGAACTGCCCGAGGGCACCCATCTGCTGCTGTGCGATCCGGAGAAGATCCGCACCCGCGCCGCCGACCTGATGCGCACCGGCGCCGAATTCCTCGAGGCGTCCTGGACCGCGGCTTCGTTCGGCGGCGACGCACCGCTCGGCGGCCATGGTCTCGACCTGGCCGCCTCCGCCTACCGTTCGCTGCCCGACATCCACGACAGCGCCACCGAACAGGATCTGCCGTGGTGGACGCTGAGCCCGCTGACCTCGGGTGATCCGGCCGAGGTTGTGCTTCCGGTACTGGCCGGCCCTGCCGCGCGGGGTTCGGAAGAGCTGGTCGCGACGATCTTCGCCTCGCTGCGCGCGCATGTCACCACCGGTGGCCGGGCGGTCGTGGTGGTGGCCGGTCACGGAACCGCGCAGCGCGTGCTGGAACGCCTCGCCGACGCCGACGTGCCCGCCGCCGCGCTGGATACGGGCGCCGAGCCCGAGGTGGGCGTGGTCGGTGTGCTGTGCGGTTCGCTGCACGACGGGATCATCTTCGACGATGCCGGCCTGGTCGTCGTCGCCGAATCCGATCTCACCGGCAACCGGGTCACCGCACCCACCGAGGGCAAGCGGCTGCCTGCCAAACGCCGCAACCAGGTCGATCCGCTGGCGCTCAACGCGGGCGACATGGTGGTGCACGATCAGCACGGCATCGGCCGGTTCGTCGAGATGATCGAACGCACCGTCGGCGGTGCCCGTCGGGAATACCTCGTCATCGAGTACGCACCCGGTAAGCGCGGCCAGCCCGGCGATCGGCTGTTCGTGCCGATGGAATCGCTGGACCAGCTCTCGCGCTATGTCGGCGGCGAGATGCCGAGCCTGTCCAAGCTTGGCGGCTCGGACTGGGCCAACACCAAGCGCAAGGCCCGCAAGGCGGTGCGTGAGATCGCCGGTGAGCTGGTGCAGCTCTATGCTGCGCGGCAGGCGGCGCCCGGTCACGCCTTCGGCCCGGACACCCCGTGGCAGCAGGAGATGGAAGACGCGTTCGCGTTCACCGAGACCGTCGACCAGATGACCGCCATCACCGATGTGAAATCGGATATGGAGAAGGCGGTTCCGATGGACCGGGTGGTCTGCGGTGACGTCGGCTACGGCAAGACCGAAATCGCGGTGCGAGCGGCGTTCAAGGCGGTGCAGGACGGTAAGCAGGTCGTCGTGCTGGTGCCGACGACGCTGCTGGCTCAGCAGCATCTACAGACGTTCACCGAACGCGTCGCGGGCTTCCCGGTCACGGTCAAGGGCTTGTCGCGGTTCACCGACCCCGCCGAATCGCGCGAGGTGCTCGAGGGCATGGCCGCTGGTGAGGTCGATATCGTCGTCGGCACCCACCGGCTGTTGCAGACCGGCGTGCGCTGGAAGGACCTCGGCCTGGTCGTCGTCGACGAGGAACAGCGTTTCGGTGTGGAGCACAAAGAACACATCAAGGCGCTGCGCACCCACGTCGACGTCCTCACCATGTCCGCGACCCCGATCCCGCGCACCTTGGAGATGAGCCTGGCGGGCATCAGGGAGATGTCGACCATCCTCACCCCGCCGGAGGAACGTCATCCGGTGCTGACTTACGTCGGCGGGTACAGCGATAAGCAGGTCACCGCCGCCATCCGGCGCGAGTTGCTGCGCGACGGCCAGGTCTTCTACGTGCACAACCGGGTGTCCTCGATCGACAAGGCCGCCAAGCGGATTCGCGATATGGTTCCGGAGGCGCGGGTGGTGGTCGCGCACGGACAGATGAACGAGGACACCCTCGAAAGCACCGTGCAGGGTTTCTGGCAGCGCGAGTTCGACGTGCTGGTGTGTACCACCATCATCGAAACCGGCCTCGACATCTCCAACGCCAACACCCTCCTCGTGGAACGCGCCGACACCCTCGGCCTGTCTCAGCTGCATCAGCTGCGCGGCCGGGTCGGTCGCAGCCGCGAACGCGGTTACGCCTACTTCCTGTACCCGCCGGAGAAGCCGCTCACCGAAACCGCCTACGACCGGCTGGCCACCATCGCGCAGAACTCCGATCTCGGTGCCGGTATGGCCGTGGCGATGAAGGACTTGGAGATCCGCGGCGCGGGCAATGTGCTCGGTGCCGAGCAGTCCGGGCATGTCGCCGGCGTCGGTTTCGATCTCTATGTCCGGCTGGTCGGCGAGGCCGTCGAGGCTTATCGCGCCGCCGCCGACGGTAAACCGATCACCACCGAGGAAACCAAGGAGGTGCGCATCGACCTGCCGGTGGACGCGCACATTCCGCCCGACTACATCACCAGCGATCGGCTGCGGCTCGAGGCGTACCGCAAACTGGCTGCCGCACAGGATGATCCGGCGCTGGCCGCTGTGGTGGAGGAACTCGTCGACCGGTACGGCCCGCTACCGGTGGAGGTCGGCAGGCTGGTGTCGGTGGCCAAGCTGCGACTGCTGGCCCGCGAATACGACGTCACCGAGATCGCGGTCACCGGCACCACGGTGAAGATCTCGGCGCTGAACCTGCCCGATTCCAAGCAGCTGCGGCTCAAGCGGATCTACCCCAGCGCCACCTACAAGGCCGCCAGCGGCGTGGTCGGCGTGCCGCTGCCGCGCGTCCAGGACAGCGTGGGCGCGGACCGGTTGCGTGACGTGCCGCTCCTGCAATACCTCGCCGACCTGCTGCTGGCGTTGGATGGCAAGGCGCAGGGCGCGGTCGACCTCACCGTCGCCACCGAGGTCTCGGCGGCCCGATGAACCCGACACCCGATGCGCGGTCCGTGCCCGACGCGCTGCGACTGGAGTCCGATACCGCGACACTCGCGGCCGGGCTGGCCGACGCGGTCGAGGTCATGGATCGGCTGTGGCATTTCGGCGGCTGGGAATCCACCCAGACCCATGATTCGCTGCGCCCCTACCTGCTCGAGGAGACCTACGAGCTGCTCGACGCCATCCAGCACGAGGACGCCGAGACCATCAAGGAAGAACTCGGCGATCTGCTGCTGCAGGTGCTGTTCCACTCCCGCATCGCCCAAGCTGCGGGGGAGTTCACCGTCGACGATGTGGCCGCCGCGCTGGTCGCGAAGCTGATCAACCGCAGCCCCCATCTGGGCGCCTCCGAACTGCCGCCCGATGCCGGGGTCGAGGAGAAGATCGCCGCGCAGGAAAAGGCGTGGGAGGAACGCAAGACCGCGGAGAAGGCTCGCCGGTCCTGCCTCGACGGCATCGCCATGGCCCAGCCCGCACTGGCATTGGCGGAGAAGGTCAGGGACCGCAGTAACCGGGCGGGACTGCCGGAAGATCTGATTCCGCCTGCCCTGCGCATGGTCCGCCTCGGTGGTCGCGACAGTGCCGAGGAACGGTTACGCAAGGCCACGCTCGCCTTCGCCGACGCCATCCGCACTGCCGAAGACGCCGCCGAAGCCGACCGCGGCACCCGCGCTCCACTCGACGCCGCCGCCTGGCGCCGGTACTGGCCGACCGCGCGCTGACCGGCCCGGTGCCCATCCCGGCACTGTGACCTGCACCGCAGCCGAGCCGCAACCCATCACATCAGCGTCGCCTATCTCGTCCGAGTCGTGTATCCACCCGCAATGACGCGACTAGGAGGCAGTGATGCCGGCGGGACTGATCGATCTCATCATGCGGCGCAGACGCGCCGTGCTGATTCTCTTCGCGGTACTGCTCATGTTGGCCGGAGCAGGCAGTTCGACCTTGTTCGACAAACTGAAGGGCGGCGGATTCAACGATCCGGGTGCCGAATCCGGGGTGGCGGCCGAGGTGCTGCGCGACCAGTTCGGGCAGGGCCAGCCGAACCTGGTGCTGCTGGTCGATGCGCCGGGTTCGGTCGACGACGCGGGGGTGGTCGCGGCGGCAACGGCGCTGGTGCAGCGGCTGTCCGGGGAGGACGACGTCACGGGCGTGACCTCCTACTGGACCTCCGGGCAACCGCCCGCTCTGCGCAGCGCCGACGGCTCCAAAGGGCTGGCGGTGGCCACGATCCTGGGCGATGACGACGCGGTCGAGGACCAGATCACCGACCTGGAGCCGCGCTACTCCGGCATCCGTGACGGTCTGGATGTGCAGGTCGGCGGCTACGCCATGTTGCAGCACGAGATGGTGGAGCAGTCCGAGAAGGACGCGGTCACGGGTGAATCCATCGCCTTCCCCATCACTCTGATCGCACTGGTGCTGGTGTTCGGCAGTGTGATGGCCGCGCTGCTGCCGCTGGCGGTCGCGATGGTGACGGTGCTGCTCACCATGGGCGCCATGTGGTTGCTGGCCGGGGTCACGGATCTGAACGCACTGGCCATCAATGTCGTGACCCTGCTCGGACTGGGTCTGGCGATCGACTACAGCCTGCTGATCGTCAGCCGGTATCGCGAGGAACTCGAGGCGGGAGTCGAACCGGGGCAGGCGCTGCGCAACACGATGAACTCCGCGGGACGCACCGTCGCGTTCTCCGCGGTCACCGTGGCCGTCGCACTGTCGGGACTGGTGTTCTTCCCGCTGCTCGCCGTGCGCTCGGTCGGCTACGCGGGTATCGCGGTGGCGCTGATCGCCGCGCTGAGTTCGCTCACCGTGCTGCCCGCGCTGCTGGCGATACTGGGCACCCGCGTCGATAAATGGCGAATCCGTCGCCGCAAGAACGAATCCCGGGAACTGCACGAAGGCCGCTGGCATCGGCTGGCCATGTTCGTGATGCGCAGGCCGGGCACAGTGGCGATCACGGTGACGGTGCTGCTGCTGTTCCTCGGCGCACCGTTCCTCGGGCTGAAGCTCGGCTACCCGGATGAGAGGTCGATGCCGGAGGCGTCCTCATCACGGCAGGTGGCCGAAACGGTGCGCGCGGATTTCGACACCAGTGAGCAGAGCTCGTTGAGTGTGGTACTGCCGCAGGGTGGTTCGGGGGTGCCGGAGTACGCGCAGCGGTTGTCGGCGCTGCCCGATGTGCAGCGGGTCGACACCGTCAGCGGCAGTTACGCCGACGGTGCACAGGTCGCGCCCGCGACCGAGCTCAACGCCCGGTTCGCCGGCGGTGACGGAGTGTATCTGTCGGTGGTGCCCTCCACCGATGACGCGACGGTGCTCGAGGATCTCGTCGGCGCCATCCGCAACGCCGACGCGCCATCGGAGGTGCTGGTCGGCGGTGTGGCGGCGGTGAGTGTCGACGCCACCGACGCGCTGCTCGACCGGCTGCCGATCGCGCTGGGCGTGGTGCTGGCGATGATGCTGATCCTGCTGTTCCTGCTGACCGGCAGCGTCTTCCTGCCGGTGGTCGCGGTGCTGTTGAGCTGCCTGAGCCTCACGGCGACCTTCGGCGCGCTGGTCTGGATCTTCCAGGATGGACATCTGTCGGATCTGCTCGGCTTCACCGTCACCGGGACGCTGGCCTCGACCGTGCCGATCATGCTGTTCGGCGTCGCGTTCGGTCTGGCCATGGATTACCAGGTGTTCCTGCTCTCTCGCATCCGCGAGGAGTACGAGCGCACCGGTGACAGCACCGCCGCGGTCGCGGTCGGGTTGGAGCGGATCGGCCGGATCGTCACCGCTGCCGCCGTTCTCATCTCGGTGGTGTTCCTCGGGTTCCTGGTTTCCGACATCACCTTCATGAAGGCGTTCGGTATCGGTCTGCCGCTGGCCGTCCTGGCCGATGCGACCTTGATCCGTGGGTTCCTGCTTCCCGCCACCATGAAACTCGGCGGCCGCTGGACCTGGTGGGCGCCGGGACCGCTGCGGAAGCTGCACGACCGCTTCGGTATTCGGGAAAGCGCGGACACCGGCGAACCGGACCGGGATCTGGTCGGCGCGTAAAGCAACGGCGGGTGCGTGAAATCCTCACGCACCCGCCGTCTTACGTGGTGCTCGTCTCAGATATTCACGCCGTAGTCGCGGGCGATGCCCGCCAGCCCGGAGGCGTAGCCCTGACCGATGGCGCGGAACTTCCATTCGCCGTTGTGGCGGTAGAGCTCGCCGAAGACCATGGCGGTCTCGGTGGATGCGTCCTCGCTGAGGTCGTAACGGGCCAGTTCGGCGCCGGTACTGGTGTCCGTCACCCGGATATAGGCGTTGCGCACCTGGCCGAAGGACTGCCTGCGTGCATCGGCCTCGTGAATGGACACCGGGAAGAAGATATTGGTGATCGACGGCGGGGTGGCCACCAGATCGACGTTGATCACCTCGTCGTCGCCCTCGCCCTCACCGGTGAGGTTGTCACCGGTGTGCTCGATGGATCCCTCCGGCGAACGCAGGTTGTTGTAGAAGACGAAATGCAGGTCCGACAGGACTTTCAGGTCGGGACCGGTGGCCAGCGCGCTGGCGTCCAGGTCGTAGTCGGCGCCGGTACTCGTCCGCACATCCCAGCCCAGCCCGACCGTGACCTTGGTCAGATTCGGGGCCTGCTTGGACAGCGAGACATTGCCGCCTTTGGCCAGTGTGACGCTCATGTTCCCCTTCCTCGCGGCGCTGACGCCCCGCCCTTGCTCACGATTATGGCCGAACGGCCGATATCGCTGCCGTCGTTCAGTTCTGGCTGTCGGCCCACGACTTCAGGGTCGCCACGCGGCCTTCGAGCGCGTGCAGTTCGGTGTCGTCGAGCACGGTGCGCTGAATCCCGGTATCCACCGCGAATGCCGACTGGCGATGGTCGTCGATCACGGCGACGTCGATGCGCACCGCGACATAGTCGCTTGCCTCGGGCATCTCCTCCGCGATCACCTTCGCGGTACCACGCGCACACAGCGCGACATTGCCGCCGCCGAGGATCAGCAGCGCGACGTCGGGGCGTTCCCGTAGCCGGGCCAGCGAACCGCGATCGAACTTCAGGCTCAGCAGGATGGTGCGGTCGCCGGCGCGAACGGGCCAGGACACCGGAATCGCATGCGGCGCCGGATCGGTGGTGACAAGCACGGCGATGGTCTCGGTGGGCCATTGCGGCAGCACGGCCAGCTCGGGATGATCGGTCGAGGGGTCCTGATGTTGCGCAGGGCTGACTCCGGCTGCCATGTTCATCACCTCATGAATCGACGCGCGCGCGACGGGGCTGTGCCGCACTGGGACCCAGTTTACGGGCAGGCCCCGACAAGCGGCCCAGGATGATTGGGCCACCAGCCGGACGACACGTGCGATACGGCCGGGTATGCACATCGCGATCAGGCCGGGGTCAGCGCTGCCTCGTCGGTGATACTGAGGCCGCGCGCCCACTCGCGTGCCATGTCCTTGGCCTTGATCTCGGCAGACGCGTCGTGGCGTGCGTGCTCACCTACCTGCACCGCACCGCATGCGGTCAGCTTCTCGGCCGCGATCTCGCCGCCACGGTTGAAGGTGTCGCCGTAGACGGAATCGCCCAGTCCGAAGACCGCGAAACGCAGGCCGGTCAGGTCCGGTCGGCGGGCGTCGACCGCGTCGAAGAACGGCTCGGCGCCGGTCGGCAGGTCGCCGTCGCCGTAGGTGGAGCAAACGATGATGTGGAAGTCGCGCACGTCGAGATCGTCGATATCGAAGTCGGTCATGTCGTAGACCGACACGTCGTGGGCTGCGAGCTCGTCGGCCACGCTGTCGGCGGTGGCCTCGGCCGTGCCCATCTCCGATCCGAACAGAATGACGACGCGCACGGCGACTCCTCTCCACTCTGGGTATGGTGAGGCTAGCCTAATATGCCGCCGCGCTGGTTAGCAATGGCGTGCTCGGGCGATGCCTCGACTGTCGCACGACACCGCGCCGGGGTCGTGCGGCAGCGCTGGCCGTGACCGCCGAAGCCTCCGGCCGTGACCGCCGAAGCCTCCGGCCGTGACCGCCGAAGCCTCCGGCCGTGAACGTCGAAGCCCCGGCCGTGAACGCCGAATACCCCGGCGTGACCGCCCAGTGCGGCGGCCACGGCCCATCCGGCGTCGACTATCAGCAGCGCCTACGGCCGGGCCGCTGGGAGCGGCGGTTCAGCTGGGCGTACCCAGTGCCTGGGGCAGCATCCCCGGATGCTCCCGCGCGGCCGTGTCGAGCAGGGTGAAGTAGCGCCGCAGCATGAGGACGGCCGTCGCGGCCAGTCCGGCGGTGAGTCCCCACCACACGCCCGCGGCGCCGAGCCCGGCCGGGAACGCCAGCAGCAGCGCGGTGGGCAGGCCGACCAGCCAATAACCGATCAGCGACAAGCGGAAACCGGCATTGGTGGCCTTCAGGCCGCGCAGCAGCCCGGTGCCGATGTTCTGCGCGGCGTCGAAGAACTGCAACACGATGCCGATCAGCAGCAGGGTCCGTGCCACCTCCATGGTCGCGGTATCGGCCGGATCCAGGAACGGGCGCAACACCAGATTCGGCACCATCACGTACGCGATACCGGTGACCGCGGCGACCACGGCGGCATGCCGCAGCGCCAGCCACGCCAGCGCACGCGCATGATCGAACTCGTCGCGCGCCACGGCATGGCTGACCAGGATCGACGCACCGTGTGACAGGCCGATCGCGACCTGGAACACGATGTAGATGATCTGATAGACGATGTTGTGCGCCGCCAGCGCCGCCGGTCCGATACTGCCCATCACCAGCGCGAGCACCGAGAACATGCCCGCCTCGGAGCCATAGGTGAGCGAGATCGGCAGGCCCAGTTTCAACTCCGCCCGCACCGTCGCCATCCGCACCGGCCACAGCCGCAGCGACAGGCCCGCACCGAGTTCAGCGTCGCGGCGCACCATCGCCCAGAAGACGCCGAAGGTGAGCAGGAAAACCAGCGAGGTCGCCACACCGATACCGGTGAGCCCGACCGCGGGCAGCCCCGCCCAGCCGTGCATGAAGGTCAGCGCCAGCACCAGATTCAGCGCCACCGAACCCAGCGTGACCAGCAGCAGGGCCTGCGGACGCTGCATTCCGACGGTGTATTGCCGCAGTACCTGGAACCACAGACACGGCAGCAGACCTGGCGCGAGCGCCATCATCATCGGCCGCGCGTCGGCGAGCACACCGGTGTCCTGCCCCAGCCATTGCAGCGACCAGCCGAGCCCGACCAGCGCGACCCCGCCGAGCAGGCCCGCGATGGTCGCGATCAGGAAACTGGATCGCACCACATCGCGTACCTCGCCTACGGCGGAGTCGCCGCGTTTACCCGCCGCGCTGACCGCGGACGCGATCTGGTTGCCGCTGCCGGTGATCAACCCCACGCACATGGTCCGGATCTGGTTGAACAGCACGATCGCCAGACCACCCGCGGCGACCTGGCGCACCCCTAGGCTGCCCATCAAGGCGATATTCGTGGTGGACACCGCGATCTGTGCCAGCTGCGTCATCGCGATCGGCGTCGCGAGGGTGGTGAGCCTCCTGCCGTCGGCACGGAAGTCGGACAGGTTCACCGTGCCTCCACCAGATGATCTCGGCGGGATGCGGGGGTGTAGCGCGCGAGCATGTCCCGCACCTCGTGTTCGGCTTCGGGGTCGAGCAGGTCGCGGGCGCGCATCCAGTCGTCGTCGAACACGGTGTCGAGGTACTTCTCCCCGCCGTCGCAGACGATGGTGACCACGGTCGATCCGGGCGGGAACTCCTCGAGCCGGGTCAGCGCGGCGTGCACCGAGCCGCCGGCCGAACCGCCGAGCATCAGCCCGAGTTCGGCCGCTACAGCACGCGCGGTGGCGAAGGCCGCCACATCGGTGACCTTGACGCCCTCATCGAGCAGCGAATAGTCGACGGCGGTGCCGATGGTCGCACCCGGCGGCGTGCCGGTGCCGGACTGCCAGTACGGCCCACCCGGGCCGCCGAAGGCGATCGAGCCGACCGGCTCGACACCGATGACCCTTGGCACGCATCCGAGCTGACGCAATCGGGTGGCGGTGCCGAACAGCGAACCGCCGGTGCCGACCGCGGACAGGAGGATATCGACGCGCTCGACATCGTCCAGCAACTCTTCGGCCACCGCGTAGTAGCCGACCGCATTGGCGTCGTTGTTGTGCTGTTCGGTGAAGAACGCGTCGTCCTGCGCGGCAGCCATCGCCTCGGCAAGGTCCTCCCGTGCCGAGGTGGCCAGGTTGTCGTCACCGTCATCGGCGACGAACACCAGTTCCGCACCCGTTGCTCGCATCGCGCGCAGCTTGTCCTTACATGCGTGGTGGTCGACCACCGCGGTGAAGCGGTAGCCGCGTTCGGCGGCAACCACCGCCAGGCCGAGCCCGGTGTTGCCGGATGTCGATTCGATGATATGCCCGCCATCGTTCAGCAAACCTCTTCGCTCGGCGTCGAGCACCATTTCGCGCGCCATCCGGATCTTGGCGGCACCGGTCGGATTGAACTGTTCGAGCTTGAGCAGCAGCCTGGTTCCGGTCGCGGTGGCCGCCAGCTCGAACAACGGGGTGCGGCCGATCAGGTCCGTCACACGCGTGACGAGCGGCATGGGAGGTCTCCTCGGTCGGTACTGTCCGGCACAGAGCCGGGGTCGGTCAGTCGGTACGGCGCGGATCAGTGCGCGTCGAGCGTCCATCGATATCTGCCGCCGGGCGCGTCGTGCAGCGCCACCTTCGGCGGCAGGGGTAATTCGTGGAACGTGGACTCGTTGGAGTCCATCTGATAGCCGGCGGTATTCGGGTAGACGAGCAGATCGCCGGTGTCGGCCGGGCCGGGCAGCGGAATCCGGCGCCAGCTGAGCATGTCCGATTCCAGGCAGGTCGCCGCGCCGACGACGGTCGGTGTGGCAGTGCCTTCGCGCGGCGGCCAGAGCACCGGATCGGGCAGATATTCGCTGTCGAACCACTGCTCGGACAAGCTGAGGCTGCTGCCGTCCACGGTCAGGATGCGATACGGATGCCCGTGGGCGAGCCGCGTCTTGCTGCCCTGCACTCGGAAGACGGTGCTGCCCGCCCGGTCCAGCAGCGCCCGGCCCGGCTCGATCGCGAGCCGGATGCCGTTGCCGCGCAGGTGCTCGGCCAGGCCGTCGCGGCCCAGGATCGCGGTGAGCATGGCCGGGCCCGGTTCGGGACAGTGGTACGGGTAGTAGCTGTCGAACTTCTTGCCGGTGTGGAACCAGCGTCGGCTGGCGTCTTCGGTGAAATCCGACCACGCCCTGGCAGGTACGTAGTCCACGCCGAAACCGCCGCCGATCGAAATCGTGCTCGCCGGGTGACCGAGCGTCCGGGCGTGCAGGCACCGCCGGACGAGGTCGGCGGCCAGTTCGGCGCGCGGCACCGGGTCGTAGCCGGACAAGTGGAAGCTGAAGCCCTCCAGCCGCACCGAGGTCATGGCCGTTGCGGCGGTGAGGGCGTGCTCGATCTCGGCCTCGGTCATCCCGAAACGACTCGCCGACGCGGGTGGCAGCACTCGAAGCAGCACTCGCGCCGAGAACCCGAGCGCGGCGATCCGCTCGAGCTCCCCGACACTGTCCACCGCGATCACCGCACGGTGTCTTGCGGCAAGCCACAGCAGGTCATCGGACTTCTCCGGCCCGGTCACCATCAGTTCGGAGCCGCGAACACCCTGCGCCAGTGCTGCTGTCAGCTCCCCGGTGCTCGCCACATCGACGCCCGCACCCTGCTCCGCGCAGGCCCGCGCCACGCACGCCGCCTTGTTCGCCTTCTTGCCGAAGTAGACGAAACCGTCGACGCCTGCCCGCGTAAACGCCTCCTGGAAGCCACGGATATTGCGGGCGACGCGTGCCGGGTACATCAGGTGGAACGGACCACCCACCGCGAAGGCGATATCGCCGAGCAGGTTCGGTTCGGCGAGTACACGCTGTTCCCACTCGTCGCGGTGGGCGGGCAGAGGTGTCGCCGTGATCCCGCCGGTGCCGGTGCCGGTGCCGCCGCTCATGCGGTGCCCGGCCTCATCCGCTGCCGCCCCGGAGTTCACCGGTGCGCCTGCGGCATCCACCTCCGTCAATCCCACAGCGGTACCTCCGTGCCTCTGCCCTCGGCAATGGCGCGTTCGGCCAGGGCATGTGCGACCGCGATATCGGTGAGGACCAGACCGCTGTTGTAGACGAAGATCCGCTCCTCGTCCGAGCGCCGGGCCACCGCACGACGGCTGAGGATCTGGGGGAGTTCGGCGTCGACACTGCGCAGCACACCGTCCGGGCCCGCCATATCGATGCCGGTCACCGCCATCTGCGCAGCGCTGGTGGCGACCACGCGGTCGGCATCGCCGAGCGTCGAGGGCGCCAGCCCGTACCCCACGAGCACCGCGACCGAACCCGCCTTCAGATCACCGGATTCGAGCGCGACCTCGGTGCCGGGACCGGCGGTCGCGAGGACGATGTCCGCCGCCGCGGCGGCCTCGCGGGCATCGGCGACGGTTTCCAGCATCGCGTGCGGATGATGCTCGGCCAGATGCCGATGCACGGACTCGATGCCCTCGGGATGGGTCCCGTACAGCATGAGTTTGCGCAGCCCCGGATTCGCGGCAAGCAGATGCGGCAGGGCATTGCGGCCCTGAGTGCCGGTGCCGATGAGCAGCACGGAATCGGCGTCGCGGCGCGCGGTTTCGCGCACAAGCAGCGCCGATACGGCAGGCGTACGCAGCGCACCGACGCGCGAGCAGTCCATCATCGCGATCGGCGCACCGGTGGTGTCGTCGTAGAGGGTGATGGTGGTGTAGTAGCGCTTGGTGCTGCGGTCGTGACCGGGATCGAACTTGTAGGAGGTCTTCATCGCAACCACCCGGCGCCTGCCGTCGCGGCCGAGCATGGCGTAGGAGACCGACCAGCCATCCGGGTTCGCCACGCTCAACTTGCGTGGATTGTCCGAATCACCCGACGCGAAGGCGAGATACGCATCTTCCACCGCCCGCACCACGGCCGACGGCGAGATCGGCACGTCGGCGAGGTCGCTTCGGCTCAGTACCCGCAGCGGGGTGACTCGATCACGCGTGCTCAAAGGATCCTCGATCATGTGCTGTGCCGTCCCGCTCTACATCCGCCGGAACCGTTTCCGGTCCGGCCGCCCGGAATGGGCGGACCAAATGCTGTCCGTATCCATTCTCTCCGGCCTCGGCGCTACGGCGGCGTCGTTCGGGTAACCGGATGTTCACTCGTTTGAGCCAGCGGTCGGTGCCGTCGTAGCGGGCGGTGAACGGCACCCGGCCGTGCACGGCGACGTCGTTGTCCACCAGTAGGAGTTCGCCGGGCGCGAGCGAGGCAGTGACGCAGACGCGTTCGAGCTCGTCGGTGAGGTGGGCGTAGGCGTCGCGGAATTCGGGATCGGCGTCGTCGAGCGGGGTGTAGGCGGGGTCGTAGCGCATGGTCAGATCGTCGGTGTGGCAATCGCTTTCGTCGGACCGCCACAGGGTCGGCACCGGCGTCGCGGTCGCGCGATCGTAGCCGGAGCCGTAGGAGACATCGGGCAGGATCGGCAGCAGCGGCGTGCTCAACAGCCGCCGCTGGCGCGCGCTCAACTCGACCTGCCGCACCGAGGAGACAGTGGTGCCGACCCGGTCGGGATTGCGCAGGCACGACAGCATCAGCAGGTGAGCGCGGCCGGGGTGGAAGGCGTCCTCGGTGTGCGGGCTGAGCAGGGTTTTGCTGCTGGCGCCGGATTGTTCGTGCTCGTGGCCTGCCGCGGGGACGATGTTGTTGACCAGGCGGCCGTCCTGCTGGCCCTGCCAGCCGAACGGTTCACCGGCGGATCTGGCCAGCAGCAGCATGACGATATCGAGTTCGAACGAACACGACCGCGTGCTCGAATCCCCGCTCCACAGTGCGGCTTCGCGCCAGCTGGGCGGGGTGGGGCCGCATTCGGCGTCGTCGAGCGGAAGGCGGCTGACGACGGTCGCCCCCGCCGAGGTCGCCGGCGCGCGCATGGCATGGCGTACCACGGCGGGTAACTCGCCGGCGCGGGCCTCGACCTGCTCGACGAGCGCCGGGGCGGTGAGCGTGCACGCGACGCCGCCGGCCGAGAGGCCGAGTGTGGCGTGGATCGCACGCGCCAGCTCGCGCACCGCGCGTCCGGCGGCCAGGGGGAGCTCGCGTCGTTCGATCATCTGGGGGTGAAGCGTCTTACGTTCGGAGAGAACGCTTTTCACCAGGGTTTCCCTTCTTCGCATCGGGTCGAAAAGCGAGTGGTGACGATTCGAACTGCGAAGCTAGTGCTTCCCTCGAGCTAGAGCAAGGCATACCTAAGTCGGGCATTTGGATAGCGATGAAGCATAACCGAGGCGAGGCGCAGCTAGTGGGCGGTATCACCCATTTGGCGCATCGACCGTCGAGAGACGTAGAACACGATTAGGCTAGCCTTCCCTGGGTCATTTCTCCAGTGGTTTCCGAGTCGACATGCTCGGACGGAAGGCGGCGCAATGGGTTTGAACCGGCGACAGCTCCTGCGATCAGGGGTGGGCGTGAGCGCCGTGCTGCTGGCGGCCGCGTGTTCGAGTGGGACCGAATCGGCAGGCCCGCCACGCCCGGGCGGGACGCTGCGAGTCGGCGCGTTGGGTACACCCGCGCGGATCGAGCGTGATCCGCACGCAAACCTGAGCAATGACAGCGACTTCCTGATCGCCTCGCTGGTCTACGACCCGCTCACCATCCCCGCCGCGAGCCCGACGGTGGCTGCACGGCTGGCCACCGCCTGGGAACCCGACGCCGAGGGCAGGCGCTGGCGGTTCACCCTTGCGGAGGGCGCCACCTTCCATGACGGCTCGCCGGTGACGTCCGAGGACGTGGTGTGGTCGCTGCGCAGGCTGCGCGAGAAAGCGGGGCCGTCGAAAATGCCTGCGGCCGTGGAGGACATCACTTCCGACGGCCCCGGCCACATCGTGCTGACGATGCCCGAGGCCAACTCGCAGATCCCGCTGCTCGTGCGCCTGATGAGCTTCACCGTCAAGAAAGACACCACCGACTTCACCCAGCCGATCGGTACCGGACCATTCCGCCTGGAATCCTTCGACGGCGGCACCGCGCGATTGGCGCGCAACGATCGCTGGCACGGCACGCCCGCGCTGCTGGACGCTATCGAGGTCACCATGTTCGACAGCGTGACCGCGCTGGGCAATGCCGTGCTCGGCAATCAGATCGACCTGGCGTCGAATGTGGGTGCCATCGCAGGCCGCAGTGCCGCCGGTCGAGGTGATCTACAGGTCGTGCGACGTCCGAACGACACTCTCGTGGGCGTGGCGATGCGCACCGCCGATGGGCCGTTCGCCGATCCCCGGGTGCGGACCGCCGTGCGCCTCGGCGTCGACCGTGGCGCGCTGGTCGACCAAGTGCATTCCGGATACGGGTCCATCGCCAACGACATTCTGGGTACCGCGGACCCGTTGTACGACGCGACGATCACCCAACGCGGCCGCGATATCGACCGGGCGCAGACGCTGCTGCGCGAGGCAGGGCTCGATACCGGCCGCAGCTATCGGCTGGTGACCAAGGCCGAGGCGCCGGGCGAAGTGGAGTCGGCGCAGGTGATCGCCACCCAATTGGCCGAGATCGGGCTGCGGGTCGAGGTGGTGACGCAGGAACCGAACACCTTCTACGACCAGACCTGGTTGTCGGCGCCGTTGTACACGATCTCGTGGGGCACCAACGATTCCACGCTGTTCTTCGCCAACAACCTCATGTCGAGCGGGTCCAACCGCAACGAAACCGCCTTCCACGACGCGGCGTTCGACGCTGCGACTGCGAAAGCGCTGGCCGCGCGGAACGTCGACGAGCAGGCAGCGGCCTCGCGGGAACTGCAACGCATCCAGTACGAGCGCGGTGGCTACCTGGCGTGGGGTATGGCCGACGGTATCGATGTCGCGACGACCAGGGTGCACGAGCTGCCCACGCTCGGCGGTTTCGCGCGGGTGCAACTGGAACGCGCCTGGCTGTCGTGACCCGGTTCGCACGGCTGCTGCTTCGTCGCGTCACTCTGCTGATCGTGCTGCTCGCGGCGGTGTTCGTCGCCGTCGATCTGCTGCCAGGCAGTACCGCACGCGCGGTGCTCGGCCGCGACGCCACCGAGGCGGCGGTCGCGGCGAAGGAACATGAACTCGGGCTGGATCGTCCGCTGCCGGTGCGTTTCGGTGACTGGCTGGCGGGTGTGCTGACCGGCGATTTCGGGCAGACCGCACGCGGCAAGTCGGTGGGTGAGCTACTCGCAGGTACCTTCCCACAGACCCTGTTGCTCGGCGGCATCGCCTTCGCCCTGACGATCCTCGCTTCGCTGGCACTGGGCGCATGGTGGTCGGTACGTCCGCGTGGTGTGCTCGGGCGCACTCTGCAACCGACGACGACCACCGCCGTCGCGGTGCCGGAGTTCGTGGTGGCGACGCTGCTGATCCTGGTGTTCTCGCTGGCCACCGGCTGGTTGCCCGCTGTGACGATCACCGGCCGCTCCGGCTTCCCGGGCTCGCCGGACATGCTCGTGCTGCCGGTGCTCGCGCTGTCGATCCCGCAGATCGGCTGGAACACCAGAGTAGTGCGGGCCGCGCTCTCGGATGCTTGTCGACTGCCGCATGTGGAAACCGCGGTACTGGACGGCCTTCCGGAGCGAACCGTGCTCACTCGCCACGTGTTGCCGTTCGCCTTGCCGACCATCGTCGCCAGCTTCGCCACCACCGTCGGCATGCTGCTCGGGGGAGCGCTCGTGGTGGAGACGATCTTCAACTATCCGGGGCTCGGGGCGTTGCTGGCCGCTTCGGTCGCCGATCGAGACACGACGTTGGTCGCGGCGGTCGTCGCCTTGACCGGTGTGGTGATCATGGTGATGCTGGCCGCCGCGGACGCAGTGCGGGCGTGGTCTGTGCGGGGGCGGCTATGAGTCGCTCGCACAGCCGGTCGAACGCGCTCGACCGCGGCGGTGATTCAGCAATGAGCATGCGGCGGATCGCGGCGGTCGTTCCCGCTGTGCTGATAGTCGCGCTCGCGGTACTCGGCCCGAGTCTGGCCTCGCGCGGGGCGGAGCAGCCGGTGGGAATCCCGTTCGCCGCACCAGATGACGCAGCGCTGCTCGGTACCGACCGCCTGGGCCGGGATGTGCTCAGTCGCCTGCTCTACGGCGGCTGGGGCCTGCTGCTGACGGCCGCCGTGATCGCGGTGGTCGTGACGGTGGTGGCGAGCGTGCTCGGCGCGGTGGCGGCGCTGCGCCCGAGGGTGGGCGCGGTGATCGAACTCGGCACGGATTTCGTCATCCTGCTGCCCGCGGTGCTCGGCATCCTGCTGGTGCTGACCTCATGGCCGGACGCGGGTGTCGCCGGCCTGATCATGATCGCTCTGCTGTTCGGCGCGCCCTACTGCGCCCGCGTATTCGCCGCCGCGGCAGCGGGCGTGGCGACCAGCGGCTATGTGGAAGCGGCCCAGGCGAGCGGTGAAACACTGCCGCATCTGGTGTTGCGGGAGATGATGCCGAACCTGCGTGAAGTCTTCGCCGCCCAGCTCGGACTGCGATTCGTAGCCGGTGTGTACCTGGTCGCCACCGCCTCCTTCCTGCAACTACCCACCACACTCGGCGCCACCAACTGGGCGGTCATGGTCCGCGACAACACCTCCGGGTTGCTGCTGAACCCGTGGGCGGCGCTGGCGCCGAGCCTGGCCATCGCGATCGTGGCGGTGAGCGTGAACCTTGCGGTGTCGGAGTTCGGGCGGGCAGGCGCCACCGGACAGCACGACGACCCGATTGCCAGCGGTGATACGTCACCTCTGCCGGATGACGCGGCGAGCGCAGTGGTCGTGAACTCCGTCGTTGTAGTCGGGTCGAACGGTCAGAAACTGCTGGGCCCGACGACCTTCACTGCGGGTCCGGGCGGTGTCACTGCACTGACCGGCCCATCGGGATGTGGCAAAACGACGTTGCTGCGATTGCTGCTCGGGCAGTTGCCGGAGCCGAATGCACGCGTCGAAGGCACCCTCATGGTGGCTGGGAAGGACGTGCTGACGCTGGGAGCGGCCCAGCTGCGCACGTTCCGGGGCGACCGTATCGCCTACGTCGGGCAGGATCCCGGCTCGGCGCTCAACCCGCTCATGCGGGTGCGGACATTGCTCGCCGAAGTCGCGCGTGACGATCACGGCCGCCCAGCTCATCATCGTCATGCGGATGCGACCGGAGACGGTGGGCTCGGCGGAATCTCTGACGCCGCGCTGACCGCGACGCTGGAGCGGGTCGGCTTGTCCGCCGAGCACCTGAGCCGCCGTCCCGGTGAAATGTCGGGCGGCCAGCTTCGCCGGGTGGCGCTGGCGCGTGCGCTGGTCCGCCGAACCGGAATTCTCGTACTGGACGAACCTTTCGCAGGGTTGCACGCCGCACTGCGCGCCGAGATCGCGCGGGTGATCGCGGATATCGCGGCGACCGGCGAGGTGACGGTACTGCTCACCGGGCACGACACCGACACCGTGCATTCCATCGCCGATCAGGTGGTGGAGCTGGGAAGTGTGGGCGCCCGCGAAATTCGCGCGGCGGCCGATACGGGCAACGAGCACATCGTGATGCGTGCGAAGGGGATCGAGGCTTCGATCGCCGGCCGTCCGGTGCTGTCCGGTATTGATTTCGAGCTCGCCACGGGGTCCGCGCTGGCCGTCGTCGGCGCGTCGGGCGCGGGTAAAACCACCTTGGCCCGGGTGCTGGCCGGTCTGCATCGTGACGCCACCGGTTCAGTCGAGCTGCACGGTGCCGCGCTGCCCATCGGCGCGGCGCGCCGGGCTCGCTACGCGGGCAATGGCATCCAGCTCGTCACCCAGAACCCGAAATCCGCACTCAACCCGCGCCGCACCGTCGCCCAGACGCTCGAGCGCCCGCTGCGACGCATCGGAAAAGTGCCGAAAGCCCAACTGCATGAACAGATCACCGCGCTGCTGACGTCGGTCGACCTCGACCCCGCATTCGCCTCGCGCTACCCGCACGAACTTTCCGGCGGTCAGCGCCAACGCGTGGCGCTGGCTCGTGCGCTCGCCGCCGACCCGGCGGTCCTGCTGTGCGACGAGATCACCGCCGCACTCGACCACGCCACCGCCGACTCGATCATGGCCCTGCTCGACCGCATCCGCATCGAACGCGGCACCGCCCTGGTTCTGATCACCCACGATATGGCCGTCGTCGCCGCGCATTGCCCCCGCATCCTCGTCCTGGACCATGGCGATCCAGTCGAATCAGGCCCCACCGCGACCGTTCTGGCCGACCCGGAACACGCCGCCACCCGCGAACTCCTGCACTGAACCCGCGTCCACCGACCGAGTACGCCGGAGCGCGGTTCGCGGCCCCCGAACGTGTCGTACCCCTCTGTCACACTGCTGATGAAACAGAGGTCACAGGGGGTTTCCATGAATCAGTCCACCGTCATTGCGTTCATCGCGATCTTCAGCACGGCCGCGGTGGTGGCGCTGCTGGCCGGTGCTGTCGCCCACGCGATCGGCGCCCGCGAACGGCGCACCGCGGATTTGTGCTTCCTCGGCGACTGGATCCCCACCAGCGGGTACTTCGAGCACCGGAAACGGCATCGATCGATAGCGCGAATCGAATTCTGGTCCAACCTGATCGGACTGCTGTCCACCCTCGCAGGCCTGGCCACGCTTGCTGTCGCGCTGGCTGTGGCATAGCCGGTGACACTGCTCAGGTCGCGCCGACCGATCTGGCGGACACGGCGATGTAGAACATCGTCAGCGTGAACAGGAACCACCCCGCGCCCTGCCAGATCACCCAGTTGCGTCCCTGACGCCATTGCCGCAGCGTCTGCACGAACGCGCCGATCCCGCCGAGCAGAGCGACCACGGTCGGCCCGATCAGCACCGCTGATTGGGCGGGCACATCACACAGCAGCGGCTCGTGCTCACCACAGTGCGCACTCGCCCAGAACGCGGTGATGCCGAAGACGATCGCCGCGACCGCGATCACGCACGCCGCATAGAGTGCGGCGCGCCGGTAGGTCCCGTCGTCGGACCAGCGTTTCTCCACGTCATCGGTCATATCGGCGTACCTCTGCTACTCGGGACTCCTACCTGCCGGATTGCCGGGTCCACGTGCGGCAAACCTGTCGGTGACGCATGTGCCGCCTCGGCCCCTCGATCAGGACGCGGCGCTCGCCGAGGGCGAGTACAGCCTGGCCGCGGCGGCCTTTCGGGAGGTTTCCAGTGGCAAGGCTCCCCGCATGATCGCGCGCCCTGGTCCCGCCGATCTGGATGATGGAAAGGTGCTCTTGAAAAAGACCGGCGCGATCGCCGTGACTCTCGCCGCGCTGGTGCTCGCCGGTTGCGGGATCGACCGCGACCTGGTGCCGATCCCGGAAGGGCTGCCACCGGGCCCCGGTGCGCCACTGCCCCTGATCGATATCGACTCGCCCGGCCGCACCGCCGCGCAGTTGAACAGCTGGGCGACCGAACACGCCGACACGCTACGGATCCCGGTGCCCGCACTCGAGGCCTACGGGTACGCGGCCGCGGTGATGGTGCGAGCCAGGCCCGACTGCGGCATTGCCTGGACCACCTTGGCGGGAATCGGCAGTGTGGAAAGCAAGCACGGCACCTACCGTGGTTCCGCGGTGAGCGAGACCGGCCGCGTCGATCCGCCGATCATCGGCATCGCACTGGACGGTTCGCCCGGCGTCGCGCGCATCGCCGACACCGATAACGGCGCCCTCGACGGCGATCCGGTGCACGATCGCGCCGTCGGCCCACTGCAGTTCATCCCCGAGACGTGGCAGCGCTGGGGCGTGGACGCCAACGGTGACGGCGTGATCGACCCGCACAGCATCGACGATGCCGCTCTCACCGCCGCGCGCTATCTGTGCGACAGCGGTGGTGTGCTCACCTCACCCGAAGGCTGGTCCAAGGCGCTGTTCACCTACAACCGTTCCGAGAGCTACATGATGGACGTCCGCGACCGGGCCGCCGCCTACAGCGTGGGCAGGCGGGTGTGACCAGGCCCATGTCGCGCTCGGCAGCGGTGCACTCGGAGTGCCGGTTACTCACTGAGCCCGGTGGGCGTTAGGCTCGCAGCGCACGGCTTTCCCGTCATAACCACCGTG
Organism: Nocardia sp. NPDC059180; assembly: GCF_042754945.1. Classification (NCBI taxonomy): domain Bacteria; kingdom Bacillati; phylum Actinomycetota; class Actinomycetes; order Mycobacteriales; family Nocardiaceae; genus Nocardia; species Nocardia sp. NPDC059180. The sequence goes on from NZ_JBHZBU010000004.1 coordinate 282,397, forward strand.
CCACCAGCCGAAGGAGTGTCGTTTTCGTGGCCATCATCGAACAGGTCGGAGCTCGCGAGATCCTGGATTCGCGCGGCAACCCCACTGTCGAGGTCGAGATCGCCCTCGACGACGGCACGCTGACCAGGGCGGCCGTACCGTCCGGCGCGTCCACCGGTGAGCACGAGGCGGTGGAACTGCGCGACGGCGGCGACCGCTACCTGGGCAAGGGTGTGCAGAAGGCCGTCGAGGGCGTGCTCGACGAGATCGCGCCCGCCGTCATCGGTCTGGACGCCGTCGAACAGCGCACCGTCGACCAGGTCCTGCTCGACCTGGACGGCACCCCGGACAAGTCGCGCCTCGGCGCCAACGCCCTGCTGGGTGTCTCGCTGTCGGTGGCTCGCGCCGCCGCCGAGTCCTCCGGCCTGGAGCTGTTCCGCTACCTCGGTGGCCCGAACGCCCATGTGCTTCCGGTGCCGATGATGAACATCCTCAACGGTGGCGCGCACGCCGACACCGGCGTCGACGTCCAGGAGTTCATGGTCGCCCCGATCGGTGCGCCGACCTTCAAGGAGTCGCTGCGCTGGGGCACGGAGGTCTACCACGCACTCAAGTCGGTGCTGAAGTCCAAGGGCCTTGCCACCGGCCTCGGCGACGAGGGCGGTTTCGCCCCCGACGTCGCGGGCACCCGTGAGGCGCTGGACCTGATCAGCACCGCGATCGCCAAGACCGGCCTGAAGCTGGGCAGCGATGTGGCGCTGGCGCTGGACGTGGCCGCCACCGAGTTCTACTCCACCGCGGGCTACAAGTTCGAGGGCAGCGTGCGCACCGCCGCCGAGATGGCCCAGTTCTACGCCGACCTGCTCACCGCCTACCCGCTGGTCTCCATCGAGGACCCGCTGTCGGAGGACGACTGGGACGGCTGGGTCGCGCTGACCGATCAGATCGGCGACAAGATCCAGCTGGTCGGCGACGACCTGTTCGTCACCAACCCGGAGCGCCTGGAAGAGGGCATCACCAAGGGTGCCGCGAACGCACTGCTGGTGAAGGTCAACCAGATCGGCACCCTCACCGAGACCCTCGACGCCGTCGAGCTCGCGCACCGCAACGGCTACAAGACCATGATGAGCCACCGTTCCGGCGAGACCGAGGACACCACCATCGCCGATCTGGCGGTGGCGGTCGGCAGCGGTCAGATCAAGACCGGCGCTCCTGCCCGCAGCGAGCGTGTGGCCAAGTACAACCAGCTGCTTCGCATCGAGGACGCCCTCGGTGACTCGGCGCGCTACGCGGGCGACGTCGCCTTCCCGCGTTTCGCGTTCGAGGACTGACAGCAGCGGAACATGGGGCAGTAGGGATATGACGGAGCGACGTGCGCGTGGTACCAGTCCAGCCGGACGAGGCGACCGCCGCACGTCGCGTACCGCCCGCTCCCGCCCCGCCGCCGATCAGCACGGCAGGGCCGCGGCACCGAGCCGCACGACGCGACGCCGTCCCGACGACAAGGCCGAGCCGCGCAAGATAGGCGCCCGCAAGAGCACCAGGGGCAAGGATTCGCCCGAACGCACCATCCTCGGGCTGTCCACCGGCAAGGCGGTCATCCTGGCGATGGTGGTCTGCGCACTGGCGCTCACCCTCGCGGTCCCGATGCGCACCTACTTCAGTCAGCGCGCCGAGGCCGCCCAGCTGGCCCAGGAACGCAGACAGCTGGAGGCCGATCTGGCCTTCTTGCGTGATCGCCGGGCCCAGCAGCTGGATCCGGCCTATATCCGGTCCGAGGCCAAGGACCGGCTGCGACTGGTCCCGCCCGGTGAAACGCCCTATATCGTGCAGGTTCCCGGGATCGAGGCGCCCGCGCGTCCCGGCCCGACGACACCATCGAAAGAACCCGATCCCTGGTATACCGGCCTGTGGCGCAGCGTGTCCGAACCACAGCCCAACCCCGAGCCCGCGCCCGTGACCACGACGCCGCCGCCTCCGGCAGCGCCCGCACCGAACCCGGAAGGACCCAGGTGACCGAACCCGACGACCGGGATCTGCGGATCATCGCCGAACAGCTGGGCCGCACCCCGCGTGGGGTGCTCGCCATCGCCTACCGCACTCCCGATGGCTTGCCCGCGGTGGTCAAGACGGCGCCGCGCCTACCCGACGGCACCCCGTTCCCGACCCTGTACTACCTGACCGACCCGCGGCTCACCGCGGAGGCCAGCAGGCAGGAATCGGCGGGTGTGATGCGCGAGATGACCGAACGTCTCGGCACCGATCCGGAGCTGGCCGCCGCCTACCGCGCCGCGCACGAGAGCTACCTCGCCGAACGTAACGCCATCGAATCGCTCGGCACCGATTTCACCGGCGGTGGCATGCCCGAGCGGGTCAAATGCCTGCACGTGCTGATCGCGCATTCGCTGGCAAAGGGGCCCGGGGTCAACCCGTTCGGTGACGAGGCAGTCGCGCTCGCGGCCGAGCATGGGCTGCGCGGCACCGCGGTCCCGGCCGATTGGCCGAGGTTCGAGCGCGAGGAGACAGGTAATGAGTGACAGGGTCGCCGCCGTCGACTGCGGCACGAATTCGATCCGTCTGCTGATCGCCGATGTCGGGCCCGACGGCAAGCTCACCGACGTACATCGTGAGATGCGGATCGTGCGCCTGGGCCAGGGTGTCGACGCCACCGGCAGGCTCGCACCCGAAGCTATCGAACGCACCCGCGTCGCCCTCGCCGACTATGTGGCGCTCATGCGCGAACACCAGGTCGCCCGGGTACGTATGGTCGCCACCTCGGCCACCCGTGACGCCGCCAACCGCGAGGATTTCTTCGCCATGACCCGCGCCGAACTCGGCGCCGTGGTGGCGGGCGCCGAGGCCGAGGTCATCACCGGTGACGAGGAGGCGCGGCTGTCGTTCTCCGGCGCGGTCGGTGAATTGTCCGGCGACAAGGGCCCGTTCGTCGTCGTCGATCTGGGTGGCGGCTCCACCGAACTGGTGGTCGGCGACAGCGACGGCGTGCATGCCGCCTACTCCGCCGATATCGGCTGTGTCCGGATCACCGAACGCTGCCTGCCCGGTAACCCGCCCGACGCCGAACAGGTCAGCGCCGCACGCGCTTTCGCTGCCGAACGGCTCGACGACGCCTTCACCCACGTGCCCGTCGATTCGGCGCACACGTGGGTCGGCGTGGCAGGCACCATGACCACGATCGCCGCCGTCGCACTCGACCTGCCCGAATACGATTCGGAGCGAGTGCATCTCACCCGGCTGACGCTCGACGAACTGCACACCGTCTGCGACCGCCTCATCGGAATGAACCACGATCAGCGCGCAGCACTCGGCCCCATGCATCCGGGTCGGGTGGACGTCATCGGTGGCGGCGCCGTCATCGCCGAGGTGCTGTCGGAGGAGTTGTCGCGCCGCGCAGGTATCACCGAGTTGGTGGTCAGCGAGCACGACATCCTCGACGGCATCGCGATGTCGATCGCCTGAATCGCCTCAGTCGTTCCTGTTCTGCATCATCTGCTGGTAATCGGTGATGCCCGGTGTGTGCCACCAGATCGGCTGCGCACCCGGGCCGCAATCCTGGCTGAAGGTGCCCGAGGAACTGCCCGCAAGCCGGAAATGGGCCTCGTACAGGATGCGCACATTGCTGCACAGTCCGATGAGTGTCCCGGTGCCCGCGCCGACGTCGGTATTGGTGCAGGTGACATCCAATCGCGACCCGACCGGTGTCGCACCGCAGGTCACGTAACCCAGTGGGGCGGCCTGTGCCGCCGGGGCCGCGAATGTGACGGCCAGTGTGGCGATAGCTGCCACGCCAGCGCCGGCCGTTGCTGTTGCGAAACGCATGTGTATTCCCTCCCGTAACAACTGTTCAGGGGAGAGGCTACCCAGAATCGTTGTCCCAGCGGAAGATACGGGACCACGCACAGATGGGAATCCAGTTCACATATGGCCTTCGGACCGACCGATGATCAGGTGGGCGAGCCGGTCCAGTGATTCCTGATTGCGCGGTGTGAACACGAGGTCCTGCGCGAAGCCGGGCACGAACGCTCCCGGTCCGCGGGCCGCCCGTTCGAACATCCGGATCTGGGTCACCCGCGGCTGGGGTTCGTCCAGTTCGAAACGGATCCACGCGGCACCGATCAACCACAGCCGCGCGTCCAGTTCCAGCATGCGCGGTGGCTCGACGGCGCTGACCTTGGTGACGTCCTGCATGGTCAGCGGCCACAGGCCGACGCTGTGATGGATGCGGGTGCCGACCGCGGGCCAGTTGCGGTCGACCACCCGGATATGCGAGGCGCCGACCACCCAGCTCGCGTACAACCAGCCGTCGGCAAGGGCCGCGAAGGCCTGCTCGATCGGCACCGGCACCGTCACTTCGACTTCCGTCATCAGCGCACCGCCTTCGTCGTCCCGCCTGCCCGACCGCCCGCACTCGGACACGTGTGGTGTTCCGAGTGCGAGCCTAATCAACGTGGGCGAACACCGGGTGAGCCCGAGCCGGTGAGGGCACCTGCGGAAATCGTGCGAACACGTCGCGGTTCGATGGAATTTCGGTGTGGATGCCTGTGAACGACGGCCGAACGTGGGATTGTCTGACCATGTCCGATGCAGTAACGACCGAGCAATCGCCCGCCGAACGGACGTTGTTCGGCCATCCGATCGGGTTGACGAACCTGTTCGGTGTCGAGATGTGGGAGCGGTTCTCCTTCTACGGCATGCTCACCATCCTCGGGTACTACCTGTACTACTCGGTCTCCGATGGTGGCCTCGGGATGGAGCAGAGCACCGCGGTCGGCATCGTCGGGGCCTACGGCGGCCTGGTGTATTTGTCCACGGTGCTCGGCGGCTGGGTCGCCGACCGGTTGCTCGGCATGGAACGCACGGTCTTCTACGGCGGCGTCGTGGTGATGGCAGGCCATATCGCGCTGGCCATCCTGCCGGGGCTCGGGGGTGTCGGTGTCGGACTGGTGCTGGTCGCGCTCGGCAGCGGTGCGCTCAAGGCGAACGCGTCGTCTCTGCTCGGCACCCTCTACCCGCACGGCGACCCGCGCACGGACGGCGGCTTCACGCTGTTCTACCTCGGCATCAATCTCGGCGCGTTCGTCGGACCGCTGCTGACCGGATTGCTGCAACGGGAATGGGGTTTCCACGCGGGCTTCGCCGCCGCGGCCATCGGCATGGCGCTCGGGCTCACCCAGTACGTGGTGTTCCGCCGCAATCTCGGCACCGCAGGCAGGCAGGTGCCCGATCCGCTCCCGCGCAGCGCGGTCGGCAAGGTGCTCGGGTTGGTCGCCGCGGCTGCGGTGATCATCGTCCTGGCGGTCGTCACCGGACTGGTGACGCTGGACAACCTCGCCGACGTCACCACCGGGGTCATCGCGTTGGCCTCGATCGCCTACTTCGTGGTCATGCTGACCGACTCCAAAGTCAGCGCGATCGAACGCAGCCGGGTGCGCGCGTTCATCCCGCTGTTCATCGCCAACGCCGTGTTCTGGTCGCTGTTCCAGCAGATCTTCACCGTGCTCGCGGTCTACTCCGATGAGCGGATGGACTGGAACATCTTCGGCTGGACCGCACCGTCGAGCTGGATCGGCTCGGTCGAGCCGGTGTGGATCATCGTGCTCTCGCCGCTGTTCGCGCTGATGTGGACCAAACTCGGGTCACGCGCGCCCAGCACACCGCGCAAGTTCGCGCTCGGTGTGATCGGCATGGGCCTGGCCTTCTGGCTGTTCACACCGATGTCGCAGACCACGGGCCGCGCTGTGCCCGCGCTGGTGGTGCTGTTCATCATGGGCGTGTTCGCGGTGTCGGAGCTGCTGATCTCGCCGATCGGCCTCGCCGTCACCACCCAGCTCGCGCCCGAAGTGTTCCGTGCGCAGATGATGGCGCTGTACTTCTTCTCCGTCGGTCTCGGCACTTCGATGTCGGGCACCCTCGCTCGCTACTACGATCCGGCACACGAGTTCGCTTACTTCGGCATCATCGGCGCGGTCGCGATCCTCGCCGGTCTGGTTGTCGCCGGCCTCTCGCCCTGGGTGAGCAGGCATATGCAAGGCGTCCACTGACCATCCACCTGGAGACCTCGACACGAAGGAGATCGCCGTGGCGATACCGACCAGCCGCCACCAGTTGTGGCGCACCAAGAGCGTGGAACAGTCGATCCGCGACACCGACGAGCCGGATTCGAAACTCCGCAAGGAACTCACCGCGTGGGACCTGACGATCTTCGGCGTCGCCGTCGTCGTCGGCGCGGGCATCTTCACCCTCACCGCACGCACCGCGGGCAATGTCGCGGGACCATCGGTGTCGCTGGCCTTCGTCTTCGCCGCCGTCGCCTGCGCGTTGACCGCCCTGTGCTACGCCGAGTTCGCCTCGACCGTCCCGGTGGCGGGCAGCGCCTACACCTTCTCCTACGCGACTTTCGGCGAGCTGGCGGCCTGGATCATCGGCTGGGACCTCATCCTGGAGTTCGCGCTGGCCGCGGCGGTGGTGTCCAAGGGGTGGTCGCAGTATCTGGGTGAGCTGATGGGTTCGCGCTCACCGATCCTGCATATCGGTTCGATCGACTTCGACTGGGGTGCGGTGCTGCTCATCGCGGTGCTCACCACGTTGATCGCGATCGGCACCAAGCTGTCGTCGCGGGTGTCGGCGGTGGCCGTTGCCATCAAGCTCGGCGTCATCGCGCTGGTGCTGGTGATCGGTGTGACCTACTTCGACTCCGACAACCTGACGCCTTACGTCCCGGAATCCAAGCCGGGTGAAGGCGGCGAAGGCATTCACCAGACGCTGTTCTCCTACCTCACCGGCGCGGGCAACAGCACCTTCGGCTGGTACGGCCTACTCGCGGCGGCGAGCCTGGTGTTCTTCGCGTTCATCGGTTTCGACGTCGTCGCCACGGCCGCGGAGGAGACCAAGAACCCGCAGCGCGATATGCCGCGCGGCATCCTCGGCTCGCTGATCATCGTCACGGTGCTCTACGTCGCGGTCTCGCTGGTGCTCACCGGGATGGTGCCCTACACCGATCTCGCCGGTGACGACGCGACGCTGGCGACCGCGTTCGCCATCCACGGCGACACCTGGGTGAAGAACATCATCTCCGTCGGCGCATTGGCAGGCCTGACCACCGTCGTCATGGTGATGCTGCTCGGCCAGACCCGCGTGCTGTTCGCCATGTCGCGTGATGGCCTGATGCCGCGCAAACTGGCCCACACCGGCAACCGCGGCACGCCGGTGCGGATCACCGTGATCGTCGGCATCGTGTGTGCGGTGCTCGCCGGTTTCGTCGAGTTCGGCACCCTCGAGGAAATGGTCAATATCGGAACGCTGTTCGCGTTCGTGCTGGTCTCCATCGGTGTGCTGGTGCTGCGGCGCACCCGCCCGGATCTGCCGCGCGGTTTCAAGGTGCCGCTCGTGCCGTTGCTGCCGATTCTGGCCGTGCTGGCCTGCCTGTGGCTGATGCTGAACCTGTCGGTGGAAACCTGGCTGCGTTTCGTTGTGTGGATGGCGCTCGGTTTGGTGGTGTACTTCGCATACGGCAAGCGGCATTCGGTGCTCGGGAAGTCCGTCTCAGACAAGGGGTGACACGATGCGCAATCCATGGCGACGCAGGCGCCGGGCGGAACCACCCGCCCGCGCCGTCGACCATTCCGGGACCGACCTGGTCATCCGCTGGATCGACGCGGTGACGACCGGGCTGGCCGATGCGCCGCCCGGCCCGCCCGAGGCGGCGCCTGCCCGGGTCTGCGACGGCATGTTCACCGCCGCGACCATCGCCGCGGTCCTCATCGAGCGGGTGTCCGACCGCACCGAATACCGCGTCGCCAACAACCGCTGCCTGGCGGCGTCGGTGGAGTTCATGAAGGTCCTCGGCGAGGACACCCTGCGTCGCTACCGCATCCAGTCCGACGCCCAGCCCGTCGGCTTGGACGAGGTGAATTCCGACGCCGACGAACTCGCCATCGCCCGCCATCTAGCCCTGCTCGGCGAAGCCCTCCAGATAGCCCTCTGCGCCGTCACCACCGACCCGGCCCTCTCGGCCGAAATCCGGGAAACCGCCAACGATTCCGGCCTCCTGGCCGCCGATGTCCTGGTCGAAACCTGCCAAACAATCCAATCCGACCCCACCACCTGACCCACCCTCCCCGCCCCGGGGGATTCCGGTACACCCGTACGAGTCGGTAGGGTGAGCCGACGCCCCTATAGCCCAATTGGCAGAGGCAGCGGACTTAAAATCCGCCAAGTGTGGGTTCGAGTCCCACTGGGGGCACCGGTATCGGTGCAGGTAGATCGCTATCTCGGTGCGCGCTGTTTGCCGGGTCGGCCGTTTCGGTCCGCAGTGAGACCGCAGCATCTTTCGCCCCGGTCCATTCGAACCACATCACCTCGTGCACCGCCCCGAGACGGCCCGAGGTGCGTGTCGCAGATGCTGCCCTCACCGTAGGTCGCCGTGAGCTCGGCATTGCTACGCCTGACCAGTCGTGTGGACTCTGTCCGAATCGCGCTGGCGGGCACCGAGCGGCCGCGGGTAGAGAACCTGTGCGACCGTGTGCCCGATCGGATGACCGATCGAGCACACGGTAGTTGTGAGTGGTCGCTGCTTCGTCAGGTGTTTACGGTTTCGGCGTACCCAACATGCCGCCGGTCTGTCCGGATCCGGCGCTGTTGTTTCCGGACTGGTTGGAGCCGGAGTTCGGCTGGGTTCCAGTGCCTGTGCCGGGGGCTGTGCCTTGTCCGAAGCCGTGGGTGGTGCCGCCGAGGCCGGGGATGTTCCCATTGGGGACTGTCGGGTTGCCGAGTCCCGGGTATTTCGGTGTGCTGTGGCCCTGGCCCTGGCCCTGGCCTTGTCCTTGTCCTTGTCCGAGTCCTGGTACGGATCCCAGGCCGGGGATTTCCGCAGGACCGGGGTTTCCGGCTCCGGGGACTGTGCCCGGCACGTAGCCGTCGGTGGTGCCGCCGCCGACGTCGGGGAGGTTCACGTCGGGGGTCCAGGTGTTACCGGAGTTGCCGGGCTGCGGGTCGGCCGGTGCGGTGTTGCCCTGGCCCTGGTCGACAGGTGCAGGATCCGGCGCGGGACCGGGGTCCTCCGCGGGCACGGAACCAGGAGCGGGCGCCGGGCCGGGATTTGCCGGGTCCGCTGCTTGGCCGGAATCTCCAGCGGGAGCCGAGTTCGGGGCCGCCGGCTCCGGGGCCGCGGGGTCCGCCGCAGGGCCGGCGCCCGCAGCGGGCGCTGGGCCCGGGTTACCTTCCTGTCCCGAGTCGGCACCAGCCGGTTGTGATCCTCGGTCGGGCTCGGCGGGCGGAGGCGCCTTCTGATCGGCCGGCGCCGCGGGCATCTTCTCGACGTTGGCAGGCTTCGGCGGCGCCGGATCGTTCTTGGTGACGGTGTATCCCGCTGCCATGAGCAGAAGGATCGCGCCGAGAATGGCGAGCGCCGCCGCCAGCCGCTTCCACCAGCGGGCCCACACCCGCTGGATGCTTCGCATCAGGCTGTCGATCGTCCTTTGCTCTTCCGCCTTTTTTCGTAGTTCGCGCACCTTTTTCTCGGCCTCTTCGAGCTTGCGCTCGGCGTCACGGAGTCTGTCCTTCCAGTAAATATCCCGTTCCCGAATGAATTCGAGATTTTCCTGAAGCCTCTCGTGCTCCGCCTTCCAATCGGCGTAGCGTTCCTCGGTGTACAGCCATGCGGTCAGGTGCGATTCGTCTTGAGTGAATCCCGGATATTCTCCGTCTCTGTTGAAGTAGTGCGTATCGTGGTGTCGAATCTGCTCCTCGAGGTTTTCGATGCCTTCGTCGTAGTCATTCGAGATCTCGCGCAGCTTGTCGCGCTCTTGTTTGGCCTCTTCATAAGCTCGCTCGGCGTCTTCGAGCTGCTCGAAGACATCCTTTTCTTCCTCGTCTTCGATCAAGCAGACATTGGCTACAACGGCGACATCGTCACTCATCGGAATCACTTTCCCTGACATACCGAAGACGCTGAACAAGGCTCCGGATAGTAGTTTCACGGGAAAGAACAGCCGCTCGTTCCCATTTGCGTTCTCAGGCTATGGCCGTACCGGCGAGCATCGCTTCCGTGTCAACGCGCAACGATTTACGTGCTAGCACGCACATGGGCTGCTCGCTGGTGGCACCATATTGATGAGGCAGACGGCCACGGTGACGTGGACGCACGGATTCTTCGACAGCTGGAGCGCAGCGAAGGGATCGTCATGCAGTCGGTTGTGGCGCTGATCGTCCGAATAGTTTGTGCGTTGGCCATGATTCTGGCCGGGGTCGGGTTTGCCGCGCCGGCTTCGGCGGACCCGCCGGACTCGCCGCTGTGCGCGTGGCGGTTCATGTCCAACAGCACGGTGCTGAATGTGGCATTCCCCGACGCGAACTCGACGTACTGGCTGATGCCGTACGCGCTGGGGCCGGGGGACTCGATCGAGTTATCCGGTACCTATCCGGCCGCCCGGTACTTCTCGCTGAACACTTACGGAACCGACCTCGACACGGTGGATACGTTGCGCGACAACCAGATCGTCGCCGACCCTGGCAGCGCCAACCCGTTCGTCGATGCCTCCGCCGCGTCGCTGCCCGCGTCGCAGCAGCGGTGGCACGCCCGGTTGGTCAACGGCCCGGCCGACCACGGCCGCAACGAGTTGCAGGCGGTCGCGAGTGGGCAGAGCACCCCGATCGGCTTTGTCATCGTCCGGGTCTATGTTCCGGACGACCCGGCCTCGCTCAGCGGCGGCATTCCACTGCCGGAGGTGAAGCTCTCGCTCGCGGGCACCCAGGTGCCCGCCCAGCCGTGCGCACAACCTTTCGACCCGGCCACCTACACCGGCCCGGTCGCCGACGTCGCCAAGACCGCCTTCGACCGTGCGATCGCCGCGGCAGCCTCGGGCGCATTCCCCGGCAACACGCCGGAGGCGACCTTCGGCAACCCGGCGAGCACCTCCGGTCTCTTCCCGAACGGCGACAACAAGTACGTCGGCACGCGCATCAGCTATCAGCCGGGCCGCCTACTGGTGGTGCGCGGCAAGGCGCCTACCTTCCCCGATACCAGGGCAGGTCAATCGCCGACCGATCCGAGCCAGGTGCGGTACTGGTCGATGTGCCAGAACGACCTGCGCTCGCCCTACCCCGTCGTCGCCTGCGCGGCCGACTTCCAGACCGCGATCGACGGATCCGGCCACTACACCTATGTGGTCGCCGCGCCCACTGACCTACCGGCGAACCTCGGGCCGAACGTGACGGTGATTCCGTGGGGCAGCACCGATGTGGACAAGGTGCTGTTCCTGCGCAACATGACCCCGAGCGCGGCGTTCTATCCGAATTCGATCCAGGCGTCCCAGGACTCCGGCGCCGCCCCGGCCACCACGATGGGCCCGTATTACCCGACGGCCGCCTATTGCAGCGCCGAGACGTTAGCCGCGGGCGGGGCCGACGCCTGCCTCGGCGCCTGAGTGCGGGCACGGAATCACGGCGTCGGGACTGTCGGCGGTGCAGGACGCGGGCGAAGGCGATGCCTACGACTACAGGCAGTCCGGAGCGGGAGCGTCCACGAACAGTGGCTCCCTCGCCCGATTGAGATACGCGACGTACAGCACGGCCGGCTCGGTGCCGAGGTTGCGGCCGACGTGCACGTGGTCGGGGCCGACGGTCTCGGACAGTCCCTGCCCCGCGGAGTACGTGGTGGGCAGGCAGTCCGTCTCGTATCGCGTCACCTCGCCCGCCGTCACGACCGCGAGGACATTGCCGTCGTGATAGTGCCACCCGAGGGTCCCACCGGGCGCGATCGTGATGCGCCGGAAGGCGTAGGCGCTCGGCAATGCGGGGAAGGGGCTGAACCCGCTCACATCGACCTGGGCCAGTTGTTCGACAGTCACGCCCGAGGGCGGCGTGGCCGATGTCGAGGGCGCGAGGGCGACGATCGCGGCGGCGACCACGACGGCGCCCGTGAGGGCATGCCGATGGATTCGCATCTTCGTAGTGTACGAGCCAGCTACCTGCGCTAACGGCAGTTCGGCCAGTCTTTGGCAGGCAGGTTCGCGGCCGCGCTTCGCCCGGGCGCGCACTATTGAGCCGTTCGTGAGTGAACATTGGCGATACATGAAACACAGCCGGGCCCGACCGGATGACCGATCGGGCCCGCGACTGCGTGTGGTGTGCCGCTCTGGCTACGGCTTCGGCGTGCCGAGCATGCCGCCGCCGGTCTGTCCGGATCCGGCGCTGTTGTTTCCGGACTGGTTGGAGCCGGAGTTCGGCTGGGTTCCAGTGCCTGTGCCGGGGGCTGTGCCTTGTCCGAAGCCGTGGGTGGTGCCGCCGCCGAGGCCGGGGATGTTCCCATTGGGAACTGTCGGGTTGCCGAATCCCGGGTATTTCGGTGTGCTGTCGCCTTGTCCTTGTCCTTGTCCGAGTCCTGGTACGGATCCCAGGCCGGGGATTTCCGCAGGACCGGGGTTTCCGGCTCCGGGGACTGTGCCCGGCACGTAGCCGTCGGTGGTGCCGCCGCCGACGTCGGGGAGGTTCACGTCGGGGGTCCAGGTGTCACCGGAGTTGCCGGGCTGCGGGTCGGCCGGTGCGGTGTTGCCCTGGCCCTGGTCGACAGGTGCAGGATCCGGCGCGGGACCGGGGTCCTCCGCGGGCACGGAACCAGGAGCGGGCGCCGGGCCGGGATTCGCCGGATCGGCCGCTGGGCCGGAGTCCCCAGGGAGCGCTGACCCCGGGTCCGCCGGGTCCGCCGCTGGGCCGGAACCCGCAGGGGGCGCAGGCGCTGGGCCGGGGTTACCTTGCGGGCCTGCATCGGCATCGTTGTCGGAACCAGCCGGTTCTGATCCTCGGTCGGGCTCGGCTGCGGGCGGTGTCTTCTTATCGGTTGGTGCCGCAGGCATCTTCTCGACGTTGGCAGGCTTAGGTGGCGCCGGATCGTTCTTGGTGACGGTGTATCCCGCTGCCATGAGCAGAAGGATCGCGCCGAGGATGGCGAGCGTCGCCGCCAATCGCTTCCACCATTGGTTCCAGAACTGTTGGATGCTGCGCACAAGGCCGTCGATCGCCCTTTGTTCCTCCGCTCTCTTTCGTAGTTCGCGCACCTTCTTCTCGGCTTCTTCGAGCTTGCGCTCGGCGTCGCGGAGTCTTTCCTTCCAGTTATCGGCCTGTTTTCGAATGTGGTCCCGATTCCCCTGAAGCCTGTCGTGCTCTCTATTCCATTCGTCTCTGTCCAGGTGGGGATAACGGTCGTCGTGGTTACGGACCTGCTCGTTGATATTTTCGACGTCTTCGTCGTAGCTACGCGATATTTCGAGGGTCTCGTCATGCTCTCGTTGGGCCTCTTCGTAAGCTCGCTCGGCCTCTTCGAGTTGCTCGTGGACGTCCTGCTCTCGATCCTCGAAGTTCGGCAAGATAATTACGTCGGGCTGCTCGAACTCAGTAATAAGGTCGGTCTCGCCGCTCATAGGAATCACTTTCCCTGATTTCCCGAAGGCGCTGAAAAGGGCTCGGGATGGTGGTTTCGCGGGAAAGAACCAGAGCTCATTCCCATGTGCGATCTCAGGTTATGGCTGTACCGGCGAGCATCGCTTCCGTGTCAACGCGGAACGATGTACGTGCTAGCACGCACATGCCGCCCCAAGGGCAAGGCGGTAAAGATCAATTCCGTGGCCCGAAAAGCAGAACTCTCCGGGACCCGTAGCCGGTCCCGGAGAGTTCTGGGTAGGAGATGTCGCGCGGGCTACCCGGCGATCAACCCCTTGGCGATGTGCGTCACCTGAATTTCGTTGCTCCCCGCGTAGATCATCAGCGACTTGGCGTCGCGGGCGAGCTGTTCGACCTTGTATTCGGCCATGTACCCGTTGCCGCCGAAGAGCTGGACGGCTTCCATGGCGACCTCGGTCGCGGCGCGGGAGGAGTACAGCTTCATCGCCGAAGCCTCGGCGAGGGAGACCTTTTCACCCGCTGCGGTGCGCTCGATGGCGTTGAACACCATGTTCTGCACGTTGATTCGGGCGATCTCCATCTCGGCGAGTTTGAGCTGGATGAGCTGGAACTGGGCGATCTCCTTGCCCCACAGCTTGCGCGACTTCGCGTAATCGACGCAGAGGCGGTGACATTCGTTGATGATGCCGAGCGCCAGCGAGGCGATGCCGATGCGTTCGGCGGCGAAGGATTCTTTGGCGCTGTCCTTGCCGTCACCCTTGGCCGGGTTCTCGGTTTCGCCGAGCAGGCGGTCCGGGGTGATGCGGACGTTGTCGAAGAACAGCTCGCCGGTGGGGGAGGAGTTCATGCCCATCTTCTTGAACGGCGGGCTCTGGGTGAAGCCGGGCATGCCCTTGTCGAGCACGAAGGTCAGGACCTTGCGGTCGCGCCGGTCGGTGCCGTCTTGCTCGTCCAGCTTCGCGTAGACGACGGTCACGTCGGCGTAGGGGCCGTTGGTGATGAAGGTCTTCTGCCCGTTGAGGAGGTAGTCCTCGCCGTCGCGGCGCACGTAGGACTTCATGCCGCCGAACGCGTCCGAACCCGAATCCGGTTCGGTGATCGCCCATGCGCCGACCTTCTCCATGGTGACCAGCTCGGGCAGCCAGCGCTTCTTCTGCGCGAGCGTGCCGCGGCTGCGAATGGTGCCGACGGTGAGCCCGAGGCTCACGCCCATCGACGCCACCATGCCCAGGCTGACTCCGGCGAGCTCGCTATTGAGGATGACGCCCATGCTGCCCGCCCCGCTGAACCCGCCACCCGACTTACCCGTGGTGCCGGCTTCCTCCCGGGCCAGCGACTTCTCCAGCCCTTCCCGCGCCATCTCGTCCAGGCCGAAGGTCGCATACAGCTTGCGGATGATGTCGAACGGCGGCAGCGCGCCGCTTTCCAGCTGGTCGACGTGGGGTTTGAGCTCCTTGTCGATGAACCCGCGCACTGCGTCGCGGAACATCAGGTCTTCGTCGGACCACTGGTACATCGCGTGAACTCCCGAGGGATCGCCGGAACAGTCTCCCTAAATATAGAACACGTTCTAATTCGGCTCGGCAGGTGTGCTGTTTACCACCAACGGGTGTAGCCGGGTGAACGGAGGTTGGACAATGGACCGATGGCACCGGTTACTCGCGTCGGCATCGTGCTGTCCGTCCTCGCGCTTGGGATCCTCGCGGCGTCGATCCTCTTGCAGATCATCAATGACCGGCCCGCGATGCTGGTGGCTGTCACCACGACGGTGTGGGTGGCCCTGGCCGCGTCGACGTCGGTCGGCGCGCGCCGAGCATGGGTGCATCCGCGGCACTGAGTCTCGGCCGGCATACCGGACGCGCTCGGCCGTTCGCTCGCGGTGCAGGCCCGAAGTATCAGGGGCTCGGCTGTGGCAGCTCGCAGTCACTCACCTTGGGATTGATTCCCGCATAGTTCAGCGGTCCGGCGATGACCGTCACCGCGACCGTCCCGATACTCGCGCAATTCTGTTCCCGGTCGGTGAAATAGCCGCGCTGACCAGCGGCCAGCGCGCCGATGAGCAACCAGATGACCACCGCGATCATCAACAGGCGCCGCATCGCGCCCTCCTCGAACTCGCGTGTTGAGCGTTGAGTCAGTAGTAGTGGCGTCTGCCATAGACAGGTCGGCCGACGCTGCCGAGCAGGAACAGCACGGCGCCGATGATCAGGATGATGATCCCGATCGTTGTGAGCACAGAGATGCCGAATATCAGTCCGGCGATGAGAAGCACAGCTCCGAGAATGATCATGAGGTCGATCCGTTTTCAGGTGAACGAAGACGGCGCCCGGTCGGTTCGCCGACCTGCCGTCATATCCCAGTACACGCCCGATATTCGGTGATTGCAACCGGGCTGCGCTCCGGGTTCATGGTGCGGCGCCCGCTCGGACGTCCGCGGTGGGTTCGGACTGCCGCCACGCCGGCCATTTCCGGTAGGTCGCTGCCCTCAGTACCCATTCCACCGGCCCGTACCGATGCCCGCGCAACCAGCGTTCGCTGATCCACAGCTGGGCCAGATAGGTGACGACGGCGATCGCGAGTACCGCGAAGGGTGGGACGCGGTCGCCGAGGGCGAACCCGTAACCGGTGAACAGAACAGCCATCACCACGGATTGGCCGATGTAATTGCTCGCGGCCATGCGCCCGGCCGGTGTCATCGGGCGCAGCGCAGCCGCACGGCCCGAATGCGCCATCCAGATGATTACGGCGATGTAGAACATGGTCATCACGGGGTTGATCAGTTCCTGGATACCGAACAGGTAGGTCGGCACTTCCCCGTGCAAGGTGCGCACGACCACGGTGGCGATCGATATCGGCAGACCGACCACGGCCCCGATCAACAAGGCGCGCGGAGTCCACCGGCTCAGTCGCTCGGGGTCCTCGAACAACCGCACCTTGCCCGCGGCCATGCCGATCAAGAACATGCCCATACTGGTGAAGCCTTGACTGAAGAAGGTGAACAGCATGAACTTCGGCCCGGTGTCGAGTTGTGTGGTGAAGGCGTCGGTGACGCCGCCGAGGAATCCGGTGCGAATGGCCTCCAGGTCGAGGATCTGGCCGAGCCCGCCGATGTCGCTGCCGCTACCCGGCGCGAATGCGAGCGACGCGAACAGTACATACAGCACCACGCCCGTGATGACGGCCGTGCGGGGCCGAATCTTGCGGAGCAGCAACAGAATTGCGCACAGCACCGCGTACAGGGTGAGGATGTCGCCGATCCACAAGAAGCACACATGCGCGACGCCGATCAGCAGCAGCGCCGCACACCGGCGCAGCAGCCGCGGAACAGGTGCGGCACCGGCGCGTTCGGCAGCAGTGATCTGCAGCGTGAACGAGTATCCGAACAGGAACGCGAACAGTAGATAGAACTTGCCGAGGAACAGTCCGTAGATGATCCCGTAGGCGAGGCGGTCCCATGTTCCGTCGAACAGCGGCACCGGATCGGAATTCGGCCCGGTGAACGACAACAGCATGGTCAGCACGGCGGCATTGGTGACCATGATCCCGAACAGCGCGAAACCGCGCAGCATGTCCACTTCGCCGATGCGCTGCGTGGACGGCGTCTGCGCCGTTTGCGTCATATCGTCACGCTAGATGTCGGCGTGCGAGGACCACATCGGCCGCCCGGATGATCTCCGGCGGGCGGTCATCAGCCTCGAGAATGACGTGGCGGGACCGGTGCCGGTGGAGCGGCGTTCTCGCGATCGGAAAGCTGTTGCAGCGCACGGAGGAACCCGCGGCGGTCATCGGCGGAGAGCGCGGACAAGAGTTCGTCCTCCCGCTGATGAATGGCCGCCTGTGCGGTGTCGCGAACCTTCCGGCCCTCCGGGGTGAGCGACAGCAGGCGGGCGCGGCGGTCGGCGGGGTCGGGGGTGCGGGTGATGAAGCCTCGGTCCTGAAGATCGTCGAGGGTGGGAATGATGCGTGTCTTGTCCGCGCCGATCGACTGGGCGAGGGCCGACTGGGTGCGGACGGGCGATTCTTCGAGGCCGAGCAGCACGCCATAGGCCCACATGGTGAGGCCGTGCGATTCCAGGATCGGGAGCTCGATGGCCATCAAGGTACGGCCGAGCGGCACGATCATCGCTGCAAGGTCTGGGCGGTCCGGCATGGGGAAAAGATACCCCTGGGCAAATAGTAAACTGGCGCATACGATAGGCGAATGCTTACTGAAATTCGAGAACGCCATCGAGAGTCGGTCCTGCTGTGCCGCGACGTGGTCGCGCGAGTCTCGCCGCATCAACTCGCTGTCCCGACACCCTGCGCGGAATGGGATCTGCGCGACCTGCTGAATCACATGGCTGTGCAGAACCGCGGTTTCACTGCTGCGGCTTACGGGCGTGGTAATGAATACGACTGGTGGAGAAAAGGATTCGCCGACGATCCGGTCGCCGATTGCGTGGCCTCCTGTGAGGAGGTCGCCGCCGCTTTCGCCGCCGACGGTGCCCTCGACCGCCCCTGGTCGCTCCCCGACATCACCACCGACACCACCATCCCCGGCGCCACCGCCATCAACTTCCACCTCGTCGACTCGGTGATCCATGCCTGGGACGTCGCTCGCGCGATCGGCGAGCACATCGACCTCGATCCGGGCCTGGCAGCGATCTCCCTGCACATCGCCGAACAGGTTCCGACCGGCTCGATCCGCGTCGAACCAGGCGCGGCCTTCGGCCCGGATCTGCCGACTACGGCTGAGGATTCGTCGCTGAATCGAACTCTGCGCCTACTGGGTAGGTCCCCGTCCTGGCCCGACGCAACACCCGGCCGCGCGTAGGACCACTCGCCCGCGACCAGCCCTCGCCAGGCTCGTCGAGAGGCACACCAGCGCGGACACTACTCGCGAAACGCCTCAACCATGTGCCGCTCGGCGGTGGGTCAGGTACGCGATCCGCATCGAGACGAACCGGTGATCAAAAACGAGCACGTTATCGCGGCAAGGGGGCAATACTCGGGAAGAATGGCCGATTCCCGCGCGAGCTAGGAGGAGATTGGTGCATATCGTGATCCGATCCATCGCCGGTGCGCTGGCCGCGATAGCGCTGGCCCTCGGGTTCGTAGTCGGCGGCTCCGGTCCCGCGGTGGCTCAGCCGACCACGATCTTTCCGGTGCCGGTGGTGTTCAACTATTCCTTCGACCTGTCGCCGTCGGTCGGCGTGGTCCACGTGTCGGCGACACCGACCGGGACGCCGGGCGAAACCGCCCTTGTGGTCGACGACCCGATCTTCTCGATGATCCCGTTCTCGCCGTCGGTGCAGGTGAACTGGCGCAACTGGAACACCGGAGCGAACGGCACGATCGAGCTACCGACGTCGACCAGTTCGACGACGGGAAAGCCGAAGCCCGTCGTCATCACCACCGGAACGGGCTTGATCACTGCCACGGTCTTCGCCACCAGCGGCAACCTGGTCCCGGGTTTCGGCACGTTCCAGACTCCGTAGCGGCGATCCGGTGGCGGGCGCGAAGGCACCCGCCACCGTCCGGCGTCAGTTCTGGCCGAGCATCTGCCGCATCTGGTCGATCTCGACCTGCTGGGCGGCGATGATTGTGGTCGCGAGGGCCTTGGTGTCGGCGTTCACGCCGTCGGCCAGCTCGGTATTCGCCATATCGATGGCGCCGGTGTGGTGCTCGATCATCATCTGGATCCACTGACGATCGAACTCGGCGCCGGTGGCGTTCTCCAGTGCCGTCATCTGCTCGGGCGTCATCATGCCTGGCATCTGCGCGCCGTGCCCACCGTGTTCGCCGTGCTCGCCGGCGGTGGGTGCGGGCTTACCGAAGCTCTCCAGCAGCGCGGTGATCTGCTGCATCTCCGGTGCCTGTGCACCTTCGATGGCCGTCGCCAGCGCCAGCAGCTGCGGATTCTGGGTGCGGCTCGGCACCATCTTCGCCATATCGACGGCCTGGGCGTGATGCGGATACATCATCTGCAGGAAGGCGACATCGGCGTCGTTGAAGTCGGTGCGGGTACTCGACGTAGTGGTCGCGGCCGCACTGGTGGTGGACTCGGTCGCGGTCGTCGAATCGTCGCTACAACCGGCGACGGTGAGCGCGACGGCGGCGACGGCGATCAGCAAACGGGTACGGGTGATGAACATGGCTGTGCTCCTGGGGAATTGCGAAGGAATGCGGGCAGGCTCGGTCGTGCCCGTGGTCTCGTGACCAGGACACGACGGCCCATCAGACCCGCAGGATCGACAATTCCGAGAGGGAAGGCACCGTCCACGGCGGTGGACGCTCACGCCGAGCCGGGCGACGACGTCCGATCGACTCGGTGCCGTCCAGGGGCTGGAACGCCAACCGGAACAACAACACCAACCCGATCACCAGACCGAGCATCGACAGGATGAACACGCAGCCGTGCATGCCGCCCTGCGCACCGCATCCACCTGTGCCGCAGTCTTGTTCGTGCGAGCCGTCGGAGGTCGATGCAACCTCGAGCGCGGTTGTTGCCGTAGCGTGCGGTGCCTCGCCGTGCGCGGATCCGCCGACGACGCCGACACCGCCGCGACCGTGATCCGTCGCGACTGCGGCAGCGGCAGTCCCACCATGCGCATGTGCTCCCGCATGACCGAAGCTGAAGACCCCCGCGTGCATCGCCACGATCCCGCCGAGCAGCACGACCAGCGCGAGCAGCCGGGAAATCCCGGACGCGCGCAGAGGTGGGTGCTGGTCGGTCACGGCTCCCATTCTAGAGAGCGCGGGCGCGGATACCCCCGACAGGTACTACTCGTAGTCCTCGCAGGCGTCGACCGCGGCGTCCTTGGTGGTGTTGAACACGTCGATGTGGTCGTTCATGGTCTCGGTCGGCGCGTCCTGCTGGATCAGGTCGGCGAGCTTCTTGCTGTCGTCGCGGTAGTCGCGCAGCGCTTGGGCGACGCCCGACGGGAGATTCTTCACCAGCTTGCGGTCGACGTCGTTCGCGCCGTCACGCAGCGCCGTCTCGGCATCGGAGGCCTTGGCCGCGATATCGGGTGCGTCGTCGTTGCTGGCGTCGATGTAGGCGTTGAACTTGCGGACCGAGTCCCCGTTGGCGGTGCTGAAGGTATCGCACGCGGCGGTCGCCGCGGTCTCGGCCGCGGCCGAGGACGAGGCCGCCGCCATCGAGGTGTAGGTGGCCAGATCGCTCTGATTGACCTGCGCGGTGCCGGAAACGCTGTTCGAACACGCGCTGACCAGAACGATTCCGCCCGTGATCGCCACCGAGGCGGCGGCCAGGCTCGTGCGTTCGAATCGTCGCATCGGTCGTTCTCCCCTCGTGGATGCCGGCCGCCCCGTGTCTTCTCGGAGACAGACATTGCCGGCATCTGACCGTAAGTTCTCCTGACCGTACTGGGTCGTTGACGCTGACGGCCGAGCGTGGAGCGATAGTTGGCGAACCGATACCCCGCCTAGCTCTGTCGGGCCAGGGCCCGCCCGATCACTCTTGCCCCGTCTGGGAAGGCACCGGGATTCGGGCCCGAGTAATTGAGTCGCAGATACGGGCCGGTCGGCTCGGCGGGAAACCATTCGTCACCGGCCGCCACGATGACGCCGTCCGCGTCGCAGTCCCGGACCAGCCGGGCCAGATCGGTGGCATCGGGCAGCCGCAGCCACAGGTTCAATCCGCCCTCGGGAACCGCTGTCACGTGCGCGCGGGGCGCGTGGTTGTGCAATGCGTCGACGAGCAGGTCGCGACGGGCGGCCAGCTGATGGCGCAGTGTCCGCAGATGATTGCGCCAGGCGGGTTGGGTGACGACGTCGAGCGCGACGGACTGCAACAGCCCGCTCACATACATTGATTCGGCCTGGGTATCGGCGAGGATGCGTTCGCGCGCGGGCCCGCGCGCGATGATCGCGGCGATCCGCACCGCCGGGGACACGCTCTTGGTGAGCGAACGCAGGTAGACGACGTGCCCGGTGTCGTCGCGCGCGGCGACGGGCACGGGTTCCGCGGTGATGCCGAAATCGTGCGCCCAATCGTCCTCGATCAGGAACGCACCGTGGCTACGCACGATCTCGAGTACCCGATCGGCCACCTCCGACGGCCAGCGCGCACCGGTGGGATTGGCGAAATTCGGCTGGGCGTAGAAGGCGCGCGCGCCGGTGCGCTCGAACGCGCGGTCGAGTTCGTCGGGATCGGGTCCGCCGCTTCCGCTGGGCACCGGCACGACCTGGATGCCTGCCTGGTTTGCGGCGAGCATGGCTCCCCAATAGGTGGGCGATTCGATCAACAGCGGTTGTCCCGCCCCGACCAGCGCGCGGAAGACGCTACTGAGACCGCTCTGGCTGCCCGGGATGACGATGGCATCGTTGTGCGCGGGCAGTGCGACACCGACCGGTGCGGCCGCGCCGAGCTCGGAAGCGAACCAAGCCTGGAGTTCGGGCAGCCCGGCGACAGGCGGCCGGGACATCGCGGCCGCGCTGCGGGCCGCTCGGGAGAACGCGGTGCGTACCAGCCGCTCGGGTAGCAGCTCCTGGTCCGGATAACCCGAATGCAAGGCGATCGCGTCGTTGGGCGCGGTGCGCAATGCCGCGGCGAGCTGTGGTGTGCGACCGACCGGTGAGCCGAGCGCGGCCGTCTGCCAGCCGTAATCATTGGGCCGGGCCACTCGCACCGCGCGCACGAAAGTGCCTATACCGGGACGGCTTTCGATCATGCCCTGCGATGCGAGCGTCCTCAGCGCCTTCTGCACCGTTACCGGACTCACCCCGTGTTGTGCCACCAGTTCCCGGGTCGACGGCAGCTTGGCGCCCGGTGCGGCCGTCGCGATCCACGCGCGGAGATCGGCGACGATGCGCGAGCTGCTATCGTTGAACATGATAGTCAAGAGTAGCGCTATCGTCGAATCGTCACCACCGCTACCCATATCGCATGGCGGGTTCCAGTGGGGCTTGCTCGGCGTTGTCGCCTTTTCCTTCACCGTCCCCTTCACACGTGTGGCCGTCGAGGATGGCGGGATATCACCGCTGTTCGTCGGTGCGGGCCGGGCCGTCGTCGCTGCCCTCCTCGCCGCCGCCGCGCTGACCCTCACGAAGCAGCGGTTGCCGCGTGGGAGTCAATGGGTCCGGATCGCGATCGTGGCAGGCGGTGTCGTCGTGGGCTTCCCACTGCTGACCTCCTACGCGCTGACCACCGCGCCGGCCGGCCACAGTGCGGTGGTCATCGCGCTGCTGCCCGCCGCGACCGCGGTCACGGCCGTGCTCCGCGGTCATGAACGCCCGCCGCGCGACTTCTGGTACTCGGCGGGACTCGGTGCCGTCGCCGCCCTGATCTTCGCCGCCTTGCAAGGCGGGGGACTCGGCGCACTGCACTGGTCGGATCTGCTGCTGTTCGGCGCGGTCGCGGCGGCCGCGATCGGATACGCCGAAGGCGGGCTGCTGGCCAGGGAACTCGGCGCCTGGCAGACGGTCTCCTGGGCGCTCGTGCTCGCCGCCCCGCTGATGATCGCGCTCACCGGTCTGTCGGTTGGCCAGCGCCCGCCGAGCGGCACGGTGACCGAATGGGCTGCCTTCGCCTACCTCGCGGTGGTGAGCATGTACCTGGGCTTCTTCGCCTGGTACCGCGGGCTCGCGATCGGTCCGATGGCACAGGTCAGCCAGGTTCAACTGGTCCAGCCCGTGCTGACCATCGGTTGGGCCGCGTTGCTGCTCGGCGAGAAACTCACCTGGCCGACCGTGCTCGGCGGGCTCGCCGTGATCGGCTGCGCCACACTGGCCGTGCGCGCGCGACTCGAACGGGCGGGCTAGGACGTGGCGATATCGATGACGAGCTTGGTGGGATCGCCCTGAGTGCTCACCGAGAACGCGGGCCGATCACCGTCGACCCCGATGAACGACTGGGTCACGCCCTCGAACACGATCGTCCGGTAGACACCGGCGATGCCGGGTGCCGCCGGATCGGTGGCCGGGTCCGGGCCCGCGTACGGCTCCACGCCGCTGTCGAACGGGTACGCCGACCCGGTGATCCGCACTTCCAGCACGGATTGCCCGGCGACGTCGATGGCGGCGCCACTGCCGTCCTGCACCGCCTTGTCGGTGTATTCGACGATCCAACCAGGCGTTCCGGTGCCGCCGAGGTCGTAGACGACGCGGTCGAACCCGTCGTGGTGGCCGACGCTGATATCGGTGACGGTCAGCGCGGCGTCACCGGAGGCTTGCGCGCGTTTGGGCGCGGCATCCGACGGCCCGGCCGGTGGCTCCACCGCGGGGGTGGTCGCTGCGGCAGAGGTTCCCGGGACGTCGACGACGCTGCTCGGTGTCGATTCACTGTCGCCGCATGCCGCCGCGAAACCGACGACGCCGACGGCAACCAGGCCGACCACCAGCTTGTTACGCATGTGGCAGATGTTACCCAATATTGCCCGCTCGCAGGGGGTATTCCGCGCAGGATGTTCGCGTGCCTTGTTTGCCCGAAATAGGCCGGACGTGCTTATCGGGCAACGATCTAGCACACTTGACGGGTGCTGAATGTGGAGGATCTGCTGGGGCGGCTGCGCCGGTATCCGGATGTGGAGGCGTCGAACCTGTATGCCGTCGATGCCGCTGATCGGTTGATTCTCGATGTCGCGGCGGACGCGCTTGCCGCTGTGGATAGCGGGGAAGTTGCCGTTATCGGCGATGGTTACGGTGCCCTGACTCTCGGCGCCGCGGCCGCACACGACCTGCGTGGCCTGCGGGTCCATCAGGATCTGCTCACCGGCGAGCTCGCCCTCACCGCCAATGCCAGGGTCGTCGGCCTCACCGACCGCTATACCGCCCACTCCCTCGACGCCGATCTGCTCAAGGGCGTGCGCGTCGTGCTGCTGCGATTGCCGCGAGTGCTGTCGGGTCTGGCCGAGGTCGCCGACGCCATCGCCCGTTTCGCCGAGCCCGATGTGCAGGTCTTCGCGGGCGGCCGCGATAAATACCTGACCAAATCGATGAACGAGGTCCTCGCCGAATCGTTCACCGACGTGCGGGCCAGTCGCGGCAGGCAGAAGTCGCGCACGCTGCTGGTCAGCGGCCCGAAACCGGTCGGCGATCCGCCATTCCCGGTCCGCGAGCACATCGGCGAACTCGATATCGATGTCGTCGCGCACGGTGCCGCGTTCTCCGGTGCGCGCCTCGATATGGGCACCCGGTTCCTACTCCAGCACATGAAGACGATGAAGCCCGACGCCCGCGATGCCATCGATCTCGGCTGCGGCACCGGCATCCTCGCCGTCGCGCTGGCCAAGGCGCGGCCCCGCCTGGAAGTGGTGGGCACTGATCAGTCCGCCGCCGCGGTGGCTTCAGCGATCGCCACGGCCGCCGCCAACCAGGTCGCCGACCGCGTGACGGTGGTGCGCGACGACGCGATGTCGGGGGCCCCTGACAACAGCGCCGATCTGGTGCTGTGCAATCCGCCGTTCCACGTCGGCGCGGCGGTGCACACCGGGTCGGCGATCAAGATGTTCGCCGAGACCGGCCGGGTGCTGCGGCCGGGCGGTGAACTGTGGACCGTTTACAACTCGCATCTGAACTATCGCGGCGTCGTCGAGCGGATGGTCGGGCGCACCGATGTAATCGGACGCAACCGCAAATTCACCGTCACCCGGTCGGTGTGTGGCTTGCACGACGCCCAATAACGGTAGAGTCCGATTTGTCGGTCTTTGCCATAACGCCGAGTCGCCTTCCGGGAACTCGACGGTGGCGACGAACGTTGGACAGAACAAGTTGGAAATCGAGCAGCGCTCATTTCCGGCGGCCACGCTTCGACGTGGGCCACGACTCCAGAAAGGGACAAGCGGTGCGCGCCACAAGCAATCCGGTTTTCAAGAATCTCCCCAAACAGGAGGGTGGCGGCTACGCCAACTTCGGTTCGGGCGTGGCCGGCGCGGGACAGCTCGGCCAGCAGTTCGGTAACCAGTACAGCCAGCCCCCCCAGTACCAGCCCTACCAGCAGGCGCCCGCCACCCGGTCGATGACCATCGACGACGTGGTGACCAAAACGGGCATCACGCTGGGTGTGCTGTCGGTGTCCGCCATCATCTCCTACATCCTCAGCAGCGCGAACAACAGCCTCGCGCCGCTGTTCGTGATCGGCGGTGGCCTGGTCGGCCTGGTGCTGGTGCTTGTCGCCACCTTCGGCCGCAAGATGGACAACCCCGCCATCGTGCTCGGTTACGCGGTCGCCGAGGGTCTGTTCCTCGGTGCGCTGTCGCTGATGTTCACCAGCGTCGAATTCGGTGGCGTCGGTGGTTCGGCGCTGATCGGACAGGCCGTGCTCGGCACCTTCGGTGTGTTCGCGGGCATGCTTGTCGTCTACAAGACCGGCGCCATCCGGGTCACGCCGCGTTTCACCCGCATGATCGTCGGCGCGATGATCGGTGTGCTCGTACTGATCGTCGGCAACCTGATCGCGAGCTTCTTCACCGACGGCGGCTTCGGCCTGCGTGACGGCGGCCCGATCGCCATCATCTTCAGCCTGGTCTGCATCGCCATCGCCGCGTTCAGCTTCCTGCTCGACTTCGACGCTGCCGACCAGCTGATCCGCGCCCAGGCGCCGGAGAAGGCCGCCTGGGGCGTCGCCCTCGGCCTCACCGTCACCCTGGTCTGGCTCTACGTCGAGATCCTGCGCCTGCTGAGCTACTTCCAGAGCGATTAATGAGTAGGCGTGGCACGACCGCGCCGACAACCACCCGACGGGGCGGTCGCCGATATCGGCGACCGCCCCGTCGGCATAGGTCAGGGCTGACAACGTAGTCAGCTACATGAGAACGGTCCCGAACCAATAATGATTCGGGACCGTCCTACTGATCTCGCAAGATCCGGGTAACTCACCGGGTACGGGCTGACTTGCCCACCACCTCACCGCCGCCCGCCAACGCTACGGCCGTGGCACCCGAGTCTGGCCAAAAATCGCGGAGAGGCGGACCAGCTCCTAGCTCAGCCGCTCGATGACCATGGCCATGCCCTGGCCGCCGCCGACGCACATGGTCTCCAGACCGAACTGCTTGTCGTGGGTCTGCAGGTTGTTGATCAGCGTCGCGGTGATGCGGGCGCCGGTCATGCCGAACGGGTGGCCGAGGGCGATGGCGCCACCGGAGACGTTGAGCCGGTCCAGGTCCATGTTCAGCTCACGGGCCGAACCGAGCACCTGCACCGCGAAGGCCTCGTTGATCTCGTAGAGGTCGATGTCGTCGATGGTCTTGCCCGCGATCTTCAGCGCCTTGCGGACCGCTTCGATCGGGCCGAGGCCCATGATCTCGGGCGACAGGCCGGACACACCGGTGGAGACGATGCGGGCCAGCGGGGTCAGGCCGAGCTCCTTGGCCTTGGTGTCGCTCATGATGACCAGGGCGGCGGCGCCGTCGTTGAGCGGGCAGGCGTTACCGGCGGTGATGGTGCCGTCGGGACGGAACACGGGCTTGAGCTGCGAGATCTTCTCGTAGGTCGTGCCTGCGCGCGGGCCGTCGTCGGTGGAGACGACGGTGCCGTCGGGCAGGGTCACCGGGGTGATCTCCCGCGCGAAGAAGCCGGACTTGATGGCTTCCTCGGCACGGTTCTGCGAGCGCACGCCCCAGTGGTCCTGGTCCTCGCGCGAGATGCCGGTGAACTGGGCGACGTTCTCGGCGGTCTGGCCCATCGCGATGTAGACGTCGGGCAGCTCGCCGCTCTCGCGCGGGTCGGCCCAGCCGTCGGAGCCGCCTTCGGCGCGCTTCACGGTGCGCGATTCGGCCTCGCCGAACTTCTCGTTGTGGGTGTCGGGCCAGCCGTCGGAGGTGCCCTTCGGGAAGCGCGAGACGGTCTCCACACCGGCGGAGATGAACACATCACCTTCACCGGCCTTGATGGCGTGCATCGCCATACGGGAGGTCTGTAGCGACGACGAACAGTACCGGTTGAGGGTGACGCCGGGCAGGAAGTCGTAGCCGAGCTGAGTGGCGACGACCTTGGCCATATTGAAGCCGGCCTCGCCACCGGGCTGGCCGCAGCCGAGCATCAGATCGTCGATCTGAGCGGGGTCGAGCGCGGGAACCTTGTCGAGCGCGGCGCGGACCATCTGGGTGGCGAGGTCGTCCGGCCGCATGCTCACCAGAGAACCCTTGCCTGCACGGCCGATGGGGGAGCGGGCGTACGAAACGATGACGGCCTCAGGCATGAGGACTCCTTATGTCTCGGAGCACACACGTGTGGTCGCGGCCACCCGTGCGGTACTCGCGGGTACGAATCACTTCGAATCTACGTCGCGCTCGTCGAGGGGGAAACACCCGGTACGACCAGATCCCGCTCAGCGAGAGCCTGCGTCAAAACCGGCAGTAAATGCTCGGCCGCGAGTGCGTATCCGGCGGCCGAAGGATGGAAGCCGTCGGCGGAGAACATCTGCTCCGGCGCGGCCTGGAAGTTTTTGCCGAGCAGATCGCCCATGGACACCGGATGACCGCCTGCGGTGAGGGTGACGGCGGTCTGGGATCGGGCCAGCCGCTGGCTCCAGGTGTGCACCACGCTGCGCAGCGGTTGCGGAATGGCGGTGACGGTGCCGAGATCGGGGCAGGTGCCGACCACCACGACCGTGCCCGCCTCGCACAACCGCGCGACGGCCCGTTTGAGCCGATCGGCCGAACGGGTCACCGAATGCTTCTTGGTGATGTCGTTGCCGCCGATCAGGATCACCGCGGCGTCCGGCGGCGACCCGGCCACGAACATGGCGTCCACCTGGCCGGACAAGCCCTTGGACGTCGCACCGGAGATGGCTTTGGTGCTCAGCCGGACGCTGCGGCCGGTGGCTTCGGCCAGGCCACGGGCCAGCCGCACGCCGGGAACTTCGGTCGCGTCGGTGCAGCCGACTCCGGCTGCGGTGGAGTCGCCGAAGATCATCAGGTGCAGGTCGGCGTGCCGGTCCAGGCGCCACGGTTCGGGCATGGCGCGGCCGGGGAGGTAGATGCCGTCGGCTTCCGGCGGCTTCGAGGTGTCGCGGCCGATCACGCCACGCGCGACGCCCGCCTGCGCCATCAGGTACCGGTACGCCGCCCACGAAGCCGTGCCCGCGCTCGACCCCGCCAGCACGGTCGCGGCGCCTGTCACCGCCGCAGTACGCCATCGGATTCGAGGTTCGCCCACGGCCTCGAATTTTACGTGTTCTCGCCGCTCACGGCAGTGTGCTCAAGCCGGGACGTCGAAGGAACCGCGTGCCGGAATGTTGGCGTGGTTGGTGCTGACGGTGACCTCGACGCGGCCGGGCCCGGTGTCCTGGAACAGCGAGTACTGGATGCTGCCGTAGATGCCGGTCACCACATTGTTCTCGTAGCTGCCGGTGGCGCCGGTGGTGGTGTTGCGCCAGGCGACGGTGGTGCGGACCTCGCACAACGGCGCCAGCGGGTACTGGCCGGGCCCGATACCGCCGACCGGCGCCGCACGCACATTGACCACCGCACGGCCCGGCCAGTCGGGGCTGGTGTCGGCCCAGGTGTGGATGCTGGTCCAGCACAGCCCGCCATAGGCCATGGTGGGGACATCCGGGAAGGCGACGGTGGTGGTGGCCGCGGCAGCGGGCGCACCCGTCGCGACGACCAGCGCGACCGTCGATCCGGTCAGCACCGCGGCGACCCGGGCAGTGTTCGGCAGCCTCATAGCCGCAGATATTAGGCGGCGGAGGCACTTTCCGCAGGATGCGCGCCGCGGCCACGGTGCCGTCGGTGTGGTGTGCGTGACCGGCCCGCACCTGTCGGCAACGGTTCTGCAACGATGGAGTCATGCGCATCGCGGATCATGTCGTGGACCTCATCGGCAACACACCGCTGGTCCGGCTGAACTCGGTCGTCGGGCCGAACGCCGGTGTGGTGGCCGCCAAGATCGAATACCTGAACCCGGGCGGTAGCTCCAAGGACCGGATCGCGGTGAAGATGATCGAGGCCGCCGAAGCATCCGGGCAGCTACGTCCCGGCGGCACGATTGTCGAGCCGACCTCCGGTAACACCGGTGTCGGCCTGGCGCTCGTCGCGCAGCAGCGCGGCTACAACTGCGTGTTCGTCTGCCCCGACAAGGTCAGCGAGGACAAGCGCAACGTCCTGCGTGCCTACGGTGCCGAAGTTGTCGTGTGCCCGACCGCCGTCCCGCCGGACCACCCCGACAGCTACTACAGCGTCTCCGACCGCCTCGTCCGCGAGATCGACGGCGCCTGGAAGCCCGACCAGTACTCCAACCCCGGCGGCCCCGACAGCCACTACGAGACCACCGGTCCCGAGATCTGGCGCGACACCGACGGCAAGGTCACCCACTTCGTCGCTGGTGTCGGCACCGGCGGCACCATCACCGGCACCGGCCGCTACCTCAAGGAGGTCTCGGACGGGAAGGTGCAGATCATCGGCGCCGACCCCGAGGGCTCGGTCTATTCCGGTGGCACCGGCCGCCCGTACCTGGTCGAGGGCGTCGGCGAGGACTTCTGGCCCTCGGCCTACGACCCGGCCATCCCCGACGAGATCATCGCCGTCTCCGACGCCGATTCCTTCGACATGACCCGCCGCCTCGCCCGCGAAGAGGGCCTACTGGTCGGCGGTTCCTGCGGTATGGCCGTCGTCGCCGCCATCGAGGTCGCGCGCCGCGATCCCGACGCCGTGGTGGTCGTCCTGCTGCCCGACGGTGGCCGCGGCTACCTGTCCAAGATCTTCAACGACGAGTGGATGAGTTCCTACGGCTTCCTGCGCACCCGCCTCGACGGTTCCACCGCCGAACCGCTCGTCGGTGACGTCCTGCGAGGCAAGTCCGGCGCCCTGCCCGACTTGGTGCACACCCACCCGTCGGAAACCCTGCGCGACGCCATCGAGATCCTGCGCGAATACGGCGTTTCCCAGATGCCGGTCGTCGGCGCCGAGCCGCCGGTCATGGCAGGCGAGGTCGCGGGCAGCGTCTCCGAACGCGACCTGCTCTCTGCCGTCTTCGAAGGACGAGCGCATCTCACCGATTCGGTGGCGCAGCACATGTCGCCGTCGTTCCCGCTGATCGGTTCGGGTGAGCCGATTTCGGCGGCGACCAAGGCGTTGTCGGACTCGGATGCGCTGATGGTTGTCGAGGACGGTAAGCCGGTTGGTGTGATCACTCGGCACGATCTGCTCGGGTTCTTGAGCACCGGAGCCATCGGGAAGTAAGCACGGAAGTCGTTGGGCCGCTCGTGGATTGTTCCGCGAGCGGTCGGCGGCGCAGCGTGGCGTCGAAGCCGCGCACTCGGCCGCAGTGCTCCCGGTGATCCTGAGCGTCTACTCGCGGGCCTCGTTCATCACCCGCAGGTCATGGCGTCGAAGGCCGCGCTCAGTTCCTCCGCGCTCGTCGCGTTGTGGAAATCACCACCGGACAGCCGTGCGATCTCCCGCAACGATTCGGGATCGGTGGGCACCCGCACGAGCGAATTGCCTGGAACCACGACTTCGCCGTGGTCGGTGCCCAGCGAAATCGTAGAGACCGGCACATTCTTCCGCTGTGCCTCCTTTGCGGCCGTGTACGCACCACGCGGTTCGTCCAGCTCGAAGGGAATGGTCTGTTTGCCATCGGAGAGCAAGATGATCCGCCGTTGCCCGTCGGGCAGCGTTCCCGCGCTCGCCAGTGCAGTGAATATGCCTTCACCCGTCGCCGTGCGCTCATACAACCTCACGCCATCGAGCGCTTCCTTGAACTCCGCCCGATCGGTCGACGGCTGCGTCACCACCGCCGCCGTACCCGCGAATGTCACCAGCCCCACCGGTGTCTGCTTCGGCAGCCCGTCCGCGAATTCCTTCGCAGCTTGCTTGGCGGCGGCCAACCGCGTGGGCGCCACGTCGGTAGCTTCCATGGACAACGAAACGTCGAGCACGAACACCACCCCCGCCTCACAAGTAGGCGTCTGGGCAGCAGCTGGTTGCGCCTCGCCGGAAACTTCCTGCCCACAGGACGAAATCACTACGGCGCCAACGGCCAGCAGGCTGGACAATGCAGGCCGCATCCGCGGAATCAGAGGCACGCGGTCATGATATCAACGGGGTACTGAATGTCAGTGGCTTCGACGAGAGCTGCTGTCGCAATGTAGGCAGGCGCTTCGATCTTGAATTCATCCGCGCGGCGGCCCTGACACTGTCTGCGAACCGATGG
Organism: Nocardia sp. NPDC059180; assembly: GCF_042754945.1. NCBI lineage: Bacteria > Bacillati > Actinomycetota > Actinomycetes > Mycobacteriales > Nocardiaceae > Nocardia > Nocardia sp. NPDC059180. Next base: position 313,885 of record NZ_JBHZBU010000004.1, read on the forward strand.
CCGCGACGCTATCCAGCAATTGACTACGATCGCCACGTGGAGTTCCTGGCAGGCCCTCCGAGCCGGTGGATAGTGACACTGAAGAGCGGCTCGATCATCGAGTTGTGGGCCGACGGTTATAGCGAAGAATCCGATCACTACGTGTTCAGCACTCTCGTCCGTGCCTCACACGAGGAGCAGTTGCATGTGGAGGTGGAGAGCCGCGATCGGGTCACAGGCGAGAAGGTCGTGATGGTGGTGGCGAGGGTCCCTGCTGTCGAGGTCGCGTCACTCTACGGCGGACCTATCGATCTCGAGGTCGAGGCGGACTGACGGCACTTCGAGCACTGTCATCGCCTTCGACAGGGTCGACTTGTTCAGCTCGCACAGTTGCGTGACAGTTCCGAATTCGGCCTCGCGGCACCCGTCGAGGAATGCGACAAGTTTCAGGCGCGGCAGTGTCGCGAGGAGTTCGCTCAATCCTGCGCTCACAACTCGTTTCCATTCATCAACCAGGTGGTGAAGCTGCCCGAGGCGGTGAGGGGCACCGCACCCTCTACGGTGCCCCTCATCTGGCGTTTCCGCCGTTCTCAGCCGAGGGTGAACCTCGCAGTGCCCGACAGCTGCTCCAATTCGTGGTGATTCTCGGTCAATGTGACGATTCGGGCCTCCACTCGCCCGGCGCCCGGTCCCATCCCCATGCCCATGATCACGCCGCCGTCATACGCCTCGATGACGCCGCTCTCGTTGACGCGGTGCGACTGTCCGTCGGCGTATCCGGAATCCAGGTTTTTCCAGCGCACCGCGACGCGATAGGCGCCGCAGCCCTGCCCGGTCTGGGTGATCCTCACGCGGACACCGAACTGCCCGGACTGTGGTTGGGGCACGGTTTCGGCGTTGATGATCGCGGAGCAATTGTTGCCTGGGACACGTGTCAGGGTGGGGGCGAATTGCACGACTTGGTCGGTGGGAAGTGCGGTGGCTGGTCCGCTGAGCCCGACGAGCGTGGCGGCGGTCATCGTGGCGATGACGGCGGCGCGTACCGAGAGCTGTTGACCCTGCTTGCTTTTCAGACTCATGCGGAATTGGTCGTTTCGCACTCGGCAGCTGTTAGCAACTGGATCGATCTCAATAACGTAACGGCGATTCATTCTCAGAGGTGGGAAGCCTAAGTATGTGAACCTGTGCTGCGATGTCGTCCGCCGGATGCGAGTCCGGGAGGCGGTGGTCCCGCTGAAACTTCAATGAAACGAAAACCCCATTCACTGAGATGGTTCAGTAGCCGTCCGCAACGGGCGGCCATTCCAGGAGGAAACATGACCCGATTTGCTCTGCTCGCGGCGGCTGTTGCCGGCGCGGCGGTTCTCACGGCTTGTGGTGGTGAGGGCGCATCCGATTCGGATTCGTCGGCATCGAGCACCGTTTCCGCACGCGTTTCGACCTCGGCGCCCGCTGCCGGGAACACCGATCAGCCGCATCCTGAGCCGCCGACGGCAGCCCCCGAACCTCCGGCCGCGGAGCCCGAAGAGCCCCCGGTGGCAGCCCCTGAGCCTCCCGCCGCGGAACCCGAACCTCCGGCGTCACCACCCGCGACGCCTGTCACCGACCACTGTGCTGATGTGACTCGCGAATACCTGATCACCACCCTGAGAATGACGGGTGGTCCGGAATTCCCCTTGGCGGATCTCGAACGACCGAAGTGCAAAGGCGAATACGCCACCGCGTTGAGCGTGCCGGACGGGGTGAGTCAGGAGAGCATGTACCTGTTCCAGTACAGCGAACAAGGCGGGCATGCGCACTGGCGTGTGATCGATGTCGGCTTGTCTCTCGAATGTGTGAGAACGCACGGCGTGCCGACGGACGTAGCCCTTCACATCCAGTGCGCTTAGACCGCGTTCCCCTCGGCCCGCCATCATTCGACCAGATCGAATGAGCGCGGGTCGGAGGGTCCCGGTGTGCATCCCTGAAGCGGCGCACACCGAATCGACCGGATAAGCCTGCCCCGCAGATTCTCAGCTGCGGGGCACGCTCATAGATCCGCGAAGCAGATGACGAACTTGCGTTCGGAGTAGACGAAACCGCGGTCTGCGTTGGGGCAGGTGTCGACCTCGGTGGTGTTCTGTTTCACCGCAACCACTTTGACGCCGTCTGCGGAGGTGCAGGGGATGCGGGTCGGTGCGGGTTTGAGGGTCATGCAGGAGCCGACGGTCCAGTCGATGTCCAGGCAGAGAGTGGTCTTGTCGACCGAGTGGGAGTGGTCGGAGTCGGAGGGGCAACTGGTGCCCTCTCCGCCTTTGTCGACGACCTTGTACGTGGAATCGGGGCTGCCGCAGTCGGTTTTGCCGACCTTGGCGGGATCAGGGTCGAGGACTACGCAGTCGCCGACGTCCACCTTGATGGCCACCGCTTCCTTGGCGGGTTTGTTCCCCGCGATCGGGGTGGCGGAGGTCGATGTGGCCGGCGTCGTGGTCGCGGCGGTCACGGGCGGCGCCAGACCGGGTTGCGTCGACCCGGTTGTCGGCGGCGCAGGCTGCGCCGACGTGGTGGAAATGGTGCCCTGCTTGGCCTCGGCCACAGTGGATTCCAACGACGACGCCAGCACCGACACGCCGACGATCAGAATCCCCGCGGTCACGAACGCGCCGATGGCGACGGTGAGCGCGGTATTGGACAGTCGGCGGCGGCTGCGACTCTGTGTGGGGTTGTTGTCCTGCCCGTTCATCGGCTCGATCACGGTTGGCCGTTGAGTACGGCCAGGATGGCGTCGACGAAGGGCTGTCCGCCCATGATCGCGCCGCCCGCGAGCCCGCCGACGACCGCACCGATCGGGCCGGTGAGCAGGGTGAAGAAGCCCATACCGATGACGGCGCCGATCAGGCCGCCGATCACGGCACCGGCGACGACGCCGACGACGTTCTTCTCCAGTTCGGCGACCAGCCGCGACATGGAGCTGATCGGGCGCATTTCGCCGATCTCCTTGGCCGACGGCTTGGTGGTGAGGGTGAGTTCGCGGCCGTTGTCGGCGATTTCGTGCGCCACCGTCACCCGGCTGCCCGAGATCTCGTAGGCCAGCGGAATCTCGGCGACCACATCGCCCTTGTCGGACTTCAGGACCGCGCGCTCGGTGTCGCTCTTCTCGTCGGCGACGACCTCGAACTTTCCGTCCTCGACCTTGGTCGTGATTTTGCGACCGGAACGGTCGGCGGTGGTGGTGTAATCGATGCCCTGCTCGACACCCTGCGTGCGCAGTTCTTCGGTGACCGTCTGTGGTTTCGAATGCGCGGTGCCTGCGGAGATGCCGATAGCGGCGACGGCGACGACGGCGGTGGCGGCGAAGGTGCCGAACTTCATTCCAGGAATCCCTTACTCACGCGATACGCCCGGCGTATTGCCGGACCGCGCGGAGTTTACGGCGGGCGCAACCGTCCGTCCCAAGAATGGAAACACCTGTCTACCAGCGGATATTGTGAAAATCCATCATTCAAATTCTTTTTCCGGGGGCGGTATCGACCCGCTATCACTCGCGACCTGCGGCTATCTGACAACGGTGATGATCAGGTCGTGCGCCCATGGGTAACCGAAATCACAGTAACGCGTGTCAGTGGTGAGGGTCATTTGCAGGCTTCGTGACGCACTACAACGCCGCCAGGGGTCAGGCTCCGTTCGCGGCGGCCGCAGCCGTGCGGTGCTGTGGAAGGTCACATCGATTGGCTTGTGCGGCGTGCAATGCGGATTCGGCATCACCGAGAGGCACATGGCTGCGGCATCGGTCGAGATGCCCTCTCGCTCATGTGCCGCTCGGCGAGCGCTTCGGCGATGCCGGGTGGGGTGAACGCGCGGTCAGGCGATGACCACCGTGCCGGTTCGCGAGGCGGCTTGTCAGCTAGTTGACATACCGAGTCTGTGTCATGATGCTGACATGAGTCAAGAGGAGACCGTCGGCGAACTGGGGCAGTCGGTGGGCTACGTCCTCAAACAGGCCCAGGCCGCACTGCACTCCGCGATGGATGTGGTGCTGCGCCCGCTGGAACTGAGTGTGGCGCAATATGCCTGCCTCGAACTGCTCGGCCGGAGCCCGGGGCTGTCCAACTCCGAACTCGCCCGTGGCGCGTTCGTCACCCGCCAATCGATGAACCTCGTCCTGCGCGGGCTACAAGACCGCGGCCTGCTCACCCGACCCGAGCAGGCTCCCCACGGCCGCGCACTGCCCACCCAGCTCACCAGCACTGGACAGGAAAAGCTGCACGCCGCCAGCGTGGCCGTGCGTGCCGTCGAACGGCAGATGTTCTCCCCGCTGTCCGCGGAAGAACAGCGGCGGCTTTGCGACGACCTCGCCGTCTGCGTTGCCGCCACACCCGCGGCCAAATCCAAGTCCCAGTAACAGCCCAGCCGTCACGTCATCACCCTTGCCGAGTGGTACCTGGCTGCGGCATCGGTCGAGATGACCCCGCGCTCAGGTACCACTCGCTGGGTGCTGGCTATGCCGGGTGGGTGAAGCGGCCTCGTTGGATTGCGGTGGTGAAGGTGTCCCACTCGGTGGGGGCGAATACCAGGGCGGGGCCGGTGGGGTTTTTGGAGTCGCGGACGCCGACGTGGTTGTGGTTCAAGTGGGCGACCTCGACGCATTCTTTGCCCATCGAGCTGCGGCTGCTCTTGAACCAGCGGGCACCGGATAGATCAACAGTCACTGCTTGAACTCCTTAGCCATCTGTCGGATGAGATTCCGACTGGATACGACATCCAGTGCAGCGCGCCGGATGGTGGCCGACGCCGTGCGGTACTTCTGGATGTCGTGCTCCCCCTCAAGGTACAGGTCGCCTGTGTAGTTCTCGATGTAAATTACGGGCGGATCCACGTCGGCTCCCACACCCGGGCGGAAGTCGAGGACGACATACGGCCCAACCGGTCCGCCGAGCGGAAAACCCGCTTCGTAAGGCAGGATTCGGATTGAAACGTTCGGTCGAGTGCTCACGTCGGCGAGGTGTCGCAGTTGGGCAGCCATCACCCCAGGTCCACCGACGATCGTGCGCAACACGGACTCGTGCAACACCACATCCAACTCCACCGGCTTGACCTTCCGTGTAAAGATCCTTTGCCGTTTCGTTCGCAGCTCGATGCGCATGTCTTGCTCGTCAGCGGAATCGCTTGTGAAGTAGGTCCGGTCGAGGACACGGGCGTATTCGGCTGTCTGTAGGAGTCCGGGAATGATGTCGGGACGGAAGATATCCAGGCGCCGTGCCGAACTCTCCATACCCACATACACATTGAAGGTCTCCGGAATCAGGTCTCCGAATGCATGCCACCAGCACTTGATTGCACCGTGCTGCGCCAGCCCGATCATCGCAGCGGTCTGATCGGCCTCGAAATCTAGGAACTCGCACAGCGTTCGGATGTCGTGCCTGGTCAACTTTCCGGGCTGGCCTCGCTCCAACCGGCTCAGTTTGCTCGGACTCCATTCCATGTGACCCGCCACCTGATCGAGCGTCAGGTGGGCATCGCTGCGTGCGTTGCGGAAGTACTTCCCCAACTCGCGAAGTGGGAGCGTTGGGCCGGTGCCGTCCTCTGTCATGACGTATCCCCTCGAGCTGTCTGTCGGTCCGGCAGTCGAGTGCTGTCGGAAACCATTGGTCGGCGCTGTCATGGCGACAGCAAACCGCTATCAAGCTGCCCCTGAACCTGGAGAATCCCCGCAATTCGCGGTTATCGCTCGATCGGCTTTCTTCAGCCGTATCGGTACTGCTCAACTGTGTGTGCGCTCGGTGGGAGTTGCTCCGGAAACGCCCCTCCCTCAGCTCCCGATCCGGTGTCCGTCATCACACCGGGCCGAGCGCACCCATACTACCCGCGAACCGAAGGTGCTGCTATGGAGCATGTTCCGCTCGGAGACACACCGCGCTCACGTTGTCACTTCTATCGGCGTGTCTGCGATCTGCCCGCTTGGATAGACCCGCCGGAGATCGGACGCATCGTCATGCGCGCCGAACATGTGTGGGGATTGATGATGCCCTCGGCGCTCGGACTGGCCGTGCACGGCGATCTAAGACGTTCCCGCGACCATGATTCGGCCTCCTGTGTCGGGCCGATCATCTCGCATATGCGCTCGGGTCGTTGGACGTTTCTGATCCGCCCGGACCTGCCCGACGACACCGCACTTTTCGCCGAAATGTTCCGGCTCGACGTCTCCGTCGTCCGCACCGGCGCCACTATCGCCCTGCCGTCCCCAACCGATCAGGGCGACCGATTCCGTCGCTGGATCCAGCCGCCCCGCTGCCCTTTCCGGCCGTCCGGACTGACCGTCATCGATTCGATCCGCGCCTGTGCGGGCAGAAGCGGCTGGTTGCGCACGCCGAGCACCGGGTACCCGCGGTGAACGGCCGACCTGGCCGGCCGAGCGAGTGGCCCGACGCCGAGAAACCCGCCGCCGAGCCGAGCGGCGAGCATGCTCTCGGGGAACGCGATGAGTCTGCGACCGGCTCGCCACGTCCCGACGAACCCGACGTGCACCTGAGCGTCCACCTACATGGCCTGCGCTTCGATTTCGCCATCTGCCATACCGCCGCATCTAGATTCATCGCCGAATGGAGAACCCGCCACCACCCCGGCGCCGCCGAAATCCTCCCCGGTGACCCATGCGGTCTCGAGCGGTTGCCGACGGAACGCCTGTATCTCCTGTGAGGCGCAATCATCTCCCTCGACGGACCTCTCACGGGCGCGATTGCGTGTCGACAGATCAGGCGGCGGTCGGTGTGGAAGTTCCCTGTTGGCGTCGCCACTGCCGCTGTTTTTCGCGGTCGTGTTCCTGGCGTAGGTGGATGCGTGAGAGTGCCTCGGCGAGTAGTTCGTTGGCATGGTGGCGGTGGTTGAGGCGTGGTTTTTGTTGTGGGTCGATGTGGGGTGGGGCGATCCAGGCGGTGCGCCCGGCATACGGGGAGCGGGGGCCTTCGATGCGGGTTTTCCAGCCGCCGGGTCCGTCGTGGATCAGCGCGTGGCAGGCGTCGCAGGCGAGGGTGAGGTTCTCGATGTCGGTGCTGCCGTTGTTGCGGTAGTCGACGACGTGGTGGACCGCGCACAGGCTCGCCGGGGCATTGCAGCCGGGCCGTGAGCAGCCTTTGAGTGCGGCGATCAACGCCAGCCGTTGATCGCGAGACGCGAGCCGTTTCATCCGTCCCAGATGTAGTGGGAGTCCGGTGTGGTCGAAGACCGCCAGCCACGGTTGTGAGCGTCCGGCCATGTCCAAAGCGTCTCGAAGGGGGACGGTGCCGCCGGTGGCGGTGGTGGCGACTCCGGCTTCGCGTTCCACATCGTCGACAGACATCGTCAATATCGTTGCGACCGGGACTCCGCGGTGGGTGCCGAGTTGTTCGCTGATGACACCGGATGCCAGGAGTGCTTTGATCGCATCATGGTTGCGTTGGGCGGGTGAGCGGTGGTCGCGCGTGGCGGCTTCGGCCAGCACCGCCGGGTCCACCACCGTCGCGTGGGCGGCCGGGCGCGCACCCTCCACCGGCTCAACCGATGGAATCGTAAGGCTCATAACGGGATTGGGTGGCCCGCTCATCAGTACGGTGTCGTCCGATAAACCATTGCCCGTGGCCACCGGCGCCGCCATACTCTCCGACCCGCCGCGCCCACTGCCCGGGTCGGCGGGCGGGTTCGCTTCTTCGGCCGCAGGACCATTGGTGCCAGCGCTCGGCGTAGCTGTACTCTGCGGCCAGGCGCTCCTCCTGCCTGGGTCGGCGGGCGGGTTCGCAACTTCGGTGGCAGGGCTATTGGCACCCGAACTCGCGGCAGCGTTGATTCCGGGGCTGGTGGGGTCGTCGGGGTTGCACATGCCGGGGCGGGCGTATTTGGCCAGTAGTGGGTCCAGGAGTGCGCGCAGGACGGGGTCGATGTCGCCGCGGATGGGGCTCATCCCGTCGGGGCGTTGGCGGCCGATGATGATGCCGCGCATGCGGGCACGATCATTGTCGGTGGTGAGGCAGCCGTCGGGGTCGAGGTAGGCCAGGATTTTGTCGCCGACTTTGCCGATATCGTCCGGGGAGCCGGTGCGGGCGAAGTCGGTGAGGATTTCTTCGGCGGCAGCGCGGTCGTCGGCGGAAGCCCCGCGGGGGACGCGGTTGATCACTGCGGCGATACCGCGGGCATGGTCGGCGGAAATCTCGCCGCCAGTAAGAGCTTGCGCGGTGCGCGGGAGGCGGGGGTCGACCGGTTCGCCTGCCATGTCGTGGAAAGTGGCGACTGTCTGTGCCTGATGGACCCTCGCGCCTGCGTCCGCGCCGGCGAGGTTCAGTGTTTCCATCAGGAAGCGTTTCAACGATTTCGAGCCGTATCGGGCGGGCAGGGATCGGTCGCCGGCTTCGACCAGGAGGCGGTGGCGCACCATGGTCAGGATTCGGGTGCAGCGCTCCACGTCTCGCATCACCGCGATCACGCCGTCATCGGACAGAGGTGTCAGCGGTTCGACGAGCAGGTCGGCGACCGCGGCATAGAGCGCCGCCGCTGCACTATTTTCGCCGATTCCCCCACTCGAACCCATGTTCGAATTCTATCGCACTCCGCCACCCGGAGGTAGCGAAAACGCTATCTGATCTGCACATTTTCACACCGCAGCCGGTGCGGAGGGCGCATGTCCCGTCCGCGGCGGCTCCCGGCGGAACGCTACTACCGTCTCTGAGGTAATCACCGCCTGGATGCCGGGTGAGCCGGCATCCAGGCGACCGTGTCCGTTACGAGGGCGACTGGCAGTCCAGCCACTTACCGTCTTCCTCGAGGTAGGAATTGGGTTCGGTCTTGGTCTCCGAATCCGCGCCTTCGTTCTTCCATGTGGTGGTGATGTCAGCGGTTGCCTTATCCCCGGTCACCTTGATGTTGTCGACCTTGTCGACGGTGACCGTGGTGGTTTCGCGCATGATGGCCAGGTTCGCGGCCTTATAGGCCGGTTCGTCGTAGCGGATGAACGCGTCGACGAGGTTGTTGATGCTCTCATCGGAGGCGGCCGGGTATTCCGCCTTCAGCGCGGCGGCCAGCTGATCGGCCGGCTTGGCGGCGAACTCCTCGGCCGTACCTGCCGAGCTGAGCGGCGGGAACATGGTGTTCGGCATGTTCCTGACCTCCTCGCGGTACTGGGTGCAGGTCAGTTCTGCCATCCGGTCGAAATCGAAGGTCGCCATCGCGGGCCCCTGCTGCGCGATGAGGTCACGGATCTGCTGCGCGTCGCCGCCCTCGGTGGCGGCCGAGGCCGACGCGGACGGCGAAGCCGCGGTCGTCGACTCCTCCGAGCCGCAACCCACTGCCGCTACCGCGACGAAAGCCAGCCCAATTGCAAGTGTGCGCTTCACCAAAGTTCTTTCGGTCGATCGATGACGGCAGCCGCTCGAGCCCTCGAAGTGGGGAGGTTTGTGACGCCGTCTGTGGGACAGCGAACAGTACCGCGAGGTTTGGAATTCACGCGAGCCCGATCGGCCCCCCAAAAATGGTGGCTCCAGCCCTGTGACCTGCCATCACCTGTCGTCGGGTGCAGCTGTACGTCCGGCCGCGCTCAAATTGGCTACCAGGCCGCTTCGTCGGCTTCCTCGCGGAGGCGGCGGCGGGCCCGGTCGATCCAGTGGGCGAACTGTTCGGTGAAGGTGGCGCCGGTGGCGGGGCGGACGGAGATCTTGTCGCGGACTCGATGTTCTTGGTAGCGGCCGTCGCCGGTGATGTCGAACCATTGGGTGGCGTACCAGGGGTCGGGTCGGCCGTGGATCGGGCCGGTGAGCAAGCCTGCGTTACCGCCGCCGTCAGCGGGGCGCAGGACCAAGCGCTGGTATTCCTCGCGCGGGCTGCGGTGGGCGAAGCTCGCGCGGCTCGGTGTGCGGCTCGGGTCGAGATCGTCGAGATGGAAGGTGGCGGCGACCTGTTTGCCGGGGGCGCAGGAGGGGAGTGCTGCGGCGAGCCGGGTGGGTAGGTGTTCCGGGCGGAACAGGCGGCAGGTGATCGGGCCGTCGACACCGTCGATGGCCGTTTGCGACAACACCACCGCCTGGTACGCGGTGCTGGCACCGACTACGCGGTATTCGCCTTCCTTGCCGCGCTTGGTTCTCTTGGTGCCGCCTAGGACTTCGATGCGGAAATCGGATTCTGCGAGGGTGTGCAAGGCGAGCTGAACGCGCTCGAGCTGGTCGCGGTCGTAGCTCGCGCGGACCTTCTCCCGATGCGCTGCGGCCTCGCCGCGGAAGGCGAATCGGCTGACATACCGCAACGGGCGGGGGAAGCGATCGTTGGCAGGGCTGTACCACAGGGCCGCGAAATCATCGGGGTCCCATTTCCATTCGGTCACCTGCGTTCGTCCCCGTCCTGCGGATCTGCGGGCGCCGTCGGGACATCGCAGCCGATGACGCCACCCGGGACAGTCTTGGGGACCTCTCCCAGCAGTTCATCGGTGTTCTCGGCAGTGATCAGGTAGTCGGGGGTTTTGTGCTCTTCCTCGGTGGAGGAACCGCCACGACCCGCGCCCGCACCCATACCGCCCATCGGCATGCCCGTCATGCCGCGACCGGTGGCGGCTGCCGCCGTCCTGGCAGCGGCGCCCGCGACTCCGGCCTGCCCGGCCGCAGCACCGGGACCGCCCGGAATGCTGCGTCCGGCACCCGGCTTCTCACCTCCGGAACCCGAGCCGGAACCGCCCGAACCGGAACCACCGGAACCTGATCCCGAACCGCCTGAACCGCCGCCGCCGACACCGGAACCGCCGCGGTCGCCGCCGCCTGCTGATCCACCTGCCCCGCCGCCCGAAGTGCCGGACGGGGAGTAGCCCGCGGTGTTGACGCCGGCGGGCGTGGTGGAGGGCAGCGAGGAATCCGACGTCCGCGACGTGAAGCCGGTCGGTGTAGTGGAGGGATCGGTGGTGTCAGTGCTCGCAGTAGTTGTTCCGGGCTCCTGTTCTTCTCCAGTTGGTTCGGTGCTCGGCTCTTCGGGAACTTCCGTGGGATCCTCTGTCTCCCCGGTGGTTTCGGGATCACCCTGATCGCCGCCGCCCCTGTCGTCGCCGCCACCGTTCTCGCCGCCGGTATCGCCGCCTCCGCCTTCCCAGTCGCGGCCTTTCGTCGGTGGTTTCACCGGCGGGATCAGCGGCTGGGTGGGATCATCAGGCTTCGGTAGAACTGGAATCTCACTGTCGGCCTTGACGAATGGGTCCACGTAATGGGTCCCCATAACTGCGCGGGCGGTGGACTCGGCATCATCTCTTGCCGTGCGGGCAATCGCGCTGGTGCCCGGCATGAGGGTCGGGGTCCACGTCTTGCCCTTTTCGATGACCTCCGGGAGTTCACGCTTGGTCGAGTTGATCGAATCGACCGCGCCGTAGACCCGGCTGGCCAGCGCCTGCATTACCGGGGAAAGGTCTTGGGCTCGGGTGGTGTAGTTGGACAGCGCCGAACGAGCCGACTCGGCCGCCGGGCCCTCCCACGCCGCGGCGCTCGACCGCTGGATGCGCGCCGCGAACACGCGGACGCCATCGGTCCACTTGTTCTCGATCTCGGTGAACTTGTTGGCCGCGCTGAAACCCTCGGTCGTATTCAACGGCGTGAACGCGCCGTTGATCTGGGCATGTGCCAAATTCTCGGGATTCTCGCCGTCTTTGATCTGCGGCAGCTCGTTCTGGATCTCGGACATCGCGGGCCTACTTCGCTACGGGGACTACGCCGGGCTGGGTGCGTGTTGGGGCAATCGGGCCCGGGGGAGGTAGCTCGGCGGTTAGCTGGTTGTAGCGGGCAGCGAAGGTCTCGTCGGTGTCGATGTAGCGCTGGGCTATTGCCTTGTGGAGTTGCTGGATCTCGTCGACGATCTTGTAGTGCTCTTCGAGGATCTCGTAGATGCTGTTGTCCGAGCCCTTCGCCTTCTCGCGGAATCGGCTGACCAGGACATTTGCCGAGGACAGCGGGTCCTGGTCCTCACCAAGGCCCCACTTCTCTTGGTCCGAGATCTGGCCCGCCGTACGTTGGAGTTCTCGGATCATGTCCTTGAAAGATTGGCAGTCACGATCGATGTAGACGAACTCCTCAGCGTCTACCCGAACGTCCTGACTGACCCGGACGGACAGACGACCTTCGTTGGCTTCCGTGATCAGGCCGGCCAACGTGTTTGGTGCGGTGTCGGTTTCGCTCATGTCAGATCAGCTCCCCCGGGATGTCATCGTATGGATGTGACATGGAAATCAGCTATTTGGTGGTATCAGCGGTACGACCTTCTCGGCCAGCGTTCGAGCCAATTGGCAGGTGTCCAGGTGTCCGGTTTTCTTGTTCGATGACGGGTTGTCCAGGAAGAACTCGAGACTTCCGCCGTTCATTGCTACATGCACCGTGCATACGGAGCGCGGATCGCTCTCGTCGTCGGTGTTAGATGCAATCGCCTCCCGTTCGTCGATCGTGTACTCATCGCGGACCACTCTGCCCTTGTTTTCGCGCACCATGTCGACGGTGATATTCGTGACGCGGATTGACGGCGCGTAACCGTCGGTCTGGATCCATCCACACCCGCGCCATTCGAGCCCGTTCGAGCCCTCACTATCGGTGTTCGATCGGTTACGGAGCCCCTCAGAGTCCAACACGTCCTGTGAAATATCCGTACAAGGATCAAACCCAACCGGCGCATTCTCCGGAATCGATCCCTCAGTGGTACTAGTGCTCCCCGCACCAGTGGTCACCCCCGCCGACCCCACCGGCTCCGCCTCCCCCTCAGTAGACGACCCACACCCCGCCACGACCAGCATCACCGCTGCGACTGTGAGCAGCAACCGCCCTTGCACCAGCTTCATCACCGGCTCCTCCCGATCCTGGTCACGCGACATGGGACCGGATTCGGATTTCCGCCCCCTCGGCTGGTTGTGACCTTATCGAAATCCGAATTCGCCCGGCAAGGGTTCGCCGCCCGATGTCGGCAAACACGCGTGACGACTCGCCGACCGCACTGGAGTGCCGGTGGAACGGCCGCCGATACCGGGACCGGCGGAATGACTGTTGGGGATGGCGATACCAGCGAAAACGGTCGGTCACCCGCCACGCGGCCCCGTGCCGTCGGCCGGGGTTCACCCTTTCGTCCGCCCCGGCATCGGCGCGCTGGTGATCAGGTCCGTCCACGTATCCGCAAGCAACGCCAATCGGTACCAAGCAGCATGCACCCGGTCATCAGAAACGCGCTCGGCGGTGTGCAGCAGGTGGCTGGCGTGGACATGTGCTGCCGCCATACGGTCGACGGTGGCGCCGAGCGAGGCCGCGCGCAGTTGCCGAGTGGCGTATCGACCAGGGATACGAGTGCGCACCCAACCGTCGATGCGCGCGACGAGTTCATGCCTGCGGCAGTCGATTCCGGCGGTGGCGAGGGGATTGCGCTGGCGTTCCCGGTGCAGGGTGGCCAGCGCTTCGGCCCAGTCGAGTAGCGGATGTTCCTCGCAGCGGCCCGCGAACGCGGCGACCAGTTCGCGCTGATCGGGTAGGGGGCGGGCGTCGACCGGGTCGGCCAGCGTTCCGCGTTCGCGCGCCCGGAAACTCTGGTGGTAGTCGGTGACCGTGGCGCGGACAGCAGGGCCGGATGAGAGCGAGTTCATTGCGCACCTCCGCATTTCGGTGTCGGCGCACCCGCCGATTCCTCCTGCGAAGGACCCATCTTCGGGTGCACATATAGCGTGCGCAATCGTCGAAGCCGATGGGTGACATCCAGATGGCCCCGGAATGACGAGCGGTAACAATGTTCTCCGCATCACGCTGTGGACCGTGTGAGGTCCGGCAGTCCGCGCGGTGGTGTGTCGTGACAGCGGAACCTGGGCCCAGGCGAATTCCTCGCCTACCTGAATGCTTTGGCTCCGGTCAGCGCATTCCCCAGGACCAGCTGATGCACCTCCGCGGTCCCTTCGTAGGTGAGCACCGATTCGAGGTTGTTCGCATGCCGCAGCACCGGATAATCCAGGGTGATCCCGTTGGCGCCCAGAATCGTCCGGCATTCGCGCGCGATCGCGATCGCTTCGCGGGTGCTGTTGAGCTTGCCCGCACTGATCTGTTCCGGCGCGATCTCATCGCGATCCTTCAGCCGGCCCAGATGCAGCGCCAGCAGCTGCCCCTTGCCGAATTCGAGCGCCATATCGGCGATCTTGGCCTGCGTGAGCTGATACGCCGCCAGCGGTTTGTCGAAAACCTCGCGGGTGCGGGCGTATTCGATGGTGGCGGTGAGGCAATCGCGGGCAGCGCCGAGTGCGCCGAAGATGATGCCGAAACGCGCCTCGCTCAGGCAGGCCAGCGGCGCGGACAGGCCGCGCGAGCCGGGCAGCAGGGCGTCACCGGGCAGGCGGACCTCGTCGAAATCGAGTTCGGCGGTGATCGAGGCACGCAGCGAGAGCTTGCGATGCATTTCGCGCGCGTGGAAACCGGGCGTACCGGCCGGGACGAGGAAGCCGTGCACGACCTGCTTGCCGTCGAGGTCGACCTGCGCCCACACCACCGCGACATCGGCGACCGAGCCGTTGGTGATCCACATCTTCGAGCCGTTGAGGATCCAGTCGTCGCCGTCGCGGCGGGCCCGAGTGCGCATGCCGCCGGGGTTGGAGCCGAAATCCGGTTCGGTCAGTCCGAAACAGCCGAGCGCGCGACCGGACGCCATCTCCGGCAGCCACTGCTGCTTCTGCTCCTCGGAGCCGAACTTGTGGATCGCGGTCATCGCCAGCGAGCCCTGCACCGACACCATCGACCGCACGCCGGAATCGACGGCCTCCAACTCCTGGCAGGCCAGGCCGTAGGTAGTGGCCGACATGCCCGCGCAGCCGTAGCCCTCCAAATGCATACCGAGCAGTCCGAGTTTCCCCAGCTCAGGGGCGATATCGCGGGCCGGGAAGGTGCCGGCCTCGAACCAGTCGGCGATATGCGGGCGCAGCCGCTCGGCCGCGAACGACGCGACGGTGTCGCGGATCTCGCGTTCGGTGTCGGTCAGCAGCGCATCGATCGCGAACAGTTCTTCGACGGTCACCATGGGGACAGACTAAACGCGCGCCGACGCGCCCGACACGCCTAAGGGGCGAACCGCTCGTCGGCCGCGAAAACGCTGCCTTTAGTCTGAAGCGCATGAGTGAGCTGGGATTCTCCACCAGGGCCGTGCACGCCGGTTTCGATCCCGATCCCAAGACCGGCGCGGTGAACGTGCCCATCTACGCGAGCTCCACCTTCGCCCAGGATGGCGTCGGCGGCCTGCGGGACGGCTACGAATACGGCCGCACCGGCAACCCGACGAGGACCGCGCTGGAAGCCAACCTCGCCGCGCTGGAATCGGGCCGCTACGGCCGCGCCTTCGCCTCCGGTATGGCCGCCACCGACTGCGCGCTGCGCGCCACGCTGCGCCCCGGCGACCACATCGTCATCCCCGACGACGCCTACGGCGGCACGTTCCGGCTGATCGACAAGGTCTTCAGCCAGTGGGGTATCGAGCATTCGCCCGCGCACGTGTTCAACGTCGACGAGATGCGCGCCGCGATCCGCCCGAACACCAAGCTGGTGTGGATCGAGACGCCCACCAACCCGCTGCTCAGCATCGGTGACATCCCCGCGCTCGCCGATGTGGCGCATGCGGCCGGCGCCAAGCTGGTCGTCGACAACACCTTCGCCACCCCATACCTTCAGCAGCCGCTGCTGCTGGGCGCCGACATCGTCGTGCACTCGACCACCAAGTACCTGGGCGGACACTCCGACGTCATCGGTGGCGCGCTGATCACCAACGACGCCGAACTGGATGCCGCGTTCGCGTTCCTCCAGAACGGTGCGGGCGCGGTGCCCGGCCCGTTCGACGCCTTCCTCACCCTGCGCGGCACCAAGACCCTGGCCCTGCGCATGGACCGGCACTGCGACAATGCCGAGACCCTCGCCGAATTCCTCACCCGCCACCCGGCGATCTCCCAGGTCATCTACCCGGGCCTCAACGATCACCCCGGTCACGCGGTCGCCGACAAGCAGATGCGCCGGTTCGGCGGCATGATCTCGGTGCGACTCAACGGTGGCCCGGATGCGGCCCGCGACTTCTGCTCCCGGACCAAGGTCTTCACCCTGGCCGAATCACTGGGCGGAGTGGAATCGCTGATCGAACATCCGGCGGCCATGACCCACGCCTCCACCGAAGGCTCCGAACTGGAAGTGCCCGCCGATCTGGTGCGGCTCTCGGTCGGAATCGAAGACGTCAGCGATCTACTCGCCGACCTCGAGCAGGCGCTGAGCTGAGACCCCGGAGATGACGAAACGGCCGCACCCGATGCATCGGATGCGGCCGTTCGCGTCTGTGAGCCCGGCCGGGCGATGTCGGCCGGGGGCCGGATCAGCTGTGGTAGGGCTCCGCGCTGATCAGCGTCACCTTCATGGTGTTGCCGTTGGGCAGGGTGTATTCGCGGGTCTCGCCGACCTTGGCGTCGATGAGCGCGCGACCCAGCGGGGAACTGGGGGAATAGGTCTCCAGCTTGGAATCGCTGAGGCCCTCTTCGCGGGTGGCGATGAGGAAGGTCTCGGTGTCGGACTCGTCGCCGTCGTAATAGACCTTGACCACCGAACCCGGCAGAGCGACGCCGGACTTGGTGGGCGCGACGCCCACCTTCGCATTGTTCAGCAGTTCCTGCAGCTGGCGGATGCGAGCTTCCTGCTGACCCTGCTCCTCGCGCGCGGCGTGGTATCCGCCGTTCTCCTTGAGGTCGCCCTCTTCGCGGCGTTCGTTGATCTCGGCGGCGATGACCGGACGGTTGGCAATGAGCGCGTCGAGTTCGCTCTTGAGCCTGTCGTGCGACTCCGGGGTCAGCCAGGTCACTTGCGTCTCAGTCATCTCGATCACTCCCTAGTAGTTGTTCCCGGCGAGCCAGGATTCCCAGATACTGCGAGTGCCCACCCGCACTCGGGCATGCACAAGCCGACGGCTAGAGCGATCCTGGGAAGTTCTTCGAACCTTCACAGACCTGGTACCGGATAATCTCGCCGATCCGGAACCGCGCTGGCCGCCAATGCAGCAAACACGGCTCCGTGCCCCGGAACCGTGCGTGAAGCTATTTTAGCATGTTTCATAAACGCGCAGGTCGGAGTTTATTTTCTGCGCAACCTGCGCCGTAGCGGCGGTATTTCAGCCCGCGCGCAGATACTCCGGGACCTTGTCGGTGCAGCCATAGACGCTGCCCGAGGAGGGTCGTTCGGAGGAACGCACCAGCGTGGTGAGTTCGATCGTGCCGAAGTCGTCGGCCTTGTCCGGTTCGGCGCCCTGGATCAGCACCTCGCGGCGGCCGATCTCGGAGTTGTCCCGTGCCATCGCGCGGACGAAGCAGACCACGGGCTGGGTCGGATCGTCGCGGGTCACCTTGATCCGGATCTCGATGGTCGAATCATCGATGACGGTGTAGCCGAGCTGTTCGGCCTGGATGTCGTCCGGACCGTACTTCGACCAGCCGAGATAGGCGACGACAGCGCCCGCGGCGAGTACCGCGACAGCGAGGACCGCCACGATCAGCCTGCGCGTGGCGCGCTGCCCCGAGGAGGCGCGGGTGCCGTAGCGGTCGGCATTGCGGGCGGCGGTATCAGCGGCGCTCGCGGCGTCGGGTGCCTCCGGCGTCGGCTCGGTCATGATGTGTCCTCTCGCGCACGCCGGTGCGCTCCCGGGGGGTAGGTCGGAACAGATTCGGTCGAAATGGAACTATAGGTAATGGAGCCCTGACGGGATCGAAAGCCCCAACCCACCCGCGACGCGAGAGCGATGGTGAACGAGAAGTGAGTGGCCTTCGC
Organism: Nocardia sp. NPDC059180; assembly: GCF_042754945.1. Classification (NCBI taxonomy): domain Bacteria; kingdom Bacillati; phylum Actinomycetota; class Actinomycetes; order Mycobacteriales; family Nocardiaceae; genus Nocardia; species Nocardia sp. NPDC059180. The sequence continues at coordinate 331,626 of NZ_JBHZBU010000004.1, forward strand.
CTCATGGCGGTGCACGCCCACCCCGACGACGAATCGAGCAAGGGTGCCGCGACAACCGCCCGCTATGCCGATGAAGGCAACGACGTCCTCGTCGTCACGCTGACCGGTGGTGAACGCGGCAGCATCCTGAATCCGGCGATGGACACCCCCGGCGTGCTCGACCGCATCGACGAGATCCGCCGCGAGGAGATGGCGGCCGCCGCCGCCGCGCTCGGTGTCAAGCAGACCTGGCTGGGATTCATCGACTCGGGCCTGCCCGAGGGCGACCCGCTGCCCCCGCTGCCCGAGGGCTGTTTCGCGCTGGTCCCGCTGGAAGAGGCGACCGAGGCGCTGGTGCGGGTCGTGCGCGAGTTCAAGCCGCACGTCATGACCACCTACGACGAGACCGGCGGCTACCCGCATCCGGACCACATCCGCTGCCATGAGGTGTCGATCGCTGCGTTCGAGGCCGCGGGCGATCCGGAAAAGTTCCCCGACGCGGGCGAGCCGTGGACGCCGCTGAAGCTGTACTACGACCACGGCTTCAGCATCCGGCGGCTGGAAGTCTTCGCCGAGGAGTACGAGCGCATCGGCGAACCGTTCCCGATGCGGGAGTGGCTGGACCGGATGCGCAAGTACGCTGTCGAGCGCGGCGACGTGATGACGCGGGTGACCACCCAGGTCGAATGCGCGAAGTACTTCCCGCACCGTGACGACGCCCTGCGTGCGCACGCCACCCAAATCGACCCCAATGGTGCGTTCTTCGCCATTCCGCTGGAGATCCAGCAGCGGCTGTGGCCCACCGAAGAGTTCGAACTGGCCAAGACCCGGGTGCGTACCGCACTACCCGAGAACGACCTGTTCACCGGCATCGAGGACAATCACCGGTGATGCTTGCTCTACTCGCCCAAACCCCGGGCACACCCACCGGCCCCGAATTCGGAAAAGCTTCCCCGTTCGGCCTCATCATCGTGCTGATCCTGCTGGTCGGCACGTTCCTGCTGGTCCGTTCGATGAACAAGCACCTGAAGAACCTGCCGGAGAAGTTCGAACCCGAACATCCCGAGCCGGATCAGGAAGCGGATGAGGGGACCGAGCACGGGGTTGCGTTGCGTGCGGAAGCCGACGGTGGCGCGGATTCCGGCGCCGATGCCGACGGTCGCCCTGATGCCGACGATCGCGCCGATTCCGGTGGGCGCGCCGAGACCGGCTGAGGCCGATAGACCACATCGGGCCCGGGAACCATGACGGTTCCCGGGCCCGATGCTTTCGTGGGCTCCGGACGGACGCCTCCAGCCGCTCAGAACGGCCAGGTGGCGTTGTGCCCCGCCTCCAGCAGCGGGATCATCCCGAACGCGGCATCGGTGAGGCCACCGAATGCGTGCCGGTATGGGCCGCCACTGGGGGCGTGGCCGTGGCGGTAGCCGGCCAGGTTCCAGCTGTAGAGCGGGATGGCCGGCGGTACCGCGCGGCCGACGTCACCGTCTGCGGCCTGCTCATCGGTGAGGATCACCACCCGGTCGTGGCCCGCGTAGTGCGTGCGGACCGCGCCGACCGTGTCGGTGCCCATGCCGATGAAGTAGCCGTCCGCACGCCAGCGGGCGATCCCACGCAGCAGTGGCTCGGCGCGCTTGGTCGGGAACACCCGGCTGGCCGGGTACCTCCGGCCCTGCCATTCGGCGGCGCTGGAGAACGACACCACCTCGGCGTCGGCGCAGCGGCCGGCCAGGGCGAGACCGAACATGACCGCGGCGTCCCAGCGCTGGAGCGTGCCGTCCTTGGAGAAGCCCGCCTGCATCGAACCCGAGGTGTCCACGAGCACCAGCGTCCGTCCCGGTAGGGCGGGTACCGAGGCCAGCGAATGCTCGAGCGCACGCTCCAGCGCGTGACCCCAGCGCAGCGAGGGTGCCGCGCGGTAGGCCGAGAGGAACCGCATGGGCAGCTGACGGGAGCGTGCGACCTGGTTCTTGTCGGCGAGTGCCGCCGCCACCTCGGTCGCGACCTCGTCGGATACACCGGCCTCGTCGAAGTTGCGCAGGTTACGCAACCTCGCGGTGAAGCCCATCGAAGGGACCAATGCCTCCCAGACGGCGGCGTCCATCGGGCCCTGCAACCAACCCGCCACCGACTCCCAGGTCATGCCTGCCGCACGGAGGGTGCGGCGAGCACGCTCGGGGTCGTCGAACAGCGCACGCCGCTGATCGACCGGGCAGGCCATCAGCTCGGCGCGGGCGCGCAACGTCGTCAGCCCATCCGGGATGGGCTTGTCACGGCCGTGCCGACGATCCAGCGCATGCTCGAACAACGCACCCTGCCAGGGCTTTTCGGGATCGGGCGAGGGGTGGGTGAGGTCGATGACGTCGCCGAAGCGGAATCCGCGCGCCTCGCTGTCCCACTTGATCAGGGACCGCTCGTCGTACAGGCGGCGCACGGCGTCGGCGATGCCACGCTTGACCGGCTTGGGTACCGCGCGTCCGTGGGTCGAGGTCCAGTAGGCGAGCAGTTCACCGGGCTCGTCGGCGCGCTGCAATACCGACGCGACGACCTGCCGGGACAGGCCGGACTCGCCGGCATCGAGCCGAGCCTTGGTGAACTCGGCGGCGCCGACGAGGGCCGCGGTGCGTAGGTTGGCATCGCTGCGCAGCCAGCGCAGCAGGCGGGCCGTCCACTCCGGGTCGGCGAGCGTGGCCGCGCGGACCAGGGTCGCGTAGCGGTTGTCGCGGCCGTCGGCGGATTCGTAGAAGGTGTTCTCGCCCACCATGTTCGTGACCGCGAGCAGGAACAGCTCGCTCTTGACCTCGCGAGCGTAGCCGGGGCCGCCCTCATGGGTGCGGCCGGTCGGCTGTGCCTCGCTGACGACCGGGGAGGTCGCGGCGCGCGGCGGGCGTGCGAGGTTGAACTTGCTCATCGGTATTCCCCCATAATTGGATGGGAGCGCCGCGTATGCCCGAGATCGAAATCGGCGACGGTACATATGCCCGATGTGCTCTCCGATTACACTACCGCCGTTGCCGACGGGCCGGATTCGAACCGACACTCTCGGGTCCCGAAGTAACCGTCACCTGCGCACCGGGACCGGTGTACGCGGAGCTCCCGAGATCGAAATCGCCTGCGGTGTAGATATTTCCCCATAAATGGTGGAGAAGTAGCCGCCGGCGTCGCACCGGGAGGTGCTGTGAAGTTGTGGTGCGCCCGAGTTCGTATCGATGACGGTACGTGTGCTGCTCTACCAGGCTGAGCTACCGGACCTTGTGGTCCGGGCGGGATTCGAACCCGCGACATGCCCATTAGAAGTGGAAGTAACCGTTACCTGCGCACCGGGTGCGTCTTCGACTGTATCGAAACGTATTCGATTGCCGCATCTTATTTTTCGCGGCTCGGAAGTTTGGACGCCCGGGATCGATTTCGGTGATGACGCATCGCTTCACCTGGTGAACCCTGGAAGGCTCGGGTGGGGGCGCCGTTACGCTCGCACCGGGCGCACAATGAATTCTACCGGGCGAGTTTTGGTCCCGCACCAGGTTTTTCGAGTGTCATGAATTTGTTGTGCGTCCGAGTCGAATCGGTGACGGCGTGCCGCAACTGTTTTCACCAGTCGATGAGACCGAGTTCGTGCAGGTGCCGGAACACCAGCATCGAGCCGGGCGCCACGTGGTGCATGGCGGCGTATTCGCTGACGGTGAAGTACCGCAACTCGGCGATCTCACTGGTGGGTGTCGGGTCGCCGGTGAGATCGGCGGTGAAGCAGGTCATCTGCAATTGGGTGCCGGGGGTGTGGCCGTAGGCTTCGGCGTGGAAGACGCCGAGCTCGCTGACATCGGTCACGCCGACCCCGAGCTCCTCGCGAACCTCACGATGCAGCGCCTCGACCGGCGTCTCACCAGGGTCGATCTTGCCGCCCGCCATGTAGAAGACCTCTTTGCCCACCGAGCGCGTCTGGATGAGGCGACGGTCACGGATGTGGGCGAGGGCGGCGGTACGGATCACGCGCTCCACTGTAGGAAGCGGGGCAAGTGGGTTTTCCTGGGCCGGTCGAATTGTGAGCGGGTGGCATGCCGGTTCACGGCGCGACCGGTGGCATCGGCGCGAGGCCGAGTTCGGCGATGGCCGCAGCGCCGTGGACGGCATTGTCGCCTCCAGCGAGCACCCTGGTCCGCGCCGCCTGATAGTGGCATCCGGCGGTGTCGAAGGTGGCTGCCGTGGACAGCACCCGTTCGGAATCGCCGACGAGCAGCGCTTCGGCGCGATCGACGAGGGCACTGGCGATCGGGTTGCCCGCCACGACGGTTCGTGCCTCGGCCACGCGCTCACCCGCAGCAGGACTCCCGGCGAGCACGGCCGCTTCGGCGCGCAACGCCACCAACCAGTGCAGCCAGATCCAGGTGACCCATCGCCACACTTCGTCCGGCTCGGCTGCCAACCGATGCAGCGCCTGCTCAACCTGACCGTGGTGGAGCATGGCCAAGGCGTCGAAGACCGCGCCGTATCCGTGGGTGTACACCGGTGTGGTGTCGACTCGGCGCACGACAGCGGTCCATTCGTCGCGGGCGCTGTGGTCATCGCGGAGATCGTGGATCATCGCCACCCCGGCCACCGCCGGACCGAGGACAGACCGGGCGGGGCTGCCTGCCCGCTGCCACGACTCGAGGAACCGGACACTGTGGGTGAGTACCTCGTCGACGTTGCCTGCCAGTGCGTCGGTGACCAGCAGCCAGCTCGTTGCGCGATGCCCGACCTCGGCCAGCAACGGATGATCGGCGAGCTGCCGGGCCCACCGGCGAGCGCTGCGCAGGTCACCCGCACCGAGGCTCGCCTCGGCTGCCTCGCCGAGAGCTTCGATCAGCTCGTGGGTGGCGGCCGGAGTGCCTGAAGTGTTGTCCAGCAGCGACATTCGGCGCTGTGTCGTGGCCGCGGCGGCGAAGGTGTCACCGGCCCAGCTCTTGGCGCCGGCGAGAGTGTCGAGGGCGGCGGACTCGGCCAGCGGATCGCCGGTGCGGTGCGCGAGTTCGACCGCGTGTTCGGCGCACGCGATCGTCTCCGGGACGACATCGCCGTGCGGGTGTTCGGCGGTGAGGTGCTCGGTGAGCATCCGCCCGGCCTCGGCCAACGCCACCGCGGCCTGAGCATCCGGGTCCCCGCCTGCCAGTTGCCGCGCCTCGGTGATGAGGGCGATCGCTTCCTCCGGAGGTAGCGGCCGGACGAACTTGCTCGCGAAACGGTAGGTGTTGGCCGCGGCGGTCGCCAGATCGCGGGCGGCGCCCGCGGTGTTCCCGGCGCGTAGGGCGGCCTGTGCGGCCTCGCGGTGCAGGCGGTCCATGTCCTCGCCCCGAAGCTGACATCCGGCCGCGCCTGCGGCGTGCCGAAGCATCGTGGCCGCGGCGGCGGGGTCGTCGGTGAGCGCCGCGGCCTGCTCGAAGCGCATCTGAGATTCGCCGATCAGGTTGCGGGTGAAGCAGAGTTGCGCCAGGTGGCGGGCGAGGTCGTAGGTGTGGGTGTGGTGCTCGGGGCGTTCGGCCGCCCATGTCATCGCGGCGCGGAAGTCGTCGGCTGCCGCGTCGAATCGTGCGCGCCAGTCCGCGTCCACCACCTCGAGGGCGGCGGCTTCGGCCACGCACCAGCGAAGGTGCCTGGACCTGGCGTCGTCGAGTTCCGCTGCCTGGACGAGACGCTCCATGCCGTATTGGCGGATGGTTTCCAGCGCCCGGTATTCGGTGCCGTTCGCGGTCGCCGTCACCGCCAGCAGGCTCTGCTCGGCGAGCCGGGCCAATCCGTAGGCGACGACGCCCGGGTCCGACCCGGTCACTTCCGCCGCCGACCGGACGGTGAACGATTTCATGAACACCGAAATCCGGCGCAGCAGAACCCGATCGTCCGGGTCGAGCAGATCGTGGCTCCAGTCGAGCGCCGCCCGCACCGAGCGGTGCCGGTCTTCGGCGCGTGAGCCGCCGGACAGCATTCGGAGCTGGTCGGACAGGCCGGCTTCGAGGCCATCGAGACCGAGCGTGGTCCAACGGGCGGCGGCCAGTTCGATCGCGAGCGCCACGCCGTCGAGGCGCGCGCAGAACTCGGAAACCTGGTCGCGCAGTGCGTGGTTGGGCGGCCAACCGCTCGCCGCCGCGCGGTCCATGAACAACGCAACCGCATCCGAGTTACCCGCGCCTGCCAGCGACATCGGCGCGACCGCGTATACCCGCTCGAACGGCACCATCAGCCGGGCCCGGCTGGTCGCCAGCACCGTCACCCCGGGACACGCCGCGAGGAGCCGTTCGATGAACGGCGCCACCCCATCGAGCACATGCTCGCAGTTGTCGAGAATGAGCAGGGCGTTCCGGTCGGCGAGCGCGGCGAGCACTGATTCGTCCATGCCGCGGCCGGGCTGCTCACCGAGGCCGAGCGCGAGGGCGACCGTACCGGCGACCACGCAGATGTCCGGGTTGGTGATCGGCACCAGATCGACCAACCACACCCCGTCGGGATAGGCGCCTGCCGCCTGCGCCGCGACCGCAAGCGCGAGCCGGGTCTTGCCCACTCCGCCGGGGCCGACGGCGGTCACCTGGCGGTGCTCGGTGATCATCGCGGTCAGCTCATCGCGTTCGCGTTCACGGCCGATGAACGAGGTCAGTGGGGTCGGCAGGGCGGGTGCGAGGTGCGCGCGGTCGCTGTTCGCCGGCCCCGACGCACGCTGGGCCAGCGCCCGCCGATCCGGAACCTCCAGCTTGCGCAACAGCGAGGAGACGTGGCTCTCGACCGTTCGCACCGAGATGAACAGCCGCGCGCCGATCTCGGCATTGCTCAAATGCTGCCCCACCAGCGACAACACCTCGGCTTCCCGAGCCGAGATCTCCACCGTCGCCGCCATGTTTCCCGTCCTGCTCGTTGGTGGCGTGATCATACTTCGCGGTCGGTTCCGCGTCGGCACGGAGGAGTTCCGTGCTCGCGATCAGTGGTCGGTTCCGTGGTCGCCACGGATGTGCCGCATACCCGTCGGAGGCGAAGCTGAGAACACAGCCGGTTCCGCCCAACGGACACCGCACACCGGGTCGATACGACCCACGACTTCAGGAGCGATCATGACCAGCACGCCCTCTCTCGAGTCCGTCATCCTCGACGTCGCCGACGCCGCGGCGGGCGAGGCCTTCTACGCCGCCGCGTTCGGCCTCGGCGACAAGCTGCGGGTGCGCACCGCGCAGGCGCCCACGACCGGATTCCGCGGCTACATGCTGTCGCTGGTGGTGTCACAGCCGAGCACCGTCGACAGCCTCATCGGCAGCGCTGTCGAAGGCGGCGCGACGACGCTGAAGGAAGCCAAGAAGAGCTTCTGGGGCTACGGCGGCGTCATCCAGGCTCCGGACGGCTCGATCTGGAAGATCGCGACCTCGGCGAAGAAGGACACCGGTCCGGCCACCCGCGAGATCGACGATTTCGTAGTGCTGCTCGGGGTCGACAACGTCAAAGCGACCAAGCAGTTCTACGTCGACCACGGACTGACCGTGTCGAAGAGCTTCGGCAGCAAGTACGTGGAGTTCGACGCGCCGGCGTCGTCGGTGAAGCTGGCGCTCTACAGCCGTCGCGCTGCCGCCAAGGACGCCGGTGTCGCCGCCGACGGCACCGGATCGCATCGGATCGCCTTCGGCGCGGATATCGAGCCCTGCACGGACCCGGACGGATTCGTGTGGGAGGCGGCTCTCAGCCCGAGCCCGTCCGCCTGAGGCCCCACACGAACCCCACGACAGGAGTGATCATGACCAGCTCGACCACCCAGGGAATCAAGACCGTTCTGCACCCGGTCTCCGACCTGGCGGCCGCCAAGCAGGTGTACACCGCCCTGCTCGGCGTCGCACCGCAGACCGACTCGCCGTATTACGTCGGCTTCGAGGCCGAGGGCCAGCACATCGGGCTGGTTCCCGACGGCGGACCGCAGGGCATGACGACGCCAGTGGCGTACTGGCACGTGCCGGATATCGAGGCCAAGCTGGCCGAGCTCACCGCGGCGGGCGCGACCGTGAAGGAACCGGCACGTGAGGTCGGTGGGGGGAGAGTGGTCGCGACAGTGACCGATACCGACGGCAATGTTCTCGGGTTGATCCAGGATCGATGACCACGGACGTCGGCGAATGCCGGACCCGAGGGGTGTCCGGCTACCCGGTTGCCAGGCCGCGGAGGGTCCGTCCGACGCGCAGTTACCCGCGGCCGAAGCGCTCCACCAGTCTGGCGTAACTGTCATGGCCGTGACCTGCATCGAGTGCCTCGGCGACGAGGTTTCTGGTGTGGGTCGGCAGATCGACGTCGATGCCCCGTGCGCGGCTTTCGGTGATCAGGTCATCGATGGAGGGCAGGTGATGTGCGAGTGCGCCATACGGAACGGCGAACTCCGCGCGGTCGATCTCGTTGGCGAGCATCGGGAACAGGGACGGCAGCGCCGACAGGGACGGCTCCGCATGCCGGGTGAAGTCCTCGATCCGAATACCGGCGTTACCGAGAAGTGCCGCGGCGTGCAGGAATCCGTTCAGCAGACCCCACATGATGTCGTGGACGGCCATTCCGTACAACACGGCCACACCCGGGTCGGAGCAGAGATGGGTGGCGCGGCCGCCGAGGGCCCGAAGCAGGGTTTCGTATCGGTCGAACACGGGGCGGGGGCCGCCGTAGAACACCACTGCGTCCGGTGAGCCGATGGCCGGGGCGATGGTCATGATCTGGCCGTGCAGGTAGTCCGCCCCGTACTCGGTCGCCAATTGCCCGGTGGTCCTGGACTGTTCGGATGTTCCGTCGGTCAGGTCGATCACGGTACGTCCCGGCAGCGCCGGCTCTGCCGCGCGTAGTAGGTCTGTGGCTACCGCACCGCCTTTGACATTGATGACCACGACCTCGGCTGCTGCTACCGCCGCTTCGGGAGTCGTGGCTCGCTGAGCTCCCTTGACTGCCAGCGGGTGAATCTTGTCTTCGGACCGGTTCCACACCGTGACGGGATGGCCGGCGTCCAGGAGGGCGGCGGCCAGCGCCGACCCCATCTCGCCCAGTCCTAGAACTGCGACTCTCACTGTCTCTGCGTTCGCATGTGCACTCACGGAACGGACACTAGAAGCTCAACCTTTCTTCAGGTCAAGGTGTGACCTTGCCGGAACGGTCGAACGTGATGAGGGCGACTGCGGGCGCCCGTCACATGGGCAGGCCGACTCTCGTCCAACCAGCAACCGCACCCGATGCAGCCGGAGGAATCGATGGTCATCGCCTTGGTCGCCATTCTGATCGTGACCGCTCTCGCCAACGTCGTCGCCGGCGTCAGCGACATCGCTAGAAACCGTTGGACGCTGGAGAACATGTCCAAATACGGAGTTCCGCAGTCGTGGATCGTCCCGTTGGGTCTGGTGAAACTCGCGGGCGCGCTCGGGTTGCTCGCGGGTCTCGCCATCCCCGCGCTCGGCATCGCCGCCGCGGCTGGTCTGGTTCTGTACTTCGTCGGCGCCGTGACCACGCTCGCCCGCGCTCGCGGCTACGCCGATCTGATGTATCCGGGGTTCTATCTCATGCTGGCCGTCGCGTCGCTGGTGTCGACGATCGTCGCGGCGTGAAGGTCGCACTGTCACACCGACGCGCTTGCCGGCGTCTTGTGTCCATCATCGAATGCAGGGAGAGGTTCGTCGAGAATGCGCATCACAATCTTCGGAGCCAACGGTCCCACCGGCCGACTGCTCACTGATCAGGCGATCGCCGCCGGACACCAGGTCACCGCGGTCACCCGGCAGCCGGATAGCTTTCCACTGCGCCATGACCGGCTCGCGGTGCTAGATGCCGACGTGCTCGACCGGGCGGCGGTCGACGCGGCTGTGGCAGGGAGTGACGCGGTGCTGTCGACGCTCGGGGTGCCGGCGGGGAAAGGGCCGATCATCACCTATTCACGTGGTGCGGCCAATATCGTGGCCGCGATGCAGCGGCATGGGGTGCGCAGGCTCGCCGTGGTCAGCTCGAGCGGGGTGGAACCGCGCGCGTATTCCGACGGCGGGTTCCTGTTCAACCGAGCCTTTCTACCCTTTGTCACGCGGGTGCTTGGCAAGACCTTGTACGACGACATGCGCCGGATGGAAACGCTGATTCGCGCCGCCGATCTGGACTGGACGATCGTGCGACCGAGCGGGCTCTATCACCTGCCCTCGGTCACCGACTACGCCGTCGTCGAGGGGCACGCCGACGGCAGGTTCACCTCGCGCGCGGACCTGGCCGCGAGCATGTTGGCACTGCTCGACGATGATCGCTACCTGCGTCGCACGGTCGGTGTCATCACCACCGTCGACAATCCCACCTTGCTCGAATGGATCCGGCGCGAACAACTCGCGAAGAAGTGAGCTGTCCGGCCGACCGGGTGGCAGTGCCCCGGCCATCGGCGTGGTCAGACCGCTGCGTCGGTCGGCTCGGGGCACGCTATCTTGACGAGGATGTCGTGCAGTTCCTTGGCCGGCGTTCCGGCGCGCTCTCCAGCCAGTGCGACGGCGGTGAACGCATCGACCAAGGCGAGCGCCGGGTTCAGCGGGCTGAAAGCGAGATCCTTGCTTCCGCGCAGAGATTCGGCGATCAGCAGTCGCTGCGCTTGATGGCGGGCCCGGAAGCCGCCCGCGGCGTCGAGGGCCGAACCGTATTCGCGTACGACCGCCGAGTACACCGGCCGATCCGCGTTTCGGCGTTTGCGCAGCCACTTTCGGGTCGACGCGGCACCGGCCTGCTGGGCCGACATCGCGAGCGCGGACCCGTCGAGAACCATCCAGATCTTCGCGGCCGGAGGGATCGCGGGGGAGGCGATCCGTACGGTGCGCGCAGGCACGCTCCCGCTCGGATCGGTGATCTCGATGCCTTGCAAGGCAAGGGGATATCTCGCCAGCATGTCGTCGACGGCGGCGGCGATCTCCTGAACGATGTGCGGGCCGATGCCCGCCGCGTCGAACCCGATGATCTCCAGCCCATGCCGCGCCGCCATCTGCCCGGCGATGCTGTGCGCCTCGGAATCGGGTGGGGCGGGGTGTTGGCGGTGGAGGACATTGTCGGTGGCAATGAGCTGCGGTTCTGCCGCGGGCCGGTGAGTAATGGTGGCGGGTTCGCGGGAAGCTGCGGATTCGTGGGGCACCGCGGGCTCGCGGACGACTGCCTCGGGTTGTCGAAAGCTCTTCTGCGGGTGCGGCATGTCCGCAGCCGCTGTGGGGGTATGTGGCCGGAGCATGGTCGGCAGTGCGTTCTCGCGTGACGGACATGCCAATACGGCCGGCGCTGAACTGGGGTGGGGGCGAGTGGTCGCCGTGGCGGTCGCGGGCGGATCGGCGTCGTCACGGGGCGTATGGGCGACGGTGGTCGGGAGGGTTGGCGGGCGGTGCCGGCGGGTCGCCGATTCGGGTCGTGCGCCTGTGATATTCGCGTCCGGCATCGTGAGTGTCATCCGGTCGCGCTGCTGCTGCTCGGTGCCGACAGTTGGGTGCTCGACTACTTCGGGCGGTGCCGCTGACGCCACTTCATTGCTCGCCGATGCCGATGCCGATGCCGATGCCGATGGCGTGCTTGCGCCCTGCGGGTCCGGCGGGAGGGGTCGGTATGCGGCCGATGTCTGCGGTCTGCGCCGGGACCATGGCGTCGGCCCGGGCTTGCGTGCGACAGCCTGGCACTGCGCCGACACCGGTGCCGCGGCGCCGATATCGGCCACCGCCAGGCCCGAAGTCTGGTCGTGCACGGAACTCACACTGCCGTTCGACTGCGCCTCCGCCGAAGCGATGGCGGCCTTCAGATCCGCGACCGCCCGCGTGGCGTCGACGATCACCCGCTCCAAACTCGTCACCATCGCCCGCATTTCGGCAAGATCTATCCGCGACTGCTGACTCATCGCGCTCTCCTGCTCGTCATGACCGCCTATCGGGTGAGGCCGGTGTGCTGACCGGTAACCACATCCGATCGCAGCAGTTGCGGCGACGGACGATGACGCATCCAGTTTTCCAGCCGATCGGCCGCCGCGCACCATCTGGTCGGCCACTGAGCCGGCGATCGGCACGGGAAACTGGTCGTTCCCTTTCCTGTCGGCACGCGGTGCCGACGGGTTACACGCCAACCCGCTGGTCCGGGCATGGGGCGAAGTGGCTCGGGTGTTGACCGTGTTCTACCCTCCCCGGGTGTGGGAGGCTGGCAATGTGAACCGATTGGCTACTGCGACCTCGCCGTACCTGCGTCAGCACGCTGACAACCCAGTCCACTGGCGGGAATGGGATGCCGATGCGTTGGCCGAGGCGGCCTCGCGGGATGTGCCGATCCTGCTGTCGATCGGGTACGCGTCCTGCCACTGGTGCCATGTGATGGCGCACGAGTCGTTCGCCGACGAGGCCACGGCCGCGGTGATGAACGACAACTACGTCTGCATCAAGGTCGATCGTGAGGAGCGGCCGGACCTGGATGCGGTGTATATGAATGCCACCGTCGCGATGACCGGTCAGGGTGGCTGGCCGATGACGTGTTTTCTCACCCCTGCCGGGGAGCCGTTCTATTGCGGCACCTACTACCCGAAGGTGCCGCGCGGTGGGATGCCGTCGTTTCAGCAACTGCTGGAAGCGGTCGCCGACACCTGGCGCAATCGCCGCGACGAAGTGAATCTGGCGTCCTCACAGGTGGCCGAGGCGCTGCGCGGGCAGGCGGGTGGGCTGCCGGACAGCGAGCTGACCGTCACTGCCGAGCTGCTCGATCATGCGGTCGCGGCGGTGCTGCGGGATGTGGATGAGCAGCACGGTGGGTTCGGTGGGGCGCCGAAGTTCCCGCCGTCGGCGTTGATGGAGGGGTTGCTGCGCAGCTGGGAACGCAGCGGCGATGACGCGATCCTCGACGTGGTGCGGCGCACCGGTGCGGCGATGGCGCGCGGCGGCATCTACGACCAGATCCGTGGCGGGTTCGCGCGGTATTCGGTGGACGCCGCCTGGGTGGTGCCGCACTTCGAGAAGATGCTCTACGACAACGCCCAGCTGCTGCGTGCCTACGCTCATCTCGCCCGGCGCGTGCCCGACGATGAGCTGCCGCGGCGGATCACCGGCGAGATCGTGGAATTCCTGTGCGACGACCTCGGCACCGAGCACGGCGGGTTCGCCTCCGCCCTCGACGCCGATACCCACCTGGAACCGGGGCAGCCCGGTATCGAGGGCGCGACCTACGTGTGGACGCCCGCCGAACTCATCGCCGCGCTCGGACCCATCGACGGTGCGTGGGCCGCCGAGGTCTTGGGCGTCACCACCGCAGGCAACTTCGAACAGGGAACCTCGGTGCCGACCCGCTACACCGACGCGGACGACACGGCGCGATTCGAGCGGATTCGTGCTGCCTTGCGTACCGAGCGCGATCGACGCCCACAACCCGATCGCGACGACAAGGTGGTCACCGCCTGGAACGGCATGGCGATCACGGCGCTCGCGGAGGCCGCCACCACGCAATCCCGCGACGACTGGCTGGACGCCGCGATCCGATGCGTCCGGTTCTTGCTGACCGAACATGTCGTCGGCGATCGAGTCCTGCGCGCCTCGCTCGGCGGTAAGGCGGGGACCGCGCCCGGTGTGCTCGAGGATTACGCCTGGTTGGCGACCGGACTGCTCGCACTGCATCAGGCCACCGGCGCCGTCGAATGGCTCGAGCACGCGCAGCGACTGCTGGACGCGGCCATCGCCCATTTCGCCGATCCCGACGCCCCCGGCAGCTGGTTCGACACCGCCGACGACGCCGAAACCCTTGTCGCCCGGCCGCGCGACCCGATCGACGGTGCCACCCCGGCGGGCGCGTCGTCTCTTGCCGAAGCCCTGCTCACCGCGTCGGCCACCAGTGACCCCGAACGCGCCGTCCGTTATCGCGACCTGGCCGACCGCACCCTCAACCGCGGCACCGTGGTGCTGGCCAAGGCCCCGCGCTCGGCAGGCCAGTGGCTGACCGTCGCCGAAGCCGCGTTGCAGGGGCCGATCCAGATCGCTATCGCCACTCCCGCGCCCGCAGCCGCCGCTGACCTGCTGGCAGCGGCCCGAGCCGTTGCGCCGGGTGGTGCGATCACCCTTGCCGCCGAACCTGGTTCGGTTCCCCTGCTCGCCGACCGGCCCACGGTCGGCGACACGGCAGCGGCTTACGTCTGCCGCGGCTCGGTCTGCGATCTGCCGGTGACCACGGCCGATGCGCTTCGCGAGTCGTTGAGCCGGTAACTGTCGGGTGCCTGCGGCCGAAGCCTCGTCGGTCATAGACGGCGCGGGGCTCCGCGGGTCGTTGAGCAGCCGCTGACGAATACGCCGGCCTCGAGAACCGCGCCGCCGGCACCGACGACGCATTCCAGCTACGTCCGTCTACTGCATGAATACCGCACGTCGGCGTCGTCGATGAGCGCACCGACCATGCCACGCAGGGTCGTGCACCGCTGAGTCACTCCGGCTGCTCGCGCCGAGCCTGCCGGCGTGCCCGATGGTCGGCAGTCCACAGCGGTTGCAGCATGTGCCAGTCGGCCGGGTGGGCGGCGATCCCGGTGGCGAACGCGTCGGCCAGTGCCTGCGTGGTGGACTGCACCCCACCGGATGTGTCGAGAGGCGTACCGACACTGAACCCCCACCCGTCGGCGGTGAACCAGCAATGCACCGGCAGCAGTGGCGCGCCGGTGTCGATGGCGAGGCGGGCCGGGCCGCTCGGCATCTGGGCCGGTTCGCCGAAGAAGGTGACCGGCACGCCCCTGCCGGAGAGGTCGCGCTCGCCGAGCAGGCAGACCACCCGCCCCTGTCGAATCCTGGCGGTCAGCAGCTCGAACGGTGGTGTCGCGCCGCCGGTGAGCGGGATGATCTCGAAACCGAGGCGCTCACGGAAGCGGACGAACCGCCGGAACAGTGATTCCGGCTTCAGTCGCTCGTTGACGACAGTCGGAGTACCGATTCGCTGCACCACCCACACGCCGGCCAGATCCCAGTTGCCGCTGTGCGGAAGGGCCAGCACGGCGCCGGTTCCGCTGTCGATCGCCGCGCGGACGTGCCCGAGCCCGGTGGCCGAGGACTCGATGATGTCGGCCACCTGGACGGGATCCATCGACGGCAACCGAAACGCCTCGCACCAATAGCGGGCGTAGGAGCGCAGGCTGGCGCGCATGAGATCGTCGGGCACCTGCTCCGGTGTGGTGCCGAGGACGCGAGCCAGGTTGCGCCGCAACTGATCAGGCCCCCCGTGACGAGCCGCGCGATCGGCCGCGCGGTCGAACAGGCCGGTCGCCCACCGCTGTGGCAGGGCGCGCACCAGCCGCCAGCCCGCCGCGTACCCGAGGTCCACGGCTGTGGCTTTCAGATTCATTGATCACTGCCGGCTGCGGCGCCGGCATCATCCGTCGTGACTGAATTCGAGCCCGCGCTGCTGAACACGGGAGGGGTTGCCGCACCGTCCTCGGTAGGCGAGGAGGTGGGGGTGGTTTCGTCGAGGTGACTGAACAGACTCGCGGGACCAGATTTTCGGCTCATCCCTGAAGTCTCCTCCCACCCGCGGACACAGGGGACCCCGGCACTGCCATTGGCCGCTGCCACAGACGGAGAAATCTTCAGGCAGGTGGCCCGGAAGCCGCGTCCCCGGTGGGTGCGGGGGTGGGCCGAGGCGTGTCGGCGGGGGATTCGATGCCATTTGTCGACGGGTCCGGCGCGGACGGCTCGTCCTGGGGTAGATCGGTCCAGGAGGGGGTCGGGTCGGCGATGCCGCGCAAGGGCAGATCGCCGTAGAGCTCCCATTTGGCCTGTTCGTGCGGTGCGGCCGCATCGATGACGGACTCGCTCACCAGGATCCGGCGGTGGACGGCTTTGGCGGCGGTGGTGAGTCGCGCCGCCTCGTTGACGGCGTCGCCGATGACGGTGAACTCCAGCCGCGTATCGGTACCGACATCACCGGCGAACACCTGGCCGTGGGCCACACCGATACCGATATCGAGTTCACCGGTGGCCAGCACCTCGTCGCGGATGCGGCGGGCCGCGCGCAGTGCGGGCGTGGCATTGTCGCGCAGCGCGATCGGCGCGCCGAAAATGCACAGCGCCGCGTCGCCTTCGAACTTGTTGACCAGCCCGTTGTTCTCCTCGGTCGCCGCGACCACGATCGAGAGCAGCCGGTTGAGCTTGGCCACGAATTCCTGCGGCGGCAGGCCGGTGGAGATCTCCACCGAACCGGTGACGTCGACGAACAGCGCCGACACCACCCGCACGTCACCGGTCAGGTCCACCCCGCTGGCCAGCGCTCGCTCGGCCACCTCGTCGCCGACGTGCCTGCCGAACACATCACGCATCCTGGTCCGCTCGCGCAAGGTGGCGGCCAGCTGATTGACCGAATGTTCCAGCCTGCCGATCTCGCTTGCGCTGCCCACCTGTACCCGAACGTCGAGATCACCGTGGGTGATCCGGTCGAGTGCGAGGCGCAGATGCCGGATCGGTGCGGCGACCGCGCGGGCCAGCGTCGCGGTGGCGAGGGCACCGACGACGATGCCGAGACAGGCCACGTAAATGCCCGTGCGGATGCGATCGGGCGCGCTGGAGACCGGATCGGCGAGGACCACGATCAGCATGGACAACGGCATCGCGCCCGAGACCGCCCAGGTGAGCACCACCCGGACGAACACCGTGGAACTCCAGTGCATGGTCGCGCCGAGTACACCGGCGACGATCGGGATGGTGGGCCGGATCAGCCGGTCCACGATCAGGAAGGTCAGCCCGCCCGATTCCAGCCCGCCGATGACGAACATCGACGTCATCACCGCGAGATCATCCTGCGGCGTCACCCTGGCCAGCACGATGGCCGCGATGATCACCCCCGGCAGCCACAGCGCGAGCGCGCGAGTCGTGATCGCGATGGGCAGCCGAAGCAGTCGTCGCGCTTCGTCCGGTGTGGGTTTGCGGGTTTGATCGAGCCAGGCGAAATAGCGGCCGCGGTCGCGGATGGCGAGCACGATGCCGATTCCGAAGCCGATGGCCGGGTAGATCGCGACGACACCGAGCGCGCGCAGGATGTCGGGTCCGAGCCGGTCGAAGAAGCCGCCGAGCCACAGTTGGATGGTGATCACCGCGAGACCGCTGAGATTGCAGGTGATCACGACGGCGGCAAGGCCCCAGCGCGCCCGCAGCGCCCAGACCACCAAGCGGGCGATCATGACGTGCGCTCGGGCAGCGCGATACTCACTGCGACAGCGACTGACACGAACGAGCAGCATAGAACGCGGAAGGCGTTCAGCGCAGCAGCACGAGCCAAACCGCAACGTAGTGCGCCAGTGCCGCGAGCACCGTCGCGGCGTGGAAGAACTCGTGATGACCGAAGACGGCAGGCCACGGATTCGGCCATTTGGTGGCGTAGAGAATGGCGCCGCCGCTGTAGATCAGGCCTCCGATCAGCAGCAGGATCAGCGGTGCGAGGCCCACATTGTCGTAGAGCTCACCGGCCACCGGCACGATCGCCCAGCCGAGCAACAGATACAACGGCACCCCGACCCAGCGTGGCGCGGTCGGCCACAGCAGTTTCAATGCGACGCCCGCGAGCGCGCCCGCCCACACCACGATCAGCAGGGTGCGCCCGGTCGAGCCGGGCAGGCCAAGCAGCGCGAACGGGGTGTAGCTGCCCGCGATGAACAGGAAGATCATCGAATGGTCGGCGCGTTTCATACGGATCCGAGCGCGCACGGTCGACCAGGTGATTCGGTGGTAGACGGCGCTGACCCCGAACAGCAGGCAGACGGTGAGCCCGTAGACCAGCGTCGACCACACCGCGGTCGCCGAGACCGTCGTCGCTGCGGCGACCAGCGCGATGACAGCGATCGCCGCGATGCCGACCGCCCAGGTGTGGATCCAGCCGCGCATCCGTGGCTTGACCAGTGCCGCGAGCGCGTCGGCCGGGTTGAGCATCTCCTCGACGGGCTCGACAGCGTCGACGGCATCAGCTGCGTCGGCGCGGACCGGATCGGTCACGGACTACCTCCTGTAGTTAACTCGCGAGTAACCTACGGAACCGTAGGTTGCGGGTCTGATCGCTACTGTACCGGGAAGTGCGGCCGGTGCCGCAGACAACGTGACGAGGCGTACTGTTGGACGCCGTGGAGTTTCCGAGTCGGGTGCGTGGCTTTCCGTATCGCGTCTACGAGGCCCGGCTGGCCAAGCAGCTGGCAGGCAAGCAGCACCCCCGTCACGTTGCGGTGATGTGCGATGGCAATCGCCGCTGGGCCAGGGAAAACGGCTTCACCGACGTCAGTCACGGACACCGGGTCGGCGCGCTCAAGATCGCCGAACTCGTCGGCTGGTGCGAGGCCGCGGGCATCGAGATGGTCACCGTCTACCTGCTCTCCACCGAGAACCTCAACCGCGATCCGGAGGAACTGGAGACGCTGTTCGAGGTCATCACCGACGTGGTCGAAGAACTCTCGGCGCCGGACCAGAACTGGAGCGTGCGCCTCGTCGGCTCCCTCGACGGATTCCCCGAGCTGATCGCCAAGCGATTGCGTACCGCCGCGGAGCGCACCAGTGGACGCGACGGCGTGCACGTCAACGTCGCGGTCGGCTACGGCGGCAGGCAGGAGATCACCGACGCGGTGCGCTCGCTGGTGCGTCAGGAGATCGCGGCGGGTGAGACCGGCGAGGATCTGGTCCAATCGATCACCGTCAACGCCATCGGCCAGCACCTCTACACCTCCGGCCAGCCCGATCCGGACCTGGTCATTCGCACCTCCGGTGAGCAGCGGTTGTCCGGTTTCCTGCTGTGGCAGAGCGCGTACTCGGAGATCTGGTTCACCGAGGCGTACTGGCCGGAGTTCCGCCGGGTGGATTTCCTGCGCGCGCTGCGTGATTTCGCCGCGCGGCACCGTCGATTCGGCGTCTGAGCGGATTCGCCAAGCTCACAATTTCCGCAGGCGCAGCCGATTGATCGCGTGATCGGCGTCCTTGCGCAGTACCAGGGTCGCGCGCGGACGGGTGGGCAGGATGTTCTCCACCAGATTCGGCCGGTTGGTGGAGTTCCAGATCTCCTTGGCCGCCGAGGTCGCTTCCTCGTCGGTGAAGCGGGAGTAATGGTGGAAATGCGCGCGCGGATCCGCGAAACCGGTTTTGCGCAGGCTGAGAAACCTTTGTACGTACCAGTTCTCGATGTCCTCGATGCGGGCGTCGACATAGATGGAGAAGTCGAACAGGTCCGACACCATCAGCCGCGGACCCGTCTGCAGCACATTGAGGCCCTCGACGATGAGGATGTCGGGCTGACGCACGCAATGGAACTCGTCCGGCACGATGTCGTAGGAGATATGCGAATACATCGGCGCGCATACCTCGGGCGCACCGGATTTCACCTCGGTGACGAAACGCAGGAGCTTACGGCGGTCGTAACTCTCCGGGAATCCCTTGCGATGCATGATGCCGCGGCGGGTGAGTTCCGCGGTGGGATAGAGAAACCCGTCGGTGGTGACCAGATCCACCCGCGGATGGTGATCCCAGCGGGCCAGTAGCGCCTGGAGCACGCGCGCGGTGGTGGATTTGCCCACCGCGACGCTGCCCGCGACGCCGATCACGAACGGCACCTGCCGGTCCGGATGTTTTTCCCCGAGGAAGGTCGCTGTCGCGGCGAACAGCCGCTGACGTGCGGCGACCTGCAAGTGAATGAGACGGGCGAGTGGGAGGTAGACCTCGGCGACCTCTTCCAGATCGATCTGTTCACCCAGACCGCGCAGGCCCCTCAGTTCTTCCTCGGTGAGCACCAGCGGAGTCGATTTACGCAGTGTGCGCCACTGTTTCCGATCGAATTCCACATAGGGGCTCGGCTCACTCATCCGTGCCACTTACCCGACGCTCCATTCCGGCAAACACGCACACATATCGCACCGGCGCTGTGAGATTCGGACTAACTGTGGCCGCATGGCTGAATTCTGCGCCTCGCCGCTCCGGGCCGGGAAAAGGGGGTCGGCTACCGGCGGGTAGCAGTCGCCGCGCCGCTGGTAGACCGGCTATCGTCGGCTGCCATGGAAGCGCATCCGCTCGTCACCGATTACCTGCGGCTCGGTCTGGCCTTCGACCGGCTGGAAGAGGGTTTCGTCGACGCCTTCACCGGTGACCCGGCATTGCGGCGCGAGATCGAGAACGCGCCGGCGCCGCAGCCGCGGGAGCTCGCGCAGCGGGCCGCGGCCCTGCGCGCCGAACTGCCCGCGGCGGGCTTGGCGCCCGAGCGCACCGAGTTCCTCGACGTGCATCTGCGCGCGCTGGAATGCTCCGGACGCAAGTTCGCCGGTGACGACATCGGATTCGTCGACGAGGTGCGCGCCTATTTCGACGTCGACATCGCACCGGGCGAGGAAGCCGACTACCGCGACGCGCACCGCAAGATGGACGAGGTGCTGGCAGGCGACGGTTCGCTGGCCGAACGGATGGCCGCGCACAAGCAGGCCGACGAGATCCCGCCGGAGCGGCTGCAGGCCTGCGTCGATGCGTTCTCCGGCGCGTTGCGTGAGCTGGTGCGTGAGCGGTATCCGCTGCCCGATCACGAGCACGTCACCTACGAGGTGGTCGGCGACAAGCCGTGGTCCGGCTTCAACTACTACCTCGGCAACTTCCACTCGAAGGTCGCGATCAATTCCGATCTGCGCCAGCACATGGCCAACCTGCCCCATCTCATCGCGCACGAGGCCTATCCGGGCCACCACACCGAGCACTGCCGCAAGGAGGCCGGGCTGGTTGCGGCCGGGCAGGACGAGCAGACGCTGTTCCTGGTCAACACCCCGCAATGCCTGATGGCCGAGGGGCTCGCGGACCTGGCGCTGAAGTCGATCGTCGGGCCCGGTTGGGGACGCTGGGCGCAGGAGATCTACGCCGATCTGGGGTTGCGGTTCGACGGCGATCGGGCCGAACGGTTGTCGGAGGCGTCGGGGCAGCTGCTCGGCGTGCGCCAGGACGCCGCGCTGCTACTGCACGATCGCGGTCGCGACGCCGACGAGGTCGCGGAGTTCCTGATGCGCTGGAACCTGCTGACGCCGACGCGGGCCCGGCAGTCGCTGCGGTTCGTGTCCTCGCCGCTGTGGCGGGCCTACATCAGCACCTATGTCGAGGGCTACCGGCTGCTCGGCGGCTGGCTGGACGGGGCGCCGGGCGCCGACGAGCGCGCCGACCGGTTCCGCAGGTTGCTCGATGAACCGCTCACCCCGGGTGCGGTGCGGGCGATGCAGCCCGCCTGATCGGCCGACGCACGGAAACCGGCTTGCCGGAAAGGGCGCGCAGCGCCTGGCGATGTGCTATTCGACCCCGTGCCGATCAGGCCCGCACGAGCCAATAGACTGGCCGGGTGACGCAGACGACCGCTTCTGTCAATACCCAGTCTCTCGGTGAACTCGATCCCGAGGTAGCTGCCGCGATGGCAGGAGAGCTCGCTCGCGAGCGCGACACCCTCGAGATGATCGCCTCGGAGAACTTCGTGCCGCGCGCGGTCCTGCAGGCGCAGGGCAGCGTGCTCACCAACAAGTACGCCGAGGGCTACCCCGGCCGCCGCTACTACGGCGGCTGCGAGCACGTCGACGTCGTCGAGACCCTGGCCCGCGACCGCGCCAAGGAGCTGTTCGGCGCCGAGTTCGCCAACGTCCAGCCGCATTCGGGCGCCCAGGCCAACGCCGCGGTGCTGATGTCGCTGATGAACCCGGGCGAGAAGCTGCTCGGCCTGGACCTGGCCCACGGCGGCCACCTCACCCACGGCATGCGGCTGAACTTCTCCGGCAAGCTGTACGAGGTCCACTCCTACGGCGTCAGCAAGGACGACCACCGCGTCGATATGGACGAGGTGCGCAAGATCGCCGTCGACGCGCAGCCGAAGGTGATCGTGGCCGGCTGGTCGGCCTACCCGCGGCACCAGGATTTCGCCGCGTTCCGCGAGATCGCCGATGAGGTCGGCGCCTACCTGTGGGTCGATATGGCGCACTTCGCCGGTCTGGTCGCCGCAGGCCTGCACCCCTCGCCGGTGCCCTACGCCGACGTCGTGTCCTCCACCGTGCACAAGACCCTCGGTGGTCCGCGCTCCGGTCTGATCCTGGCCAAGCAGGAATTCGCCAAGAAGCTCAACAGCTCGGTGTTCCCCGGCCAGCAGGGCGGGCCGCTGATGCACGCCATCGCCGCAAAGGCCGTCGCGTTCAAGATCGCGGGCACCGCCGAGTTCGCCGAGCGTCAGCAGCGCACCCTGTCCGGCGCCAAGATCCTGGCCGAGCGCCTGACCGGCGCCGATGTGGCCGGTAAGGGCATCAGCGTGCTGACCGGCGGCACCGACGTGCACCTGGTGCTCGTCGATCTGCGCAACTCCGAGCTCGACGGTCAGCAGGGCGAGGATCTGCTGCACGAGATCGGAATCACGGTCAACCGCAACGCCGTTCCGTTCGATCCGCGTCCGCCGATGGTCACCTCCGGCCTGCGCATCGGCACCGCCGCCTTGGCCACCCGTGGCTTCGGCGACACCGAGTTCACCGAGGTCGCCGACATCATCGGCACCGCGCTGGCCGGTGGTTCCGATGTCGAGACGCTGCGCGCGCGGGTCCGCAAGCTGGCCAACGACCTGCCGCTGTACGAGGGCCTCGAGGACTGGCGCCTGCTGGGCTGAGTTTTCGCTGACGACGCGTCCACGACGGTAACCTCCGAATCGTGGGCGCGTCGTTGCGTTTCGGGGCCGCGCCGAGTTCGCCGCGCACTGTCTACTGCTCGGTCGCGGGTGTGTCGGCACGGCCGGAGACCAGACTCGGATAGTCGCGTAGGTCGATATCATTGGCCCCCTTGTTGCCGAATTCGACCATCAGCCCGAACAGCGGTGAGTTCAGGAACCGGTCGCGCACGCGGATGCCGAATCTCGTCTTCGGGGTCAGGAACCGGCCAGGATTGCTGGAGCCCGCGATCTGGTTGTAGCGCTGCATGATCTCGTCATAGCGCGGGAAGGCCGCGGTGTGATCGCCGCCGGCGAGGGCGAGTTCTCCCGCGAGCACGTAGGCGCCGACGATGGCGAGCCCGGTGCCGAATCCCGCCAGGGTGTTGCCGTATCCGGCATCGCCGACCAGCGCGACCCGGCCGCTGACGCACGAGGACATCTTCACCACGCTGAGCGAGTCCAGATAGAAGTTCTCGGCCTCGTCCAGATCCGCCATCATTCGCGGCACCTCCCACCCGACACCGGCGAAGGTTTCCTTGACGATGCGACGCTGTGCCTGCTCGTCGTCGCGTGAGTAGTCGAGCTCGGGTGCGGCGAACATGTACATCTGCTCGGCTTTCGGGCCCCCATCGACAGCCAGCTTGCCCGGCGCATTATGAGCGTAAGACACCGTGCGCCGCGGTCCGTCGGTTCGCGGCTGGGTTCCCGAGTTGACCAGGCAGTAGTAGTAGCCGCGGTGGTGGACGTAGTCGTGCTCGGGACCGAAGGCCAGCTTGCGCACCCGCGAATGCACGCCGTCGGCGCCGAAGACCAGGTCGAAGGTGCGCGCCGGGCCGTGTTCGAACTCCACCCGCACACCGTCGGCGGTCTCGGTGAGCGCACTGATCGAATCGCCGAAAACGTAGGTGCAGTTCTCGGCGGTGCGCTCGTACATGATCTCGGCCAGGTCGCCGCGCGCGATCTCCAAATCGCCGCCGGTGAAGTCGCCGGAGATCAGTGAACGACGCTTGCCTGCGGCGTCCACCAGCACCATGTCACCGCCGCCGGTCTGCCGGTCCCGGACGGCGTCGAGGATGCCCATGCGCTCCAGCACCTTCAGGTGTGTCGCGCCCTTGAAATCGACGGCCTGACCGCCGGGGCGCAGCTCAGGGGCACGTTCGACGACGGTGACGTCGAAACCGTAGCGGTCGAGCCAGTAGGCGAGGGCGGGGCCTGCGATGCTCGCGCCGGAGATGAGGACGGTCTTGTTTCGCATGATCGCTCCTTCGGTAAGAACTGCGTCTGCCAGAATCTGTTTCTGGTGGACGCAGATTAGCGTATGGTAGACACAGTTTTAGGTCAACCCCTTTTCCTGGAAGGAATCTGCGATGCCGGCTCCGACCGTTGTCGAGCTGCTCTGGGGCACGGGGCGCCAACCCAAGCGCGGGCCGAAACCGTCCCTGTCGCTGGAGGCGATCGTCGGCGCGGCCATCGAACAGGCCGACGCCGAGGGGATGGGCGGTGTGTCCATGCAGCGGGTGGCGGAGCGGCTGGGCTACACCAAGATGTCGCTGTACCGGTACGTGCCGGGTAAGGCCGAGCTGGCCGCACTGATGCTGGAGCAGGCATTGGGCGCACCGCCGGATACCGCTGCTGCGCAGTCGGTTTCCAGTGAATCACCGTGGCGCGCTGGGCTGCGAACCTGGACCGAGGAGATCTACCGGCGCTACCGTGCGCACCCGTGGTCGCTGGAACTATCCGCCGGCATCCGGCCGATGGGACCGCACGAACTCGGCTGGCTGGAGGCGGCCCTGTCCGCGATGGCCGGGATCGGGCTCACCGGGCCGGAGCGGATGGATACCGTCGTCGTGCTCAACGGTCATGTCCGCAGCCTCGCTCAGCAGTCCGGTGGTGGCAGTGCGGACGGATTGGAAGAGCAGGTGATGCGCCAGATGGCAGAGGTGATGGAGGCTGCGGGCGCCCGATACCCCGAGGTCGTCGGGGCATTGGGTGAGCAGGCTGCTGGTGTGTCTGCCCGGGACGACGCGCTGAACTTCGGTATCGACCGTATTCTCGACGGACTGCAAGTGCTCGTCGACAGCCGCACAGGCTAGGCCGACCTCACGTCCCCGGTAGCTGGATCCCCTTATCCGCCGCGAGCTTGGTCAGCTTCTCCATCTCGTCGATCGCCACCGCGACATACGCGTGCAGCCCGTCATCGTCGCGCCGCAGCAAATATTCGTAGTCGCCATCGGTGAGCAGGTCGTCGGCGTCATCGTAGAAGTGCCAGCGCACCCGCACTCGGACGATGCGCTCGGTCACATCGACCTGTTCGAGCAGGGTGTGGTCCACCCGCGCCAGCCCGAGCTGTTGATAGAACGGATACGACTGCGACAGCCCCTGCGCCATCTCGGTGCGTGAGTGCAGCGACCCGACGAAGGCGTCGCTGAGGATGGTGCCCGGCATGCCCCACAGCGCCGCGGAACCTTCGGCGTCGTATGCCGAGAGCCCGGCCTGATATTCGTCCAGAAACGACTCGATCTCATCCCGAGTGGTCATAGGGCCAAGGTATCGCCGGGCGGTCGATTCGCACGGGCGAACGCGCCGATCCGTCGCGGTGCGGACCCGCTCGGCTTACCCTCGATTCATGAGCGAAATCGAGCTGGAGCAGGACTCGATCACCACGGTGCGGGAGTTCTTCGCCGCGCTGGAACTCGGCGCGGTTGGCGAGGCACTGGAACTGCTGCACCCCGACATCGTCTGGAAGAACACCTCGTTACCCGATGTGCGCGGTAAGCGCCGGGTGGCGGGCATTCTGCGCGGGCTGAACCGGGATCGGTTCGGTTTCGCCGCCGAGATGCACCACATCGCCGCTGACGGCATCATCGTGCTCACCGATCGCACCGACATCCTCCGCGTCGGCCCGCTGCGCATCGCGTTCTGGGTTACCGGCACCTTCGAACTGCGCGATGGGCAGATCATTCTGTGGCACGACCACTTCAGCTGGGAGAACTTCCTGCGCGGGACGGTGGTCGGATTGTGGAGGGCTGTGTTCTCGCGAGACTGAGGCATCGTTCTCGCGAGACTGAGGCATCGCGTCAGTCGAGCGGGGCGTCGGTCCCGGCTGTCCCGAGCGCGCGGACGCCCGGACTGGTCGACGAGTGCACGAACGCGCAATCGGCCAGCCGGTCGACCTCGCCCATGCTCAGACTGAGCTGCACCGACGGCTCGAGCCGGTACGGCCGGCTTTCGATGATCGAGCCGAGCACGCGGCGCAGCCGGGACAGTTCGGCGCGCACGGCGACGGCGTGATCGGGGTCGCCGTACAGCGCGCGGCTCAGTTCGGCGACCGTCATCCCGCGACGGCCGCGCAGATGCAGCAGCAGCAAGATCTCCGCGTGTCGTACCGATAGCGAACTGCGCCAATCGGATTCGCCGCCGACAGCAGTGACGACCGGTGCTCGGGACAAATCCAGATTCATCCGTATACCCGAATCGGCACCGGAGCCGAGCGGTCGCACCAGCCACCCGCCGCGCAGCGGTTCGGTCGAGCAGATGCCGAGTCCCGGGACGTGCACAGCGCGTTCGGCATTCGGTATGGCGATGCGCTGGGTCGTGGCGACGCCGGTGGCGTGGGCGACCCAGCCGTGCTCATCCACCAGCAGGGCCGGACCCGTCACTGTGGACAGGGTCGGCATGGCGGTGGTGCGCAACCGATCCAGCCGATCCTGTTGCAGTCGCACGATCTGACCTTCCGCGAGCCGGGCACCCGCACCGACCAGGGCTGTGATGGCCGGATGCAGGGTCAGTGCCGGTCCGCTCACGTCGACCACACCGAGTAGTTCGCCGGAGCGTGGATCGTGGATCGGCGCCGCGGTGCAGTACCAGGGATGCTGGGACTGCTCGAAATGCTCGCCCGAGAACAGCTGCACCGGACTGGCTTCCGCGAGCGCGGTACCGATGGCATTCGTGCCGACCACCGATTCGGTCCAGGTCGCGCCCTCCTGGAAACCCAGGCTGTCGGCGCGATTGCGTACCCGCGGCGAGCCCGCGCGCCACAGCACCACACCGTCGGCATCGGTGACCACCATGATCAGCTGCGAAGCATCGGCCACGCCGGCGACCACCTGGGTCAGCTCGCCGATCACGCCCGCGAGCGGCGACAGCCTGCGACGGCGCTCCACGTCCTCCAGCCCGAGCACGGTGCGGGTATTGGCTTGATCGGGCACCAGCCCGGCCGCAAGCACCCGCGACCAGGATTTGGCCACCAGCGTGCGCGGCCGCAACTGTGAGCGTCCGCCGCCGATCACGGCGTCGTGCATGCGCACCAGGTCGCGGGCGTAGCGGGGCAGGTCCGTCCCCGGTTCGATCGCGCCGAATTCGCCCACGACATCCGTCCTGATCCGCTCGGTGCGGCGCGGTCGGCGAGATTCACCCGCCCCGCCGCGCACGCACACCGATGTTGCAACGCCTTGCAACGATTGTGACACCGGTTCGACTGACGTGTGCTGTGGGTCACAGATCTGCTGGAGAAGGAGAATCCGATGACCACGACACTGGAGCCGACGCCCGACACGCAGACACCACAGCAACGCGTGGACGTCTGGCTGCGGGATTTCGAGACGGCGCTGGCCGACCGTGACGTGGAGGCGGCGGCGGGCATGTTCGCCCTCGACGGCTTCTGGCGCGACCTGATCGCCTTCACCTGGAACATCAAGACCCTCGAAGGACGCGACGATATCGCCGAGATGCTGCGGTCTCGTCTGGGCGGCACCGATCCGGGCAGCTTCCACACCACCGAACCGCCCACCGAGGACGGCGGCGTGGTGTCGGCGTGGATCGGGTTCGAGACCGCTGCTGGTCGCGCCGTCGGGCACCTGCGGCTCAATGACGAGGGCGCCTGGACTCTGCTCACCAGCCTGCGCGAAATCAAAGGTCATGAGGAGGGCAAAGGGCCGCGTCGCCCGCGCGGCGTGGTGCACGGCGCCGACCCGGACCGGGTGACCTGGTCCGAGCGCCGCCACGCCGAGGAGCGCTCCCTCGGTACGACCCGCCAGCCGTATGTCCTGGTCGTCGGCGGCGGTCAGGGCGGTATCGCACTCGGCGCCCGGCTGCGCCAGCTCGGGGTGCCCGCCCTCGTCGTCGACAAGCACGAACGGCCCGGCGACCAATGGCGCAAGCGGTACAAGTCACTGTGCTTGCACGATCCGGTCTGGTACGACCACCTTCCGTATCTGCCGTTCCCGGACAACTGGCCGGTGTTCACTCCCAAGGACAAGATCGGCGACTGGCTCGAGATGTACACCCGGGTCATGGAGGTGCCGTACTGGTCGAACACAACCTGCACGTCCGCAACCTATGACGAGATCTCGGGCGAGTGGGAAGTCGACGTGGTGCGCGACGGCAAGGCGATTGAGCTGCGCCCGACCCAGCTGGTGCTGGCCACCGGCATGTCCGGCAAGCCGAATATCCCGAAATTCCCTGGTATGGACCGGTTCCAGGGCGAGCAGCATCATTCGAGCAGGCATCCCGGACCCGACGCCTATGCGGGCAAACGCGCGGTGATCATCGGCGCCAACAACTCCGCGCACGATATCTGCGGCGCGCTGTGGGAGGCCGGCGCGCAGGTGACGATGGTGCAGCGCAGTTCCACCCATATCGTGCGCTCGGATTCGCTGATGGATCTCGGACTCGGCGATCTGTACTCAGAACGCGCCCTCTCGGCCGGGATGACCACCGACAAGGCCGATCTGACCTTCGCGTCGCTGCCGTATCGGATCATGCCGCAGTTCCAGGTGCCGGTGTACGAGGCCATCCGCGCCCGCGACGCCGAGTTCTACGAGCGGCTCGAACGCGCAGGCTTCCAACTCGATTGGGGCGACGACGGATCCGGCCTGTTCATGAAATACCTGCGCCGCGGCTCCGGCTACTACATCGACGTCGGCGCCTCCGAGCTGATCGCCGACGGGAAGATCGCGTTGGCGCACGGTGAGGTCCGCGAACTCACCGACACCGCCGTCATTCTCGACGACGGCACGGAACTGCCTGCCGACCTGGTGGTTTACGCCACCGGATACGGCTCGATGAACGGCTGGGCCGCGGACCTGATCGGCCAGGATGTCGCCGACAAGGTCGGCAAATGCTGGGGTTATGGCTCGGGCACCACCAAGGATCCGGGGCCGTGGGAGGGCGAGTTGCGCAATATGTGGAAGCCGACCAGACAGGAAGGCCTGTGGTTCCACGGCGGCAACCTGCACCAATCCCGGCACTACTCGCTGTATCTCGCGTTGCAGCTCAAGGCACGATACGAGGGCATCCCGACCCCGGTGTACGGAATGGGGCCGGTGCACCATATGAGCTGACTTCGCATCGTCGATGCCGCACCGATCGACGGATCGGTGCGGCATGATGGAGGTAGTCGAATATGTGACCAGGCGACCAGGAAGACACCGCGTAGATGGCGCCACGCAGCACGCTCGCCGAGCAGCGAGCCACGCTGGAACAGGAATGGGCCCGGTGGGTACCGGACGGGTCGCATCCCGCGTTGCCGCGGGTCTCCGGGTCCGGCCTGCGCAGTGAAGTCGCGCAATCCTGGATGCGCTCGGTGCGCACCGTCGACCCCGCCCGCGCCAGCGCACCGGCGGTCGATTCCGCCGATATCGGATCCCGCTGGGCGGAGTCCCCGCTGCGCGAACCGGTCACCCAGCTCGCTGATCAACTGCACAATGTCGCCCACGACGCCGGCTACGTCGCCGCCGTCACCGACGAGACCGGCACCATCCTGTGGTCGTTCGGCGGAACGGTGATGCGCCGCCGCGCCGAACAGGTCAATTTCGCGCCAGGCGGCCGCTGGGACGAGCGGCATATGGGCACCAACGCGCTGTCGCTTGCCATGCAGACCGGCAAACCCAGCACCGTGTTCTCCGCCGAACATCTGGTCGCGGCGCTGCACGGGTGGGTGTGTTACTGCGCGCCCATCCACGCACCCGACGGACGTCAGCTCGGTGTGCTCGACCTGTCCTCCACCTGGGATCGCTCGCATCCGCTGGCCATGTCTACGGTGCAGTCGCTGGTCATGGCTGTCGAGGCGCGGCTGCACGCGACCGTCCCCACCACCCGGCCGGGCGTGCGGCTCAACTGCCTCGGTGGTTCGGGGCTGATGCGCGACGGTCGTGCGGTGCGGCTGCGGCCACGTCAGCTCGAAATCTTGGCACTGCTCGCCCTCGAGCCCGCCGGCTTCACCCCCGAACGGCTGCACTACGCCATCTACGGTGACCGCCCCGCCACCTCCAGCACGCTCAAGGCCGATGTCTCCCATCTGCGCCGGGCCACCGGCGGTGAGATCGCCAACCGGGTCTATCAGCTGACCACCCCGTTGTCCTGCGATGCCGTCGACCTGCTCACCGCGCTCGAGTCCGGTGACACCGCGACGGCGGTTCGGTTGTATCGTGGGCCGCTCCTGCCGGGGTCGGAGACGCCGGGAATCGTCGAATGGCGTGAACATCTCGAGGTAGCGGTACGCACCGCCGTGCTCTCGGATGACGACCCCGAATACGCGCTGCGCTATGGCGAGCGGGCGCCCGACGATGCCGAGATCCACGAGCACGCATTGGCTCTGCTTCCGGTCAACGACGCTCGTCGCGCGGTCGCCGCGGCCAGGCTGCACACCGCGCTGCGCTGCTGAGTTCGGCACTGCGCTCCTGAGCTCGGTACTGCGCCTCCTGACCTGCGGCGTCGGCGTGTCGGCGCGGTAGTCAACCTTCTGCCAACCCGAGATCGCGATAGTGGTCCACATCACGAACGGTTGCTCGTGCTATCCGCCGACTCGATGAGGAGCATGCGTCATGACCTACGCCAAACCAGGTGCCGACGGCAGCATCGTCAGCTACGCCGCCCGCTATGACAATTTCATCGGCGGCGACTGGACCGCACCGGTCGAGGGGCAGTACTTCGAGAATCCGTCGCCGGTCGACGGCCAGACCTTCACCGAGGTGGCGCGCTCGACCGCCGCCGATGTGGAACTCGCGCTCGACGCCGCGCACACCGCCGCCGACGGCTGGGGCACCACCTCCGCCGCCGAACGCGCCAATATCCTCAACAAGATCGCCGACCGCATCGAGGACAACCTCGAGGCCCTCGCTGTCGCCGAGACCTGGGAGAACGGCAAGCCGGTCCGCGAAACCAAGGCCGCGGACCTGCCGCTGGCGGTCGATCATTTCCGCTATTTCGCCGGCGCCATCCGCGCCCAGGAGGGCGGTATCAGCGAGATCGACGGCGACACCATCGCCTACCACTTCCAGGAGCCACTCGGCGTGGTCGGCCAGATCATCCCGTGGAACTTCCCGATCCTGATGGCCACCTGGAAGCTCGCGCCCGCGCTCGCGGCCGGAAACGCGGTGGTGCTCAAGCCCGCCGAGCAGACCCCGGCCTCGATCTTGAAGGTGATGGAGCTGATCGCGGATCTGCTGCCGCCGGGAGTTCTCAACGTGGTCAACGGTTTCGGTGTCGAGGCGGGTAAGCCGCTGGCGTCGAGCCCGCGGGTCGCCAAGGTGGCGTTCACCGGTGAGACCACCACCGGCCGGCTGATCATGCAGTACGCCAGCGAGAACATCATCCCGGTGACGCTGGAGCTCGGCGGCAAGAGCCCCAATATCTTCCTGCCCGACATCATGGCCGCCGACGACGAGTTCCTGGACAAGGCCGTCGAGGGTTTCGTAATGTTCGCGCTGAACCAGGGTGAGGTGTGCACGTGTCCGTCGCGTGCGCTGATTCATTCGTCCATCTACGACGAGTTCATGGCTCGTTGTGTGGAGCGCACCAAGGCCATCGTCAGCGGAAATCCGCTCGACGACGCCACCATGATCGGCGCACAGGCGAGCAACGATCAGTACGAGAAGATCCTGTCCTACATCGACATCGGCCGTCAGGAAGGCGCCGAGGTGCTCACCGGCGGCGGCCCGCGCAAGGTCGACGAATTCCCGGACGGGTACTACATCGAGCCGACGGTGTTCAAGGGCAGCAACGATATGCGGATCTTCCAGGAGGAGATCTTCGGTCCGGTCGTCTCGGTCACCACCTTCGACTCCACCGACGAGGCGTTGAAGATCGCCAACGACACCCTCTACGGTCTCGGCGCCGGCGTCTGGACTCGCGATATGAACACCGCCTACCGGCTCGGCCGCGGCATCAAGGCGGGCCGGGTGTGGACCAACTGCTACCACGCCTACCCCGCGCATGCGGCCTTCGGCGGATACAAGAAGTCCGGCATCGGCAGGGAGAACCACTCCATGATGCTGGACCACTACCAGCAGACGAAGAACCTGCTGGTCAGCTACTCACCGAATAAGCTCGGATTCTTCTGATGCCCGAGGACGTGCACCGCGTCGAGATCACCGAACAGGCCGAGCAGATGCTCGACAGCCTGATCCGGCGACACGGCGCGGTCATGTTCCATCAGTCCGGCGGCTGCTGCGACGGCAGTTCCCCGATGTGCTACCCGCGCGGTGAATTCCGCGTCGGAGCCTCGGATGTTCTGCTCGGGACGATCGCCGCGGATACGCCGTTCTGGATGAGCGCCGATCAATACGAGTACTGGAAGCACACTCACCTCACCGTGGACGTGGTTCCCGGCCGGGGTAGCGGTTTCTCCCTCGAAGCACCCGAGGGCGTCCGCTTCCTCATCCGCTCCCGTCTGCTCACCGATGAGGAGTTCACCGAACTCGAGTCAGCGCCCCCACCCAGAACCGGCGCGGACGTCGAATAGCCGTGCGCGGACACGGGGTTCGCCCGCCCCGCGCCGCGCACCCGAGAGATCTGCCCACCGGTGCCGCGCCGGTGGGCAGATCTGCGTTCTAGGGATGGGTTCGGGTGCGGCTCAGTAGGGGATCGGCGTGTTCGCACGCGCCCAGGCTTTTTCGGCGTCGCTGCCCGTCGGTGGTGGGAACTGACCGGCGATCTTCCACAGATCACGCGGCGACTCATACGTGTGAAATTCCCAGTGCAGCCCGCGGTCTCGGGTGTAGGGGAGCATGATCTCGTCGAGTTTGTCTGTGGAGCGTTTGCGCATATCGGGATCGTCGAGGTGGCGGGCGAGGTGTTCGACGACGATTCGGACGGTATCGGTCGCGGGTTTTCCGCCGACGTAGAAGCTGGACTCCTCGGTTTCTTTGAACAGGACGACGACGTAGAAGGCGGGTAGGCCGAAGCTGGTGTACAGCTCGGTGATGTCGTTCGCGAAGTCTTGTTTGTCCTGATCGGAGTAGGTGTCGGCGGGGTGATAGATGTGCCACAGCGGCATGATCGGATCCTTCCTGGGGGTGTGGCCGTCAGCGGCCGATGGCGACGGCGAGGCCTTCGACGGGGCCGGACAGGGCGGCTTTCATCTGGCGGGTGACCTCGTCGACGAGGACTTCGGAATCGCCCTTCTCGACGCCGTCGAAAACGGCGGCGGCGACCTCGGCGGGATCGACCTTGTCGACCGGGAGATGCCTGACCATCTCGGTATCGGCGAACCCGAGATGCACGCCGACGACCTGAGTGCGCTGTGCGGCCAACTCCAGCCGCAGCGAGTTGGTGAGTGACCAGAACGCGGCTTTCGACGCACCGTAAGCCGCCGCGCCGGAACCCCAGGACAGCACCGAATGAATGTCGATCAGTGCGCCGCCACCGTTGGCTGCCAGGATCGGCGCGAAGGCCTGCGTGATCCGCAGTGGGCCGAAGACGTTCGTCTCGAAAGTGGCGACCACATCAGATATTTCGGCTTTCAGGAGCGGTGCGGGGATCAGTGCGCCCGCATTGTTGACGACGATATCGACATCGCAGGCGACGGTCGCCGCCGTGGTGACGGAGTCGGGATCGGTCACGTCGAGTGCGAGTGCTTCCACGCGCGGATCCGAACTCGGTGCTGGTTGGCGGGCCGTCGCGTAGACCTTCGCCGCACCACGGCGAAGTAATTCGTCCACGAATGCCTGCCCGAGCCCGCGTTGCCCGCCGGTCACCAGTGCGACCGAGCCTTCGATTCTGGTCATTGCTGCACCTTTCGAGTCGTCCCGTGGCCCGAACGGGCGTCGGACGGGTTGGGGAGGGGAGCGCTGCCGCGCGATTTAGATTATGCTCATCATCTATACGGATGCGCAAGACTATGACCATCGATCGCGCCGCCGAGAGCGCGCCGACCCGACGGAAGGAGACGATGTGCCGAGAGCGTCCCGCGAGCAGGCCGAATCGCACCGCAAACAGGTCCTCGACGCGGCCGCCGCCCAGGTCCGCGAACGTGGGGCAGGCGCGATGACCGTCCCCGACCTGATGGCCGCCGCAGGCTTGACCCACGGCGGCTTCTACCGCCACTTCCAGTCCAAACAAGACCTGGTCACCCAGGCCTGCACGGCCGCGTACGCCGAGAAGATCGAGGAAATGGACCGCATCCGCGCCGCCAGTCCCGACGACGCGACGGCCCGCCGCACCTTCATCGAGCGCTACCTCTCGACCATCCACCGCGACACCCCCGCCAATGGCTGCGGTATCGCCGCGACCGCGGCCGACGTCTCCCGCGCCACCCCCGACAGCCCCCTTCGCCAGGCCTACCTCGACGGCATCCACAACATGATCGCCAAGCTGGCGGAGTTCGGCGAACATCCCACCGACGACCCGGAAGTCCTCGTCGAACTATCCGTCATGGTCGGTGCCCTCATGCTCTCCCGGGCCAGCGCCGACGACGACCTGTCCACGCGAATTCTCGACGCCGCCCGCGCCTTCCTCGTCGAGGATCATCAGTAGCCCGAACTTCGACGGGACTTGTCACCCCTGTGTGCCACAGTGGGGACCACGATCCGCACTGAATCGGGGGGCGCAGATGGTCATGGGTTTCGTTCAGATCGGCGTTGTCGCATTCGCCGCACTCGCACGCTGGACAGCGGCCGGGTGGTACTTGTTCCTAGGTGTCCTCTTCACGCTGGGACTCCTCCCGCTGATGCTGCTCGGACCGCTGGTATTCGCCGGGTTCCTCGCGCCATCGCAAGCATGGCCGCTCATCGTCCTCGCGGATGTCTTCCTCATCACCAGCGCCTTGACCTTGGCCGACGGCGGTGACAACGGATTGCTGATCCCTGTCCTCGATGACAGGACGGCGAACTCGAGCACGGGATATGCGGTCGACCGGATCGGCAGAATCACCGGCCTCGCGTACCTGCTCACGCTCATCGCACTGGTGATCTGGACGCTGACCGGCTGAGCAGCACTGGGCCTTTCCTCGTCGAGGTTGCGTGACCGGACTGGAGGATGCACTTCGGCTCGGCGCGGGTTTCGTCCCACGGAGACAAGATCATTCGTGACACTCGTCACCACATCCCGATGTGTCCCCAGTAGCGGCTTGACCTGAACAATAGTTCAGGTATCAGGATGGTGCTCATGATTCTGGTTACCGGGGCAACAGGCAAGGTCGGCCGCCAGGCCGTCAACCAACTACATGAGGCGGGCGTCGAGGTTCGTGCGCTGGTCCGTCGCCCGGAGGCGGCGGACCTGCCGCCCGGCGTCGAGGTCGTCCGCGGCGATCTGTCGGACCCGGGCAGCGTGGATGCCGCGCTCGACGGTGTGCACGGGGTGTTCCTGGTGTGGCCGACGCTGGATGCGGACGCGGCGGCGCCTGCGGTGGTGCGGCTGCTTGCCGAGCGGGTGCGCCACATCGTCTACCTGTCCGCCATGGGCGCCGACGAGCGGGCCGGCGGGGTGGCCGGTTCGCACGGCTACCTCGAGCGGCTCATCGACGACACGGGGGTCGGCCGCACCTTCGTGCGCGCGGGCGGATTCGCAGGCAACGATCTCGGCTGGGCGGAGTCCATTCGCACGGAAGGTGTTGTCCGCGAACACTACGACGAATGGCACAGGTCGGTGATCCATGAGCGGGACATCGCCGCGGTGGGTGTCGCCGCCCTGCTCGAGGGCCGCACCGGCGCCGTCTACGAGGTGACCGGCCCCGAGCTGCTGACCGCGCCGCAGCGGGCGCAGATCATCGCCGATGCGCTCGGGGCGCCGGTACGGTTCGAGCGGATGCCCCGGGACGAGATGCAGGCGGGCATGTCCGCGTGGATGCCGGTCGATGAGGTGGACAACGTGCTGGCGGCGATGGACGAGATGACGGCGCGGCCGGAGCCGGTGCTGTCCACCGTCGCGGAGGTCACCGGCGCGCCTGCGCACAGCTACCGGGAGTGGGTCGCCGACCACCTGGCCGATTTCCGTTGAGTACCAGCTGATTTCGCTGAGCCAACCCGGTGGGTTGCCTGTCTTTTCACCGACCCCCTCCGCGCCGACTTCGTTGGCGGCCGATCCCCGGCGTCGTTGGCGGGGCGGGAAAGTTCGGGAGGTCTTCCACACGGGTGGGTCGGGGGTTCAGTTATCGATGGCCCATGGTGTGGACTTCGGTATCGAGTATCGACCGATGGGGTTGGCGACAGGTTGGGTGCGTCCCGGTGAGTGGTACACGGGACGGGATCGCGCTCGCGCTGGTCAGGCGTGCTGGGTGAGATAGTCGAGGTAGAAGGGGCGCAGGGCCTCGGCCAGGTCGCCGTCGCCGGCGTGGATGTAGTCGTCGATCAAGGGCAGGACCCACTTGATGTCGGCTTCGCTCTCGCCGGACTTGCCCGCGGTGGCCTCGGCGGCAGGGATGCGGGTGAGCAGGTTCCACAAGAATTTGATGTCGCCGCGGCGCACGGCCAGTTTGACCGCGCGGTCGTGTAGTTCCTTGGACGACAGCTGCTGGAGATCGTCGTTACCGGCCATGCAACGACTGTAATCCGCAGACGGCCGGGAGAGGGACAGCGTGGCGAAACCCGCACCGATCGAAATCGGGGCCGCCAGGCAGAGGGGCCGAGGAGGTTGCACTGCCGCCTGCCTGTCCAGTCCGGTGACTGGTGCGGGGAATCGCCGGTCCGAGTGAACGCCGGGTGCGGCGCCCTGGTATCGCCGGTGCCGGGAATACGCGCTTTTCGCGTCGACTCATCCAGGAAATGTCCTCTGACCAGGTCGGATAGCAGCCGTCGGCGGCACGTTAACGGCGAATTCACCGACACGCCTGCCGTTCCCCGAGCGCGTTGGCAGCGACAGCCGGTAGCGTCGTTGATGCGGGTCGCGTCGTTGTGGCTCGCGCGGGAGGTCCTGACCGTGACTGAGCCATTCAGTACGAGGGGGCCGGCACCCGGCCCTCGTGGCATCTGACGCAGCCGGCGTCGGATCCCTCAGGACGGACCGGTCCAGCGAGATTGTCTGATGCGGGTGCCGCGCAGACACAAAAGGAGCCCACCGTGACTACAACACGCTCCGTTTCCGCCCCATCGGCGAACTCTCGCACCGTAAAGAAAGGCACCAAAACCTTTGTCGTCGACACCTCGGTTCTGCTGTCGGATCCCTGGTCGGTCACCCGTTTCGGCGAGCACCACGTGGTGCTCCCGTTGGTGGTGATCAGCGAACTCGAAGGCAAACGGCATCATCATGAGCTCGGCTGGTTCGCCCGCGAGGCGCTACGCATGCTCGACGATATGCGCGTGCAGTACGGCAGGCTCGACGAGCCGCTGCCGATCGGCACCGACGGCGGCACCCTGCAGGTGGAGCTGAACCACACCGATCCCACGGTGCTACCGGTCGGATTCCGCACCGACACCAACGATTCCCGCATCCTGGCCTGCGCGCTCAATCTCGCCGCCGACGGCCGCACCGTGGTGCTGGTATCGAAGGACATCCCGTTGCGGGTCAAGGCGAGTTCGGTGGGTCTACAGGCCGACGAGTACCACGCACAGGACGTGGTGACCTCCGGCTGGTCGGGCATGGTGGAACTCGACGTCACCACTGATCGGGTCGACGAGCTGTACAGCACGGGCT
Organism: Nocardia sp. NPDC059180; assembly: GCF_042754945.1. Taxonomy (NCBI): domain Bacteria; kingdom Bacillati; phylum Actinomycetota; class Actinomycetes; order Mycobacteriales; family Nocardiaceae; genus Nocardia; species Nocardia sp. NPDC059180. The sequence continues at coordinate 369,081 of NZ_JBHZBU010000004.1, forward strand.
CCATCGATCTGGACGAGGCACGGGAACTGCCCTGCCACACCGGAATCCGACTCCTTGGCACCAGTTCCAGCGCGCTGGGCCGGGTCACTCCGGACAAGCGGATCCAGTTGGTCCGGGAGCGGGAAGCGTTCGGGCTGCACGGGCGCTCGGCCGAACAGCGCATCGCCTTGGATCTGCTGCTGGACGAGAGTGTCGGCATCATCTCGCTGGGTGGGCGGGCAGGCACCGGTAAGTCGGCGCTCGCGCTGACCGCAGGCCTGGAAGCGGTGCTGGAGCGACGGACTCAGCGCAAGGTGGTGGTGTTCCGTCCGCTGTACGCGGTCGGCGGGCAGGATCTGGGCTACCTACCCGGCTCGGAGAGCGAGAAGATGGGCCCGTGGGCGCAGGCCGTCTTCGACACCCTCGACGGGCTGGCCAGTCGCGAGGTCATGGAGGAGGTGCTCAGCCGCGACATGCTGGAAGTGTTGCCGCTCACCCACATTCGTGGCCGCTCGCTGCACGATTCGTTCGTGATCGTCGACGAGGCGCAGTCGCTGGAACGCAATGTGCTGCTGACGGTGCTGAGCCGGCTCGGCACCGGATCGCGGGTGGTGCTCACCCACGATGTGGCCCAGCGCGACAACCTGCGGGTCGGCAGGCATGACGGTGTCGCGGCCGTGATCGAAAAGCTGAAGGGTCATCCGTTGTTCGCCCACGTCACCCTCACCCGCAGCGAGCGCTCGCCGATCGCCGCACTGGTGACGGAGATGCTGGAGGAGTACGGGCCCAACGCCTGATCGAAGTGAGCGCAGACCCCCGGCCCGGTGTGGCCGGGGGTCTGTTGTTCCTGGCGCTGAAGCGACCAGCGGGCGCCGCGCCTATTCCGCTGACGGGGGCCGAGCGCCTGTGAGATAAGCGTCAGGCGTGGCTTCCCCACGTGGGGCGGGCGCGGCATAGGGTCGGACTATGAGTGAGCGAAGCGACGGGACCGAATACCGCATCGAACACGACACCATGGGTGAAGTCCGCGTTCCCGTGGACGCCTTGTGGCGGGCGCAGACCCAGCGGGCCGTGACGAACTTCCCGATCAGCGGCCGCGGCCTGGAACGTGCGCAGATTCGTGCGCTCGGGCTGCTCAAGGCCGCGTGCGCGAAGGTGAATCGCGATCTCGGCTTACTGGACGCGAAGAAGGCCGACGCGATCATCGCCGCCGCCACCGAGATCGCCGAGGGCCGCCACGACGACCAGTTCCCGATCGACGTCTTCCAGACCGGTTCGGGCACCAGCTCCAATATGAACGCCAACGAGGTGATCGCCTCGATCGCCAAGGCGGGCGGCGTCGAGGTGCACCCCAATGACGACGTGAACATGTCGCAGTCGTCCAACGACACCTTCCCGACCGCCACACACCTTGCCGCCACCGAGGCCGTCATCGCGGATCTGGTACCCGCGCTGGATCATCTGCGGCTGGCGCTGCAGGACAAATCCCTGGCGTGGAAGACCGTGGTCAAGTCCGGTCGCACCCATCTGATGGACGCGGTACCGGTGACCCTCGGCCAGGAGTTCGGCGGCTACACCCGGCAGGTCGCGGCCGGTATCGACCGGATCATGGCGACCCTGCCGCGGCTGGGTGAGCTGCCCATCGGCGGCACCGCGGTCGGCACCGGGCTCAATGCGCCGGAGGGCTTCGGCGGGCTGGTCGTCGCGGAACTGGTGCGTACCACGGGTATCGACGCGTTGCGCGAAGCCGAGGATCATTTCGAGGCCCAGGCCGCACGGGACGGGCTGGTCGAAGCCTCGGGTGCGCTGCGCACGATCGCCGTCAGCCTGACCAAGATCGCCAATGACATCCGCTGGATGGGATCCGGCCCGCTCACCGGCCTGGCCGAACTCCAGCTGCCCGATCTGCAACCGGGCAGTTCGATCATGCCCGGCAAGGTGAATCCGGTACTGCCCGAAGCGGTCACCCAGGTCGCGGCGCAGGTGATCGGCAATGACGCGACCGTCGCGTTCGGCGGCGCGAACGGGCATTTCGAGCTGAACGTCTACATCCCGGTGATGGCACGCAATCTGCTCGAGTCGATTCGCTTGCTGGCCAACGTGTCCCGGCTGTTCGCCGATCGCTGTGTGCGCGGGCTCGTCGCCAACGAGGAGCATCTGCGCACCCTGGCCGAATCCTCGCCGTCGATCGTGACGCCGTTGAACTCCGCGATCGGCTACGAGGAGGCCGCTGCCGTCGCGAAGGAGGCGCTGAAGGAGAAGAAGACGATCCGCCAGACCGTGATCGACCGCGGTCTCATCGGCGACAAGCTCACCGAGGAGGAGCTCGATCGCCGCCTCGATGTGCTGGCCATGGCGAAGGTGGACGAGAAGAAGTAGCCGCCGCGCACCCCGAGACCTGAAGCGGCCCGTTCGATGATCACACGATCATCGAACGGGCCGCAGTGCTCATTCGGAGGAGATCCCGATGAGTTCGCCGATGAAGCTGAAGAGTGCCGCTACTACGTCGAGGAACATCGCTCTCACCTTCCTTCGGTTTCAGGTTGTGCAGTCAACCCGTCCACGATATCCGGATCTGCCGTGATCAGGGCCGAAGCGGACCATTCAGCCGCGTAGATGCGCCAGTTCCGCGCGCGCCGCCTCGCCGGCCTCACCCAGATCGGTGCGGCCGAACACATTCCAGCGCTTCAGCAGGGGGCCGAAGACAAGTTCGCCTTCCTTGGCCGGGTCGTAGATGCCTGCCTCGGCCAGCACCTCGTCGCTGCTGCGGCCGTCCGGCAGGGCGACGGTCGGGACGTGGAAGTCGGCGACACGGTCGGCGATGGCGCGCATGGTCTGGTCGGGAGCCTGCTCGAAAGCGGCGTCGATCAGGGCGGCGAAGAACTCGGCCTGCAATTCGTCATCGACAGCGATGCGTTCGCTGATCGAGGTGACGATCGGGTTCTCGTTCAGTGCGGCGGTATTGCGGTGCCGGACGGCCGAGGCGGCCTCCTCGAACGCGCCGTTGGCCAGCACGTCCAGCAGGTGCAGCGGGGCCCGGCGGAAACCCTTGGTCATGTGATCCATGCGCAGCCGCTCCAGCTCCACCGGATCCACCGAGCGGGTGACCATGAGGTAGTTGCGGATCATGATCTCGTGCCGGTTCTCCTCGGCCGTCCAGCGGCCGACCCACCGCCACCAGGAGCCGGTACGCAGGTACTTGCCGATCTCACGGTGGTAGGAGGGCAGATTGTCGGCGATCAGCACACTGACGGTCAGCGCCAGCTTGGCGACCTCACTCAGTTCGGACTGATCCGGTTCCCAGTCGGTGCCACCGAGGAAGCCGAAGTTGCGCCCATCGTCCCACGGCACGTAATCGTGCGGCTGCCAGCCGTCGGCGGCCTCGACGTGGCGGCGAAGGTTCAGTTCCACCTCCACCGCGAGCGACTCGAGCAGTTCGCGGTCGGTCAAGAGAGTTTGCACCGCACCAACCTAGCCGTTGCGTGGATCACGTGGGGGAGCACGGGGGTATAGGGTCCGGCCGGGCGCCTGCGAGGTGCCCGGCCGGTGCGCGTGCCTACTTTTCGGTGACGGTGGTCTCGCCGTTCATCCAGGTGATGGTGCCGCCGGTGAACTCGCTCTTCTTGCCGCCGTCGGCCGTGGTTTCCTCATCGCTGACGGGGTAGCCGAGAGTGCCGTTGGCGCCGCCGTTCTCCTCCCACGTCTCGCGGATATCTCCCCAGACGATGTGGGCGCCGGAATCCTGGCTCCAGTAGATGGTGCCACCGACGAAGTCCTGGTAGCGGCCGCCGTTGGGCCCGGCCTCCTCGGCTTCCTCCGGGGCGCCGAGCGGGCTGTCCGGGCCGCCGGTCTCGACGTACTTGGTGTAGATGACATCGGAGACGGTGATCTCGCCGTTCGGGGTATTGATCGTGGTCGCGCCCGCGGCGCCGGGAGTCGCGCCGCCGGTGGCGGTGCCGCCCGGGGTTTCGCCCGCGGTGCCGCCGGGGGTTGCGGTGGTGTCGTGCTCGCCGGGCGCATGGGTGCCGGTGCCCTCGCCACCCATCTGAGCGGTGACACTGCCGACCACGCTGCCGATCTGGTCGCTGGTGTCGGAGTCGTCGCCGCAACCGGCCACGAGCAGGCCTGCGGCGGCGACCGACATGGTGATTGTGGCGGTACGTCGAGCGAAGTGGTGCATGTCCATCCTCTCGGGAGTGGTCACACGAGGTCACCACGAAGCCGCGGTGATGCCACGCGCGAACCGGAGCCGACGCTCGGCAAAGCCTTGGCGAACAAGAGAACTGAACGCACGACCATTACTGAGCTGGTGTCCACGCGGATATTACCCGGGAGAATGTGAACTAAACGACATGCTGGGAGATTGCTGGGGCGCAGTGTCTGAACGGGGTGGCGGGGCATCGAATGCAGGCGACCAGATCATCGGTCGGTCAGACCCCACTTTTCGAGCGAAGCGAGACCGAGCATCGAGTTCGCGGCCCGTCTCGCGTTTCCGCTGCCGCTGCGCAAGCCTACGGAAAGGGGCGTTTGGGTAAACGCGAGACACAAAGGGGCCGCGAACACGCGGTGCCGCAGGCACCGCCAAAATTACGGCAGCGGGGGGTTCGCGTCGTCGTCGCCGAGGAAATCGACCGACGAGTATTCGCGGAGCTTGGTGAGGCGGTGGTAGGCGTCGATCATGCGCACCGTGCCGGACTTGGACCGCATGACGATCGAATGGGTCGATGCGCCGCCGCCGTAGTAGCGCACACCGCGCAGCAGGTCGCCGTCGGTGACGCCGGTGGCGCAGAAGAAGACGTTCTCGCCGGAGACCAGATCCTCGGTGCTCAGCACGCGATCCAGATCGTGGCCGGCGTCGATCGCCTTCTGACGCTCCTCGTCGTCCTTGGGTGCGAGCTGCCCCTGCAGTTCGCCGCCCATGCAGCGCATCGCGGCGGCGGCGATGATGCCCTCGGGGGTGCCGCCGATGCCGACCAGGATGTCGGTGCCCGAATCGGGGCGGGCCGCGGCGATGGCGCCCGCGACGTCACCGTCGGAGATCAGGCGGATGCGGGCGCCCGCGTCGCGCACCTGCTGGATGAGTTCCGCGTGGCGCGGACGATCGAGGATGCAGACGGTGAGGTCGGAGACCGAGGAGCCCTTGGCCTTGGCGACCTTGCGGATGTTGTCGCTGATCGGGGCCGAGATATCGATCACACCGGCGGCGTCGGGGCCGACAGCGATCTTGTGCATGTAGAACACCGCGGACGGATCGAACATCGCACCGCGCTCGGCGACCGCGAGGACCGAGATCGCGCCGGGTGAGCCCTTCGACATCAGGGTGGTGCCGTCGATCGGGTCGACGGCGAAGTCGACCTCGGGGCCGTCGCCGTTGCCGACCAGCTCACCGTTGTAGAGCATGGGCGCTTCGTCCTTCTCGCCCTCGCCGATGACCACGATGCCCTGCATCGACACCGAGCTGACCAGCTGGCGCATGGCATCGACGGCCGCGCCGTCGCCGCCTTCCTTGTCGCCGCGGCCGACCCAGCGGCCTGCGGCCATGGCACCTGCCTCGGTGACCCGGACCAATTCCAGTGCGAGGTTGCGGTCGGGCGCCTCGCGGCGGCTCGGGGCGGGCGAAGATGCCGTCATAGCGGTGTGCCTCCTTGGCTCGTACTTACGCGGGGGTAATTGTCTCATTCGGCAGGCAGGCACCCGTGCACACCTGGCGCGGGACGGGGCCGTGCCGGTGTGATCGCCGTCGCGAGTGGATACTGGAGAGCGTGTCGTACCAAAAGCCACGCATCATGAACGACTACCGGGATCTGTTCTGGTCGCTGATCCCGCTGGCGCTGATCGCCGTGGTCTTCGCGGGGCTGGCCAGCCAGTGCAGCTTCGCCGCCGACGGTCCGACGCAGGGCCAGATCCCCAGCTTCGACGCGAAGACCGCGCTGGAATCCGATGCCGCCAATGTGACCTTCCCGATCCGTGACCCCGCCCTACCCGAGGGCTGGAAGCCGAACTCGGGTAGCCGTGACACCATCACCGATGAGGGCGGCGGCACCGTCAGCACCATCGGCTACATCACCCCCGCGGGCACCTACATGGAGCTCAACCAGAGCAACGCCACCGAGGTCGCCTTCGCCCGGCACACCTTCGGCTCCCGATATGCCAGCGGCACACGGGATATCGGCGCGCAGAAGTGGGTCGTCTACGACGAGCCCGGCGAGGAATCGGCGTGGATCGCCGACTTCGGTCAGTCCAGGGTGCTGATCCGCGGCGCGGGTGACGACGCGGCGTTCACCACCCTCGCCGAGGCGGTCACGGCCGCTGCGCCGCTGCCGAAGAAGTAGACCGCCGGTCGTTTATTCGCCGTCGACCTCGGCGCGCGACAGCGCGTCCTCGACGCGTTTGCGTGCGCCCGCCAGATGCTCTTCGCAGCGGTTGGCGAGAGCCTCGCCGCGCTCCCACAACGTCAGGGATTCGTCGAGGTCGAGGCCGCCCTGCTCGAGCATCTTGACGACGTTGACCAGCTCGTCGCGGGCGCGTTCGTAGCCGAAGGTGGCGATCTCGGCCTGATCGTCGGTCGGCTGGTCCTCGGCGGGCTCGGGCAACGTCGGTCCTCTCGATGTCGGGGTGTGCGGGTGTAGATCCGCGGTCAGTCGGTGGACTCGGTCCCGCCGGAAGCCGGTGGCGCGGCGCGGGTGCCGAGTGGGGTCGTGCCTAGAGCAGCGGCGGAGATGGCGCCGTCGGCCACGCGGATCCGTAGCTGGCTGCCCGCCGGCGCGTCATCGATGCTGTGCACGACATGGCGTTCCTGGCCGGTGACGCGTTGGACTACCGCATAGCCGCGGGACATGGTCGCGGCCGGGCCGACCGCTGTCAGTTTCTCGCGCAGGTGCCGGGTGGCGGTGGATTCGGCGCTGATGAGATGTTCGGCGCAGCGCCGGGCGGCGGTGCGCAGCCGTTCCACCTCGTCGACGCGATGACGCAGCTCGCGCAGCGGGTCGGCGAGCACCGGCCGGGAACGTAGCTGGTCCAGCGCGCGGGTCTCGCGATCCACCCAGCCGCGCAGCGCTGCGGCCGAGCGGGCGCGCAGTTCGCGTACTCCGGCCAGCTCGGCCGCGGCGTCCGGCACGATCCGTTTGGCGGCATCGGTGGGGGTGGCGGCGCGCACGTCGGCGACCAGGTCGCTGAGCGGGTTGTCGGGTTCGTGCCCGATGGCGCTGACGATCGGGGTGGTCGCGGCGACGATGGCGCGGCACAGTGCCTCATCGGAGAACGGCAGCAGATCCTCGACGCTGCCGCCGCCACGCGCGAGCACGATCACATCGACCGATGGGTCGCGGTCCAGCTCGGACAGCGCCGTCATGATCTGTGGCACGGCGGTCGGTCCCTGCACAGCGGTATTGCGGATCTCGAAACGCACCGCGGGCCATCGGGTACGCGCCACCGTCAGCACATCGTGTTCGGCGGCGCTGGCGCGGCCGGTGATGAGCCCGATCGTGGTGGGCAGGAAGGGGATCGGCCGTTTCAGCCGGGGATCGAAAAGTCCCTCGGCCGCCAGCAGCGCCTTCAACCGTTCGATCCGGGCCAGCAGCTCACCGACGCCGACCGCGCGGATCTCGGTCACGCGCAACGACAGCGTGCCGCGGCCGGTGAAGAAGGACAGTTTGCCGTACACCACCACCCGGCTGCCTTCCTGCAAGGGGACCGGGGAGTTACGGATGAGCGCGGGATCGCACGTCACCGACAACGACATATCGGCCGACGGATCGCGCAGGACCAGAAACGCGGTCCGGGTACCCGGCCGCATCGAGATCTGGGTGATCTGGCCCTCCACCCAGACGCTGCCCAGCCGATCGATCCACTGGGCGACCTTGATCGAGACCGAACGCACCGGCCACGGCTGGTCGGCGGAATTGGCGGGCGCGGCGCGTTCGGGCCGGCCGGGAGCATCCCGGCCGGCCGTCGGCGTCGAAGAAGGTTCGGTCACTGGGCCCGGACGGTGGCGATCCGGTTCGTCAGCATCGTGACGAACGGAGCCCTGGCGCGGGTGCGCTGCTCGTAGTCGAGCAGGGCGGTCAGATCGTCGAGGGTCAGCATGCGCAGCCGGGCGCGCAGCTGAGCCAGCGTCATGTCGGCGTAGTCGTAGCGGGTGGCGACCTCGGGCGCGACGACCTCCGGCTCGTCGGCGGCGGGCTCGGTGAGGTCGGCCTCGGTGGTGGCCGCTCGAGCGGTCGGCTCGGTGTCGGCAGGAGTCTCGACTTCGCGCTTGGCTTCGGCGCCGGCCGGCTCGTGCAGGCTGCGCACCGTCGCGGCGTGACCGTTGTGTCCGGTCCTGGCGTTGGCCAGGGTCTCGGTGATGAGGAACTCGGCCAGCTCGGCATCGCCGCCGAAACTGTCGAAGCTGCTGGTCCTGGCCCGGCCGAACGCAGCGCCGGACGGCTGCGCGGGTTCGTCGTCCTCGTCGAAGGTGGCCCAGGCGGGCTGGTCGACGGCACGGGGTGAGATCCGGTCGAAGACCGCGTCGCCCTTGAGCGCCAGGCTGGTGACGAACTGCTGGACGTGCATGGTGGTCTGGAGCAGCTGGCTGATCGCGGTGATCGGGAAATTCACCGCCGCGGTGGGTAGCCGTCGAGTCTCCTCGATGGCATAGACGGCGGCACCGGCGGCGACGCGGGCCAGAAACGGTGGTCGGAACATGGTCCTAGCCTGCCCGAAATGGTGCGTTGTGCAAAAGAGGGTCGACATTTGTCGTGTTATCTCGCTCGCATCCGCCGGGGTGGGTGCCGTCGCGCGCACGTATCCTGTGGGCATGTCCTCGGCAATACCGTTGAATGTCGGAATCGCCCGCTCTGTCCGCTCCGACGGCGCGGGAGGTGCCGACGGCGACAAACGAGTGCTGCTGGCCGAGCCCCGCGGTTACTGCGCCGGCGTGGATCGTGCGGTGGAAACCGTCGAAAAGGCGCTCGACAAGCACGGCGCCCCCATTTACGTCCGCAAGGAAATCGTGCACAACCGGCACGTGGTGGAGACCCTGCGTGAGCGTGGCGTCATCTTCGTCGACGAGACCGACGAGGTCCCCGAAGGCGCGCTGCTGGTGTTCTCCGCGCACGGCGTCTCCCCTGCGGTGCACACCTCCGCCGCCGCCCGCAACCTGCGCACCATCGATGCCACCTGCCCCCTGGTGACCAAGGTGCATCAGGAAGCCAAGCGCTTCGCCCGCGACGACTTCGACATCCTGTTGATCGGCCACGAAGGCCACGAGGAAGTCGAAGGCACCGCCGGTGAGGCGCCCGATCACGTGCAGCTGGTCGACGGCCCCGACGCGGTGGACAAGGTCACCGTGCGTGACGAGTCCAAGGTGATCTGGCTGTCGCAGACCACGCTGAGCGTCGACGAGACCATGGAGACGGTGTCGCGGCTGCGCGAGCGGTTCCCCGGTCTGCAGGATCCGCCCAGCGACGACATCTGCTACGCCACCCAGAACCGTCAGGTGGCGGTCAAGGCGATGGCGCCCGAATGCGATCTGGTGATCGTGGTCGGTTCGCGCAACTCGTCGAACTCGGTCCGGCTGGTCGAGGTCGCGCTCGGCGCCGGTGCCAGGGCCTCGTATCTGGTCGACTACGCCCGCGAGGTCGACCCGGCCTGGCTGGAAGGCGTGCGGACCATCGGAATCACCTCGGGCGCGTCGGTGCCCGAAATCCTGGTGCGTGGCGTGCTGGACATGCTTGAAGGCCACGGCTTCGCGGATGTGCAGCCGGTGACCACGGCCAACGAGACGCTGGTGTTCGCCTTGCCGCGGGAGCTGCGCGAGTCGCGTCGCTGATCTCAGCGACCGTCCGGTCCGCGGCGTTCGATGCGGCCGGAATCGCGATCGCGGTAGCGAACCGTCGGCTGGGGATGTGGCGGTTCATTGCGGCGCCGGGTCGCGGTCCCTCGGGCCGCCGCGTCCGCGTCCGGCCGTTGCGCCGGGGTCGGGCGAGCCGGGCCACGGGGACGTCCTTCGCGTGAACGTGTGCCGGCCGCGACCCGGGGCGGATTCTCGGCGACCGGTGGCGGTCGCTTGCTCTGGCGGCGCGGGCGCGGGGTGGCTTCGGGGGCGTCGTCGTAATCGTCCGGGGCCGGGTCGCGCCTGCTGCGTTTGCGCGCGGCGCCTTGCAGCGACTCCGAACTCTTCTTTCCTCCGCGCGGCCGCTGCTGTACCGAGCTGCGGCCCCAACTGGTGCCGCGACGGGCCTGGGATTTCCCTTCGGCGTCGCGTTCGGCCCGTTCCAACGCGATCCGCGCGCCACCGATGCACAGCACGATCACCGTGGTGAGGATCATGGTCGGAAAACGGTGCACCAGCGGGATCGCCAGATTGAGCAGGATGTCCTTGATCGTGGTGGAGGGACGTCCGAGTAGCTGTTGGTAGGCCAGCGGCACCGCGAGGAACAACAGCAGCGGCGGCAGCACCATCGTGGTGAACAGGCCGCGTAGGCGCACCGCGAGCACGGCCGCGATGCAACCGATGACGTAGAACACGGTGAACGAGCCGGTCAGCTCGGTGCCATCACCGGAGACGTCGATCAGGAAGCCCAGAAACGTGCAGGCAACCGCGATCAGGGCCGCCGCGCCTGCCGGGATGCCCGGCACCGACGGCAAGATCGAACGTTGCGGCGCGGGCACCCGGGTTCGCACTCGTTGGGAAGCAGCCACGTAGTGAACACTATCTGCCGACGCGCCGGTGGGTGTCATGGCAGGGCCGGTCGGGTGATGGTGGTTGCACCCGCGCCCGCCCGCCCAGGTCACCGTTTTCGTAATCCGGATCACATCGGAGCCGGTGGGCGGCCCGGCGGTTATCCGACACCCTCGGCCCTGTGATTGAAGTGTGTCGGTGGGTTGCCATACGGTTCGCGGCATGCGAATCCTGCACACGTCGGACTGGCATATCGGCCGTACCTTCCACGGTGTCGATCTGCTCGGCGATCAGGAGTACGCGCTGAGCGCCGTCGCCGAGCTGGTGGCGGAGGAATCGGTGGACGTCGTCGTGGTGCCTGGCGACGTGTACGACCGGTCGATTCCCAGCGCGGACGCGATCGCGGTGTGCAATCGCGGATTCGAGGCGATTCGTGCGGCGGACGCGCGCATCGTCGCCACCTCAGGCAACCACGATTCCCCCGCCCGGCTCGGGGCGGGAGCCAGTTTCGCGGCTGCCGGCGGGCTGTACCTGCGCACCACCGTCGCCGCTGCCGACCAGCCGGTGCTGCTGTCCGACGATGACGGTGAAGTCGCCTTCTACGGCATCCCCTATCTGGAGCCGGAGATCACCCGCGTCGAATTGGCGGTGCCGCAGGCGCGTTCCCACGCCGAGATCCTGGCCGCGGCCATGGGGCGGATCCGAGCCGATATCGCGGGGCGGCCAGGGGTGCGGGCGGTGGTGCTCGCGCATGCGTTCGTCGTCGGGGGAGAAGCCACCGGATCGGAGCGGTCGATTTCGGTGGGCGGTGTGGAGACGGTGCCGCTGGCGGAGTTCGACGGCATCGACTATGTCGCGCTCGGTCATCTGCATTCACCACAGACGTTGTCGGAGTCGGTGCGCTATTGCGGTTCGCCGCTGCCGTACTCGTTCGGGGAGAGCTCGCATCGAAAAGCGGTCTGGATCGTCGACCTCGACGCGAACGGACTGCATGCGGTGCGGCGGCGGGAGATGCCGGTGGTGCGCGGGCTGAGCAGGCTGGTCGGCACGCTGGACGAATTGTTGAACGGCGCCGAGTTCGGCCGCGCCTGCGAGGACTACGTCTCGGCGACGCTGACCGACCACGCCCGGCCGATCGATGCCATGCGCAAACTGCGGGAGCGGTTCCCGTACGCGGTGCACGTGGAATGGGAGCGTCCGCAGGGCAACCCGGAACTGCGCTATCGCGAGCGGGTGCACGGTCGCCGCGACAGTGAGGTCGCACGCAGCTTCCTCGACGATGTGCGTGGTGAGCCCACCGATTCGGAAATGGTGTGGTTGGAGCGGGCCATCGCCGCGGCTACCAGGGAACCGGAAGCGGCAACGGTCAGCACAGCGGACGCCACGGAACTCACGGCATGAGGCTGCACCGGCTGGAGATGACAGCGTTCGGCCCGTTCGCCGAGACCACCATCGTCGATTTCGACGTCCTCGGCGCCGACGGGCTGTTCCTGCTGCACGGGCACACCGGGGCAGGCAAGACCACCGTCCTGGACGCGATCGCGTTCGCGCTCTACGGGCGGGTGCCCGGCGCGCGCAACGACAGCAAGCGACTGCATTCCGATCACGCCTCACCGCAGACGCCGCCGCGAGTGTCGCTCGAAGCCACACTGGGCGGGCGCCGGGTGCGGTTGATCCGCAGTCCCGAATTCGAGCGGCCGAAGCGGCGCGGCACCGGAACCTCGGTCGAGAAACCCAAGGCCACCCTGGAATGGCTGGACGGGCAGAGCGCTAACCTGTCCCGCATCCCCGATATCGGTGACGAGGTCAAACGCCTGCTCGGAATGAGCGCCGAACAGTTCTTCCAGGTCGTGCTGCTGCCGCAGGGCGATTTCGCGCGTTTCCTGCGCGCGGACAACGAGGAACGGGAGAAGCTGCTCGAAAAGCTCTTCGACACCGAACGATTCGGCACCGCCGAACACTGGCTGGCCGAACGCCGCCGCGCCTCCGACGCAGAATTGGCCGCCCGCACGCGCGGTGTGGAGAACCTGATCGTGCAGGTCGGCGTCACCGCGGGAATCAGCGCCACCGAAACCGTCGGGCCGCTCGACGCCGTCGAATGGGCCGAGGATCTACTGGACGCCGCCCGCGCCGAACTGGCCGGCGCCACCACTGAACTCGAACGCCGTCGCGAGGTTTCGGCCGGCGCTGATGCCGCCGCCGAACAGCAACGCAAACTCGCCGACACCCACCGCCGCATGGTGGCTGCCCGTCGCCAACTCGACGAGTACGCCGCCACCGCCGAGCAGCGCGCTGCGCGCCGGGCCGAGCTGGAGGCGGCCCGCCGCGCCGAACCGGTCGCCGCCGCACTGGATGAAGCCCGCGCCGCCGTTATCCGGGCCAAGCGTCACGACGGTGAAACCGCGCGGGCGGCACAGCGATTGGCGCAGCTGCTCGGCGAGCCGGGCAGCGCGGATCTGCCGGGCCGGGAGTTGGTCGGCGATCGGGAGGCGGCGGGTGCAGGGTCGTCGACAGCTGCCGATCGCCCGAAGCTGCGACCCGACGCCGATATCGATGCTGCGATTCGGCAGTGGAGTGCCCGGATCGGTGTGCTGGACGAGGTGGCCGCACATGCTGATTCGGCGAAGCAGCTGACGGCTGAGGTTGGCCAGTTGCGTAACGAAGAGTCCACCCTCGCGCAGCGGGCCGCCGAGATCGTCGAGCGGCGAGAGGCACTTCCCGCGGCGATTGTGGCGGCGGAAACCCGGTCGCGGGAATCCGCCGACGCGTCGGCGATGCTGCCTGCGCTGGCGGCAGACTGTGAGCGGTTACAAGCGTCGGCGTCCGCGGCCGTCGACCTGGCGGCGCGGCGAGTGGATCTCGATCGCGCGCGACTCGACGTCGAGGCTGCCCGTGCGAAGCACCTCGACGCCAAGGAACGTGTGCTGGATCTGCGGGAGCGGCGGCTGGCGGGGATGGCGGCCGAATTGGCCGGGCAGCTCACCGACGGTCACCCGTGCACCGTCTGCGGTTCGGCTGATCATCCGGATCCGGCGCGGCCCACTGCGGGCGCGGTGTCGAAGGACGCCGAGGATCGTGCGAGCGCCGCGGAACATGCGGCCGAAGACGCCCGCGACAAGGTAATTGCCCGGATCGCCGGCCTCGAGCGCGATATCGAGGGCCTCACGGCACGCGGCGGCGATACCGACCCGGTCGAACTCGCCGCCTCACTGCGCACCGCTATCCTCCGCTACGAAGACGCCGGTGAACTCGCTGACCAGAGTGCCGCGTCCACCGCGGAACTCGATCGGCTGCGCGCGGAGGAAACCCGCCTGCACGATCAACTCCGCGCGGCCGAAACCCGCCGCGGCACCATCGCTTCGACCATCACGGCCGCCGAAACTCGCCTCACCGAACTCACCACCCGCCTGCGCGCGGCAGCAGGCGCCGACGGCACCATCGACAGCCGCCGCGCGCGCCTCGACTCGCTGATCGCCGCAGCAGGTACCTACCGCACCGCCGAAGCAGAGGCAGCCAACGCCTGGCATCAGGTGCGCGCGATCGCGGTGCGGGTCGAGGACCTCGCGCGGGCAGCAGGTTTCGCACTCGAGGCGGGCGAGGGCTGGGCTGATGCCGAGACGGTTTTGCTCGATCTCCAACCTGACGTCACCGAGGGTTCGACCGACGATGATGTCGAGCCGACATTGTTCGATGTAGCTCGGGTAGCGCCAGAAACCGGTGGCGTTGTGGATTCGGGCGGGAGCGTCGGCAGCAATGATCCGCGCGGCGGCAGTGGCCCGGCGAGTGCGGCAAGCCCACGGCGCTCGGTGCCGGAGTCGATGACGTCGGCGCAGCTCGTCGTGCTGCTCACCGCGTACGCGCGGCGTATCGAGGACGTGATCCGCGATACGCGCGAGCAGCAGCAGCTCGAGCAGCAGCTCGAGGTGGCAGAGCGGGCCAAGGCGCTGGCCGAGGCGGTGCTTGCCGAGCCGGAGGTGCGTGCAGCGGCGGGAGCCGAACTCGGTGACCTGCCTGCGCTCGACGCGGCGGTGTGTGCCGCGCGCGAGGCACTCGATATCGCGGTGGCCGCACACTCTGCGGCGACGACCCGAGTGAACAAGCTCGAGGAGCTCAGCGGGCAGCTGTGGGCGGCGGTCGATCTCATTGCACCGGCGCAGCGCGCCCACGAGGAACTTGCCGGACTGGCAGACGTGGTCGCAGGCCGCGGGGCGAACAACCGCCGAATGTCGTTGCGCTCCTATGTGCTCGCGGCGCGGCTCGAGGAAGTGGCACTGGCGGGATCGGCGCGGCTGCGCCGGATGTCGGGCGGCCGCTACGAATTCGTTCATACCGACCGCGCAGGCACCCACGGCCGTCGCGGCGGTCTCGGCCTCGACATCCGCGACGACTACACCGGCGCCATCCGTCCTGCCAAAACCCTGTCCGGCGGCGAAACATTCATGGCCTCGCTGTCACTGGCGCTCGGGCTGGCCGATACGGTCGCCGCCGAATCCGGCGGTATCGTCCTCGACACCATTTTCATCGACGAAGGCTTCGGCGGCCTGGACGCCGACACCCTCGACGCCGTCATGGGCGTCCTCGACGAACTTCGTGTAGGCGGCCGGGTCGTCGGCCTGGTCAGCCACGTCGACGAAATGCGCCAGCGCATCCCCAGCCGTCTACACGTCATCCGCGGGCGGGCAGGGTCGCGGCTGCAGGCGACCGTCGCCTGAGCCGCGCGGCGGATGACGGTTGTGGTCCGGCCGTGACCGAGGGACGTTCGCGACGACGGGTGGCGGCGCACCCGCCCCGCATCGCCGACGGGCAGCGCTGAAAGCGCGGCGCAGAGCCGATCGAACGAAGGGGACCGGAGGACTGACTCGGCTGAACCCGTCAGGCCGACGCCTCGTGGTCGATCAACCACCGCTTCGCCGGCAACCCCCAGCGGAACCCGCCCAGCGTCCCGTCGGTGCGCAGGATGCGGTGGCAGGGGACGAACAGAGCGGCGGCGTTGCGGGCGCAGGCGTTGGCGGCGGCTCGGGTGGCTGCGGGGCGGCCGGAGCGGGCGGCGAAGGCGGTGTAGGTGAGGGGGGTTCCGGCGGGGACCTCGCGCAGGATCTGCCAGGCGTGCATGAGGAATTCGCCGGACTGCTGGCGGACCGCGACGGTGTCGATGGCGGTGAGGTCGCCGCGGTGGTAGGCGGTGATGGCGTCGGTGACGCCGCCTAGTTCGTCGCGTTCGCGGAGTTCGGCGGGACGCAGGGTGGCGTGGATGAGGCTGCGCAGGTTGTGCGCGTCGGCGGTCCAGCCGGAGGCCAGTACGGCGCCATCACCGTCGACCAGTGCGGTGAACGGGCCGATCGGGGTGGACACGGTGGCGAAATCCGCTGTCCGGACCGAGGAGCGGGCTTCGCGGACGGCGATGGCGGAGGTCATGATTCGGTACTCGCTTTCGTTCGGGCGGCACGAGCCGCGGGAGCAGTGCGGGCGGTCAACGCGCTGTGCCACAACTGCACGGACAGATAGGAGCGCCACGGCGCGCTTCGGGCGGTGTCGGACAGATCGATGCCGTGCAGGGCGGCGCCCTGCCGGACCACCAGATCGGTGGCGAGGAGGATGTCGGGGTCGGCGAGCAGCCGCATGGTCACGTAATCGGCCGTCCACGGGCCGACACCTTCCAATGCCAGCAGGTCGCGGCGCAGCTCGGTGGAGGTACGGCCCTGGTGCAGGGCCAGATCACCGGAGGCCAGCGCGGCCGCCGCATTGACGATGGAGCGGACGCGGCGCGCAGGCCCGGTCAGCACTTCGGCGCCGCGTTCGGCGATCACCGCGGGTTCGGGGAACAGTCGCGGGGTCGGTCCGTCGATCGGATCGCCGAGCGCCGAGACCAGCCTGGCGGTATGCGTCGCCGCCGCAGGCACCGAGATCTGCTGACCGATCATGGTGCGCAGCAGCAGTTCCGGACCGTCGAGGCAGCCGGGCACCCGGATGCCGGGAACGAACCGCGGACGCCCGTCCGGCCGGTTCGCGTGCGCGGCGACGTCGAGTGCCTCATCGATGCCGATCGGGTCGGCGTCGAGGTCGAGCAGATGACGCAGCCGAGCCACGGTGGGCGCCAGGTCGCGCATATCGTGCAACGCCAACTCGGCGCGCACATGATCGCGCTGGAAGCCGATCCGGATCGACGCATGGCCGTGCGGGGTCCGCAGGTTGCGCAGGTAGCTGCGGTCCTCCCACAGCTCCAGCCCCGGCACCGCGTGTGCGGACAGGAACCATTCCAGCCAGGTCCGATCCAGCGGTTCGCGGTAGGGGAGCCGCAGCGAGAGCGTGCCGTTGGTGTTCGGCACCGCTCGCCCGTTGGCCCGCTGGGATTCGGTGCGCATGGTGGTCGGGCTGACCGCGAACACCTCGCGCACGGTGTCGTTGAACTGACGGATGCTGGCGAACCCGGCGGCGAAGGCGATATCCGACATCGGCATGTTCGTGGTCTGGATCAGCAGCCGCGCGGTATGTGCGCGATGGGCCCGCGCCAGCGCGAGCGGACCCGCGCCCAGCTCGTTGGTCAGCACCCGGGTGAGCTGGCGCTGCGAATACCCCAGCGTCGCCGCGAGCGCGGGAACCCCGCCCCGTTCGATGACACCGTCGCCGATCAGCCGCATGGCCCGGGCCGCGAGATCCGCGCGGGTGTTCCACAGCGGGGAGCCGGGCGCGGCATCGGGCAGGCAGCGGCGGCAGGCGCGGTACCCGGCCTGCTGTGCGGCGGCCGCCGTCGGCAGGAAGCTGACGTTGGCGCGTTTCGGAGTAATTGCCGGACAGGATGGGCGGCAATAGATTCCGGTGGTCCGCACGGCGGTGAAGAACTGCCCGTCGAAGCGGGAGTCCCGGGTGGAGACCGCTCGGTAACAGCGTTCGAAGTCCAGAGCCGTGATCGTCACGTCAACCACAATGACAGTTCCCGGCGCCCGCTGCTAGCGGAAATCGGTCATTACCCCGGTGGGCTTGTTCGGTCGCGTGCGACACGCCACACGACTCGCCGAGCAGAGCTTCCGGGCCAGCTCAGCAGCAGCGGTTGGCCGGGTTCCGCTCGGCCTCGGCGTGCCGCTCCCGCCAGTACTCCCGCTCTGACGGGATGTCGCAGCCGGGATGCTTGCGCCGCAGGTGTGCGACGTAGCGCTGGTAGTCCTGCCCGCCGAGTATCGAGCTGAACCACCAGAGCACCCCGCGTACCCCGCGCAAGAACGCGCGGGCCGGGCCGGCGTTCGCACGCTGGACCGATCCCTGCTCGACGGGCGCTGCGCCGATACTCAGTGCGTCGCCTTCGCGTGTGCCGCGCCCGGTTCCTTCACATCGCCCTTCTCGATCAGTTCGTCCCATTCGCGCTGCACCTCCTTCTCGGCGGCGGTGGGGATGAACCCGCGCGGGGCGAAGATCCGCGAGGGCTCCTCCGGCGATTCGGTGGTCTCCGCCGAGCCCGAACGCCAGGCCCGGTAGCAGACGATGGCGCCGACGACGGTGACGATCAGCACCAGCACCGCGAACACAATGGACAGCGTGCCCTGGATGAAGGTGTTGCGAATGACCGCGTCAACGTCCGCGGGAGTCTTCGCGGTCAGGCAGAGTTCACCGGCGTCGCGCGCGCTCTGGCAGAGCTCGTGCTGCTTCCAGTAACCCACCTTCGGATCGGCGGAGAAGATCTTCTGCCAGGAGGCGGTCATGGTGACGATGAGGTCCCAGACCAGCGGAACCCCTGGGATCCACGCCCATTTCGTCATGCCCTTCTTCACCAGGATGGTGGTGACGACCATCAGGGCGATCGCGGCGAGCAGCTGGTTCGCGATACCGAACAGCGGGAACAGCGCGTTGATGCCGCCCAGCGGATCGGTGACGCCCATGAGCAGGATCGAGCCCCATGCGGCGACCACGAGCGCCGAGCACAGCCAAGCACCCACTCGCCAGGACGGATCCTTGAACTTGCGTGCGGGACCGGCGAAGTTGCCAAGCGCGTCCGAGAGCATGAACCGCGCCACGCGGGTGCCTGCGTCGATGGTGGTGAGGATGAACAGCGCCTCGAACATGATCGCGAAGTGGTACCAGAACGACTTCATGCTCTCGCCGCCGAGGAACTGGTGGAACACCTCGGAGATGCCGATGGCCAGGGTGGGCGCGCCGCCGGTGCGGGAGATGATGCTGTCCTCACCGACCTCGCTCGCGGCGTTGCTGAAGGTCTCCGGTGTGGCCGGAGGGCCCGACAGGCCGAGGCTGTTGGTGTAGGCGGCCGCCGATTCCGGGGTGCCGCCGGTCGCGCCGAGTGGTGCGTTCATGCCGAAGTACAGGTGCTGGTCGATGATCGAGGCGGTGATGATCGCCATCACCGCGACGAACGACTCCATCAGCATGCCGCCGTAGCCGATCATCCGGCTGTGCGATTCCTTCTCCAGCAGTTTCGGTGTGGTGCCCGAGGCCACCAGCGCGTGGAATCCGGACAGCGCACCGCAGGCGATGGTGATGAACAGGAACGGGAACAGGCTGCCCGCGAAGGCAGGCCCGGCGCCGGTGTGCGCGAACTCCGAGACCGCGGGCGCCTGCAGCGTCGGCAGGGTGATCAGGATGCCGAGGGCGAGCAGACCGATGGTGCCGATCTTCATGAACGTCGACAGATAGTCGCGCGGCGCCAGCAGCAACCACACCGGCAGCACCGAAGCGAAGAAGCCGTAGCCGATCAGCATCCACGAAATGGTCACCGGATGGAAGGTGAACCAGCTCGCCCAGGTGTCGTTCTCCGACACCCAGCCGCCGGCGACGATCGCAAGGATCAGCAGCACGAACCCGATGATCGACACCTCGCCGACCGCGCCCGGACGCAGGAACCGCAGGTACACGCCCATGAACAGGGCGATCGGGATGGTCATGCTGATGGAGAACACGCCCCACGGGCTGTGCGCGAGGGCGTTGACCACGACCAGCGCGAGCACCGCCAACAGGATCATCATGATGACGAGAATGCCGATGATGGCGGCCCAGCCACCGAACCAGCCGAGCTCGTCGCGGGCCATCTGCCCGAGGCTGCGGCCGCGTCGTTTCGTCGACACCCACAGCACCAGGTAGTCCTGCACCGCGCCGGCGAACACCACGCCGACGATGATCCAGATCGTGCCCGGCAGATAACCCATCTGCGCCGCGAGCACCGGTCCGACCAGCGGGCCTGCGCCTGCGATGGCGGCGAAGTGGTGGCCGAACAGCACCCGCCGGTCCATCGGCAGGTAGTCCTTGCCGTTCTCCAGGATTTCGGCCGGAGTGGCGACGTCGTCACGCGGTTTGACGATCTTGTATTCGATAAATCTGGCGTAGAAGCGGTAGGCGATGATGTAGGTCGAGACCGCCGCGATGACGATCCACACCGCATTCACCGATTCGCCGCGCGCGAGGGCGAGGATCGTCCAGGCGACGGCGCCGAGTATGGCTATCCCCGCGAATATCGCCTTCTTGGCCGGAGTTATCGGGGACCGGTCCACCACGCCGACAGGCGGGAGATCCGGATCGGTCCGCAGATATTCGATGGTCGCCATCTGCCTACTCTCCTGTGAAACGCGCAGGATGATGCTGAAACTCGTGTCAACGTAGCCGATCGGAGATCACTGGCGGGCTGGTTCGCTCACCCTGCGATCGCGGTCGGTCTGGTCGTTGTCGTGTGTCGGCGGTCACCCTTTTCAGTTGCCGCCAGTATGCTGCCATGCGGCCCGAGACGCTCCACATCCGCCCTGAGGAGGCCGGAGCTGGAATCCGCACTGTCGAGCACATCCATCCGGCGGCGTACGCTGCTCGGCTCCGCGCTGGCCGCGCCGTTGCTGGCCGGCGGTTGCGGCGCCGACGACGATGCGCTGACCTTTTTCTTCGGCGCCCGCCCCGAGGAGGCGCGGGTGCGGCGGCGGATCATCGACGAGTTCCGCAAGACCCACCCCGAGATCCGCATCCGCACCGTCGTCTCCGGCCCGGACGCGTTGCAGCAGATGCTCACCTACTGCGCGGGAGGCAAATGCCCGGACATCATGATGGCGTGGGAGCTGCTGTACGCCGGGCTCGCCGATCGCGGTGTCCTGCTGGATCTGAACACCATGCTCGACCGGGATCCGGAATACGCTGATGCGCTGCGGCGGGACAGCTTTCCCGCCCTGTACAACACCTTCACCTACGGCGGCGGCCAGTACGCGTTGCCCGAGCAGTGGTCGGGGGTGTTCCTGTACTACAACCGGGAGCTGTTCGCCGAGGCGGGAGTTCGGGCGCCGAGAAACTGGGACGAGGCCTGGAGTTTCGACGAATTCCTCGATGCGGCGAAGGCGGTGACGTCTCGCGAAGGCAAGGGGCGCTGGGGTTTCGCCGATGCCTGGGTGCCGTACTTCTCGGCCGCGTGCTTCGGGATGAACAACGGGGTCGACTGGTTCACGCCGTCGGTCGCGCCGACGCGCACCAACCTGGGAGACCCGCGGTTCGCTGCGGGCTTCCAGTTCTATGCCGACCTCGCCGTGCGTCATCGGGTGGCGCCGAGAGTCGCCGATCAGCAATCGGTCTCGGCTCCCGACCTGTTTCGGCGCGGGCGAGCGGGCATGGTGCTCGGCGGGCATTGGTTGTATTCGGAATTCGCCGGGCACGACGATCTCGATATCGACCTGACCGTGCTGCCGGTAGGACCGGCCGGAGGACCAGGTGCGATCACCGATGTGGGCTGCACCGGGCTGGCGATCGCCGCCGACAGTCCGCGGATCGAACAAGCCTGGGAGTTCGTCAAATTCGCGACCGGACCGGTGGGCCAAGCGATCATCGCGGAATCCGGGCTGTTCGTGCCGGTCCTGAAATCGGTGCTCCCATCAAGGGAATTCGCGAAGGCCCACCGCGACATCACCAACCTGGCTGTGCTCACGGATGGACCGCGCCACTCCCGCGCCCTCCCGGTCACCCCCGCATGGGGAAAGGTCCAGGCCCTGGTCGAACGCGGCGCCAACCGCGTCCTGCGCGGCGCGGCCCCCGCCACCTCCCTGCACCCCGACCTCACCCGCACCGTCGACGCACTCCTCACACAGGAGAGCGCGCGGTGAGTGGTACCTGGCTGCGGCAAACCGCGAGAAGCACCCGCAGTCAGGTACCACTCGCGCGGCGTTCGGGGTTGGCGCGGCGGCGGGCGCGGGCGGGGCGGTGGTTCGTGGCGGCGAATGTGGTGGGGGTCGGGGTGTTCCTGGTGGGGCCGCTGGCGGTGTCGCTGTATCTGAGCTTGTTTTCCTGGGATCTGTTCAGTGCGCCGCGGTTCGTCGGGCTCGCGAACTATCGGCGGCTGTTCACCGCGGACCCGCTGTTCATGATCGCGGTGCGCAATACGGTGGTGTTCACCCTGCTGACGCTGCTGCCGACGGTGGGGATCGGCCTCGTCGTTGCCGCGCTGCTTAACCGCGCGACGGTCGGGATCGGGTTCTTCCGGACCGCTGCGTTCCTGCCGCTGGTCGCCTCGACGGTCGCGATGGCGGTGGTGTGGCGGTTCATCTTCACCACCGACGACGGGCTGCTCAATCTGCTGCTCGGCCGGTTCGGTATCGATCCGGTGCCCTGGTTGATCGATCCGGATCTGGCGCTGGTGTCGTTGAGCATCGTCACGGTGTGGAAAAGCGTGCCGTTCGCGACCGTCATCCTGCTGGCCGCCATGCAAGGGGTGCCGGAACAGTTGTACGAGGCCGCGCGCATCGACGGCGCCGGCGCGGTGCGACGGTTCTGGTCCATCACGATTCCGCTGATCAGGGGGCCGCTGTCGTTCGTCTTCGTCATCACGATCATCAACTCGGTGCAGGCCTTCGACCAGGCGTACGCGCTCACCGGCGGCAACGGCGGGCCGGAGACGGGGACTTACCTACTCGGAATCATGCTGTTCCAGCACGCCTTCGCGTTCTATGAAGTGGGGTACGCGTCGGCGTTGGCGTGGGTGATGTTCGCGGGGTTGTTCGTGCTGACGGTCGTGCAGTTGCGGTATTCGCGGCGTGGGGAGGTGAGCGGGTGAGGACAGTGACCTCTGGGCACCCATCGACTGCTGCGGGCGGTATCGCCACGGCGACGCGGGGCACGGGGTCCCGGCGGCGGCTGGGCGGTATTCGGGTGGATCGTGCCATCGTGCGGCGAGCGATGGCCGGGGTAGGCGTGTACGCGGCGCTGGTGGTTGTCGCCTGGGCGGCATTGACGCCGATTCTGTGGGCGCTTTCCGGGTCGTTGAAGAGCGAAGGTGCAGTCACCGATCCGGCGCCGATACCCGCTGATCCGCAGTGGTCGAACTATATGGAGGTGTTCGATCTGCTGCCGCTGGGCCGGATGCTGCTCAATACCACCGTCTATGCGGCGTGCGTGACTGCGGGCCATGTGTTCTTCTGCTCGCTGGCCGGTTATGCGTTCGCGCGGTTGCCGTTTCGTGGGCGCGAGACGCTGTTTCTCGCATATCTGGCGACGCTCATGGTCCCCCTGACGGTCACGCTCATTCCGCAGTTCCTGCTCATGCGTGCCTTCGGCTGGGTGGATACACCGTGGGCGATGATCGTGCCCGGCGTCTTCGGCAGCGCCTTCGGCACGTATCTGATGCGGCAGTTCTTCCTCACCGTGCCCACCGAACTGGAAGAGGCCGCGATACTCGACGGTTGCACCACCTGGCAGGTCTACTGGCGCGTGCTGCTGCCGCAGGTCCGGCCGGCGCTCATGGTGCTGGCGGTGCTCACCTGGATCACGGTGTGGAACGACTTTCTGTGGCCGCTGGTGATGATCCAACGGGACGAGATCGCGACCGCGACTTTGGGTCTGGTGCGGTTGCAAGGTCAGTACCACACCAAATGGCCGATACTTATGGCTACTTCGATGCTGATTCTGTTGCCGCTGTTGCTCATCTACGCAGTCGCCCAGCGAGCTTTCATTCGCGGAATCGCGCTGTCCGGGCTCGGCGGACGATGAGTTGCCCGAGGCGGACAGGCGAATCGGCCCCGTCGCCGATCGCGACAGGGCCGACGAGCGCACCAGCTCAGAGGGTGGTGATGACGTCCTTCGCCTCGAAGCGCGGGCTACGCGGGAACCAGGCGTCGGTGCCGGGCTTGCCGATGTTGATGGCGACGAGCGCGTGGTGGCCGCCCTCGGGGAAGAACTCCTTCTCCACGGCCTCGTGATCGAAGCCGTTCATCGGGCCTGCGGCCAGGCCTGCGGCGCGGACACCGATGATGAAGTAGGCGATCTGCAAGGAAGCGTTGAGCTTGGCCGAATGCTCGCGGTAGGCGTCGTCGGCGAAGAAGTCCTTGGCGCCCGGGAAATGCGGGAACACCGTGGGCAGGTGCTCGTGGAAGTTGTTGTCGGCGAACAGCACCACCGTCAGCGGAGCCTTGGTGGTCTTGTCCTTGTTGCCGTCGCCCATGTGCTGCACCAGCCGCTGCCGGGCTTCCGGGCTGCGCAGCACGACCGCGCGCAGCGGCTGCTGGTTCATCGAGGTCGGGCCCCACTTGACCAGGTCGTAGATGGCCTGGATCTGTTCGTCGCCGACCGGCTCGTCGGTGAAGGTGTTGGCGGTGCGCGCCTCGCGGAACAGCAGGTCCTGGGTGGCGGCGTCGAGCTCGAGCAGATCGGTCGGCTGCGTGGTGGTCATCGAGTCTCCTGTGCGTTCGGTTGATCCTTGCGGAAGCGGTAAGGATCGCTCGCTTCGATGACCGAAGTTAGCACTCAACCGGACTGCGGTCCATTTATGTCGGGCCGTTGTGGGAACCCGCACACCGCGGAATAGAACGCCGCGGCCCTGAAGAGTGGGCCGCGGCGCATATCGAGTGGCTATTCGCCCGCGTAGGTGCCGAAACTCCAGAGGTTCCCCTCCGGGTCGGCGACACTGAAACCGCGCGAACCGTAGTCTTCGTCGCGCAGTCCGCGGACCAGCCGCGCACCCGCGGCGGTGGCGCGTTCATACAGCGCGTCCGGGTCGTCGCACACCAGATAAAGGGACGCGGCGCCGGTCGGGCGCTGCCCGAATTCGCTGTCGTTGCGGCCGGTGGAGCCGAACATGATGCCGCCGCCCGCGGGCCAGCGCATTTCGGCGTGTTCGACGACGGACGGGTCGTCCTCGCGGGCATACAGTGCCGTCAATTCGAAACCGAAGGCCTCGGTGAGGAATGTCGCGGCCGCGCGGGCGTCACGGAAGGCCAGGCAGGGCCAGACGTGGGTGGTGGTCGAAGTTGGCGTAGTCATGGCTTCAGCGTCACTCTCCGGGGGTGTCCGGGTCTTGGACGGATGGAATCTCCTCGGCCAGCCACATCGTCGGACTGCATCCGGCCAGCTCGGCGAAATCCCGATTCAGATGCGCCTGATCGTAATAACCGCAGGTCGCCGCGATCTGGGCGATGCTGACGAACGACGGCGTGTGGGCCAGCATCGTCTTGGCTCGGTCGAAGCGGGCGATCCGCGCGGCGAGTTTCGGGCTGAGACCGAACTCCGTCCCGAACCGGCGCGTCAGATGCTGTCTGCTCCACCCGATCCGCTCGGCCAGCGGTGCGACCGGGATCGCCCCGCCGGAGCCGACTACCGCCCGCCACGCCCAGCTCAATTCCGGGGCCACCACTCGATCTGGATGGGCCAGTTTCATGAGGACGCGATTACAGGCGTCGAACCGGCGCGGCCATTCGGGGTGCAGGTTCAGTTCTTCGGCAAGCTGTCCCGCTACCGGACCGGTCACGTCGGCCATCTCCACCGAGATATTCCAGAGTTCGCCCGCAGGCATGCCGAACAGGGCGCGACAGCCCAGCGGGGTCAGCTCGATCGCCACACCCTCCTGGGTTCCGTTGTGCGCGATTGCCGCCGGGCCCGGCTGCAAGCCGCTCAGCACGCACCGGTAGTCCGCCGGGGCCTGCGCGGCGTCGGTCTGGGTGACGACGTCGATGGTCGGCCCGATCGCGACGATGAACGTCATATGCCGCGAGGGCAGTCCGCGATGCAGGCCGGGCGCGTACCCCGTCATCCGGTAGCCGATATAGCGGTCGATGAACGCCGCCAGCCCCGGCGCCGGTCGCGCCGTCACCACCTCCGAGATCGGAGCCATGACACCGACGCTACGCCGCCCGACACGCCTCGCACGAGTCTCCCGACACGCCGAAGAGCAGGTGACATCCCTCTCTACCTGTTAACGCCGAGGGTGAGATGCCGCACTCGCGGGTACTTGGGTATGTGAGGTGGAGCCGGTGTGTGGTTACCGTTACCGCTCCTGAACCAAGCCTGGAGGTGTGATGCGGCGGGTGCAATATGAGCACAGCGGAGGTCCCGAGGTGCTCGAGGTCGTCTCGGCTGATGTACCGACGCCCGGTCCGGGCGAACTACTTGTCCGCGTCGAGGCGATCGGTGTGACGCTGCCGGGCGTGCGGAAGGTTCGCGAACAGCGTGAACCGATTCCGCTGGGCGGCGAGATCGCCGGTGAAGTGGTCGCCGTCGGCGAAGGGGTCGACAGCTATGCGCCCGGGTATCGGGTAACCGGTGTGGTCCTCGGGCACGGGTACGCCGAGTACGCGCTGCTGTCGGTGGCGATGGCCTCGCCGATTCCCGACGGTGCGTCGGCGGTCGATGCGGTGGCGCTGGTGCGCAGCGGTCTGGTGGCGTTGGGTGCGCTCGATGCGGCGACACCCGTCGAGGGTGAATCAACGCTGATCACCGCGGCAGCCAGCGGGGTCGGACATCTCGCGGTGCAGCTGGCGCGGGTGCGGGGTGCGGCGCGGGTCGTCGGTGCAGTCTCGGATCCCGCCAAGGCGGACTTCGTGCGCGAACTCGGTGCCGACGAGGTCGTCGCCTATGACGACACTTCCTGGGGTTCGCCCGTCGACTACGTCCTCGACGCAGTCGGTGGTGAACTGCTCACCCCTGCTCTCGCGGCGGTGGCACCCGGCGGCCGGCTTGTCGCCTACAGCTCCGGCGGCGGCGCGGTGCAGGCCTACGACCTGCTGTCCGGCGCGAAGTCGGTGATCGGTTTCCAGATCGCCCGCATCGCGCGCGAACAGCCCGATGTCTACGAGCACTGGCGTCAGGAACTGTGGCAGTATTTCGCCTCCGGTCTGCTGCGTCCGGTGGTGCATGCGGAGTTCGCGTTGGAGGACGTGGCTACCGCGCACACCGTCATCGAGAAGCGCACGAACCTCGGCAAGGTCGTGCTGATCCCCTGAGCGGTCGAGAGGGTGGGGCCACCGCGTAGACTCTTCTTCCCGTGAGTCTCACCCTCGGAATCGTCGGCCTGCCCAACGTCGGAAAGTCGACGCTGTTCAACGCGTTGACCCGCAACGACGTGCTGGCCGCGAACTACCCGTTCGCGACCATCGAGCCGAACGTCGGGGTGGTTCCGCTGCCCGACCCGCGGCTCGGCACGCTCGCCGAGATCTTCGGCTCCGAGCGCATCGTCCCGGCCGTTGTGTCGTTCGTCGATATCGCGGGCATCGTGAAGGGCGCCTCCGAAGGCGCGGGTCTCGGCAACAAGTTCCTCGCCAACATCCGCGAAGCCGACGCCATCTGCCAGGTGGTTCGCGTCTTCGCCGACGATGACGTGGTGCACGTCGACGGCAAGGTCGACCCGACCGCCGACATCGAGGTGATCGAGACCGAACTCATCCTCGCCGACCTGCAAACCTTGGAGAAGGCGGTCCCGCGCTTCGAAAAGGAAGCCAAGATCAAGAAGGACCGCAAGCCGATCGCGGATGCCGCCAAGACGGCGCAAGAGGTCCTCAACGGCGGCACCACCCTGTTCGCGGCGGGCAACAAGGTCGACACCGAGCTGCTCAAAGAGCTCTCCCTGCTCACCACCAAGCCCTTCCTCTACGTCTTCAACGCCGACGAATCCGTCCTCACCGACGAAGCCAAGGTCGCCGAACTGAAGGCCTCCGTCGCCCCTGCCGACGCCGTCTTCCTCGACGCCAAGGTCGAAGCCGAGCTCCTCGAACTCGACGAGGAATCAGCACTCGAACTGCTGGAGTCGATCGGCCAAACCGAGCCGGGCCTGCACGCCCTTGCGCGCGCCGGTTTCCACACCCTCGGGTTGCAGACCTACCTCACGGCCGGCCCGAAGGAAGCTCGGGCGTGGACCATCCACCAGGGCGACACCGCGCCCAAGGCTGCCGGCGTCATCCACACCGACTTCGAGCGCGGGTTCATCAAGGCCGAAGTCGTGGCTTTCGATGATCTCGTCACCGCCGGGTCGATGGCGTCCGCGAAGTCGGCGGGCAAGGTGCGCATGGAGGGCAAGGATTACGTCATGGCGGACGGCGATGTCGTCGAGTTCCGCAGCGGATTAGCGTCTGCGAAGAAGTAGTAACGAAGCGCTGTGCGGTATCACCTGTCGAGCTGACCGCCACGTTCGCGGTCGTAGATGATGCGGTGAGGGACGTCCCAGCCCAATCCGGCGATTCCTCGCTCATCGAGGTCCATCAGGCTTAACGAACGCTGCCGGTTCTTCAGGAACTTTCGGACCTCTATATCGCTCCGCCAACGGAAGTCTTTCGGTAGCGGACTCCGCGATAGCAGTGCCCTGGACAATTCGAGTCTGGCCTCCCTTGGAGGGGTGCGCTGCGGATCGGGGTGTGGCATGAACTCGACCGCGACATCGACGTCGCTGACGTACTCGCGGTCGTCATCCAGCATCGAGCCGAACAACACCGCGCGCTTTACTACCCACCATGTGTACGGGTCGGCCTCAGCCTCGACCATCCGGGAGAGCAGTCCGTCCAGTGACTTCTGAGCGGTGGACCGGCGGACCGGCCTCGCGGCGCTCGCGTTCATGACTTGGAACCCTTTGCGCGTAGCACGGTAGTAGCCGCCGCCGAGGTCATCGCGCAGCGGCCTTTTGCCCTCAGGTGCTGGCTCGATGTAGCCGTCCTCAAGTAGGTGCCGGGTCATCTCTACGTCGAAGTGCAGCTCGAAATGGTCGTCTGGCAGGTTCGGGAAGTGATTGACCGAATCTCGCAGACGCTGGCGGAATTCGAGCATCGGGATGCCTCGGTAGTTGTCGGCTGGATCGATGTTCATCGCGTCAGAGGGCCGTTTCTGCTTGGTGGTGTCGCGTCATGACGCCAAGTATGGGACGCGGATCTGACCCCAAAGGGGATAGTGTCAGAGACGCACTTGTCGGCAGCGGTGCTGGTGGCTTTGGTGCGGCAGGTTGAAATCGTCACGCGTTGGGCCGCGTCGGTCGTTGGATCTTCTTGTGGTTCACCGTCCAGCCCTCGCCGCGGGCATCGTGGTAGGCGCGTCGGAAGCCCTGGTGTGGATGGGTTTCGCCCAGTCACGCAGCCAGGTTCGTAGTCCGGCGTCGGGGTCGGTGTGCCCCTAGTCGGCGAGTGATCGGCGTTGGGTGCTGCGATTGCTGCCCGGTCACCGGGCACACGAGGCGTTGACTGGGGCTAGAAGTTTCCCCGCGCGATCTCCTTCAACGCCGCCTTCTCCAACTCGGCCTCAGTCAAAAGCCTTTTCAGAGTGGCGTTCTCGCGTTCGAGGTCCTTTAGTTTCTTCGCGTCGTCAGCCTTCAAACCACCGAACTGGTTGCGCCACCGGTAGTAGGTGGCCTCGGTGATCTGAAGGACCCGGCACCCCTCGGCCACGTCCTTGTCCTCGGCCAGCAGCCTGTCGGCCTCGGTCAGCTTCCGAACTACTTGCTCAGGGGTATGCCGTTTACGTGTCGCCATCGTGTCATCGAGCCTTTCCACCCCACGTCGGGCTACGAAGACTCTCACACATCCCGGACCGAACCGGCGGGGTCAGGTCAGGTCCTCATGCCGCTCGAAGGTGAACCGCCAGCGGGTCCGCCCTACTGCCCCGATTGCTCGAACAACGCCTGAAAAGCGACATCGTCGGAGAACGTAGTTTCCGTGAAGAAGCTGGTGTGGGAGAAGGTCGCCTTCGGCGAGATCTTGAACACCGGCTCTGCTTTAGTCGGCTAGACTTCGGTGTAGTCGCAACTCCCGCACTGTGATTCACGCCGTCTCGGCCGCGTTATCCCGCTGGAGCAGGGCTGGGAGGTCGCCTGGCGAGGATACCCACGGAACCAGTTCGAGCGCGGACAAGACCAGATCGTCGAGCGAGGGGATGTCTATGCCCAGCTCGGACATGCGGCGCGCGACGCTCTCGAGCGACCGCCCCAAACGGTTGGCGATATCGCAGAGGTGCGCCAGGCAAACAGGTTCGCTCTCGTCTAGCCAAACGTGCCCGATGTAGCGGTCCTGACCTTGCCCGAGCATCACGAGGTCATCGCGATCGACCTCCTCGCCCAAGTCGACGCCTTCCGGCACCCGCAGACCGTAGGCTGTCAATCGGTCGACAACCGCGGGAATGGATCGCCCTACCCGATATGAGATCAGCAAGACCTCACGGACGGTGACGGCGCCGCGGTTTGTGTCGTAGAACCAGCTTCCGAAATTGAGCTCTTCGGAATCGAAGTCGTCGTGTATCAGGATGATGCGTTCGTCCAGGTCATCGAATCTTCCGTGCCTCGGTACCTCGAATCCATACTCGTTCAGGCGCGTGCCCACTCTGATGAGGGAGGGTAATCGGTCCTTCTCGGCGAACTCGGAAAGAATGCCGAGAGAGATCGGGTCCTCGATCCGCAGCCAGCCGCCCTCCACGATGTCGGCCAGGATTTCGAGATCGGCACTCGCCCAATCGCCGGGAATCGGACGTCCGATCCGGTAGCCGTATTCGGCCAGCCGATCGGCTACCTCCGACGGGGTGATGTTCAGGTTCTGGGCAACACTCAAGATGTGTCCGGGCGGAACGGCTTCCCGGACGTCGAGCCATGGCCCCCTCGTGTCGTCGCCCTCACTGAGCAATTCGGCGTCGTACGCGGTGATCGCATCGACGACGGTCCCTGCAGCGAGCTGGAATCCGTAATCGCGCAGTCTTACGACTACCTCGGCGGAGGCGATACTCATCTCCCGTGCAGCCGCTGAAATGAAGCCTGGCTGAATAGGGTCGGCGACGGTGAGCCATGGGGGGTTACCGTCCAGAAACCGGCTGAGGAGGATCAAGTCGCCTGGTCCGGCGTCATCTGGAATGTCGGTGGGTGCTGTCACTCCGTACTTCTGGAGGCGATCGATGACCGATGGGATCGTCAGACCGGTATCAAGTGACGACTTGACCATCCGGCCAGGAGAAGCCGGAATGTCATCACTCGAATAGCTTGCGTAGGAGGTTGCGACTGGCTCGAGGAGTATCTCGTCCTGCTCGTCGATTCGACTGGGCAGGCTGCTCGGTGTGCTCAGATGGTACCCATATCTCGCCAGGCGTTCCGCGGCGTGTGGCAGGTCGATACCCAGTTCCTTGATCGCATTCAACAAGTGTCCGAGCGACACCGGCTCCGCGATCGGCAACCAGCCGCCTCTGGTTTCCGGCTTCAGTTTCAGCAGCTCGATGTCTCGACGCAAGACTTCGGAGTGTGCCGCGGAGGGAGCCGTGTCGACGATCCGCTGCGCTGAGGCGGCGTCGAGTACCCGCAATGCGACAGCTCGTTCAGCGATGCGCGCGAGCTCCAGTCCCGAAACCTGCGAAATCCGCAAATAACGCCCCGGTTGTGTGAGGCTCGCCAGCGAGCTCCAGCGCGGGTTCTCGCGTTCTGTGATGATCAGAGCATCGGACGGCCGGCCCGGCATGGTCGTGGGTGCGGCGGAAAGTCCCGGAAACGCGGTGGACAGTAGCCGCCATGCGGATCCGGTTCGGTGTGCTAGCGCCCGCCACAAGAAGATGTGGTTCGGCGCCCTTCCATGTATTGTCTTGGGCTCGTAGCCGAGGGTACTCTTGATTTGCCACCAGTTCCGGACAGTCAGGTTTAGCAAGTCGACGTCCGGTGGCCAGCTTCCGGTGACCAGGGTATCGAGTTTCCGGTCGCCGATCGCCAAGGCGCTACGCGCGTCGGCAGCGGCGTCGGTGAGGATATCCGCAACCCGGGGACTGGTCGCCGAAATACTGTAGATCCATGGATGATTCAAGAAAGCAGGCGGATTCTCCACGAGCTCCCGCGCCGCCTGCGTCAGCAGATCCGCTACCCGTTCGGCGACATCCTGAACAATCATGGTCCGATCGACCGACAGCGGGATCTGCCCGTCGCCGGTGAGGTTGACGATGGCTCCCGCAGGCACGATCGATCCCTCGATGCTGGCGAGGACTCCGGTGTGCTGCGCCGTGCCCACATTGATGCCGTCGACCAGAAGACCTCCGCCTCGTTCACACCACACTACTTGCCCGGTCGGTTGCGGCGTGCAGTGAAACAGACCACCGTGCGCGCTGACGCCATCGCTGACGCGTGAGCTGTGCTCGCCCGCGTTCAATTGTTGTGGTAGCCAGACCTGTTCGTCGCTCTGATCCCCATCGTCGTGGATCGCGGTGGTCCGGAACTCGGCGATGCCGAGGAGCCGCCGCAGCGCGGTGACGGCTGACATGGTCCGGGCATCGGAGCGTAGATACAGGCGCACCCTGGTCCCCGGACCGACATGCGGGGGATCGATCTGCTTGATTCGGAAGAGATGCCCAGGCCCCACAATCGTCACCTCGAGCCACTGACCGGCCAGACCCCCGGAACGCGGCAACCTGCTCGTCGTCACCTGGATCTCGTCGGCGAGCATGAAGTAGCTGAGCACACCGATGCCGAACCTGCTGTTCGGGAACATCTGCAGTCCGACGCGCGCCCACTCGGCGCGCTCCTCCACATACTCCGACATGCTGGTGAAGCTGGTGCCCGCGCGGGAGAACGCGCCCATGATCTCGGGCTCGCCCATGCCGACGCCGTTGTCGTGGCAGTCGATGTACATCCGGCCGTCGCCGTCGATCCGCTGCTCGATACGGATCTCGCCTTCGAAAGTGGAGCGCTGCCCGGTTTGCCGCGCGCAGTACTCTTCGCGGGCGCGCCGGTACCGGCAGGCGTCCAGCGCGTTCTGATACATCTCGCGGATCGCCAGGTCCGGCGAACCGTACAGCTGGTTTCCCATCAGGAGTTCTTGGATCCGCCGCTCGTCGACGGTGAAGCGGGCATTCCAATCCTGGAACTTCGCCTGGCCATCGGAGTCCACGGCGGGCGTCACCTTGATCGCGGACGCGTAGGAGGGGAGACCGCGCAGCAGGTCGAGAGACGGGTCCGCGCTGTCGACGAGGAACCTGTGGATCGCCTTCAACCGTGTGTCGACGGTGCCGACGTGTGAGCGGACCGCGTGCAGTGCGGCCGGATGGTCGCAGTCGGCATCGAGTTGGCAGCCACCAGGTTTGCGGCCGGAGCCAGCGAGTTTCCACCGGGCGTGACACAGCGTCGCGCGCAGCTCATCCAGGTCCACCGGCTGCGGAATACCGAGGTGGTCGACGACGACCTGGGAGAGCTGGGTGATGTCCAACGCCAGAGTTCGCGCCGTCACCAGCAACAACCCCACCATTCGTTCGCGCAGCGGCTGCGTTCCGCGAGGGCCGGCAAGTCCGAGATAGGAATGCGGCTTGAGCCGCATACCGCCCTCGCTAGTCAATCGGTCGATGTCGAGGGACAGGCAACCGATCAGCGCCGTGAGACGTTCCGGCTCCAGGATCTCCGCGAGATCATTTTGCAGCTTCGGCAATTCGCCCAGCAGCTCACGGATCTCGGTGAACTCGATCGGTTTACGTTCGGCTATCCAGCGATGCAGCAGCCACCAGTCGATCTCGCGCCGGGCGGATCTGCGGTCGGGCAAGGCCGCCTGCCGAGCGCGGCGCACCAGCCATTGATAGTCGAGCAGGAAGCCCTCGAAGTCGGTGTGGCGGTGCGTGCTCGAATCCGAGGGGCTTTCCGCGGGCAAGATCGAAGCGGCGAGCCGGGCCGTCGCTCTTCCGCGTTGCACCTGATGGAGAAGCGGTGTGAGCACCAGTAGGACGGCCTCGCCATGGCTGAGTTGCTCGGTGTTCTCGCCCTGCGCCCACGAGGCCAGGCACTCGACGGCCAGGGTATAGCGGTGCAGGTAGCGCTCGTCCCGCCACGGATCATCGATCGTGGTCTCGGCCCGTGTGTAGAGCGTCGCGAGGACCCGGGCCAGTTCCGCGGTTCTGACTTTGAGGTCCTCGGTCCAATGGTCGGCGGGTATGTGAGACCAAATCTGGTGGTGGGTAACCAGATTCGCCCATTCCCGCGCATATCGGCCGGTATTGTCGTCGGGTCGGTCGGCGGTCTGGCGCGCCGCCGAATGCAGCTTCGTCCAGTGCGCTCGATCCACGCTTCGACTCGACCAGGCGAGATAGGTTTCGATCATCGGCCAGATGTCGTCGAAATCGTCCGGAACACGACGGTTGAACCAGTCACTGGCGGTCTGTTTCGGGATGTGCTTGCGGGCCCGCTCCCGGCTGCGGCTGCGTCCACGCAGGGCCGCGGTCTCCAAGTCCTGGAGTTCGGCGAACCACCGGCTGCGATCGCCTATGTCTTCCATGGTGCAAACCCCCTGTCGGACAAACCCCTCGGACAAGCTCGGACACGAACCTCACCGGCAGCGTAGCGGGTCGTACTGTCCGGGCGTCCGAGATGGCTGGCAGCACAACCGTTACCGGCTCTATCACTGAACCCACGACCGAGGCGGCAAGCGGCTCGGCCTCGAACGAAGGTGGTTGCGATGACTTCATTTCTGGCTCTACTCCATGGCGCCCCGCGTCTCGCTCTGGTGACGGTGGCGCTGGTGCCGCTGCTGATCATCGTGCTGGCGAGCGTTCCGTCATTGCTGGTGCTGCCCTTCCTGCCGGACGGCACGGATCGGAGCCTGCGACTGATCTGCACGCTCATTACATGGTTGCGGGTGACGCTCGAAGGTAGCGCTAGCGCGGCGCGCGGTTAGCGCCGTGGACCGGCGTGGCTCAGTTGGTCACCCTGCGGGTGAATCTCGCGATCTCGACGACGATCTGGTCGGGGTGGCCGTCGTTCTGGAGCGGTGCGCCCAGGACTGTGTCGATGTGGGTGTAGCCCGGGGGTAATGACGCGCTCTATGCTGAGGTCGCTCCAGAGCCCCGAGGAGGCCGGGCCGGACCAGCTCACCCGACAAGCCAGGCCAGGGACAGCTCCACCCATTCTGAAATCGGCATGAGCGCGCGCTTGAGCCCGCTAGAGCTAGGTGCACGGGGCTGGTGGCGGGAGAGTGGGCCTGCGGTAGTGGGGCCGCAGGTGTTGGCGCAGAGGTTATTTGGCTTCGGAACGTGAGCCGAGGGGTGAACAGTGCGTTTGACGTGCAGGTATTCGATCGGACCCCGGTCGAATTCCGTAGCGGATTAGCGTCTGCGAAGAAGTAGGGCGGTGCGTCCGTCGCTTCTGGGTGGAGGCTCAGTCGTTCCGTCGGGGCAGAACCCTGGCCGGTTCGTTCAGTGCGAAATTTGGCTTGAGCATGCGTTTTGTCAGCCGTAAAGGAGGGTGTCGGTTACTAGTTCGGGGAGGTAGCGGCGGCCGGTGACCGTTATCCATATTTCGACTCGCCTGGCCTGGTTCCTGCGGCTGCGGCGCCACGCCGATCCTGACTGAAGCGAATGTGCGCGAATCGCGTGTCATACTGAAGTTTCAGTTCTGGCCGACTACGCGGATCCGGACGCGAATTCAGGAGTCCAACATGGTTTTCCATTCGCCCGCCGATGCTCTCGGCTTCCACGCTCCCGGCATCC
Organism: Nocardia sp. NPDC059180; assembly: GCF_042754945.1. Taxonomy (NCBI): domain Bacteria; kingdom Bacillati; phylum Actinomycetota; class Actinomycetes; order Mycobacteriales; family Nocardiaceae; genus Nocardia; species Nocardia sp. NPDC059180. Next base: position 404,350 of record NZ_JBHZBU010000004.1, read on the forward strand.
GTGAACTGCTCGTCGAAGTTGTCCGTTCCAGGCACGACCGCGCAGCAGACGCGCACCTGGCTTCGGGGTCGCGGTACTCGATGGGCTTTGGCAGTCAGTGGCGCGATCTCCTCGATGACGCCCACCAGGCGCTGGCCGATCGCGGCTTTCAGTCGCACAAGCTAGCCCCTGCAGGGCACGAGTTTCCCGTAGTCAACGACTGCCTGGTGTATGTCTGGCGGGTGCCGGGCACCCCGAACGCGGTCAGTAACTTCGCGTCCAGCCCGACGCGGATGAACGGCTTTGCTGCCCAGCCTCCAGACCCTATGCTTTTCGAGCCTGGCTTCGAGGAGGCGCCCGAGCCGGACAACGAGGCGGCCGAGAACACTGACGAGGCCATCGTCGAGCGCCTGGTGGCGGCGGTCGGTGACACAATGCCTCTAGTGCTTGTCATGGTCCATTCGTCGCCGCGGCAGTTGCAGTCGATCGAGTGGGCTGTCGCTGTCCTCGACGACGCAGGCAAGGTCAAGCTGCACGGGCATGAAGCCATCTGGCAGCCCGAGGCCGACTTTGAACGCGCGACTTCGGACGTCGAGTCGTTCGATAGTGGCACCCCGGTCGGCCCCGTCGTCGAGCTGCAGAAGCAGGAGGGGACGCATCCAGATGCGTGATGGTACCCCGCGCCTGTTCGACCTACCCGGCTCTGGGCAGACGCACGGCCGTTTCGAACCGGCGCGGCTAACCCAAGCTCGTGTCCGTCGTTCAGTGACGAAGTCCGACCTGGCGGCCGAGGTAGGAGTGTCGGCAGCCGCGATCGGCCACTACGAGGCCGGGGTTAACTCACCGCGCGCCGACGTGCTCGACCGCTTGGCGAAGGCCCTGGATGTCCGCCCTGGCTTCTTCGGCGTCGGTCGTCCCCTGGCCCGCATCGACACCGTAAATGCCCACTTCCGGAGCCTGCGTTCGGCGCGCGTGAGCGACCGCCAAAAGGCACTGGCCACCGCGACTTTGGTGTGGGAGTTGACATTCGCGCTTGAGCGACACATCAAGCTTCCCGAGGCCGACCTCCCTGAGGTTAACCGGGGCACTGCGCCCGCCGAGGCCGCCGCGCTTCTGCGCCAGCACTGGGGCCTGCCCGACGGCCCAGTCAAGCACCTGGTCGCCACGGCTGAGTCCCGCGGCATCGTCGTCGCTGTGCGCCCGCTCGGCGAGATCGACGCCGTCGATGCCTTCTCCGTTGTGATTGTCGACCGTCCGATCATCATCACGACCCCTCGGCGGACCGAAAACGTATTTACCCACCGATTCTCGATTGCGCATGAGATTGGGCACTTGCTGCTGCATGCCGACTCCGGCGAGCACAGTGCAGCCATCGAGAATGAGGCCGACGAATTCGCCGCCGCATTCCTCACGCCGGCCGCGTCAATGGATGCTGCCCTACCCCAGCGGTTCGATCTGGCCGCTCTCGACCGGCTGGGCAGGACTTGGGGCGTCTCGCCCCACTCGCTGGTCCGCCGGATGGTCGAGCGCGGCCGCACCACCGAGTCGTCCGCGCGCCGGGCGTACCAACGCCTCGCTGTGGTCATCGACCCGTCCGCCGATCCGACGAGCGCGTATCCGGGGGAGGTGCCGACACTGCTGAGTAAGGCAGCCGAACTCGCCGGCGACCACGGCGTGAGTATCCCGGCTCTCGCCGATGTCCTGAAGATCAGCCCACTGCAGGTTCGCGACCTGCTCGGAGAGGCCGACCAGCGGCCAGTACTGCGCCTCGTAGGCAACAACTGATGCCCAGCGGCGGCTGGCGCCGACTCTGCTCATGAGCTATGCTGGTTCCAATCGTCCCCCTCCCAAGCCTCTCTTTGAAGCTCAAATGGGAGGGGCCTTTTCTTTCCGGGGGGTCTGTGAAGCCGAGCCTGTCCGTGGGGGAGCAGATTGAGCTCCTGCAGCAACGGGGTCTTGTCATCGAGGATGAGGCTGGGTGTTCCGCATTCCTCACCGCGAACAACTACTACAGGTTCTCCGGTTACGCGCGGTACTTCCAGCAGGCTCCACACCTGGGCGACGATGACTTCCGTCCAGGCACGACCTTCCATGAGATCCGGGCGATTTACGAAGCAGACGAGGCGCTGCGGACGATGCTCGCACCGCCACTCGCCCGTGTTGAGTTACTGCTACGGACCCATACGGCGCGTGTGATCGCATATGCGCACGGGCCATGCGGGCGGTACCTCAAGGAAGATTTTTACACCGATGTAGGCCAGGGCGAACGAACCGTCGAGTCATGCTTGCGCGACATTGAGCGGAGCAAGGAGCGCCACATTCTGCGATTCAAGACCAGGGACGCAGGCGCGCAGGACTTTAGCGAACTGCCCGTCTGGTCGGCCGTCGAGGCCTGGTCGTTCGGCACACTGTCAAAGTGCATCGAGCGTGGGGCACTGGGCACGCTACCCGAAGCCGTCGCGACCAGCATCGGAGTAGCAAAGAGCGGTTTTGCCTACCGGGTGAGGGCCCTGGTCTACCTCCGTAATCGCTTTGCTCATCACAGCCGGCTGTGGCACCACTCCATCATCGACGCTGGCCCCACACCGAACAACGTGCGCGTTAAGGCCAAGAGGCAGTCCGGTCAGTTCGATCCGCGCTCGGTGCTGGACGTCGTTGCTTCGCTCGATGACGTGCTGGTCCGCAGTAAGACTGCGAAACCCGTCCTGCCGGTGCTCACGCAGCAGCACCCTCGCGATTCTCCGTTCTGGCGGGGACTTGCCCACCCGCAGAACCCGAGCGACCACGAGGCCTGACATCAGCGTGACTCATAGGCAGTCCATAGAGCACCTGCCTTATGCAGGCGGTCGAGTCGCCGACGCTCAGCAACTACGTACCCGACCGGAACAAGTCGACTACCCCTGATGCCAACATCGCAGCGAGCGAGTCGCTGGAGGCGGGGTCGGGAGCCGCACAGAGGTTATTCGGCTTCGGAACGTTAGGTGGGCGCGGAACAGGGCATTTGACGTGCGGATGTTGGATGTCAAGAGGGTCGAGTTCAGGTTCAACGTGTGAGCAAGTAGCGCCCAAGGGCGCCATGCGTCAGGAACTTGATCTCCCGGGCGGGGGCTCCACGGCTGCCCGCTCGACGAGCGCGGTTGCTGCCCAGAGTTGAAGCGCACGTATGTCGTGCGAGTCGAGTCCGGCGACATCGCTGAGCCACACGCGCGCCTCGATCCCGCAGATGCTTCGAATCGCGATTGCCAGTTGTTTGATCGACTCCGCGCCCATGGTTTCGCGCGACGGTTCGAGTGCTTCCTCCAGCCAGCCGATCGCGCGGCCTTTCCGCAGCGGCAGTTCATGTGGCGCATCACCCAGCGACAAGCGCAGCATGGCTCGTTGCTGGCTCTCGGTACGTTCGACCACATCAATGATGGAAGACGTGACGGCGTGAACGCGGTCAACTGTGTCTTCCGGCGCAGGTGAGGGCAACAAAGAGCGAACCGCGACTTCGGGGAATGCGGCAGCCAGCAGCTCCGCCTGGGTCCGGAAGTACCGGTAGGCCGTCGTTCGTGAGATCCCCGACGCCTCAGCCGCCTCTTCGACCCTGGGTGTGTCGCCACCTTCGATCAGCCGACGAGCGGCGGCGATCAGATCTTCGCGAGTGCGCAGCTTTTGTCGAACTCTTCCCGACTCCAGGTAGTCCTCGCCCATGGCGTTCATGGTACCCGAGGTCTATCATGGGACTGTAATCCCACGAAGGAGTACATCATGCAAACTTCAACGGCCGGGGTGGTGCGGCGTTCTGGCGAAGGCGAACGGCGCTGGTTTTATGGCGGTGGAATATGGACCTGGAAGCTCGGCCGGGCAGAGGCCCAGGACGGGCTTCTTGTGGTCGAGGTCGATCTCGACGGCGGGAAGCGGACGCCATTACACACCCACCCGATCGCGGAGTCGATGTGGGTGCTCGAAGGCTCCCTACGGTTCCGGGTCGGCGACGACGACCACATGCTCGACGCCGGCGACTACATATGGGTGCCGAGCGAAACCCCGCACGCATTTCTCGTGGAAAGCGAACATGCTCGCGTGCTTGTCATCCAGCCCGGGTGTGAGTGTGAGGCGTTCTTCCTCGGTGCGAGTGAGCCGATCGACGGCTCGGCTCAGCAAACAGACTTCGATTTGCTTTCAGTCAGCGCTGCCGCCAACGGTGGGATCACGATCATCGGGCCTCCGCCGTTCTGAACACCTAGGTGGGGGTTCTGTTCACCCTCGGGGGAGCGGGGCTCAGCACTCGGGGCTCTGAAAAAGGCGGCTGAATCGGCGCAGAGTTGACCACGTCACCGCACGTGGACCGGAGGCTCTGATGTCGATCACCAGCATATTTGCCCGCTCGGCAGAGCGCCGTGCCACGGTTTCGGCCGATGACGGGGTGGAGCTGGCGGTGCGCGAGTACGGCCGACGGGATGCGGATCTGACTGTTGTCCTCGTGCACGGTCATTGCCTGCGCACCGAGTCGTGGGCCGATGTCCGCGATGCGCTGCTGCGCGAGAACCCGGGTGCGCGGGTCGTGTGCTACGACCATCGCGGTCACGGCGATTCTGCGGCGGCGTCGAGGCAGAGCTACAACCTCGAACAACTCGGTCACGATCTGCGCGATGTGCTCGACGTGGTCGCCCCCGCCGGGCCGGTCGTTCTCGTCGGTCACTCGATGGGCGGCATGGCCGTGTTGACCTATGTCAGCCAGAATCAGCACGAGGTCGGTACCCGCATCGTCGGTGTCGGGCTCATCGCGACCGCTGCGAGCGGGCTCGCCGACGCGGGCTTCGGGCGGCTGCTGCGGCACCCGATCATTGCCGGTTTCCAAGCGGCTGTCCGCCGGGCGCCGCGCTTGATGCAGCAGGCCAAGCGGGTGGCCTGCACAGTCTTCGCGCCGGTCGTCCGCACCGCCGAATTCGGCAATCGCAAGGTCAGCGCCCGCGTACTGGCCCTGGCTTACGCGATGCACAATGAGACGCCGATCGTGACGATGGCGAGCTTCCTGAGCGCCTTCATGACCTACGACCGCACCGATGCGCTGCCCGCCCTGTCGACGATCCCGACGCTGGTGCTGTGCGGCTCCGCAGACCTGATGACCCCGCCGTCGCATTCGGTCGCGATGGCCGCGGCCATCGACTACGCGGACCTGGTGATGATCGACGGCGCAGGCCACTCGGTGATCCTCGAGCAGCCGGTCGAGGTCGCCCGAGCCATCGCCCGGTTGATCACGCGAGCGGGCGACACCGATAGCGCCGCAACCGCCGCGTTTGCGCTCGCCGCCTAGTTCGTCGCAGACGTCTGTCAGCCCTCAACGTTTCGGAGACGGCACATCTTTCGGTGTCGGGTGTGACGGTCGTCGCTGCCTACGGAATGATGTCGACGGCCGGGTCTGCTCTGGCGCAGTGCGTCTGGAACACTCGATCGCCGGAAAGGTTGTGTGCTGATGCTCCGTCGTTTGACGACCCACGCGCCGACGATGGCGCCGCCGGTGGATGACTTGATGGCCGGTGCGCTGCCGGACCGGGTGCAGATTGCGCATGAGCGGTTGGCGCACCAGGACGATCCGGCTCTGCTGACAGCCCTGTCGGAGCGTGAGCTCACCGCATCCCGCGAGTTGGCCGAGCTCGTGCGTGACTACGAACGCCATGAGCAGCGGGCGCGGATCCAGGCCGCCGCCGATGCCGCGGAGCGGGTGCGGCGCACGGCGTCCCAGCTGGCCGAACGTGAGGCAGCGGATCTGCTGCGGGCCGCGCAGGCGATCGGGGAACAGCGCCACAGCAGCAGCCCGCATGCGAAAGTCGCTCGGCTGCATCAGCGCAAGCCGCGGGTGCTTGGGCTGCTCGCCGGTGTGGTCGCGTTCTCGATGCTGTTCTCCGCGGTCACGGTGCAGCAGAACATCGCCCCAACCGGCGGCGTGACCAACCCGATGTTCTGGCTGTCCTACGGCTTGGAAGCGCTCATCAGCGCGGTCCTCGTCGCGCTGATGCTGTCCACCGGCGATACCGCCGAGTGGGGCGTGATCGAGCGGTTGTGGCAGGTCTACACCGTCGAGGGCGTATTGCTGACCGCGAGCATCGCCCTGAACATCTTCCCCTACTTCAAGACAGGCGACCTCACCGGCATCGGCATCCACGCGATCGCGCCGATCATGATCGGTGTCGCACTCGTGACGCACCGGCTGGTCGCCGAGAGATATGGGCGGGCGATCGAGCAGGCGACCGCTGCGGTGCCCGACCATGAAGATCTCCAGGAGCGGCTGGCGGCGCTCACCCAGGTCGGCGGAGCCGGTAATCAGATCCTGCCGAGCATCCTCACCGAGCAGCCCGCGACCGCTCGCCCCGTCGGCGAGCACCAGACCAGTGTTCAGGAACGGCCCGCCGATGTGGAGGTGCCGCTTCCGGCCGACGCTGATCGGCGCGAACCGAGCACAGTTGCCGCGACCGAGCAGCCCACTGAGCAGAACGAGATCGAGGCGCCCGCCACCGAATCCGCGAAGGCTGTGCCCGCGCCTCCGTTCACCGAGCTGTGGCTGGCCACTACACCGCTGCCCGCCGGGCGGTCTGCCGCGGTGCAGCCGGACAGTGCCGATGCCGACGCTGACACCGGTGAAGCCGAGCTCGACGCCCGGTTGGCGGCTGCAGTGCGAAAGACACTCCACCGGATCAAGATCAGCGAGCAGACCGAGTCGGCACCCCTCGAGCATTCGGTGGAGCCGACGCCAGCTGCGCCGAGTGAACGGTCGGTGGAACGTGCGCCCGCTGCGCTGCACGAGCGTTCGGTGGAGTCGGCCCCCGCTGCGCCGAGCGGGCGGTCGGTGGACCGTGTGCCTGCTGCGCTGCGCGAGCGGTCGGTCGAGCCTGCACCCGCAGCGCTGGACCAGCCTCCTGCGGAGCCGGCGCTCACTGCCGCGGATGAGCAGACGACTCCGGATTCCGCAGGACCAGAGCAGCACGCTGCGCGTACGGAGACGATAGAAACGCACCCCGAAACGATCGCCCGCAACCAGCAGGGGCTGGCGGTCAGGTATGCGGCCGACGACCACGCGCCGAGCACGATCGACAAAGAACCTGCGCCCGACCTGGAACCGAACATTCTGATCGCGTCCGAACCGATCGCGCACGACACCGGAGACTCTCTCGCGCTGACGGCACAGCACGTGCCCAACGAGCCCGAGCTCACCGTCCGGTGACCTGAACAGAGCAGTCGGCGCCATTCTCCGGATGAAGGGGGCCGATTGCCACCGGCAGGTCCTGCTCTTCGCGACGCGCAGGGCTTTGCGCTAGTTCGAAACATGCACCGACGCTCCACGAGTAGATACCTCGCGCAGAAGGGCTACCCGCCGAGGCCGAGGTCCCGGCTGCGGCTCACTGGCTCCGGAGGAAAAGTCGAGTAGTTCGGTACTCGTGCTGGCCGGTTGCTGGATGGCGAACGATACGGGGGCGGTGCTCAGCGTGAAAGGAGCAACGATGACCACCTATCCCGACGCCGTCACATCGACGGTGGAGATCGATTTCGACGACCGGGTCCCGGAGGAGAGCAGGCAGGCAGTCCGGAATTCGATCCATGCGCTCGCCGTACATCACAGCACCGAGACCGCGCGCAGGCGCGAACTCGACGCCGAAGATCGCGCCTCTGCCGAGGCGTTGCGGCAGCCGCTTCTCGACCACGTCCGCAACGATCCGCGTAGCGCCGACGCCTTGCGGTCGGCGGCCGAACGCCAACGTGCCCGAATCCTCGGCACCACCGAACTGCCGGTGAGTGACGGAAACCCTCCGCGGCAGGTATCGCCGATCGAGCTCGACAACTCCTTCGCCATGCTCCGCGACTTCGAAGGTCTGCCCACGCGGATCTTCCAGATTCCCTACGACTTCTCCTGGTTCTGGCACGACCTGAACGGCGGCCCACCGCGCAGCCGGATCCTCACGATGGAGACCGGCCGCTCCGCACTCGACTCTCATGCGGGTAACACGCTCGGCTCCGACGGCAGCGTCTTCGTCAACGCACACGCAGGCTTCGGTGTGGCGCTTCGCTCCGATCGCCGCGTCCACTGCATGGCGCGCTCGCTGCGGTCCACCCAAGACTTCGGCGTCGCATCCGCAGGGCTGGACGCCGATGCCACAGTTGAGGCCGGATGCGAAATGACGGTGATGCGTGACGGGGTTCTGCAGGCCCTCGCGTTCGAGAAGCGTTTCCGTGGCCGAGTCAGCGGAACCCTGTTCGATCCGTCGGAGGACTACAGCTATGACAGCGGCGGTTTCGGAACCGGCGCGGTCATCGAGGTGCGCTGGACGATGGAGGCCAACGCCCAATACGAACTCAATGTCGGCGCCTGGACTTTCGCCGAGGCACACCAGGGCATCGGTGGAGCCGGAGCGAACTCACAGATCGACGCGAAAATCATCTTCATGAGCTTGTGGCAACAGCCTGCATGACCCACGACGCCGTGGAGCCTCGCAGTCGCGTCGGCACTAGTAGTCGGGGGCCGTCTGGACGACTATCCCACCGAACCGCGCCTCCTGCATGGTCGCGGGGTGTCCGTCTATCAAGCACGCGCCGGTCCTCGTGACCTCGACGCATTCTTCATGCGGGGAGGCAGAGCCGTCCGAGCGCTCGATCATGTCGGTGTAATAGGCAATCATTCCACCACTGAGATGGGTGTTGAATCCGGTAACCGGGCGCCCAGTGCGGTCGGTGGTGCGGCCGCGGCAGTGATCGCAGACCGCGCGAGGGTAGCTGTCCAGGTAGATCGCCGGCCGCTCGCAACGCGGGCAGGGTTGGGTGTGTCGACGTCCGGGAGTCGGGCTACGCATCAGGGAATCATTGCGGGCGAGGATATTACGCCCGGAGGCTCCGGGGATGTGGTTGCGAAGGAGGACGATAAGGACGAACGCGGCGTAGTCGGCTGTTTCGGCATCGATCGCTCTGCGCCCGGGCAGCTCGTCTATGCACGTGAGACCGATATCGTAGGCTTCTAGCGCCACGCGGTGCGCCACCGAGAGTTCGCTGTCGGGGATGTCTCTGTTGGCATGTTCGGCGCGGGCCAGGTGTTCGGCGATCACCGCATCGATGGTTCGTTCGCCCGGCAACAGCACGCCACTGCCGTGAGCCGTCGTGGCCACCAGGACATAACCGTCCATATTTCCGTGATCGTTGCGGATCGTCTGCAAGAACGCGAAACCTCGCCCGTAGCGGGCGGTTTCGAGCTCTTGGTGCCGATACGGGGTGAGAGTGTCAGGATCCGCCGCCAGACTGCGGGCGATGTCCAACGCTTCCTCGTAGGTCGGCGGAGCGCTCCAGTCCGGCCGGTTCATGACCGCAAGCGTATCGAATGCACGAGTCGATGTTGTGGTCTCGCGCGAGGAGGTTTATGCGCAATGGCCGACGTTGTCCGACTTGCTGCTCGGGCGGCAGGTCTGAGAGAGCCGTGGGCGGTGCTGATCTGCCTATCGGCGGCTTTCAGAACGTCCGGCGCTACTTCCGACACGCCCGGAGTGCGACGCGGTCAGCAGTAAAACCGCTGGTTGAGCGTAGTGTCGTCTCACCATTCTGGCGCTCGATGAGGTGGAATTATGTCCAGCTTGTTGTCGGGTATGCGGGTTTTCTCTATCGCGGGTTGTGCTGTGCTCGCGGCGGCGTGGAGTGTCGCGGTCGCGCCGCCGCCGGCGCAGGCCGCGCCGACGAGCCAACGTTTCGAATGCGATGGTGACACCGGGCAATCCTTCCAGGTGCCTGAGGGCGTTCGGGACCTATCGGTGCTGGCCAAAGGTGGCTCGGGTCAGCAGAACATCGGCGAAGGTACTCGCGGTGGGTTCGGGGGTGTGACGACCGGGATGATCTCGGTGGAGCCGCATGAGGTGCTCACCATCTACGTGGGTTGCGAGGGTGGGGCGGATGGTGGGCGATCGGGTTACGGCCGTGGCGGGGCTCGTGGTGAGCAGCCTGCGCCGAATGCGGGTGACGGTGGAGGCGGCGGTGGTGCGACCGCTGTTATGTCGGGGGAAATCCCGCTGGTCGTCGCGGGTGGGGGCGGTGGAGGTGGCGGCTCCTCACATGAGGGCAACGGTGGCCGGGGCGGTGAAGGCGGCAATGGCGGGAACCCGGCGCAGGCCGGTGCAGTCGGCGGCAACAGTTCAGGGCCCGAACCGTGTGGCGGATGCCTGCACACCACCCACGGCGAGGCGGGCGTATCGGGTGGGAGTACACCGCCGTACGCGCCGGGAGGTGCCGGTGGCGGCGGTGGCGGCGGGTATCGCGCAGGCAAGGGTGGGAAGCTCGGCAGTGGCCAGAACCTGAACGGCGGCGGTGACGGCGGTGGGGGCGGACTGTCCCACGTCGACGGTGATCGAGTGCACGACCATGTCTTCAGCAGCAGTACTGAATCAGGCAACGGGTCGGTGATCCTCACTACCGGCAAGATCGGCTACCAGACCTTCGAATACCGCGGACACACCGAATTCTTCTGTGTTCCTACGGGAGTCACCGCGGTAACCATCGACGCGGTCGGGGGCGGGGGAGGGCATTTCGGCGACACCGGTATCGGTGGCGCGGGTGGGGGTGTGACCGCGACGGTCGACGTCACCCCGGGAACCGAGTTGGCTGTGACGGTCGGGCAATGGGGGCACGACAACGGCGGATTCGGTGACGGACACGGCGGCAGGCACGGGACGGCGCCGGGTTCGGGCGCCGCCTCCGGTGCGGGCGGCGGCGGTTCCACCGCGGTCGAGTCGACGATCAGTCCGTGCGGAACGCACGCACCGGTCGGCAAGCGCTATCTGGTCGTCGCCGGTGGTGGTGGCGGCGCGGGTGGGAACAGTGGCGCAGACGACGGCGCGGGCGGCGACGGCGGCGCAGGCGGGAACCCGGCCCACGACGGCAACAGCGGCGACGGCAATTCCGATATCGGTGAGGGAGGCTCTGGCGGTTGCGGTGGGCGGCCTCCGGGACACGGGTGCAATAACTCCAAGCATGGTGGACGTGGCACCGACGCTCCGGCGGGCGGCTCGCAAGGTGGCGCCGGCGGTGGGGGCGGCGGCGGATACAACGGTGGCGGCCGTGGGCACGGATCGAGTATCGCCAGTGACTCCGGCGGCGGCGGAGCCGGTGGCGGCGGGCGTTCCTACACCGAACCGGACGCAACGGACGTTCGCTATTACCAGGGGACTTCGGGCACCGGAAAGTCCAATGGGGTAGTGCACATCAGCTGGCAGTCGCTTCCCGCGGAGGAAGAGCCGCCGTGTACGGGCTCGTTCTGCCCGCGAGGTGGCGTCGGCTCCTCGGGTGCTCGCTGAACCCAGGCGTCGGAGGTCACCTCGGCCGACGGTTGTTGCCGATCAGCGGGCGTCACCGTAGCTACTGATGTCGAATGGGGAAGGGCAGTCACGGCGGGGTCGTGACCGGTGTGCTGCGGCTCAGCGCTGTCGCTTGCCGCAATGCTTCGACGGCCCTGCGGTGATCGCGCGCGATCTGGTGGGCGCCTGCTAGCAGGAACCACTCACGCCAATCGTCGGGCCGGGCGGTCACCGCACTTATACATTCGGTTCGGTACTGCGCTGCCGCTTCCGCAGGCACCCGTCCGGACGGCGACCGGGGAAGTTCCACGTAGCATCGCGCGTCGTTCTCGGCCTCCATTCGGCGAAAGAGCCTGTCGGCGGATAATCCGAAGCTGATCTGGCGGATGACGAGAGTTCCGGTCATGACGGCGAACACGGATAAGGCGATGCCGAGCGAAATGCCGAGTAGCGTCGCGGTTCGCAACATCGACACCGCGGCGGTGGCCAGCGCGAGAATCGCAGCCATCGTGACGGATCCACCGAGCAGCGCGGCGAACTTCCTGTCGACGGCCATCAGTCGCGGAAGATCTTCATGATGGCGAACACCGAGAACCAGGTGATGAAGACTGCCGCACAGCCCAACGCGATATTGAAGATGAGCGCACCGTTCATGGAACGCATCCTTTCGGTCACTCCGAACAGAACGACGGCAGGTCGTTCGGATCGGCGGCGGTCAAACACGGGTCGAAGGTGAAGATTGTGAACGTGCCACTCACCAGCATCAACACGGCAGCGCCGTAGATGAACATCCTGAGCCAGAACGCCTTTGCCGGACTCGATACGTAGTCGAGGATGATCGCGCGCACACCATTGGTGCCGTGCAGCACGGCCAGCCACAGGATGCCGAAATCCCACAGCTGCCAGAACGGGCTGGCGTATTTTCCGGCCACGAAAGCGAAGTCGAGTTTGAAGACACCGTCGCCCGCGATCAAGTTGGAATAGACGTGCACGAAAACCAGCACGAGTAGCAGCACGCCGGACAACCGCATGAACAGCCAGGCGAACTTTTCGAAGTTACCGCCGACAGTGGCGGATGCGAGGTTGTAGGCCATAGGGACTGCCGATCAGACGTAGTGGGAGAGATGGCGAACGAGGAAGGGAAGCATCAGCGCCACCCAAAGCCCGGTGGCGACCCAGAGCATCTGCCGTGACTTCGACGGGCCCTTGCTCCAGAGATCGACCAGGACAATTCGGACGCCGTTGAGACCGTGGCCCAGCAGCGCGGCTACCAATCCGATCTCGCCGATGCCGACGATCAGGGTCTTGTAGCTGGAGACCGTCTCGTTGTAGGCCTCGGGCGATACCCGGAGCAGCAAGTTGTCCGACACGTGGAGCAGTACGAACACATAGATCAACATGCCGCTGATCCGATGTGCCACCCACGCCCACATCGACAGCCCGCCGCGATAGAACTGCGTACGGACCCGACGTGCTTCGACATGAGGAATGTCTGTTGCGGTCATGAATCCTCCTTCCTGTGGACGTCACAGAGCTGCCGCAGGTCGCAACCCGCACAACCAATGGACAGACGGAAAGGCGACACCGAATGTGATGGGTGGCAGGCCGAAAGTGGCTCAGATCTCTTTTCGCCGGCGGTGAGGAAGACCGCACTGTCGGCGCCTTCCTGGTGTGACAGGATCACCTGGTTCGGTGATCTGTACACAGGAGGGCTTTCGGTTGGTTCTGTGGTTGGGAACCACGAGTTCTCGCTGGATTCGGGTGGCGGTTTCTGCGCTGGTCGTCGGGGTCGGTGTGCTCGGTTCGCCGGTGCTCGCGTCGGCCGAGGAGAAGGCCGATCCCTATATCGATCGGCTGGCAGAAGCGGCGCAAACGCCTGCACTGCAATGGTCGGACTGTGCGGATGGGTTCCAATGCTCCTCTGCGCGGGTGCCGTTGGATTACAACCAGCCGCGCGGTGCGCAGATCGATCTGGCGGTGATCAAGCTGCCTGCGGCGGATCCCGGTCGGCGAATCGGGACGCTGTTCGTCAACTTCGGTGGGCCTGGGCCGTCCGGGGTAGAGCGGTTGCGGGAACGCGGGCGGTGGCCCTGGTTGTTCTCGGAGGAATTGCGGGCACGGTTCGATGTGGTCTCCTGGGATCCGCGTGGGGTCGGGCAGAGTGCGCCGGTGAATTGCTTCGCAGGTGAGGACGAACAGCTGGCGTTCCTCGGGTCCATGCCTGAGATGCCCACTGCCGCAGGGGAGGAAGCCGGATTCTTCGCCTGGTCCAAGGAATTCGCTGACCGGTGCAGGCAGCAAGCCGGTCCGATCCTGGATCACGCCTCCACCGCCAACACCGCTCGCGACTTGGACCTGTTGCGCCGTGCTGTCGGCGACGAGAAGCTCACCTACCACGGCATTTCCTATGGAACTCAGGTCGGCGCGGTCTACGCGAACATGTTCCCGAGCCGGGTGCGGGCGATGGCGTTCGACGGGTCGATGGACTTCGAAGGCAACGTCAATGGTCATGGGGGCCAAGGAACGACGGTTCCGCTGGATACTCGGCAGAACGTAGCCCCCGGGATCGCCGCCACCTTCGACGCTTTCCTGAAGCAGTGTTCGGAAGCCGGACCGCGGTGTGCGTTCTCCGCGGGCGACCCGACACTGAAATGGATCGCCCTGGCGGAGCGTGCGCGACTGGCACCTATCCGGCTCGACGGTGAGGCGTGGACGTACGCGTCGGTCGTCGGTGCGGCAGCGAGTCTGTCGCAGTCGTCGAATTATCCGGATCTCGCGGCGCTGTTGCAGCGGTTGTTCGAGGCGGGAACCACCGTCCCTGGCCTGCTGCCCGTGGCGCGTGATCGGTCGTACTCGGGGAATCGCACCGAGGCCTTCCACGCGATCCAATGCAGTGACAGCAGTGTCCCGACCGACCCGGCGATGTACAGCAGCGCGGCCGTGGCCGAGGACCAGCGGGTGCCGTACTTCGGACGAGTCGCCGTGTTCAGCAGCGCCACCTGCGCCTTCTGGCAGGGCCACGATGCCGATCGGTACACCGGGCCCTGGAACCGTCGCACCGCCGCGCCGATCCTGGTGCTCAACACGAGGTTCGATCCGGCGACGCCGATGGCAGGCGCGTACGCAGGCGCCGCGCAGCTCGCCGACGCGCAGGTGGTGGTGATCGAAGGTGCAGGCCACAGCAGCATGTATGTGCCGAGTAGCTGTGCCGAGCGGGTCAAACGGGACTATCTGTTCACCGGGCAGCTGCCGCCGAAGAACACCGGGTGCGGTATCGATAAGTCGCCGTTCGACTGATCTGCCGAGGGCGCTCCGATGGCTGCCGTGGTCACCTCGTTCGACCGGGCGCCAGGCAGGCGGCATCGCGACGTCGGCGGGTGGCCCGGCTGCCTCACCCCAGAACCGCGCTCAGATCCAGCCCCTCGAGCCGCTCTCGATCCGAAAGAATGTCGATTGCGGTGATCCGGTCTTCGACCACGGTGAAGCTCATGATCGAGAAGGGCGCACCGTCCATGGTGTTGACCAGCCCGGCGCCGCCGTTGATGACGGCAGGATGGGTGATGCACAGGGTGGCCATGCGACGGAACGTCTCGGCTTGTGCGCCCACGAGCGTGCGCCCGCGGAGGACGCGCAGGTCGCCGGCGTCGGCACGCAGCACCACGTCGGGGTCGAGGATGCGCACGAGTTCGTCGAACTCCCCATCACGGGCGGCGGCGAGGAAGGCATCGACGACACGGCGCTGACGGGGCGGGTCGGTGTCAGGAGAGGGTGCTTCGCCCTGAATGCGGCGGCGGGCCTGACTGGCCAGCTTCTTGGCGGTCTGCGGCGTGCGGTCGACGATCGGGGCGATCTGCTCGTACGGCACGGCGAACATATCGTGCAGCACGAAGGCCAGCCGTTCGGCGGGGCTCGAGGACTCCAACACCACCAGCAACGCCAGACCGACTGAATCAGCCAGCAGTGCTTCGTATTCCGGGTCGGAACCCGACGGCGCACTGACCACCGGATCGGGCAGGTTCTCGATCTCGAGCGGCTCTTCCCGCCGGACCTTGCGCGTGCGCAGCATGTCCAAGCAGACCCGCCCGACGACCGTGGTCAGCCAGCCGCCGAGATTGCCGACATCGCTGGTGTCGGTCCGCGCCAAGCGCAGCCACGCCTCCTGCACCGCGTCATCGGCGTCGGTGACCGAGCCGAGCATCCGATACGCGACCGAGCGCAGGTGCGTGCGGTGCTCCTCGAACCGGTCCGCCAGGAATTGCTCATCGTTCACGGGTCCTCCTCGATCCATCCTTCATACCGATGACGAACCGGCGACGGTGAACGTGACCGTATCCGCCTGCGGTCACGTTTTTCGATCGCCGTACGTCAGTGCACCAGAAGCCGATCAGCAGCGGCTGCCGGGTCGGAGCCCGGCCGCCACCGAAGGGAAAACTATGAGCACGATCGAGGTCCACGGCACCGTCGCCGAAGGGTTCGAGCAGGTACGGGACGAGTTCATCGCCGTCGTCGAGGAGGAGGGCGGGCAGTCCGGTCCGCAGCTGGCCGCGTACCTGTGTGGGCGTCAGGTGGTGGATCTGTGGGCAGGGGCCGAGGTCACCGGCACCACGCTGACCGGCTTGCATTCGTCGAGCAAAGGCGCGGCGGGTCTGGTGATGGCGATGCTGATCCAGGACGGCGTCATCGACATAGACCGGACTGTCGCCGAGTACTGGCCGCGGTTCGGGGCCGCAGGCAACGAGTACATCACCGTGCGTGATGTGCTCGTCCACCGCGCAGGCATCATCGGCGCGGGCGGCGGATTCACCGTCGCCGAACTCGCCGACGAACGCGTCATCGCCGAGCGGCTGATCGGGCAGCGGCCCTACTTCGCACCGCGCACCGCGCACGGGTACGGCGGATTTGTCATGTACGCGATCCTCGGCGAGGTGGTGCGTGCGGTCACCGGAAGCACCGTGCAGCAACTGTTCGAGCAGCGGATTCGGGCCCCGTACGGGCTGGATGTGTATCTCGGCTTGCCGGAGGAACTGGACCACCGCTACCTGCCCATTCTGCCGTGGCAGGCGACTCCTGAGATGGAGGCGGCTTTCGCGGCGAACTCGCCCAATCCCCATGGGATGGCGGGTATTTCCTACAATCTCAACGCCCGTGGGTTCACCGCGGCGGATGTGATGGCCTTGCCCAATGACACGCAGCTGCGCCGGCTCGGGCAGGCCTCGGCCGGCGGTGTCGGCAGTGCGCGTGGGTTGGCGCGGATGTATGCGGCAGCGGTCTCGGGCGTCGACGGCCGGCCGCCGTTGCTTTCACTCGACACCGTCGAGATGATCTCCGAAATCCACTCCAGTGGCGCTGATCTGGTGCGTGGCCAAGCGCCATACACGCTGGGTTTCGAGGCCAAGGGACTGTTGCACGAGTTCCTCGGCGTGCATGCCTTCGGGCACGCGGGATCGGCGGGTTCGGACGGATTCGTCGACCCGCACAGCGGACTCACCTACGGATACACCCGCCGCCGCGCGGCCTTCGCGTTCAACGCGCCCGAAAACGCGCGGTTGGCTGCGGCCATCCACCGCGCTGTCACCGACTCCGGGCACGCGCGAGCCGCGTGACCCGACCACAACTACCACCAGGAGTGACATGAAAACTCGCAACTCGATGACCCGTGCACTGAAGCTCGCCCGCTGGATTCCGGTCACCGCGGTCGTGGCCGAAACGGCCGTGGGATCGTACTGGGACCTCGCCCGGATCTCCTATGTCCGTGAAGCATTCGATCACCTCGGCTATCCCATGTACTTCGCGACGGTGCTCGGCACCGCCAAGGCCGCCGCGCTCGCCGCGATTCTCACCCCCGGCCATCCGCGGACCAAAGAATGGGCTTACGCCGGACTGGTCTTCGTCTACGGCGGAGCCGCCGCGTCGCATCTGGCGGTGGGCGACGGTGCCGACAAGTGGGCCATGCCCGCCATGTTCGCCGCGTGCACGCTGGCTGCCCGTGCGTGGCTGCCGCAGCAGAGTGACCCCGCCTACCCACTGACCAAGCTCGGCGCCCTCGGGCGTCGTCCGCAGTACGTCTGATCAACCCACTGAGATAAGGAAGAAACAATCATGCAGGAGAACACGACGGCCACGCAGGAGCGCACCGAGTCGCGGTTGCGCAATCCGCAGCAGCTCGTCCCCGAACTCGCAGAAGTCGGTGCGGCACTGTTCAAGGCCACCGGAAACGGGACCGTTCCCAGGACCACGATCAGCCTGGTCCAGTTGCGCGTCGGCCAGATCGTCGGCAGCACCTACCTCGTCGTTCTGCACACGGGCAATCTGCGCACCGCGGGTGAATCCGAGGAACGCATCGCGGCCGTGGCCACCTGGCAGGATGCCCCGTATTTCACCGCGGCCGAGCGAGCGGCCCTGGCCCTGGCGGAAGCCATCGCCCAGCCCTCGCCACACGGCGAACGGGTATCGGATGCGCTATTTGCCCGCGCGGGCGAGCACTACGACGAGAAGGCCATGGCCACACTGGCGATGGCCATCGGGCAGGTGAACTTCTTCGTGGCGCTGGCTGTCATCGGTAAGCCGCTGCCGGGTCGGCCGCCTGCTGAGCAGTGGACGCCTGTGGAGGGCTGATCGTTCGAGACCTGGGCCGCGGGTGGAGTTCGGACTCCGTCCGCGGCTTTGGTGCGTGCACGGCCGTTGAACTCGCGATCTCCGAACTCGGTCGGCGCGGATCTTCTTCCCCGTGTCCGGTGAGGTGAATTCTGCGGCGGTCGGGCACACCACCGTGCTGCCACGGAGGGATCAGCGGTGTTTACACGGACGCGCCGGGAGGTGGCCCGGACATACGTTTTTTGTGCCCGCCAGAAAGGCCGGCCGGTATCGAACGAAACGGAATGTCATGCCCATCGGAATCGAAGAATACGAAACCGAAGATCTCGTCCGCTACCGGGACGAAAAAGCCGAACTAATGGAGAAGTACGAGGCAGCGTGGGAGGAAGCTGCGCGGGAGCGGGCTCGCCTCAACAGCCTGATCGGGGAGTATCCGGAGCTGCGCGACGAACTCGAAGACGACATCGAGAGGCTGCGTAATGCCCAGGAAGCGGCGTCCTGGAACTACATGATCGCAAAGGACGCGTTCGATGCCTATGACGCCGAATTGAAGCGCCGCAACGAACCTACGTTGATGCCGCTCGGCCCCGGTGATGATCCCCCTCCGGAACCTACGCTGATGCCGTTCGGGCCGGAGCCGTCACCGCTGAAGAAATTGGCTGCCGCTGCTGCGGCGGTGGCGACCCTCGCCGCGATGTTGATCGTGGGCACCATGCTGATCACCGGTGGATCCGACAAATCGCCTGCGGCCGCGTCGGGTGCCGACAAGTGCGCTACGGCGCCAGTGGGAAAGAACCCTTCCGGCACGCAGATGCAGCCGAGGCAGGTACCGCAGCCCGGTCCGGCGGATGCGCCGCACGCCGGGTCCGTGGATGCTCCGCATGAGCCGGCGCCTGCTGGTGTGCCGGTGCCGGGCAATGGGTCCGAACCGCGAGTGGCGCCGGGCCCCGCTCCCGCGGGCGCGGTGGTCCAGCCGCAGGTCGCGCCTGCCCCGGAGGGGTCTGTGGCCCGGCCGCAGATCGCACCGGCTCCCGAGGGAACCGTGGTCCGTCCGGAGACTGAGCCGACTCCGAAGGGCGTAGTGGTTCAGCCCCAGGTCGCACCGGCTCCTGAGGGCGTGGTTGTTCAGCCGCAGGATGCGCCGGCCCCCGAGGGCACGATGATGCAGCCGAGGATGGGCACGGGTTCGGTTCCCGAAGGCGCGACGGATCAGCCGAAGGTCGCACCGGGTCCGGCTCCCGAAGGTGTCGTGGTTCAGCCGCGGGTTGCGCCGGCTCCTCAGGGTGCCGCGGTCCAGCCGCAGGTTGCGCCGGCTCCCCAGGGCGTCGTGGTTCAGCCGCAGAATGTCCCCGGCCCGATTATCGGTGGCGAGAAGTAGACAGCTCCAGCACCCGTGTATATACGGCTACGCAGCCGACTTCCGCTTCGATGTCGGAGGTCGGTCGTAGCCTTGTGAGCCGCACCTGCGTTCACGCCGGGAGTTCGAGCCCGCGCGCCAGTACCGGCCAGGAGTGGATAAGCGCATCGCGCCAATAACCCCAGGAATGGGTGCCGACCGGCGGGAAATCGACGGTGGCGGGGATGCCCAGTTGAGCGAGGCGGGCGGCGAGATTGTGGGAACAGTAGTTGGTCGCGGCCTCGATGATGCCGCCGATCGCGACCTGATTGGCCAGGCCGTCGATCCCAGGCAGGGCATAGGGCCCGTTGAGGGTGTCGTAGGGGCCGGGCAGGCCGCTGCCGGAGGAGATGAACAGGTCGACGCCGCGCAGGCCCTCGGCATTGACATACGGGTCGTTCTCGACCCAGAGCGGGTCGTTGGGCGGGCCGTACATGTTCTCGACATTGCCGCCGCCCCACACCTCGACGCTGAGACGGACGGCTTCGCGGCCGAAGGGGTCGCTGGTCTGCGCGCAGCCGCTATAGGCAGCGGCCGCCTGGTACAGGCCGGGTGCGGCGATCGGCAGATTCAGCACCGAGGTGCCCGAGGTGGACAGACCGGCAATCGCGTTCAGGCCATTGGTACCGAGGGCCGCATCGATCAGCGGTGGCAGTTCCTTGGTGAGGAAGGTCTTCCACTCGTTGACCCCGAGCACGGGGTCGGGAGCACGCCAGTCGGTGTAGTAGCTCCACGCGCCGCCGATCGGTTGCACGACGTTGAGGTCCTTCTCGCCGAGGAATTCCAGCGCGTCCGGTGCGCGGTTCACCCAGTTCGCGGTGCCTTCACCGCCGTCGGCGCCGTTGAGCAGATACAGCACCGGGCGGGGTTGGCTCGCATCGCGCGGGCGTTGCACCGAGACGGAGATGTCGCGGCCCATCGCGGTGGAGTACACCTGCAATTTCACATTGCGGTCATCAGCGATACGGACCCCGGTGATCCGTGACCCGTTCGGTGCGACGGGGCTGGCGAGCAGCGCGCCGGAAGCGACGATCGGATCGTTGGAAGGTGCGGCGTGCACGCTGACCGGGGCAATTACCGCCATGACTGCGAGACAGCCGGTGATGACGATGGTTCGGATTCGTAGCTTCACTGATATCCCGCCTGTTCGTGGTCGGTGCATCCGTGGTGCTCGGTAGGTCCTGTGGGGACGTTACCGAACCACCGCGCCCCGACGCAGCGGGTTCCGGTCAGTTCGCTGCGGCCGCGAAATAGGCGGTGCGCACATCCACCATGGTGGGCGGCGGGAAATCGGCTTCGCCCGCACCGAGCTCTCCCATGGCCACCTGCCAGGTATCCGACGATTTGTCGATGGAGGTGCGGGCGTCGGAGGCCTGCAACACGACCTCGGAGTCGCCGGTGCACGAATACGCGCCGACCATGCCGTCGGACCGGCCGCCCCACGCGCCGCCGACGCGGATCCGGCAGTGGCGTCCGTCGGCTAGTTCGAGTGCCCAGGGCTCGGGGGATTCGGTGGCGGCGACGGGTTCGAGCGGCGGGTCGACGGTGTAGCGGCGCAGTTCACGCTTCCACGGGTCGTTGGCGCACAGCAGTTCGTTCATCGCCGGAGTCGGCCAGCAGACGTCGGCGGCGTCGGCCGAGGCACCACAGTGGTAGATATTCGCGGTGGTGGCGGAGAAGCTGGCGGTGGCGTCACGGCAGTTGAGGGCGCCGTAGGGGTCGGGGCTGATCACCGTGAACCCGTCGGTGGGCATGCCTGCGGCGTCGACAGCGGTGAGGGAGACGACTTCGGTTGCCGTGTCGGATGCTGTGGTGGTCTCGGCAGTGGTTGCCGAAGGGCTCGTGCTGTCCGGTGCCGACTGGGCCGCCGGTCCCGCCTGGGTCGTGGTGGCCAGCTGAGTGGCGGGGCCGGTGTCGTCGTCGGATGATCCGCAACCGGTCAGCATCAGCGCGAGTGCCGCGCCGAACACCGATATCGACCTCGCGAACGCCATGAGCCACCGCCTCCTCAGTGGATACCTGTGCCGCCCGAGTGTAGCCAGGCGGGTGCGCTGATCTGACGATTTCGCGTGGCCTGCGCGGACACGGCGGTGAGTATCGTCGGCAGCGAACAGAACTCAGGAAAGGTAGCCGAATTGAGACTGGTCGACGCCCTCCCTCGTGATCGGCACGGCGTACGGGTTCGGCAATTGCGTCACGCCGACGCCGAGGCGTTCGCGCGTGGGGCCGAGGACGAGGACGTGAAACGGTACGGCCATCTGCCGCTGCCGAAGTACACACCCGAGATCGTGCGCGACCAGATCGATGGAGTCATCGCCGACGGCCTCGCCGATGGTTCGCTGGCGGTGCTCGCGATCTCCGACACCGGGACCGACGAACTGCTCGGCAGCATCGTGTTGTTCGATGTGCGCGGTGATCGCGCGGAGATCGGGTTCTGGCTGGCGCCGTGGGCGCGCGGTCGCGGCGCGGTGCACGCAGCGGTGTCGGCGCTCGCCTCGGCGGCACGAGACGCGGGGATCACGGTGCTGGATGCGCGTACGGTCCCGGAGAATGCCGCCTCCTGTCGTGCGTTGGTGAAGGCGGGGTTCGTGCAGGTGGGCGAGCCGAGGGAAGCGACAACACCGTCGGGACAACAACTGGTCGCGCTGAGCTTCGAAAGGCCGGTGACCAGCGCGGACTGACACCGCCCTGAAGGAAAACCGGTTGTCCGGGGCGGTGCGATTCCCCTAACGTCTCTTCGGTTTGTCGATCAACGATCCGAAGGGAGCACCACCATGCAACCCATCACCGAACGCGACATCAGGTCGTCGTTCATCAACTGCTCCAAGGGAGAAGCCAAACGACTACCCGTCCCTCGCGACCTGGACCAGCGCCCCTGGGACGATCTGGATTTCCTGGGCTGGAGCGACCCGTCCTTTCCCGGCCGCTGCTATTTCGTCGCGCCCGGTGACGATCGGCTCGTCGGCGTGGCGTTCCGCTATGAAACCGGGGGGTCCGGTCGTGCCCAGATGTGCACGATCTGCCTCACCACGCACACCGGCGGTGGCGTCTCGCTGCTGACCGCCCACAAGGCGGGCGAATCGGGCCGGCGCGGTAACTCGGTCGGCACCTATATGTGCACCGACCTTGCGTGCTCGCTGTACGCGCGCGGCAAGAAGCGGCCTGCCCTCGGTAGCCGTTACCGCGAGGACCTCAGCACCGAGGAAAAGGTCGAACGAGTTCGAGGGAACCTGAGCGCGTTCATCTCCCGGCTCTACAGCTGATCCACCCATGACTCGCACGACGCCGAAGGAGGTAGATGCCATGCGCCGACATCAGAGAACCCGCCCGCCGCATCCCGAGTTCTGAAGCTCCGCAACAGGACTCGGGATGCACAGGATTGCTCTTCGATCGAGAAGGTCTGGCTGGACGGACCTTGTCGTTCGCAGAGAAATCCCGGAGGGAGCGGCTCCGAAGGCAATCTTCGCGCGCGATTCGTACCGGCGATCGATGTCGCATCGACGGCTACCGGCTAGGTCAGATCGGCCAGATTCCGGGTCCATCGGGCGAGCTGAGTGGGGTCGGCGGGTCGGTCTGGCCCCGAATTCCACGATGCGGCAAGCACTCTGTGGCCCAGATCGTGGACGCGCTCGTGGTGGGCCCAGTGCGCGCGGGCCCATGCGGGTTCATTATGAGCGGCGTCGATTTCGGCAAGGGTCGATCCCATCAGCTCGAACTCCAGCTCCTTGCGTATCTCCGGTACCCGACTGGGCTCGCCGGACAGCGCACGCAGTAGCCGGTCGAGGGATTCGATGACGCGAAGGTCGTTGCGCAGCAACACCCGGCGATGAGAGTGGCGGTCGACCAACCACAGCACCCCGAGCCCGATCACCACGCCGATGACGCTCTCGACCAGCCGGTCGAAAGCCGTGGGCAACGGATCGCCGTAGTGCCCGCCCCCGCCCATCAGCAGCGCGAGCGGGGTGATGAATATGACCGCGAGGCCGTAGTTTCGGGCGACGAACAATTCGATCGCGAACTGGAGTGCCATCAATACAAGCACCAGCGTGATGCCGTGCGGTTCGAAGGCGTAGATGACGGCGAACAATGCCAGGCCGAGCACCGTGCCGCCGACCCGGTGGATGCCGCGGTAGGTGCCGCGTACCCGGTCCGGGCCCTGATGCAGCAGCACCGCGACGGTGAGTACCGCCCAGTCCGGGCGACCGATGGACAGCGCGACGGTCAGCGAACCGGCGAGCACCGCGGCGATACCGATGCGGTCGGCCGCGACGGCCGCATGGCTGTCCGGGGACAGGGACCTGGCCAGGCGAAATCGCAGGGATGGGCACGGCGTCGGCGCAGGGCGGCCGGTATCGAACAGGGCATCGGCGTCGTCGGCGCTGTTGCGATGCAGGGCGTCGGCGAATCGTGTTTGGGCCTCGGCGAGGGTGCGCACGAGCGGGTCGTCCGGGTCGGTACGGCGGGCGTCGTCGAGCATGGTCCACGCGGTCTGGATCTTCATTCCTGCGGTGTAGCGGGCGGCGTCGAGGTCGGTGGAGTCGCGTACGAGCGTGTCGTAGCCGTGCACCGAGTCGACGGCCGTGGCGACGGCGTTGTCCTCCGGTGCGTGCGGGAAGCGCAGCGCCCCCGACATGCCGACGATCATTGCGCTCACCGCGCCCACCGATGCCCACAGCGCCACAGCGCCTGGCGAAACCCCGGAGCCCGTCACCGTCGCGCCGATCCCGACAGCGAGAACGAAGAAGAACCCGCCCGGCGGCCCCAACCGCAGCGATGAATTCACGAAGGTGCTGATCACCGCCACGACTGCCATCACAGCGACCAGAACCAGCAGCCAGGCATGGGCGCCACCAGCGGCGGTATGGCGATGGATCGCCGACCCGGCGAACCCACCGGCACAGGCCGCCGCGATCAGACCGAGCGCCGCCCAGCCGATCGCCCGCCACCGCTGCCGATACACCCGGCCCTCGCCGAAGATCACCGCGAACGAACCGAGCGCCGCGATCAGTCCCTGCTGCTCATGCCCGAGTAGCGCGGCGAGCAGGGCAGGCGCGCCGAAGGCGATGGCGGTGCGGGTGGCGCCGGGCAAACGTCGTCCAGCGGGCGGCAATCCGAACAGCACGGCCCGCGCCGGTGCGGGCGACGGTAGTTTCGGGCCGTCCGGTTCAGGCATGCAGTAGCTCCTGGGCGGGGTGCGGGCAGATCGAGTGGTGTCAGCTGGTGGTGAGCACTCTCGGGAGCGTATCGCCCGGTAGAGGTGTAGGGCTCGGCCCTGCCGGAGACCCGGCTCAATTGCCGGACGTCGACCCGGCATTCTCCAGGTTGACAGTCATGCGTTGCAGCACGTCCATCATCTGGGTGAACTCCGCAGCGCTGACGCCGGCCGATACGAGGTCGCGCAGGCCGCCGACCTCCGTCGCTGCGGCCGCGTGCGCATCACGTCCGGTCGCGGTCAACGTGTACCGCCCGTCGACGTCGCGGTGGATCCAGCCGCGCGCCGACAAGCTGTCGATCACGTCGGAAACCTTCTCGCCGTTGCCTTCCCAGAATGGACGCAGGGCGTCGGTGAGCTGCGCTTCGTCGGTGGGGCCGCGGCGGATGACGTTGAGCGTCTGCCATTCGCGACGGTTCACTCCGGCATTGCCGAGCAGTCGATCGAAGGTGGTCTCGATCAGCTGATCCAGCCTTTTGAGCCGGAAGCCGATCGTGCGGTCTTGATCGGAGCCGGAGCCGGAGGTGGAGGTGGAGGTGGGGCTGGGGCTGGGGGTGGAGGTGGGACCGGAACCGGAGGTGGAACCAGGGCCGGGACCCGGGCCTGGGCTGGAGCGCGGTGGGGAGGTGGCGGCCGATTCCGATTCCGAGGGCGGCGATGCGCAGGCAGTGAGGGTGAGTACGGCCAAGGCGCAGAGCAGGTAGCGCATGAGGGGACTCCTTCAAGCAGTTGCCGATTTAGTTGTCATATTACAACTAGATGTCCAGCGCTACGATTTTTGCCATGAATGACGTCGAGCGAGTCGAACGCGCCATGGTGGAGATCCGCCGCCGCCAGACCCGGCGCACCCTGGCTCCCGAGGGTGAACCCGCAGGCCAGGCCTTCGACGTCCTCGATGTGGTCGCCTCCACCCCCGACCCCACCGTCTCCACCGTCGCCGACGCCCTCGCCGTCGACCGCCCCCGCGCCAGCCGTCTGGTCGCCGCCGCCGTGGACGCCGGCTACATCGAACGCACAGCCGACCAATCCGACGGCCGCCGCTCCCTACTCGCCGTAACCCCCACCGGCCGATCCGCCCTCCACGCCGCCCACCAACGCCGCATCGACGCCTTCACCTCCGCCATGCACACCTGGACCACCCCCGAACGCACCCAATTCGCCGACCTACTCACCCGTTTCGTCGCGGGGATGCAGGGGCGGGAGGCCGATAGATCTGGCAGTGACCCGGCCTGACCGATCGGTAGGAGGAACGCTGCCCCGGGGCGAAACACAGCTGGCGCACATGGCACGGCGCGCGACCGAACTTGCGAGATGTGCATCGCAACCGGCAACTGAAAGGGGCCGCCGGGCAGGCGATCACCCCTCGGTGACAAACCCTTCGGCGACCAGCCAGTCGCGGGCGACCTCCGAGGGCTCGCGGCCGTCGACGTCCACCTGACGGTTGAGTTCGGTGATGGTTTCGTTGGTGAGCAGGGCGGAGATGGGTTGCATGACGGTGATGACTTCGGGGTGGGCTTCGGCGAAATCGCGGCGCATGACAAGGGCCGCGTTGTAGGTGGGGAAGAAGTGTTGATCGTCTTCCAGGAGGATGAGGCCGAGGGAGGGGATGCGGCCATCGGTGGCGGCGACGGAGCCGAAACTGCATTGGCGGCCGTCGGCGACGGAGGTGTAGACGAGGGCGTCCTGGACGAGGCGCTTCTGTACGGCGTCGTTGTCTATGCCGTATTTGCGTGCCATACCGGGGAATCCGTCTTGGCGGACGTTGAATTCGGTACCCACGCAGGTGGCGGCGCGACCCGGGTCGGTGGCGACCAGGCGGGCGTAGTCGGACAGCGTGCGCACACCCGTTTCGGCGGCGGTGGCGGCATTGGTGACCAGGGCGTAGGTGTTGTTCATCGGCGCCATTGCGGCCCAGACCATGTCGTGTTCGGCCAGGTCGGCGTCGCGGACGGCGTCGAATTGGGCGAGCTCGCCCGGGACGGGGGCCTCGTTGCCGAGGTAGTTCATCCAGCCGGTGCCGGTGTAGTCATAGGCGATGTCGATCTGGCCGTGCAGCTGGGCGTCGCGCAGACTGTTGGAGCCTTGGATATTGGTCAGATCCCGCACGTCGGCGCCGGCCGCGACCATGGCGAATTCGATGAGATAGCCGAGAATGTTCTGCTCGGTGAAGTCCTTGGACCCCACCGTGATCGGCACACCCTTCAGCGCCGGAACAGGTTGGATACTGCCGGGTCCGACCCGCAGCGGCACCGCGCTGCCCGCCTCCAGTCCGCAGCCAGTGAGTAACAAAAACACGGCCGCCGCCAGTAGCGTCAAGCGCACCCGTAATGCTCCGGCGCGGGCGCTCATTTCAGCCCCCGTGGCCCGAGGAATTCCTCGGCGAGCGCACCGAGCCAGTCGACCAGCAGCGCGAGCGCTACCGCGAGCACGGCCCCGACCACCAGGGTCACGTTGTCGCGCAACTTGTAGCCGGTGTCGATGAGTATGCCGAGCCCACCCGCACTGACCAGGAACGACAAGGTCGCGGTGCCGACCGCGAGCACCAGCGAGGTGCGCAGACCGGCCAGGATATAGGGCACGGCGAGCGGGAATTCGATGCGGCGCAGTACCGTAAGCGTCGACATGCCCTGCCCGCGACCGGCATCGATGATCGTTCGATCCACCTGCTGGTAGCCAAGAATCGTATTGCGCAGCACCGGAAGCAGCGAATAGAAGGCGATCGGCGCCACGCCGATCCAGAATCCCGTGGTCTTGGTGACCAGGTAGAACAGCACGATCAGGCCGATGGCCGGTGCGGCGGCGCCGATATTCGCGATACCGACGAACAACGGTGCGAGCTTGCGATACCGCGGCCGTGACAACAGCGTGCCGAGTGGAACCGCCAGCGCCACCACGATCAGCACCACCGTCACCGTGATCAGCACATGCTGCCAGGTCACCTTCGCGATATTCGACGCATTGAGACTGGCCTGCTGAGTGATCGTCAGATCGCGATCGAACGCCCAGATCAGCACGCCTGCGGCCAGTAACACCACAAGCGCGGGCTGGACCAGCAGCCGCAGCCGCTCGGCCCGTCGTTGTGTCGCGGGGGAAGCTGTGCGCACTGCGTCGGGTGCGGTGGCGGCCGACGCCGTCATGATGGTTTGCCCGCTTCGGCGGAAGAGTCCTCCGGCGATCGCGCTGCGCTGCTCGCGTGCTCGGCCCGCATCTGGGAAAGGTGCCCGACGAGGGTGTCGATAGTGATCAGCCCGGCGTACTCGCCGCGCCGCCCGGTGACCACCGCCGTCGCGGTGCTGTCCGCGAGCAGTGCTTCGAGCGCGTCCTGCAAGGTCGATTGCAATGAAACCAGTTCGCCCACCGGACTTCCCACGCCGTCCAGCGAATCCGCGTGCACGAGCTGGGGCGCCGACACCCAGCGCGCCGGGCGTTGCTGCCGGTCCAGGATCAAAGCCCACGGCCAGTCGCGGCCGTCCAATTCGAGACGCAGCCGGTCGACCTGCTCGTCCTCGGTGGCGGTCGGGCAGGAGCCGAGGTCCACATCGCGGACCCTGGTCAGGGTGAGCTGTTTGAGTGAGGCATCCGCGCCGACGAATCCGGCGACGGTGTCGTCGGCCGGGTCGGCGAGGATCGCCGCCGGTGTGTCGTATTGCAGGATGCGGGATTGATTGCCCAGCACCGCGATTCGATCACCGAGTTTGACCGCCTCGTTGAAATCGTGGGTGACGAATACGATCGTTTTGCGCAATTCCGACTGCAACCGCATCAGCTCGTCCTGCAACAGTCCGCGCGTGATCGGGTCGACGGCGCCGAACGGCTCGTCCATCAACAGCACCGGCGGATCGGCCGCCAGCGCCCGCGCCACCCCGACCCGCTGTTGCTGGCCGCCGGAGAGCTGGCGCGGATACCGGTTGCGATAGATGCCCGGGTCCAGTCCGACCAGGTCGAGCATTTCGTCGGTACGCGCCGCGATCCGCTTGCGGTCCCAGCCGATCAGTCCTGGCACCGTCGCGATGTTCTTGGCGACGGTCATATGCGGGAACAGCCCGGCCTGCTGGATGGAATAGCCGATCCCGCGGCGCAAGTGGTCGGGATCGATGGACAACGCGTCCTCGCCGCCGATGGTGATGGTGCCCGAAGTCGGTTCGATCAACCGGTTGATCATCCGCATGGTCGTGGTCTTACCGCAGCCCGACGGCCCGACCAGGACCACGATCTCGCCGGCCGGAATGGTCATACTGACATTGTCGACCGCCGGTTGCTGCTGGTCGCCATAGCGTTTGGTGACCGAGTCGAGGACGATCTCGACGCCGGACACGGGTTCGGAGTCAGACACGGATCCCTTTCGACGTGGTGAATCGGCCGAGGAGCAGCAGCAGGCCGTCCAGCACCAGCGCAAGCACCACGATGAGCGCGGTGCCGGTCAAAGCCTGCGGCACCGCGTTCGGCGTGCCGAGTCTGGACAGGCCGGACAGGATCAGGTTGCCGAGCCCCGGCCCCTTGGCGTAGGCGGCGATGGCGAGGATGCCCATGAGCATCTGGGTGCTGATGCGGATGCCGGTGAGGATTGCAGGCCAGGCCAGCGGGATTTCGATGCGGGCAAGCACCCGCAGCCGGTTCATCCCGACGCCGCGAGCAGCGTCGGTGATCGCCGGGTCGACCGCGGCGAGCCCGACGATGGTGTTGCGCAGGATCGGTAGCAACGCGTACAGCACCATCGCGGTGATGGTCGGTGCGACACCGAGCCCGAGCAGTGGAATCAGCAAGCCGAGCAGTGCGAACGAGGGAATCGTGAGGATGGTGCTCGCCGCGGCGGTGGCCACCGACGAGCCGAGCGGACTGCGGTAGACCAGCACGCCGATCGCCACGGCGACGATCGCGCCGAGCACAACCGATTGCACGACCGCCGACACATGGAGATAGGAGTCGGTGAGCAGCTGGTGCCGCCGGTTCACCACGAAAGTCCACAGCGTGTCCAGAGTGTCCGCCTCCCCGAATCCTCGCCCGTCGCGGGTCAGTGTAGCTACCCGGCGGTAGGGCGGGCGGTATTCCGCGTTGCCGGTGCGTGATTCAGGCGTGCGGTCCGGAACCGGGGCGCGGCCAGGGATTGCCCTCGAGGCGTTCGACCGACTGGTTGAACCGGCTGATGAGCCGGTGCAGCTGCTCGACGTCCTCGGCGGGCCACTCGGCCACCACCCGGCCGATGCCGTCGCGGCCGACGGTTCGGTCGGCGTCGAGCAGCTCCCTGCCCTTGTCGCTCGGGCGGACCTTGCGGGCCACACCACCGTCCGGATCGGGCACCCGCTCGACCAACCCTTGATCGAGCATCGCGCCGACTTGCCGGTTGACCGTCGAGATGTCCAGGCGCAGTGCTTCGGCCAGCTCGCGCAGGCTCATCGGGCAGCCGAGATCGAGCCGGGTCAGGATCAGAAACGCCGAACGGTCCAGCTGGAAGCGGGGATGGCGGCTCGACGCGGGGGTGTGGCGGGACAGCAGGGTCAGCTCGAACGACAGCCGTGACAGCGGCTTCTCCGCCGCCGAACCGAAATCACCCGAATCGGACATGGCCAACACTATGTCGCGCATGTCACTCGAAATCCAAATTGTGCACCATACACATGGTATGTATCGTACACATTCATGACCGCTGTAGCCGACGTGTCCTCGAACACGACAGACAACAGGCGCACACCCGCGCCCGCTGTCCTCATTGCGACACTCTCGACGGTGGGTGTCGTCGTCTCGCTGATGCAGACGCTGGTCATCCCGATCATTCCGTCGCTGCCGGCCTACCTGAACACCTCCGCGTCCAACGCGGCCTGGGTCGTCACCGCGACGCTGCTTGCCGGCGCGGTGTCCACGCCGATCAGCGGCAGGCTCGGCGATATGTTCGGCAAGCGCCGGGTGTTGTTCGTGAATCTGGGCGCAATGATCGCCGGTTCGATCATCGCCGCGCTGTCGACCGCGCTGGTTCCGGCGATCGTCGGACGCTCGTTGCAAGGTATGGCGGTCGGCGCGATTCCGCTCGGCATCAGCATCATTCGCGATGAGCTACCGCCGGAAAAGGTGGGTGCGGCGATGGCGACCATCAGCGCGACGCTCGGTGTCGGCGGTGCGATCGGCATGCCGTTCTCGGCCTTCATCGCGCAGAACGCCGACTGGCACATGCTGTTCTGGATTTCGGCCGGCCTGGGTTTGCTCTGCTTGGTCGCGGTGTTCGTGTTCGTGCCGGAATCGCCGGTACGCACCCCCGGCCGCTTCGACTTCGGCGGTGCGGTCGGATTGTCGATCGCGCTGCTGGCGCTGCTGATCGGGATCAGCAAGGGTGCCGACTGGGGCTGGGGCAGTGCCTCGATCCTTAGTCTGTTCGCCGTCTCGGTGCTGGTGTTCCTCGGCTGGGGCGCGTTCGAGCTGCGTCAGCGTTCGCCGCTGGTGGATCTGCGGGTGTCGGCACGGCCGCGGGTGCTGTTCACCAATATCGCGTCGGTGGCGGTCGGGTTCGCGCTGTATGGCATGTCGCTCACCTTCCCGCAGCTGCTGATGGCGCCGGAGGCGACCGGATACGGATTCGGGCTGTCCATGGTGCAGGCGGGTCTGGCGATGGCCCCTGGCGGGATCGTGATGATGCTGTTGTCACCGGTGTCCGCGCGGCTCTCGGCAGCACGCGGGCCGAAGTTCACCCTGGCCATCGGGTCGGCTGTCATCGGCATCGGATATCTGTGCGCCTTGGTGATGATGAACAGCGTGTGGCAGATCGCGCTGGCCGGAGTGATCGTTGCCGGCGGGGTCGGCCTCGCCTATGCCGCGATGCCCGCGCTGATCATGGGTGCGGTGCCGATCAGCGAGACCGCCGCGGCGAACGGGCTCAACTCGCTGATGCGCTCGATCGGTACCTCCACCTCGGCGGCGGTGATGAGCGTGGTGCTTGCCAACATGACCATCACGCTGGCGGGCCACTCGCTGCCCTCACGCGACGGCTTCCACACCGCGTTCCTCATCTCGGTGGCCGCTGCGGTCGCGGCGATCGTGCTGACCACCCTGATCCCGATGGGGAAGAAAGCGAAGGCCGAGGTCTCCGCGTAGCGCGCAGATCGACCGAACGCATTGGCGGCGGGGCTGTTCGAGCCCGCCGCCAACGCGTTTTCCTGTACTGATCTCTCGGGCCGGGAACCGAAGTGCGGTGCCGAACGTCCAATCAAGTAGGGCATCGTGCGAAGCCCGGGGACGAATGGAGCCGAGATGGCGGAGCGGGGAGTCACAGGGGTTCGGGCGGACAGGCGGGGCCTCGGTCCTGTCGGGTGGGCCGTCGCCGGCGTGGTGATCATCGCGCTGGTGGTCGCGGGCGCGGCCGGCGTGCACTGGTGGCAGGAGCGGAGTCCGGGCGGGGCGGTCGTCGGCGAATCGCTCGGGCAGTTCCCCGAGATCGATACATCTGCATTGACGCCGCAACAAGCTCAGGTGGTAGCCGTTCTGGAGCGAGAGTTCGACGATCCGGGCGACGGGCCGAAATACGCCGACGGCATCACCGAGCCGTGGTGTGCGGACTTCGTCAGCTGGGTCATGCGAGAGGCGGGGACGCCGCTGTCGAATCCGCATTCGGGAGCGTGGCGGATTCCGGGGGTGTACACGCTCCAGGAGTACTACGAATCCGCCGGGCGATTCGTGCCGTTCGGCGCCGGATATCAACCGCGTACCGGTGACGTCCTGCTCTACGGCGATAACAGCCCCTTCACCCAGCACACCAATATCGTGCTGAGCGCCGAGAACGGCGTGCTCACCACCATTGGTGGGAACGAGTTCGGCACGGTGCGCATCCACCGATTCACCGTCGCGGAAGTCCCCGGCGTGGTCGGCTACGGCCGGATCTGATCGCACAATCGAGCGTGCGGCGGCCTGTCCGGCCCCGAAAATGCTTCCCGCACTTCAAGGGGCTCGTCGGACGCGGAATCGGCGCCTAGCATGTACCTCGGAGGCGCCCGGCAGCGCCACCGCCGATCCCTGTCCTGCTGTCCCCTCATCGGCAGGACGGGGATCACCCATCTCATGACATGGCCGTCACCTACGTGCGGTCTGGTAGACACCCGTATCGCGTACCGTGTCGAACAGTCCGTTGGAGGTGAGGGTCTCGGAACGTCTGATGCAGCCGATAGAGCAAGCGCGCAAAGATCCGTCCTGGATCGACTACGCCGAATTCGGCGAACGTTTCGTCACCCATGCGGTGACGACCGACCGGATCGAGGCCGCGGTCGCAGGCATCGCGGGCAAGGGCATGAAGTTCGGCCCGTTCTCGGTGGGGCCCGCCGGTCTGGCCGGGCTGGTCGCCGAGGGCAAGGTGGGTCGCCCGGTGGTGATCCGCAGCGGACCGCACGTCACCTTCGAGATGCGGGTTCCGGTCTCCCTGGCGGTGAAAGTGCTGCTCGGCGGCAAGAAGCTGCGGCTGGAGACGGTCGTCGCCATCGATATGACCCTGCACGCCCGCACCGCGGCGCCGCTGCTCATCGTCATCGATATTCCGCCCATCAAACCCGCCGACGTCAGCGTGGTGTTGCGGGCGCAGGCCGTGGACACCGCCGGTGAATGGCTGCTGGATCCGATCGCGGGCGTCCTACAGCGTGAGATCGCCAACCGGGTCAACGCCATGCTCGCGGACCCGCAGGCCCGACGCTCACGGATATTCGACGTGGAATCGATGGTCGCGGGCACACCGTCGGAGCATCGCGGCGCCGGCGAGTTCGAGTGGATCGGCTACGACGAGTTCGGGCACCGCTTTTTCCCGCTGATCGTCACCCGTGAGCGGGTCTTCGACGTGGTTCAGCGCCTGTCGGGTCGCCCGATCGAGGTGGGGCCGTTCCGGACAGGGCCACGGGCCTCGGCGACGGTGACGGTGCGCGGTGCCGTACGGCTGCCCGAACTCACCGAACGGCCACGCCCCGATCCCGACCATTCCGACGTCACCTTCGATCTGCTGCTGCCGGTCTGGCTCGATATCACCGTCGACGTGCTCAAGGCCAACCACTACCGCGCCGACGTGCGCATACCGCTGGTACTCACCGCGCGAGCGGCGGACCCGCTGCTGATCGTCATCGATGTGCCGCCGCCGGATCGACACGACATCCGGCTCGAATTCAGCGCGGTCGGTATGCGCGCGGCCACCCTCGGCGTGCTGGCCGGTATCCGTAAACAGGTGATCGCGCAGGTCGCGCAGGTTGTCCGCAAGGAGCTGGCCGATCCCGCCGGGCGCACGATCGACGTGGGCGCGCGCATCGACGGCACGGTGTGAACACACCGTTGTGGCACGAGTGATGAGAGTGCCCAGTGGGTCTGGCGATTCGCATGTGAATGTGGTGAAATGAGTCCACGTTCGAGGCTCCCGGCGCGCGAGTGACACTTGGGGAAGGTGCGCCGGGCACGCTGTGCCGTGAGCGACGCGCCCGGAGGTGGCAGCGGAGCGTAAACCACGGAAAAGCGCCGCGATCGACACGAATTGAACACAGTGGTCCTGTCGGGGGGCGTGAAGGAGTTCTGCGATGCGTTCTTCTCTGTCCCGGCGTGATCTGTTCGGCTACGCGGCTGCCGCGGCTGTGGTCGGTTCGATCGGAGCCAACCTCACAGCGCCACGCGCCGCGGCCGACTCTCTCGGCACCCTCGTCGATTACGCCGCCGGAGTCCCTTCCGCTGCCGCCATCCGCGATGCGGGCCATATCGGTGTCATTCGCTACGTCTCCGACCGTCGCCCCGGTGCGGAATGGATGGAAGGTAAACCGCTGCTCGCCTCGGAAGTCGAGGACCTGAACTCGGCCGGACTGAAGATCGTGTCCTGCTACCAGTTCGGCAAGGGTCCCACCGCCGATTGGCGCGGCGGCCTGGAAGCGGGCAAACGGCACGCCGAACGCGGCCTGGAACTGCATCTGGCGGCCGGTGGCCCCGAAGGCGTGCCGATCTACGCCTCGATCGACGACAACCCCTCCGCCGCCGATTTCGCCACGATGATCGCGCCCTACCTGCTCGGCTGGCATGCCGTGGTCGGCAGGGAGAACACCGGCGTCTACGCGAACTCGCCCACCATCGACCTCGCCGCCGCCGCAGGCCTGGGTTCCTGGTACTGGCAGCATGATTGGGGCACGCCGGAAGGCCATGTGAACGCCGCGGCGCATCTGCACCAATTCGAGATCGACGACCGCACCATCGACGGCATCGGCGTCGACCTCAACAACGTGCTCACTGCCGACTACGGGGCCTGGTAACCCGCCGGGCGGGCCGCTACGTCTGGCAGTGACAGACCGGTGCCACCCGCAGATCCGGCTCGTCGTCGGGCACCACACGCAAGGTGGGCCTGGTCTCCGGTGCCGCGTGGTTGCCCAGCCAGGACAGCAGCGACCAGCGAGACAGCCCGGACAGCGCCGAACCGAGGCTGGCGAAGGACCCCGACGAGATCACCGACGCGAACGATCCCACCGAACCGATCGACAGCACCGACCCGACGCTGCCGATGGACAGGATCGAATAGGCCGAACCGATGGACAGGATCGAACCTTCGGACCGAATGGACAGAATCGACCGGTGTGAACGCCGGCTGCGGACCGAATCGCGGGACTTCATCGAACGCTCGATAGTCGCCATTGCTTCGGTCTACCACAGAGGTGGGGTGGTTCGGGAGAGGTCTTCCGCGATTCATGAACCATTGACCATGCCATGGTCAGAACTGCTCTGAACAGCAACGAGGCCCGGCAGCAACGCTGCCGGGCCTCGAAGAGCCAATACTCAAGCCACGGTGAAGAAACCGAGCGTCGGCAGGAAGTTGCAGGTGCGCGGTTCGGCGTCGGCGGCCTTGGTGGTCAGCGAACCGCCGATCACCGCGACGATCCGGCCGGAGCCGGTGTTCGCGATGGCGGACAGGGTGGCCGGGCCATCCGGGTTGATCTTCGCCTCGTTGGTCAGCGCCTGGACACCGGACTGGCGGGTATCGAGGTTGAGCCACTGCACCGTCATCGGCGGGTTCTGCACATCGGTCGGCGTCTTGGTGCCGAGCGCGGTGAACACGAAGCCGGTCTGGCCGGCCTGCGGTCCGGGCGGGGGCAGCTGGGCCGGGCCGGGAACCGCGAGCGCGGTGCCGACCGAATCGGCGGAAGCGGAGATGCAGCCCTTACCGATGGTCGGGTACAGGAACTGCGCGATGGCCGGTCCCTGCTCCGGTAGCTCGGGGCCTCCGCCGCCGCTGCCGTCGAGGAACTTGATGATGCGTTCCAGCGTCGACTTGATCTGCGGCGGCAGATTCAGGGTGGCCAGCAGCGCTTTGGCCTGGTCCAACAGGGTGGCCTGCGGGCTCGCGATCTCAGCGGCCGCGATCTGGCCGACGATGGCAGGCGTCAGGGCGGCGAGCGCGTCCACCGGGACGCCCTCGGGAACCATGGGGACGCTGTTCGGCACCGCGGCGGGAGCCGGGGCCGGAGCCGCGATGGATGTCGCGGGCGCGGCGAGCATGGCGCTCGCCGTAATGGCGAGCGCGGACAAGGCGATCCGCGATCCTCGGGTGCGAAGCACTGGTCTTGCCGTCCTTACCTCGGGTACATCTGGTCGACGCTGAAAAGCCGTCGTTTCGGGGGTCACTCTAAGGACAACGCCGCACGTTGTACAGCAGCGGTGCCGGAAAAGCTCGCCGTGGACGAACGTGTTATCAGAAGGTAGCGCCGATCGATGTTACTGGTGGGGATGTTGATGCAAATGTTACTTGTGGTTCGGGGGTGGGTGCGCCAGGTGCGGGGTGGTCCCGGCCCACGCTGCGGTTAATGTAGTCGGAGCTTTCCACTCCCGGCCGCCGAATCGCCGATCGGCAGCCACGGCCCGACTCGAAAGTCCCGCATTTGAACCCGCAGAGCGCTCGGACGGACGTACGCCCGCCCGCCGTGCCGGCCCGATCGGCCGAACCGCATCGCTGGGCCACGCACACCCGCTGGGCGGTAGCCGCGCTGGCCGCGACCGTGCTCGCTCGTTTGGTGTGGATGCTGTTCGCGCCGAACGGAATGAACCTGGTCGACCTGCACGTCTACGTCGACGGTTCGGCGGCTCTGCTCACCGACAAGCTCTACGACTTCACTTATGCGGAGAAGACGCCGGATTTCCCGCTGCCGTTCACCTATCCGCCGTTCGCAGCGGTGGTGTTCTTCCCTCTGCATTATCTGCCGTTCACGCTCGTCGCCATCGCGTGGCTGCTGGCGATCGCCGCGGCGCTGTACGGCATCGTGCGGATCACGCTGGAGCTGCTGCTCGGCGCCGAGACCGCGCGGCAGCCGGGTTGGCGCACCGCGTCGATCACCTGGACCGCGATCGGGCTGTGGCTCGAGCCGGTGCGCACCACCATGGACTACGGGCAGGTCAACGTCTTCCTGGTGTTCGCGGTGATGCTGGCGGTGCGCAGTGCGCGCTGGTGGATTTCGGGCACGCTCGTCGGTGTGGTCGCGGGCATCAAACTCACCCCCGCGATCAGCGGCCTCTATTTCCTCGCCCGACGGCGCTGGATGACGGTGGTGTGGTCGGCGGCCGTCTTCGGCGCGACGGTCGGGCTCAGCTTTCTCATCTCGGCCGGTGAGACCCGTCGCTACTTCGGCACTCTGCTCGGTGACGCCGACCGGATCGGCCCGGTCGGTTCGGTCTGGAATCAGTCACTGCGCGGTGCGCTGAGCCGGTTGCTCGGCCATGATGTCGAAACCGGGCCGTGGTGGCTGGCCTCGGTCGTCCTCGTCGCGGTGCTCGCGGTGTTCGCGTGGCGCGCGCTCGGGCCCGACGACCGGCTCGGCACCCTGCTGATGGTGCAGCTGTTCGGGTTGCTCGTCTCGCCGATCTCGTGGTCACACCACTGGGTCTGGCTGCTGCCGACGGTGCTGTGGCTGCTGTACGGGCCGTTGCGTGCGGTGCCGGGGGCTCGCATCTTCGCCGGTTACTGGCTGGTGACCGCGCTGGTCGGCGCGCCGTGGGTGCTGTCGTTCTTCCAGGACTCGATCTGGACCATTCCCCGGCCGTGGGTGCTGTCCTGGCTCGGGACGGTCGACGTCATCGGCGTGCTGGCGATGCTCGTCTGGATCATCTGCTCGCCGCGGCTGCTCAGTCGGACGGCGCGGCCAGCCGATCTATCTCGTGAGCCAGCGCCACATCCAACGCGGTGAGTCCGCCTTCGCTGTGCGTCGACAGGGTGAAGGTGACTTTTCGCCAGCGGATATCGATATCGGGGTGATGATTCGCCGCCTCTGCCGCGACGGCGACCCGGCGCACGAGTTCGATACCGGCGGGAAAGGTCGCCGCCTTGATGGTGCGCGAGATGGAATCCCCGGAACGGGTCCACTCGGGCAGCGAGGTGAGTGCCCCGGATATTTCGGTGTCGGACAGTAATGGGGTAGTGGTCATTATCTCGTTGTACCCCGGTTGCGCCCGATCATGGGCCGGGCGCGCAAATCCCTCAGGCGGCACGCGCCTTCTTCAAACCCTTTTTCAGATCCTTGCCGCTCACACCCGCCGCTTCCAGGCGTTTCATCCGCATGATGACCACAGGGCACTTCAAGCAGCGCGTCTTCTTGCGACAGCACTTCTTCTTCGGCTTGAGGCTCGAAACCTTCTTTGCCTTGACCTTACCCATGGCGAGTAAGCCTACCCTTAGTCGAATGTGGGATCCCAGGTGCACCTGGGTGCCGGTAGGGTGTATCTGGCCGCGATGCCCGGTGAGTTCGATTCTCCACCTGTTTGCAGAGCACCGCCGCCACCATCTACCCAACAGCAGGAGGAACAAGCGTGTCGTCTGCACGCGATTTTCGCAACGTCGCCATCGTGGCCCACGTCGACCACGGTAAAACGACGTTGGTCGACGCCATGCTTCGCCAATCCGGCGCCTTCGCCGAACGGGCCGAACTGGTCGACCGGGTCATGGACTCGGGTGACCTCGAGCGCGAGAAGGGCATCACCATTCTCGCCAAGAACACCGCGGTGCATCGGCACAATGCCGACGGCTCCGTGACCGTCATCAACGTCATCGACACCCCCGGCCACGCCGACTTCGGCGGTGAGGTCGAGCGCGGCCTGTCCATGGTCGACGGTGTCGTGCTGTTGGTCGACGCCTCCGAGGGGCCGCTGCCGCAGACTCGGTTCGTGCTGCGCAAGGCGCTGGCCGCCTCGCTGCCGGTGATCCTGGTGGTGAACAAGACCGACCGCCCCGACGCCCGGATCACCGAGGTCGTCGAGGAGAGCCACGATCTGCTGCTCGACCTGGCCTCCGACCTGGACGACGACGCCGCCGAGGCCGCCGAACTGGCCCTCGACCTGCCCGTCCTCTACGCCTCCGGCCGTGAGGGCAAGGCGTCGAAGGTGGCGCCGGACAACGGCCAGGCCCCCGATGCGGAGAACCTCGACGCCCTGTTCGAGGTGCTGCTCGAGAACATCCCCGCCCCCAAGGGCGACGCGACCGCCCCGCTGCAGGCCCACGTCACCAACCTCGACGCCTCGGCCTTCCTCGGACGTCTCGCGCTGGTCCGCATCCACAACGGCGAGCTGCGCAAGGGCCAGAACGTGGCCTGGATGCATGCCGACGGCATCAAGAACGTCAAGATCACCGAGCTGCTGCAGACCGTCGGCGTCGAGCGTCAGCCGGGTGAGCTGGCCGTGGCCGGCGATATCGTCGCCGTCGCGGGCATCCCGGAGATCATGATCGGCGACACCCTCGCCGATCCGGACGAGCCGGTGGCGCTGCCGCGCATCAGCGTCGACGAGCCCGCCATCTCGGTCACCATCGGCACCAACACCTCGCCGCTGGTGGGCCGGGTGCAGGGCCACAAGCTGACCGCCCGCATGGTGAAGTCGCGGCTGGATCAGGAACTGGTCGGCAACGTCTCGCTGCGTGTGCTCGATATCGGCCGTCCCGACGCCTGGGAGGTGCAGGGTCGTGGTGAGCTGGCGCTGGCCATCCTGGTCGAGCAGATGCGCCGCGAGGGCTTCGAACTGACCGTCGGCAAGCCGCAGGTGGTGACCCGTCAGGTCGACGGCAAGGTGCACGAGCCCTACGAAGAGCTGACCATCGACTGCCCCGATGAGTACCTCGGTTCGATCACCCAGCTGCTGGCCGCCCGCAAGGGCAAGATGGTCCAGATGAACAACCACGCCGCCGGGTGGGTGCGCATGGAGTTCATCGTGCCCTCGCGTGGCCTGATCGGGTTCCGTACCGACTTCCTCACCGAAACCCGCGGCACCGGCATCGCCAACGCCGTCTTCCACGGCTACGCGCCGTGGGCGGGGGAGATCCGGGCGCGCCACACCGGTTCGCTGGTCTCCGACCGCGCGGGCAGCGTCACCCCGTTCGCCATGATCCAGCTCGCCGACCGCGGCCAGTTCTTCGTGGAGCCGGGTGCCGACACCTACGAGGGCATGGTCGTCGGTATCAACCCGCGGGCCGAGGATCTCGACATCAACGTCACCCGCGAGAAGAAGCTGACCAACATGCGGTCCTCAACGGCCGACGTGATGGAAACGCTGGCCAAGCCGCTGCAGCTCGACCTCGAGGCCGCCATGGAGTTCTGCGCAGCCGACGAATGCGTCGAGGTCACCCCCGAGGTTGTGCGAGTGCGCAAGGTCACACTCACCGCAAACGACCGTGCTCGGGAGTTGTCGCGGCGCAAGGCCCGTGACCGGGCGGCCGCGCAGTAGCGCTGCGTTCGGACAGCAGAGCCAACACCGATCGTCATACACCGAAACCGCCGGGCCAGTGCCCGGCGGTTTCGCGTGGACGGCCGGCCGCGAGGTAGCGAGGTAGAGTGCCGAGGGTGAATTCGGGGGCGCGACGGCGCGCTGTGTGGCGCGCGATGCTTGTTGTGATGACGGCGTTGCTGCCGGTGGTCGCCGGGTGTACCGCGAACCCGCCGCCGCCCATCGAGAGTACCGACAGCCCGAAGACGACACCGGCAGAGCCGGGCAAGAACACCGTCGTCGTGGCCATCGACGACATCGGCATCGGGTTCAATCCGCATCTGCGCTCGGACCAGTCGCCCGCGACGGCCGCGGTGAGTTCGATGGTGCTGCCGAGCCCGTTCCGTCCGGTGCCCGATCCGGCGGTCCCTGGCGCGACGCTGTGGGTGCCCGACACGGCACTGGTCGAACAGGCCGAGGTGACCTCGCAGCAGCCGTTCACCATCACCTACAAACTGCGCAATCAAGCCAACTGGTCCGATGGTGCGCCGATCGCCGCGGAGGATTTCCGGTTCCTGTGGCGGCAGATGACGACCCAGCCCGGTGTGGTGGATCCGGCGGGGTACCGGCTGATCTCCGATGTCGCGTCCACGGCAGGCGGTAAAACCGTCACCGTCACGATGGCGGCGCCGTATCCGGCGTGGCGTCAGCTGTTCGCGAATCTGCTGCCCTCGCATCTGGTGAAGGATTCGCCGGGCGGGTTCGAGCGCACCCTTGCCGAAGGCATCGCGGTGTCGGGGGGCAGCTTCAAGATCAAGTCCGCCGATCAGGGCCGCGACGAAATCCTGCTCGAACGCAATGACCGGTACTGGGGCAAACCCGCGGTCCCGGAT
This sequence comes from Nocardia sp. NPDC059180, assembly GCF_042754945.1. Taxonomy (NCBI): domain Bacteria; kingdom Bacillati; phylum Actinomycetota; class Actinomycetes; order Mycobacteriales; family Nocardiaceae; genus Nocardia; species Nocardia sp. NPDC059180. The sequence continues at coordinate 445,384 of NZ_JBHZBU010000004.1, forward strand.
CAGATTCTGTTGCGCCGCGGCGGAACTCCCGCTCAGGTCGCCGATTCGCTGCGCACCGGTGACGCGCAGATGGCGCTGGTACATGGCGGAGTAGCGACTCAGGCCCAGCTGGCGGCGATCCCGTCGGTGCGTACCGCGATCATGCCGCAGGCACGCGAGTTGCAGTTCGTACTCAACGGCCGCAGCGGCGATCTCGTCGATCCACGGGTCCGTACCGCGGTACTGGCAGTGCTGGATCCCGCGCTGCTGGCCACGGTCGGCGCGCAGACCGGCGGCTGGGTGGAACCGGTACGCGCCCAGGTGCTTTCGCCGTCCGATCCCGGCTATGTGCCGACCGCGCCGCCGCGCCCGAGTCAGGACGACGCGTTCGCGCTGCTCGCCGAGTCCGGGTTCGGACGTGCGCCCGAGCCGCCGCCGGTGGTGTCGGCGACCTCACCGGCTCCGCGTCCCCGGCCGGTCGCCAAGGATGGCAAGTCGCTGACCATCCGTATCGGCGCCGTCGCCAATGACGCCACCGCGCTCGCGGTCGCCAATACCGCCGCCGACCAGTTGCGCAGCGCGGGCATCGACGCCACCGTGCGCAGCGTGCCCGGCGACGAGCTGTACGGCAAGGAACTGGTCGAGGGCGCCGTCGACGCCATCGTCGGCTGGGAGGTCGCGGGCTCGGATCCGGCTACCGTGCTGGCTTCGCGCTACGGCTGCCCGCCGGTGCAGGCGCCCGGGCCGGACGGGGAGGATCCGGAGCCCGATGCGGAGGTGGTCCGGCTGGCGCCGAGCAACCTGTCCGGTGTCTGTGACCCGGGTGCCCAGCCCGCGATCGACGGCGCGTTGGTCGGTATCGAGACCGGACGGGTGCTCGCCGAGGCCGAACCGAGGCTGTGGGCGGCGGCGACGGTGCTGCCGATCGTGCAGGACAACGTGGTCGCGGCCTCCGGCCCGTCGGTGGACGGTGCCTCACTCAGTGGCGCCATTCAGGTCGGCATCTTCGGTGACGCGGCGAACTGGCGACGCGTCGGATGACCGACCCGGCGACCGGTGGTCTGCTGCTGGTGCACGCCCACCCCGACGACGAAACCATCACCACCGGCGGCACCATCGCCCACTATCGCCGTCGCGGGATTCCGGTCACGGTGGTGACCTGCACGCTCGGCGAGGAGGGCGAGGTGATCGGCGAGCAGTGGGCGCAGCTCACCGCCGAGAACGCCGACCAGCTCGGCGGCTTCCGCATCCTCGAACTCACTCGCGCGCTGGCCGCGCTCGGCGCGGCACCGCCACGATTCCTCGGCGGCGCCGGCCGCTGGCGCGACTCCGGCATGGCGGGTACGCCGAGCGCCGAACATTCGCGCGCGTTCGTCCGGTCGGGCCCGGCAGCGGTCGCCGCGCTGACCGAGCTACTGCTGGAGCTGCGGCCGCAGGTGATGGTCGGCTACGACCCCAACGGCGGCTACGGACATCCGGACCATGTTCGCGCCCACGAGATCACCACCGCCGCTGTGCACGAAGCAGCAGGCCGCGGCTGGGACACCCCGAAGTTCTATTGGACGGTGACCGACGCCGACATGCTGCGGTCGCACACCGCCGCGCTGGCCCGCCGCACCGTCGAAGAGCTGCCCGGTGCACTGCCGCCGGGCTGGCGGTTGCCCGCCGACGGTGAGCTGGCATGCGTGCCGAGCAGTAGCGTCACCACCACCATCGACGTCGCGGATGTGCTGGGGGCCAAGCGAGCCGCGCTACGCGCCCACGCCACTCAGGTGAGCGTCGCACCGTCTGGTCGCGAATTCGCACTGTCGAACAACGTCGCCCAACCGGTGCTGCCGGAGGAACATTTCGTGCTGGTCCGCGGCGAGCGCGGAGTGGTCGGGCCGGACGGACGCGAGCACGATCTGTTCGCCACCCCCGCCTAAACTCGATCGCATGTACAACTGGGAGCTCCAGAACGCCATCGTGGCATTCGTGGAAAGCCTGCGTCCCGGCGCGCAACAGCAGCACGAGCTCTACATGTCGGTGCTGTACGCGTTCGTCGACATGCAGAGCCATCTGCTGACGCTGCTCGGCTACCCGCCGGTCGCGTGACCGCCACCGTGGACGACCAGGCGGGCAAACCGGCCCCGTCTCGGTCCCAGTTCCGACTGCCCCGGCCCGTGAACGCCGCGCTCGGCGCGCTCATCATGATCGCGCTGGTCGTGGACGCGGTGATCACGCTGGTCCTGGAGGTCCTGTATCTGCCCTTGTATCTCGGCAGCGTCGGGTTCCCGATCGCGGCGCCGCTTGCGGGTGTGGTGAACGTGCTGCTGGTGTTCGGCGCGCGCACGGTGTCGACCCGGCCGATCGTCATGCTCATGCCCATCGTCGCGTGGACCATCGCGTTCCTGGCCGCAGCCGGCGCCGGCCCCGGCGGTGACGTCGCGCTCGGCAGCGACGCCCGCACCCTGCTGCTGATGCTGTTCGGGCTGGCGCCGCCGCTCGTCTACGTCTATATCCAGGCCAACAGGCCCAAGACGCGGCGGTCGACTGCCGATCGGTGACGCGCCGGGATCACCCGGCCCTGCCAGTGCCCGGATTCCGCGTCGCGCCGGCACCGGCTGGAATTCAGCCGCCGGGAAGCGTACGGGTGCGTAGGTCCGGTCACCGCTGCTGTTGTCGGACGTGATCGTGGCGACCGACTACGCGTGCGATGTGCCGTCGTAGGTGGGCGCGTCCGAACGATCACCCAGACGACCGGGCGTCACTGCGTCGATCAGTGCCCACGCCTGATCCAGCGGAAGGTCGATGACCTGATAGCGCTTCTTGCCCGCGGCCGTGGCGGCGGTGACGGTCGCGAGGCCGGAGCGGCGCTGCCAGAAAGTCTGGCGGACGGTCCAGCCGATGATGCCGGGGGCTTCCAGACAGTCGCGGTCCCGGTCGAGGGAGCCCGAGCGGGTGATCAACCACGTGGGCGCGGTGGCGGTGGCAGGCAGGACGGCGTGGCCGAGGCCGCGATAGCGGTCTTCGGCAAGCGCCGCGGTGATCGGGGTCAGTGCAATGGGTAGCAGCCACCACCACGGCGAGATCGGCTCTCCAGCAAGGACCATCAGCAGCAGCGGGGCCGCGGCGACGGGAACCAGCCACATCGAGTGGGTGTACCGGCGACGTCGTGCCGCCGGACCGTGCTCGGTGAGGCCGACCCGGCCGGGTGCTGCCGCCCCAGAAGCGACAGCGCCCGAATCCGCGGCTACCCCGCCGGTTCCCGAAGCCACTTCGGTACCGGCTCCGTTCGATATCGGTGGCGCGGCGGCACCGGTGCCTGGTCTGGCTGCACGCGATGTCCCGTTCGGGAACTTCGCCGTATGCGGGCTCAGCAGATGCGCGAGCGTGTGATCGACCGCGGTCCGCGGTGCTTGCGGCAAGATCTTCTGCCGCGGGTTCTGCCCGGTCATGATGGCCTCGAGTGAGGCGCCACCGGCCAGCCGCAGCAGCAGTGGCTCATTGACGGTGGCGCCGCGGAACCTGGCCAGGTCCAGGGTGATCTGCCGGGTGGTGAACAGGCCGTAGCGCAGGTGCAGGGTCGTGCCGTTATCGGTGACGCGGAGGCCGAAATACGTTGCCAGATAGTGTGCGCAGGCCGCGATGCTCATCACCAGCACCACCGAGATCACCAGGCCGAACCCGAGCAGGGTCAGCAGCAGCACCCCGCGGCCTTCCACCGAATGCACGGCATCGGATCGGAACACGACCTCGCCGAGCCCGTACTGGAAACCGATGCCGACGATCGGCGCGACGATGGCGAAACCGGTCAGCGACAGCGGCGCGTACTTCACCCAGGCCGGCCGCCAGTGCCCGATCTCCCGGCCACGATCAGGGCGCGAGCCACCCTCCGCAACCGTGGCCTTGCCGAACCGATCGACGGCCTCCGATTCGGCCGGTGGCCCTTCGAGTTCGTCGGCGGCCACCCGCGGCACCCGCGTGTGCGCGAGCAGCTCGGTCCGCAGGGCGGGCACCACATCCGCGTCCAGGGCGTTGAGCTGGAACTTCTCCCCGGATTCGGCGTGCTGGCCGGTGCCGATGACCAGCACCGCTAGCCCGAGTAGCCGGTGCAGCAGATCGGCTTCGATATCGACCGAACGGATTCGCGAGCGCGGCACCGACAGCCTTTTGCGCTGCAACAATCCCGTCCGCAGCTCGACGTGTGTCGGACCGACCCGGTAGGTGGTGGTGAACCAGCGGGTGAGCGCGTACCCGACGATCGCGATCAGCGGGATGACGCTCCACACGTGATTGCCGCTGCTCGTACCGAGGATGAGCGTTCCGAGCAGCACCGGGATGAACCGGATGACCTCGTCGACCGGGTGCACCAGCAGCATCCGCTTGTCCAGCCGTAGCCACGGCAGGTCGCTGTCGGGACCAGGGTGGTCGGCGGCGGCGTGCTCGGCGGCGGGATGATCGGTATCCGGACCGGGCTGTTCGTTCATGTCGCGTCTCCGCGATGCCTGGCCGCGATCTCGGTCAGCCGGGTCACCGTCTGCTCGGCCACCGGCAGCTCCAGCCCGCTGATCTCGACCGCTCCCGCCGATGACGCCGTGGTGACGGTGACCGTCGCCAGCCCGAGCGCCCGCTCCAGCGGCCCGCGTTCGGTGTCGACGGTCTGGATGCGCGAGATCGGTGCCACTCGGCTCTCCTGGGTCAGCCAGCCCGCTCTGGTGTACACCGCCTGATCGGTGACCTCCCAGCGATGCACGCGGTACCGCCACCACGGCACCACCCCGATACTGACGGCCGCAACGACGAGCACGATCACCGTCACCGTGCCCTGCAATGAACGATTACCCGCATCGAAGGCCGCCCAGATCAGCAGCGCTACCAGCGGGATCAGCCAGGCCAGCACCGATTGCAGCGTCCACAGCAGTTTCGCCTTCGGACTGGGACGCCAGGCCGGCTCGGCCATGATCGTGCGCGGCTGCGTCATGGTTGCCATCGTGACACGCCGCGCGCGGAATAGCCCGCGCGCCGGGACAGTTGTCAACGCTCACAAGCCTGGAGGGAGACAGTTCCGGATGTGTGGCGCATGATCGAGGGCGTGATCGACCTATCCGAGCCGACCGTTCCAACCCCACCGCCGAGTCCATCGGCCATGCGCCGGGCTCTGCGCCGGGCGCGCGACGGAGTGACCCTGAACGTCGACGAGGCCGCGGTGTTGCTGCACGCGACCGGGGATGACCTGGCCGATCTATGTCGCAGCGCGGCCAGGGTGCGCGATGCGGGCCTGGAATCGGCGGGCCGCCCGAAGACCATCAGCTATTCGCGCAACGTCTTCATCCCGCTGACCCATCTGTGCCGGGACAAATGCCACTACTGCACCTTCGTGACCGTGCCGGGCAAGCTGCGCGCCGAAGGCCGCGGCATGTTCCTGGAACCGGACGAGGTGCTCGATATCGCGCGCCGCGGTGCCGCCCTCGGCTGCAAAGAGGCACTGTTCACCCTCGGCGACCGGCCGGAGGACCGCTGGCCGGAGGCCGCGCAGTGGCTCGATGAGCGCGGCTACGATTCGACCCTCGACTATCTGCGCGCGGTTTCGATCCTGGTGCTCGAGGAGACCGGTCTGCTGCCGCATCTGAACCCCGGTGTCATGAGCTGGGAGGAGATCTCCCGGCTCAAGCCGGTCGCCCAGTCCATGGGCATGATGCTGGAAACGACCGCGACCAGGCTGTTCACCGAGAAGGGCAACTGCCACTACGGCAGTCCGGACAAGGATCCGGCGGTGCGGCTGCGCGCCATCACCGACGCCGGACGACTCTCGGTGCCCTACACCACCGGCATCCTGGTCGGCATCGGCGAGACCATGGCCGAGCGGGCCGAGTCGATCATGGCGATCCGCAAGCAGCACAAGGCGTTCGGGCACATCCAGGAAGTGATCGTGCAGAACTTCCGCGCCAAGGACGACACCGCCATGCGTGACGCCCCCGACGCGAATATCGACGAATTCCTGGCCACCATCGCGGTGACCAGACTGATGTTGGGCCCCGATGTCCCGGTGCAGGCACCGCCGAACCTGGTCTCGCAGGCCGAATGCACGGCACTGCTGAACGCGGGCATCGACGACTGGGGCGGGGTGTCGCCGGTGACGCCGGACCACGTCAACCCCGAGCGGCCGTGGCCCAACCTCGACACCCTCGCGGAGCTGACCGCCGCCGCAGGCTTCGAGCTGATCGAACGCACCTCCGCGCACCCGAAGTACGTGCTCGCGGGCAATCCGTGGGTGGATCCGCGCATCGGTGCGCACGTGGCGGCACTCACCGATCCGGAGACCGGGCTGGCCAAGCCCGACACGATTCCGGTCGGCCTGCCGTGGCAGGAGCCCGACGAATCCTGGGACTCGGCGGGCCGCGTCGACCTCAATACCGCGATCGATACCGACGGCCGCAATACCGATACCCGCAGCGACCTCAACAGCGCCTTCGGCGACTGGGACACCGTGCGCGAACAGGCGCGCGATCTGGCCGCGGTCCCCGAACGGCTCGACGCCGACGTGCTCGACGCCCTGCGCGCGGCCGAACGCGATCCGGCGGGTCTGTCCGACGCCCAGTACCTGGCGTTGGCCACCGCCGAGGGCGCCGACCTGGAAGCGGTCGCAATACTGGCCGACGGCCTGCGTCGCGAGGTATCCGGCGACGAGGTCACCTACGTGGTGAACAGGAACATCAACTTCACCAATATCTGCTACACCGGCTGCCGGTTCTGTGCGTTCGCCCAGCGCAAGGGCGATGCCGACGCGTTCACCCTCAGCACCGGTGAGGTCGCCGACCGGGCCTGGGAAGCGCACGTCGACGGCGCCACCGAGGTGTGCATGCAGGGCGGGATCGACCCCGATCTGCCGGTCACCGGGTACGCGGATCTGGTGCGGGCGGTGAAGGCGCGGGTGCCGTCGATGCATGTGCACGCGTTCAGTCCGATGGAGATCGTCAACGGTGCCTCGCGCGGCGGGCAGAGCGTGCGCGACTGGCTGGTGGCGTTGAAAGAGGCCGGGCTCGACACCATCCCTGGCACGGCCGCGGAAATCCTCGACGACGAGGTGCGCTGGGTGCTGACCAAGGGCAAACTGCCCGCCTCGGCCTGGATCGAGGTCATCACCACCGCACACGAGGTGGGGATCCGCTCCAGCTCCACCATGATGTACGGGCACGTGGACAACCCGACGCATTGGGTCGGGCACCTGCGTGTGCTGCGCGATATCCAGGACCGCACCGGTGGTTTCACCGAATTCGTGCCGCTGCCGTTCGTGCATCAGAGCGCCCCGCTGTACCTGGCGGGGGCGGCGCGTCCGGGACCGACCAACCGTGACAACCGCGCCGTGCACGCGCTGGCCCGCATCATGTTGCACGGGCGCATCGACAATATCCAGACCAGCTGGGTGAAATTGGGTACCACCGGCACCAGGGTGATGCTGCAAAGCGGAGCCAATGATCTCGGTGGCACGCTGATGGAGGAGACCATCTCCCGGATGGCGGGCTCACAGCACGGGTCGGCCAAGACCGTGGCCGAACTCACCGAGATCGCTTCCGGCATCGGTCGTCCGGTGCGGGAACGCACCACCACCTACGGCGTTCCCGCGGGTCGCGGGCCCGTCGCGGGACTCGAACTATCCATCCACTGAAGCCACGCCCGAAGTTAGGGCAGGCTGACCGAGGGTAACGTGTGAGGCGCCAGGGATACTTGTGCCGGGCGCAGTACCCCCGAGGTGAGGACAGACTAGGAGAACGGCAGTGCCGTACATCATCGCTGAACCGTGCGTTGACGTGAAGGACAAGGCGTGCATCGAGGAATGCCCCGTGGATTGCATCTACGAGGGTGGCCGCATGCTCTACATCCAACCCGACGAGTGCGTGGACTGTGGTGCGTGTGAGCCGGTATGCCCCGTCGAGGCGATCTTCTACGAGGACGACACCCCGGATCAGTGGAGCGGCTACATCAACGCCAATGTCGACTTCTTCGATGAGCTGGGTTCGCCCGGCGGCGCCACGAAGGTCGGCAAGGTCGACTTCGATCCGCCGTTCATCAAGGAACTGCCGCCCATGGCGTCTGAGTGAGCGCTGGGTTGTCGACTACCGGTAACGCGGCAGCACGCGTGCGGGTCAGCTCGCTGCTGCCGGATTTCCCCTGGGACACCATCGCAGGCGCGAAGGCCAAGGCCGCGGCACATCCCGGTGGGATCGTCGATCTGTCGGTCGGTACGCCGGTCGATCCGGTCGACCCGCTGATCCGCGCCGCACTGAACTCGGTCGCGGAGGTTCCCGGATATCCGACCACGCACGGCACCGCCGCACTGCGTGAGGCGGCGGTCGGTGCGCTGCGTCGCCGGTATGGGATCACCGGGATCGACCAGGCGGCGGTGCTGCCGGTCATCGGTACCAAGGAACTGATCGCCGGGCTGCCCCGCTTGCTCGGGCTCGGTGCCGCCGATCTGGTGGTCATCCCCGAAGTCGCTTATCCCACCTACGAGGTGGGCGCGCTGCTGGCGGGCACCAGGATCGCGCGCGCGGACGGGCTGACCCAGCTGGGTCCGCAGTCGCCCGCGCTGATCTATCTCAACTCGCCGTCGAACCCGACCGGCAAGGTGCTCGGTGTCGAACATCTGCGCAAGGTCGTCGCGTTCGCCCGTGAGCGCGGGGCCATCGTCGCCTCCGACGAGTGCTACCTGGGTTTGAGCTGGGAAGGCCGGGCCGTGTCGGTGCTCGACCCCGAGGTCTGCGACGGCGACCACACCGGTCTGCTCGCGGTGCATTCGCTGTCGAAGACGTCGAATCTGGCCAGCTACCGCGCGGGCTTCGTCACCGGTGATCCGGAACTGGTCGCCGAACTGCTGGAGGTGCGCAAGCACTCCGGCATGATGGTGCCGTTCCCGATCCAGGCGGCGATGACCGCGGCACTCGGCGACGACGCGCATGAGAACCAGCAGCGCGAGCGTTACCGCGCCCGCCGCGAAACTCTGCGCACGGCTCTGCGGGCCGCCGGTTTCCAGATCGACCATTCCGAGGCGGGCCTGTACCTGTGGTCCACCCGCGGTGAACCCTGCCGCACCACCCTCGACTGGCTCGCCGACCGCGGCATCCTCGCCGCTCCCGGCGATTTCTACGGGCCTGCCGGTGCCAAGCACGTGCGGATCGCGTTGACGGCCACCGACGAGCGGATCGCGGAAGCAGCGACCCGGCTCGCCTGAACGATGCAGACCACGACGTCGCGGGTCAACGCACCTGGATGTGGAGCCGGTAGGACGCGTTGCCGCGGGTAGCGCCGACCACGATCCGGTAATCACCGGTTTCGGGAAGCGCGGCGGCCATGTCGATGCGGGCGCCGCTGGGGGCGTAGATATCGAAGACCGCGTTGTCTTCGGCCGAGACGATGGAGACCCGCATGGCCTGCCCGGCCTGCGCATTCACCAGGTGGGTGTTGGTGGTTGTGCGGATCAACCCACCCTCGACGGTGGTTTCGTCGGCGCCCGGTGCGAATTCGACCCGGTAGGTCTGCGAGGCGGGCGCGGGTTGCGCGGCGGCCGCAGGTCCGAACAGGACCGCGAAGGCCGACAGAGCGACGAGCGCGAACAGCATGATCGGCGAGGTGCGCCGCGAGTAACCGGACATGGGCGTCAGTGTCCGGACTCGTGCTGAAGAAAACCTTGCGATTCACCTTCGGTGCAGGTGGGCGTGGTTTCTGCGCTGCGGCGCGTGCCGGAGTTAGCCTTGGTTATGGACGCTGTCACGGTTGTCCCTGCCCCTGAAAACGAACCGGTGCACACCTACGCGCCGGGCAGTCCCGAGCGGGAGCGGCTGGCGAGCAAGCTGGCCGCGATCTCCGCCGAGACAGTCGAGATACCGCTGGTCATCGGTGGTAAACACCGGCCAGGAATCGGCGCCCGGCACGAGATCGTCGCACCGCACCGGCATCGGCAGGTCTTGGGCACCTACACCGATATCACCCACGGCGAGGCCGGCGATGCTATCGACGCCGCCATCGCCGCCGCGCCCGGCTGGCGCGCGCTGCCCTTCGACGAACGCGCGGCAGTACTGCTGCGTGCGGCCGACCTGCTGTCGGGGCCGTGGCGGGAGACGGTGGCCGCGGCGACCATGCTCGGCCAGTCGAAATCGGTGCAGCAGGCCGAGATCGACGCCCCGTGCGAGCTGATCGACTTCTGGCGGTTCAACGTCGCCTTCGCCCGTGAAATCCTCGAGCAGCAACCGCACTCGAGCGCGGGCGTATGGAACCGGATGGACTACCGGCCGCTCGAAGGGTTCGTCTACGCGATCACTCCGTTCAATTTCACCGCCATTGCGGGCAACCTGCCGACCGCGCCTGCCCTCATGGGCAACACGGTGGTGTGGAAGCCTTCGCCCACCCAGACCCTGGCCGCGTATTACACGATGCGGCTGCTGGAGGCGGCCGGACTGCCGCCAGGTGTGATCAATATGGTCACCGGTGACGGTGTGGAGCTGTCGGAGGTGGCGCTGTCCGATCCCCGGCTGGCGGGTATCCACTTCACCGGGTCCACCAAGACCTTCCAGTACCTGTGGCGCCAGGTAGGCACGAATATCGGTAGCTACCGCGGCTATCCGCGCCTGGTCGGGGAGACCGGTGGCAAGGATTTCATCGTCGCGCATGCCTCCGCGGAGCCGGCCGCACTGACCACCGCCCTGGTGCGCGGCGCCTACGAATATCAGGGGCAGAAGTGTTCGGCGGCCTCCCGCGCATACTTGCCGCGCTCGCTATGGCGCGAAATGGGTGACGACTTCCTGAACCTGACCGGAAAACTCAACTACGGCGACGTCGCGGATCTGTCCAACTTCGGTGGTGCGGTGATCGACCGGCGCGCCTACGACAAGAGCGTGGCCGCCATCGAGCGCGCCAGGTCGGCGGGGCTGAGCATTCCAGTCGGCGGCACTTATGAGGACAGCGAAGGCTGGTTCGTCCGGCCGACGGTGCTGCTGTCCGACGATCCGCGCGACGAGGCCTTCACCACCGAGTATTTCGGCCCGATCCTGTCGGTGCACGTCTACGACGACGCCGAGCCGGGCGCCTACGCCACGGTGTTGTCGGAGGTGGAATCGGCGGCACCGTACGCGTTGACCGGTGCGATATTCGCCCAGGACCGGCATGCGATCGAGCAGGCGTCGGCGACATTGCGGTTCGCGGCGGGCAATTTCTACGTCAATGACAAGCCGACCGGCGCGGTCGTCGGCCAGCAGCCGTTCGGTGGTGCACGCTCGTCCGGTACCGATGACAAGGCCGGTTCGCCGTTGAACCTGCTGCGGTGGGTCGCCCCGCGCGTGCTCAAGGAGACCTTCGTCCCACCGGTCGAGCACCGGTACCCGCATATGGGGTCGCAGGCGTGAACCCGCTGCGGCCCGCCATTCTCGCCGCGGCCGGGTCGCCGCGGATGAAGCGGCTGGTCACCGGCACACCGGTGACCGCGGATATCGTGCGGCGATTCGTGGCGGGGGAGACAAGGGCGAACCTGATCCCGGTGGCCAGGACCTTATTGGCGAGCGGGCGGGCCATCAGCGTCGACTATCTCGGCGAGAACACCACCGATCGCGCGCAGGCCGACGCGGCGGTGGCGGAATATCTGTCGCTGCTCAATGACCTGTCGGCGCTGGATGTTTCGCTCGGGCCCGCGGGTGCGGCGCCATTGGAGGTGTCGGTGAAGTTATCGGCGCTCGGTCAGACCCTGCCCGATGAAGGCCCCGCGATCGCCACCGAGAATCTGCGGACCTTGTGCACCAAGGCGGTACAGGCAGGCATCTGGGTGACCGTCGACGCCGAGGACCACACCACCACCGATGCCACCCTCGCCGCCGTCGCCGAACTCCGGGACGAATTCCCGTGGCTGGGCACCGTATTGCAGGCCTATCTGCGGCGCACCGAAGGCGACTGCCGCGACTTCGCGGGCCCTGGCTCCCGGATCCGGTTGTGCAAGGGTGCCTACCGGGAACCCGAAGAGGTGGCCTATCAGCACCGCGACGAGGTCGACGCCTCCTACCGGCGCTGCCTGGAGGTGCTGATGCGCGGCGAGGGCTATCCGATGGTCGCGTCCCACGATCCGGCGATGATCGCCGCCGCCGACTTGCTGCTCGCCGACACCGGCCGCGGCGCGGGCGACGTCGAATACCAGATGCTCTACGGCATCCGTGACGACGAACAAGACCGCATCGCCATAGCCGGAAACACCATGCGGGTGTACGTGCCCTACGGCAACCAGTGGTACGGCTATCTCATGCGCAGGCTGGCGGAACGGCCGGCGAACCTCGGGTTCTTCCTGCGAGCGCTCGCAGGCCGATAGCCGAACCGGTCACACCAGCGGCGCGCCCTTGCGCATCCGCCTGCGCAGATCCCACAGGTAGAAGTTGAGCGGGAACATCCTGGCCCGCTCGGGCAATCGGGTGACCACCACGCCGATGAGCCGCATCAGCCGGTCGAACCAGCGCTGATCGCGCGCCGACCAGCGCATGCCCATCTCCCGGCGCAGATGCCACGGCAGCACGCCGGTGACGACGAACCGCTGGAAACGTGCGAACAGCACCTGCACGATTCGCGGCATCATCTTCAGATCGATCAGATCGTTGAAGTAGTCGCGGATCACCGGGTCGATCCGGGTGGCGGCCAGGTTCGTTTCCCAGTACTCGTCGAAGGCCGCGCGGTCGGCGGGCCACATCTCCGGGCGCATCTGCAAGGTGGCGCCGAGCCGGACGCTGTGCTGGTAGAAGGCGTCGGCGGCGGCGTCGTCGATGCCGCCGCGCAGCTTGTCGAGCATGTCGGCGAAACCGTAGTACAGGCACGCGGCGACCCACAGTTGCAGGTTCGGGTCGAAAGCGTTGTATTTCACCGGGCTGGACGGCGTGGACCGAATGGTGCGATGTGAGCCGTTGACGGCCTCGCGGTAGGCGGCGCGTTCAGCTTCGCTGCCCATCATCGCCACGGCGAGATAGGTGAGGGTGGTGCGCAGCCGCTTGAGCGGATGCACCATCACCTTGCCGCTGTCGACGTCGCTCTCCAGTACCCCGTAGGCGACCGGTCGCAGGCCCAGCTGCATGATGACGTTGGCGGTGCCGCCGAGGAAGGCGGAGACACCGTCGATGTAGTCCTCGACGACGAAGTCCGCCGCAGGTGCGGGGACGGGTTCGCCGGGGGTGGCGGGCGCGACAGCGGTCATCGTTGACCTCACTTCCGGTGAGAAGGTAACGCGGAAACTTTCTCATTTGCTCACGGCGCGTGTCAATCGAGAGTGAAATTGTGCGATGCTTGGTGTGTCATTGCTTCGCCGAGTCTGCCGGAGGTACCGATATGGCCGCGCTGGCCGATCTGCTCCCGCTGGTGCGCACCCAGCGCAAGGATCAGGATCAAACCGTGTTGTCCGCGGCGCTGCTGGCGTTCCTGGACTTCGGTATCAAGCGCACCAGTATGGGCGAGGTGGCCCGGCGTGGCGGGCTCTCGCTGGCGACGCTCTACCGGCGCTTCGCGGGCAAGACCGACCTGATCCAAGCCGTCGGATTGCAGCAGACGCGCGAGTTCATCGACGGTGTCGACGCGGCCGTGCAGCGGCAGATCGAACGGGATGCCGGTGCCGAGGATCAGATCGTCGAATTGTTCGTGGCTTTCCTCGACGGGCTGCGCGGCAACAAGCTGCTCGACCGGTTGTTGCAGACCGAGCCGGAAATCGTGCTGCCCTACCTGACGGTCAAGGGTGGGCCGGTCATCGAACTCGGCCGCGACTACGTCGCCGAATTCATCACCCGGTTGCAGCGTGAGGGCAAGCTGCCCGACTACGACCCGCTGCCGCTGGCCGAGATGATCGCCAGGACCGCGCTGTCGCTGGCGCTGACGCCGCAGACGGTGATCCCGCTCGATGACGACGCGGCGGCGCGGGCGTTCGCGCGCGATCACGTGGTGGTGTCGTTCCGGATCCCGTGATCGGGAACCGCTAGACCAAACGCATGCCGAGGCGGCGGCGTATCCGCAGATCCGTCAGAAACACGTTGACCGGGAAGGTCTTCACGGCGACCGGCAGGCGAGCTTCGACCGCGCCGACGGTGCGTAGCACGCGGTCCAGCCTGCGTTCGTCCTGCTCGCTCCAGTCCATGCCCATCTGCTCACGCAGGTGCGGCGGCAGCAGGCCGGCCGTGACGAACCGGTGGAAGCGGCGCAGTGGGACCCGCACCGGCGGCGGGAACATCTTCAGATCGACGATGTCGTCGAGCATGTCCCGGACCGGGGGATCGATCGAGGTGCCCGCCAGGCTCTCGGTCCAGAACCGGTCGAACGCAGCGCGATCGGCGGGCCACAGACGCTGCGGCATCTGCAGGGTGGTGCCGAGGCGGACGGCGTGCTGGTAGAAGGCATCGGCGGTGGCGTCGTCCATCGGGCCGTGCAGGCGATCGTGCATGTCACGTCCGCCCCAGTACAAGCAGGCCGCCACCCAGAGTTGCAGGCGCGGATCGAAGGCGTTGTACTGCACCGGGCTGGATCGGTTCGAATGGACCGGGCGATGCGAGTGGTTGAGGGCCTCGCGATAGGCCGCGCGTTCCTCGTCGCTGCCCAGCACGGCCACGGCCAGGAAAGTGAGCGTGGTGCGGGTGCGTTTGATCGGATGCAGCATGATCTTGCCGCTGTCCACCGGGCTCTCCAGTACGCCGTAACCGACGGCCGGGTGGCTCAGTTGCATGATGACGTTGGCGGCCGCGCCGAATAATGCGGCGGATCCGTCGATATGCCGTCGGATATCGAATTCGCCGGTGCGTGACCGGGTGGTCGCGCGCGAAGTACTGGTCATCGTCGACCCCATCTCGCCGCTGAGAAGGTTATGCAACTACTTTCTCACCGCGTCATCGGGAGTGTCAACGGTGCGCTGCCGATCGCGCGCTGTCCGAGTGGCGGCGCTCCCCGCGCCCTGCGTGATGACGCCCCGCTGCCTCCTCCGGGCCGTCGCTCGCGCCACGGTAGCGTGGGCGGATGTCGTACGGTCCGCCGCTGCTGCTGCGCTCACTGGATCCGCTCGCCGTCGCCGCGGGCGCAGATATCCCCGATGCCGTCACCATCGACGGTGTGACCTTGTCGCGCAGTGATCTGCTCGGTGCCGCCACGTCGGTGGCCGAGCGGATCGCCCGCGCGGATCGGGTAGCGGTGCTGGCGAAGCCGACCGCGACCACGGTCCTCGCTGTCATCGGCTGCCTGATCGCCGGTGTGACGGTAGTGCCGGTTCCGCCGGACGCCGGGCCCGTCGAATCCGCCCATATCCTGGCCGATTCCGGTGCGCAGGCCTGGCTGGGTGAGGCGCCGGAAGGCACCGAACTCCCGGTCGTCCCGGTCCGGATGCACGCCAGGTCGTGGCATTCGTATCCCGAACCCGGTCCGGAGACAACGGCATTCGTGCTCTACACCTCGGGCACCACCGGCCTGCCGAAGGGCGTGGTACTCAGTCGCGGCGCTATCGCCGCCGGACTGGACGCGCTCGCCGACGCGTGGTCGTGGACCGCGGCCGACGTTCTGGTGCACGGGCTTCCGCTGTTCCACGTGCACGGCCTGATCCTCGGCGTGCTCGGCGCATTGCGGGTCGGCAGCCCGCTGATCCACACCGGCAAGCCGACACCCGAGGCCTACGCCGCCGCCCCCGGTACGCTGTACTTCGGTGTGCCGACGGTGTGGTCGCGTATCGCCGAGGACCCCGACGCCGCCAAGCAATTGGCCGACGCCCGCCTGCTCGTCTCCGGCAGCGCGCCACTGCCCGTCCCGGTGTTCGAGCGCCTCGCCGAACTCACCGGCCACGCACCGGTCGAGCGTTACGGCATGAGCGAAACCATGATCACCCTGTCCACCCGTGCCGATGGCGAACGCCGCCCCGGCTGGGTCGGCATACCCGTGCGCGGAGTGGAAACCCGTCTGCGCGACGAATCCGGCGCACCCGTCCCGCACGACGGTGAAAGCATCGGCGGACTCCAGGTCCGCGGACCCATGCTCTTCGGCGGCTATCTGAACCGCCCCGAGGCAACGGCCGAATGCTGGACCGACGACGGCTGGCTCCGCACCGGCGATGTCGCCGTCATCGACGCCGACGGCTTCCACCGCATCGTCGGCCGCGAATCGGTCGACCTCATCAAATCCGGCGGCTTCCGTATCGGCGCGGGCGAAGTGGAAACCACCCTCCTCGGCCACCCCGCTATCGCCGAAGCAGCCGTCGTCGGCCTCCCCGATCCCGACCTCGGCCAGCGCATCGTCGCGTTCGTGGTGGTGCGCGCCGGGGCGGCGCCTGCCGAATCGGAACTGATCGACCACGTGGCGAAGCAACTATCGGCGCACAAGCGCCCGCGCGAGGTGCGGATAGTCGAATCGCTGCCCAGAAACGCCATGGGGAAGGTGCAGAAGAAGCTCCTCGCCTGAGCGATCCCGGGCAGTGCCACGATGTCCGGCGTGGTCCGAGCCGGCGGTGTAGCTCGCCTACTGCGTGTTGACCAGCAGCGCGTACTGGGCTGCGGCCTGTTGGCGGACGTCGGTGGGGTCGTCGCCGGTGACGAAGGCGGCGTAGCGGCGGTAGGTGATGTAGCAGCGGGATGTCGCGGGTTTGTCGGTGGTGGCGGAGCGTTCGGCGCAGCGGGCGTCGGGGACGTCGGCTGGTGGGTCGATGGGCTGGGTGTACGGGGTCTGGCTGTCGGACCAGGCGGTGCCGAAGGCGGTGGCCGCTGAGTTGTCACGGAAACGGAAGACCGTGGTGGTGCCGGACTGGGCTACCGCGTCGACGCCGCCGCCGTCCCAGGCCGCGCGCATGTCTGGTTCGTCGGTCGGCTGGAAATGGATGACGGCGCGTCCGCTCCAGGCGGCGTAGTCGCGGGAGGAGATCGGCACCCGCTGATCGCGCGGGCCTGGGGTCAGGGCGCGGCTCAGCATCCCGTCGGGATCTCGGGGCAGGTCGGCGAACTCGTCGGGTCGGGCGGGTTCGAAGTCGTCGAGCAGGGGGAGCTGTGCGTCGAATACCTCGCGCAGGCGGGTGGTCATCGCGTCCAGATCCGGCGTCGGATGCTGTAGGAACACGCTGATGACGATCTCGTCATGGGCGAGCAGAGCGCTGACCGTCTTGATTCCTGGACGCCAATGCGCGTGTGCCCCTGAGTATCCCGGCACCGTCACCGGCCGGTTGTCTGGGTTCGCCGCGAAGTCGGTGCTCTCCAGCTCGCGGGCAGCGGTGCTCGCCCGGGCGGCATCGGGGAAGCGCATCAGCACGATCCGGGTGACGGTCGCGTCGGTCTCGGTCGGGCGGACATCGGTGGGGAACGGCTCATCGCCCTCGGCGATATCGAAAGCCACCAGGAAGCCGTGCCGCTCCAGGGTCGGCAGGTTGACGTTCGAGATGGACGAGACGTCGGCGGCCTTCTTCGGGCTATCGATCACATCGGTGCCCCAGCTGTGCACGAGGTCGTCGTCGATCTCGTGCGGTACCGCGATCGCGGCACCCATCCGCAGGCCCTCCAAGATGGGGCCGTCGGAGGGAACGTGCACACTGTCGACATCGAGCGGTTCGATCGGATAATCGCCGACGTCCAGTGTGCGCACGTCGATCTCGGCGGCAATCGGTGTACCTTCCACCGTCGAGCAGGCCGTCATCATCGCGAGCGCGCCTGCCACGGCGAGCCGGGTCAGAACGGTGCGGTGCGTACCCATTCGTCGATCACCTCCTGGTGTGTGTGGTCTTTCCAGAAGACCTGAAAGGTGATGCGGGCGCGAGGTTCATCGGCGAACTGGACCAGTACCCACGGACCTGTTGATCCATTGAACTTTCGCACGATCAACGACTGCCCATAGCGGGAACGCACCTGCTCGGTGGCGCCGGCGGGCCGGGTGGCGATATACGAGTCGACGGTTGCGGCGTCGTCGTGGGTGAGGACCTGCAGCTCCACTTTGTCGGCGTCCAAGCAGTTGAAACCGTATGTCCACACCGCATTCGGGTTCTTGGTGGCGAAACTACATTCCAGGCCGCGGAATCCGGTGCTGTCGGGACGCGTGGGCAGCAGGTCGGGGAACAGGGCGATGGTGTCGCGGCCGGCCGCCCAGGGGTCGGGGGCCGCCGAGGTGGTGTTCGTCGGCGGCACACCGACCGTCGGCGGGGCAGCGGTTGTCGTCTGCTGGGTCTGCACGCCGTCGTCGGACCGAGCGAGGACGACGGCTGTGCCCGTCACGGCGGCCGCGAGCGCCACGGTCCCCGCGACCGCGACCGGCCACCATGCCCGGCGCCGCGGCGGCGCCGCCGGCGGTGGTGCAGGTGGGGGATCGGTGAACGCCCGGCGCGCTGCCTCGACCATCTCCGCGCAGCTGCCATAACGCTGCTGCGGGTCCTTTGCCAGAGCGCGCGCGAAAACATCGTCGAGCGCGGGCGGCAGGTCGGGTCGCACCGCGCTGATCCGCGGCACCGGTTGCACCAGATGCGCGCTGATCAACGCTGCCGCGCTTTCCGCCGGATACGGTGCCTGCCCGGCGATCAGGTGAAACAGCGTGCAGCCCAGCGAATACTGGTCCGAGCGCGGATCCAGCGGTTTACCTTCCAACTGCTCCGGCGAGGCATAGCGCAGCGTGGCCAGCAGAGTCCCGGCTTGCGTCAGCGCGGTGGCCTCATCACGCGCCTTCGCGATGCCGAAGTCGGTGAGCAGCACCCGTTCCGGAGTATTCGCCGCCGGATCGGTGCGGATCAGGATGTTGGCGGGTTTCACATCGCGGTGCAGCATGCCCGCACTGTGGGCGTAGTCGAGTGCGTCGGCGGTGGCCGCGGCCACGGACAACGCACGCAACGGCGGCATCTGCCTGTTGCGCACGGCCGCCTCGGCATCGGTGCCCTCGACGTACTGCATGCTGATCCACAGCTGCGACCCTTCCCGGCCGCGATCATGGATCGTGACGATATTCGGATGATCCAGCCGCCCCGCGAGCTCGGCCTCCCGCTCGAACCGCCCCCGGAACACGGGATCCTCGGCGAACGAGGAATGCAGCAGCTTCAGCGCCACCAGCCGAGGCAGCCGCGGATGCCGAGCCGCGTACACACTCCCCATCCCACCCACACCGAGCACCCGCTCGATCCGATACCCGGCGAAGTCGGCACCGGGCCGGAGTGCGTGCATGTGGGCAACTTAACCGACCCGACCTGGGTGTTCAATCGTTTCCGGCGCCGCGACCCACGCAGATCGCCTGCTGCGCTGGGCATGTGCGGTGCGGTTGAACCGATCACCAGCCCGTATCGCCGAGGATCTGCGCGGCGCCACGGCGATCACCACGCCGGTGTCGGCTCAGCCCGTCGACTGCCGCGGGAACGGCGTGGCCGCACCGAGCCGATCAGTCGTTGGCGTGCAGATCCGCATTGAGTTCGATGCCGGTGCCCTTGCGGTGGACGACCTCGACGGCGCCGGTGAGGGAGTTGCGGCGGAACAGGAGGTTGTTCTGGCCGCTGAGCTGGGCGGCCTTGACGGTGGTTCCGTCCGGGGTGGTTACCTTGGTGCCCGCGGTGAGGTAAAGGCCTGCTTCGAGGACGCAGTCGTCGCCGAGGGGGATGCCGAGGCCTGCGTTGGCGCCGAGCAGCGAGCGTTCGCCGATGGAGATGACGGTGGTGCCGCCGCCGGAGAGGGTGCCCATGGTGGAGGCGCCGCCGCCGATGTCGGAGCCGTCACCGACGACGACGCCGGCGGAGATCCGGCCTTCGACCATGGACGCGCCGAGGGTGCCCGCGTTGAAATTGACGAAGCCCTCGTGCATGACGGTGGTGCCCGAGGCCAGGTGCGCGCCGAGGCGGACGCGGTCGGCGTCACCGATGCGCACACCGGAGGGCACCACATAGTCGACCATGCGGGGGAACTTGTCGATGCTGTAGACGGTCACCGGGCCGCGGGCGCGCAGCTTGGCGCGAGTGTTTTCGAAACCCTCCACCGCGGCGGGGCCGTGGTTGGTCCACACCACATTGCTGAGCAGGCCGAACTGGCCGTCCAGGCTCACCTCGTGCGGGCGGACGAGGCGGTGCGAGAGCAGATGCAGCCGCAGGTAGACGTCGTGGGCGTCCACGGGCGCGGCGGACAGGTCGGCGATCGTGGTCTGCACCGCGATCACCTCGACACCGCGCGCCTCGTCGGGACCGATCAGCGCGGCGAACTCCGCGGGAGCCTCGTCGAGCCGCTTGGTCGCGGTCTCGGCGAATTCACCCAGCTGGGGGTTCGGGTACCAGGTGTCGAGGACGGTGCCGTCCGCGGTCACATTGGCGATACCGACTGCAGTTGCTCCCTGAATGCTCACGTCAGCAGAGCCTACCGACCGGACGGGGCCGGTGGTGCAGCCACGTCATCGGCAGCCGCGCAGATCACGGCGTTGCCACCGACTGCACGGAGTGACCGCTGACTACGCTGAGCCGGTGACCCTCGATCTGCGTGCCGACCCGATTGCCCTCACCGCCGCCCTCGTCGATATCCCGAGCGTGTCCAGGGACGAACTGGCCGTCACCGATGCGGTTGAGGCCGCGCTGCGGGCGCAGACCAGCGGTTTCGAGATCGTGCGCGACGGCAACGTGGTGCTGGCGCGCACCGATCGCGGGTTGCCCACGCGGGTGATACTGGCCGGGCATCTGGATACCGTGCCGATCGCCGATAACGTGCCCAGTCGGATGGACACCGAGGACGGTGAGCCGGTGATGTACGGCTGCGGCACCGTCGACATGAAGTCCGGTGACGCGGTGTTCCTGCATCTGGCCGCGACCATTGCCGAGCCCGCCCACGATCTGACGCTGATCTTCTACGACTGCGAGGAGATCGCCGCGGAGTTCAACGGCCTGGCCCGCATCGAACGCGAACGACCGGAATGGCTCGACGGCGATCTGGCGATCCTCGGCGAGCCGTCCGGCGGCTGGATCGAGGCCGGCTGTCAGGGCACACTGCGTGTGCGGCTCAGCACCTCGGGGACCAGGGCGCATTCGGCACGAGCCTGGCTGGGCGACAACGCCATTCACCGGCTGGCTCCGGTACTGCAACGACTGTCGGAGTATCGGGCACGTGAGGTCGATATCGACGGCTGCGTCTATCGGGAGGGGCTGTCCGCGGTCCGGGTCGCCGGTGGGGTGGCAGGCAATGTGGTGCCCGACGCCGCCGAGGTCGACGTCAACTTCCGCTTCGCCCCCGATCGCAGCGTCGCTCAGGCCACCGACCACGTCCGCGAGGTCTTCGCAGGCCTCGACCTCGACTTCCAGGTCACCGACGCGGCGCCCGGCGCGCTGCCCGGCCTCACCGCTCCCGCGGCCGCGAACCTGATCACCGCGGTGCACGCCCACGGCGCGGCCGGGGTGCGCGCCAAATACGGCTGGACCGACGTCTCCCGTTTCGCCGCCCGCGGCGTACCCGCAGTGAACTTCGGGCCCGGCGACCCGAACCTGGCGCACAAACGCGATGAGCGGGTACCGCTGGCGCAGATCACGCAGGTCAGCGCGATGCTGCGGAGTTATCTGACGGGCGCTGCCGGCTGAAAGATGCTGTCCCCGATGGTCTGCGAGTGAACCGCGGGCAACCATCGGATGGCGGGTGCCGGGAAAACCGGTCCGGCCGCGATCGCAGCTCGCGGCCCGGTAGGTTTGCTCGCATGTCCACCGACGCCGTCGAGCCAGTCAACAACAAGCCGAAGTCGACAGCCAGATTCCGCGGGCCGATCATGTTCCGCCGGGATCGCAAACCCGGCACCGGGACCGCCGACCGGAATCTGCTGGATCGCCGCGGTGACAGCGACTGGGTGCACACCGACCCGTGGCGGGTGTTGCGGATCCAGGCCGAATTCGTGGAGGGATTCGGTGCGCTGGCGGAGGTGCCGCGCGCGGTGACGGTGTTCGGTTCCGCGCGCACGCCGGTCGATCATCCCGAGTACGAGGCGGCCCGCGCCATCGGCTCCGCGCTGGCGCACGCCGGATTCGCGGTGATCACCGGTGGCGGACCGGGCGCCATGGAGGCCGCCAATCGCGGCGCCTGCGAGGCAGGCGGCTATTCGATCGGGCTCGGTATCGAGCTGCCGTTCGAGCAGGGCCTCAACGAATGGGTCGATCTCGGCATCAACTTCCGATACTTCTTCGTCCGCAAGACCATGTTCGTCAAGTACTCGCAGGCCTTCATCTGCCTGCCCGGCGGCTTCGGCACCATGGACGAACTGTTCGAGGCGCTGACGCTGGTGCAGACCCGCAAGATCACGCGGTTCCCGATCATCTTGTTCGGCACCAGATTCTGGGGTGGTCTGGTGGACTGGATCCGGGATTCGCTGCTTGCGGCGGGCAAGATCTCGCCGGGCGATGTGGAATTGCTGCACGTCACCGACAGCGTCGAGGACGTGGTGCGCATTCTGGAGCAGGCCACCAGCGAACGCGAGAACCTGGAAACCATGGGTACGGAGGACAAATGGTGAGTGAGCCCGATTCCGCCTTCGCCGTCTGCGTCTACTGTTCGGCCAGCACCCTCGATCAGGCGCAGCTGGCCTTGGCGGCTCGGGTGGGGACCGAGATCGCCCGGCGCGGCTGGCAATTGGTGTCCGGCGGTGGTCACGTCTCGATGATGGGTGCGGTGGCGACCGCGACGCGCGCCGGTGGGGCGAACACCATCGGCGTCATACCGAAACATCTGGTGCACCGCGAGGTGGCCGATGTGGACGCCGACGAGCTCGTCGTCACCGACACGATGCGCGAACGTAAGCAGGTCATGGAAGACCGCGCCGACGCATTCCTCACCCTGCCCGGCGGCATCGGCACGCTCGAGGAGTTCTTCGAGACGTGGACCGGTGCGTATCTGGGCGTGCACGACAAACCGGTCGTCGTCCTCGATCCGGACGGCCACTACAGCGGGTTGTTCGCCTGGGTGGACGAGCTGCACGCACGCGGTTTCGTGCCGCAGCCCGCATTGGATCGTGTCACGGTCGTCACGGATATTCCGTCGGCGTTCGCCGCGCTCGCCGGTTTTGTGCCGGAGACCGCAGTGTCGGTCGAACATGCTGCGGCACAGCAGAATCCGATCGAGGAGCACTGAGCACGTGAGTAACGACGCGACGGTCAGCGTATTCGACCTTGCCAAGAGCCTGCCCGGCATGGCCGTGGACGCCCCGGGCATGTTGCGCAATGTGCTCGGCATGCTGGTGCGTCCTGGCGACAAGGCGTCGGTCGGGCTGTTCTTCCAGCGTGCGGCGCACAAACACCCGCAGCGGCCGTTCCTGCGGTTCGAGGGCGCCGAATACAGCTACGGCGAGGCCAATTCCCTGGTGAACCGTTATGCGAGCGTGCTCACCGCGCACGGGGTTCGCCGCGGTCACGTGGTTGGCGTGCTGATGACCAATCGGCCGGAAACCCTGTTCACCGTGCTGGCCACGGTCAAACTCGGCGCCACCGTCGGCCTGCTCAACCACCATCAGCGCGACCAGGTGCTCGCGCACAGCTTCGGACTGCTCGGCAGCGTGGTGAACGTGGTCGGCGAGGAATGCCAGGAGGCGCTCGACTCGCTGGCCGAGGCGCCGGAACACGTCTTGTACGCCGGGGATCTGCACGGCGAGGCCGAGCACGCAGATCCGGCCGATCCGCCGATGTGCGCCGAGGTGACCGCGCGCGAGCGGGCATTCCTGATCTTCACCTCCGGGACCACCGGGCTGCCCAAGGCCAGCGTCATGACGCATCTGCGCTGGACCAAGAGCATGTCCGGGCTCGGCGGGCTCGGTATCCGGTTGCGCGGCAACGACACCATGTACTGCTGTCTGCCGCTCTATCACAACAACGCGCTCACCGTCGCGCTGTCGTCGGTGCTGTCCGCCGGAGCGACATTCGCGCTGGGGCGGCAGTTCTCGGCGTCGCGGTTCTGGGATGAGGTGATCCGGGAACGGGCGACCGCGTTCATCTACATCGGCGAACTGTGCCGGTATCTGCTCAATCAGCCGGCCAAGCCGGTCGACCGGCAACATCGGGTCCGGCTGGCCGTCGGCAACGGGTTGCGGCCGGAACTGTGGGATGAGTTCAAGCGCCGGTTCGGTATCGGCCGGATCGTGGAGTTCTACGGCGCCAGCGAAGCCAATATCGCCTTCGTCAATGCGTTCGGCGTCGACCGCACGGCCGGATTCGGGCCGCTGCCCTACGCCATCGTCGAATACGACGACGACACCGGAAAAGCCAAACGTGGCCCGGACGGCCGATTGCGCCGGGTGGGTTCGGGCGGAGTCGGCCTGCTGCTGGCGAAGGTCACCGGTCGCGCACCATTCGACGGCTACACAGACAAGGCGGCCTCCGAGGCGAAACTGGTGCGCGACGGCTTCCGGCCCGGCGATGTCTGGTTCGACACCGGCGATCTGGTGCGCGACCAGGGCTGGAACCATATCGCCTTCGTCGACCGGCTCGGCGACACCTTCCGCTGGAAGGGTGAGAACGTGGCCACCACCGAGGTCGAGGCGGCGCTGACGGCGTCGGAGGCGATCTCGCAGGCGGTGGTGTTCGGTGTGGACATCCCGGGAACCGACGGCAAGGCCGGGATGGCGGCGGTGACGGTACGTCCCGGTGCCGAATTCGACGGTCAGGCCCTGGCGCGGCTGGCCTACCAGCAGCTGCCGGGCTATGCGGTGCCGCTGTTCATCAGGGTGGTCGACGAACTCGAGACCACCTCGACGTTCAAGAGCCGCAAAGTCGAACTGCGCACACAGGCCTACACACCCGACAACGACACCGCGCTGTATGTGCTGGCCGGTCGCGCGACGGGTTATGTCCCCGCGTACGAGGCATACGCCGCCGATGTCGCGGCGGGCCGCGCCCCCAGGGGCTGACAGCGGTCTACGGCCGGAACCGGCCAATACACGAGTCGGTACAGTCGGAGCCATGTTCCGCCCCGACGCGCCGTCGCCGACCCTGTGCGGACGCCCGGTGGCGACGGATCGGGCGCTGGTCATGGCGATTGTGAACCGCACCCCGGATTCGTTCTACGACCGGGGCGCCACCTTCAGCGATGCCGCCGCCATGGCCGCCGTCGCCCGCGCGGTCGACGAGGGCGCCGATCTGGTCGATATCGGCGGGGTGAAGGCCGGTCCCGGTGAGGTGGTCGACGCCGTCGAGGAGACCCGCAGGGTCGTCCCGTTCGTCGCCGCCATCCGCGCGGCATACCCGGATCTGCTGATCAGCGTCGACACCTGGCGCGCCGAGGTGGCGCGGACGGCCGTCGGCGAGGGAGCGGACCTGATCAACGACACGTGGGCCGGTGCCGATCCCGACCTCGTCGCCGTCGCCGCCGAGCTGGGCGCGGGCATCGTGTGCAGCCACACCGGCGGGGCGATTCCACGCACTCGTCCGCATCGGGTCCGCTACACCGACGTGGTTGCCGAGGTCACCGATACGGTGCTGCGGGCCGCGGAGTCGGCGTTGACCGCAGGGGTGCGGCGCGACTCGATCCTCATCGACCCGACCCATGATTTCGGCAAGAACACCTACCACGGGCTCGAACTATTGCGCGGAGTCGACGTTCTCGTAAAAACCGGATGGCCGGTCTTGATGGCGCTCAGCAATAAGGATTTCATCGGAGAGACTTTGGGTGTCGGTCTCACCGAGCGGCTGGAGGGCACATTGGCAGCAACGGCATGGTCGGCGGCGGCGGGCGCTCGGGTCTTCCGCGTCCACGAAGTCGCCGCGACCCGGCGCGTGGTGGACATGATCGCCGCGATACAGGGCATCCGGCCCCCCGCACGAACCCTGCGAGGACTGGTATGAACATCCAGCACCGTGAGCCCGGCTGGGCGATGACCAATACCTGGGATACCCCGGCCTGGCCGGTGGAGGAACTGATCGCCGCCAAGGCCGGACGCACCGTGTCGGTGGTGCTGCCGGCGCTGAACGAGGAAAACACCGTCGCCGACGTAGTGGCGAGCATCCGGCCCCTGCTCGGCAGCCTGGTCGACGAACTGGTTGTCCTCGATTCGGGATCCACCGATGCCACCGCCCAGCGCGCCCGTGCCGCCGGTGCCCGCGTGGTCAGCCGGGAGCAAGCCGTTCCCGAGCTCGATCCGGTGCCGGGCAAGGGCGAGGTGCTGTGGCGTTCCCTGGCGGTAACCAGCGGCGACCTGGTGGCCTTCGTCGATTCCGATCTGATCGACCCCGATCCGGCTTTCGTGCCCAAACTGCTCGGCCCGCTGTTGACTGTGGACGATCTGCACCTGGTGAAGGCCTACTACCGCAGGCCGCTGCGCCACGGCGGTGCGGTGGACGCGCACGGCGGCGGCCGCGTCACCGAACTGGTCGCCCGCCCGCTGCTGGCAGCGCTACGCCCGGACCTGTCCGAAGTACTGCAACCCCTCGGCGGTGAATACGCGGGTACCAGGGAACTGCTGACCTCGGTCCCCTTCGCCCCCGGCTACGGCGTGGAGATCGGGCTGCTGCTCGACACCTACGACCGTCTCGGCCTCGACGCCATCGGCCAGGTCAACCTCGGTGTGCGCACCCACCGCAACCGCCCGCTGGCCGATCTCGGCGTGATGAGCCGCCAGATCCTCGGCACCGTGCTCGGCCGTAGTGGTGTCCGCGATTCCGGCGCTGCCCTGACGCAGTTCCCGCTGATCGGAGACGCCTTCACCGCGCACAGCACCGACGTCTGCCTCACCGACCGGCCGCCGATGAACACGGTGCGGCCGGAGAGCGTCGCGGCCTGAGGTTGTTCAGCCCGCCTCGGGCTTGTCCTCGCGGGCTTCGGTGGCGGTAGGCGGATTCGGCTCGGCCGAGGGTTCAGGCTCGGTGGTCGGCTCGGTCTCGGCTACAGTCGGCTCCGCTGTGCTGGCAGTCGGCTCCGCCTCGTCGGCCGCGTGCTCGCCCTCCGGCTCGGTCTCATCGGCGAGCCTGGCCTGTAGCTCGGCCACCGTGACGTGTGCGCGGCGGTGATCGGCGGGCTTGCGGATGAACACAGCGACGGTCACCAGCAATCCGACTGCGATCAGTGCCACCGCGAGGATCGTCATCACATTCACCTGTGCCTCCGCGTCATGTGATTGCCGGAAACCCGAGGTTGTGCAGCGACCACGCCCTCGGGCGGTTATTTCTCGGCTATCTAAGCATGGGGAAAGGGCGCCGAAACCCGGAGGGTGCTGGTGCGATCATCACGCGCCGCTGGGCTACCGGCGGGCCGGAGCCCAGGTTGGTAGGGGTGCGACATACCGCTGCGCGGATGGGGGATCGCGTGGGATCGCAGGCGCTCGCGTCGCGGGTCCGGGGCTCTCGTAGAAATTAGGCTCTCAGCGGCGCTGCCGCAGCGCCACCGGTCGCGCGTCGGCGGCCTCATGGCGATACACCGGCGTCAGCAGTTCCGCCTCGACGGGTTCACCGGTGCTGCGCTCGAACCGCACCGCGATCAGTACCGAGAACCGCCGAGTGCCCGCGCGCTCGTGCAGACCGGCAAGGCGAGTGGCCAACAGCCGGACCGCGCCGAGCGACCCCGGCGGGTGCAGCCCGTCGATCACCAGTATCGAGCCGCGGCCATCGGGACGCGGCAGTCGGGCGAGGTAGGCGATGTCGTGTGGTTCTGGTCCCGCGGGCCGGTACACCCGCCTGGCCGCGCGGTCCTCGATACCTCGGCGGCCGTCACCGGCTCTGGCCACTGTGCGCCGCAGCCTCGGATCGGCGGCGATGAGCTGACGCAGACTCGGCGACAGTTCCGGGCCGCCGAGCACGATCAGCCCGTCGCGGTGCAGGTCGATCGGATGGCCGGGCAGGAAATGCTCGACGGTCACCGAGAACCCCAGTTCGCGCAGCAGCTCGGCCAGGCGCGGGGCAGCGGCGGGATCGGGTGCCCCGACAAGCCGTCCACTGCGGACCCGAGGGGTGAGCACAGTGAGCGCACCGTGTCCGAAGAACAATCCCTCCGGGGCCGGGCCCTGCGTGCTCACCTGATGGATGCGCGCACGGGAAAGACCGGCTGCCGCACCGATTCTGGCGAACGTCCAGCCCTCGGCATGTAACTCACGAATCACCGCACGACGAATCCGCGTGAGTTCGTTGATGGTCTGCTGCGCCGCCGCGACACCGTCAGTGGCTGCCTTGAGGCGCTCGACCTTGTCTTCGATCGCGAACACCCGCGCCACGTCATCGGCCGACATGTGCGAAGTTTAGACAGCGTTAGCCGACACGGTGTCTAGAACGCTTGACAGATCAGGTGGCGTCGGAGTCGATCGGCGGACGTTCGTTGCGCTCCAACGGTTTCTCCAGCTTCGGCGCTGGGTAACCAGGCATGCCACTACTGGTTCCGTAGAGATCCTGCTTATCCGGCATGGCCTTGTCGATGTCCTTGAACAGCGAATCGTCGCCGTTGAGAAGGTGTTTGGTGACCATGGACTTCGGGGTCATTCCGCGCAGCTCGTTCAGGTCGGCGAGCGGCTTACGCAGATCCTCGAATTCGGGGCCCAGCTCCTGTTTCAACTGCGCGCTCGCGCCACTGGCGTAATCGCGCACCTGGCGCAGGCTGCGGGTGGTCCAGCGCACGGCACCGGGCAGGCGCTCCGGGCCGAGGATGACGAGGGCGGCCACGAGCAGGATCACCATCTCGCTCCACCCGATGTTGCTGAACACCAGACCAGGCTACCGCGCCCGGGGGGAGTCGGATCAGTCGGATTCCAGCGTGACCGGAACGTCCACCTGCCGGCCTTCCCGGATCAACCGCACCGTCACCGTATCGCCGATGTTGTTCGCCTGAACTGCGACGACCAGCTCTTCCGGCCCGGTGACCTCACGATCGCCGACCTTGACGATGACGTCGCCCTCGACGATGCCCGCGTCGGCGCCGGGCCCGCCCGGCGCCACGTCGGCCACCTCGGCGCCGCTCATGGCCTCGTTGGCCACGGACTTGGTGCGGGCGCTCAGGCCGATCACCGGATGGTGCTTCACACCGTCGCGGATCAGCGTCTGCGCGACGTCGGTGACCACGTTGACCGGGATGGCGAAGCCGAGGCCCACCGATCCGCCGGTCTCGCTGCGGATCGCGGTGTTGATGCCGACGACCCGGCCTTCCATGTCCACAAGGGCGCCGCCGGAGTTACCGGGGTTGATCGAGGCGTCGGTCTGCACGGCGTCGATGACGGCCTTGGTGTCGCTGCCCTCGCCCTCGAGTTTCACCGGGCGGTGCAGCGCGCTGACGATGCCGGAGGTCACCGTTTTGCTCAGTCCGAGCGGGGAACCGATGGCCAGCACCGCATCGCCCACCTGAACGTCCTCGGACTTGCCGAGCTGAGCGACAGTGAGATTTTTCACATCGACCTTGAGCACCGCGAGGTCGGTTTTGGTGTCGCGGCCGACGATATTCGCGGGCACCCGGGTGCCGTCGGAGAACATCACCTGGATCTTGGCGCGGCCGGAATTGTCCTGTGCGGCCATGGAGATGACGTGGTTGTTGGTGGCGATGTAGCCGTCGCCGTCGATGACCACGCCCGAGCCGGTGGCGCCGTTGTCGCCGACGGTCGTGCGGATCGACACCACCGAGGGCAGCACGGCATCGGCGACCTGAGCGATCTGGCCGTGCGGCTGCTCGGGATCGCCGGTCTGCTCGAGGGCGACCTTGCGTGAGGTGAGGGTGGAGGCGGTCTCCGCGGTCAACCGGCCGACGAGCCCGCCGATCAGGCCGATGGCCAGCGCGATCACCGCGAGCAGAACGAGCGCGCGTGGCGCGACGCGGGAGCCGAACAGCACCTCACGCGCGGACAGTTTGGTAGCGGCGCCGAGCGTCTGGGGCGCGGGGGAGGGCAGGGCGGGCGCACCGAGGCGGGCGCCGGATTCCGGATCGCGCCACGGATCGGGCGGGCCTGCGATCTCGGTGTCGGCGGTGACGGCGTCGGGGTCACGCTGGAGCAGTTCATCCGATCCCGCGGGGCGGGCGAAGGCCTCGGCCAGCACGGCGTCCGGCGGCCGGTTCTGCACCTTGTCGCTGTTCTGGGCGGCGGCGCCGGCCGAGCGGGGCGCGAAGGATCCGTCCTGGCCGGACGGGCGACGGAAGGCGCGAGCGGTATGGGTATCCACGTGCGGCCGGTACACCGGGCGCGGCCCGAGTACGGGCGCATCGGGCGGCCGCAGGTTCCCCCTGTTGGCCGCCGAATCCGAGGTGTCGGCCGATCCGGTGTTCGTCGATTCGGTGGTCACGCGCCAAACTCTACTTGCGCCACCACGTTGTCCACCGCCTACTGTCGAAGCTCGCGCTGAAAGACCCACCGAGGAAACCGGAAACGGCCTCGTCACGGGAATGTGGGGCGGCGGAACGATCGGTGCCGGGCAGCTCGCCCAGCGGAATGCGGGTCAGGCTGTCGTGCAGCCCGTGCGGAATCGATACCTGGCCTGCCCGGCGCAAAGCGATGCGCGCCTGCTGCTGGGCCTCGACCTCGGCCGCGCACTCGGGGCAGACAGAAAGGTGCTGGGCGGCACGCAGATAGGCGTTCATCCGGAGTTCGCCGTCCACATAGGCGGCGACGGCCTCGCTCGCCAGATGCTCGGTGGAGCGGAAACGCGGTGAACGACCTGACGTACTGGAGTCGCCACTCATTCGGTGCTCACCCTTCCAACCGACATAGTCACGGCCGGGTGCGGCACTACGGCCGGAGATCACCCGTTTCTTGCTGAATCAGGACCTGCTCGCCGAGTCGGCGAGGCGCTCCTGAGTTCCATTATGCGCAAGGTGCTCGCGCAGTGCCTGACGGCCGCGATGGATCCGGCTGCGGACGGTGCCGAGTTTCACCCCGAGCGTCGCGCCGATCTCCTCGTAGGACAGCCCCTCGATGTCACACAGAACCACCGCAGCGCGGAACTCCGGTGCCAGCGCGTCCAGCGCCGATTGCAGGTCGGGATCCAGGCGTGCGTCGTGGAAGACCTGCTCCGGGCCCGGTCCCTGGGCGGGCACCCGGTCGTAGTCCTCGGGCAGCGCTTCCATCCGGATGCGGCTGCGGCGGCGGACCATGTCGAGGAAGAGGTTGGTGGTGATGCGATGTAGCCAGCCCTCGAAGGTGCCGGGCTGGTAGTTCGACAGTGAGCGGAAGACCCGGATGAACGTCTCCTGGGTCAGATCCTCGGCATCTTGCGCATCGCCGGAGAGGCGATAGGCGAGCCGGTAGACCCGGTCGGCGTGCTCACGGACCAGTTCGTCCCAGGACGGCATGACCGAACGGTCACCGGTGGCATCGAAGGCCGCGGTGCCGGTCAGTTCGTCTTCGGCCACCTCGGCCAGTTCCAGTGCGGTGACCTCGTGCTGAGTCGGCAGCTCGGGCAGGGTGGCGTACTCGCGCGCCGCATCGACCATGTGGATGGGAAATACCTCCTACTCGGGACCGTGGCGAAGGAGTTCGGGCCGCGATCCGGATTCACGGATCGTCGCTGTCGGGTACAACCGTTGGAAGGTGTTCGGTTGTTCCCGACCCCGGTGCTCTGGCTCATTTCGCCGGCCGGTCGGCTGGTCTTGCGTTGTGCCTACTCTTTCGTGTCGCGATATGGCCTGTGTATGGAGATCCTGAGGGACACCTGAGAATGTTTCGGGCCGCTGGTCACGGTTTGGCATAGCCTCATGGGCGTGGCATCGAACCTGGAGCGAAATCTCGCCTACGTGGAGGAATCCGTCGTGGAGGACGAGATCCTCGTCAGCGCCCGCGAACGGGCCACCGAATTGGGCGTCGCGCCGGTGGCACCGTCGGTCGGGGCCCTGCTGAGCATGTACGCGCAGATGCTCGACGCGCGGGCCGTCGTCGAGGTGGGCACCGGCGCGGGTATCAGCGGGCTGTGGCTGCTGGACGGCATGCGCGAGGACGGCACGCTGACCACCATCGATTCCGAGCCGGAGCACCAACGAGCGGCCAAGGACGCCTTCCGTGCCGCCGATATCCCGCTCGCGCGCACCAGGCTGATCAACGGCCGCGCCCTCGATGTGCTGCCGCGACTGGCCGACGGCGCCTACGACCTGGTGTTCATCGATGCCGCGCCGGTCGAGCATCCGCAATATGTCGCCGAAGGTGTGCGGCTGCTGCGCGACGGCGGCGCGATCCTGCTGCACAACGCACTGCTCGGTGGGCGGGTGCCCGATCCGGCGCAACGCGATGCGGCCACTCAGGCGGTGCGTGCGGCTACCAGGGCCATCGCCGAAGACCCTGACCTGACCAGTGTGCTGATCCCGGTCGGTGACGGATTGCTCTGCGCCTCCCGAGGCTGAGGTCCGGGCCCGGCACGCACCTTTTCGCTCGCGCCGTGCCCACCCATTGACGGCGGATTGAACGAGTGTTTAGTATATTGAACATGTGTTTAACCCATCAGCCGTACCGGAAGGATCCGCCTCGGATCTGAGCACTCGCGCGCGTATTCGCGACGCCGCCATCGCCGTCTTCGGCGAACAGGGATTCGGTGTCGGAGTGCGTGCCATCGCCGCCGCCGCCGGCGTCTCGCCCGGACTCGTCAATCACCATTTCGGATCGAAAGACGGGCTGCGCGAGGAATGTGACGACTACGTACGCGCCGTCATCCGGAAATCGAAAATGGATTCGGTCGAGCGTCCCTCACCGTCGAGTTTTCTCGGCCAGCTCGCCGAAATCGAAAGTTTCGCACCCGTGGTGGCCTATATCGTGCGCAGTTTTCAGGCAGGTGGCGGACTCGCGAGCGCGCTGTTCGAGCATATGGTGTCCGATGTCGAGAATTATCTGACCGCGGGCATCGCAGCAGGCACGATCCGCGCGCCGCGTGATCTGAAGGCGACCGCCCGATATCTGGCGCTGAACAACGGTGGCGGAATGGTGCTGTTTCTCCAGCTCTACGCCGAAACCCACGACGGCCCCATCGATTACGGCAAGGCATTGCGCGCATACGCCGACCAGATGCTTCTCCCCGGCGTCGAGCTCTTCACCAACGGCCTGCTTGCCGACTCGATGATGCTCGACGCCCTCCTCGATCACACGACTCCAGATACCTGAAACTCTCACCAGGAGTTCCCATGACATCGGTCATCCACGTCCGGGATCTGCACAAACACTTCGGCCGGGTCCGCGCACTCGACGGGCTCGACCTCGAAGTGAACCAGGGCGAGGTGCACGGCTTCCTCGGCCCCAATGGCGCAGGTAAATCCACCACCATCCGTATCCTGCTCGGCGTACTGGCCCGCACCTCGGGCGAGGTGCGGCTGCTACGCCGCGATCCGTGGGTCGACGCGGTCGCATTGCATCGCGAGATCGCCTATGTGCCAGGCGATGTCACGCTGTGGCCATCGCTGTCGGGCGGCGAGACCATCGATCTGCTCGCCCGGATGCGTGGCGGCATCGACACTGCCCGCCGTGCCGAGCTGATCGAGCGGTTCGAACTCGATCCACGCAAGAAAGCCCGCACCTATTCGAAGGGCAACCGGCAGAAAGTCGCGTTGGTGTCGGCGTTTTCGTCGAATGCCGAGCTGCTGCTGCTCGACGAGCCGACCTCGGGCCTGGATCCGTTGATGGAACAGGTCTTCCGGGAATGCGTCGCGGAGGCGGCCGAACGGGGCGCAACTGTGCTGTTGTCGAGCCACATCCTGTCGGAGGTGGAGGTGCTGTGCGAGCGCGTGACCATCATTCGGTCGGGGCGCACTGTGGAGACCGGAACGCTGGCCTCGATGCGGCATCTGAGTCACACCTCGATCACCGCCGAATTGACCGGTGACCCAGGTGATCTCGGCGCCCTTCCGGGGGTGGCCGATGTGAGTCTGGATGACCACACGCTGCACTGCCAGGTCGACAGTGAGCACCTCGGTGAGCTGATCCGGATTCTCGGTGATACCGGGGTACGCAGTCTGGTGAGCCAGCCGCCGACGCTGGAAGAGCTGTTCATGCGCCACTATTCGGTCAACGGCGAACACGCCGAGTCCGGCACGGACGAATCCGCATTGCTGAAGGTCGAGAAATGACCACCGCCGCGTTCCCTGCCCCGGCCGCCCACCGGGCAGCCAGGCGTTATGCCGCCGCCTCCGGCTTCGCCGGCACCGGCCGCATGTTGCGGCTCGCACTGCGCCGCGACCGGATCGTGTTGCCTGCCTGGGTCTTGCTGCTGTCGGTGCCGCTGGGTAGCGCCTACGTCGCGGGCATCGACGCCGTCTATCCGACCGAGGCCGACCGCGCCTCGTTCGCCGATTCCATCCTGGCCAGCCCCTCGCAATTGGCCATGTACGGGCCCATCTACAACACCAGCATCGGTGCGGTCGGTGTCTGGAAAGCGGGGATGTTCTTCACCCTGGTCGCCGTCGCGACCATCCTCACCGTCATCCGGCACACCAGGGCCGAGGAGGAAACCGGACGCTCCGAGCTGGTGGCCTCCACCTCGGTGGGGCGCTTCGCGGGACTGACCGCGGCGCTGGTGCTCGGACTCGGCGGCGCGCTGGCGACCGGGCTGATCGGCGCGGCCAGTCTGGCGGCGGCCGACGTGCCGGTCGACGGATCGCTGGCATTCGGGCTGGCGCTGGCCGGCTCGGGCATGGTGTTCGCGGCGGTGGCCGCGGTGGCGGCGCAGCTCAGTACCAGTGCCAGGGTGGCGCGCGGTATCGCCTTCGGAGTGCTGGGGCTGACATTCTCGTTGCGCGCGGTGGGCGACGCCCAGGCCGGTGCCGGTCCGGCGAGTCCACTGACCTGGCTCTCGCCGCAAGGCTGGTCGCTACAGGTGCGCTCGTTCGCCGGTGACCGCTGGTGGGTGCTGCTGCTGCACCTGGCCGCCGTGCTGGTGTGCGTCGGCGTGGCTTATCTGTTGCTGATGCGGCGTGACGTCGGCGCGGGTCTGCTCGCCGAACGCCTGGGACCGCCCGCCGCGAATGCGGGATTGTCCGGCCCGATGGGCCTGGCGTGGCGTTTGCAGCGGGGCACGCTGCTGGCCTGGACCATCGGTCTCGGCGTGTATGCGCTGCTGATCGGCAGTGTGGTGCACGGTATCGGCGACGAACTCGGCTCCAGCGAGACCATCCGTGAGCTGATCACCCGAATGGGTGGGTCGGACTCGCTCGAGGACTCGATGATCACCTATGCGTTCACCATGCTCGGGGTCGCCGGTTCGGCGTATGCCATCTCGGCGACGCTGCGCATGTTCGGTGAGGAGAACAGCGGCCATGCCGAAACGGTCGTCACCGGCGCCATCGGACGCACCCGCTGGGCGCTGACACATCTGCTGTTCGCGCTCGGCGGCCCCGTGGTCGCGATGCTGACCGCCGGACTCCTCGGCGGGCTGGTGTACGGCATCGCGGCCGACGATATCGGCGGCAAACTCCCCGGTGTGCTGGCCGCCGCGCTGGTGCAACTGCCCGCCATCTGGTTGTTCGTCGCGATCACCGTCGCCCTGTTCGGGCTCGCACCGCGCTGGACGCCGCTGGCGTGGGGCGTGCTGACGGCGGCGATCGCGGTGTTCCTGCTCGGCTCGGTGTCCGGTTCGCCGCAGTGGCTGCGCAATCTCGAACCGTTCAGCCACGCGCCGAAGGTGCCGGGATCGGAGTTCACCGCGACGCCGGTGCTGGTGGTGACGGGTGTGGCTGCGGTGCTGCTGGCCGTCGGCCTGGTCGGCTGGCGTGGGCGCGACCTGCGCTGAACCACCCCGGGCGTCCCCTGGCCCTTCCGGCCAGGGGCGCCTGCGTCGTCAGACCCAGGTGCCCTTGCCGACGGTGACGACACCGCCGTTGCTGATGGCGAACCGCTCTCGGTCACGGTCGAGATCGACGCCGATGATCTCGCCCTCGGACACAACCACGTTCTTGTCCAAGATGGCGCGCCGGACCACCGCGCCCTTGCCGATCCGAACCCCTGGCATGAGCACACTGCCCTCGACGGTGGCGCCGTCGTCGACCATGACATTGGCGCTGAGCACCGAATTGCGCACCGTGGCAGCGGACAGGATGCTGCCCGCACCGACGATCGATTCCTGTGCCAGCCCGCCCTGCGCGAACTTGGCAGGCGGCAGGTTCTCCGCGGCGCCGCGGATCGGCCAGTGCTTGTTGTAGAGGTTGAACACCGGATGCACCGACACCAGATCCATATGCGCGTCGTAGAACGCGTCGATGGTGCCGACATCGCGCCAGTAACCGCGATCGCGGTCGGTGGCGCCGGGGACGTCGTTGTCGGCGAAGTCGTAGACCGCGGCCTGACCGGCGGCGACCAGCGTCGGGATGATGTCGCCGCCCATATCGTGGTCGGAATCGGAGTTGTCGGCGTCGGCCCGGATCGAATCGACCAGCACCCTGGTGGTGAACACGTAGTTGCCCATGGACGCGAAGGTGACGTTCGGGTCGTCGGGCGTACCGGGCGGATGCGCGGGTTTCTCCAGGAACTGGGTGATCCGCCCGGACTCGTCGGAATCGATGCAGCCGAACGCACTGGCCTGGCTGCGCGGCACCCGGATGCCTGCCACGGTCACCCCGGCGCCGGAGTCGATGTGATGGGCCACCATCTGCTCGGGGTCCATCCGATAGACGTGGTCGGCGCCGAACACCACGATGTAGTCGGGGTCCTCGTCGTAGATCAGGTTCAGCGAT
This sequence comes from Nocardia sp. NPDC059180, assembly GCF_042754945.1. NCBI lineage: Bacteria > Bacillati > Actinomycetota > Actinomycetes > Mycobacteriales > Nocardiaceae > Nocardia > Nocardia sp. NPDC059180. The sequence goes on from NZ_JBHZBU010000004.1 coordinate 481,869, forward strand.
TGCATGATCGCGTCGGCGCTACCGGTGTACCAGCGCGGGCCGAGCCGCTGCTGCGCCGGGACCGGCGTGATGTACTCGCCGCCGAAACCCGACAGCCGCCAGGTCTGCGAGATATGCCGGTCCAGCGAATGCGATTTGTACTGGGTGAGCACGCACAGTCGCAGGAATCCGGCGTTGACGAGGTTGCTGAGGACGAAGTCGATGAGGCGGTAGGCACCCCCGAAGGGGACCGCCGGCTTGGCTCGGTCGGCCGTGAGTGGAAAGAGTCGCTTGCCCTCGCCACCGGCGAGCACGATTCCGAGTACGTGCGGCTGGCTCCTCACACACTCAAACTACCGAACCGCGCGGCCGGAGGTGGTGCGGCGTGCGAGTGGCTCGGGCCGGGTCGAGCGTCTACGTTGAATCCGTGAGTTTCGCGCACGCGGCGGCGATGACGGAGCCGGCGGATCGGCTGCGGGTCGCCATGCTGACCCGCGAATACCCACCGGAGGTGTACGGCGGGGCCGGGGTGCACGTCACCGAACTGGTGTCCGAGCTGCGCAGGCTGGCCGAGGTCACCGTGCACTGTATGGGCGTGCCCCGCGACGACGCGGTGGTGCATCAACCCGACCCGCACCTGTACGCGGCCAATGCCGCGATCCAGATGATGTCGGCCCAGCTGCGGATGGCCGATGCCACCGGCGAGGTCGACGTAGTGCATTCGCACACCTGGTACACGGGCCTGGCCGGGCACCTGTCTGCCACCCTCTACGGCATTCCGCATGTGCTGACCGCGCATTCGCTGGAACCGCGACGCCCGTGGAAGGCCGAGCAACTCGGCGGTGGGTACCGGCTCTCGTCCTGGTCGGAACGCAATGCCGTCGAACACGCCGACGCGATCATCGCCGTCAGTGCGGGGATGCGCCGCGATGTGCTCGATGCCTATCCGGCGGTCGACCCGGCCCGGGTGCATGTGGTGCACAACGGCATCGACGCCGCGGTCTGGCACCCCGGCGTCGCCGACGACAGCGCCGAATCCCTGCTCGACACGCTCGGGGTGCGCCGGGATCGGCCGATCGCGGCGTTCGTCGGACGGATCACGCGGCAGAAGGGTGTCGGGCATCTGCTCGCCGCGGCACGTGATATCGATCCCGAGATCCAGGTGGTGCTGTGCGCGGGCGCGGCCGACACACCGGAACTGGCAGCCGAGGTGGCCGCGGCCGTGGACGAATTGAGTCGTCGGCGGGGCAATGTGTTCTGGGTGCGGGACATGTTGCCCACCGAACAGGTCCGGCAGGTGCTCGCCGCCGCCACCGTTTTCGTATGCCCGTCGGTGTACGAACCGCTCGGCATCGTGAATCTGGAGGCGATGGCCTGCGGTACCGCGGTGGTCGCCTCCGATGTGGGTGGCATTCCCGAGGTGGTGGCCGAAGGAAGCACCGGGCGATTGGTCCATTACGACCCGGCCGAGCCAAGCACATACGAACGCGGCCTAGCGGCAACGGTGAACGAGCTGGCCGCCGATCCGGTGCTCGCCGCGGAGTACGGTGCCGCGGGACGAGCCAGGGCGGTGGCGAAATTCGACTGGTCGCGGATCGCCGAGCAGACCCTCGAGGTCTACGACCACGTCCGCAAACCCTGACCGATCAGGCGCCGGCGAGCCGATAGGTGGACACCACCACCGAGGCGGTGACTTCCATGGTTTCCGGTAGCGCCGCGATCTCGGCCGCGGCGGTGCTCGCATGATGGGCCGACGGCCCCATGGCGACGACGTGTGCGATATCGGTGCGCGACAGCTTCATCGGATAGTCGACCGTGCCGCGCTCGCACAGCTCGAAATGCCCGGACATGGTGGCGGTCAGCCGATCCTGCTTGTCCGGGTCGACGCTCACCATCCCGAGCGGTTCGATGAGTTCGGCGAGATGCCGGCCGGTCGGGGTGACGACGACGAACCGGCCGTGTGTGGTCAGCGCCCTGGCGACCTCGCCCGGATTCCTCGGCGCGAACACCGACAGCGCGGCGTCGACGGTGTTGTCGCGCAGCGGGAGTCCGCGCCACGCATCGGCGACCACGGCCGCGGCCCGTGGATGGGCTCGCGCGCCGCGTCGGCCCGCCGGCTTCGCCACGTCCAGTGCGATGCCACGGGCGTGTGGCAGTGCGTCCAGTACCCGGCCCAGGTAGTAGCCGGTGCCCGCGCCGATCTCGAGGATCAGTCCGGACGGGGGCACGGGCGCACCGGGATCTCCGGATAGCCCGTCCCCGGCGACGGCCGCCACGGTGGCCTCGGCGATCGGCGCGAAGTGACCGCCGCCTTGGAACGCTGCCCTGGCGTCGAGCATGGCCGCCGTATCGCCGGTCATCTTGGTCGACGCACCGGTCAGCAGGGTGATGTAGCCCTGCTTGGCGATATCGAAACTGTGCCCGCGGGCACAGCGCAGCGAACGATTCGAGGCGAGAAGTCCGGCCTGGCATTCCGGACAGGCCAGCGCACCCGTCACCGTCGTCAGTGCCGAGTGCACAGTCGGGTGACTAGCTGGTGACACTCTTCAGTTCGTCGCCGAGCGCTGCGGCTTCATCCGGCGTGAGCTCAACGACCAGACGCCCGCCACCCTCGAGTGGAACCCGCATGACGATCCCACGCCCTTCCTTGGTTGCCTCGAGGGGACCGTCCCCGGTGCGGGGCTTCATGGCCGCCATCCTCTGCTCCCTCCAGATCTGCGCGGTGTGCTGCGCACTTGCTTGCAACTCCAGTTGTCGCCAACTGGGCAGCTCGCCGGCATGTGGCGAGCTGCACTCGGTCTATTCTTCCTTATCGCCGGAGTGGACGGATACCTGAGTTCGAAATGTGACCGCTCAGTAGGTCTAGGGCGAGCCATTGCCGACCCAGCAATCGGCCAGGTGATCGTCGACGAGGCCGGTCGCCTGCATCAGCGCATACGCCGTGGTCGGCCCGACGAATCTGAACCCGCGCCGCTTCAATTCCTTTGCCAGAGCGATGGATTCGAGCGTGGTGGCGGGTACGTCGGCGATGGTGCGTGGGCGCGGGCGCATGGGTGGGGCGAACGACCAGATCAACTCGTCGAGGCTGGTATCGAGCTCGCGCGCCACCTTGGCGTTGGCGATGGCGGCATCGATCTTGGCGCGGTTGCGCACGATGCCGGGGTCGGCCAGCAGGCGCGTCCGGTCGGTATCGTCGAACTCGGCCACCTTGTCGATGACGAACCCGGCGAAGGCCGCCCGGAACGCCGGTCGTTTGCGCAAGATCGTGATCCAGGCCAGGCCGGATTGGAACGCCTCGAGGCATAGCCGCTCGAACATGGCGTCGTCACCGTGCAGCGGGCGGCCCCATTCGGTGTCGTGATAGTCGCGATAGAGCTGCGACTGCAGCGACCACGGGCAGCGGATCGGCTCGGCGGGGTTCATCGCGGATCCGGGCCCACCGGTGGCTGCGGCTGCGGCGGTGTGGTCGCAGGTGCCTGGGCGGCCTTGGCCTGGGTCAGCTGGCCCTGTAGCTCGTCGATACGTGCGGCCAGCCGAGCCAGGGCCCAATCGACCTCACCGGCCTTGTAGCCGCGCACCACCTGCTGGAAGCGCAGCGAGCGCACATCGGCGCCGGAGATCCCGTCGACCGGCAGCACCGTCGCGGTGGTGCCCTCCGGCAGCGGCCCCAGCTCCTCCGACCGCCCGAAGACCGCGCCGGCCAGCAGGAACAGCACTGCGGCCACCAACCCGACGATCAGCACATACAAAAGCAGCGTCAGCACCACATCAGCTTATGGTTGCGACCGACCTTGCCGGCGTCCGGGCGTTATCGACTCCCACCGAGACGACTGATCTCGTGCCGACATGGGTAACTCGCCGGGTACGAGCTAACCAAATTCCTGAGTCACCGCCGGCCGCCAACGCGGCTGGCGATGCACCTGAATCTGGCCAGAAAACGCGGGGAGGCGGATCAGTGCCGGGTGGTGTCGATGCCGAGCGACATGCCGGCCAATCCGCGGCGGCGGACCGCCAGCTTGTCGGCGACATCGAGCAGGGCGACCGCGGCCGGGTTCTCCGGATCGCTCAGCACGATGGGCGTGCCCCCGTCGCCTGCTTCGCGCAGTGACTGCTCGATCGGGATCTGACCCAGCAGCGGCACGTCGGCGCCGACCGCGCGGGTGAGCCGATCGGCCACCGCTTGGCCGCCGCCGGAACCGTAGAGGTCCATGCGGGTGCCGTCGGGCAGATCTAGCCAGGACATGTTCTCCACCACGCCCGCGATCCGCTGGCGGGTTTGCAGCGCGATGGCGCCCGCACGTTCGGCGACCTCGGCGGCCGCGGGCTGCGGGGTGGTGACGACCAGGATCTCCGCGTTCGGGATCAGCTGGGCGATGGAGATGGCGACGTCACCGGTGCCGGGCGGCAGGTCGAGCAGCAGCACATCGAGATCGCCCCAGAACACGTCGGCCAGGAACTGCTGAAGAGCGCGGTGCAGCATCGGACCACGCCACACCACGGGGGTGTTGCCCTGGGTGAACTGGGCGATGGAGATCATCTTCACGTCGTGCGCGACGGGCGGCATGATCATCCGCTCGACCTGGGTCGGGCGGGCGTCGGTGCCGAGCATGCGCGGGATGGAGTGGCCGTAGATATCGGCGTCGAGCACACCGACCGACAAACCACGCGCCGCCATCGCAGCGGCGAGATTGACGGTGACGCTGGACTTTCCGACACCGCCCTTACCGGAGGCCACCGCGTACACCCGGGTCAGCGAACCGGGCTGGGCGAAGGGGATGACCGGTTCGGCGGAGTCGCCGCGCAACTGCTTGCGCAGTTCGGTGCGCTGCTCGTCGTTCATCACGTCCAGGTCGACGGTGACCGCGCCGACGCCGGGGACATCGGCGACGGCCTTGGTGACCCGCTGGGTGATCTCGGTGCGCAGCGGACAGCCCGCCGTCGTCAGGTAGACCTCGATATGGACATCGCTATCGGCGCCGATATCGACGCTTTTCACCATGCCCAGTTCGGTGATCGGTTTGCGAATCTCCGGGTCGTCGACCTTTGCGAGGGCGCCCCGCACGTCCGCTTCCGTTACCACTGGCATATCGCCGATTTTAGGCGTCTCAGATACGGGGCAGCTGTGCGGGCTGCGGTGCGATGCCGGTGCCGTAGGAATTGGCCCATGCCATGACGTTGGCGACGTAGGCCATGGAGTTGTTGTAGCGCAGGATCGCCCTGGACTGCTGGGCCAGATCGCGCATGTCCAGGCCGCCGTCGCAGAGGTACTTGCCCGCCGTGAGGGTGGCGTCGTAGTAGTTCTGCGGGTCGGCGATGCCGTCGCCGTTGCCGTCGGCGGCGTAGTGGGTCCAGGTTTCGGGCAGGAACTGCATGGGGCCGACGGCGCGGTCGTAGCCGGAGAGCCCGTCGAGTCCGCCGCTGTCGGAGTCGTGGATGACGTTGTTGCCCGCGAGAGTGCCGTCGAGCACCGGGCCGTAGACCGGGTCGAGGGCGTTGCCGTCGGCGTCGGCCTTGCCATTGTAGATATGGGTCGACTCGACCCGGCCGATGCCTGCGAGCACCGTCCACGGCATGTGGCAGGTGGGGTTCTCGACGGCAAGGGCCTCTTCGGCGGCGACGTAGGCGGCGTGCGCGATACCGGGAATGCCCATCTGTGCGGCGGGCAGATCCGACGGCACCCGATCCTCGGGCAGCGCAACGGTTTTCACCGTCGGCGGGACCGCTCGCGATTGCTTGGCCATCGCATGGGTGAGGCTGTCGAGGTCGACGACGGTCTGGGCGGACGCGGCGAAGCTGGTGTCGTGATCCTCGCCCTCGTCGCTGGTCAGATGCAGCTGGACCGACGCCGCGGTGGGATCGGTGCCGACGGCCGATGCGGTGTTGACGGCGACGAGTCCGGCGGGAACGAGCCCGGTCAATGCGAGTACGGAGCTACGCCGAACGGTAGGCGGCGATTGTTTGCGGTGACGCCCCACGGTGCTGTGACCCTCCATCGACTCAGTGAGTCGAGCTCGCGGTGGAGGCACCGGCTCCGTTACGAGCCGTTGTCTCAGTCGTGAGCCCTTCGTGACCTACGAAGGAAGGCTACAGCATCCGAGACCTTTTTGTTACTGCTTCGTGATGTGGGTTTCCGTTTGAAATCACTGCGGGGGCGCGGGAAGTGGGACGACGATGCCGAACGGCAGGGTCACCGCGGGCTGCGGTGTCGGCGCTGCGGTGGGTGCGGGTGCGGGTGGGGGTCCGGGCTCCGGAGTCTTCGACGGTTCGGCAGGGGGCTGCGCGTTCGGATCGGCCGGCGCGGGCCGGGCAGGGTCGCCGGGCGCCTGCTCGGCCTGCGGTGCGGGCTGACCGGGTTGCGCGGGATCGGCGGGCGGAGCGGGCTGCGCCGGATCGGCGGGTGCGCCGGGCTTCGGCATCGGCGCCGGCACCACCTGGCCGGGAGCGGGCGGCGGGGGCGGCGGGCAGAAGATGCCGCACGGGATCGGCGGCAGGCCCGGGATGATGATCATCGGCTCGCCCGGAGTGGTGGTGGGCGGTGGGGTACCGGGCGGCGGGGTTTCGGTGGTCGTCGTCGCGGTCGTGGTGTCCACGGCGGCCATATCCGGGCCCATCTCGATCGGGGCGCTGCCCGGCGGGATCAGGTCGGGGGAGATGGTGACCGGGGCCGGGGTGCCGCCGGTGCGGTAGGCCGCCGACCAGCTCAGCACATTGGCGGCGTAGGACATCGAGTTGTTGTAGCGCAGCACCGCGCGCAGTTCCTGGGCCGGGTCACGCAGGTTCAGCCCGCCCGAGCACAGGTATTTGCCCGCGGCGAGGGTGGCGTCGAAGACGTTGTGCGGGTCGGAGACTCCGTCACCGTTGCCGTCGGCGCTGTAGAGACTCCACGTGCCGGGCAGAAACTGCATCGGGCCGATGGCACGGACATAACCGCCGTCGGTGGCCCGGATGATCTCGTTGCCGGGCAGGGTGCCGTCCAGTGCCGGTCCGAAGATCGGGGTCACCGAGGTGCCCGCGGCATCGGTGCGGCCGCTGCCCGCGTGACCCGATTCGATCCGGCCGATCCCGGCGAGCAGATTCCACGACACGCCGCAGCCGGGCATGGACGACTCCAACGCCAGTTCGGCATTGCGGTAGGCGGCGAGCACGACCTCGGGGATGCCGAGAGTGCCGCCACCGAGGGGGAGCGAGATGCTCTGCAACGGGACTGTGCCGCCGAACGGGGGCACGCCGTCGGCGGGCGGCGTCATGGCGCGCAGCTTGCGCGGCGGCTCGGGAGCCACGGGCAGCAGGCCGATCGTCTGGGACAGCTTCGCGTCCTTGTCGTCGCCTACCGAGCCGGTACTGCGCGAGGAGGCCGCGAGCAGGGCTTCCGGTGCTTCGGGCGGGGTGGTGGAGGTGGTGGTGTGGGTAGCGGATCCGGTAGCGACCAAGCCGGCGAGGACGAGCGCCGAGACGGTTATCGGGGCAGGTATTCGCATTCGGCCGCACCAATCCTCTACGTCGCGGGAAGCAACCGTCCCGGACATCCGGGTCGGCGCGCTCTGGACAACGTGATCCAGGTTACCCATCAGTCAGGAGACTGTTCGGTATTTCCGGTCAATCATCGGAGACGGGTGGTGAAACCGGGGCTTGAGCCTGCTTTCTGCCGGAGCTTTTCTTGCGTGTGGCCTTTCCGGCCTTGTCTGGGCGAGGTTCGTGCTCCGGCAGCGTCGCCTCGGCGATCCGGTCGAGCACCTCACGCATCTCGTCGAGCTCACGGCGCAGGTAGTCACGGGTGGCGACCTCGCCGACGGCGATGCGCAGGGCGGCAAGTTCGCGGGCCAGGAATTCGGTATCGGCCTTCGTCTGCGCCGCCCGCATCCGGTCTTCTTCGAGCGAGACCCGGTCTCGGTTGTCCTGCCGGTTCTGCGCCAGCAGGATCAACGGGGCGGCGTAGGCGGCCTGGGTGGAGAAGGCCAGGTTCAGCAAGATGAAGGGATAGGGGTCCCAGCGCAGCGCGACCGCGAACACGTTCAGCAGGATCCAGACGATGACGATCACCGTCTGGATCGCCAGATAACGCCCGGTGCCAAGGAAACGCGCGACCCGCTCACTGCTGCGGGCCAGCGCCTCGGCATCCCAGTCGAAGCGGAACCGCGACTCGACTGGAGTCTCGAGCCGCTGTCTGGCCGAACTCAGCGCCCGCCCCGCGGGAGTCTTGTCAGTCACGGCCGTGCACCCCTTCGTGTAGCTCCTCGTCCTCGCGCCAGTCCTCCGGCAGCAGATGGTCGAGGACATCGTCGACGCTGACCGCGCCGAGCAGGTGGTTCTCCGCGTCCACCACCGGTCCGCAGACCAGGTTGTAGGTGGCGAAATAGCGGGTGACGGTGGCCAGCGGTGCCTCCGGCCGCAGCGTCGACAGATCGGCGTCGAGGAGGCCGCCGACCAGGTGGGCGGGCGGTTCGCGCAACAGCTGTTGCAGGTGGACGCAGCCGAGGTAGCGGCCGGTCGGGGTGGCTGTCGGTGGGCGAACCACGAACACCATCGATGCCAGCGCCGGGGTCAGGTCCGGGTTGCGGACCCGGGCCAGCGCCTCGGCCACCGTCGTTGCCGGGGTCAGCACCACCGGGCGCGGTGTCATCAGACCGCCTGCGGTGTCGGGGGAGTGTTCGAGCAGCCTGCGGACCGGCTCGGATTCCTCGGGGTCCATCAGCGCCAGCAGTGACTCGGCCTCGTTCTCCGGCAGCTCACCGAGCAGGTCGGCCGCGTCGTCGGGGTCCATGGCCTCCAGGACATCGGCGGCTCTTCGCACCTCGAGATGGCCGAGCAGATCGACCTGATCGTCGTCGGGCAGCTCCTGGACGACGTCGGCGAGGCGTTCGTCGTCCAGTGCCACCGCGACCTCGATGCGCCGCTTCTCCGGCAGTTCCCGCAGCAGATGCGCGACATCGGCGGCGCGCAGGCCCTCGAACTGCTCCAGCAGTGTGGTGACGTCCTGCCCCGGCCTGCCGATCTCATACGGCGTCAGCCCGCTGACCTGCATCCAGTCCACCACGTGCACCGTGCGCCTGCGCCCGAGCCGCCGGTGTCCGCGCACCGCCACCCGCGATACCCGCCAATCCCTGGTCCTGGTCTGTTCCAGCCCGAGATCGACCACGAACACGTCCACCCCGGCCAGATCGGGCAAATCCGGATCCTGCACCCGCACCGCCGAATCCACGATCTGCGCCAGTGCCAGGAGTTCGCCGGGGCGCTGGGCGAAGCGGCGCAGGCTGACGGTGCCGGTATTAAGCGTGACGTTGCCCGGTTCGATCGAGGTCACCCGAAGCATCGGCACGAAGATCCGCCGTCGGGTCGGCAATTCGATGACAAGGCCGTGTACCCGGGGCTGTTGCCGGTCGTAGCGTACTGCCACGACCACGTCGCGGATTCGGCCGATAGACTCGCCGTCCGGTCCCAACACCGCCAGGCCGGCCAGCCTGGCGACGTACACCCTGGTAGCTGCCATGAATGCCAGGTTAGAGCTTTGCGGGCCGAAGTTGGCCGACGACAGGAGTGTTGATGAAGCCGCGCCGTTCCGTTCTGGCTGTGCCGGGCAGCAACCCGAAGATGATCGACAAGGCCAAGGGCCTGCCCGTCGACGAAGTGTTCCTCGACCTGGAGGACGCCGTCGCCCCGCCCGCCAAAGCCGCCGCCCGCGCGAACATCATTGCCGCGCTCAACGATTCCGGCTGGGGTTCGCAGCTGCGGGTGGTGCGGGTCAACGACTGGACCACGCAGTGGACCTATCAGGACGTGATCAGCGTGGTCGACGGGGCGGGCACCGCGATCGATGCGATCCTGCTGCCGAAGGTCACCGACGCCGGTCAGGTGCGTGCGCTGGATCTGCTGCTGAGCCAGCTCGAACAGACCAACGGCCTGGAACCGGGCCGCATCGGGATCGAACCGCAGCTGGAGAACGCGCTCGGCCTGCGCAATATCGATGAGATCGCCACCGCGAGCCCACGGGTGCAGGCCCTTGTCTTCGGCCCGGCCGACTTCATGGCCAGCATCAATATGCGCACCCTCGTGGTCGGTGAGCAGCCGGAGGGCTATGACACCGGCGATGCCTACCACCACATCCTGATGACGATCCTGCTCACCGCTCGCGCACACGGGTTGCAGGCCATCGACGGTCCGTACCTGCAGGTCCGGGATGTCGATGGGTTCCGCCGCGCCGCAGGCCGGACCGCCGCCCTCGGCTTCGACGGCAAATGGGTGCTGCATCCGGACCAGATCGACGCCTGCAATGAGATCTTCAGCCCGCGTCAGGCCGACTACGACCGTGCCGAATTGATCCTCGAGGCCTACGCCTTCCACACTTCCAGCGCGGGCGGCGCGCGCGGTGCGGTCATGCTCGGTGACGAGATGATCGATGAGGCCAGCGCCAAGATGGCGCAGGTCATCGCCGATAAGGGCCGGGCCGCGGGCATGTCGCGCAGCACCCATTTCACCCCACCGGAAAAGTGACGCGCGGTATATAGCACGGCGCGGGGCCGGATGGAATAGCAGAATGGAGCTATGACGAATCCCTTGGGGAACGCGAATCGCGGCAGGCAGGGCCTGCCGACGCCGCCGTCGGGCTGGCCGGTCGGGTCGTATCCGACCTACGCCGAGGCACAGCGGGCCGTCGACTATCTGGCCGATAGCCAATTCCCGGTGCAGGACATGACCATCGTCGGCGTCGACCTCATGCAGGTCGAACGGGTCCTCTACCGGTTGAACTGGGGCAAGGTGATCGGCGGCGGCGTGGTCTCGGGCGCGTGGCTCGGCCTGTTCCTCGGCCTGCTGCTGAGCCTGTTCACCACCGGTGGTGCGCTCGGCCCGCTGCTGGTCGGTCTGGTCGGCGGCATCATCTTCGGCGTCATCTCCACCTCGATCCCGTATGCGGCGACCAAGGGGCAGCGCGATTTCGCCTCGACCATGCAACTGGTCGCCGGTCGCTACGACGTGCTGTGCGATCCCAAGACGGCCGAGCAGGCCAGGGACATGCTGGCACGGCTGGCGATCTGAGGGCATGGACGTTGTGAACACGGTGCGCGCGGGCGTACTCGAACATTTCGGCGTCGACGCGTCCGCGGTCGATGCCGCCTCGGTGACCTTCCTCGGCCTCGAGCCCATCGAGATCCTGCGGATCGTCCCCGGTGACGATCTGGTGCACTATGCGACCCTCGGCGGTTCCCGTCATCCGATGGGCGATCCGTCGGAGGTGCTGGCCGACCCGGTGAAAGGCCCGCGTGCGGAACTGATCCTCACCATGCACGCGGGCGTCGGCGCGGCCTCGGGCCTGGCCCGCGCGCTCGGTGTACTTGCGGCCGCACCTGCCGTGGAAGGCGTTGTGCTGCAAGCGGACGCTCTGCTGGATCTGGGCGAGCCGATGTGGCACAACGCCCCCTTCACCGCGGTCCTGCTCGGCCCCAGCGATATTCCCGATGTGATCCTGCCCGAACCCGCCGAAGCGGTGCGTTATCTGGACGTCGTCCCGGTCACCGCGACCGAGGCGGCATGGGTGCGCGTGCGTGGTGCGCAGGCGTTGCGGGATGCGTGGGTCGAGGCGGGGATTGATGTGCGCGACCCGAATCGTGGGGCGGCGTCGTTGTAGGGATGGTCACTGCGGCTCGATCTTCATCGCGGCGACCAGTTCCGCGACCGTCATGTCGACGCTCGTCAGCTCGTCGATGAGGTCGAATGCCGCGGCTGCCGGCAAACCGGGCCGTTTGCCTTGGCAGCGCAGCATCATTCGACAAGCAATCCAGCCAGTCGCCTTGTTGCCGCGTCCGAATGGGCGTGTCCGCACCACCGAATGCAGCACGGCGGCCGCCTTTTCGTCGATCGTCGGATAGACCTCCCGGCCACCGAGCACCGCTTCCGATCGTGTCGCCGCAGCAGCCAACAGTCCTGCGTCGCGAATCTCCGGCGAGCCACCGACTACCACCGAATTGATCATGATGAGAACGTTCGGTGTCACTCGTCCCCCAGCATGGCCAGCAATTCCGCGTCCTCTGCCATGATCTCCTGCAACAGAACCCGGCTGCGTGCCCGCTGTGCCTGTGCGTCGACCCACGCCTGCGCTGCTTGGACGAGCGCCGAATTGAGCGAGATGTGGTCTGCCTCCGCGGCGGCAGTGAGTCTCTGGTGAATCTCGTCGGGTAGCCGCACACTGATCGTGGTCATACCAAAATGATACCAACCCGAACGTTGTCGCGTTGCCCGTCCGTCAATGACGAAGGCGCCCTTCCGAGTGGAAGGGCGCCTTCGTGCTGCAGTGGGGGTGGTGCTTACGCGACGCCCTCGGCGCGCGCGGCTGCCGCGACGGCCTCGGCGACGGCCGGGGCCACGCGCGGGTCGAGCGGGCTCGGCACGATCTTGTCGACGGCCAGCTCATCGGCGACGACGCCGAGGATGGCGTCGGCGGCGGCGATCTTCATGCCCTCGGTGATCCGGCGAGCACCCGCGTCGAGGGCGCCCTTGAAGACGCCGGGGAACGCGAGCACATTGTTGATCTGGTTCGGGAAGTCACTGCGCCCGGTGGCCACGATCGAGGCGTACTTGGCGGCGACCTCGGGATGGATCTCGGGATCCGGGTTGGACATGGCGAACACGATCGACTCCGGTGCCATCGAGGCGATGAGCTCTTCGGCGATCCTGCCCGCGGACAGGCCGAGGAACACGTCGGCACCGGCCAGCGCGTCGGCGGCGGTGCCGGTCAGGCCGCGCGGGTTGGTGCGCTGGGCCAGATCGGCCTTGACCTCGTTGAGGTCGCTGCGATCGCGGCTGACAATGCCCTTGGAGTCGAGCACGGTGACGTCGGCGACGCCCGCGGCGAGCAGGATGTTGGTGCACGCGACACCCGCGGCGCCGGCACCGGAGACCACGACCTTCAGACCGGCGGTGCTGCGGCCCTGCACCTTGGCGGCGCCGTTGAGCGCGGCCAGCACCACGATCGCGGTGCCGTGCTGGTCATCGTGCATGACCGGGCAGTCGAGCGCCTCGATGACGCGCTTTTCGATCTCGAAGCAGCGGGGTGCGGAGATGTCCTCCAGGTTCACCGCACCAAAGCTCGGGCGCAGCCGGATCAGGGTCTCGACGATCTCGTCGACGTCCTTGGTGTCCAGCACGATCGGAATCGAGTCCAGCCCGGCGAACTTCTTGAACAGCGCGGCCTTGCCCTCCATCACCGGCAGCGAAGCGCGCGGGCCGATATCACCGAGACCGAGCACCGCGGTGCCGTCGCTGACGACGACGACCAGCCGGTCTGTCCAGGTGTAGCGCTTGGCCAGCGACTCGTCCTCGGCGATGGCGCGGCTGACCTGCGCGACGCCGGGGGTGTAAGCGATCGACAGGTCACGCTGGGTTTCCAGTGGCGCACTCAGCTCTACCGAGAGCTTGCCGCCGAGGTGGCCCGCGAAGATCTCCTCGTGGGTGATCGCCGCGAGGTCGGCGGCGTCATTCTTGCTGGCAGTGGCGTTCGGTGCGTCAGTCACAGATGACACGATTTCACTCCTGCTGGGATCGGTCACAATCGGGGGACGGTTACCGTCGGGTTTTTTGGTACTAGGTGCAACGTATGGCTCATCGTGTGCGCTGACCGGTACGTTTCGACTTCTCGACAGCCCTGTCGACGTGGCGCGGCACTGATCCGTTGAGCGGAAGCCGGACGGGTGGGTCCGGACAGATCATGCGGGTCGATCCTCGGGTCACGACGGTGCGTCGTGAGGCGGTGATCACCGTGATTCCCGTACCCGGCGGTGGCGTAGGTCGGGGATCCGCAACATTCTGCCAGCCCGCCCGACCACATGCCAAACCGGTAGGCGGAGTCGTGGTCGTGCACCATCATCCGAGCGTAGGCCGCTGGAATTACCCCGACGTAAGCGGAAACTCGCCTTCGGCCGGACCGTGGCCGTGAGCTGTCCTATAGCGGAGGCGGGCGCCCCGTGAGATCTGTGGCTCGATCGGAGTGCGCGCCGTCTTGCGCACCCAGACGCTATCGAGCCCGCCCGAGCGCAGCCGCACCCGCCACCCGGCGTCGACCTCGGGGTGATCGGTGCGCCGGTGGATGCCACGACTCTCAGTCCGAGCCAGTGCGCTGTATTCAGTCCACCGGGCGACCGCGAGCAGTGCCGCGGCTTCCCTGGCACGCAGCCCTTCGGCGCCAGCTCCGCCGAGATCGAACAGCGCGCCCGGCCACATGCCATCCAATTCGCCGATGCTGTGGCGCAGGCTGCCGGCACTGCGCCAGTAGCTGCGACGCAGCGGCAAGGTGTGTTCCTGCACCAGGCCGATGACCGCGCGCGGGTCGATCCGGGCGACCGGCGCGAGTCCGGCGCCGGGTGTCTCGCCCGCGGGCGAGAGCGCGAGGCGATCGGGAATCGGCCGGGCGCGGGCGAATCGGGCGGCGCTCGCCCCGGACCAGGTACCGGAGGCGATGGCCCAGGCGCCGCCGAATCCGCTCACCGCGCCGGTGACGGCTTCGCGGGTGGTGACATCGCCGGCGGCGTACAGGCCGGGAATGGTGGTCGCGCAATCGCCTCCGGTCAGGTGCAGGCCACCGGTGCCGCGCACGGTGCCCTCGAGGACCGCGCGTAGCGCGATCCCTTTGTCTCGGTCGAATGAACCGTCGCGGCGCAGCTGACGATGCTGCCGCGGCGAGAGCGCCGAGGGAATCCCGTAGACCCGGCGGCCGTCGGCGAGCGCGGCGAAGGCGGCGGCGCGGTGTCCTTCGAGGGCGGCGCCGGTCTCGTCGTGCAGCGCGGCGAATGTCAGCGCACAGTCTGTGGTGCTCACAGCGGCGGCTGGTGCGAGGCCGTACGCACTGGAGAACTCCATGCCCGACAACTCGGCGCCCGCCTCGACCGAGAAGAGCAGCCCGTCGCCCGTGTCGACGTCGGTACCGGCCCGCCCGGACAGGAAAGCGCATCCGCCGGTGGCAACCACGACGGCCGCCGCGCGCACCGTCCAGGGCCGAAACTTGTTGTGCCGCTGCACTCCTGCGGCGCCGGACACGATGCCCTCCCGGTCGGCGAGCAGACGCATCGCCGGATGGTGGTCGAGCACGCGGACACCGGCTTCCAGCGCGGCGCGGCGCATCCGCCGCAGATAGGTGGCGCCGTCGAGCCATATTCGCGTCGAATGCGGCCCGCCGGAGAACCGGTGTCCCCAGCCCGCGAGCTGCGTGATCCGGTCGTGGGTCTCGGCAAGCACCCGATGGGTGGCTTCCGGATCACCGAGCCAGCCGCCGTGACCGAGGGCGCGGCGCACGGCCTCGGCTCGCGAAGGGCCGGGCGCGACATTCCACAGCGAGGTGGAGCCGACAGCGGTCGGACCGGCAGCGCCGCAGCGCGCCTTATCCGCGAGGACCACGCGGGCACCCGCCGCCGCGGCGGAGATGGCCGCCCATGTTCCGGCGGGGCCACCGCCGAGAACCAGAACGTCGGTCTCCCATTCCGCCACAAGGTCAAATGTTCGGCCACAATTCACCCGGCCGCAACCGATTCCGGAAGATCAGCTCCACCACTGCGTCCACAGCAGCGCACCGGCCGTGAGGAAAACGACCAGCGATCCGGAAAACGCGGCCAAACCCTTATGCCGATCCGAATACACCTGTGCCGCAAGCACGATCGCCGCCGAGGTCACATGCCAGGTCACCGACTCACCGCCGGGTCCGGGAAAACCACGCTGGGCACCGATGATCGCCGTGGCAACCACCACGAGTGCCAGTACGACCGTTCCGGCGGCGACCATGCCACTGACCCCGCGCGCGAGTCTCACGAGCCGATCACCGGCACCCCGGTCGCCTTCCCGACCAGCACCTCGAGTTGGGCGGGATCGGTGGTGAACTCGCCGAGCCGGATGGTCTTGTTGCTGCCGTGATAGTCCGAGGAACCCGTGGTGAGCAGACCCAGTTCGGCGGCGAGCCCGTTCAACAGCTCGCGGTCGGCCTCGCTGTGGTCGGGGTGATCGACCTCGAGCCCACCCAGCCCCAGCTCGGCGAGTTCGCGAATGTTGTCGATGGACAGCAGCCTGCCCCGCTTACGCGCCCTGGTGTGCGCGAGCACGCTGACCCCGCCCGCGGCGGCGATCATCTCCACCGCCCGGCGCAACGGGGTGTCGGCCTTCTCGGCGTAGTAGCGGCCGTGTGGGGCCAGTAGATCGGTGAAGGCGGCGTCGACGGTGGGCACCACTCCGGCCGCTACCAGCGCCCTGGCCAGGTGGGGTCGTCCCGCCGACGGGCCTGCCGAGGCGAGCACCTCATCGGGGTCGACGGGCAGGCCGTCGGCCGCCATCCGCTCGGCCATCGCGCGCAACCGCTCCACGCGCTCGGCCCGCAACCGTTCGCGCTCGTCGGCGAAACTACGGTCCGACGGGTCGAACAGGTAGGCGAGCAGATGCACCGGCACCGGCCAGCCGTCCTCACCGAGACCGATGCACGACATCTCCATGCCGCGGATCAGAGTCAGGCCCTCGGGTCGCGCCGCCACGGCATCGGCCCAGCCCGCGGTGGTGTCGTGATCGGTGATCGCGACGACGTCCAGTCCGGCCGCCGCCGCGTTCCGCACCAGCTCGGCCGGGGTATCGGTGCCGTCGGACGCGGTCGAATGGGTATGCAGGTCGATGCGCACGCCCTCCAGTGTGTCAGTGCGTGTTCGGCGGGCTGTCCCCATGCCCGACCAGCGGCCGATCCGCCGAGCGCATGCGCCTGCCCGCCCTCGCGGATGCCCGCCGCCTGCTCGGCGCGGAAGTAGCATCAACCGGTGCCATCGATTCCCCCGCTGCCGTACTTTCGTGGGCCGGCGAAGTCCCCGACCCCGCTGCCGCGGATTCCCGTGCCGACCGCACGGGCGATCGTCGACTGCGCGGTCTACATCGACGGCGCGCGCCTGCCCGGGCATTTCACCCACCAAGCGGCGCTGCAGGAGGTGCGGGACAGGGGCGAGGGCTTCGTCTGGTTGGGCCTGCACGATCCCGATGACGCCCAGATGACCGATATCGCGCAGACCTTCGGACTACACGCCCTTGCCGTCGAAGACGCCGTGCACGCCCATCAGCGACCGAAGCTGGAACGCTACGACGACACCCTGGTGCTGGTGATGCGCCCGGTCGCCTATCACGAACACGAACTGAACTCCGTCAGCGAGATCGTCGAGACCGGCGAGTTGATGATCTTCACCGGCCATGACTTCGTGGTTGCGGTCCGCCACGGCGAACATTCCGGGCTGGCCGCGGTCCGTAAGGATCTCGAGGGCGATCCGGAGCGGCTGCGGCTCGGCCCCGGCGCGGTGCTGCACGCCATCGCCGACTATGTGGTCGACAACTATCTCGAGGTGGTGCAGTCGATCGAGGACGATATCGACGAGATGGAAGAGGAGGTCTTCACTCCGCGCAGCAAGGTCGCCGTCGAATCCATCTATCAGCTCAAGCGTGAGGTGGTGGAGTTGCGCCGGGCGGTCGGTCCGCTGGCGATCCCGCTACAGGTGCTGAGCCAGAACACGAATCTGCCGTTGCCGAAGGAGGTCCGGCGCTATTTCCGCGATGTCGCCGACCACCACACCACCGTCTCCGATCGCATCGTCGATTTCGACGAATCACTCGGCGCGTTGATCAACGCCGCGCTGGCCAAGATCGCGGTGCAGCAGAACACCGATATGCGCAAGATTTCCGCATGGGTCGCCATCGCCGCGGTACCCACCATGATCGCGGGCATCTACGGCATGAATTTCGAGCACATGCCGGAATTGAAGACCAGCTGGGGCTACCCGGCGATCTGGGTCATCATCCTCACCATATGTACCGGCCTGTATGTGGTGTTCCACCGCAACCATTGGTTGTGAGCCGCCGCCGGCAGTGCGGCGGGTGGACGAGATGACTGCACCCTAGGCCGCGATCACAAGATCGACCGGATCTCGCGGGCGATCAGCTGAGAAAGCGGTTCGTGTGAGTCGTGGCTCAGGTGTATTCCGTCAACTCCCGGAAACGCGACGGTAGCCGCGTCTACGAACACGGTCTTTCGTTTATCGGCAACGAGGCGTATTGCAGCGCCGAGTTCGTGGGATTTGCGTACGGAGTCGGCGTCGTATTCGGAGCTCTGCTCGGCGAATGCAGGCTGGTCGGCGTCGAGGTGGATCGGACTGACCAGCAATACCGCGGGTGCTTCGCCGGTGCGGGTCCAGGCAGTGCGCTCGACGTCGTCGATATAGCCTTCGAGCGCGCCAGCGATGGCGTTTGTTTCTCGACCGAACTTGGTTTTGAGATCATTGTTCCCGAGCATGATGACTACCAGGTCCAAGGGTGAGTGGCTGCGCAGGCACGGCCGAAAGTACGTACGGCCGTTGCGGTCATCACGATCAGGGTCGTTCAAGTCGGTGGTACGACCGCCGAGACCTTCCTCGATAACTGCGTATCCGGCGCCGAGAAGTTGCTGTAGGCGGCCGGTCCACCGCACGTCGGCCGGCAACCGACCACGCCCATCGGAGGGTTGACCGAAGGTGTTGGAATCGCCGTAGCACAAGACGGTAAATGCAGCAGGATCGACTATCAAGGTCATGTCCCTACGGGTCGGACCGATATGCCCAGATTCTCGGCGACGCCGACAAGCCCATCCAACCTGTGCCCACCTCGACGGGTGAGTAGCTCGTTGGTCAGTGTGTGCGCCAGGGGTATGTGACCGATGAACTCCGGTGCCATCGACCACGCCCGATGAAGGGTATCGACAGCTCCCGGATCGTCTCGGTCATGGATCTGGGCCTACGCGACGTTGATGAGCCATCGGCTGCGTAGCGTGGGCGGAATTCCGTTACCACTGTCGCTGATAACGGCGGCAAGCTTCAGAGCCTCACGCGGGCGACTCGCACCAATTTCGTTGACGACACCGAAGCTGGCGGCCGAGGTGTAACCGAACACATTCGATGGCTCGGGCCTGCTGGCGTAGTCGCCTTCCACTTGGGTCCCGGCTGATTCGCATAGGCGAAGATACCTTCGCGCCTCGCGATGGTCCCCGGCGCCGGAGGCCGCAAATGCTGCATAGCACAGAAGTTCGCCCCAGATAGCGATACGGCGCGGGGTGGCTGTAGACAACCGACGTTCAATATGGGTAGCTGTTCGGTCGGCATACGCGGCTGCATCGTCATACATGCCGTTTTTCGCAAACAGCCACGACTGCGAGCCTTTGATAGCAGCTACTGTCAACTCGTCTCCGCTCTCCGCTGCCAGTGTCTCTGCGCGCAGGAGTGCCAGGGCAGCCAGGTCTTCGTGCGCCACGTAGCCGAGAAAATTCGAACAGGCGTGTAATAGCTTCGCCAGCGCGATATTGATCCGCCGCAGTGGCTCACCAACGGCCGAACCTGCTGCGCTGTACGCGCTCGCCAAAGCAGCAGGAAGCTCTCGTTTCAATTCGTAGAATCGAGCCGAGAAGAACAAGTCCCATGCGCGATCTACCGCAGCGCCCAGTTCCAGCTGTTCACGAGGGGGCGAATCGGGAATGCATCCCAGCAGTACTCGCCGGAAATGAAACATGCCGTCATCGCATGAGTCGTTGCTCGACCTGCCCGTGGTTGCGTCGTCGACTGGGCGGAACGCCGCTGCACGAGGCCGTGGCGCCGGGTAGGTGGCCGCGGTTCTGGCAGGTCGCAGCGCTGCTGCGGCGGCCCTGCCCCTGTCCTCTAGTCCGGCATCGAAGCGTGCCCGCTGCGCGTCATCGAGCATCCGGTGGGTGGTGTCCATGCACTCGGAGTACTTGGCACCCAGGATGATGTCTGCACCTCGGCGCTCCCATTTACCAACCGCCTCGAGCGAACAACCGACCCGGTCGGCGAACTGAACCTGGGTGTCCCGCAATGCTGCACGCAGTGCGGCGACCTCGAGTCCGGTCCACGTGACGATCGCCATCTCTCGGACTTCCTCCCCTCAGCGGTAGTACCGCCAGCGTACGGGCCCAGTACAGGTTCGGTGGGTTCTTCGAATGCGACAAAACCCCAATGCTGAAAGCACATCGCCGCCTTGTAGAGACACCCGATTGACATTCGCCCCAACAGAACCCGGAGCCAACCTTATGCCCGTACCCGCACCCGCACCCGTAGCCGAAGCGAGCGCGCGCAAGCCGACCGCGAATTCGACACCGGCCATTGCCGCCGCGGTCGCGGACAGCCCTCCGACACTTCGTGGGCTGAGGAAACTCCCCACCAGACTCACGCGCAACCAGTCGATGGCGCCGACCATACGGCTCTGGCATACCCGTAACCGGGACCTCCTAGCGCGCGTAGCCGCCGGCCTCCGTCTTCTCGATCACCCGGCAGCCTGCAAGAGCAGCGACCCCATCCGCGGGCGGTCGCACGCCATCCATCTAATGGCCGACCACGCCGAACACAAATGCCCCCGGTTCCGGCTCGCGGCACAGTACATCGAGGTCCAACGGTGACCACCGGCGTGACGCCATTCCTCCCGGCCACGGAAGGTCGATACGTGGAAGGACGAGCGCTTTGACGGAACCTCACACACCGATACGAGCGATCGCCCTGCTGCACGGCGGACACGATCCGGCTGTCTATGAGGCGCTGACGCGAAAACACCGGCTGAAAATCGTCTACACCGTGCACACCGACACGGCCGCCGTACTGGCCGCGCTCATCGCCGTGCAGCACGCCTTCGAACACGTCGCCGACGCAGTAATGATCCCCCATCTCGACACCCTCGAACCTGGTTCCCCATGGTGGGTGGTCACCGAAGCCGCCGACCTCATCACCAGCACACAGCATTGTCCGCGGTGGTCGGCAGTCACCGCAGAGACGAAGCGTCAACAGTGATCACGCTGGGATTTGTCATCGCAATCGGCCTGCCACTGGCCGTGCTGGCCCTGGCGGTCGCGCTGCCCGAACACCGAGACAAGCGCTGGGCCATCGGGGTGCCGCGTAGGCGGGCACAGCCACCAGTGGAGGACACATCGGATTCGCAGTGAACGGCGGCCGCCGCGCGCGCCGAGGGCGTCGGGTAAGGCACCACGAACACCAACGGGGCGCCCCTTCCGAATGAAAGGGCGCCCCGTCTTGTACTTGTCGCTCAGTTCCGAGCCCTACGCCTGGCGATGGTGACGTTCTAACAGTCGAACCGCCCCACGACCTACTGCGGTGGTGGATGCGCCTTCCGATGTCCGTGCATCACGTCGGGCTACGCAGGTGCCTGATCCTGGTAGTAGACCGTGATCGACGGCCAGTCGCCATCGGCCGTCGTCTCGGAATGGAGAATCAGATCGGTCACTGACACTTCGCCTAGTTCTTCCACAGTGTCAGCGACAGCCCGCAACAAAGCGGCGACATTGCCTTGTCCAACCCCCTTGGGGTTGGCCTGGGAGAAATGAAACGCTTGATACTTGGCCACCATCGCAACTATCACTTCCTACGCTTCTGCTTGGCGAACAGGCCCTCCACCGATCACCCTGGGTATGGCGACGATCGATGTGTGACTGCCCAACGAAACCGCATCACAGCGAGGGAGTTCTCCATCACAGCGACGCCGCCCCACGATTCGGATCGCGTACATCAATCCCCGCCTCGACCCACGCATCCCGCAATGCCTGCGCACCACGGACCCGCACCCATGCCGCCTCGGTCGCGGTGACCGGGACGACGTCCAGCTAGCGCACCGGCTCGGCGGGTTCGTGGGCGATCACGTGCAATGGCGACAGCCGCACCCGGACCGCGCGATCCCGGTGCCCGGCGGCCACCGGTACATTCTCCACTGACCATATGTGCCCGCTCGACCATATCCGTGTGGGCTAGTCCTCGGCTTCGGAAAGTTGGTGTCGCGCCGATGGTGCTTGCCGCGCCGCTGCGGGTGCTGGCCCGGGTTCTGGTCGTCGCGGTGGCGACAGTGGCCGTGTCCTGTGGTGATGACTCCGTGCCCGAGCCGCTGGTGGTCGGTTCCGGTGACAGCGCGGAGTCGGTGCTGCTGGCCGAGATCTACGCCCAGGCGCTGGCCCGCACCGGTGCCACCGTCGCCATCGAGCGCGATCTCGGCACGAG
Source organism: Nocardia sp. NPDC059180 (assembly GCF_042754945.1). NCBI lineage: Bacteria > Bacillati > Actinomycetota > Actinomycetes > Mycobacteriales > Nocardiaceae > Nocardia > Nocardia sp. NPDC059180. Next base: position 503,876 of record NZ_JBHZBU010000004.1, read on the forward strand.
GGCCGACCGGCTGGCGGCGCTCGACGCAGGCACGGTGACGCTGGTCGGCGAGCACAACGGAGCGCTGCTGGCGGATCTGGCCGGTGACGCTGTCGCGTGGACCGGCAAAGAGGTCACCACCGAGCTGAACCACTCGCTGCCGCAGGGTGTGGTCGTTACCGATGCCGCCGACGGCACCGATCTGCGGCCGCGAGTCGTGGTCGGTATGGCCGCACCGCTCGAATCGGTCGCGGACCTGACGCCGCAGTGCCCGTCGTCGACCGCGGGCGTGGCCCCGGTGCCCGGCCTGCTCACTCTGCCACCCGCCGCGTTACGGATCGACGGCTGCGAATTCGCCGCCACCCGCACCTTCGCGAACCCCGACGAGCTGCGAAAAGCCCTGCTGGACGGCCAGATCCAGGTCGGTCTGCTGGCAGGCCCGCCGGAACTCGCGTCCGCCGCGACCGAGGGCTTGCGCGTGCTATCCGACGAGGACAACGCGCTGCGTGCCGAGAATCCCGTCTCGCTGGTCCGCAAGGGCGCGCTCGACGATCGGCAGTGGGAGAAGCTCAACTACGTCGCCGGTGAGCTGACCACCGACGAGCTGGTCGCCATGGTCGTGAAAGTTCGTGATGCCGATGCCGACCCGGCCGACGTGGCGCGCGACTGGCTCGACGCGCGAGGACTCTGACGTGACGGCCTGCGCGTAGCGAACTACCTGACGCAGGGATGTCGCGGCCGCCGCGACCTACCGGCGCCCTTCGTGGCCGGGGACGGGTGGCCCCGGCGTCGTCCGATGACATTCGGGGATCACGGCCGCACGGGCTGAGTCGGCACGGCGCATCTGGATGACCTCCATCACCACCCTTTGCCTCTTGCCACCCCACACTTCCGCGCCGTATATTCCAGTTGGAATATTTGACGCGGGATATGTCGCAGCGCCCGGATAAGGTGCATGATCGCCCGCCGAGATCCTGCGAAGTGGTGGGCATCGGCCCGGAAAGGGGACAACATGGGGCAGCGCACGGGTGCGACGGTGACGCCGCTGGCGATCGCCGTGCTCGCCCTGCTCGAAGAGCGGCCCATGCACCCCTACGAGATGTATCAGCTCCTAGTCCTGAGGCACCAGGACAAACTGGTCAAGGTGCGGCCGGGCTCGCTGTACCACGTGATCGCCCGCCTCGCCGATACGGACCTGGTGACCGCCGAGGGGATCGACCGTGCCGGGAACCGGCCGGAACGCACGACCTACCGGATCACCACCGAAGGTCGCAGCACCCTGCGGAACCGGATCGCCGAGCTGTTGCGCAAGCCGCTCCCGGAGTACCCGATCTTCCCGCTGGCCCTTGGCGAGGCGCACAACCTGCCCAAACCCGAAGTGCTGTCGCTGCTGCGGGAACGAATCGAGCACCTCGCCGGGCAATCAGCCGAGATCGACGCCATGATCGCGGTGGCCGAACGCAAGCAGGTGCCCCGTCGGTACTGGATCGTGCTGCCCTACCTGCGCGTCATCGTGCGTACCGAGATCGAGTGGGTCGAGCACATGGTCGCCGAACTCGATAGTGGCGAACTGATCTGGGAGGACTTCGATCCCGTAACCGGCGAACGCGTGGAACCCTGCGATGCCTCGCCATGGCATCCGCAGTCGTCGGCGCCGGACGACGCTGCCGGGGAAGCCGCAGCCTCCTGAACCATCCATCGGACACGACAGACCCGACAACGACGTCGCTCGTCATCCACCCGAGTTAGGAAACGAAACCGATGTCCACTCCACGTAATCCGTGGCTAGCGCTCTCGGCGCTGGTCGTCGGGTTCTTCATGATCCTGCTGGATGTCACGATCGTCGCGGTCGCCAATCCGGCCATCCTGGAGAGTCTGCACGCCGATATTTCCCAGGTCATCTGGGTGACCAGCGCCTACCTGCTGACCTACGCGGTGCCGCTGCTGGTGACCGGGCGCCTCGGCGATCGTTTCGGACCGAAGAAGATCTACCTGATCGGTCTTGCCGTCTTCACGCTCGCGTCGCTCTGGTGCGGTCTGTCAGGCACCATCGAGATGCTGATCGCCGCCCGCGCGGTGCAGGGTCTCGGCGCGGCACTGATGACGCCGCAGACCATGGCCGTCATCACCCGCACTTTCCCGCCGGACAAGCGCGGCGCGGCCATGGGCCTGTGGGGTGGTGTGGCAGGCCTGGCCACACTGGTCGGCCCGATCCTCGGCGGTGTGCTGGTCGACAACCTCGGCTGGGAGTGGATCTTCTTCGTCAACGTGCCGGTCGGCATCATCGCGTTCGCGCTGGCATGGCGGCTGGTGCCCGATCTGGAGACTCATTCACACAAGTTCGACATCCCCGGTGTGGTGCTCAGCGCGATCGGTATGTCGTTGCTGGTGTTCGGTATCCAGGAAGGCAACACCTACGACTGGTCGGCCCGGATCTGGTTGCTGATCGGTGCGGGCGTGGTGGTGCTCGGTGTGTTCATCCTGAACCAGGCGCGCAATACCGGCGAGCCGCTGGTGCCGCTGAGCCTGTTCCGCGACCGCAACTTCGGATTGTCGACCCTCGCGATCGCGGCGATGGGTGCCGCGACGACCGCGTTGATGGTTCCGATCTATTTCTATCTGCAAGCCGTGCGGGAGATGTCGCCGACGCGATCGGCGCTGGTGCTGGCGCCGATGGCGATCATCACCGGTGTGTGCGCGCCGTTTGTCGGCAAGTTCGCGGGAAGGCTGCATCCACGGGTGGTGCCGACGGTCGGTTTCGCGTTGTTCGCGGTGTCGGTGGCCTGGTTCGCCCAGCTGATGGTCCCGGATTCGGACATCATCTGGTTCCTGGTGGCGGCCGGGGTGGCCGGTTTCGCCAACGCGTTCATCTGGGCGCCGCTGGCGACCACCGCGACCCACAATCTGCCCATCCAGCAGGCGGGCGCGGGCGCGGGTGTCTACAACACCACGCGTCAGGTGGGTGCGGTGCTCGGTAGTGCGGCGATCAGTGCGCTGATCGCGGCGCGGATGGCGGCCAACAACCTGGGTGACGCTCCTGCCGGTGAAGGCACGACCGGCCCGATCCCGGAGCCGGTCAAGGACGCCTTCAGTTCGGCGCTTGCGGACTCGACCTACCTGCCCGCCGCGATCCTGCTGATCGGCGTGCTGGCCTCGGCGCTGTTCCTGCGCCCGTCCCAGACCGCCCCGCCGAAGCCGCCCACCGAACGGGCCAAGGCCGAATCCCTCACCCCCTGAGCCGGATTCGATCCGGGACGACGAAGGCGCCGACAGCGAACGCTGTCGGCGCCTTCGCGCGTCAGGGGAAGATCAGCTGTAGATCTTCTCGACCTCGGAGGCGTACTGCTTCATCACGACGGCGCGCTTGAGCGACATCTTCGGGGTGAGCTCGCCGGTCTCCTGGGTCCAGTCGACGGTCAGGATGCGGGTCTTCTTGATCGCCTCGGCCTTGGAGACCTTCTTGTTGGTGTCGGCGACCGCGGCATCGATCTCGGCGACCAGGGCCGGGTTCTCGATCAGCTTCTCGATCGGGGTGTCGGCGGAGACGCCGTTGCGCTCCTTCCAGCCCGGCAGCGCCTCGGGGTCGAGGGTGATCAGCGCGCCGACGAACGGCTGGCCGTCACCGACCACCATGACCTGGCTGATCAGCGGGTGCGCGCGCAGCGAATCCTCGAGCAGCGCGGGGGAGACGTTCTTGCCGCCCGCGGTGACGATGATTTCCTTCTTGCGGCCGGTGATGGTGACGAAGCCGTCGGCGTCGATGGCGCCGAGGTCGCCGGTCTTGAACCAGCCATCCTCGAACGCGTCCTCGGTGGCCTCGGCGTTGCCCCAGTAGCCGTCGAAGACGACCGAACCCTTGAGCAGCAGCTCGCCGTCCTCGGCGATCTTGGCGGCGTGGCCCTCGATCGGGCGGCCGACGGAGCCGACCCGAATGTGCTCGGGGGTGTTCACCGTGATGGCGGCGGTGGTCTCGGTCAGGCCGTAGCCCTCGTAGATGGTGACGCCGACACCGCGGAAGAAGTGGCCGAGGCGTGCGCCCAGCGGGCCACCGCCGGAGACCGCTGCCTGGCACTGCCCGCCGAGGGCGACGCGCAGCTTGCTGTAGACCAGCTTGTCGAAGACGAAATGCTTGACCTTGGTGACCAGGTCGACGCTGCCCTTGTCCAGACCCTCGCTGTAGGCGATGGCGGTCTCGGCAGCCAGATCGAAGATCTTGCCCTTACCGCCGTCGTGTGCCTTCTGCTTGGCGCTGTTGAACACCTTCTCGAATACCCGCGGCACCGAGAGGATGAAGTGCGGCTTGAAGGCGCCGAACTGGTCGACCAGGGTGGACCAGTCGGAGGTGTGCGCGACGATCACCTTGGCGTCGAAGGCGGCCAGTGCCACGGCGCGGGCGAACACATGCGCCAGCGGCAGGAACATCAGGGTCTTCTTGCCCTCGGCCACGTACTTGCCGAGCGCGATCCGGTCGGACTTGGATTCCGCCCAGAGGTTGGCGTGGGTGAGCATGACGCCCTTGGGGCGGCCCGTGGTGCCCGAGGTGTAGATGAGGGTGGCCGGCGAGGAAGCGCCGACCTTGGCCCGGCGCTCGTGCACCAGCTGGTCGTCGAGGTCGGCACCGCGGGCGATCAGCTCGTCGACCGCGCCCTTGTCGAACTGAAGGGTCTCCTTCAGCTCGGGCAGCGCGCCTGCCTCGATCTCGTCGATGGTGGCGCGGTGCTTATCGCTGTCGACCACGAGCAGCTTGGTGGCCGAATCCTGCAGGATCCACTTGGCCTGCTCGGCGGCCGAGCTGTCGTAGATGGCGACGGTGCATCCGCCCGCTGCCCAGATGGCGAAGTCGAGGACCGCCCACTCGTACCGGGTGGGGGCCATGATGGCGACGCGGTCACCGAAATCGATGCCCGTGGCGATGATGCCCTTGGCCACACCGGTCACGGTCTTCGCGAATTCCGCCGCGGTCACATCCCGCAGGGCGCCGCTGCCGTCCGGCACATTGAACAGCACCGCGTTCGGCGACTGTTCGGCATGGCGGAACACGTTGTCGGAATTGTTGGCGTCTTCCGGGATGGTGTAGGAAGCCTCGGCTTCGAACTCTCGCATCATGGCCCTTCCACGTGGGTTCGTACTCATGAGTAATTTACGGCACCTTCGCCGCGGCCGTGACGTCGACCACCGCAAATAGGTCCGTATCCGCTCGATGACGAGCGGATACGGACCTGATCGGGATCATCCTAAGTCGCGGATATGCGCTGGGCGTATGGCTTCGGCCAAAAATTCGGCCATCTCGCTCAGTACCGCGGCGGCGGGGCCGACGAGCGCGGCCTGCAGTTGCGCGACGTGCCACAGGCCCCGGCTCTCGGTGAATGTGACGGTGACTCCGGCGTCCCGGAGCGCGGCCGCCAGATCCACGCACTGCGTATGCAGCAGTTCGCTGACGTCGACCTGCACGTAGGTCGGTGGCAGCCCGCGCAGTTCACCCAGCAGTGGCGCGTAGCCGGGATCGTTGTTGTCGCCGCTGCCGAGATAGGCCGTGGCGCAGGCGCGCGACCACGGCTTGCTGATCACCAGATCGCGGTACCGCTCCGGGATCTGGTTCGGATCGGTCCACGGCGCGATGAGGCCGAGCGCGGCAGGGGTGTAGCCGTGGCGCGCGATCAGCCGTTGTGCGGTGGCCAGGGCCAGGCCGCCGCCGGCCGAATCGCCGGAGATGGCGATCTGACCGGGCGCGTAGCCGTGCTTGTCGACGAGTTCGAGGAACGCTGCCTCGGCGTCGTCCAGGCCGGCCGGGAACGGGTGTTCCGGTGCCAGCCGGTAGTCCAGCGAGTAGACCGTGCAACCGGTTTCGTGTGCCAGCCGCGCGGTCAGGGACCGGTGGGTGGACAGCGAACCGACCGCATAGCCGCCGCCGTGCAGGTAGAGCACAGCGCCCGCACCTGGGGTGCCCGCGGTGAAGCGGTCCGCGGGACGCCCGGCGAGCTGGATCCGGCGCACCTCGGTGCCCGCCGGTGCGGGCTGTAAGCGCGAGCCCGCGTCCAGTAGCAGTCGTTGCAGCCGCCAGGGCAGCCGATCGTTGAGCGTGACCCGGTAGACCGGGCTCAGGATCGTGCGTGCCAACGGCAGCGGAATGGCGATATCACGCATCAGCGGTCCCGGCTCAGGGCAGGAAGCGGCGCTCGACGGTGGCCGAGATGCGCTGGTAGCCCGAGGCGGTGACCCGCACGAACAGATCCAGGAACTTGGCCTCCCAGCCGATCAGCACCCGGCCGTGCTTGCGGCGCACACCCTCGGTGATGGTCTTGGCGGCCATTTCGGGGGAGTGGATGGCCAGGTACTTGTCGAACATCGTGCTGGCGTTCTTGCCGTCGATGCCGTCGGCGTAGGTGGCGTTGCGCGCCACGGCGGTCTTGATGCCGCCCGGGTGCACGCAGGTCACCTCGACCGGCGTCTTGGCCACGATCATCTCCTGGCGCAGCGCCTCGGTGAAGCCGCGTACCGCGAACTTGGCCGCGTTGTAGGCACTCTGGCCGGGGACCGAGATGAGGCCGAAGAGGCTGGACACGTTCACCACGTGACCCTCGCCGGACTCGATCAGATACGGCAGGAACGCCTTCGTACCGTTGACGACGCCCCAGAAGTCGACGTCCATGACCCGATCGAAATCTTTGAACTCGGTCTTGACGACGTCGCCGTGGTGGGCGATACCGGCATTGTTGTACACCTGGTGCACGACGCCGAAGTGCTCCTTCACGGCGTCGGCGTAGTGCAGCACCGCTTCGCGCTCGGCCACATTCAGCCGATCCGACTTCACCTGCGCACCAAGCTGCTCGACCAGACGGGTGGTCTCGGCGAGCCCGTCGGTGTCGATATCCGACAGCGCCAGCTTGGCGCCACGGCGAGCCAGGTCGATGGCGAGCGCACGCCCGATACCGGAACCGGCACCGGTGACCACACACACTTTGTTACGGAAGTAAGCGTCCTTGCTCACTGGGCTGCCACCACTTTCAGGTCGGGGCGAGAAGAGTTGTCATCGGTTGTCGTGTTGTAGGCCGCGACGTCGAATTCCTTGGTCAGCCTACGGAATTCGAAGGTGAAATCGGGCCACAGCGTGGTGTTGTTGCCGTGCTTGTCCAGGTACCAGCTGGCGCAGCCGCCGTTGAGCCAGACGCTCTTGGCCAGCTTCTTCTGCAGCTCGGCGTTGTAGGTGTCCTGGACCTCGCGGCGCACCTCGACGGTGCGCAGATCCTGCTTGTCGATGGTGGCCAGCGCGTCGGCGATGTAGTTGATCTGCGATTCGATCATGTACACCATCGAGGTGTGGCCGAGCCCGACGTTCGGGCCGAGCAGGAAGAACATATTCGGGAAGTTCGCGATCGAGGAACCCTTGTAGCCCTGCTGGCCGATGTCGTCGAAGACCTCGGTGAGGGTCCGGCCGTCCTTGCCGGTGATGGTCTCGTAGGTCGGCGAGTCGGTCACGTGGAAGCCGGTGGCCACGATCAGCGCGTCGATCTCACGCTCGGTGCCGTCCTTGGTGACGATCGAGTTCGCACGCACCTCGGCGATGCCGTCGGTGACCACGTCGACATTGTCGCGGTCCAGCGCCGGGTAGTACTCGTTGGAGATCAGCATGCGCTTGCAGCCGATGCGGAAGTTCGGGGTGACCTTGGCGCGCAGTTCGGGATCGCGGATCTCGTAGCGCAGCTTGGCCTTGGCCAGCACCTCGAAGCCCTGCATCAGCGCCGGGAACTTGGCAAGGCCGACGACCTGGGTCTCACGCGCGGCGTAGATCGCGGCGCGGGACAGTCGCTGCACGCCGGGGATGTACTTGAACGCCAGCTGCTCGGCCTTCAGGTACGGGCGGTCCATGCGGGGCAGCAGCCATGGCGCGGTGCGCTGGTAGACGTCGAGGTGGGCGACCTGCGGCGCGATGGCGGGCACGATCTGGATCGCGGAGGCGCCGGTGCCGATGACGGCTACGCGCTTGCCTGCCAGATCGGCGTCGTGGTTCCAGCGGGCGGAGTGGAAGATCTCGCCTTCGAAGCTGCTGATGCCCTTGATGTCGGGCAGGTTCGGCTCACACAGGGCACCCACCGCGGAGACGACGGTGTCGGCGGTGAAGTTGCCCTTGGAAGAGGTGATCTCCCACTGCGCGGTGTCGTTGTTCCAGCGGGCGCCGGTGACATCGCAGTCGAAGATGTGCTTGTCGAGCACGTTGTACTTCTTGGCGACGCCCTGGATGTAGCCCTGGATCTCGCCCTGGCGCGAGAACGAGCGCGACCAGTTCGGGTTGAGCGCGAAGGAGTACGAGTACAGGTGCGAGGGCACATCGCATGCGGCGCCCGGGTAGGTGTTGTCGCGCCAGGTGCCGCCGACATCGCCGCCGCGTTCCAGGACGAGGAAATCCTCGCGGCCCTGCTGACTCAGCCGGATGGCCAGGCCGAGGCCGGCGAATCCGCTGCCGATGATGATCGTCCGCAGATGGCGGGTGGGCTGGTTAGCGACAGCTTTGTCTGTAACCTTGCGACTCATATACTCAGACTAGAGCCTTATTGAGTCGCAGTCAACAGTATTGACCCACGTTCAGTAGGATGGTCACGTGAGCACGAGTCCGGGAGAAACCGCCAAGCGTGTCCGGTTGAGTCCGGAGCAGCGGCGCACACAGCTGATCAATCTCGGCGTCAAGATGCTGGGCGAGCGGTCCATCGAGGACATCTCGGTCAGCGAAATCGCTGCTCAGGCCGGTATCTCGCGGGGGCTGCTGTTCCACTATTTCCCCACCAAGCAGGACTTCCAGCTCGAGGTCGTGCGCCACGCCAATGCCGAATTGCTGATGCGTGTCGCCCCGGACCCGGAGCTGGGCCTGTTCGAGATGCTGCGCGATTCGGTGAGTCGCTACATCGAGTACGTCAGCGAGAACCGCACCTCGTACCTGGCGCTGCTGCGTGGTCCCGCCAGTTCCAGCCCCGACCTCGTCGCCCTGGTCGAACAGACGCGCAACGCGATCGTCGACATCATCCTCACCCAGGTCCCCATGCCGCCCGAAGAACGCGACCACCCTCGCCTGGTGCTGGCCGTCCGTGGCTGGATCGCATTCACCGAGGAATCGACCCTGTCGTGGCTGCGCAACGAGACGATCACCCGCGACGAGCTGATCGACCTGCTGGTCGAGTCGCTGCTGGCACTCTCCATGGCCGTCAACCCCGCCCTCGCCGCCGCCCTACGCACCTGACCCCGCCCCCCGGTACTCGCGCACGTCGAGCGTCACATGGCTGAGGCAAACGACGAGTGGGCCTCTCGCTGGTGTGCCTTTCGGCGCCTTCAGTGGCGGGAGGCGAGTTCGGTGCCGACGGGGTGGTCGACGTCGGTGGTGAGTGTCGCTATGGCGGTGTGGATGTGGTCGGCGAGGGTGGTCATTGTTTCCGGTTCCCAGAGGTCGGCGGCGTAGACGAGGTGTCCGCGGATTCCTGCGGGGGTGCCGTCGGCGGTCAGTACTTCGCGCACACTCAGCAGCAGCTCGAACTCGGTGTGGTGGGGGATGACGGGGCGCAGGGTGAGGTCGATGCCGTCGAAAGCGTGGGTGGGCAGGACCTCCCGGATGTAGGTGGTGGCGATCTGTGGGATGGCCTGGTGGGTCGGCGAGACGGCCGGATTGAGTTCGGCCATCAGTTGGTCGAAGGGGTACTCCTTGTTGCCGGCGGCTTCCAGGACACGGTCGCGGACCTGGCGGATCAGGTCGCGGTAGGTCGGGGCCGCTGTGGTGTCGGTACGGATGAGGACGGTGTCCACGGCGCAGCCCATGAGGGTGTCCAGTTCGGCGGTGTCGCGCGCGCTGAGTGCCGTGCCGATCACCAGGTCGGTGCCCGCGCCGAGGCCGGTGAGCGCGCAGACGAAAGCGGTGTGCAGGGCCATGGACGTGCTGGCGCCGCAGTCGCGGCCAGTCGCGCATGCTGTTGCGCTGTCAGATCCATCGTCGTGACCGCCGCGCGGCTCTGCTGCCCGGCGATCCGCGGCCGATCCACCGCAAGCGGCGGGCGGGTGGGTAGTTCGGCGAGGCGGGCGCGCCAGTATCGGCCCTGTGCGCTCATCAGACTGTCCGGATCGGCCTCGGTACCGACTCGTTCGCGCAGCCACAGGGTGTAGTCGGCGTATTGCACCGCGGGACCGGGCCAGGCCGGTTCGTGACCGCCGGAGCGTGCCCGGTAGGCGAACTCGATATCGCGGAACAGCGTGACCAGGGATTCGCCGTCGCCCGCGCTGTGGTGCAGGACGACGAGCATCACATGCCGCTCGGCGCCGAGCCGGTACAGACGTGCCCGCCACGGCGCCTGGCTCATCAGCCGGAACCCGGTACCGGACTCGGCGGCCAATTCGCGGTCCAATGCCGCTTCATCGGCGACCTCGGTGACGCGGAAATCGACCGCGTCGGAACGAAATTCCTGAATCTGCTGCACCGGCCCGGACGGGCCGTACGGCAGGACGGTGCGCAGCACCTCATGGCGGCACACCACATCGCCGACCGCCGTGCGCACCGCGTCGGCGTCGAGGTCGCCGCGCAGGTCGAGGGCGGCGGCCATGAGGTAGTCGGCGCGGCCCTCGGCCAAATAGTTGATGGTCCAGAACCGCTGTTGGGCCGGGCTGAGCGGGATGACGGTGGGGCGCGGCTCGGTCCCGATCGGTTGGTGCGTCTGCTCGGTCCGTGCGCGCCCGGCCAGACGCTGATCGAGTGCCGCGACGGTGGGCGCCTCGAACAGATCGCGCAAGGTCACCGTGACGCCGAGTTCGCGGCTCACCGCACCGACCAACCGGATCGCGGCCAGCGAATTGCCGCCGATGCCGAAGAAGTCGTCCTCGATGCCGATCTCGGGCATGCCGAGGGTTGTGGCGAAGTGGCGGGCCAGTAGGTGCTGGCGCGGTGTGTGTGCCGTGCGCTCAGCGGTCGCCGAGGGTATCGGCAGTGCGGCCCGGTCCACCTTGCCGTTGACGGTGAGCGGCAGCGACGGTAACCGGATCACCGTGGCGGGCACCAGATAGCCCGGCAGGCTCATGGCAAGTCGCGCCCGCACCGCCACCGGATCGATCTCGGAGTCCGCCACCACGTACCCGATCAGCGTGGTTCCGGTACCCGTGCGATGCGCGATCACCACCGCGGCCGTGACACCGGGTACCTGCTGCAACGCGGCCTCGATCTCGCCGGGTTCCACGCGGATGCCGTTGACCTTCACCTGCCGGTCACCACGTCCGGCGAATCGCAACACCCCGTCGGCACCCCAACTGCCATGGTCGCCGGTGCGATACATCCGGGAACCCTTGGCGCCGAATGCGTTCGCGACGAACCGTACAGCCGTGATCTCGCGTAGGTCGTGATAGCCGTCGGCGAGACCCGCACCGGAGAGGTAGATCTCGCCGGTCACGCCCGGCGGCGTCGGACGCAGCATCCCGTCGAGTACCCAGACCTCGGTGTTGTCGACCGGAGTGCCGATCGGTAGCGGTTCGTCGCCGAGTGGTCCCGGCGCGATGGGGTAGGAGGTGGCGAAGGTGGTGGCCTCCACGGGTCCGTAGAAGTTGGAGACCGGTAGTTCCGCATCGACAGCGCGGGCCGCGCGAACCCCCGCCGGGGACAGCACATCACCGGCCGCGGCCAGCATGCGCAGCCCGGCGAAGCGATCGGCCAGTTGATCGGCCAGTGCGCCGAGCAGCCCGGCCGACAGGAACAGCGACGTCACACCGCTCGCCGCCAGCACTTCCCGGAAATCGGGTGCAGCCATCGGGCCGGCCGGTGCCACCGCGACACAGTGCCCGGTGAGCAGCGGCCGCCACACTTCGGTCACCACCGAATCCCAGGTGTAGGGCGAATGCAGCAGGATCCGTTCGTGTTCCGGGCCGCTCGCGGTGGCATCGAGGCAGCGCGCGACGATGCCGCGGTGGGTGATGCGGGTGCCCTTCGGTGTGCCGGTGGACCCGGAGGTGAACATCAGCCATGCGGTCGCGTCGGCGGGTACCGGTCGGCCCGGCCGGTCGGAGGAGTAGCCGGCGGCGTCGCGTGCCATCGCCCGCAGCTCGTCCAGGTCGTCGAGCAGCACCGTGACGCCGGTGCGCTCGACGATGTGGGCCACCCGTTCCGGCGGGTCCTCGGCGTGCAGCGGCACACAGATCGCGCCCAGTTCCGCGAGGGCGAGCATGGCCACCACCAGCTCGGGTGAACGCGGCAACCGCAGACCGACAGCCGTGCCCAGCCGCACACCATGGTGCTGCCTCAGCCGGCGGGCCAGCCGGTTCGTGCGGGCGGACAGGTCGCGATAGGTGATGTCGGTCCCGGCCCACCACAGGGCGGGGCGGTCCGGATATGCCGCCGCCACCGCCGCGAAGACCGCGCCGATGGATCGATCGTCGACCGGGACCACCGGCCCGCGCCCGAAGTCCTGCGTGCGCGCCACCAGTTCGCGCGAGGCCGCCGGGATGTGCGCGACGATCCGGTCCGGCTGCTGCGCGAGGCCGGTGCAGGTGGCCAGGATTGCGGCCGTGATCTCCTCGGCCGTAGTCTCCGCGATGAGCAGCTCGGGCCGCAGGGTGAGCCGCAGCACGAGGCCGCCGACCGGGTAGATGGTCAAGGCCAGCGGATAGTGCGTGTGATCGCGGCTGTCGACTGCGGTGACGGTGAGATCGGCGCCGAGCATCGGCGCGGTATCGATCGGATGATTCTCGAACGCCACGGCGGCGTCGAACAGGGCGCCCGCGCCGCGAGTGGCGAGAATGTCGGTGAGTCCGAGGTGGTCGTGGTCGAGCAGTTCGGTGCGCTGGGCTTGGATTCGGGCTGCCAGGTCGTACAGAGTCTCGGCCGGGTTCAGCCGGATTCGGACCGGGACGGTGTTGAGCAGCATGCCGATCGTCTCGCTGGTGCCGACACCGTGGGAGCGGCCGGAAACGGCGATACCGAAGACGATGTCGGTGTTGCCGGTGAGTGCGGCGAGTTGCAGGGCCCAGATCGCCTGGATGACGGAGTTCGTCGTCAACCCGCGCGCGGCGGCGCGGGAGGTGAGTGCGGCGGTGATGTCATCGGGAATGCGGACGGTATGGGCGACGGCCTCACCATGCTGTGCCGATTCGCGACCGACCAGGCAGGGCTCGGCGCCGTCCAGTACTCGCCGCCATGCCTGGCGTGCCGGTGCAGTCGGTCGGGCGGCGAGCTGGTCGAGGAATCGTCGATAGGGTTGCGGTGCTGGCAGTTCCACGTTCTGATACGCGAGGAACAACTCACGCAGCAGCAGTCCCAGCGACCAGCCGTCGGCCAGGGCGTGGTGCACGGTGAGGATAAGTCGCCACTGCTGCTCGCCCATCTCTACCAGGGAAAACGCCAGCAACGGTGGGACGCCGAGATCGATGCCGCGTCGGTCCCGCTCGGCGATCGCCTCGATTTCGTGTGCACGGATCTCTGGGGCTGACGCGGCGAGATCGATACTGTACCACCGGGGTTCCCGCAACTCGGGGACCACGAACAGTGGTTGCTCGTCGACGACGAACGCACCGGCGAGATGTGGATGGCGATGGATGACGGCGCGGGTCGCTTCTCGGAGCCGGTCCGGGCGCAGGTCGCCACGCATCGTGAGATGCAGTTGTACGACATAGGGGTCTTCGGACGAATCGTCGAGCGTCGAATGGAACAGCAGACCGGCCTGCAACGGCGTGACCGGCAGCAGGTCGGTGATCGGACCGAACCGCCGCACCAGCCGGTCACGGGCATCGTCCGGGATCTCCATCGGTGCCGAGGGCGGTGCGACCACCGGTGCGGTAGCCGTCTGCGCGACGGAGGCCAACGCCCGCACGGTCTGGTGGGTGAAGACGTCCTTCGTGCTGATCGTCAACCCATGTGCGCGCGCCAGCTCGGCGACTCGGATGGCGAGGATGCTGTCGCCGCCGAGCGCGAAGAACTCGTCCGTGACGCCGAACCCGGTGTGCCCCACTGTCGTGACGAATACCTCGAGCATCGCTTCTTCCCGTTCGGTGCGCGGCGGTTCGACCGTGCCCGCGGCATCGAGCCTGGTCCGGGTGGCCCGCAGCGCACGCTGGTCGACCTTGCCGTTGCCGGTCAGTGGAAGCGCTCGGACCGGGACCAGCAGGGCGGGAACGGCCTGTTGCGGCAACAGTTCCGCCAAGCCTGTCCGGATCCGTGCGGTGTCGACGTCGCTGGTGACGACGTAGCCGACCAGCCGCACGCCGATGCCCGCCAGCTCCTCGGGCACTACCGCCGCCGCCGACACGCCTGGTTGCCGGACCAGCGCGGCTTCGACCTCACCCGGTTCGATCCGGTAGCCCCGGATCTTGACTTGCCGATCGATGCGACCCAGATACTCCAAACCGGCCTCGGTGCGCCGGGCCAGATCGCCGCTGCGGTACATCACCGCGCCCGCCGGCCCGAACGGATCGGCCACGAACCGAGCAGCCGTGAGTTCTCGGCGACGCAGATATCCCGACGCGACACCTGAACCGGAGACGTACAGCTCACCCGGTATCTCGTCGGCGGCCGGGCGCAGCGCCGCGTCGAGCACATAGCAGCGCAGATCAGCGATCGGCTCGCCGATGATTCCGCCGAGCGCGTCGCGGTCCGGCGCTTCGCCACCCCGGGCACCGCCGTCCGGCGCGGCGTCGAGGAAGTACGCGGTCGTCAGCACCGTCGTCTCAGTGGCGCCGTACATATTGACCAACCGCTGCTGCGGATGACGCGACGCCCAATCACCGAGCAACGACGGCGCAAGCGCCTCACCGCTGAAGATCAGCACCCGCACGGCGAGCTTCGTTTCGGTGCGGCCCGCGGCGGCGGCGGCGAGCAATCCGAACGCCGACGGAGTCTGATTCAGCACCGTGACCCGCTCGCGAATCAGCAGCTCGACGAAATCGTCGGGCGCCCGCGCGGTATCGGCATCCACGACCACAAGCCGCCCGCCGTAGAGCAGCGCACCCCACATCTCCCACACCGAGAAGTCGAATGCGATCGAATGGAACAGCGTCCACACATCGTCTTCGCCGAATTCGAACCACCCCTGCGTCGCCGTGAACAGCCGCACCACGTTGGCATGGGTGACGACAACACCTTTCGGCGCGCCGGTGGAGCCGGAGGTGTAGATGACGTAGGCGGGATCCTCGGGCCGGATCGGACGGTGGATCGGCACTGCTGCCCGTGGGCCCGAACTCGGCTCGCCGGACTCTGCCGAAACAGCCGCGGGGCCGCCGGAAACATCCGGACCGGTCGCGTCGTGGACCAGTTTGTCGCACCGGGCCTCGGTCGCCTCGGCGGGGTCGGCCTCCGTTCCCGCCCCGATCAGCAGCACCGGGAGCCGACCGGGACGGATCGAGGTGTCCGGTGTCGTGATCAGTAACGCGGGCTCGGCATCGGCGAGGATCGCGTTCGTCCGCTCGGCCGGCTGCTCCGGCTCGAGCGGGACATACGCGGCGCCGGACTTCATCACCGCGACAATGGCGACGATCAGTTCCGCGGATCGGGGCACCGCAACGGCGACGAAATCACCGGCCCCGACACCATGTTCGACGATCTGGCGTGCCAGTTCCCCGGCGCGCCGGTCGAGCTCGGCATAGGTGAGTTGCCGACCACTGTGCACCACCGCGACGGCATCGTCAGCGGCCTCCGCTCGTCGCTGGAACCAGTCGGCCAGGGTGTTACCGGATATGGCGCTCGCGCACGCCGAGGCGGCGTCCTCGCTGTGCGCGCAAGGAACGCGGCCCGGATTCCCAGTGTCGGTGTCGTCGGTGACAGCGACAGCGGGGCTATGCGGTGGGATCGAGTCGGCCGCGTACCTGAGCTGGGCGAGTGGCAGCCCTGGAGACGCGGCAGCGATGGCGTCGAGGGCAGCAAGGTACCGCGCGTGGTGCGCCGCCAACTCCCGTGGCGCCCACCGATCCGAGCTGGTGTCGAAATCAATGCGCAGGGTAGGGCTGCCGTTGTCATAGACGCCGATGCTGAAACCATCGGTATGACCGGGCGCGATCTCGTGCAAGGAGGCCGCGACTGCACCGAAGGAGACATCGCGCGGCATCGGCATGATGTTGAGCGTCGGGCCCGCCATGCGGCGTTCACCGCCCGCGACCAGCCCGTCGGCGAGCATGTCGAATCGCCGATAGTGCTGGTGGCGCAAGACCGTCCGGAACTCGGCCTGTGCCGACTCGGCGAGTGCGCGCAGCGGGGCCGCCGGGTCGATCGGGAGCCGCAGCGGGACGATATTGGAGGTCATGCCGAGGGCCTGCCACGACCGTTTCGCCGGGACCGTCAGTCCGAGTACCACCGACCGCGCCCCGGTGTCGGCGTGCAGCAGGGCGGCGGTGGTCGCGGCGAGCATGGCGGGCCAGCCGACGCCGAAACGGTCGGCGCCGTCGCGGAAGGCCTGCCAGCGTTCGGCGGTCAGGTCACCGGTGTGCCGGATGGGCGCGGGCCGATGCGGTGGGATCGGCGCCTGGGCGAAGGTCGGGGCGTCACCGGCACCGGCCAGCCGGTCGGCCCAGAAGGCGCGGTCGTCGGCGAACCGGCGCGAGGCTCGGTAGCGCTGATCACCGTCGACCAGCGCGGACATGGTGTCGAACACTGCCGTCGGTGCGGGATTCCCGTCGAGCAGCTCGCCATAGGTGCGCGCCACTCTCCGGATCAACGCCAACGAGGCTCCACCGTCGAAGATCAGGTGGTGGGCTCGCAGGAACCACACGGAGCCTGCGGCGCCGAGGTCGAGCAGGTAGTGGTCGAACAGGGGCGGGCTGCTCAGGTCGTACGGGCGCTGGAACTCGACGTCGATGAACGCCCGCACCGCGCCCAGCGGATCGGCTTCGGCGGTGAAATCTCTGCGATGCAGAGTCCATTCGGGGCAGTCGTGCACCACCTGACAGGGGCGGGAACCGGAAAGGTCGAGGCCGGCGCGCAGTGTCTCGCTTCCAGCGACGGCACTGCGCAACGCCCGTTCGAAGACCTCGGCGTCGATGGCCCCGTGCAGGTGGACGTACCCGCCGATCAGGAAGCGGCGCCCGGTCTCGTCGCGCACGCTACCGGCCCAGATCTCCTGCTGGGCCACGGTGAGCGGCCATCGGCGTGCGGAATCCACGATGATGCCCTTACTGCTCGAAGGTTTCGCCGCGCGCGAGCGTGCCGAGCACACTGTGCAACTCGGTGATGACCTGCTGGATCAGGTTGTCGTCCACCAGATCCCGATGCCGATCGATCTGCAAATGCAGCCGCGCGCCCGGCCATGCGGTGACGGTCAGCGGGAACAGCGTGATTTCCCTGGATTCGAATCCGGTGACCGCCATATCGTCGAATACCGCTGCCGCAAGCACGTTCTCGAAATCCGCCGGATAGGACTCGAATACCAGCAGTGTGTCGAACAGTCCGCGCACCGCCACACCCGTCGATTCCTCGATATCGGCCAGTCCGAGATACTGGTGGTTGACCAGTGCGGCCTGTGCATCCTGATGTCCGGCGAGCAGCGTGCGCACCGGTGTGCCTGCTTCCCAGCGGACCCGCACCGGCACCGTATTGATGAACGAGCCGACCATCGATTCGATACCGGGCACCTCCGCGGGCCGCCCCGACACCACGGTTCCGAACACCACATCGCGCCGTCCGGTCAGGCGTCCGAGCACCAGCGCCCACGCGCACTGCAGGACCGTGTTGACGGTGACTCCGGCATCGGTCGCCAACCGGGACAGGCCACGGGTGTCCTGCTCGGACAGGCTGAGGTGATGGTCGGCGGGCGGCATCGCCGGATCAGCGGGTACGGCGCCGGGTGTGGCGACGAGGGTGGCCGCGTCGGCACCCGCGAGCGCATCGCGCCAGGCCGTCGCGGCCGCGTCGCGGTCCTGTCTCGCCCGCCACTCCAGGAATGTCCGGTAGGAGCCGACCGCAGGTCGGGCCGCGACGCCGGTGTAGGCGGACCAGAGATCGCCGATCAGCACCGGGACGGACCAGCCGTCGACGAGCAACCGGTGGCTGGTCACCACGAACCGCCAGCCGTTGGCCAGCCGCACCAGCAGGAAGCGGATCAGCGGTGCGGCGGTCAGGTCGAACGGCCGGATCAGCTCGTCGTGCAGGACGGCATCGACGTCGGATTGGTCGCCGCGCCGGTCCAATTCACGCCAGTCGATACCGAGCGGCACGGTGACCAGCTGGCACAGCTCACCGGAGCTGCCGGTCTCGAACGCGGCCCGCAACCCGGGATGCCGGTCCACGACAGCTCGTGCGGCGGCGCGCAGCCGGGCCGCGTCCAGCGTTCCGGTGCCCGCCAAACGCAACTGCGTGGTGTGGACGTCGATATCGTCGGCATGCTCGAGCGCGTGCCTGGCGAACTTCTCCTGGATCGGAGTGAGCGACCAGATATCCACCAGGCCGGGATATGTCGACTCCCACCTGTCGATATCGTGCTGTGACGCCGTCACCAGCGAGAAGTCCGAAGGCGTTCGGCCACCGGCACTACGGTCTCTGCTCTGCGTGGCCATTGCTTCGAGCGCCTCGGTCCACAGCTCGGTCAGCGCACGGACCTCCGGTTCACCGAGCAGCGCGCCCGGAGCGGAGAACCCGGTGCTGAGCCGGCTGTCGATCACCATCGCGTCGATCGACAACGCCGCTGCGGCGGGCAGGTCCGGATCGCCGGGATGCGGTGTCGCGGTGGGATCGATCGCAGGCAGCCACGCCATATCCGAGCCGGCCGTCGTGCTCACCGCGCCCAGGTAGGTAAAGGCGATCTGCCCGGGTTCGGCGGGCAGCGAGCGCGCGGTCTCGCTGTTCAAATAGCGAAGCAGGCCGTAGCCGATTCCCGAGCCCGGCAACGAAACCAGCTGTTCCTTCACGGTTTTCAGCGCGGCATCGAGCTGATCGCCGCCGGAGAAGGCGGCCGCGATGTCGATCCCGGATAGGTCGAAGCGGCACGGGAAGATCGAGGTGAACCAGCCGACAGTATGCGAAACATCCGCGCCTGGCGCCAGATCGGCTTCCCGGCCATGCGATTCCAGCCGAACCAGCGTCGATGGCGACGGCCGTCCGCGTTGCTCGCGCCACCGGGCCACGGCCAGCGCGAGTGCCGTCAGCAATACGACATTGGCGCTGGTGTGATAGCGCTCGGGCAGCGTCGACAGCACCGCCGAGGTGGTCTCCGGATCGGATTCGATCCGCACCCGCCGGGCGGTCGCGGCGACATCCACCATCGGATCCAGCGGGCGGTCGCCGAGCAGCGGATCGGGGCCGTCGATCACCTCGAGCCAGCGCGGCAATTCGGCGATACGCGAGGCTCGGTAGGCCTCCTCGCGCAGGGTGTGCGCCCACCGGCGCATGGAGGTTCCCGCGGTGGGCAGTACGGGGCGTCGGCCATCGGCGTACTGGGCCCAGGCGGAGAGGAAATCCGGGATCAGGATGCGCCAGGACACGCCGTCCACGGCGATGTGGTGGACCGCCAGCGCGAGGCGCCCCGCACGCTGATCGGGGCGATCGGGCTCGAGCCAGACGCAGCGCACCACGACGCCGTCGGCCGGTGCCAGCCCGTTCAGCGCCGAGCCGAGGGCATCCGCGGTGCGGCCGTCCAGCTCGTGCTCATCGGCGGTCGCGGGAAACTCGATGCGCTCGAGCAACGAATCGACGTCGACGGAACTCGCGGGATCGGCGAACAGCCGCCATGCGCCGCTGGCATCGCGATACAGCCGCGCACGCAACATGTCGTGTCGTTCGAGCACAGCGCCGAGCACCGCGTGCAGGCCGGTCCGGTCGATGCCGACGGGCAGCGTCAGCACCATCGGCTGCGCGAAGTGGTCGAAGCCGCCTGCCCCGGATTCGGCCAGTCGTACACCGAATCCGATCGCCGGTGTCACCGGGAGCTCACCGACACCGCCGCCAGGCAGCTCGGCCGGTGCGACGGGCGCCTCGGCGCCGGTTGTCGCGACGCGAGCCAGTCCGGCGACGGTGCGCTGCTCGAAAACCTGCTGCGCGCTGAACCACACCCCGCGCGCCTTGGCCCGCGACACCAGCAGAATCGACATGACGCTGTCACCGCCGAGCGCGAAGAACGATTCCTCGGCGCCGACCCGGTCGCGGCCGAGAACCTCGGCGTAGACCTCGGCGATCGTCTGCTCGACCGCTCCCGACGGCGCTCGGTACGGGGTCGGCGGCGCGGCGGGCGCGGGCAGCGCGGCACGGTCCACTTTGCCGGCCGAGGTCGTCGGCAGGGTGTCGAACACCAGGATGTCGTCGGGCAGCATCGAGGTCGGCAGCTGACGGGAAAGCTGCTCGCGCAGGCTCGTTTCGGTGCATTCGCGCCCGGTCACCGGGACGACGTAAGCCGCAAGCCTGCCGTCGTCGCGCTGCACGACAACGGACTGCGCCACCGGCGCGCACCCGGACAGGACGGCCTCGATTTCGCCGGGTTCGATACGCACACCGTGGCGTTTGATCTGGAAATCGGCGCGGCCGACATAGTCGAGCACATCATCGACCGGATCCCACCGCACGACGTCGCCGGTGCGGTACATCCGGGCGCCCCGGTCGAAGGGATCGGTGACGAACTGGGCCGCGGTCCGCGCGGGATCGTCGTGATACCCGCGCGCCAGCTGGGGCCCGGCCAGATACAGCTCGCCCGCGACGCCGCGCGGAACCGGCCGCAGACACGCGTCGAGCACGTAGGCGCGCGTGTTCCAGCCCGGCGTCCCGATCGGGATCCGAGCGGGCAGACCGGCCGGCACCCGATGACCGGTGACGGCACCGGTTGCCTCGGTCGGCCCGTAGAGGTTGTGCAGCCGCGCAGGACACGCGGCGGCGAAGCGGTGTGCCAGTTGCGGGGTGAGCGTCTCACCGATCATCAGCACCCGCCGCAACCCCGCCGGTAGTTCGGCGGCATTGAGGTGGCTGCTCAGCAGGGACGGCACGAACTGGACCGTCGTCACGCTGTGCTCGATGATCAGGCGCGTCACCAGCTCCGGGTCGGTGTTCGCGACCGGCGGAGCGATGACGAGCCTGGCACCGATCTGCAATGGCCACAACAGTTCCCAGATCGACACGTCGAAGGTGGTCGGCGTCTTCTGCAGCACCGCGTCGGTGTGGTCGAGGCCGTGGTGATCGGTCATCCAGGCGAGATGGTTGATCAGCGCCGCGTGCGTGACGCCGACAGCTTTCGGGGTGCCGGTCGAGCCCGAGGTGAACAACAGGTAGGCGAGGTTGTCCGGACGCGACGGGCCGTCGTACTCCGCCGGCGTCAATGGTGAACCATCGGCCGGGTCGAGGTCGTCGACGTGCACCACGGGCGTGTCCGCGTCCGTGAATCCGTCTGTGCGGGTGGTCAGGACACACAGCGGCCGCGCCACAGCCAGTATCCGTGCGGTGCGTTCGGCAGGATGGCTGTGGTCCAGCGGCAGATACGCACCGCCTGCCTTCAACACCGCGTAGACGGCGACGATAGCGTCCACCGAACGCGACATCGCCAGCCCGACCACGCTCTCACGCCGAACCCCATGACCGATCAGGACGCGGGCGAGGTGGTCGGCCCGCGCGTCCAGCTCGGCGTAGGTGAGTGATTTCTCGCCGTAGACCAGGGCGGTCGCATCGGGAGTGCGTCGCGCCGCCGCCTCGAATCCGCTGGTGATCGTCGCTGTCGCGTCTAGTTCGTATGCGGTGGCGTTGAATCGGTGAATCAGCAGGTCGTACTCGTCCGGGCCGATGGCGTCGGCACGGCCGACCGGTTGGGTGGGCCGTGCCGCCAGTTCGGTGAACAACCGAACGAACCCAGGCTGCTCTGCTTCTGGGAGTTCGACCCGCCAACCACTATCGTGTTGTACCGCGACGAGCATCGGCTGCTGATGGTGCGCAGCTGCGGTGCGCTCCCTGCGTGCCCGCCGCAACTGAGCGCCCACCCGTTTGGCGACGACCTCGAAATCCGCATGCGGCGAAACGTCGACCTCGATCGCCAGGATCGCCATCCCCACCCGCAGCCCGACCGAGCAGGTATCCGTCCCGGTGCGCCGCTGCGCGTGCACGGCCAGCGCGGCGAGCACCACCGCGGCCTCACCACCGCCGCTGCGGCGCGCCAGCCGGCCGAGACCGCTCGATTCGGGCAGCAGATCCGAATCCAGCACCGCTTCACGGGTATTCATGGAATCCCTTTCCGGTCTTGCGCCCGTGGTGCCCCGCGCCGACCAGCTGGATCAGTGCGGACGGGATGCGGTAGCGCTCGTCGCCGGTGGTGGTGCGCAGGACCTTCAGGGTGTCGAGCACGTTGTCCAGGCCGATGAGGTCGGCGGTGCGCAGCGGGCCCATCCGGTGGCCGAGGCAACCCTCGAACAAGGCATCGACCGTCTCGGGATCGGTACCGGTCTCGAGCACGGCACCCGCCTCCGCGATACACAACATCAGCACCCGGTTGATGACGAATCCGGGCCCGTCGCCGACCACGATGCCCTTCTTGCCGAGCGCGTCGAGCAGCGAGAGCGTCCGGTTCAGGCTCTCGGGGGCGGTCTCGGTGGTGGAGATGACCTCGACCACCTCGGTCAACGGCGCCGGATTCATGAAGTGCAGGCCCAGAATCCGGTCCGGCCGGGTGGTATTGGCGGCCAAGCCCACAATGGGGATGGCGGAGGTACCGGAGGCGAACACGGTGTCGGCGGGGCATTGCCGGTCGAGTTCGGCGAAGATCTCGGCCTTGAGTTCGATATGTTCGGTGACCGATTCGATGACGAAGGTGCACTCGCGCAGTGCGTCCAGCCGCTCGGCCCACCGAATACGGGCGGCGATCTCGTCGAGGTTCGCACCGCCGGAACCGCGACCGAGCAGCACACTCAATCGAAGCGCCGAGCGCAACTCCCGGCGGGCGCGGGCGGTAGCTGCGGGATCGGTTTCCACCAGCACCACCGGCACACCGGCCTGGGCGAGGCACTGCGCGATTCCCGTGCCCATGGTGCCCGCGCCGATGACGCCGACCTGCCGTTCGCTGCTCATCGGATCATCTCCAGTTCGTCGTCGATGGCTCCGGCGGCGGCCTCGTGCACCGGCACCGACGGCTGCCCGGGCAGCGCTGTGAACAGGCGGCGCAGCTCGCCGAGCATCATGCGGGCCGAGTCGGGGTCGAACAGTTCGGTGGCATAGTGCAGGTGCAGCGTCAGGGAGTCCGGGCCGGTAGCGGTCCATGACACCCCGAGTTCGGTGGTGGCGGGTGCCTGCTGGTTGGCCGGGTCTGTCGCCGAGCCGAGATACAGCACCGGGTCCGCAGGTGGTGCCTGCGCCGATGATGTCGCGTGCGGTGCGGATGCCGTCATCGCACCCCCGGTGCGCTCGGGCCGGTCCATCGTGTCCAGAACCCGACGAGTCCGGTCGCGCAGGTCGGCCCAGGTGGTGTCATCAGCAAGTTCGACGACGGTGGAATGCGGGGCGTCAACGGCTACATAGGACAAGCCGAGATGGATCCGGTCGTCGCCCGTGTACCAGGCCAGCAGCACCGCCCACGCGGCGAGCACATCGGCGTGGGTGTCGACCACCGCGTCGGAGGTCGTCTCGGCATCGGCCCTGACGTCGAGGCCGGTGGATTCGCCAACGACCGAATCGGAAATGACTTCGAGCGTGTAGGACCGGCTACCGGAACGCGGCCGATCCGTAGGCACCAGCGTGGCGGACGTTTCCGACCCGGCCACCAGCTCGGCCACCGAAGGTGATGGACCGGCATCGGCCATGGTCGCGAGAATGCCGAGCAGATCCTGCGCGACCCGCGCCATCGTCTGCCGGGTGAAGAGCTCTGTGCTGAACTCCAGGCATGCGCCCATGTCCTGGTCCACGGCGTCGGTGTATTCGTAGGTGACCAGCGTCAGATCGAATTTCGCAGTGCCCGTCGGCAGGCCGCCGAACTCGTTACCGGCCGAATGTTCGATATCGAACGCCTCGGTTGCGGCCTCGTCGACGCGGCCGATCCGTGGGGTCGCCTGATGGATGTAGAGCACGTCGAACAGCGGGGTGCGTGAGAGGTCCCGCCGCTCCACCAGGGCGTTGACGACCCGGTCGAACGGGATCTCCTGATGTTCCAGCGCCCCGAGCACCACCGACCTGACCCGCTCCAGCAGCTGCGCCAGCTGCTGATCGGCGGCGAAGTCGGCGCGCAAGGCGACGGTGCTGTTGAAATAGCCGATCAAATCCTCGAATTCGCGGCGGCCGCGCCCTGTGGTCGGCGTACCGATGACGATGTCGCGCTGCCCGCTGTGCCGGGCCAGCGTCAGATACAACCCGGTCAGCAGCACCACGAACAGCGACACCGAATGCCGCTGACCGAGCGCGCGCAGCCGCGTCAACAGGGCGCCGGGCATCACGAACGGATACAGGTCACCGACGAAGGTTTTGCGCGCCGGGCGCGGGAAATCGGTGGGCAGGTTCAGTACCGGTGCATCGGCGAGCAGCTCGCTCCAGTACGCCAATTCGTGGTCCAGCGCCGACCCGGCCATGAGCCTGCGATGCCAGGCCGCGTAGTCGCGGTAGCGGATCGGCAGCGGCGCGAGCTGATGCGGACGGCTTTCGCGGCGCGCTGTATACAGTTCGGGCAGCTCGCGGCTCAGAATCATCGGTGTCGCACCGTCGGTGACGGCGTGATGGCAGGTCAGCTGCAACACATGCAGATCCGGTCCCAAGGTCACCACCAGCACCCGTACCAACGGATCCGTGCCCAAGTCGAAGCGTGCTCGAGCGTGCTCGCGCACCAGTTCACGCGCTGTCACGGTGGCATCGGGGTCACCGGACAGATCTACGCGCCGGAAGAACTCGCCGAGCCGTGGCCGGATCCGCAGGACCGGCTCGCCGTCCTGCTCGGCGAAGTTGTAGCGCAGAGTTTCGTGCCGGTCGGCCAGATCCTCGAACGTGCCGTGCAGGGCGTCGATATCGATGGGTCCGCGCAGCAGCTGGACCACCGGGTAGTTGTACAGCGTGGTCATGGGGTCGAGTTGGTGGTGGAACCACATGCGTTCCTGCCCCGACGACATCACCGGATCATCGTGTGCGACCAACGCGGGCACTGGTTCCCGGGCAGTCGCCGGTTCCTCCGCGGGTTCGTGGGGGCCTGACAGCAGCCGGGCGAATTCGATAAGCGTCGGATGCTCGTAGACATCCAGCAGCTTCGGCCGGAATCCGTAGCTCTCCTCGACCCGGTCCACGAGCTGGACGGCAATGATCGAATTGCCGCCGATCTCGAAGTAATCGGCGTCGGCGTCGATGTCGTCGTCACTGTGCAGCAGCTCGCGCAGTGTCGATCGCAACCACTGCACGGGGTCGGTGGGGTCGGGACCGGTCGTCGGTGTGGGCGTCGGTAGCTGCGTGACGGGTGTAGGCGAAGGCAGCTCCACCCAGCATCGCGTGTTCAGCATGGGATGACCGGGCAACCGGACCCGGCGCGCGTCACCGGGCGCGATCGCGTGCCAGTCAAGGGCTACGCCGCGCTGATAGAGGCCACCGAGTACATCGAGCAGTCCGGTGCCGGTGCAGATATCGGCCTCGGGCACCAGATCGGTGAGCAGCGTGCCGAGCTGCCCGTCCGCGCTCGGCTCGACGAAGACCACCGGGCCATCGGCCAGCAGCGTTCGGGCGGCCAGTGCGAGACGTTCGGCGTCGACGGTCGGCGGGGCTGACAGCTCTTCGGCGGTGACAGGCTCGTTCGATCCCAGGAGGTAGCGGGAGAGGTAGCGCGACGAACCGGCGCTGAGGATCGCGGCGAATTCGATACCGCAGTCACGCAGGCGGGCATGTGCGGCGAGCTGACCGGCCAGCACAGCGGCAGTTCGGCCGGTCGCGGGCAGCTGCTGCGGGAGCGTGGCAGTCTCGTCGAACTCGGGGGCTGCGTCGGGGGAGAGCAACAGCACCACCTTCGGCGCGGGGCCTGCCGGTTCATCGGCCACGGCCACCGATGACAATGCTCGCGCCAATTCCGAAGTACTCGTGGCTGTCACGGCGACGCGGTGTTCGAAATGCGTGCGACCCAGCGTCAGGGTGCGGGCGATGTCATCGAGCAAGGGTGCGGCCGGATCATTCAGTGTCGCCGCCAGTTCCGCGCACAACCTCCGCAGTGCCTCGGCGCTGCGCGCGGACACACTCACCAGCCGGGGTGCATGTTCGGGGGAGCCGGAGTCCGAGCAGGTGGCGGTCCGAAGATCGCGGGCGAGCACCTGCTGTTGCGATTCGGCGCTCAGCACAGCCGGCGCCTGCGAGATGACGCAGTGCGCGATGCTGCCGCCCAGGCTGAACGCACTGACACCCGCGATACGCTCGCCGGTTCCGGCCCAAGCCCGCCCCCCGGTCAGCACCTCGATACCGGCCGCCGCGAGATCCATGCCGCCGGTCGCGCGAGTGAAATGCAGCGACGGATACAGCTGTGCGTTCGCGACACTCAGCACGGCTTTGACCAGGCCCGCGATCCCGGAGGCGTGATCGAGGTGGCCGATGTTCGTCTTCACCGAGCCGATGGGGAGCGGTGCGGGATTGCCGAAAGCCTGTGCGATTCCCTCTAATTCGACCGCATCACCGAGCCGTGTGCCCGAACCGTGCGTCTCCAGATAGCCGGCAGCGGCGGGATTCAGACCGGCATCGGCCCACGCCTTGGCGATGACCTTGGCCTGTGCTGCCGCACTCGGGGTGGAGATGGTCGCGGCTGCGTGCCCGTTGTGCAGGGTCGCGCTGCCCCGGATCACCGCGTAGACCGCCGCCCGGTCCGCCCTGGCGCGGGCGAGGGTGGTGAGCACCAGCACCGCGCCGCCCTCACCGCCGACCGTCCCGTCGGCGTCGGCGTCGAACGCCCTGGCCCGGCCGGTCGGTGACGCGATCTCGGTGAAGTTCCCGCCACCCCAGTCCGGTGTTCCGTGCACCCGCACCGATACACCGCCCGCCACCGCGTATTCGGCATCACCACTGGACAATTCGCGACATGCGCGATGCACCGCGACCAGCGCACTGTTGCAACCACTGTCCACGCTGTAGCAGGGCCCGGTGAGACCGAGCAGATGCGCGATTCGCGCCGCGCCCGCGAAACCCGCGTTACCGAGCAGACTCAATGGGCCCGGATCGACCGCGGCCGCGTGGTAGCTCGATTGGGTCGCGCTCAGGATCACCGCGGTATCGCAGGCGGCGAGGGTTCCGGTCGCGTATCCGGCATCTTCGATCGCCTGATGGGCGAGCAGCAACGCGATCCGCTGCTGCGGATCGATGACCGAAGCCTCACGCCGGGACAGGTTGAAGAAGCGGTGATCGAACTGCTCGATGTCATCGAGATGCCCCATCGGGAGGTAGGTGACCGACGGATCGATCCCGGTCGCCGCGATCCGCGCCGGCGGCATCGGACCTACCGAATCCCGGCCCGCGGCGAGGTTTGCGCGGAAGGCTTGGAGGTCAGCGGCATCGGGGAATCGGGCGGCGATTCCGACGATGGCGATATCGGTATCACGAGGGGTGGGTGCGGTCGCGGCGTCCGGCATCGGTTCCTCCTGTGCGATCACAGTTCGAAGGCCACGGGGGCGGTAGAAGGGGACGACCGGTGCGGATGTTCGGCGGTGACAATGTCCGCGGAGCTCGGCTCGACGCGGTCGCTGATCAGGCCGATTGCGTCAGATGCGGGGCCCGGATCGGTCGGATCGCTGCTCCCATCAGGTGTGTCACCCGAAACGCTTGCGAGGGCGGCGGCAACGGCTTCGGCCTGCGCGGTGATGGTGAACAGGTCGAAGAGCATGCCGACCCGCACCGCGCCCGGCCAGCGTCGCTCGATGCCCAGATGCAGGAACACGACGCGATGAGAGTTGCCGCCCAGCTCGAAAAAGGAGTCGTCGCGGTCGAATTCGTCGTGCTCCAGGACGTCGGCCCACAGGTCGGCGAGTTCGCGCTGCAGGTCCGTCCAGCCGCTGCGGTCGCGTGCGGGCGCGGCGGGGCTGGGTGCATAGGCGAGCGCGCGCAGTGCGGCTTCGTCCATTTTGCCCGCGGCCGCGATGGGGATGGTGTCGATGGGCAGGAAGCGGGTCGGGACCGCCAGGTGTTCGAGGTGTTCGGCGCAGAACTCGGTCAGCTCGCGCCGTGTCGGTACGGTGGCCGCGTTCTCGGCGACGATGAATGCGACGAGTTCGCTGACCTCGTCGGCATCACCTACATCGAGCACCACCGCATGCCGGACGCGCGGGTGGGTTTCCAGCACCGTCTCCACGCCGTGACGTTCGACCCGTGCGCCGCGAACCTTCACCTGGCCGTCACCGCGGCCGAGGTATTCGACGGTGCCGTCCTCATCTCGCCGAGCAAGATCGCCGGTCCGGTACATGCGGGCACCGGGTTCGAGGCCATAGGGGTCGGCGACGAACCGAGTGGCGGTCAGCCCCGGGCGGGCAGCGTAACCGTCGGTCACCTGGTCCCCGCCCAGATAGAGCTCGCCGTCGGAGCCCTCGGCGTGGATCAGGTCGTGGCCGAGCACATGGGCCGTCGACCCCGGCATCGGAGTGCCGATCGGTACGCGGTCCGGCGTGCCTGCGATTGTGTGCCACACGCAGGTCACCGTGGCTTCGGTGGGGCCGTACTCGTTGATCAGCACGGCTTCGGGCAGTACCTCGCGGTGCTGTGCCGCCAGCGCCGGCGTCAGCGCTTCACCCGCGAGTGCCACCACACGCGGTCCCGTGGCTTCATCGGACATCTGAGCGAGCAACAAGCGATAGAACGACGGCGTCGACGCCAGGTGGGTGACACGTAGCCGCCGCACGGTCTCCGCGACCGCAGCCGCGTCGGGCAGCTCACGATGGGTCGGGAACACGACTGTGCCGCCCCGGAGGAAAGTCCACAGCGAGAACAGCAGTGACCCATCGGCGGTCAACCGCCAGGTCGACAGCGAGACCAACTCGCCGTCGCGATACGGGTAGTCGCGGGCGGAGATCATCGCGGCCACATTCGCGCGGCTCACGACAACGGCCTTGGGAGTACCCGTCGACCCGGACGTGGTCAGGACATATGCCGGGGCAGTTGGCGGCAGATCGGTCCGACCCGGAAGGCTATCGGCGAAACATGCCGTCGCCGGGGCGCGAGCGGCTGTCGAATCCAGTACGGTCGCCCGGTTCGGGTCCGCCGGCTTCGGCATCCGGCCGGCATCGTCTGGGTTCGTGGCATGGGCGGCCTCGGTTCGGGTGGCGTTTGCTTCGATCCGGACGTGCCGCGCGCGTCCGGTCTCATCCGCGGCTAGGGCAGTGTCGGGATGCCCGGCGCCCGCTGCATGCTCTGTCCGGCGGGTGCTGCCGTCCACCGGTAGCAGCATCGTCCCCGGAGCCAGCGCCTCGACCTCCGCGACGCTGGTGTCCGACGCATCAGGGTCGAAAACGATGGCACCCAAGTCGATATCGCGGAACAGCTCGCGCAACGCCCCTCGTGGATAACCGGGCTCGATGACGCACCACGCCGCACCCGCCCGCAACGTAGCGAGCATGGCGATCACGGTGTCCAGGTTCTGCCGGAAGTAGCACAGCACCACCTGGCCGGGCCGGACTCCGGCCGACACGATCCGAGCAGCGAGAGCCTCTGTTGCACTGTCTAATTCGCGATAGGTCAGTGACCGATCACCGACCACGACCGCAGTCCGGTCCGGCACCAGTCCGATCTGACGCAACAACCCGGTCAGCAGATCACCCGGC
This sequence comes from Nocardia sp. NPDC059180, assembly GCF_042754945.1. NCBI lineage: Bacteria > Bacillati > Actinomycetota > Actinomycetes > Mycobacteriales > Nocardiaceae > Nocardia > Nocardia sp. NPDC059180. The sequence goes on from NZ_JBHZBU010000004.1 coordinate 533,489, forward strand.
GGCACCGGCGCGTCCGGCGCCCGCAGCAGCACATGATCGGTATTCGGCACCGGACTCGCACCGTCATGTGCGAGCAGGACCCGCTCCGGGGCCGACTCCAGCACCGCGAACCCGGCGAAACGCAAGGTCACCAACATGACCCGATTCGCCTCGGTCGGCACGAACTCGGCGACACACCGCTGCCCGCGCGCGCAGGCCCGCTCGATCAGATGCGCGAGCAGCGCCCCACCCACCCCGCGCGACATCACCCGGCACGACATGAGCAGCAGCAGAACCACCGCATCGTCGCCGCGGGACTCGGTGACAGCCAGCCCGATCGCGCCGTAATCGCCGAAGCGGTCGCGCAGCGAAGCCACCAGCACCTCATGCGATGGCGACTTCGACAGCTCGCGCAGCTCATCGATATCGAAGGTGCGACCGGTGGTGTTGAGCTGGTTGGTGCGCACGGTGAGTTCATGGGCGCGCGTCAGGTCGGCGTCGGTGGCGCGACGCACCGTCATCACCAGATCGAGCGAGGTGAGGAATTCGGTGTCCGAGCCGGTGAAGGCGGCCTCACTGCTGCGGCGGTCCTGTTCGGCGCGATAGCGAAGGCGGCGCAGCCTGGCGTCGTCGGTGATCACCGCGGGGGTGAACTCGGGCAGGTCCGGCAGGCGCTCGATATCGGCGGCGTCGTAGCAGCGCACCTCGGGCAGCGTCGCCGCCACTTCGGCTCGCTCGACAGGATCGTTGTCCACGAACGCGATCGCGTCCAGGCCGATATTGAGTGTTTCGGCGATCCGGCGCACCGCCGCCGATTTGGCGCCCCAGCCGATCTGCGCGGCACAGAACATGTCGGTCAGCCCGTGTTCGTCCAGATGCGTGGTGGCCGCCTCGGGAATTCCACGGCTGGCGATCGCGTGCACGATGCCGCGTTCGTCCAGCAGTCGCAGCACATCCCGCACCCACGGACGCGGCGAACCGGCATCGTTCTCCAGCACGACCCCGTCCCAGACCGTATCGTCCAGATCCCAGACCAGGCATTTCACGATCGGTGTCATGACCCGGCCACCTCCGGCCGCTCGGGCAGTCGTCGCAGCAGACTGGTGCTCCACGCCGCGACCGGACTGCTGTTCAGCAGCAGTGCGTGATCGCCCGGCGCGAGGGTCGTCGCTGCGGATTCCAGATTCACCAGCATGTCCAGCGAACCGAGATGGCCGTAGTCGGCGAGGTTGCGATGGCAGGCGCGATCGATGCGCACCTCGAGCGCTTCCTCCCAGAAGGTGAAGGCGCCGACCGAAAGGTTCTGCATCAGCACGGCGTCGAGCTCGTCGAGCCGTAAACCATTGCTGTTCAGGATTTCCCCCGACATCTGCGCGAGACGTTTGCGGCTCTCCACGGCGAGCCGGAAGCTGTAGGTCGCCTCGTCGGCGCATTCCTCCACCCACTCGCGGTCGGGTCCACCGCGATAGTCGATGCGGAACAGATCGGCGTAGCGGCCGTCGCTGCGCACCAGATGGTCGACGAGTTCGTAGCGGCCCGCGCCATCCTTGCCGAGCAGGACCGCGCCGCCACCATCACCGAGCACGGTCATCGGCGCGCGATACCGGGCCCGCGTAGGAGTGCGCGCACCCGCGACGACCAGCACGGTGCGGCAACGGTCATCACCACGCAACAGCGCCGACGCCATCGTGAACGCCGCGGAAATCGACACGCAGCCCAGTTCGCCGACACCCACGACGAACGCATTGCTCGCGCCGAGTCGATGCTGCAACCGAGTGGCGTCCGAGGCCAAAAGATACTTCGGCGCCCGGCCACCGACCAGCAGCAGCGCATCCAGCTCCGACGCGGCCAGCCCGGCGCGCTCGAGGGCAGTCTCGGCGGCGCGGGCGGCATGTTCGGATTCGTCGTCACTGTCGGCGCAGCGCACTCGGTCGATGCCGAGTGCGAGCGCGTGCGCCCGGCGTGCGGGTGTCAGCTCGGCGAGTTCGGCCAATTCGGTGACGGCGAGCGACGTTTCGGGAAACGACAGCGCCACCGGGCCCATCGTGACGGTCATCGGCTCTCCTCCGGCCGCTCGCGCAGAACCCATTCGCCGATGTCCTGTTCGGCCACCTCACGTGCCCCTTCGATGATCTGCATGACCTTCGCGTCACGGAAGAACCGGCCGACCCGGCTGTCCGGTGCGCAGCCGGCAGCGCCGAGAATCTGCACCGCCCGCTCACTGACGGTCGCCGCGGCCTCGGCCGCCGCGTACTTGGCGGCGATGGTGACGGTGAGCGCGTCCGGGTCGCGGTCGGCCCGCTGTTCGGCGGCCCGCGCACACAACGCCTGCGCGCCCTGCACCTGCACCCAGCTGCGGCCGAGCGAGGCACGCACCATCTGGTGATCGGCGAGCCGGGTATCGCCCTGTACGCGGGTGCGGGCATGTGCGCCGGCGTCGTCCAGGCAGGCCCGCGCCATCCCGAGGGACCCCCACGCGATGGTGAACCGGCCGTGATCGAGCGCTGTGCCGACCACATGCGACAGGCCGAACCCCGGGCGAGCCAGCACGTCATCGGTGGGCACCGCCACCGCATCGAAGGTGATGTGGGCCAGCCGCGCACCGCGCATACCGAGCTGATCGGTGACCGGTTCGACCGTGATGGCGGGCTGCGCCGTCGGTACCAGTGCGGCGATCATGCCCGCCGGTGCTCGGCCGACGACCAGGAGGACGTCGGCCAGCGCGCCGAAGCTCACCCACAGCTTTCGACCGGACAACCGGTAGCCGGCGCCGTCGGCGATGATGCTCGTGCTCACGGCTGAAAGATCGCTGCCCGCACCGGCCTCCGTCGCCGCCAATCCCGCGACAAGCGCACCCGAAGTGAACTCGGGCAACCACCGTTCCCGCTGCTCAGCAGTGCCCCAACGGTCCACGGCAGCAGCCACCAGCCCCTGCACGGTGTAGAGCGAACGCAGCGAAGTGCAGACCGCACCCACCTGCGCGGCGATCCGTCCCACCTCATGCGCATCGGCACCGCCACCGCCGAACTTCTCCGGCCGATCCACCCCGAAAAGCCCGGCAGCGGCCGCCGCGGCGACCACCTCACGCGGCAACCCCAACCGATCCCATTCGGCGGCCTCGGTCTGCGCGGCGCGCAAGAGCGCGTCCAGATCACTCACCCGACGCCGTCCGCGCGGGTCAGGGCGCCACGCTTGCGGTCGACGAACGCGGCCGCACGATTGACCGTCCGGAAGTTGTCCAGATCCAGATCCTCGATATCGACCTCGAACCCGAATGTGCGCTCCAGATATGCGACGATCTCCAGCGCCCGCAGCGAATTCACCAGCCCGAGCTCGAAATAGTCGTCATCGGGCCCGAGCTCGGCCGAGGTGATCACACTGAAATGCCGCAGCAGCTGATCGACCAGCGCCCGCGGCGCGGCGCTGTCATCGAACTCGGCGTTCTCGCTCACGTGCTAGCCCTAACGTCACCGGACACAGCTCTGCCTGCCGGCAGCGTGACGACCGTACGTCCGCGCGCCACCTGCGCGAAAGGGTTCGCGCTGCCCCCAATTGGTTGGGCGATGGTTCTGCCGGGGGCGTCGAAACTTGCTAGCGCTCCCCGGATCTCGCCCGGTCGGTGGCGACGGCATCGGTGCTCACTGTCGTACCGGTGCGGTGCGCTCATCGGTGCAAGCGGACGGCCATAGGAATTACCTATACCGCCTGCTGCAATTTCGTCTTTGCGTCACATTCTTTTCCGGACATACCGTGAAATAGCTCGACGAGGTGGCGACTGCGATTTCTCCGAAAGAATCGCGCTCTGTGCACATCGGTATTTTCCGTCGAGCGGTCGAATACGCGAGCGAGAGGAACGGTGGCATGGCCACGATCGAGAACGGATCGGGTACGCGAGAACTCGCGGGAAAACGGGCCCTGGTCACGGGTGGTTCTCGCGGAATCGGGGCGGCTGTCGTCCGCCAACTCCTGGATGCGGGAGCGGAGGTGCTCACGACCGCCAGGTCGGCGACCGGCACCGTGCCGGAGGGAGCCGCGTTCGTGGCGGCCGATGTGCGGACACGGGCCGGAGCCCAGGCGCTCGCCACGGCCGCGCAGAAGATGCTCGGCGGCGTCGACATCCTGGTCCACAACGCGGGTGGCGCGCGACCGCACCGCGGCAGCTCGGCGATCCCCGACGAGGAGTGGCAGGACGCGCTGGAGCTGAATCTCCTGGCGGCGGTCCGGCTGGACTCGCTGCTGACACCGGGTATGCGGGAACGGCGTTCGGGAATGATCGTGCACGTCTCCTCGGCCGCGGTCCCCACCCCGGTAGCGCCGTTCCTGCACTACACGGCGGCGAAGGCGGCGCTGGAGAACTACAGCCGAGGGCTGGCCGCGGAGCTGGCCCCGTTCGGGATCCGGGTCAACACCGTATCTCCCGGCAGAACCGCCACCCCCGGTGGCGAAGCAACGCGGGAGCAGTGGGCACAGCTCGATGCGGTGGACCGGGACGTCGCCGCGGCGCCGATCGCGGCCGACGGCAGCGTGCCGCTCGGGCGCGAGGGCCGGCCCGACGATATCGCCGACGCGGTGCTGTTCCTCGTGTCCGACCGGGCGAGCTGGCTGACCGGGAGCGGTCTCGTCGTGGACGGTGGCGAATTCCACCGCGGCTGACGCCGTTGCAATTCCGGAACGCCATTTCAGGAATAAATCGTGTCGAAATTGAATCCGATACATCACCGAGTTCGTGAGAAAGAAGAGAACCCTGGCATGGGCAAGTACAGCGAAAAGAATGTCGTGATCACCGGAGGCAGCAACGGTATCGGGTTCGCGATGGCGAAACTACTGGTCGATGGGGGAGCGCGGGTGATGATCACCGGTCGATCGCAGACCGCACTCGATACCGCGCGTGCGCGCCTCGGTGAGAACGTGGTCGCCGTCCGCGGCGATGTGGCCGCACTATCGGACCTCGAGGCTCTGGCCGAGCGTGTGACGGGCGAGTTCGCGACGTTGGAGGCGCTGTTCGTCAACGCAGGCATCGCACGCACCATGCCCCTCGAATCGACGACCGAGCAGTTCTACGACGAGATGTTCGACATCAACGTCAAGGGCGCCTACTTCACCGTCCAGAAACTCGCCCCACTGCTGAGCCCGGGCGCCGGGGTCGTCCTCACCACGTCGACCGCAAACGTTGTCGGTATACCGACAACCAGTGTCTATTCAGCAGGTAAAGCGGCGCTGCGCTCGATGGCCCGCAGCCTCGCCGGTGAGCTGCTTCCGCGCGGAATCCGGGTCAATGCGATCAGCCCCGGTCCTGTCGACACGGGGATTCTCGGGAACGGGATGACCGAGGAGGAAGCCGAACAGTTCAAGGCGCAACAGATCGCGGGCAATCCCATGCGGCGTCTCGGCACCCCCGACGAGATCGCCAGGGCGGCCGCATTCCTCGCCTTCGATGCCACCTTCACCACCGGCGCCGAGTTCGTCGCGGACGGGGGTGCCACCCAGCTCTGAGCCGACTTGCCGGATCGTCAGGACACCGGGACGAAGGAGGCGGACTCGAGCCAGGTCTCTTGCCGCAGGAGTTCGAGCAGGACCGTCTCCGCCGGGCCCGCGCCGGGCCGGACCGCGGCGATGACGGGCTGGGATACGACCGGGAACACCGGGCGTACGAGGTGCTCGTGACCATGGGGCACCGCGGACGCCGGGACGAGCGTCACCCCCAGCCCGTGGGCGGCCCAGCGCACAGCCGTCGCCGTCTGGGATACGCGGGCGACCGTGGTAGGGGCGAGCCGGTTGTCCCCCAGCACATCGCGCAGCACGCCGTCGAGCGCGCTGTCGTGGTCGAACCGCACCCACGGCTCCCGCGCCAGTTCACCCAGCTCGACCCGGTCCGCGGCGAGCAGCCGGTGCCCGGCGCCGAGCACGACCACGAACTCCTCGTCGCCGAGATGGTGGCCGTCGTAGGGTCCGTCGTCGCCACATGGACCGGCCATCAGGGCGAGATCCAATGCGCCCCGCCGCGCCAGCCGCTCCAGTTCGGTGGGGTTCGGCTCTTCGAAGATGGTGACTTCCAGCAGCGGGAAGCGGTGGCGCAGCGCGCTCAGCGCCCCCGGTAGCTGCCGAGTACCCAGGCCCATCTGCGCCGCGACCACCAGCTCACCCACCAGCTCATCGCCACCGGCCCTTGCCGTCGCCCGGGCCCGGCGCGCCGCGCTCACGGCGGCCTCGGCGTCCCGCAGGAACGCCCGGCCGACCGCGGTGGGCACCAGACCGGCAGGCGTGCGGGCGAACAGTTGCACGCCCAGTTCCCGTTCCAGGCCGCGGATCTGCTGCGACACCGACGGCTGGGCGACGTGCAGCCGCTCCGCCGCCGCCGTCACCGAACCCGCCTCGGCAACGGCAAGGGCGTACTCGAACTGGCGAAGGCTCACCGGCGTCATTCCCTTCCCTGCGGGGACCGCGGTCCACCACGCTGTCATCGCTGTAGCAGTGAGTGTCACAACACGGAATGGGGCGCTTTTACTCCATTGGGCGAGCCTCAGCGCCATTGATCCGGCTGAGGTTTGTCTCGAAGGCGCCGAATGCCGCAGTGATTCGGTCGGAGTCTCCGGTGGTCAGCAGATCGAGCAGCAAACCGCGGGAGGTGGCGATCGCCAGAGTGGCTTTGGTCGTTGCCGCGACGTGGTCGTCGCCACCGGCTTCGAATGCGGCAGTCAGGATGCGGAGCCAATCGTCGACGATGTGCGCAAGGAATGGGGCATAGGTCTGGGGTTGTTGCAGAGCGTTTCCGTAGATTTCGAACAGCAACCGGTACAGGGGCGCGTGCTGCGGGTCGGTCAGCCACTTCCACGCGCGGGAGACCAGCGTGTAGGGGTCGGTCGCGGCTGCGCCCTGGATGTCGACGGCGTGCAGCATGCGGCCGCGGACCTGGCCGATGATCGCCGCGAGCAGTTGATCTCGGCTACCGAAGTGATGCACCAGAGTTGTGGTGGTCACTCCCAGTTCACGGGCCAGCGGTCGTAGCGACAGGTCGGACAGGCCGTACTCGATGACGTAGTCGCCCGCCGCCTCGAGCAGCCGGGCCCGTCGTTCATGATCCACCGGACGTGCCATCTCGGACCTTCCATTCCTTGAACGCGTGTGCTAGCTTAGCGCCATCGTTAATAGAACGAGTGTGCAAGAAATTGGTCGCGCGGTCCCTGCCGTGGGCTGTGCTGACGCCGGCCATGAGCAAAGGAAGCGCCCCGATGTCACGTCGTATGCGAATTGCCCTGTTGAGCGCGGGAATTGTTCCCCTGGTGATGAAATATCTGACCGACGAGCCGGTCCCGATGGGGCCGCAGGCACGGCAGGATGCGCCCGGGTCGTTCCTGCATTCGAGCCACGGCATCACTCACTACGAGGTCGCGGGCCCGGCCAAGGGCGAACCCGTGCTGTACTTCTCGGGAGCGACGCTGTCGCAATGGATCTGGGACGGCCTGTTCGACCGGATCGCGGACGCCGGTGCTCGGGCGATCCGATACGACCGGTACGGCATGGGATTCAGTGATCGGCCGCATACCGACTACAACTACGAACTGTTCGAAGCTCAGATTCTGGAATTGCTCGACCGGCTCGAGGTCGACCGTCCGATCACCATCGTCGCGCTGGCGTTCGGCGGCCCCATCGCCGCGGAGTTCGCCGTGCGCAATCCGCAGCGGGTCTCGCGCGTATGCCTGATCGCCCCGGACGGGTTCGGTGTGCCGATCAATCTCGGCCTGCGGATCGCGCTACTACCTGTGATCGGTGGACCGTTCTTCCGGATCGTCGGAGACCGCGCCCTGACCGCGCGTATTCCGGGCTATTCGACGCACAGCCGCGTCGTCGAGCGAGTGGCGTCCCGGTTCCTTCCGGAGCTTCGGTACCGCGGATTCAAGCGGGCGCTGCTGTCGGCGCTGCGCAACATCCCGATCCACGACGCCGGCGACCTGTACCGAGACCTCGATTCCCGAGGCATTCCGCTGCAGATCCTCTGGGGTACCGACGACCGAATCACCCCGCCACCGAGCCGCGATCACCTCGCCGACGTTTTCTCCCATGCCGATATTCGCTTCCTGGACGGTGTCGGGCATCTACCGCATTTCGAGCAACCCGAGACCTCCGCCGCGATCATCACCGAGTTCATCGCGGGCGCCCCGACGCCCAACAGGAACCGGAAGCTCGGCGGACATAATGGCGCCGATTCACCGGAGCGTGCCGGCTAGGACGGCGATCTGGTCGACGGGTGGGTCGTAGCCCGGTCTCGGGTGACAACTCGGTAATAAATGTGAGGTCCTGTGCGTTTCGAGCGCTCAACCGAGCCTCGTCCATCGTGACCATCGACGAGCACAGTGTGGCTGCTCCGGCGGTTCTCCGGTTGTACCTCCGCCTGAAAAGCCCGACGCCGGGCCCGAATCACTCTGCCAGAGAGCGAATCAGGACCCGGCGTCGGTCACCGATCAGTAATCAGTCGGTCGGTTCGAAGGCCTCGTCGATGATCTCGGCCTGCTCGACCGCGTGCACCTTGCTCGAACCCGAGGACGGCGCCGACATGGCACGCCGCGAGATCCGGCGCAGCCTGCCGAAGCGCTCGGGCAGCAGCTCGGGCAGGTTCAGGCCATAGAACGGCCAGGCGCCCTGGTTGGCCGGTTCCTCCTGGACCCAGGCGATGTCGGTGGCGTTCGCGTAGCCGGCCAGTGCCTCGTTCAGACGGAACTTCGGCATCGGGTACAGCTGCTCGATCCGCACGATCGCGACGTCCTCGCGCTTCTGCTTGGCCTTGGCCGCGGCCAGCTCGTAGTAGAGCTTGCCGCTGGTCAGCAGCACCCGCTTGACCTTGCCGCGATCGCCGATGCCCTGCTCGTAGGTGGGCTCGTCGAACACCGAGTGGAACTTGCTCTCGGTGAAATCCTTCAGATCGCTGACCACGGCCTTGTTGCGCAGCATCGACTTCGGGGTGAAGACGATCAGCGGACGGCGGATGCCGTCGAGCTGATGGCGACGCAGCAGGTGGAAGTAGTTCGCCGGGGTGGACGGCACCGCCACCGTCATCGAACCCTCCGCGCACAGCTGCAGGAAGCGCTCGATGCGGCCGGAAGTGTGGTCCGGTCCCTGACCCTCGTGACCGTGCGGCAGCAGCAGCACAACCTCCGAGAGCTGGCCCCACTTGGCCTCACCGGAGGAGATGAACTCGTCGATGATGGACTGCGCGCCGTTGACGAAGTCACCGAACTGCGCCTCCCACAACACCAGCGCGTCCGGGTTGCCCAGCGAGTAGCCGTATTCGAAGCCGACGGCGGCGAATTCGCTCAGCGCCGAATCGTGCACCGCGAACCAGCCCGGGTTGGCCGAGCCGATGTTGTGCAGCGGGGTGTATTCCTCGGCCGTCTTGCGGTCGATGATCACCGAATGGCGCTGGGTGAACGTGCCACGACGGGAGTCCTGGCCGGTCAACCGCACCGCGCGGCCCTCATCGATCAGCGTGCCGAAGGCGAGCAGCTCGGCGAAGGCCCAGTCGACCTTGCCTTCGTAGGCCATATCGCGCCGCTTCTCCAGCACCGGCTTGACGCGCGGATGCACGTTGAAGCCTTCGGGCACGTTGAGGAACGCGTCGCCGATGCGCTGCAGGACCGACTTGTCCACGGCGGTCTGCACCGTCGCGGGCACCTTCTGATCGTCCTCGACCGATTCACTGGGCTCCGGCGAGTACTTCTCCAGCTCGCGGACCTCGTTGAACACACGCTCCAGCTGGCCCTGGTAGTCGCGCAGCGCGTCCTCGGCCTCTTTCATGGAGATATCGCCACGGCCGATCAGGCTCTCGGTGTAGCTCTTGCGCACCGAGCGCTTGGTGTCGATGACGTCGTACATGTACGGCTGGGTCATCGACGGGTCGTCGCCCTCGTTGTGGCCACGGCGGCGGTAGCAGATCAGGTCGATGACCACGTCCTTGCGGAACTTCTGCCGGAAGTCGACCGCCAGGCGCGCGACCCAGTCACAGGCCTCTGGATCGTCACCGTTGACGTGGAAGATCGGCGCACCGATGAACTTCGCGATGTCGGTGGAGTATTCGGTGGAGCGGCTGTTCTCCGGGGCGGTGGTGAAGCCGATCTGGTTGTTCACCACGATGTGGATGGTTCCACCTACGCGGTAACCACGCAGACCCGACAGGTTCAGCGTTTCGGCGACCACGCCCTGACCGGCGAACGCGGCGTCACCGTGCAGCATCAGCGGCATGACCGAGAAGCCCTCGGGGCCGTCGCCCTTGTCCAGCAGGTCCTGCTTGGCGCGGACCAGACCCTCGAGCACCGGGTCGACTGCCTCGAGGTGCGAGGGGTTCGCGGTGAGCGAGACCTCGATCTCGTTGTCGCCGAACATCTGCAGGTAGGTGCCGCGCGCGCCGAGGTGGTACTTCACGTCGCCGGAGCCGTGGGTGGCGGCCGGGTTCATGTTGCCCTCGAACTCGGTGAAGATCTTCGAGTACGGCTTGCCGACGATGTTGGCCAGCACATTCAACCGGCCACGGTGCGGCATACCGATGACGACCTCGTCGAGCGAATGCTCGGCGCCCTGGTCGATCGTCGCGTCCATCATCGGGATGACGGCCTCGGCGCCTTCCAGCGAGAACCGCTTCTGCCCGACGTACTTGGTCTGCAAGAAGGTCTCGAACGCCTCGGCCGCATTCAGCCGGTTCAGGATGTACTTCTGCTGGGCGACGGTCGGCTTGACGTGCTTCTGCTCGACGCGCTCCTGGATCCACTTGAGCTGGTCGGTCTCCAGGATGTGGGTGTACTCGACACCGACGTGGCGGCAGTAGGAATCGCGCAGCACCGACAGCACTTCGCGCAGCTTCATCCGCTCCTGGCCGTGGAAGCCGCCGACGTTGAACTCGCGGTCGAGGTCCCACAGCGTCAGCCCGTGCTGGGTGACGTCGAGGTCGGGATGGCTACGGAACTTGTCCTTGACCAGCCGCAGCGGATCGGTGTCGGCCATCAGGTGGCCACGGTTGCGGTAGGCGGCGATCAGCTCGAGCACGCGCGAACTCTTGTCGACGCCGCGCTCCCTGACATCCTTGCGCCAGCGGATCGGCTCGTACGGCACGCCGAGGCCGTGGAAGATCTCGTCGTAGAACTCGTCGGAGATCAGCAGCTGGTGGATGGTGCGCAGGAAGTCGCCGGACTCCGCGCCCTGGATGATGCGGTGGTCGTAGGTCGAGGTCAGCGTCATCAGCTTGCCGACGCCGATATCGGCGATGCGTTCATCGCTCATGCCCTGGAACTCGGCCGGGAACTCCATCGCGCCCGCGCCGACGATGGCGCCCTGGCCCGACATCAGCCGCGGCACCGAGTGCACGGTGCCGATGGTGCCGGGGTTGGTGAGCGAGATGGTGACGCCGCTGAAGTCCGCGGTGGTCAGCTTGCCCTCACGGGCACGGCGCACGACGTCCTCGTAGGCGGTGTGGAACTGCCCGAAGGTCATCTCCTCGGTGCCCTTGATGGCGGCCACGGCCAGCGCACGGTTGCCGTCCTTGCCTGGCAGGTCGATCGCCAGGCCGAGGTTGGTGTGCGCGGGAGTGATCGAGTTGGGCTTCCCGTCGATCTCGGCGAAATGCCGGTTCATGTTCGGGAAGGCCTTGATCGCCTGCACGATCGCGTAGCCGAGCAGGTGGGTGAAGGAGATCTTGCCGCCGCGGGTGCGGGCCAGATGGTTGTTGATGACCAGGCGATTGTCGATCATCAGCTTGGCCGGGATGGCACGAACGCTTGTCGCGGTGGGGATGGTGAGCGAGGCGGACATGTTCTTGGCCACCGCGGCGGCCGCACCGCGCAGCACCTTCGCCTGGTCGGCCTCGGCGGCGGCCGGCTTGGGCCCACCCGAGGTCGGCGCGGCGTTGGAGGTGGGCGCCGGGGTGGTCTTCGGGGCGCGAGCCTGCTGCGTGGCCTGCGCGGGCTTGGCGGGCGCGGCGGCGGCCGGAGCCGTGGCGGCGGGCTTCGGCGCCGGGGCCGGAGCGGGCGCGGCGGCCTTGGGCGCGGGCGCCTGGGCGGAGTTCACCGGCGCGGTCGTCGCAGCCTGCGCGGGTGCCGGGGCGGGTGCCTGCGCGGGCGTCGGCTGACCGGCTACGGACTCACCGGAGGCGTCTGGGGTGTAATCGGCGAGGAACTCGTGCCAACTTTCATCGACCGATGATGGATCCTTCTTGAACTTTTGATACATCTCGTCGACTAACCACTGGTTCTGTCCGAACTGGGAAGTTGAGCTGCTCACAGCAGGTGTTCGCCTCATTTCGTTCTTCGCGCTGCGACGTTTGTGACGTGCCCGGCACGGGGTATCGGCGGATATGCGCCGATGCGCCCTCTGTCGAGGATAGGCCCAGCCCCGAATTGGTGGTGCTACCGACCGGTGGACAGGCCGCTCCTCCATGGTGACGACCCGTCCCCCGCTGAGAATATTCCCTCCCGTTCTCCGGCCGCTGCCCAGAGCCGGGCATACGCGCCGCCCGCGGCAACCAGCTCGCCGTGGGTGCCGATTTCCACGATCCGGCCGTGGTCGACGACGGCGATCCGGTCGGCGCGCGCCGCTGTCGCCAGCCGGTGCGCCACCACAACCGTGGTCCGATTGCGCGCCAGCGATTTCGTCGCTACCAGTACCGATTCCTCGGTGTCCGGGTCGAGGGTCGCCGTCGCCTCGTCCAGCAGCAGCAGGTCGGGATCGACCAGTTCGGCCCTGGCGAGGGCGATCAGCTGACGCTGCCCGGCCGACAACCCGCGGCCGCGTTCACCCACCGGCTGACCCATGCCGTGGGGTAGTCCGGCGATCATCGACCCCGCGCCGACCGCATCGGCGGCCGCCGCGATCTGTTGTGCGGTTGCCGATGGTTTCCCGAATGCAATGTTGCTGGCGACGTCGCCGGTGAACAGGTGAGCTTCTTGCGGGACGATGCCGAGCCGGGCACGGTAGTCGCCGAGGCGGTAGTCACGGATGTCCACCTCGTCGACCCGGACCGCGCCCGCGCCGTCGGGCGGCAGGTCGTAGAGCCGCGCGAGCAGCTTGACGATGGTCGATTTGCCCGCACCCGTCGCACCGACCAACGCCAGCGTTGTGCCGGCCGGGATGTCCAATGCGACGCCGTCGAGGGCGGGCTGCTCGGTGCCCGGATAGGCGAAGTGCACCCGGTCGAGAGCGACGGCGCCGTCGAGCCGGCCGGTAATGGCGACGGCGTCGGACGGGTCGGCGGCGATCGAGGACTCGGTGCGCAGCAGTGCGCCGATCCGGCGCAGTCCGACCTTGGCCTGCTGGTAGCCGTCGAAGACCTGGGACAGGTGCTGCACCGGGCCGAACAACAGTTCCAGGTAGAGCACGAACGCGACCAGGGTGCCCGCGCTGGTGGTGCCACCCGCGATCTCGCGAGCCCCGACGTAGACGACCATGGCCAGCGCCAGGTCCGACCAGGCCGAGATGAACGCGAAATACAGCGCGATCGCGCGCTGGGCCCGCATCCGGCTGTGCCGGTAGCGCTCGGAGTATTCGGCGAAGCGGCGGGCCGCGAGCGGCTCGTGCCGGTATGCCTGCACCGCGCGCAGGCCGCTGATGTTCTCCTGGAAGTCGGCGTTGACGGTGGAGACGTGTTCGCGCGAGATCGTGTAGGCGGCAGAGGACACGCGCCGGAAGATCACCGTCGCGATCACCAGTGGCGGCAGCACCCCGAGCAGCACGACCAGCGCCAGCGTGGTGTCGATGACCAGCAGTGCCACCGCGATCGCCACCAGCGACAACGCGCTGACCAGCGCGGTCGAGACTCCTGTCTGCAAGAAGGTGGACAGCGCGTCCACGTCGGTGGTCATCCGGGTCATGATCCGACCGGACAGTTCCCGCTCGAAGTAGTCGAGGCCGAGCCGCTGTAGATGCGCGTAGCTACGGACCCGGAGCCCGTAGAGCACGCGCTCGCCGGTGCGGGCAGTGAGCGTGGTGGCCGCGGCGGCGACGATCCACCCCGCGAGCACCAGCACCGTGCCGAGCACGGCGGCTCGCAGCAGTGCGCTCGACTCCGCATCGCCGACCCCGGCATCGATCGCGTAGCGCACGATCGGCGGGAACCCGATGCCGATCAGGGCCTCGAGCGCTAGCAGCACCACGACCGTCGCAACCAAGGCGCGCACCGGCCACAGCAACCGGATCAACCGGAAGCCGGGGTCGGGCTTGCGCAGCCGCGCGTCGTCGAGGCCGGGCTCTTCGGTGGCCGGTGGGAGCCGCTCGATGGTGCGCCGCAGTTCCGGCGTCTCGCTCAGGTCGGCGGCCGCGGCTCGGCCTGAGCCCCTCGGTGTTCTTCGCGGGAGCTCAGGGACCGGTGGCGCAAAGGCCGGCTGGGCGTGGGCGGGCGCGGGCAGCCGGATGACCCGGTCGGCGTGGGCGAGGGTGGATTCGCGGTGGGCCAGGATGATTGTGGTCCGTTCGCCCACATCGGGTAGGGCGTCGAAGATCGCGGCCTCGGTGACGGCGTCGACGGCGGATGTGGCGTCGTCGAGAACCAGAATGCGCGGCCGGGCCAGCAGCGCGCGAGCCAAGGCAATGCGCTGACGCTGGCCACCGGACAGCGTCAGCCCGCGCTCACCGACCACGGTGTCGTACCCGTCGGGCAGGTCGCCGATGAAGTCGTCGGCCGCGGCCTGCTTCGCCGCCCGCCGGATCTCGGCATCGGTCGCCTCGGGGCTGCCGAGCGCGATATTCGCGGCGATGGTGTCGGAGAACAAGAACGGATCGTCGAAGACCACACCGATGGCGGACCGCAGGTCGGTGGCCCTGAGGTGGGCGATGTCTGCGCCGTCCTCCGGTGCCGTCCCGAACAGCCGGATCCCGCCCGAATCCGGCGCGTAGAACCGGGGGAGCAGCAGCGACAGGGTGGTCTTCCCTGAACCCGCGGGTCCGATGATCGCCACCGTCTCACCTGGGTGAACTGTGAGATCGAGACCGCGCAGCACCGGCCGGTCGGGATCGAACCCGAAGGTGAGCGCGTCGATATCGACACCGAGGGGCCCGTCCGGCAGTTCCGCCGGATGTTCCGGATCGGCGACCGTAGGCGCGGCATCGATCACCTGGTACACCCGTTCGGCGGCAGCCCTGGTGAGCTGGGCCATGATCACCACCGAGGCCATGGTTCGTGCGGTGGTGGTCATGGTGGCGACGTAGGCGGTGAAGGCGAGGAAGGTGCCGAGCCCGATGTTGCCGTGCATGGCGAGCACGCCGCCGAGCGCGACCACGGCCACCAACCCCACCTGCGGGATGGCCGCCAGGGTCGGTGCGAAGCGGGAGTTGATCATCGCGGCGCGCATGCGTTCGGCGAACAGGGTGCGGCCGTGGCGTTCGAGCAGGTCGACCATCCGCGCTTCCTGGCCGAATCCCTTGACCACGCGGACGCCGGTGACCGTTTCCTCGACATGCTGGGCGAGGTCGGCGGCGCGCTGCTGCGCCGACCAGGTGGCCGCGTACAGCCGAGGCCGTATCCGGTACACCACCACCGCGATGGCGGGCACCACCAGCAGCGCGACCGTGGCCAGCAGCGGCGACAGCCACATCATCACCGCAGCGGCCAGTACGAATTGCAGCAGCGACATCCCCGACAGCGGCGCCATCGCCAGCAATCCCTGCACCAGTTGCAGGTCGGTGATCGAACGCGAGACCACCTGCCCGGTACGGATGGCGTCCTGCCCCGCGCCGTCGAGCCGTTGCAGCGAGCCGAGCAGATCCACGCGAAGGGAATGCTGAACGTCCAGCGAGAGCCGCCCGGCCAGCAGCCGCCGCCCGAATGACGCGACGAACCGCCCGACGGCCAGCAGCACCAGCAGCGCGGCAACGGTACCGATCACTCCGGTATCGCCGATCCCCGCCGCGTCGACGGCACGCTTGGTCAGCAGCGGCGCCACGATTTCAGCGGCCGCACCTGCCAGCACCGCAGCCGCGATCCCGGCAACGGTACGACGATGCCGCGCGCTCTCCCCCCACAGCCGCCGAATCCAGCCGGGCGCCTGCGTCCCGACCTCGAACCCCCCGGCTACCTTCGTGCTCACCCGCGCCGATCCATTCACAACCAGCCCCCCGTCAACCACCCCTCACCATCTGCCATCGACCATATCTACGCCCACCGACAACCAGTTGTTCCCCGCCGAGTGGCCGCGAGCAGGCCGACGATCCTGCTTACAGTGCTCTACAGATCGCGCGAGCGCACCGACCACCAGCCCGCGCCACCGACCCCGATGGTCCACAGCAGCAACACCACAACCGCGGCAGGCGTCGGAGCCAGCAGATCGGCATCGGCGAACGAGCCGACGAAGACGGTGCTGATCGTCGAGGACCCCGGCAGCAGCGTCGCCGCACCGGCGATGCCGATCCCGGTGGCCACCAGCCAGATCAACGGCTCGATCACCACGACCCAGCCGAGCACCGCCGCGACACCTGTACCGGGCGAACGCAACAGCAGCCCGGCTCCTGCGCCGATCAACGACCAGCACACCGTGGCGATCAGCCCACCGCCGAGAACCGCGAACAGCTGAGCGGTGATCTCGAACTTCCCGCGCCCGAATGCGAACAGGCAGGCCATGGCGACGACCTCGACCGCGATCGCCGCAACCAGTGCGAAAGCCGCGGTGACCAGTAGCTTCGCGCCCACCAGCCGATCACGGTCGGGCGTGAACATCGCGGTGATCGCCATGGTGTCGTGCCGGAATTCGCCGCCCGCGCTCGCCGCGCCGTACCCTGCGGCGGCCAGGACCACCGCGATCAACGCCAGGTACAGCCCGATCGTGGCGGCCCCGGTGGCCGGTTCACCTTCGGGGTCGGCCGGGCCGGACAGGATGGCGGTGACCGAGCTGGTGACCACGGCGATGGCCACCACCAGCGCGGCGAGCAGTCGAGGCCAGCGCAGGGTTGTGGTCTTGCGTAGCTCGGAGTTGATCGCCGGGACGAGGTCCGCGGACAGAACGTCGATCATCGTGGAATCCCGTACGGCATCGGTGTCGGTTGCGGTGGTCGAGCGGGGTGCTGCGGTGCGGCGGTGCCGTAGATCACCGGCCGGTTGCGGGCCGCGGCAGTGAGCGAGGCCAGTACCCGGTCGGGGTGGATGGGGTCGCCGACGATGCTGTCGATGCGGACCGCGGCCGCCGCGGCCACCGCCGCGATCTGAGCTTGGCTCGCCTCCGCGACCGCGAGCCTGCCGTCCTGCCGGATGACAGCGTCGGTGTATCCGGCCACCGCCAGCGCCGTGGCCAGTGCGATCGCCGACGACGACGCCACGACCAGCCGATCGGGATTGTTGCGCCGCAACCGTGACGGGCTGCCCTGATAGGCCACCGCGCCTTCGCTGAGCACGATCAGGCTGTCGGAGAACGGCAGCACCGCGGCCAGGCTGCGGGCGCTGACCAGCGCCGTTCCACCCCGGCCGGTGTGGCCGCGCAGGAAATTCGACAGCCAGGTGTGCTCGACACTGTCGAGGTCGAGGGTGGGATCGTCGAGGATCAGCAGCTGCGGATCGGACAGCATCGCCGTGGCCACCGCGGCACGCAACTGCCTGCCCGGGCTCAGCCCGTCGGGCTTGGTGCGCGCGAAATCGGTGAGGCCGGTCAGCTCCAGGACCTCGCGGACCCGGCGGTCCGGCAGTCCCGCGGCGGCGGCGTAGATCCGGAGATGGTCGCGGATGCTGCGGCCGGGGTGCAGCCCACGCGGATCGAGCACACCACCCACCGCGGGGGCTTCGTCGTGGCGGGTGCCGACCTCGTAGCCGCCGACCTCAACGGACCCCGCGGTGGGTTCGAGCAGGCCGAGCAGGACGCCGATCACCGTGGTCTTGCCTGCGTTCTCCGGGCCGACCAGGGCTGCGACGGTGCCGGGTGCGACGGAGAAGCTGACATCGTGCACGACCTCGGTCAGGTCGTAGCGCTTACTCAATCCGCGAACGGCGAATGCCTGCGGTCGCGTGGCGCTCACCGGGACGCGGCCGGGGGCTGCGGGACAGCGGATGGCGCGGGCGCCGCTTCCAGCGCGGTCAGCGGATCGGCATCGATGATCAGCGACTGATCGGCAGGAAAGCGTGCCGGTGCGGGCCCGAATGCCCTGCGCGCGTTGTTGATCGTGGCCTTGCCGAGGGTCCGGTTACCCGCGCCGCCGATCACCGCACCGATACCGGCGGGCAGCACCTTGCCCGCCATCAGCGCGGCGCGTTTGGTGATGAACCGGACGATGAAGCGCTTCAGCAGCGAGTCGTTCATGCCCGACAATCCGGGGATGCGGGTCGCGAACGCGGTGCCCCAATTCTTCGCCGAATGCCCGATGCTCTTCTGCACGATCTCCATGCCGGTATCGCCGAGCACGACCGCGAGCACCAGCGCGCGCCGCTGCTCCCTGTCCTGCGGCCGCACCCCGTGCACGGCGGCGACGGCGAGGGTGAACACCGCGGAGGCCTCCATGAAGAAGGTGGTCTCGGCGCTGACCGCGGCCAG
This sequence comes from Nocardia sp. NPDC059180, assembly GCF_042754945.1. NCBI lineage: Bacteria > Bacillati > Actinomycetota > Actinomycetes > Mycobacteriales > Nocardiaceae > Nocardia > Nocardia sp. NPDC059180. The sequence continues at coordinate 551,950 of NZ_JBHZBU010000004.1, forward strand.
TGCGGCGACCGTGCCGACGCCCGGTACGGCGGCCGTGGCGCCGACCGCACTACCGCTGCCGGTCACCGCGAGCAGATACTGCTTCTCCAGCCGCTCGATGATCTGCGCCGGATTCTCCTCCGGATGCGCGCGCCGCACCCTGCCGACGTACTTGGCGACCGCGGGCGCCTGCAGGCGGGATCCGGTGTCGAGTAGCTCGACCACCGCTTTCTCGAACGCCTTGGTGAACACGGCCTCATCCTCCTTGTCGGCCTCTGCTGCGCAACTGTAGGGCACCTGCGCCGTCAGCTCCCTCTGACAACGGACTACCCCCTGTGTTCGGTTCCGACCCCACGACGTGCACAACCTCACGGTTGGCCGAAGCACCGGCTCCGCCCTACCGACGATCCCGACGCCCTACTGCGGACCGCGCAACGCCGGCACCCGCTCACCCAGCGGGGGTGGTGGAGGTGGAGTGCCGTCGCCGAAGGGCCTGCCGCCGAGCGTCTCGCGCCCGTGCGGGGTCAGCCAATCCGTGAGGTCGGGCCCCTTGGGCACGATCCGGGTGGGATTGATGTCGGTGTGGACCGCGTAGTAGTGGGTCTTGATCTGCGCGAAATCGACCGTGTCGCCGAATCCCGGCGTCTGGTAGAGGTCGCGGGCGTAGGCCCACAGCACCGGCATCTCGGTGAGCTTGCTGCGGTTGCATTTGAAATGGCCGTGGTAGACCGGGTCGAACCGGACCAGGGTCGTGAACAGCCGGACATCGGCCTCGGTAATGGTGTCGCCCACCAGGAAGCGCTGCCCGGTCAGGCGCTCGGAGAGCCAATCGAGGGCGGTGAACAGCCGGTTGTAGGCGGCGTCGTAGGCGTCCTGGGCTCCGGCGAAACCGCAGCGGTACACACCATTGTTGACCTCGGTGAACACCCGGCGGTTCACCTGGTCGATCTCGGCGCGCAGGTCCTGCGGGTACAGCCGCGGTGCGCCAGGCCGATGGAATTCGGTCCATTCGGTGGAGAAATCGAGGGTGATCTGGGCGTAGTCGTTGGTCACCACCTGGCCGGTCGGCACATCGACGACGGCGGGCACGGTGATGCCGCGCGGATAGTCGGGGAAGCGGGCCAGATAGGCATCGCGCAGGTGGTGGATGCCGAGCACCGGATCGACCTCACCCGGATCGAGGTCGAAGGTCCAGCTCAATTTGTCGTGGGTGGGTCCGCACAGCCCGAGTGAGATGACCTGCTCCAGCCCGAGCAAGCGTCGCACGATCAGCGTGCGATTGGCCCACGGGCAGGCCCGCGCGGCGACGAGCCGGTACCGATCCGCCACGACCGGGTAGCCGTCGGTGCCGTCCGCGGTGATCCGGGTGGTGATGTAGTTGGTGTCGCGCTTGAACTCGCCCGGCTCGACGTAGGTGCCTGCCTCCGATTCCGCCTTGGTCACACCGACAGTCTCGCAGATCCGAGGCGTACCCATGCCCTTACGCTGACCGGATGAGTGACACCACCCCCACCAGACTGGAACGCGAGATCGTCGGTGACGGCGCCGAGGTCGCCACGCTGACCCTGGCGAGTCCGCCGCTGAATCTGTTCGACCAAGCCATGTTCGACGCACTCGTCGCCGATATCGCCGAGTTGACCGCGCGGCCGCCACGCGCACTGCTGCTGCGTGCGGAAGGCAAGGTCGTCTCCGGTGGCGTCGACGTGCACACCTTCGAGGGCCTCACCGCCGAGCAGGGTGCCGAACTCTGGCGCGATCTGTTCGCCCGCATCTGCCACCCGCTCGAGGCGCTGCCGTGCCCGGTGGTCTTCGCCGCGCACGGCTTGACTCTCACCGCGGCGTTCGAGATCGCGCTGGCCTGCGATCTGATCCTTGCCGCGCCGAAGGCCAAGTTCGGCCTGGTGGAGATCGTGGTCGGCCTGACGCCGTCGATGGGTGGCCCGCAGCGACTGGCCGAGCGTGCGGGCTCCGGCCGCGCCCGTGAGCTCGTCATGACCGGCGATCTGTACGACGCGGCGACGATGGCCCAGTGGGGCGTGGTGAACGCAGTGCACGAGGATCTCGACTCCGCCGCCACCACGCTGGTGCACCGGCTGGCCCAGGGCCCGACGCGCGCACACGCCGCGACCAAGAAGATTGTCGAGGCCTGGCGTTCCGGCGGTGTGGCACACGCGGATTCGGTGACCCCGCAGGTGTCGGGCGAGCTGTTCGCGACCGAGGACCTGCGCGGTGCCGTGCGCAGCTTCCTGGAGCTCGGGCCGGGCAACGCGACCTACACCGGACGCTGATTCCGCCCGCGTCGCCGCGCCTCGCGCATGACGACACGGAAACATTCGCCGACTACGACCGCGAATTTGTGATCTGCGTCATATAGTCACAGTGCCTGACGGTTCGAAGCACGCGGAGGTCCGATGAGAGACGGCACAACGAGGCTCATCGGTCCGGGCGTGAGCGACGGCGTCGAGGATCCGGCCGGACTGCTGGTCGAGTACCCGGCCGGAGAGCGGGCCGGCGACCCATTGGCACGCGGCGCCGACGGCGTCCTGCGATACGGCAACCTCACTCCCGCCCTCACCGAACTGCTCGATCTGCAAGTGCACGCCTTCGCCACCCGTGAGGCCGTGGTCGAGATCGGCGGGCCACGGCTCACCTACCGCGATCTGTGGCATTCGGCGTCGCGAATCGCGGGCGGACTGCAGGAGCACGGGATCGGCTACGGCGATCGGGTCGCGGTCCACCTGCCTGCCGGCGTGCGCTGGGTGCAGGCCTTTCTCGGCGCGCTGCTCAGCGGCGCGGTTCCGGTGCTGGTGCACGATGGGCTGCCCGCCGCGGTCGCCGAGCGGGTGATCGCCGACAGCGGTGCCGATTTCGTACTCGGCGCGGGCAGTCGCGGTTGCGGATCGACAAGGGCGGGCGGTGTCGCCGACGTCGAGCTCCCCGACGGCGCGGCATTCATCGACGACGGCGCGGCACTCGACGACCTCGCGCTGCTGTGTTACACCAGCGGCGCCTCCACCCCGACGCTGCCCAAGGGTGTCGAGCTCACCAACGAAAACCTGTTGTCGGCAATACGTTCGGTGGTCGCCGCGCTCGACCTGCCCACCGACGGCATGCGCAACCTGGTGCTGCTGCCGCTGGCCCACGCCAGCGGCTGCGTCGACCAGCTGCTGCCGACCTTCGCGGTCGGCGGCACGGTGGTGCTCGCGCCGGACCCGGGCAGACATGCCGAAACCCTTGCCGCCGAACGGATCGACATGATCGCGGCGACCCCGCGCATTCTCGGTGCGCTGCTGCCGGAGCTGGCCGCCGAACGTGCGGACGGGTTGCGTACCGAGGGCGTGGCGCGCATCAGCACTGCCGGTCACCACGCCGAACGCGTCGCCGCCGGAGCCGGTGCGGCCGACCTGCGCGAGGTCTTTCCCGATGCCAGGCAGTGGGCGGTCTGGGGTGCCACCGAAACCAGCGGTATCGGACTCGCCGTCGAGGATTCGCCGGCCGATCCCGATGGCAAGGTGCTCGGATTCCCCTTCGGTGGTACCGAATTGGCCCTGTGGGGTCCGCGTGCGGACAGTGGTCACGGCGAATTGCTGTGCCGTGGACCGAATGTCGCCCGCCGCTACTGGAACGACCCGAAGACCACCGCGGACCGCTTCACCGGTACCTGGTTCCACACCGGTGACCAGGTCACCATCGGTGCCGATGGTTTGGTCCGGCGCAGCGCGTAGCGGATGCGATCAGCCGACCATGCGTTCGCGCAGGCGTGCGCGCAGGTCGGCGGTGAGCCCGACGGCGCTCAGATAGCGTTCGACATCCCCGTGTAGTTCGCGGGCCGCGTCGAGTGCGCTGCGCAGGTATTCCTCGCGGACGCCGAGCAGATCATCGGAGAAGACGTGGTCGGGTCCGAGCTTTTCGGTCAGCATCGCGCGCAGCATCGGCACGGCGGAGTTGCTGAGCAGGTATTCGGTCAGCACTGCTTCCTCGCCGACCTCGACCGCGAGCAGCAGTGTCGCGACTGCCCAGCCGGTGCGGTCCTTGCCCGCCGCGCAGTGCACGAGCACCGCGCCGTCGTCGCGCACAATCGATTCGGCGATCGCGACGATGGCCGCATGTGCCTCCGCGCGGGCCGGGAAGAGCCGGTAGACCTCGAGCATATGCGCCAGCGCGGCGCCGGTGGCCGGGTCGTGCGGCGGTGCCTCGCCCATATCGGAGTCGAACGGGGTGACGGTCAGCCGGATGCCGTCGGGCAACTGGTCGGCGCCTTGGACGGCGATCTCCGGCTGTCCGCGCAGATCGTGCACCGCGCTCACGCTGAGCTCGCGCAGTACGGCGTGTCCGGCCTCGTCCAGCCCGCTGAGCTGGGCCGATCGCAGCAGCACACCGGGGCGAACGGTGGCGCCGCTCGCGGTGGCAAGACCGCCGAGGTCGCGGAAGTTGAAGGTGCCGGTGATGCGGAGGTGGCCGGCCAGGGGCGAGAGAGTCACTTTCTCAGGCTAACGGTCCTGCGGGACGCTGTGGCGTGGTCCGGGGAACCTCGCGGCGGCGAGCAGGTGTCCGTTTTGCGAGGTCCAACTGTGTGATCAGACACAGTGGTGAGATAACGGCGTCGATCGTGTCGTACGCTGATCGATGCTTTGTGCCGACGACGGGGAGGGTCGAGAGTGATGTTCGCGGAAGCGATTCCGGCGCAGCGCCGAGGGGTCCGGCATCGTTCCGGTTAGGTAACAAAACAATCTTTTAGTCTGAATTTACCCACCGAACTAGTTCTTAAACCCTGAAAACCTTCTACCATTGATGAACGCTGACTGGATGGGCTGCACTTTCCCGACAAGTGTCCGCCAGTCTCAGCGAATCGCGCCAACGAGGTGCGCGAGATCTGTCGCCGAGGGAGTCGTCGTTGATCGCACGTGGAGAATTGGTAGAGGCCCGATTGCGGCCGACCGTCTGCGAGGCAGTCGAGAATGCGGCTGCCTCGCTCGATATGACCGGTGTGCGCGCCCTGCGGGTGCTGCTGCACGCCGGGTTCAGCGCGTACTGGCCGCTGGTGAAGGCCACCCCGGCCAAGCAGCTACAGGCCTATGAGGAAGCCGTCCAGCAGTTGCGTGAGCACTGGGACGGTGATGCGGACACCGCGCCGGCTGCGCCTGGTTCCGCGCTGTTCCAGGACATGGATGCCGAGGTGGGCGTCTTTCTGGAGTTGTGTGCCCGGCTCGCGGATGCGCAGTGGCTGGAGCCGGTCGAGGCCATCGCGGCCTATGTGGTCTCGGTGATGCAGGGCGCGGTGCTGCGCTGGCTGGCCGACCGGGACGACGAGACGATCCTGGTCGTCCTCGACGATGTGGTGTCGAGCTTGGCCACCCGTGCTGCGGACGCCTGAGGGGTAGTCGCGTCCGCGGAAGCAGTATCCGCGCAGTACTGGACGCCTGACCAGTTGCATGGTTGAGTGGATGGGGTGACCGAAACGTCGCCGATCGCGGGGCTGCACGCCGCCACCGCCGACCTCGAGCCGCCCCTCGCCGCCCTCGACCTGACCGCACTACGCGCCAATGCCGCGGATCTGGTGCGCCGCGCCGGTGGGGTCCCCATTCGCGTCGCCAGTAAATCCGTGCGGTGCCGAGCCGTGCTGGAAGAGGTGCTCGGCACCGGCCTGACCGCTGACGGCGGATTCGCGGGCATCATGTCGTATTCGCTGGCCGAAGCCATCTGGCTGGTCCGGCTCGGCGCCCGCGATGTGCTGCTCGGTTATCCGGTGACCGACCGATCTGCCCTGGCCGAGCTCGGCGCCGACCCGGTTCTTCGCGATTCGATCACGCTGATGATCGACGATATCGCCCAGCTGGACTTCATCCGTGCCGCGATCGGGACGGAATCCGTGCAGCCGCGGGTCTGCCTGGATGTCGATGCTTCGCTGCGGATCGGACCGCTGCATCTGGGTGTGCGTCGTTCACCGGTGCGGACGCCGGAAGAGGCGGCGCGGCTGGCCGAGACGGCGCAGCGACGCGGCTTCGAGGTGGTCGGAGTGATGACCTACGAGGCGCAGATCGCCGGCCTGCCCGACAGTAATATCGCAGTGCGGCTGGTGAAGAAGGCGTCGGCGGCAGAGATCGGCAGGCGCCGGGGCGCGGTGGTCGAGGCGGTGCGGTCAGTGGTCGGCCCGTTGCAGATCGTCAATAGCGGTGGCACGGGATCGATCGAGGTCAGTACAGGTGACGCGGCCGTCACCGAGGTGACCGCCGGGTCCGGTCTGTACGCGCCGACCCTGTTCGACGACTATCGCGCATTCAGCATCCAGCCGTCGCTGTTCTTCGCGCTATCCGTCGTGCGTACACCGGCCATGGGCATCGCGACGCTGTTCGGTGGCGGCTATATCGCCTCCGGCCCTGCGGGGGCGTCGCGGGTGCCGAAGCCGGTGTGGCCACTCGGTTTACGGATGATCGGCACCGAGGGTGCGGGCGAGGTGCAGACCCCGCTGACCGGTGCCGCCCACCTTCGCATCGGCGACCGGGTGTGGTTCCGGCACGCCAAAGCGGGCGAGTTGTGCGAGCGGTTCGATCGGGTCCAGGTGGTCGACGGTGAGGGTGTGCGCACCACTGTGCCGACCTATCGCGGCGAAGGAAAATGCTTCGGCTGATGCCGGGGAATCGCGGCGAAAATTACCAGCTGTAGTAGTAAGCAATTCGAACGATTCGGATATAAAACCGACTGGTTTGGATATTGATTGGCGCGTTACGCCATTTCCATAATCGGCAGTTGACCGGGAATCTGCGGCCGCCGCATTGAATATACGGGTACTCCCAACCGGTATCGATCCGAGAATTGCCCGCCGCGAAACCGGGCGTGTCAGCCCAACCGTAGGAACCGGGACAGCTCGGTCAGTTCCTCCGGCGAGCCGGGAAGATACTCGGTCAGCAGCGGCGAGCGGATGATGATCGCCTGCCACAGCGCCCGGCACAACGCGCCCTGCACGAGCGTGCGCGACATCAGCAACGGCAGGCCGTGCGGTGCGTCGGCCGGGCTGGAGGTCGCCATGGACACGATGACGACCGCCGCCTCCCGGCCGCGGAACAGCTCGGGCGTGCCCACCAGCACGTCGTCGATCTTCGCGCGGGCCAACAGCGTCGAGATCCTGGCCACCTGGGCGCGGTAGGGCGTCACCACGAAGATGTCGTGCGGATGCAGCCGCCGCGTCGTCGCGCCGATCGTCCACGGCAGGCCGAGCAGCGCACGCACCCGGCGCACCACTTCCCGTGCCTCGGCGACGGATTCGGTCGAATTGCCGTGATGATCCACCAGGACGGTGCCGATTCCTGGTTCGGTACCGGCGAGGCGGCGCGCCAGGGTGACCGTGTCGCTTGCGCGCAGTCTGCCGTCGTAATAGAGCCGCGAAATCGGTTCGGCCACTTGCGGATGCATCCGCCAGGTGCGGTCGAGGAAGTACCCGCGCTCGGCGGGCAGGGTGTCCTCGCCGTCGGTCAGCCAGCCGAGTGCCGAGTCACCGACGGGTTCGGGATGTGCGGCGCCGAGGCGTTCTTGTGGCGTGCACGGCACACTTGTGGTCGCCGCGGGAGCCGGGGCCGGATCGCCGATCAGCAGCAGATTGCGGGCGCTCACCGCCGCGGCGACGGCATCGGCCAGCGGGAATCGTCCGGCGTCCGCGATCACCAGCAGATCCAATCCCTGGTAGGGGACCAGCGCCGGATCGGCGAAATCGGCCGGGGCGCCACCCACCACACAGCCGTTGATCGCGTTGTCCAGGAACCGCCGATAGCGCTCGGCGTCGATGACGACCCACTCCGGCGCCGGGATCGTGACGTCCTTCTTGGCCACCAACTCCGGTAGCACCCCGACCTCGACCACCGCGTCCAGCAGGTTCTCCACGATCGCAGGCGTCGGCGCGACCACACCGACCCGCCAGCGGTACCGGGTGACCATGCGCTCGACGACCCGCGCGATCGTCGCGGTCTTCCCCGTGCCCGGCGGCCCCTGCACCGCGACGTAGGAGTCGTCCAGCGAGCGCACGGCCGCGGTGATCGCGGCGGCATGGTCACCGTGTACCCGAGGCAGCGGTCCACCCGCGGGCCGCAGCCGTGGGGGGCGGCGAGCGAGGATATCGAAGACCGCGCCCGCGGGGATCTGCGGCAGCGTCATCAGCAGCAGTTGCGCGCTGTGCTCGACCGCGGCGTCCACGTTGTCGTCCTGACCGGGCAGGCCAGGGGCGATCGCGGCAGGCAGATCGTCGAACGGTGCGCAGCCTGCGGGCAGCCGTTCCTCGAGCCGGACGGTGTCGTCGAATTCCGCGTCGACCGAACAGCCGAGCACCGTGGCGGTCCCGGTCGCCCGTGCCCCCACCATGCCCGTGGGGACCGGACGGTCGTAGAAGGTGTAGACGGCCGCACCCGGTGCCGGCGCGCTCCCGGCGCCCATCCGGCCGGTCAGCGTGAGGAATCGCCGCACGGTGTCACCGCGTGGGCCGATATGCCATTTCGTATCGACGGTGCCCCAGTCCGCCACCAGCACTCCCGGCGCCTCCGGCCACTCGTCCACCGGATGGCTGAGCCGATCGGAGTGCGCCCACCACAGCGGCTGTCGTTCGCGCCGGCGGTATCCAAGCGCCGCCGCCATGAGCGCCGCCACGTGCCGGGCAGTCGCCTCGACGCCGGGCTGATCGGCGGGCGCTGCGAATTCGGCAAGTGCTGCTTCGATCGGAGTCGGACGAACAGGCGGTGCTAGGTGCGGATCGACCGGACCGGCAACGGTGCGCCGGTCGCGCTCGAGCGGAACTGCCGTGTCGATGCGCTGTTCCGCGGCCCGGTCCAGCAGCCAGTCCCGCAACCCCAGCACGGTGACACAGTCGTGGTCGGCACCGGAGGCGAGTTCCGCACCGGACAGCAGCGACCGCAACCGCGCCGGCCGGTAGGAGTCCGCGCCGATCAGTAACGCGCTGCGCACGATCGGATACAGGTCGACGAGCACGCCGCCGCGCAGCAGTTCGTCGATCAGGTCCTCGCCCGCTCCGAAGCGGCCGCCCGCACACAGCAGGGCCGAGCGCACGGCAGCGGTGTAGTGGAATACGTGCAGGCCTGGATGCGCCTGCCTGCGCTCGGAGATGAAGCCGAGCACCTCGTCGAGCGCGCCGCGCTGTTCGGCGCGGACCCGGCCGCAGGCGCCCTCACACGCCGACGGCACGAGCAACGACAGCTGTACGACACCGGAGCCGCCGATCTCGATCCGCACCTGGTCCGGCGCCACCGTGTCGATGGTGAGGCCGAGGTCGCCGGGGGATGCGGGTGGCAGTGCACCGAGCGCGAGGGGGTCGACGAGGGTGTGCGCGGGGCGTCCGGAATCGTCGCGGCGCAGCTGGATCTCGGCTTGTCTGCGTAGCCGGAGCAGGGTGCGCGGCGGTACCTCGGGCACCGTCGGCGGCACATCCTGTGTCGCGGCCAGCCGGTCGATGGTGCCGATGCCTGCCTCGCGCAGGCGAGCCCTGGCTGTGGCACGCATACCCGCCACCAGCAGCAGATCGCGGGATGCGGTGAGCGCCGCTACGCAGACCGGGCAGTGCCCGCAGGCCAGATAGCGCGGATCGCCCCATTGTGCGGGCAGCAGCTCGCCGAGTTTCTCCTCCACGATGCGCCGCACCCGGGCCCGCCGCGCGCGGTACACCGGAAGCAGCTCGGCCAGCGGCAACGTCCGGATGGCGCCGTCGTGTGACTGCGCGATCAACGGGTCGGCGGGCACGCCGGTGGCCTCGATCGCCGCAGCACAGCCCGCGAGTTCCAGGGCGCCGGTGATGGAGAAGTCGTCGGCGGCGATTGCGTGCACGCGGTAGCGGACCCGGTGCTCGGCGCGTACCAGGAAGTCGGCGCGGCAGGCGAATTCGCCGTCGAAGAACACCGCCCCTGCTATCACTGGCGCTCGATCATGCAGTGCGGCAATGGTTTCAGAGTGCGCGGCGCTCAGCTGTGAGATGACGACGCCGCGGGATCCGCTGACGCCATCGAGGTCGGTACAGTCACCGAACGCGCCGATCTCGACGACGCCGTCGCCGTGGCGTTCGCGTAACCGCGCCAGTAGTGCGGCCCGTTCGGCATCCAGGTCCGCCTGTCCACGCCGTCCGGCCGGAACATCGCCACCGCCGACGGCCTCGGCGGGCACCGCGCCCATCTCGGTATCGAGGGCGTGCAGCATCGCGAATTCGCACCGCGCGGCGCGGGCGAGGTCTGCGGCGGTGCTGACGACACGATCACCGAACACGAACAAACGCGGCCCTCCTGTGCCCGGACGGGACACCGGTCAGCGCTTCCTTGCGCACCGGACGGCAACACCTTAGCCAGCGGATCCCGCTGCGATGAAGCCTGCCCGGCCCGGCGTGGCGTCAGGAACGGGGCTTGCGCCGCTCGTAGCGTTTGCCGGGTTCGCGATCGCGGCGCGGGCCGCGGGTGAAGGAGCGCCCTCCGGGCGGACCCTGATCGAGCTGCAGCTGGATGAGCACACCGCTGATTCTGGTGTTCCGCAACGCTTCCATGGTCTGCTGCGGCAGATTCGCGGGCAGCTCCACCAGGCTGTGGTCGGGCCGGATGCTGATATGGCCGAAGTCGCTGCGCCGCAGCCCGCCCTCATTGGCGATCGCACCGACGATCGCACCCGGCACCACCCGATGCCGTTTACCGACGCTGATCCGGTAGGTGGCCAGCTCGTCGCCGGTGGCCCGATGCCGTCCGCCGGATCCACCGGGGCGCTCGTCGTCGAAGCGGCGCGGCGCCCGCTCGCGCTGTGGCCGTTCGACCGGCTCGGGTTCGGGCTCCATGAAGAAGTTGTCGCCGTCATGGGAGCCGACGGCCAGCGCGGCCGCGATATCGACCAGCGAGATGTTGTGCTCGCGCTCGTACTCCTCGATCAGCTTGCGGAACAGCGCGACGTTCGCCGAATTGAGGTTCTCGGTGATGGCGTCACCGAACTTCGAGACGCGCTGGGCGTTGACATCGTCGACGCTGGGCAGCTGCATCTCGGTCAGCGGATGCCGGGTGGCGCGTTCGATCGCCTTGAGCAGATGCCGTTCGCGCGGTGCGACGAACAGCAGCGCCTCACCGGAACGGCCCGCGCGGCCGGTGCGGCCGATGCGATGCACATAGGACTCGGTGTCGTGCGGGATGTCGTAGTTGACCACGTGCGAGATGCGTTCGACGTCGAGACCACGGGCGGCGACGTCGGTGGCGACGAGGATGTCGAGGGTGCCCGCCTTGAGCTGACCGATGGTGCGCTCACGCTGGGCCTGGGCGATATCGCCGTTGATGGCGGCGGCGGAGAAACCGCGGGCGCGCAGCTTCTCGGCCAGCTCCTCGGTGGCCTGCTTGGTGCGCACGAAGATGATCATCGCTTCGAACGATTCGACCTCGAGGATGCGGGTCAGCGCGTCGAGCTTGCGCTGATGCGACACCTGCACCCAGCGCTGGGTGATGTTGACGTTGGTCGAGGTCTTGGCCTTGACGGTGATCTCGACCGGATTGTTCAGGTACTGCTTGGAGATCTTGCGGATCGCCGGGGGCATGGTCGCGGAGAACAGTGCGACCTGCTTATCGGACGGGGTGTCGGCGAGGATGCGTTCGACATCCTCCTGGAACCCCATCTTGAGCATCTCGTCGGCTTCGTCGAGTACCAGGTACTGCAGCTGCGACAGGTCGAGCGTGCCCTTTTCCAGATGATCGATCACGCGCCCGGGCGTGCCGACCACGACATGCGCGCCGCGGCGCAGCCCGGACAGCTGCACTCCATAGCTCTGGCCACCGTAGATCGGCAGCACATGCAGGCCGGGGATATGGGTGGCGTAGCGGCCGAACGCCTCGGCCACCTGGATCGCCAGCTCTCGGGTCGGGGCGAGCACCAGCGCACGCGGCGCCTTACCGGTGGCCTCGAGCCCCATCAGGATCGGGATGGCGAACGCGGCGGTCTTACCGGTACCGGTCTGCGCGAGGCCGACCACATCGGCGCCGGAGAGCAGCGGTGGGATCGTCGCCGCCTGGATCGGCGACGGCGATTCGTAGCCGACATCGGCGATGGCCCGCAGAATGCGGTCATCGATGCCGAGATCGGCGAAGGTGGGGTCGACAGTGCTGGTATCGCCACCCACAGCGGCGGTTTCGTCGTCGCCGGGAACGCTGTCGACCTGATTAGTGCTCATTGAGCAGCAGTTTACTGCCTCGCGGTGGCTGTCCCGGCCACCGGGCCAATACGGTGAGACCTATGCAACCGCAGAACACGCCCGCGACGGCGGTGCACGGGCCCGGGCGAGTCGATCTTGCGGTGGTCCAGTTCGCGCCGTCGACCGAGCCGTCGGAGAACCTCGCCGCGCTGCGTGAACATGTGCGCGCGGCCGCGGACGCCGGCGCCGCGGTGGTGGTCGCGCCGGAGTATTCGATGTTCGCGGTCGGCAGGCTCGATCACCGCGTCGTGGCCGTCGCCGAGGCGCTGACCGGCCCGTTCGTCACCGGCCTCGCCGCGATCGCCGCCGACTACGGGGTGCATCTGGTGGCCGGAGTGGTGGAGGCGACCGCGCCGGGTGAGGACCGGATCCACAACACGCTCGTCGCGCTCGGCCCCGACGGCGCACTGCTCACCCGGTACCGCAAGGTGCATCTCTACGACGCGTTCGGCCATCGCGAATCCGAAGTCGTGCGGGCCGGTGTGGTGGCCGAACCGGCCGTGTTCACCGTGGGCGAGGTCACCTTCGGCATGCAGACCTGTTTCGATCTGCGCTTCCCCGAGGGCTGCCGTCGAGTCGCGGCCGCGGGAGCCCAGGTGCTGCTGCTGCCGGCGCAGTGGATTCCCGGGCAGGGCAAGGTCGAGCAGTGGACGACGCTGCTGCGCGCCCGCGCCATCGAGAACACCGTCTACGTTGCCGCCGCCGATCAGAGCGCGCGCCGCGGTGCGGGCGCATCGATGATCATCGACCCGGCGGGCGTCGTGCTTGCCGAACTCGGCGATGAACCGGGTGTGCGCGTCGCGACGGTGGATCTGGCGCGAGTGGCCGAGGTTCGCCTGGCCAATCCCAGCCTGGACCTGCGACGATTCGATGTAGTCGAGCGCGTGGCGGAGTAGCGTTCGAGGTAATGGTCTACAGCGATCGGGCAGCAGCCGGCCGCGCGCTGGGTAAGAGATTGTCCTACCTGCACGCGTCGAATCCACTGGTGCTCGGTCTGCCGCGCGGCGGGGTTCCGGTCGCGGCGGCTGTGCGCGAGGTGATCGGCGGCGACCTCGACATCCTGCTGGTCCGCAAGCTCGGCGTGCCGTGGCAACCGGAACTCGCGGTCGGCGCGATCGGTGAAGACGGCGGCCGGGTGATCAACGCCGACGTGCTGGCCCACACCGGGCTCCCGCGCGAGCGCCTCGCCGATATCGAGGCCGTCGAACGCGCCGAGCTCGAGCGCCGTCGCGTGGCGTGGCGTGGCGATACCGAGCCGATCGCGCTGGGTGGGCGCACCGTCGTCATCGTCGACGACGGCATGGCGACCGGAGCGACAGTGCTGGTGGCCTGCCGGGTGGCGCGGCTGCGGATGCCGAAACAGATCATCGTCGCTGTCCCGGTGGCCTCGGCCGAGGCCATGGACCGGATCGCGCTCGAAGCCGATGAGGTGGTGTGCCCGCTGGTCCCACCCAGCCTCGGCGGCGTCGGCAATGCCTACCGCGATTTCCATCAGCTCGCCGACCATGAAGTGACCGACTTACTGCGCGCCGACGCCTAGGCCTCGCTCACCACTGGCTCGCGAGAGGCTCACCACTGGTCGGCGAGGGCGGTGCGACGCTGGGCGGCGGTGACCATCGGGCGCAGGTGGCCGGTGAACTGCTCGGCGTCCACCGCGACGATGTCGACGCTGTTGCCGGTGCGCACCAGATAGCGTCCGTCATCGGCGAGGTCCACCCAGCACAGCACACCGAACGGATCGAGTTCGTCGTCGCGGCGCACCGACACCACGATCTGGCCGATACCGTCGCGGCGCTGCCGCAGCAGCTTGCGGATGCGTGTCGGTTCGGTCGGACCGGCGACCGGCATCGTCACCAGATTCCGGCTGTCCTCGACCACCCGCGACAGTGGGGCATTGAGTCGTGGACCGGTGCCTGCGGGGCAGCCGGGCAGCATCGACACCACTCGCCCCGGCAGCGATTTGGCGCCACCGGCGATCACGGTCAGTTCGGCGCCACGATCGGATTCGGATCCGGGGCGCTGCGACGCAACCACCGCGACGTTGCCGCTGGCGGCGCCGAGGACGCGCACGGGCTTGGTCGCGCCGTCGTCGCCGGTACGTTCACCGAATACCTCGACGCAGACGTCAGGGCGGGCCAGCACGCGCAACGCGGCTTCCAGATCGGCGTCGAGGGTGCTGTCACACCATTCGGTGAGGGCGGGCAGTTGCGCGGCGCGTTCGGCGGTATCGCGCGCCGACAATCGTACGGCCAGCGGATAGGGGATGCGATCCCCGTCGGTCCGGGACCAGGCCATGGCGAACTGGTCCGGGGTCATGCTCCAGTTCACTCGTGCTCGGTCCACTCACCGAGGACCGGCGGGGTGGTGGGGTCGAGCGAGCCGATCAGCTCGCCACCCGCACCGGCTGGTTCGAGGAAGGTCAGTTCGTCGTCGACGTAGTGCAGGTCGTCGTCCTCGTCGTCGAATTCGTCGGTGTTCGCCGGTGCGGGTTTCGGGGCGACGGGGGCAGGTCCGGGGCGGGTGGTGTCGGCAGCGGCCAGCGCGCCACCCATGAGACCACCCATGGCGCCCGCGCTCATCCCGGCGATCGCGTCGCCACCGGACCCGGCCGAATCCTGGCGCTTCTCATCACGTTTGCGCTGGTCGTCGGAAGTGCTGGCGTTCGAGGGAACCGAAGAGACTCCCGCGACGGACGCGGTGGAGTTCATGGTGGCGGCCGGTGCGGTGGTCGGCATTGCTGCCGGGCGGTCGGTCGCAATCACCGGTGCGGCACTTGCCGGTGCGGTGGTTGCCGATGCCGGGGTCGTGGTGGGAGTCTGCGGAGCCGTCTCCGTACCAGCGATGACGACCGGTGCGGCCGCCGCAGGGATCGTCACCGGAGCCTGAGCGCCCGGCTCCGTGGACTCCTCCTCCACAGGGGCCACCGGCTGATCCGGTGTGCCCGGCTCCTGGTCTGCGGCCGCAACGATGGTCACCGCCGAGGGCTGTGACACCGGCCTGCCCTCACCCGTATCCGGAACCACGATCGACACCGGGCCGGGTGCCGCGGCTGCCGCAGGAGCATCGACCCCCGCGCCCGCTGGTGCCTCCGGAAACGCGGGCACCGCGGTGCCGGTAGGGATGAATGCGGTGGTGTAGATGCTCTCCATCACCCGGACCACGTCCTGGCGCGAGTTCTCGATGTTCTTGGCCGCGGCGACATTGTCGCTGGCACGCGCCGGATCCAGCAGCGCGGCCGCCAGATCGGGTTCTTCGTCGGACGGACCGGGCACCGCGCCACGCAATGCCTCGGCGGCGTCGCCTGCCTGGCCGAGCCGCTCTCCGACCACCGCCATCACATCGGCGAGCTGCCTGCCCAATAGTTCGAAGTCGCTGACGGCCGCGGCGGCTTGCTGGGCGGCGCCGCCACGCCAGCCGTCGGCGATGGCCGAGCGAATCTCGGTGTGCGCCTGGTCGACCGCGTCGGTGAGCCCGGTGGCCGTGTTCTGCCAGGCCTGTTGGCCGGCGAGCAGGGTGGCGGGCGCCAGCTGCTGTATGGCGGTGTGGATCTGGTGATGGGTCAGGTTGTCGAAGATCTCCACCGTCGTCGCGTAGTCGGGGTCGACGCGCTGGTGGGCACCGCGTTCGGCGGCGCGCGGCATATCACGCATCGGCGGCCACCTTGCGGGTCGCGGCGGCGACGGCGTCGTCGGTGTCGCGGTAGGCCGCGGCGGCGGCGCGGAAGGTCTGGGCCAGGCTTCGGGCGGCGGCCGAGTAATCACGCAGCTGCGTGATCGCGTCGGTGGCCTTACCTTCGAAACCGCGGCGCAGCGCCTCGCCGGAGGCGAACCCACCGAAACCCGGCAGCGTGGCGGCCGCGGTGAGCTGCTGGATCTGGATGTCGACCTGATCGGCGAGCTGTTCGTACCTCGAGGCGCACTGTTCGTGCGCACCCTCGGCCACCAGGACTCCGTCGATCCACAGATCACCGTTGTCGACCGCGGTACCGAGTGCGGCGATAGCGTTGCGCTGCACCTCGTCCCCCTTCTTCCCATCGGCTGCCTGCGCAGCTGTCGGTCACGAGCGCCGTGCCAACCCCTTGACGACTCCCAGCGTCCACTCCGCGATGTCGGCACCGACCCGCGCGTGCACCGGCTCGTGCAGCAGATCGTGCCCGGCGTCGGCGTACTCCCGCAAATCTACCCATTTATGGCGCCCAGTCCATACCCGCATCGCTTCGACCGGAGCCCGGCGATCGTCGGCGCCGTGCACCGCGAGCACCGGAAGCTGTGCGGGCAGCGGCGTTCCGGCGGCATCCGCCGAACCACCGCCGAGGGCGCGGCGCGGGACTCCGGACAGCACCAGAGCTGCCAATGCGTCCGGTGGGATCGACGGGACCAGCGGGTAGTCGGCGGCGACGGTGTCGGTGCCGCGGTCGGTATCGGGGTCGATGTCCTCGGCCGCGGGTGGCACGGCGGCGCCGAGCGCGCCGAGCGTGGTGACCGCGCCGAGCGAATGACCCATCAGAATCAGCGGCGTCTCGGGGACTTGCGCCCGGACCAGCTCGAGCAGCGCTACCGCGTCGTCCACCAGTTCCCGCAGGGTTCCCGGCTGATCGGGATCCCCCTCGCTGAGCCCGTGTCCGGCGGTATCCAATGCCCACATCTCGATGCGCGCACCGCGCAGGACCCGCGCGAAGCGGTGGTAATGCCCGCTGTGCTGACCGATACCGGGTAGTAGCACCAGCACCGCCACCCGATCCTCGTCCGGCCACCGCCGATAGTGCATCCGGCCGCGCGCGCCGTCGAAATAACCCATCACGGCATGGTCGCAGAAATCTTGCGGCAGTTGGGGACTCACGTTCTGGTACTGGTGCGTAGTTCGGCCTCTCGGATATGGAATTCATCACAGTGCGGCTGGGCCGCGGTGCACCTGACCTGCGGCCGAGTCCGCGTCAGCGAATGCGTCGTCCGCGTTACCGCAGCGCTCGCTTCGCTCGTTCCGCGATGCCTCGGACATGGTCCCTGAGTTCCGTCGGTTCGTGCACCCGGAACTCCGCGCCGAGGGCGAGCAGGCGCTGAGCCAGCCATTCGGGGGAGTCGTCGCGGTCGCAGTCCATGGCGCAGCTGGTGGTATCGACGGCGGTGATGTCGCCGGGGGCGTCGCCGAGTCGGCCCGCGACCCGCGATAAAGGTGCGTCGATGGTGACGCGGACCCGCAGTGTCGGCGTGCCCCAATCGGTGCGGCGCCCCGCGACGTAGGCGGCCGGATCGTCGGCGGGCAGGGCTCGTGGGGCGAAGCGGGCGCCGGTCGGCCGGGCGCCATCGACTCGGTCCACCCGGAACATCCGCCAGCCTTCGCGATCGAGGTCGTAGCCGACGAGGTACCAGCGTCGCCGGGACGGGACGAGCCCCGCCGGCTCGGCATGACGTGTGGTCACCGCTCCGGAACCGTCGCGGTAGCCGAAGCGCACCCGCTCGGTATTGGTCACCGCGACGGCCAGCGCCGTAAGTATCTCGGCGTCCACGCCGGGATCCTCGCCCGACGGCGGCACCAGCGCAGTTCCGAGCACCCGAACCCGGCGCCGCAGTTTCGCCGGCAGCACCTGTTCGAGTTTGGCCAGCGCGCGCACCGACGCCTCCTCGATCCCGGTGATGGCCGAACCGGCGGCAGCCCGCAGTCCGACCGCCAGCGCGACCGCCTCCTCGTCGTCGACCAGTAGCGGCGGCATGGCGGCACCGGCGACCAGCCGATAACCACCGGCCGCGCCCATGCTCGCCTCGACGGGATATCCGAGCTCGCGCAGCCGCTCGATATCGCGGCGCACCGTGCGGCCGGTGACGCCGAGCCGTTCGGCCAGTTCGCTGCCCGGCCATTCCCGTGGTGTCTGTAGCAGCGACAGCAGCCGCAGCAGCCGTTCCGGAGTGTCGTTCATATCTTCAGGATTCCCGAGAAGTAGGACCTGATTGGTCCTATTTGCCTTCTAGCGTAATTCTCGGATCGACACCGACCCGACAGGAGACACTGATGACTTTCCCGATTCGCCCCTTCCGGATCGACATCCCGCAGGCCGATATCGACGACCTGCACGAGCGGCTGGCCCGCACTCGGTGGACCGCGCATCAGCTACCGGGGCAGGGTTGGGAGCGCGGTGTGCCGCTGGACCATCTGAAGGAGCTGGCCGAGTACTGGCGCACCGAATTCGACTGGCGCGCCCAGGAAGCGGCGTTGAACGATTTCCCGCAGTTTCTCACCGAAATCGATGGTCTGGACATGCATTTCGTACATGTCCGCTCGGCTGATCCGGATGCGATCCCGCTGATCCTGACCCACGGCTGGCCGAACTCCTTCGTCGAGTTCAGCAAGACGATCGGCCCGCTCACCGACCCGCGAGCGCACGGATTCGAGGGCGCGCAACCCTTCCATGTCGTGGTGCCGTCGGTGCCAGGCTTCACCTTCTCTGCCGCGCCCACCGAGACCGGGATGACGACAGCGCGGGTGGCCGGCATGTGGGTGACGCTGATGGAGCGCCTCGGCTACGAGCGTTACGGCGTCCAGGGCGGTGACCTCGGTGCCTACATCGCGCCGGAGATAGCGATCGCGGCGCCGGATCGGGTGATCGGCGTCCACATCGACGGCGGCATCGGCATGCCGACCGCAGCGGATGTCCCGACGATGACCGAGGACGAACGCGCCGAATGGGACATGATGCAGCAGTGGATGACCGGAGTCGACCACCACGCGCTACTGCATGCGGCCCCGCAGACCTTCGCCCACGCCTGGACAGATTCGCCGGTCGGCCTACTGGCCTGGCTCGTGCACAAGTTCCACGAATTCGCGCCGTTGCCCGAGTACTCCGTCGACCGCGACCACCTGTTGACCAATATCGCGCTGTACTGGTTCACCGACACCGCAGGAACCTCGTCGTGGCCGATGTACAACGGGCTCGGTGAGGAAGGCTTCGCCTGGCCGAAGGGTCAGCGACTGGTGCCCACCGGGACCTACGGCGGCGGTTCGGCGCTGATGCGGCGGCTGGCGGACAAAGACAACGACATCGTGCACTGGCCGGAGGGGAACACGGGCAATCATTTTGTGGCCATGGAACAGCCGGGCGCCCATGTCGCCGATATCCGAGCGTTCTTCGACAAGGTCGCGCCGCGCGTGAGTCGGTGAATTCCCGCGGCAGTGCGATCCGAGGCGAGACCCGCTCAGTGACCGCCCTGAACCTGGGTACCCGCAGGCACCTGTGGCTTCGCGGGAGCGGTGGTCGCGGCAGGTGCCTGCGCCGGAGCCGGTGCGGCCTCGGGCGCGGGTGGCGCGACCGCCTGGCCGGAGCCACCATCACCGGACTCGGCGGGTCCGGGAGCCGGGGTAGGTGCCGGAGCCGGGCTCTGCGCAGGCGGCGGCAACTGGACCGGCTGCTCGGCCACAGAGAACGTGCCGACGGTCGGCATCATGACACAGCGTGCACCGGGGTAGTCGATGGTGCCCCACATCGACGCCAACACCGTGCCCGGCCCGCTGTTCACGGTCTTGGCCAGCGCGGGCGTGCCGAGTTCGGTGCGCTCGTCGAGCATGTCGATACCGCTGGCGCCGTTGTTGATGTTCACCCAGGCCACCACCAGGCCCGAGGACAACGGGACGCCGGAATGGGCGGGGGTGGCGTGGAACATGAGGGTGCCCGGCGCGCTGTTGACGCCGATATTGGCGCTGGGGCCGTTCGCGGTGCCTGCGCCGATGATCGTGGTGACCAGGCCGTTGACGCCGCAGCCGAAGGTGGGCGCCGGGTAGGCGAAGGGTGCGAAGGCGCCGTTGATATCGCGCAGCTTCGCCACGTCGACCAGGTTGCTGTACTCACGCAGTGCACCGACGCCTGCCGTGACGGCCTTGTCGCCTTCGGCGCGGTCGGCGAGTGCGGTCAGGCCCTTCTCGACCGGAGTCGGCGCCGGATCGGCGGTGGCCGTCGCGGTGAGCGTCAACACGGCGCCGACTCCCAGGGAAGCCGCGGCCGCGGTCACGCGTGCGATGGTTCTGCCGTTCACTGACTCAACTCCCTCGATCACGACCATGGGGCGACCCGCGCCCCGTGCAGCAACGTACCAGGGCTCCGACCGATCTGCCGGGGTTGCTCCGCCGCTCGCGCAGATCAGGGCATCGGGACGTGGGGGTGCGTGTCGCGCGGATGTGATCCACTCGACAATGCAGGATTACCGGGGGGTAGTTTGGTCTGGGAGATACGAGACACGCAGGGAGATGCGTATGAAACTAGCCCTTTCCCCCGACGACGTCGCCTTCCGCGACGAACTGCGCAAGTTCTATCGAAACGAGATCCCCGCCGACATCCGTGACCGGGTCAAATACGGCCACGAGCTGTCACGCGAGGACATCGTCACCGCGCACAAGGCCCTCAACGACAACGGCCTCGCCGTACCCAACTGGCCGGTGGCCTGGGGCGGCAAGGACTGGACGCCGATGCAGCGCCACATCTGGCAGGACGAGATGCAGCTGGCCTGTGTGCCGGAGCCGCTGACGTTCAACGCCCAGATGGTCGGACCGGTGATCGCCCACTTCGGTTCCGAAGAGCTCAAGCAGCGCTTCCTGCCGCCGACCGCCGCGCTCGACATCTGGTGGTGCCAGGGCTTCTCCGAACCCGACGCGGGCTCGGACCTGGCCTCGCTGCGCACCACCGCGGTGCGCGACGGCGATTCCTACATCGTCAACGGCCAGAAGATCTGGACCACGCTGGCCCAGTACGCCGACTGGATCTTCTGTCTGGTCCGTACCGACCCGAACGCACCGAAGAAGCAGGCCGGTATCTCGTTCCTGCTCTTCGATGTGAAGTCGCCCGGTGTCACCATCCGCCCGATCAAGCTGATCGATGGCGGCTACGAGGTGAACGAGGTGTTCTTCGAGAACGTCCGCGTCCCCGCCGATCAGCTGGTCGGTGAGGAGAACATGGGCTGGACCTACGCGAAGTTCCTGCTCGGCAACGAGCGCACCGGCATCACCGGCGTGGGTAGGACCAAGGTCAAGATCGGTGTGGCCAAGGAATACGCGGCCGCCACGCGGTCCGGTTCGGGAACCCTGCTCGACGATCCGCTGTTCGCCGCGCGGGTGGCCGAACTGGAGAACGAACTGCTGGCGCTGGAGCTGACGCAGCTGCGCGTGATCTCCAACTCCTCGGACGGCAAGCCCAACCCCGCATCCTCGGTGCTGAAACTGCGTGGTTCGGAACTGCAGCAGGCGGCCACCGAACTGTTGCTCGATATCGCAGGCCCCGACGCTCTGCCCGTCGGTGCGGACGATATCGCCTCGCCCGGCTGGGCGCAGCGCAGTGGCCCCAGCTACCTGAACTATCGCAAGACAACCATCTATGGAGGTTCGAGCGAGGTGCAGCGCACCATCATCGCCTCCACGATCCTCGGATTGTGAGGCGACACCATGGATTTCGATCTCACCGATGAACAGGTCATGCTGCGTGACACCGTCCGCGAACTGCTGGCCCGCACCTACGATGCCGAAACCCGGCTGAAGGTCACCGAGACCGAGCTCGGCTGGAGCCGCGAGGTGTGGCGTCAGCTGGCCGAACTCGGGGTACTCGGGCTGAGCTTCACCGAGGAAGACGGCGGCATGGGCGCAGGCCCGGTGGAAACCATGCTGGTGCTCGAAGAGGTCGGGCGCAGGCTGGCGCCGGAACCGATTCTGGACGCGGTGCTCGTGCCCGGCGGGCTGGTAGCCGCAGCAGGCACGGCCGATCAGCGTCAGCGGATCCTGCCCGAGCTGGCCGCGGGCAACAAGCTGCTCGCCTTCGCACACGCCGAACCGGGTATCCGCTGGCCGTCGGCCGAGATCACCACGCGCGCGGTGCCGCAGGGCGAGACGTATGTGCTCGCGGGTGTGAAGAACCCTGTCGCACACGGTGATTGCGCGGACGAGTTCGTGGTCAGCGCGACGCTGCCGGACGGTGGTGTCGGGTTGTTCCTGGTCGCGGCCGATGCGAAGGGCGTGAACCGCACCTCCTACGCGACGGTCGACGGACAGCGCGGTGCTCAGCTCGAACTCGATTCCGCGCCGGCCGAGCTGCTCGGCGACAACGCTGATTCCTCCGAGGCGGTGCGCTCGGTGCTCGCGCAGGCGCACGCGGGCCTGTGTGCCGAATCCATCGGCGCCATGGAGGAAGCGCTGCGATTGACCACCGAATACCTGAAGACGCGCAAGCAGTTCGGGGTCACCCTGTCGAAGTTCCAGACGCTGACCCAGCGTGCCGCCAACATGTATGTGTCGCTGGAGCTGGCGCGCAGCATGAGCCTGTATGCCACGGCGTCGCTGGCCGACGGCAAGGACGACGCGGTGACGGTGTCGCGGGCCCGACTACAGGTGGGCCGCTCGGCGCGCCACGTCGGCCAGGAGGCGATCCAGATGCACGGCGGTATCGGCGTCACGGCCGAATATCCGGTGGGCCACTACGTCGCCCGTCTTACTGCCATCGAGCGCACGCTCGGCGGCGGGCTCGAGCACCTGAACGTGCTCGCGTCGCAGGTGGGCAACTATGAGCTGCCGGAGCTGTAGGTAGCGGTGCTGTAGAACGGCCCCAGCGTCACCGCTGGGGCCGTTCGCTGTTCAACGGGCCGGCTCGGAGGTGCGGCTATGACGCCCGGTCGTCCGCGGATGCTCTCGAGCGTTGTCTCGTGGATCGGCGGCACGCGTGCGCAGCCCGTATCGACCGGGTCAGTATTCGCCTTCAGGAGACGGCGTCGGGACCAGCTGCGGTGCGCGCGGAGTCGGTTCCGGAAGTTCGGTGTAGGCGGGCCGGGTGGTCGGCCGGGTGTAGGTGCTCGTCTCCGGATCGGCCGTTTCCTGATCGGCCGTTTCCGGTTCGTAGGTCGGCAGCGGGCGCGTGGTTCGGGCCGGGCGAGTGGTGGGAGCCGTGGTCGGCTCCCAGTCCTCGGTGGTGACGGGCGGTTCCGTCGTCGTGGTCCGCTGGGCCGGGCGGGGGCGGCGGGTAGTGGTTTCGGAGTCGGAGTCGACACCCTCGGTCGAATCCTCGTCGCGGGCCTCGGTGGTCCAGTGCGCGGGCAGGGTGCGCCGCGGTGCTGGTACGGGCGCGATCCGCCAGGTGGGCGACGGCGGAATGACCACCTTCGACGCGGTGATGGTCGTGCCCTCGACGACGGGTGCCGGTGCATGGGACCCGGAACGGATCGGCGGCGGTGCCACGTAGGTGTCATCACGTCCGACACCGCAGGCGCCGATGAGGACCAAGCCGAGGGAGACGGCACCGACGGCCGCCACCGGACCGACGATTTTCGCCCTGCTGCTCTCCATCGGTGATGCTCCTGGGTAAGTACGAGTCGCGCTCACCCTAGACGAGGGCGACTGTCCGGGCCAGATGCTGGTACGGGTTGCGACTGTGCGCCGGTAGCGGGTCTGTCACTGCGCGCTGATTCTGAAACGTAATTAGCTCAGATAACGAACCGATCTCCTCGGCGTGTCGCACGCCCGGGTGCGGCACAATTCGCTGGTTGCGGCCGTAGCGTGTGTGATGCAAGTTACGCGTGAGACGCCTGAAACCTGGATGAGAGCGCATCGAGCGGTTGGCGCGCACGGAATTACTCGGATCGGCGTCATCGAGGAGTAGATGATGGGAGCTTCTTCGACCACCCCACTGACCGCCGCGGCCGCTTCGGCCACGGCACCGTCGCCGAATCTCGGCGATGCGCGTTCACGTGCCGTACCCGCCGTCGTGTCGCGGGTGCTGGCCTGGGTGTTCTTCATCGGTGGACTCGTCGGTGCGATTCTCGGCATCGCGGGTCTGCACGTCGAAATCACCGTCGCCGGACTCATTCTGGCCTGCACCACCGGCCTGATTCTGCTCAAACTGCGAGCCGAGACCACGGGTTCCGCAGCCGCGAGCTGACCGGCCGCCCCGCTGAAAAGGCCGGGTATGCAACAGGCTCGGCTGTCTAGCCTGTGTAGATGGATATCGAGACCACCAGCGATGCTGCCCGGTTCCGTGATCGTGCCGGTGCGGTTCTGCACCGTGATCCCCTGCGGCACACGGTGATCGCCACGACCGTCAACAACATCGTCTCCGGGCTGGACAGCCCGAAGACGACGCCGGTCTTCGTCTCGGCGCACAACGGCTCCGGGGTCACCGGTATCGCCATGCGGGCGGGTCATCGCGATGTCTACCTCGGCGCGCTCTCGCCGGATCTCATTCCCGCCGTCACCGACACTTTCGCCGCTTCGTCGCCGGAGGCCACCGGAGTGGAGGGCATCACCTCGGTCGCTACCGCATTCGCCGAGCGCTGGTGCGAGGCGCTCGGTGGTGACTGCCGGCCGGCTTTCGCCACCACCCTGTACCGGCTGGAGGAACTCGTCGTGCCGACCGTGCCGGGATATGCCCGGCAAGCCGGGGAAGCGGACCTGGACCTATGTATGTCGTGGATGACGGCCATGCGGGTCGAAACCGGCATACCCGCGGGCCCACCATCGGCCGACGCGGTGCGTAAACGCATCGTCGCGGGTTCGTGGTGGTTGTGGGAAGACCGCGGCGAACCCGTCAGCCTCGTCGCCCGGCAGCTCGCCTCCTTCGGCTGGGCGCGTATCGGCCCTGTCTTCACCCCGCCCGTCGCGCGGGGTCGTGGTTACGCGAGCGCGCTCACCGCTCATGTCTCGCAGGTGATCCGGGCCGAATCCGCCGACGTCTGCCTGTTCGCCGATACCGACAATGCGCTTACCAACCGCCTCTACCGTGGGCTGGGCTTCCTGCCGGTCGAGAACTGCACCGCCTACGAGTTCCGGAACCGATCCGAGTAGGCCCGTTCGGTGGGGCCTCGATGCGAAGGTTCGCGGCATGTCGCGATTCGCCGACGCCGACCCGACGCCGAACGTTGGCCGGTCGTTCCCCGCTCAGCAACCCGCCAGCCCCATGGTGAAAGCAGGTTTCCCAACGGTGGTGGTGGCGCAGAATGAGGGCGGTTGCGAGACCGCTAGGACCTGTGATCACTGCATTGTCCGCGGCGTCGGTCGCGCACGCTCGAGAGGTTTGCAGTATGGGATCGGTCGCTGTCGGTAGCGATGTTGTTGCCGTGGAGCATGTTTCCGTGCCGTCTGTTGCGGCGGTCACTCTGGCCGATCTGCCGCTGCGCGACAGTCTGCGTGGGCATACGCCCTACGGTGCGCCACAACCGGTCGTTGCGGTGCGGTTGAACACCAATGAGAGCCCGCATCCGCCATCGGAGGCGATGATCGACGATCTCATGGCATCGATCCGCGCCGTGGCCACCGAGCTGCACCGCTACCCCGACCGCGACGCAGTCGCGCTGCGCGGCGATCTCGCCGCCTACGTGGCACGGCAGACCGGTGTCGAGGTGGATGCAGGCAATGTCTGGGCGGCCAACGGCTCCAACGAGATTCTGCAGCAGGTCCTGCTCGCTTTCGGAGGTCCCGGACGCCGTGCGCTCGGTGTCGCACCCGCCTATTCGATGTATCGCATCGCTGCCGAATGCCTCGCTACCGAATGGATATCGGTCGCGGGCGGGGCGGATTCCTCGCTCGATATCGAGCACACCCTGGACCAGATCATCGAGCACCGCCCGGACATCGTGTTCGTGACCATTCCGAATAACCCCACCGGCGCGCTCCTCGGGCACGCGGATCTGGAGCGCTTGCTGCGCAGTGCGCCGGGACTGGTGGTCGTGGACGAGGCCTACGCCGAGTTTTCCGCTGCGCCCAGCGCTATCGGCCTCCTCGAGAAGTACCCGGCGAAGTTAGTGGTCACGAGGACGTTGAGCAAGGCGCTGGCTTTGGCGGGCGCTCGCGTGGGGTACCTGGTCGCCACCCCGGCCGTCATCGAGGCGGTTCTGCTGGTGCGCTTGCCCTACCACCTGTCGACCCTCACACAGACCGCTGCGCGAGTGGCGCTGCGGCATACCGATGAAACGCTGGTCCGGGCCGCAACGGTGGTCTCCGAACGAGCGCGGGTAGCGAAGTCTCTGCGGGACATCGGTTTCCGGGTTCACGACAGTGAAGCCAATTTCCTGGTCTTCGGATCGTTTTCCGACGCACCCCGAACCTGGCAGCGCTATCTCGAACACGATGTTCTGATCCGAGATGTCGGAATACCGCAGAACCTGCGTGTCACGATCGGCACCCCGGAAGAAAACGATCGCTTCCTCGAGGTCAGCGCCCGGCTGCGGGCCTCGGAATCGGCGTGAGCCGAGGGTGTGGTTGACCGGGCCCGAGGAGCCGGATCCGGCCCTGGTGGTTGCAGTCGAGGCCCGAACGATGTGGTCTCGATCGCACCGGCCCCACCGATGTCGCAGGTCAACCTCAGGTCTGGCGCCGAGTCATCCGCGAGGAGGATGCTCCACGTTTGCGACCTCGCTACCTTGGGTAAAAGGTCGGGCCTGATGAGGAGGAATTTGTGAACATCATCGATCTCGGATCGTCGGCATTGAACCTGGCGAACACGGTGACATCCCTCGCCGCCAACGTCACGTATCTGCTGCAAGCCTGGGGGCTGCTGTAATCAGCTAGTCGCTGAGACGACCGCCGTCGCCGTCGACCCGGCTGGGCCGGCGGTATCTCGGGGGCCGGCCACCTGAAAATCAGCATCGGGTAACAAAACCCGGCCCGACGAAGCGCTGCACCACCTCGCGCTCGGTGGCCGCGTCGGGGAGGGGCCAGGTGAGAAGCGATAGAACTACGCGGACGATCCATTGGGCGGCTTCGTCGTCGGTGGTGCCGGTGAGGGTGGCGGCGATTCGCGACAGGACCGGGGATGCGGTGAGGTAGTCGCCGCCGCCGGTGGAGCGGGTGGCCATCCAGCGGGACAGAACGGGGTCGGCGCGGATGGCGGCTACCGAGGCCAGGATGGCTTCGACCACGCGGCGGGGGCCGGTGTGCCTGCCGACCGCGGCGGCGACGCGGTCGCTGACGGTCGCCGCCGATTTCGTGAGTACGGCGTCGACGAGCGCGGACTTACCGCCGACGTGGCGGTAGAGGGTGGCGCGGGAGCAGCCGGCGCGGGCGGCCACCTCGTCGACGCCGACATTGTCGATTCCGCGTTCGAGGAACAGTTCGGTGGCGGCGGATTCGATGCGGGCGACGGCGGCGGCTCGGCGGTCGCCACCAGTGAGCCAGTCTTCGCGTTGTTGCGCCATGCAGTCGACTCCTGATGAGGGCTGGTGTCTCAGCATGAGACGTATTCATAGATTTGTACACCCTGAATTTCCAGGTGTGGTGGGCATATGTGCGAGTTCGGTCTCCACTCGCCCGTCAGCGGCTGTCTCGGGGTGAGACCTCTGTTGACGGGGGTGTCGGCCAAGGCGCAGCGTCGGATCCGGTAACGGATTCGAGGACGGGAGTGCGCGATGGCAGCGGCACCGAGCGATATCGACATTTTCGGCCCGGCGTTCCTGGACGACCCGTATCCGACCTATCGGATGCTGGGCGAGCAGGCGCCGGTGTGGCGGGTGCCGGGCACCGACTTCTTCTTGGTGTCGACCTGGGACTTGGTGACCGAGGCGGCCACCAGGGCCGACGACTTCTCATCGAACCTGACCGGCGTCATGATCCACCAGGCGGACGGTGCGCCGCTCGTGTTCGATATGGACGGCGGCGGCCAGGCCGTGCACGTGCTGGCCACCGCCGACGATCCCGTGCACGCCGCGCATCGCAAGCTGGTTTTCCCTTTCATCGGCAGGCGAATTCGCGAACTCGGCCCATTGGTGGACGGGATGGTCGACCGGATCTGGCGTGCGGAGCTGCGCGGTGACCGGATCGACTTCGCGACCGGCATGGCCGACCGGCTGCCGCTCGGCGTGGTCGCCGACCTGATCGGTCTGCCACAGCAGGACGTGCCACAGCTACTCGCCTGGGCTTACGACAGCACCGAGATGCTGGGCGGCATCGTGCCGGAAGGTCGCCTCGCCCAGCTGGTCGGCTCGGCGGCCGAACTCGCGGGCTATCTGCATCAACAATTCGCCGCCGCTCTGTCGACGACCGACGACACGGTCACCAGCCTTCTCGCCGTGCTCGCCAGTGCCTGTCGAGGCGGTGACCTCGACGCGGACGTGGCGGTGCTGATCCTGTTGCAGCTGGTCGGCGCGGGCGGCGAATCGACTGCCGGGCTGATCGCCAATTCGGCCCGAATCCTGGCCTGCCGCACTGATCTGCAGCACCGGCTGCGCGCCGAGACCGCGTTGATTCCGCCGTTTCTCGACGAGGTGCTGCGGGTGGAGTCGCCGTTCCGCGGTCATCACCGCCACATCACCCGGGATACGACGCTTGGCGATATCGACCTGCCCGCGGGTGGCCACCTCCTGCTGCTGTGGGGCGCGGCCAACCGAGACCCGCGCATATTCACCGACCCGGACACCATCGATCTGGACCGCCGCAACGGCCGCACCACCCTCGCCTTCGGCAAAGGTGCGCACTACTGCGTCGGCGCGGCCCTGGCGCGCATGGAAGCCCTGGCCGCGATCACCACGCTGCTGGCGTGCACCACCGAATTCGAACTGGCAGAAGACGATCCACCACAGTGGGTTCCGAGCTTGTTCGTGCGCAGGCACGCCACCCTTCCGCTGGTGGTCCGGACGCGTTGAGCCGCCGGCGCGGGGCGGCGCCACGCGAGATCCGGAGCCCGGCCCGGGTCGGTGTGCCGTCCGGCGCAGGTCGGCGCGCGATCCGGCCTGCACGGTGCCCAGATCGCCGCGCCCGCCGACCGCCCCGGCTACGGTGAGACAGTCGGCCCGTGGGCCGTGCCCGCTCAGAGAGGAGAGATCGTGCCGCAGAACGTCCGAGGTGTCATCGCCCGTCGATCGGGTGCTCCGGTGGAGCTCGTCACGATTGTGATCCCGGATCCGGGGCCCAACGACGTGGTGGTGCGGGTGCAGGCCTGCGGGGTGTGCCACACCGACCTCACCTACCGCGACGGTGGGATCAACGACGAATTCCCGTTCCTGCTCGGGCACGAGGCGGCAGGCATCGTGGAGACGGTCGGAGAGGCCGTCACGCATGTCGAGGTCGGCGATTTCGTGGTGCTGAACTGGCGGGCGGTCTGCGGGCAGTGCCGCGCGTGTAAGCGTGGCAAGCCCTGGTACTGCTTCGACACCTTCAATGCCAGCACGCCGATGACGCTCGAGGACGGCACCGCGCTCGCCCCAGCGCTCGGTATCGGCGCGTTCGCGGACAAGACGCTGGTGCATGAGGGCCAGTGCACGAAGGTCGACCCGGACACCGATCCGGCAGTCGCGGGCCTGCTCGGCTGTGGCGTGATGGCGGGGCTCGGCGCCGCGATGAACACCGGCAATGTGGGGCGTGGCGATTCGGTGGCGGTCATCGGCTGTGGCGGTGTCGGCGATGCGGCGATCGCGGGTGCGCGGCTGGCTGGTGCGACGACGATCATCGCGGTCGATCGTGACGCCGGCAAGCTCGAATGGGCGCTCGAACTGGGCGCCACCCACACCATCGATGCCTCCAGCACCGATGCGGTGGCCGAGATCCAGGCACTCACCGGCGGTTTCGGTGCGGATGTGGTGATCGACGCGGTCGGGCGACCGGAGACCTGGAAGCAGGCCTTCTATGCCCGCGACCTGGCGGGAACGGTGGTACTGGTCGGCGTGCCCACCCCGGATATGACCCTCGAGATGCCGCTGATCGACTTCTTCAGCCGCGGCGGCGCCCTGAAATCCTCCTGGTACGGCGACTGCTTGCCCGAGCGTGATTTTCCGACCCTGATCGAGCTGTACCGGCAGGGTCGGTTGCCGCTGGAGAAGTTCGTCACCGAGCGGATCGGTCTCGACGCCGTGGAAGACGCCTTCCACACCATGCACGGCGGCAAGGTGCTGCGTTCGGTGGTCGTGCTGTGACTCGCGTCGACAGGGTCGTCACGTCGGGCCAGTTCTGCCTGGACGGAGGCTGCTGGGACGTGGACAACAACATCTGGCTGGTCGGCGATGACACCGAGGTGCTGATCATCGATGCCGCCCACGACGCGCGCCCGATCCTGGACGCGGTGGCGGGCAGGCGGGTCACCGCGATCGTCTGCACCCACGCGCACAACGATCACGTCACCGTCGCACCGCAACTATCGGCCGCCACCGGCGCCCCGCTCTACCTGCATCCGGATGACGACGTGCTCTGGCAGCAGACCCATCCGGGCATCGAGTACTCCGCGCTGAGCGACGGGCAGCAGCTCACCGGCGGCTCTGCCCACCTCGAGGTCATCCACACACCGGGCCATTCCCCGGGTTCCTGCTGCCTCTACCTGCCCGAACTCGGCGAACTGTTCAGCGGCGACACCCTTTTCGAGGGCGGACCGGGTGCCACCGGGCGGTCCTACTCGGACTACCCGACCATCCTGGCGTCCATCAACGATCGGCTGTTCCCGCTGCCGGGGGAGACGGTGGTGCACACCGGGCACGGGCCGGACACCACTCTGGTGGCCGAGCGAGCCAACGTTCCCAGCTCGGCCTGAATCGTAGGGCGATCGGCGTGCGCTCAGACGAGGGCCGTGCGCTATAGGTCTCCACCTTGCGTGGAGAGTATGCATTTCGTAGGGTTACAGCCTACGTAATGCATACTCCAAGGAGATGGGTATGACTTCACGACAGGCTGCTCCGCTGCCGCCGGATTTGGGGCGGGCACCACTTCGGACCATCCGGCCACAGGACGCCACGGAAGTATTTGCCCATCCCCGTCCCGAGTTCGCGCGGCTCGCTGAGCGTGGTGTTTTGCACCGGGTGGCGCGTGGCTACTACGTGGTGGTCCCCCAGGAGTATGTCGGCCGTTCTTGGATACCAAGCTTGGAGGCCGTGTCGGCAGGTATCGCCTCGACTATCTATGGTCCGGATCGGGCCGTTCTGATGGGGGTCACTGCCGCCCGTGTGCTCGGGGCGATACCCCGCGGACTGGCTACCGGGGTAGTCGCAGTTCCCAGCCAACATCGGACGATAGCGCTCACCGACCGCCCCGCCACGGTTCGGTTCGTCCGACGAGATACCGATGCACTCGACGCAGAGCGCATCGAGACTCCTCTCGGATCCGCATTGACGACCACGCGTGAGCAGACCGTGCTGGATCTCGCGCGACGCCCGGAGCTCGGCAATGCAGGAGCAGATGTGCCCACCGCCGTCGCGACTCTCTACCAGAGCAGCGATCTCGTGCGACTTGCGCAACTCGCCGCCGAGCAGAACTTGACGGCGGCGCTTCGGCGCGCCGAAGACTGGGCTGGGATGCGGTCGTGAATATCGACGAACGAGACACTGTCGCGGCTGTATTCGGGGTGTCGCCAGAACAAGTCGAACGGGACCATCTCATCTCCCATATCCTCGCGGTGATCAGCGACCGATTTGGCGACCGCCTCCATTTCATCGGCGGAACCGCACTCGCCCGCACTCACCTCCCGCAGGGGAGACTCAGCGAAGACATCGATCTTGTCGCGGTCGGAAACAGGACTGCGCTCGCGCGGGAACTCGATGCCGCGCTGCCACGCGCTGTCGCGCGACAGTACGGTCGGCTCGAGTGGACGCCGTCCCTCAGTGATGTCCCCGATACCATCGCTGCCAGCCTTCGCTCTGTAAGTGGACTGAATGTCAAGGTCCAACTGCTGTCGTCGCATGATCGCATCCTGTGGCCGACTGAACGCCGCCGTCTCGAACAGCGCTATCAGGACGTCGCGGCGGCCGCACTGCTTGTGCCGACGCTATCTGCCTTTGCGGCAGGGAAGACCGCGACTTGGCACGACCGTCGCGCACCACGCGATCTGTGGGACTTGTGGGCACTTGCGCGCATCGGAGCGATCGATGACGCGGCAGGGAATCTGTATCGGCGCTATGGGCCGACCAATAAACTGCCCGGTTCCCACCTGTTCGAACGGCCACCCGATCTTCATGACTGGAATTCGCAGCTGGCTGGTCAAACTCGGCTTACAGTGACGGCCGAGACCGCACTGAAGACGGTTCGTCAGGCATGGGCACACATCAGCGGAGGCGGTGGTGAGAACCGGCAGGCGTAGCGCTTTCACCCCAGACTTACGTTGGTGTTGCGATGGCCTCTGATTCCCCGGTCGGGCGAGCCGCTTCGGTCGATACCCGGCTGACCCGCACCCACGTGTTGTTCACCGCCGCCGCTCCTGAGAGCGGGTCGGTGAGCGCGGGGTCGTGCAGGAGATTGACATTGACGCCGGGCTGGGCGGCGGCGACGGACCAGCCGACTCCGGGTTCACCGTGGCCCCAGCCGTGCGGGATGGCGACCACGCCGGGGCGGATGTCGTCGCTGATCTCGACCGGCAGTGTGATCGCGCCGACGGGGGAGGCGACTGTGGCCGAATCGCCGTCGGCGAGACCGCGTTCGGTGGCGTCGTCGGGGTGGATCAGCACGGTGCAGCGGTCGCGGCCCTTCATCATCGACGGGATGTTGTGCAGCCACGAGTTGTTGCTGCGCAGGTGGCGGCGGCCGATGAGCTTGAGGTCGAAGCCCTCACCCGGTGCGGTGAGCGCACGTCCGGCGTCCGCGTCCTCCAGGATCTGCCGGACTTCGGCCAGGAAATCGGGCGGCGCCACCTGCACCTTGCGGTCTGGTGTGCCGATGAGTTCGTGCAGGCGCGGGCGCAGTGGGCCCAGATCGATCCCGCCGGGTGCCTCGCGAATCCGCTTGATCGTCAGCCCTTTCCGGCCCTTGCGCAGCATGCCGTAGGGGCCGGTGGCGACGGCCGCCGCGGTCAGACGCAGCGGGCTGATTCGGGCGAGCACACCGTCGACAGCTCGACCGGTGATTCGGCGCGCGGGCAGTGGCACCACTTCGGTGACCAGTCGCGCCAGTATCTGCCAATCCTCGAGAGCACCGGCGGACGGCTCGAAGACCTTGGCGTCGTAGCGGGCGTTGTTGCGCACGCTGAACACCGGGAACAGGATGTTGAGCTCTTCGCGCTCCAGCGGCGAGACCGGCGGCAGGATGATGTCGGCGTGCCGCGTGGTCTCGGTGATGTACATGTCGACAGCGACGTAGAAGTCGAGCGAGGACAGTGCCGCGTCCAGCCGGCCGCTCTGCGGTGTCGACAGCACCGGGTTCCCGGCGTAGGTGATCATCGCCTTGATCTGGCCGGGGCCCTCGGTGAGGATGTCCTCGGCCAGCACACCGACGGGTAGTTCGCTGCGGAACGATTTGTGCGCACCGGATCGGTCGGTCCACGCGCCGTGTCCCATCGGCAGGTGTTTGACGTAGCGGGCGGCGTCGACGGGCGGGGTGGCGAACATCTGGCCGCCGGCCCGGTCCAGATTGCCGGTGACGGCGTTGATCGTATTCACCAGCCAGTGCGTCAGCGTGCCGGTCACCTGCTGGCACACCCCGATCCTGGCGTAGAGCACCGCGGACGGTGCGGCCGCGTGCTCGCGAGCCAGCCGCCGGATGGTGTCCGAGTCGACGCCCGCGTGCGGCGCCATCCGCTCCGGTGTCAGGTCGGCGACCAGGCGGCGCAACGGCTCCCAGTCGGCGCACTGTTCGCGCACCGCGCGTTCGTCGTACAGCCCTTCGGTGACCAGCACATGCAGCATCCCCAGCAGCAGGTACACATCACCGCCAGGCGCTACCGCAACATGCTCGTCGGCCAGGCGTGCGGTCTCGGTGCGCCGCGGGTCGATGACGACGACGGTGCCGCCGCGACCGCGCACGTCCCGGATCCGCTGTTTGGCGCCCGGCATGGTGGTGATCGAACCGTTCGACACGGCCGGGTTGGCGCCGAGAATTACCAGGCGGTCGGTGCGGTCGATATCGGTCACCGGCATGAGCGCGTTGGATCCGAACATCCGCCAGGCCGCGAATTCCTGCGGGAACTGGTCGATCGAGGAGGCGGTGAAGAAGTTGCGGGTGAGCAGCGCGGCACGCAACAGTGCCCCGTAGAGCACCGAGGAACTGTGCGCGGCCGGGTTGCCCATGTACATGCCGATGGCGCTTGGTCCGTGTGCGGTGCGAATCGCCCGTAGCCGCTGCCCGATCTCGCGGAAGGCCTCCTCCCAGCCGATCGGTTCGAACCTGTCGCCGACGCGCCGGACCGGGGTGCGTAACCGGTCGGGGTCGTGGTGCAGCCCGCCCATCGCGGTCGCCTTGGGACAGATATAGCCCTTCGACAGCACGTCATCGCGGTTGCCCTCGATGCGGGTGACGCGTTCGTCCTCGACCGTGACCAGAATCCCGCAGTGTGCCTCGCACAGCGTGCACTGTCGTGCAACAGTCCTCGTGCTCATCGTTCCCGCCCCTTCCGTCCGACTACCTGCTCCACGCTAACGGGCGAAGCCACTCGGCATAACCGACTACGGTCGGATTTCTCGACGGTTCGAGGCGGTCACCGAGGTTCGAGTACTACGACCGGAATCCGGCGCTCGGTCCACGACTGATAGCTGTCGAAATCGGCGTACAACTCCAGCAGCATCGGCCACAACCGCGCCCGTTCCGTGTCGTCGGCGGCATGGGCGCGCACCAGCCTGCGTTCGGTGCCGATCTGGACCGCGGCGTCGGGGTCGGCGAGCAGATTGCGGTACCACTGTGGATGATTCGGCAGCCCGCCCTGCGATGCGACGACGACGATGTCTGCGCCGTCGACCAGGAACACCAGCGGTGTGGTGAACAGCTTGCCGGATTTCCGCCCACGATGTTCCAGCAGCAGATTCGGCGCGGGCTTGCGAAAAGCAGCCCCGATCCGCCAATTCTTGCCGATTCGGCCACCGCTGCGTTTGTACAGCCACACATGCGCGCGCGACATGTACTTCATGATCTTCGGCACCAGCGGCGAATCGAGATTGGGTGGGCGTTTGTTCGGCACGTCGGTTCCGTTCCTGAGTGTCAGCGCAGGATGAGCAGCGCGGATGTTTCGATGCGGTCGGCGATTTCGGAGTACGAGCCGTAACCCATGCCCGCGCGTACCAGCGCGCCCGCGTACAGCAGCTCCAGCGATTCGACGACATCGTCGTCGGCGTCGGGGCCCAGCGCCCGCACGATCCGTTTGCGGATCTCGCCGCCGATCCGGCCGCGCAGATGCGCCACATCGGGGTCGCGGCCGAGCAGTGCGCTGGTCACCGCGCCCGATACCTGCTGCTCGTCGGCGACGAGCATGGCGATATTGCGGAGTTCGGCGACCACCCGGACCTTGGTGTCCGGGTCGTCGCTGACCGGCGACGGTGAGGCCGCAAGCCGCCGCCAGAAGATCTCGGCGACCAGATGTTCCTTCGACGAGAAATAGGTGTACGCGGTGGCCGTGCCGACCCCCGCCGCCGCCGCGACCATCCGGATGGTCATCCCGGCGAATCCCTCGCGCGCGAGTACCTCCACCGCCGCCTTGGTCAGCTTGTCGACGGTGTCGGCCTGCTTCTCGGTGAGGCGACGCCTGGTCGCCTCGAGGATGATGGAATCGCCTTCGGACATGTGTCTGGATACTACATTCTCAGCTCTTGGCCGCGGCGATGCCCGCGCGGCGCCCGTAGAAGCTGCCGTCGCCGAGCGAGGCCCCGCTGACGTAGCCGCCCGCGCAGATGCCCGAGGTGCAGCGTCCGGCGGCGAACAGTCCGGCGATGGGTTCGCCGTCGACGTGCAGCACCCGGCTGTCCAGGTCGGTCCGCAGGCCACCGAGGGTGAATCCCGCGGTGAATCCCCGCATATCGAAGCCCGCGACCGGGCCGTCGATCGGCGTCACCCACTCGGCCTTCTTACCGAGCACCGGATCGGAGCCCTCGGCGGCGTGGGTGTTGTACACCTGCACCGTCGAGGTCAATGCTCCAGCGGGCAAACCCATCTCGGCTTCGAGTTCGGCGACCGACTCGGCAGCCCAGGTGGGCGGCTGCCGGAAGAACGGCGTCGAGGTCTCGGTGGTCAGCGCCTGCTCGTAGGCGGCCTCGCCGATGACCAGGTAGGCCTGATTGTCCTGTTGGATCAGGGTGGCCTGGCCGATGCGGCCCGGATAGGTGTCCTCGGCGATATAACGTTGACCGCGCCCGTTGACGAGGATGCCGCGCGCGAGCATCTGCGGATCGCCGAAGAACGCCACCTCGGTGGCATCCATATGCGCCAGTTCGGCGCCGAGCGCCTGCGCCACCCGGATACCGATGCCGTCGTGCTCCTCGATGGCGGCGGCGGGCCGTCCGATCAACCGTGGTGCGTACCCCTCGATCATCTGCTTCTGGTAGGCGAAGCTACCGGTAGCAAGCACCACACCGCGGTCGGCTCGAATCGCGACCTGCTGTCCGTATCGTTTGGCGATCACGCCGACCACCCGGTCACCGTCGACGACGAGGCGCTGGATGCGCATGTCGTATTCGACGCCGACACCGAGCTTTTCGGCCGTCTCGGCCAGCGGCTTCATGAGCATGTAGCCGCCACCCTTCTCCCCGGTGCGCTTATCGGCCATCTGCGGGACGTGGCCGCGCGGGGCGGGGTCGGCGATGGTGTTGAACGGCGCCGCGTTCTCACCGCCGGTGTACATCAGGCCTTCGTCGTGCGGCGGCTCCCAGCCGGGTTCGGCCCAGAACGCCTCCCGGAACGGCACCCCACACGAGACCAGCCATTCGTAGTGCTCGACGCTGCCGTCGCAGTAGTCGGCGATCTTGCCGCGGTCCGCGCCCGGCCCGAGCGCGGCGAGCAGGAACTTCGCCATGTTCTCCGGGGTGTCGTCGAAGCCGAGCGCCTGCTGCAACGGGGTGCCACCGCCGAGGTAGATGAACCCGCCCGCCAGCGCCGCCGCGCCGCCCCATCCACCGGTGCGTTCCAGGATCAGCACGCTCGCGTCGGCGCGGGCGGCTTCGATGGCCGCACAAACGCCCGCGATGCCGTATCCGGCGACGACGACGTCTGCGGTGTAATCCCAGCTCGCCACCTCGCCGACCGGCAGCGGGCGGACAGTGGTCGGCGTGGTGTCAGCCATGATGTGTGCTCCTCACAAGTCGTGTTCGCGGGTTCGCGGCGGTCGGCCTGCTCACCCGGATGGAACCGATGTCCGAACGCAGTGGTGGGTGCGCGCCGAGCGCGGTGTGGACAGTGCCGATTCCAGTCATGGTGTGGACCCGTACCGATCTTGTCCAGGGTGTGTCCCGCTCTGTGGCCCGGTGGCGGCGGTGCTCATGGCTTCGGCGATTCGGCGGACGACGCTTCCTTCTCCCGTTTCTCGCGCGCCGCCTTTTTCTGCTGCCCGACGATCGTGCTGATCGAGATGTCGAGCTTGCTGCCCGTCGGCCAGCCGATGTAATGGCACAGGAACAGCGCGATCTCGTGCAGCTGCTCCTCGGTGAGTTCACCGTTGCGCAGTGCGGCGCCGATCTGGATGGCGGCGGTATCCATCAGGCCCTGGCCGGCGAGGGCGCCGAGCAGGACGAGCCGGCGGTCCCGGATGCTCAAGCCCGGCCGAGACCAGACGTTGGCGAACAGGTGATCGGCCGTCATCGCGAAATGATCGCCGGGGTACTCCTGGAACGGAGTGCCGTACACCTCCTCCATCTTCGCCAGGCCGCGCTCGCGCACGGTGGGTTCGGTGCCGTTTGCCTCACTCATCAGTTCTCCTTCTCTGCGTCGGTGGCCGCCGGGTCGTTCGCAGGCACACCGAGCCCCGGTCCCAGATGCTCGCGGGCCAGCCCGGCCAGGGGCAGGTCGACACCGAGCCGCGCGCCCAGATCCAATGCCAGGGACAGATCTTTGTCGCCGAGATCGCGGACGTGGCGCATGATCGGCAGCCAGAAATCGCCGTCGGCGATCGGCCTGGTGCGATCACGCAGCATGATCGCGCCGGGACCGCCGGTCACGGCGTCGGAATGGCGGACGACCTTGCCCAGCGTGGTGATATCGAGCCCGGCCGCCTCGGCCAGCCGCTGGGCCTCGGTGACCGCGGTGAACGCGACGAAATGCAGTAGGTTGCGCGCCAGCTTCATTCGGGTGCCCGCACCCACCGGGCCCGC
The DNA here is from genome assembly GCF_042754945.1 of Nocardia sp. NPDC059180. NCBI lineage: Bacteria > Bacillati > Actinomycetota > Actinomycetes > Mycobacteriales > Nocardiaceae > Nocardia > Nocardia sp. NPDC059180. The sequence goes on from NZ_JBHZBU010000004.1 coordinate 590,044, forward strand.
GTGCACGATGAGATCGCCGAAACAGCCGAACGGTTCGCGGATCCGGGCGAACGCCGCCGCGCTGCCGCCGACCATCACCGCGAGCGCACCCCGCCCGGCACCGGGCGCACCGCCGCTGACAGGGGCGTCGACCAATTCGACGCCATGCTCGGCGCACCGGGCGGCCAAGTCGACCGCGGTCGAATCGCTGATCGTCGAATGGACGGCGATGATCGTGCCGGATACCGCGGTTTCCAGCAAGCCACCCGGACCGGTAACCACCTGACGAACCTGCGCGTCGTCGACGACGGTCACCGAGATCACCGCGCATTTCTCGGCGAGCTCGGCGGCCGAGGTCGCGGACTCCGCGCCCGCATCGACGAACGGCACGAGCGCTTCCGCACGGGTATCGCACACGGTGAGCCCGCCCGGCCATTCGAGCAGCTGCTTGGCCATCGGGGCGCCCATGCTCCCCAAGCCGATGAAACCGATCCGGAAACCGGCCGACGCGCTACTCACGACCGGAACACCTGCCCGCCGTCGATATTGAAGATCTGCCCGGTCACCCAGCTCGCCTCGTCCGACAGCAGATACAGGCAGGCGCCGACCAGGTCCTGCGGGGTGCCCATCCGCTTGAGCGGCAGCCGCTTGATCATGTCCTCGACGATGACACCCGGCGTCACCGTTTTGGTGGCTTCGGTATCGATCGGGCCGGGAGCGATGGCATTGATCCGGATCTTCGAACCACCCAGCTCGAACGACAGCTGCTGCGTCAGCCCATTGATGCCCACCTTCGCCAGGCCGTAGAAGCCCGAGTACACCCAAGCGGCGGTGGAGGATTGGTTGACGATCGACCCGCCGCCGCGCGCGGCCATATGCTGCCAGACCGCCCGCGTCATGATCAGCGCACCGTTGAGGTTGACGTTCATGAACCGCTGGTAGTAGTCCCACGGCACGGTGAGCAGCAGGTCGAGCTTCATATCGCCGTAGATGGCGGCATTGTTGATCAGATGATCGATGCCGCCGAATTCGGCGACGGTGAATTCGGCCAGCGCCGCGGCGGATTCGGGATCGGAGACGTCGACCTCGGCGAAGACCGCCTTGCCGCCGTCGGCGACGATCTTCTCCGCGACGGCGGTGCCGAGCTCGGTATTGCGGTCGGCGACCACGACGTTCGCGCCTTCGGCGGCCAATGCCTGCGCGTAGGCGGCGCCGATGCCGCGGGCGGCTCCGGTGACGATGGCCGACTTTCCGGTGAAACGGACCATGATGCGAGCTCCTGAGGGATGGTGGTGGGCGATCAGCTGGGGCGGGCGGTGGCGATGAGCTTGGTCTCCAGGTATTCCTCGAACCCGGCGACGCCCATTTCCCGGCCGATGCCGGACTGCTTGTATCCGCCGAACGGTGCGTCGGCCGCGTACCAGACGCCGTTGTTGACGCTCAGCGTTCCGGTGCGCACGCCGTCGGTGACGCGCCGGATCCGTTCCGGATCGGTGCCCCAGACCGCGCCGGACAGGCCGTAGGGGGAATCGTTGGCGAGGCGGATGGCGTCGTCGTCGCCGTCGTGCGGGATCACCACGAGTACCGGGCCGAAGATCTCCTCGGTGGCGACCGTGGCGTCGGGTGCGATATCGGCGATCAGCGTCGGTTCGATGAAGTAGCCGCGATCTCGTCCGGGCGGGCGCCCGCCGCCGACCACGATGCGCCCGCCCTCGTCACGGGCGATCGCGAGATAGCGTTCGACGCGGTCGCGTTGCCGCGCGGAGATGAGTGGGCCGCAGACGGTGCCGGGTGCGGTCGGATCGCCGGGGGCGATACTGCCCATGGTCGCCGCCGCGACCTGGATCGCCTGGTCATAGGCGGCGCGGGGGACCAGCAGCCGGGTCGTGAGCGCACAGCCCTGCCCGGCGTGCACGCATACCGAGAACGCCGCGACGCCCACGGCCGCGTTGATATCGGCGTCGTCGAGCACGATGAACGCCGATTTGCCGCCCAGCTCGAGGAAGGTCTTCTTGATGGTGGCCGCGGCCGCGGTCATCACCGCGCGGCCGGTGGCGGTGGAGCCGGTGAAGCTGACCATGTCCACCCGCGGATCGCCGGTCAACTGGGCGCCGAGGCCGTGATCATCGGAGGTCACGATATTCACCACGCCGGCCGGGATATCGGTGTGCTCGGCAATGATCCGGCCGACCGCCGCGGCGCACCACGGGGTATCCGGTGCCGGTTTGAGCACGACGGTATTGCCCGCCGCCAGTGCCGGGCCGAGCTTGGCGAAGTTGATCTGATGCGGGAAATTCCACGGGGTGATCGCGCCGACCACCCCGGTGGCCTCACGCCGCAGCACCCGATGGCTGCTGATCCCCATCGGCGCGGCGATACCGAGATCGGTTTCCCAGCTGTAGGTCTCGGCCAGTTTCGCCGCGAAATCCAGGTCGGCGATCGGACCCTCCAACTGCGGTCCGCGGGTGAACATGATCGGTGCGCCCGCCTCCGCGACGGTGATCTCACGCAGCGGCTCGACGTGTTCCTGCAATGCGGTGCGCAGCTGGGTGAGGCAGTGCGCGCGGAAGGCGTGATCGCGGGACCAATCGGTGTCGTCGAAGGCGCGCCTGGCGGCGGCGATGGCCGCGTCCATATCGGCGGCGTCGGCGTTGGCGGCGTGCCCGAGCACTTCTTCGGTCGCGGGATTCACGGTGCTGAAGACGCCGGCGCCGCCCTCGGTGATCAGCGTTCCGCCGATCAGCGCGGGGCCGCCGGTGGACAGCAGACTGTTCATGGCTGACTCCGTAAGTGTCTGGACAGGTGTACGGAATATAGTCCGGCTTCTTTCGGTTAGGCAAGAACTTGTTCTAGAGCGGGCGGGGGTTGCCCAGGGGTGTCGCGGTCGTGGCGCCAACTCTGCGCGGCATCGGAAATTCTTCGGAAAATGGCCATCGTGCTGGATAAACAGCGCGAATCGTTGTCGGCGAGACGGGACGCTGGTACCGTCCAGACACATGTCCAGCTATGTGTCTCTACCGCACGGTGGCGGCCGGATCTCCGGTAAGAACTGGTTGCTGAATGCGAGGTGGGTGCGATGACGACCGCGTCGGTGGAACCACTGATCTTCGATCCCTACGACTACGGCTTCCACGAAGATCCCTACCCCGTCTATCAGCGGCTGCGCACCGAGTCGCCGCTGTACTACAACCCCGATCTGGATTTCTGGGCGTTGTCGAGGCACGCGGATGTCTTCGCTGGTTTCCGTGATGCCACCCGCCTGTCCAGCGCCAACGGGGTGTCGCTTGATCCCGCCGCATGGGGGCCGCACGCACATCACGTGATGTCGTTCCTGGCCATGGATGATCCGCGGCATATGCGGATGCGCAGGCTGGTGTTCAAGGGTTTCACGCCGAAGCGGGTCGCCGAGATGTCCGACCGCATCCGCGAGCTCACCCTCGAACATCTGGAACCGGCGTTCGCGGGCGAGGAATTCGACTGGATCGAGGATTTCGCGGGCAAGCTGCCGATGGACGTCATCTCCGAAATGCTCGGTGTGCCCGTCGCGGACCGCGCCGAGATCCGCAGGCTCGCCGATCTGGTGGTGCACCGCGAGGACGGTGTCCTGGATGTGCCGATGGGCGCGATCGAGGCCTCGGTCGCGCTCATCGGCTACTACACCGAGATGGTCGCGCAGCGGCGCCGCCAACCCGTCGACGACCTCACCTCGGCACTGCTCGACGCCGAGATCGAGGGCGATCGGCTGACCGATCAGGAAATCATCGGCTTCATGTTCCTGATGGTCGTGGCAGGCAACGAGACCACCACCAAGCTGCTCGGCAACGCGCTGTACTGGGGTGCGCACAATCCGGGGGAGTACTCCAAGGTCGTCGCCGACCCGGGGCTGGTCACCGACTGGGTGGAGGAGACGCTGCGCTACGACACTTCCAGCCAGATCGTCGCGCGCACCGCGACCGTCGATATCCCGCGGCACGGCGGTGTCATCCCGGCCGGCGCGAAGGTGCTGCTGGTGATCGGTTCGGCCAATCGCGATTCCGCGGTGTTCGAGGACGGCGACGATTACCGCATCGAACGCACCGACAAGGGTTCGCTGGTGAGTTTCGGTGCGGGCGTGCACTTCTGCCTCGGCGCCCATCTGGCGCGGCTGGAAGCCTGCGTCGCACTGGAGGAATTCGCCGCAAGGACCCGGGCCTACGAAGTGCACGCCGCCGGTGTGGAACGGGTGCATTCGACGAACGTGCGCGGGTTCGCCCGGCTACCGATTTCGGTGCGAGCCCGATGAGAGACCACGCAGCGCTCGTTCGCTCCGATCAGACCACGAGACAGGAGGTGCGCTGATGCCGCGCTTCGAACCCCACCCCGCCCGGCGACCCGCCCTGATCGCGGGCGCGTCCTCCGGCATCGGCGCCGCCACCGCGATCGCATTGGCCGAACTCGGCCACCCGGTGACGCTCGGCGCCCGTCGCGTCGAACTATGTGAAGAGCTGGCCGGGAAGATCCGGGCCGACGGCGGCGAGGCCATCGCGCAGCGACTCGACGTCACCGACACCGCCTCGGTCGACGAATTCGTCCAGGCCGGCGAACACGCGCACGGACCGGCCGAGATCATGGTGTCCGGTGCGGGCGATATCGACTTCGCACTGGTCGAGGAGATGGACCCGGAGCGGTTCGCCCAGCAGGTTCAGGTCCATCTGATCGGTGCGCATCGGCTGGTGCATCGCGTGCTGCCGGGGATGGTCGAACGTCAACGGGGCGATCTGGTGCTGATCACCTCCGACTGCGCGCCCGCGCCGCGGCCGCGTACGGGTGCCTACAGCGCCGCCAAAGCCGGGTTGGAGAACATGGTCACCCAATTGCAGATGGAGTTGGAGGGCAGCGGCATCCGCGCCTCCATGGTCCGTCCGGGTCCGACGCTCACCGGCATGGGTATGAATTCGACGCCTGAGGTGGTCGGCCCGCTGCTCGAGGACTGGAAGGACTGGGGTTTCGCCCGGCACCCGTACATGCTGCGCGCGTCCGATCTGGCCGCCGCGGTGGTGGCGGTGGTGTCCACGCCGCGCGGCTCGCACCTGGTGTCGGTCGAGGTTCAGCCAGAAGCGCCGCTGCGGGAACGGCGCACCGCGAACCGCGAACCAGAAGGAGGCAGGCGGTGAGAATCCGGGTGGATCTGGATCTGTGCCAGGGGCATGCGGTCTGCCAGGACGAAGCCCCCGAGGTGTTCACGGTGCCCAAACGCGGGCAGGTGGAAATCCTGGACGAGACCCCGGATGCCGCCGCCCGTCCCGATATCGAACGGGCAGTGCGTTACTGCCCGACCCAGGCGTTGTCGATCGTCGACGACGCGGACTCCGATTCCGCGCCGAGCGGAGCCGGGACATCGCAGGAAGGTAGACGATGATGGCAGGTTTCGACCGCGCGGAACTCGACGAGATGGTGCGGCGCTGGGTGGAGGCGAACCGGGACTGCGAGGACAAAGGTGACTGGGCGCCGCTGGCCGAGATGTACACCGAGGACGCCACCTACGGCTGGAACTACGGCCCCACCCAGGAATTCATGGCGGTCGGGCGCGACGAGATCCGTGATCTGGCGTTGGTGCAGGAAATGCAGGGGCTGGAGGGGTGGACCTATCCGTACCAGGAATTCGTCATCGATGAACGCTCCGGCAACGTCATCGGCCTGTGGAAGCAGCTCGCGGAAGCGACGAGGGAGGACGGCCGCCATTACAGTCCGGAAGGCATCGGCGGCAGCTGGTTCCGATACGGTGGCGATTTCCGATGGTCCTGGCAGCGTGACTTCTTCGATTTCGGCAATGTGTCGAACCTGTTCGTGGAGATGATCCAGCAGAACGCGCTGACCGACGGCATGCAGAAACGCATCCAGCGTTCGGTGTCGGGCGAGCCGTTGCCGGGCTGGTACCGCATCGGCGAATCCCCTGTCCCGCTGTGGTGATGCCATGTCCGAACCAGTGAGCAACTACGCGGGCCTGTCCCGGAATACCTTGGCGACGCTGCTGCCCGAACTGCTGCTGTGTGGGCATCTCATCGATCGCTCCGGAATGGCCCACACCATCGGCGCTTTCGGGCGCGAAGGCATGACCGAGGTGGCCATCACCGAATGGCAGCTGGCCAGCCCGGTCTACACCCGCCGCACGCAACAGGCCCTGCGATTCACCGGCGACGATGTGGAGACCATCTTCAAAGGTTTGCAGCTCGATATCGGCGCACCGCCGCAGTTCATGGATTTCCGGTACCGCCTGCACGATGACCGGCACGGCGAATTCTGGCTCGACCACTGTGGTGCGCTCGCCGACGTCGAGCCGCTCGGCCGGGATTTCGTGGTCGCCATGTGCCACGACATCGAAGACCCCACCTTCGATGCCACCGCGCTGGCCACCAATCCGCATGCTCAGGTCCGGCCGGTGCATCGCCCGCCGCGGGAGCCGGCCGACCGGACACCGGTGTGCGCGTGGACGGTCACCATCGATCCGGCCAATACCCCGCCACCCATTCCGGAGGGCGCGGAGCTGGTGGCGGAATCGGCCGCCGCGCATACCACTTTGACCGCGATCGACCCCGACGACGAAGGCCGCGGCGACTATTCCGGTCCGCTGCTCAGCGATATCCGCTTCGGCGACTTCTCTCGTTCGGCCTTGATCCGGCTGGCCGACGAGGTGTGCCTACAGCAGCATCTGCTCACCCTCGCCTTCGGGATCGCGGTCGGCAGGCGGACCGATCCAGAGTCCGCAGCCGCCATCTTGCGCAAACAGTTCGCAGGTATCGCCGGGCTCACCTCCGAACGGCTGCGTAATGCGCTCGGGCTCGGCACCGATGTCGCGGCGCTGGCCGAGGTGTTGCGGCGGCATCCGGCGTTCAATCCGCTGCCGTACACCGGTATCCGGGTCGAGGCGAGCGACACCACGGTCCGTCTGCGTTTCCCGCAACGCAGCGACGCCGTCAGCGACCGTGCGTGGCCTGCGCTGATCGACGCCGAACACACCCAGCCGCTGGATGCCATGGTGCGCGGGGTGAATCCGTGCTTCCACGTGGACGAGGTCATCACCGCCGACGACGAATGGACTGTCACGATCGCGCAGGCCGATGAACCCTTCCGGGAGGCGATCGAGGTAGCGATCGCCAAGGTCAGCACCGGCGCGGGCTTCGCCTTCAGCGATCGCGGCATCCCGCTGCCCCTCACGGTCGTGTGATCGATTCCAGAAAGGACACCCCAATGACATCGATATTGCCGCCGGGATTCGATTTCACCGACCCCGCATTATGGGCCGAGCGCAGTCCGGTCGAAGAATTCGCGCTGCTACGCCGGACCGCGCCGGTGTGGTGGAACGCCCAATCCGATGACACCTCAGGTGGTTTCCGCGACGGCGGTTTCTGGGTGGTCAGCAAGCTGGCCGATATCAAAGAGATCTCGCGCAACCCGGAGCTGTTCTCCTCGCAGGACAAGGGCGCCATCATCCGGTTGCCCGGCGACATCACCCCGGAACAGATGTCGGTGACCGGCGCGCTGCTGGTGAATATGGATCCGCCGAAACATTCCAAGATCCGCCGGATCATCTCCAAGGGGTTCACCCCGCGCGCGGTCGAAGGACTGCGCGCGGCGCTGACCGAGCGCGCCGCCAAGATCGTGCACGAGGCGAAGAAGACCGGCGGTGGGGATTTCGTCACCCAGGTCGCTTGTGAGTTGCCATTGCAAGCGATCGCCGAACTGCTCGGCGTGCCGCAGGAGGACCGGCGCAAACTGTTCGACTGGTCGAACCAGATGCTCAACTACGACGACCCCGAGTACGGCGATGCCACCATGGCCTCGGCGGAAATCCTCGGCTACGCCTGGAACATGGCCGAGCAGCGCCGGGGGAATCCGGTCGACGATATCGTCACCCAGCTGGTCAATGCCGATATCGACGGTGAAGGACTCGGCTCCGACGAATTCGGGTTCTTCGTCATCCTGCTCGCGGTCGCGGGCAACGAAACCACCCGTAACGCGATCACTCACGGCATGAAAGCGTTCGTGGACAACCCCGACCAGTGGGAGCTGTACAAACAGCAACGCCCACGCACCGCACCCGACGAGATCGTGCGCTGGGCCACCCCGGTGACCGCCTTCCAGCGCACCGCAACCGAGGGCCTGACGCTGGGCGGACAGCACATCACCAAGGGCCAGCGCCTCGGCCTGTTCTACAGTTCCGCCAATTTCGACGAAGAGGGCTTCGCCGACCCGTTCACCTTCGATATCCTCCGCGATCCCAATCCGCACGTCGGTTTCGGCGGCACCGGCACGCACTACTGCGTCGGGGCCAACTTGGCCAAGCTGGAAATCGACCTCATGTTCAACGCCATCGCCGACGCGATGCCCGACCTGCGGTCGGTCGCCGATCCGGTACGGTTGCGCTCGGGGTGGATCAACGGAATCAAGAATTGGCAGGTGCGATACGAGTGAACGTTCGAGACATTCCGGTGCGCACGATCTCCGGTGAGCCGTCCACGCTCACCGGACTGGTCGGGGACCGAGTCGTGCTGCTGGTGAACGTGGCGTCCAAATGCGGATTGACCCCGCAGTATTCGGGCCTGGTCGAACTGCAGAAGAGCTACGGCGAGCGTGGGTTCAGCGTCGTCGGTGTGCCGTGCAATCAGTTCATGGGCCAGGAGCCGGGGACCGCGGAGGAGATCCAGCAGTTCTGCTCGATGACCTACGGCGTGGACTTTCCGCTGCTGGAGAAGGTCGACGTCAATGGTGACGAGCGGCACGCGCTCTACCGGCCTCTGGTGGAGACCGTCGACACCGAGGGCGCGGCAGGCGATATCCAGTGGAATTTCGAGAAGTTCCTGATCGGCCGTGACGGTGCGGTGGCGGGCCGGTTCCGGCCACGCACCACTCCGGACGATGCCGCGTTGGTCGCCGCCGTCGAGGCGCTGCTCTGACCTACTGCTGAATGGGGGTCCGCTCACCGAGCGGACCCCCATTTCTCATTGTTGTCGCCTGCGGTAACGCACCGTGCACGGCTGCTGCATTTGCACCACCATCTTGCTGTGGTCGTTGCGGTAATCCTGCGACGGCAGCGCCATCTCGAATTCCCAATCCCGTAGCAGGATCGAGAAGATGGCCTTCAACTGCATCAGCGCGAACGCGGCGCCGACGCAGCGGTGGCGGCCTGCGCCGAACGGAATCCAGGTCCATCGGTTGATGATGTCTTCCTGGTTCGGGTCGATATAGCGGCCCGGATCGAAAGTGTCCGGGTCCGGGAAATCCTCGGCGATCCGATTCGAAATGGCTGGCGTCGCGGCCACCATATCGCCGGATTCGATCCGGCTACCGCACACATCGAATTCGTCGCGCGCCACCCGCATCAGGATGATCAGCGGCGGATGCAGGCGCAGCGTCTCCTTCAGCACCGCCTCTAGCTGCGGAATCTGGCGCAACGCACCGAAACTGATATCGGACCCGTCGCTGTAGAGCTCGTCGAGCTCGGCCACCACCTTCCGAAGCTGCTCGGGATGGCGCAGCAATTCGATGACACTCCACGCCGCCGTGCCCGAGGTGGTGTGATGCCCGGCGAACATCATCGAGATGAAGATGCCGGTGATCTCGCTGGCACTGAACCGTGGCTTACCGTCCTCACCTGGCACCGACACCAGCACATCGAGCATGTCGCGATCACTGGAGTCGGCAGGCGGATTCGCCGCGCGGGTGTCCATGATCTCCTGCACCAGCGCGACCAGCTCGCTGCGGGCGGCATCACGACGGCGGAAACTCTCGATCGGCGCGTACGGATCGACGTAGGCGAGGGCGTCGGTGCCGCGTTCGAGATCGTGATAGAGCTGGGCGAATCGGCCGTCGAGCTGGTTGCGGAATTTCACCCCGATCAGGCAGGCCGAGGAGGTGTAGATGGTCAGTTCGGCGAAGAAATCGAGCAGATCGATTTCTCCGCAGTCGCCCCAGTTCGCCACCATTTTGTCGACCTCGGCGGCGATCGTCGCGGCGTGTCCGCGCATCTGGTCGCCGCGTAAGGCCTGGTTGTGCAGCATTTCCTTGCGGCGCTCGGGGCTCGCGTCGAAGACGACGCCGTCACCGAAGATCGGTTTCATGAACGGATAGGCCGCCCCCTGATCCAGATCTTCATCGCCCGCGCGGAAGAAGAACTCGTTGGCCTCGGCTCCGGTCAGCAGGATCACCCGTTTGCCTGCGAGTTCGAATGCGCCGACATCGCCGCATTCGGTCCGGACCCGGCGCATCAGCGCGATCGGGTCGACCCGGAACTCGTCGAGATGGCCATATTCGGAGTCGCCGCCGGAGACTCGTCGCGGCTGCACCAGAGTCATCGAAAACCTCCCGGTGATCACTGTCCGGTCAAATGATGGACACGTGTCTGGACAGTACTACGACACAGCTGGACCGAGCAAGGGATCCGTGCTCGCACTCGGTTGACAAGACGGCAGTGCCGTTCCGGTTCGTCGGTAAGCGGGTGACGATGGAATCACGGACTCACCAAGCGCGATCCGGCAGGCGCGCGGCAGCAATGCTCAGCGTGCCCGGATTACCCAATCGAACGCTTGCGCTTTCGAACGTGCGCCCTGGGTGGTGCGCGATCGGTTGGGCTCGCCGAGCACGGTGAGGATCTCCTCGGTGAGACCAACCACCGCAGCCAGAGAATCCGGCGTGAACCAGTCCGGTCGGGTGGCGAAGAGCAGGTCCTCGGTCGCGGTATTGCCGCTGGCGCCCGGCGCGAACGGGCAGCCGCCGAGTCCGCCGAGCGAACCGTCCACCATGGTGGCGCCCGCGCCGATCGCGGCCAGCGAATTGGCCACACCCATACCCCAGGTGTCGTGGCCGTGGAAGACGATGCGGCGCTGCGGGGTTCGCTCGCGCACGGCTGTCACCAGAGCGGCGACCTCGGCCGGATAGGCCTGGCCGAGCGTGTCGGCCAGCACAATGTCGGTGGCGCCCTCGGTGCGCGGATCCGACGCGATGGCCAGCACCCGCTCCGGATCGACCGGGCCGTCGAACGGGCAGGTGAACGCCGTGGCGAGACACAGCTGAATGGCGCCGCCCGCTTCCGTGGCGATCCGCACGGCATCAGGCATGGCGCTGACGCTGGCTTCGGTATCGCGGCCGATATTGGCGCGATTGTGCGCATCCGACACCGAGAAGCAGTACTGGAAATTACGCACGCCGGCGGCGGAGGCCTTCTCCACGTGGCGTGGGGTCGCGACCCACAGCCAGCAGCGCTCGAGTTCCTCGGGGGTCAGCGCGGCGACGAGTTCCATGCTGTTGGCCATCGGCGGCACCAGATCAGGGCGCGCCATGGATCCGATCTCCAGCGCGGGCACACCGAGCGCGAGCAGCCGCCGCACGACGTCGACCTTCTGCTCCACCGGCAGCGGCTTCCCGGTCAGCTGCAGACCGTCACGCAGGGTCACATCGCGCAGCAGTGGCGCGGCGGTCACAGCCACCGCGGCGCTCGCTTGTCCTGCGCCTGCGGCGGCACGCACATGACGCCGCCGCACGGCTTCTCGTTCATCCCGGCCGGATTCGGATGCACGGTCGGACGCCGATGCTCCGGCGCGCGCAGCTCCCAGCTGCCGCGCGCCGGTGGGCGACGCGGGGTACGACGCCGCCTCACGAGGCCGCCTCCTGATCCCGCGCGCCGGTAAGGGCGTCGATCTCGGCCGCACTCATCCCGAGCACGTCCGTCAGCACCTGTCTGGTGTGCTCGCCGAGGTCGGGGCCCACCGAGCGAATCGGCAGCGATCGGTCGCCGATGACCGGGACGATGCCGGGGAATCCCACCTGTTTGGGTTCGGGTTCGCCTACGTCGACCGGAAAGTGCTGGATCATATTGCGCGCCGCGTACTGCTCGTCGGCGACGATGTCGGCTGCGGTGTAAATCGGGCCGCAGGGAATGGCGGCGTCCTCCAAGATGCGTAGCGCCTCATCGCGGGAATGCCGGATCGTCCACTCGCCGATGGCGGCGTCGAGGCGGTCGCGGTGGCGCCAGCGGCCCGCGTTGTCCTGTAGTTCCGGATCTGCGGCCAAGTCGGTGCGATCGATCACAGTCATATAGCGCTGGAAGATGGCATCACCGTTACCGCCGATGATGATGCTCGTGCCGTCCGAACACGGATAGGCATTACTCGGGGCGATGCCTTCCATCCGGCCGCCCACCCGCTCCCGGTTGATGCCGTAGGCGAGATAGTCCGGGACCAGCGACTCCATCACCGACAGGATGGCCTCGTTGAGCGCGACGTCGATCACCCGCTGTTCCAGCGGCACCGTCGCGTTGCTGCGCTCGCGCTGGAACAACGCCATCACCGTGCCGAACGCGGCGTAGATCCCGGCGATGGAATCGCCGATCGAGACACCGACGCGCACCGGTGGACGGTCCGGGTCGCCGACCAGTTCACGCAGTCCACCCACCGCCTCGGCCACCGCGGCGAAACCGGGCCGCGCGGCCAGCGGACCTGTCTGGCCGTAGGCGGAGATGCGGGTGATCACCAGATTCGGGTTGGCTGCTTCGAGGATCTCGGGACCGAGCCCCCATTTCTCCAGCATGCCTGGCCGGAAGTTCTCCAGCAGCACATCGCAGTGCCGCACCAGATCGAGCACCACCGCGCGCCCGGCATCGGTGCGCAGATCCAGGGTGATCGACTTCTTGTTGCGGTTGATGGTGCGATAGAGCATCGAGGTGTCGCCGCCGTAGAGACGCCAGTTGCGTAGTTCGTCGCCGGTCTCGGGGCGTTCGACCTTGATCACCTCGGCACCGAAATCGCCGAGGATACGTCCGGCGGTCGGAGCGGCCACGTAATTGCCGAGTTCCAGGACTCGCACACCGTCCAGGGGCCTGATACTCATGGCCATCAGTGTGAACCATGGGTGTGTCCGCCCGGCGTTTGCCTCCGTCGGGCGGACACACCCATGGCCAGGCAGCTGTGTCTGATTGCACCTGACCGGGGGCCCTGCGTGGTGACGCTTCGCTACCGCCTCCGGGCCCTGACCGGTCAGGCAGCTGTGTCTGATTGCACCTGACCGGGGGCCCTGCGTGGTGACGCTTCGCTACCGCCTCCGGGCCCTGACCGGTCAGGCAGCTGAAGGCTGCGGCACGTCGATGATCGAGTAGTGCTCGGCGTCACCGGTGCGGACCGTGCTCAGTGAGCCGTCGATCCCGACCGGGATGTCGCCGGCCAGGGTGATCCTGGTCAGCCTGCGCGGCTGGTCGTCGTAGTCGTCGATGGCGTAGTGCTGGGTGGCGCGGTTGTCCCAGATCGCCACATCACCATCGGACCAGTTCCAGCGCACGGTGTGCTCGAGCTTGGTGACCCGATCCTGGAACAGCCGGAACAAGGCCTGCGATTCGGTCGCGGACAGGCCGACGAAATTCTTGACGAAATGGCCGAGCAGCAGTGCCCGCTCGCCGGTCTCCGGATGCACCCGCACCACCGGATGTTCGGTCTCGAACAGCGTCGACTCGAACTCGGCACGGTATTCGCGCTGGTGGTCGGTGGGTTCGGTGCCGGTGCGGGTGGCGTAGTCGTAGGCGTTGGTGTGCACCGCGCGCAGGTTCTCGGCCAGCAACTTGAGCGGATCGGGCAGCGAATCGTAGGCGGCCACCGTCGAGGCCCAGGTGGTGGAACCGCCATAGGTCGGCAGATGCACCGCGCGCAAGATCGAGGCCTTCGGGATCCGGTCGACGAAGGTGACGTCGGTGTGCCAGCTGTTGGCGCGACCGCGTTCGGAGTCGATGGCCAGCGACTTGATGCCCTGTGAGGAGACGGTCGGATGCGGGGTGGTCGGGCTGCCGAGCAGCTGCGCGAACTCGTGCTGGCCGTCCTCGTCGAGGTGCTGCTGGTCGCGGAAGAAGATCACCTTGTGCTCGAGCAGCGCTCGATTGACGGCGGCCACCGTCGCGGCGTCAAGGTCGGCGCCGAGCCGGACACCGTCGATCCTGGCGCCGATGCGGGAACCGAGCTTGACCACCGAGACGGCAGCGGAGGCGGGGGTGGCGTTGTCGACGGTCATGGGTCACCTTCGCGGGGAGCGGATGTTGATGCGATGAGCACATCACCGCCCAGCCCGCGCGGACAGGTTTACGGTCGGCCTGATCGCAACGGGGGACCCGCCGCGGATCAGCCGACGTGTTCGCGCAGGTAGGCCAGATCGTCGGCCACACCCTCGGCGGGAGTCTCCAGGATCACGGGCGCGTCGGCGGTGCGGCAGACCTCGGCCAGCAGCTGTGGATCGATGGTGCCGTCGGCGAAGTTGGCGTGCCGGTCGGCGCCGGAATCGAACTCGTCGCGTGAGGAATTCAGGTGCACCAGATCGATGCGGCCGGTGATCGCGCGAATGCGTTCGACCACACCGACCAGCTCCTCACCACCGGCCCAGGCGTGGCATGTGTCGAGGCAGAAGCCGGCCCCGAAATCGCCGACGGCATCCCAGAGCCGGGCGATGGAATCGAAATGCCTGGCCATGGCGTGGTTTCCGCCGGCGGTGTTCTCGATCAAGATCGGCACCGCGAAGCCGCCCTTGTCCTGCTGACGTTCGAACAGCTTGCGCCAGTTGACGATCCCCGCCTCGATCTCGTCATCGGAACGGACGTGTCCACCGTGCACCACCAGGCCGAATGCACCGATGTCGGCAGCGGCCTTCGCCTGCTGGGCCACCGCGTTGCGCGAGGGCATGCGCAGCCGGTTGTTCAGGCTGGCCACATTGATCTGATAGGAGGAGTGCACCACCACATCGATCGGACTGGCCAGGATCTGCTCGGCCCGCGGATGCGGCTGCGGTTTGTCCCAGCTCTGCGGGTCGACGACGAACAGCTGGATGACCTCGGCGCCGAGCTTCTCACCCCAGCCGATCGGATCGCTGTCGAGCCTGACATGTGCTCCAATGCGCATGCTGTCACGATAACGACCGCCACCGACAGCTTCGAGGTGTTGCGCCCGGGCGGGTCGGGGATATACATCGGTAGGATTGGATTCGACCCGAAGAGGGGGGTGCACGGTGCTGGCGGCTGGCGATGAGTTCGTGGGTTACACCATCCGGAAAGTGCTCGGCCGCGGCGGTATGGGCACCGTCTACTTGGCCAAGCATCCCCGGCTGCCACGGCTGACGGCGCTGAAGCTGCTCAACCGGGAGCTCTACACCGACAACGAGATCCGCCGCCGTTTCGAACGCGAGGCCGATCTCGCCGCGCAGCTGGACCATCCCAATATCGTCACCGTCTACGACCGTGGCGCCGACGACCGGCAGCTGTGGATCTCCATGCAGTTCGTGCCCGGCGCCGACGCTTCCATCGCGGATGTGAACGTGCTCGCGCCGGGGCGTGCGGTGCAGATCATCGCCGAGACGGCGGCCGCGCTGGATTTCGCGCACGCCAACCGGGTACTGCACCGGGATGTGAAACCGGCGAACATCCTGCTCGCCAAGGCACCCATCGGTCAGCCGGAGCGAGTGCTGCTCACCGATTTCGGCATCGCGGGCATGCGCGATAGCGACACTACGTTGAGCTCGGCCGACACCATCACCGCGACGCTCGCCTTCGCCGCCCCCGAACAGCTCACCGGCGCGAAGCTCGATCACCGCGGCGACCAGTATTCACTGGCCTGCACGCTGTATTGGCTGTTGACCGGTGATTCGCCGTACGCGGCCGCGACACCGGCGGCGGTCATCAACGGTCACCTGTCGGCACCGGTGCCCCGGCTGAGCCGGGCGCGCCCCGGGTTGCCGCTCGGTCTCGACGAGGTGCTTGCCAGGGCGCTGGCCAAGGACCCGGTCGAACGTTTCGGCAGCTGCAGCGAGTTCGCTGCCGCGGCCCGCGGGGCATTGGGGACATCGGGCGCCCAGCAGCTGTACACCGGGTGGCTGCCCATGCCGGGGCCGTATGTGCCGCCGCGCCATGGCTCTGCCGGACCCGCGCCGCACCATGGCAACGCCGCCGGCGCGCCGCCGCACCGGCACAGCACCCCGCCACCGCATCCGGTGGCGCCACCGCCCTCCCGCGGGGTTCCGCTGTACCGGTACCCGCAGCGGCAAGCCCCCGGCCCGTACGGGGCGCCGCCCCAAGAGGGCACGCCGCATCATGGCCCAGCCCACACACCCGCCACCGGGCATCCGGCGCCGCACGGTCGCGGCGCGCCCGAATCGCGGCCGGACCACCGCTTCCCACCGGGTTGGGTACCGCCGCATCCCGCCGGCCAGCTGCCGCCGAACGCCGGGCCTCCGGGCCACGGCGCGGGCGCTCCGCCCGCGCACGGTGGTCCGGGCGGTCCCGGCGCGGCGATGCCACCCGGGACCAGGCCTTTCCCGCAGTCGCCGCAGAACGGCGCTCCGCCCGCACATCGCAGTGGTGATCAGTGGCCGACTCCGGGCGGCCGCGCCGGATCATCCGGACACGGTGCCGGCGATCCACGGGCAGGTGCGGATCCCGGCACCCACGCGCCGGATGATGCCGACCCGCCGGAGCAGGCCGGCGAGGGCAGCGGATCGCGTCCGGCAGCGCCGCGACGTCCGCCCGCCGCCGTGATCGATCTGCCCGGCGCGCCGCGTCGACCCGGTCGGGCACCGTTCGGCGGGCAGCTCGGCAGGCCGCGGCAACCGCCGCCGGAGCAGTGATCGACGGTCCGTCGCCGCTGAACGCTCGCACGGCCCGGACAGCGGCCACCACAGGGCCGAGACGGTTTCCATCTGTGGCTCGGCAACCGCGTCGCGGGACGGATTCGCTGGACGACCCGACCGGAGCACCCGTGACCGTCGGCCCGGTGGGTTGGTGATCGGCCCGCCGTGGCCTGCCCCGACGCGCGGCCGATAACCAGGCCGTCGTGCTGCCCCGAAACCCGCGGGCAGACTCCGGCCGGCCCCGCGACCGGGACGGCGAGTCCGCTGACTGCTGCTATGGTTTCGGTGCTTTCCGTGGTCGGGCCGGGACAGGTTCGACCATGTGTTCTTTTTGCCTGTACGCCTGTTCATCGGTGGGTCCCGGTGGCGGCGGGAAGTGGAGCAGAAATGCTGGCCAACGGCGACGTTTTCGCCGGCTATGTCATCGACCGCGAATTGGGCCGCGGTGGCATGGGCTCGGTGTACCTCGCAAAGCATCCGCGGCTGCCGCGGATGACGGCGTTGAAGCTGCTGAACCGCGAGATGTTCTTCGACAAGGAGGTGCGGGCGCGGTTCGAACGGGAGGCGGATCTGGTCGCCCGGCTCGACCATCCGAGCATTGTCACCGTCTACGACCGCGGGCTCGAGGACGAGCAGCTGTGGATCTCGATGCATTACATCGACGGCATCGACGCCGCATCGGTGGATCCGCGCAAGCTGCCGCCCGAGCGTGCGGTGCAGATCATCAAGGAGACCGCCGACGCGTTGGACTACGCCCACGGCATGGGCGTGCTGCACCGTGACGTCAAACCGGCCAACATCCTGCTGGCCCGCGCCACCAGCGGCCGGGGCGAACGCGTCTACCTGACCGACTTCGGTATCGCCCGGCTGCGGGATGACACCGGTCATCTCACCCAGACCGGCACCTTCACCGCGACGCTTGCCTATGCCTCTCCTGAGCAGTTGACCGGCGCGACGCTCGATCACCGCTCCGACCAGTACTCGCTGGCCTGCACCCTGTTCTGGCTGTTCACCGGGCACGGCCCGTTCCAGGCCACCAACCCGGCCGCCGTGATCCAGGGGCATCTACAGTCGCCGCCGCCCGCACTGAGCTCCGTCCGGCCCGGCTTGCCGCCCGCGCTGGACGCTGTGCTCGCCAAGGCGATGGCCAAGCGCCCCGACGACCGCTTCGCCTCCTGCTCGGATTTCGCCGCCGCCGCAGGTCAGGCCCTCAACGCCCCGAGCGCGCCCGCGGTCCCGATCGCCGGGCCGACCGCCCAGGGCATGCCGTTGCAGGGCGGACCGCGCACGGCGATGGGCCAAGCGCCTTACCCGACCGCCAATGCGCAGTTCACCAGCGGCGCCACCGCCCAGCCGCACGGCAGCGGAACACATCAGCAGCCGTTTGCCAGCGGAACGCACCAGCAGCCGCATGGCAGCGGAACACATCAGCAGCCCTTCGCCGGCGGAACACATCAGCAGCCGTACAACAGCGGCACCCAGCAGCAGCCGTTCGCGAGTAGTCCGCACGTTCCCGCGCCGCCGCCCATGGCGAATCAGAACCCGTACGCGCAGCAGCCCGGGTTCCACCAGTCGCCCCCGCCCATGTCACCGGTGTATACGGGGCGGCAGGGGCCGAAGAAGAACACCGGCCTGATCGTCGGCATCGCGGTTGGACTGGCATTGCTGCTGGTGGTGATCATCGGCATCGTCGTCGCGGTCGCGGGCAACGACTCGAGCTCGTCGAGCGGATCGACCTCGACGACGACCACCGCGACGAGCGTCCCCGCAGTGCCTGCGACCGCCGAATCGATCAGTACGGAGTTCCCGGGCATGGTCCCGGCGTCCAGTACCGGCGATGTCGGCTACAACAACGCCAAGTGCTGGGAAACCGAACCGCGGTACGCGCCCGACTCCGAGACCGGCGAACCCGATTTCGGCAATTACGGCTGGCAGTGGCGCTGCTACGGCGGCGCCGACAACGACGACCCGTTCTACCGGTTCTATGTCTACGACAGCGCGGCCGATGTGCAGGCGGTGATCGACGGCCTGCCCGCGAGCGCGACCAAGTCCTCCGACGTCAGCGGCGGCAAGACTTATACCAATTACAAGATCGATAAGGACGGTCCCAAGATGGTCACCGTCTTCACCGGTGACCCCGAACGCGGCCAGTTCCTGATGTACACCGACGGCATCGTCGGCACCATCGACCAGGTGCTCACCTGGTGGAAGTCGGCGCCGCTGAACTAGCCGAACCGAACGATCGCCGGATCATCCCTGCGGTCTGGGTGAACTCCCCGATGGCGCGACGGCGCGAACGCCGACAGACTGGTCACCATGACCTCGCACGCCGTTGGCATCGACCCCGCCCAGACGCAGGCCCCGGCCGTCGTCGCGGCAACCGCCGAAGACCTGTCCAAGGTGTACGGCACCGGAGACACCCAGGTCACCGCGCTGGATTCGGTATCGGCCGAATTCGTCAAGGGCGAGTTCACCGCGATCATGGGGCCGTCCGGCTCGGGTAAATCCACCCTCATGCACTGCCTGGCCGGGCTGGACAGCGCGAGCTCGGGCACGGTGCGCATCGGTGAGACCGCCCTGAACGAACTATCGGACAAACAGATGACCAAGCTGCGGCGTGACCGCATCGGGTTCGTCTTCCAGGCGTTCAACCTGGTGCCCACCCTGACGGCGCTGGAGAACATCACGCTGCCGCTGGATATCGCGGGCCGTACACCCGACCAGGAGTGGCTCGATACCGTGCTCGACCGACTCGGGCTCACCGACCGGCTCACCCACCGGCCCAGTGAACTCTCCGGTGGGCAGCAGCAGCGCGTGGCGTGCGCGCGGGCATTGGCGGGTAAACCGGAGATCATCTTCGGTGACGAGCCGACCGGCAACCTGGACTCTCGCTCCTCGGGCGAGGTGCTCTCGATCCTGCGCGCGGCGGTCGACGAATTCGGCCAGACGGTCGTCATCGTCACCCACGAACCGCATGCCGCCTCCTTCGCCGACCGGGTCGTCTTCCTCGCCGACGGCCGCATCGTCGACGAATTGCGCGGGCCGACCGCGGATTCGGTCCTGGATCGGATGAAGGCGCTGGAGACCAAGTGATGGCGGGCAATCCGATGCGCAAGGTGGCCTTGCGCAACCTCGCCGCGCACAAGGTGCGGTTGGTGCTCACACTGCTGTCGGTGGTACTCGGCACCGCGTTCATCGCGGGGTCGTTCGTGTTCACCGACACCCTGCAGCGGACTTTCGACGGGATATTCGCCGACGAAGCCAAGGGCGTCGACGTGCGCGTCAGCCCGGAGGAGCGGCAGTCGCTGGGTGTTCCGCAGGACGTGGTGGACAAGATCGCCGCCATGGACGGCGTACGCGCTGTCGCACCGAGCGTGAGCGGAGCCGTCGTACTGCTCGATCCGGCGGGTAAGAAGGCCGTGCAGACCGGCGGTGCGCCGACGATCGGTGAGTCCTACCTGCCGCCGGAGCGGGCGATCGCCGAACCAGACCGATTCGTCGAGGGCGCACCGCCTTCGCATCCTGGCGAGATCGCGCTGAACAGCGGCGGCGCCGAGCGGGCCGGGCTCGCGGTGGGGGATCGGACCAAGGTGCTGGTCCCCTCGCAGGGCGCCCTGGACGTCACGCTCACCGGCATCTATGAGGTTGCCGCCGACACCGGCGGATTCATCGGAGTGCTGTTCGAGGACAGCCAGGCACGGGAATTGTTC
Source organism: Nocardia sp. NPDC059180 (assembly GCF_042754945.1). Classification (NCBI taxonomy): domain Bacteria; kingdom Bacillati; phylum Actinomycetota; class Actinomycetes; order Mycobacteriales; family Nocardiaceae; genus Nocardia; species Nocardia sp. NPDC059180. The sequence goes on from NZ_JBHZBU010000004.1 coordinate 610,356, forward strand.
ACCGACGGCAGCCATGTCGCCCACGTGGACGTCGCGGCGCAGGGCATACCGGGTGACGAACTGCGCGACAAGATCGACGCGGCATTCCCCGACTTCAAGGTGCAAAACGGTGAGCAGGTCCGCGCCGAGATGAAGGCCCAGATCTCCGAGGCGCTCAACTTCATCAACTACTTCCTGCTCGCCTTCGGTGCGATCGCGCTGATCGTCGGCACCTTCATCATCTACAACACCTTCTCCATGATCGTGGCCCAGCGGTTGCGGGAGCTGGCGCTGTTGCGCGCGATCGGGGCCAGCAGACAGCAGGTCGGTCGTTCGGTGGTCGCCGAGGCTTTCGTGATCGGCGTGATCGGCAGCGTCATCGGGCTGGCGGGCGGGGTCGCCTTGGCTTTCGGGCTGTCGGCGGTACTCAACGCGTTCGACCTGGGCCTGCCGACAGGGTCGATGACGGTGCTGCCGCGCACGATTCTGGTCGGACTACTTGTCGGCTTGCTGGTCACCATGGTCAGCGCGTACGCGCCGGCGCGCCGGGCGGCAAAGATCCCGCCGGTGCAGGCGATGCGAGAGGAATTCGCCTCGGCCGGTGATTCACTGCGGGTCCGGACCTGGCTCGGGCTCGCGCTCGCCGTGGTCGGCGTGGCGCTGGTGGTGATCGGAGCGCAGTCGACCGGTGGAACGGCGGCGGCGATCGTCGGTGTCGGGGCGCTCGCGCTGATCTTCGCGGTGCTGCTCGCCTCGCCCGCACTCTCGCGACCGGTAGTGGGTGGGCTCGGCCTGTTGTTGCGTCCGTTCGGTCCGATCGGGGCGATGGCGCGCAACAACGCGATGCGCAATCCGCGCCGTACCGCCGCGACAGCCTTCGCACTCACCCTCGGGCTGATGTTGGTCGCGGCCATCGGCATGCTCGGCGCCTCCGCGAAGGCGAGCGTCGGCGTGCTGGTCGACAAGGGCGTCGCGGCCGACTATGTACTGGCCGGACCACAGGTGGGCGGGCCACAGTCGGTCGGTGTCCCCGCACCCGCCGTGGAGGCGGCCCGCGGAGTGCCCGGAGTGGCGGAAGTGGTCGCGATCCGCGGCGTCGGCGTGAAGATCAACGACGACGAAGAATTCGGCACCTCGCCGGACGGACCGTTGAACCGGGTACTGAACTACGACATCCTCAGCGGCACCGACACCCTCGGTGACCGCGACATCCTGGTCGCCGAAGACGAAGCGGCCGAACACGATCTGAGCGCCGGGCAGCAGATCACGCTCACCAGTATGGATAACAAGAAGATTCCCGTCACCGTCGCCGGCATCTACCGGAAGTCGCCGCTGATGGGTCCGCTGGTCGTGCCGTCGGCGGTGTTCGACCAGGTGATGCCACCGAACATGCGCGTCAACGTACTGGCCCTCGTCGCCGCGGAGCCAGGTGCGGACCTCGCCGCCATGCGCGCCGACCTGGAACAGGCCACGGTGCAGTCGGTCTTCGGCGCCGACGAGTCCGGCACCGCATCCGATCCGGACCAGTCCACCGAGGCCTCCCTGGTTCAAGTGCAGGACCGCGAGGAGTTCAAGGGCGCGCAGGGCAGACAGATCAACACCATGCTCGCCATCCTCTACGGCCTACTCGCGCTGGCAGTGGTGATCGCCATCCTCGGCATCGTGAACACCCTGGCCTTGTCGGTGGTGGAGCGACGCCGCGAGATCGGCATGCTCCGCGCCGTCGGCACCCAGCGCGCCCAGGTGCGGCGCACCATCTACCTGGAATCCATGCTCATCGCCGTCTTCGGCGCCATCGTCGGCGCGATCCTCGGATTGGGCCTCGGTGTCGGATTCCTGCGCACCCTGCGGGATCTCGGGCTCGACCAGATCGCCGTCCCGTGGGGACAGCTGGTGCTGATGCTGGTGGGTTCGGCGGTGGTCGGTGTGCTCGCGGCGCTGTGGCCTGCGGTGCGCGCGGCGCGGACGCCGCCGCTGGCGGCTATCGCGGATCTGTAGATGGGTGGTCGGCGATCGCCCTTGGCGGTGGCCGACCACGTCCCATCAGCTGTGATACTTGGCCCTCCAGCCGTAATCCATATAGCCGCTCGGATCGCTGGGCGGGCGAGGGCCGAACTCGATGCTGAAATCGTGCGCGAGTTCCCAGACCGGACCGGCGATTTCGCACGCACCGCCCATACCTCGGGTATGCCGTGATAGCCGTAGCTGGCCCCGAGGAGATTTCCCCACATCGCCCCGTGCGTGCCTGGTCTACCGCGGTGCCGAGGTCGTGTCCGGTCCATAATCCCGAAATGATTGCGGCGAAGGCGCCTGCAACAAGCCAGCCGCTCGGGTGGCCGTGTGTCAGTGCGGCGATTACGCGGAGTGCCGATCCAGGTACTCCGAGACGGCGCGTCGGATGACCTCGCTTGGGGTTGCCTCCTCGCGCTCTGCCTGAGCAGCCAAGCGTTCCCGCAGAGCCTCGGGCAGCCGCACTGACTGTCCGGGCGTATTTCCCTTCCTGATGCCCGCGGGGCGACCCTTTCGCAGCACAGTGGTGCCGATCTCCACCGGCCCGACGATTTCGGTACCCCGGACAGGGGATGCTGCGTAGTCGTCAGCCATTCGTTCATAGTCTGCGACAGTGAGCCTCCGGTCGCCTTCTGCTGTGGGCTTACGGCCCGCACGTTTCGCGCTCATGGGTTATCTCTCCTCTCCGGTCGTTGTTGGGCAAGGTCTCCGTCTCCGAGGAGAGCCTCGAGTTGGAGTTGCTTGATCGTCTGGGGTCGCAGCATCATCGCGTGGAAGACGACCCATTCGGCCGGATCGACAAGATCTGCGATGATCTCGAGTAGCGGCTCACCTTCATCGAAGTTTCCGATGAAGAGGTGCGGCACAGCGCCGGGTAGGCGCGGAGTCACTTGCACGCGTAGCAGTGGGTACGACACCACCGCCCGAATCTCTTGTTCAGTTATCCCGTGCTTTCTCGCGCATTCGAGGATGGTGATTCGCACGCCAGAAGTGTATTACATTTTCCGGGTGTGGTCGATCACGACCGCCTTGCCTCGGTGTTGGCCCAGGTGCGGATGTCTCCGCGGTTGAGGGCGAGGGCGAGTAGGTCGGGGAAGCGGTCGGGGGTGCAGGCGAAGGCGGGGATGCCGAGGGCGTCGAGGGCGGCGGCGTTGTCGTGGTCGTAGGCGGGGGCGCCGTCGTCGGAGAGAGCGAGCAGTACGACGGTCTGCACGCCGGATTCCTTCAGTGCGTTGACCCGGCGCAGCATGTCGTCGCGGATACCGCCCTCGTAGAGGTCGGAGATCAGCACGAACAAGGTTTCCTCAGGGCGGGTGACGAGGGTCTGGCAGTAGGCGAGGGCGCGGTTGATGTCGGTGCCGCCGCCGAGCTGGGTACCGAACAGGACGTCTACCGGATCGGACAGGTGCTCGGTCAGATCGACCACCTCGGTGTCGAAGACGACGAGGGAGGTGCGCAGTGACCGCATGGAAGCCAGGACCGCGCCGAACACCGACGCGTACACCACACTCGACGCCATGGAACCGGATTGGTCGATCGCCAGCACGACATCGCGTCGCACCGCTTTGGCGCGGCGGCCGTAGCCGACCAGGCGTTCGGGCACGACGGTGCGCTGCTCGGGCAGGTAGTTGCCCAGGTTCTTGCGGATGGTGCGATCCCAGTCGATATCGCGCGGACGTGGCCTGCTCACCCGTGCCGCGCGATCGAGCGCGCCGGTGACCGCGGCGACCGTCCGCGCCGCCATCCGGCGTTCGATATCGCGTACCACCTGCTCCACTACGGTGCGCGCGGTGGACCGGGTGGTTTCCGGCATCACCTGGTTCAGGCTGAGCAGCGTGCCGACCAGGTGCACATCCGGTTCCACCGCCTCGAGCAGCTCCGGTTCCAATAGCAGCTGGGTGAGATTCAGCCGCTCGATGGCATCACGCTGCATCACCTCCACCACCGACGACGGGAAGTAGGTGCGGATATCGCCGAGCCAGCGGGCCACCCGCGGCGCCGAGCCTTGCAAACCGGCCGAGCGCGGTCCGGATCCGGCGGGTGGATCACTGTCGTAGAGCGTGGACAGAGCGCCGTCCATCGCGGCGTCGTCGCCGGAGTCGAGGCCGCCGACTTCGGCTTCGGCGGCAGTGCCGAGCACCAGACGCCAACGGCGGGCTTGTGATTCACCGGGCCCGTCGATGGGCTCGTCGTGCGTGTCGTTCATGACCCCACCCCAAGAATGTCGGCGACTACCCGCATCGCACGGATACCGCGGTCAACGTCCAGTGGTGCGGTGCCTGCGTCGGCGGCGGACGGTACACCGTCGCGCACGGCCGCGCCGATGGCACGGCGTTCGCCGGATTCGAAGGCGCCGAAGGTACGGCGCAGCAGTGGAAGGGTCTGGATGAACTGGTCGTCGTCGAGGCCGCCGAGCCAGTCGTCTACCAGCCGCAGCAGCTCGCGGTCGTGCACAAGCAGCAGGCCGCGTCCGCCGAGGAAACCGTCGATCCAATCAGCCTTGGCCGCAGCGGTACTACCGATCGACAACGCCGCAGCGAGACGGCGTGCCGACTCACCGGCGTCGATTCGACCGGCATCACACAGCAGCCGTACCGTACGGCCGACGATCGCGCCGTGCACATCGTCACGGTCGGCGATGCGGTGCAGAGTTCCCAGCCACGCGTCGCGCGCGCCGGCATCGTCGCGGATGTGGATGGCGGTGTGGCCCGCGTCGATCAGCGCGCGCAACTCCTGTGCCGCATCGGTATCCAGACCGGTGACCGCGCCGGGCAGGCCCGCGCAGATGCGGATGAGCATGCCGTCGGCGACGTGGGTCAACGCCGCGGTATCGGTACCGCGCACATCGCCGTAGCGCAGGGTGCGCACCAGACCTGGCAGCGTGGCCAGTAGATGGGTGACGTCGTGGTCCAACGCCGCCACCGACTCGAGCCTGCGAATGAGTTCGGTTGTGGCGCCACCGAGGTCGGCCAGCAGCGCGAGGCCGAGTGCGTCGGTGAGGTCACCGACGGTGCGATCGTCGCGCCTCGCGGTGTCGAGAAGTTTGGTTTCGGCGGCGGAGCGGACTGTGGTGCCCCACCTCGAGGCCTCGATCACCGCCACCGCGAATTCCGGTTCCCACTGCAACGCCCATGTCTCGCGGAAGGTGCCGGTGGCGCGCACCTCGCTGTCGGTCGGAGTGCCCCACCCCAATTCGAGGATCCGCAGCTGGTGCAGCAACCGGGATTTGAGCCGGTCGCGTTCCTTGCGCAGGTCTAGTTCCACCAGGGTGGCCTGCGGCTGCTGTTTGAGTCGCAGGGTGCGGATCTGTGCCCGCAGATCTGCGTCCAGCGGCACCGTCGGAGTCGTCGCCGGGACCGCTCCGAGCGCCTCACCGACCACCAGTTCGGCGCCGATCAGCCGCAGCAGGGTCTCGTCGCCGTCGCACAGCACGGCGCGGGTGGCCTCGGTGACCTCGGAGAGCCCGGCCAGCGGCCGATCGCGCAGCGAGGCCAGGGTTTCGGCGAGGCGCACCGCCTCGATGATGTGGGCACTCGATACCGGCAGATCGTGTCCGCGCAGCGCGGTCGCGACCTTCGTCAGCCAGCGGGCAATGGGCTGGTCTGTCTCGCTGAACAGGTGGCGATACCAGCCGGGGGAGGTGACACCGGCGCCGTACCCGGAGGCAGCAGCAAGCCGGGAATGCGTCCACGGCACCCACGTCAGCCGCGTTTTCACTTTCGGCAGTCCCTTCAACAGCCGCGCGTCGGGCGCGGCGGGACCCAGTGGTTCCACCAGCGCGGGTGCGTGCCAGGCTCCGCACACGATCGCGACCCGCTGCGCCCCGCCTTTCAATGCCTGTCGGATGGTCTGTCGCATATACGCTTCGCGGCGCAGCGTATGCGTATCGATGCCGTCGCCGGGCGCTGGGCGCTCGTTCGCCGTGCTGCTCGCAGGGTCGCGTTCTGTTGTAGCCGATCCCGAGCTCGTCGCGGCGTGCTCCTCCGGGCTACCACTGGACGAAGGAGACTCGGCCCGCGTACCGGACCCGCGGGGTGCACCAGGATCGGAGGGCACCGATCCTGCTCGGCCGGCGATGCTGTCGCGCAGGGCGCCCATTGCCTCGGTGAGCGCGTCGAAGGTTTCGATGTCGGTGGTGGATTCGACGATCGCGTCCCACCAGCGTTCGGCGTCGTCGTAACCGGCCGCGGTGGCGAGTTCGGCCAGCGGGTCGATGCTGTCGCCTGGCTCGGCGTCCAGCGCGAGCACCGTGGTGGCGGGCAGATCGCAGAAGTGAACCGGCACATCGTGTTCGGCGGCATACCGCAGCGCCTGCCACTCAGGGGAGAACTCGGCGAACGGCCAGAAAGCGGCGCGGGTCGGCGTATCCGGAACGTAGGCGATCATGGCTACCGGCGGCACCAGGTCCGGGTCGTCGACGAAGGCGGTGAGCGGATCGGCGTCGGCCGGACCCTCGATCAAGATCGTGTCCGGGCGGTAGTGGGTCAGGGCGAGACACAGTGATCGGGCCGAACCCGGCCCGTGGTGGCGGATCCCGAACACCCGGGTCTGCTGCGCGGCGGCGGCCGGGTCCGAGTCGGGAGCCGGCGCGTTCACCCGCCGACCTCGCGGCAGGCGCGGTAGAAGTCGGTCCATTCTGGGCGTTCCCGGACCACAGCCTCCAGATACTCGGTCCAGACCACAGAATCGGCCACCGGATCCTTGATCACCGATCCGAGGACGGCGCCCGCCACATCACCCGCGCGCAGCACACCGTCACCGAAATGCGCCGACAGTGCCAGGCCATTGGTGATCACCGAGATCGCCTCGGCGGTGGACAACGTGCCCGACGGCGATTTCAGCTTGGTGCGCCCGTCGGCGGTGATGCCCTCGCGCAACTCGCGGAAGATCCGCACCACGCGTCGCACTTCTTCCGCGGCCGCCGGTACTTCGGGCAGCTCCAGGGCGGTACCGAGCTGCGCGACCCGCCGGGTGACGATGGCGACTTCGTCTTCCTCGCTCGCGGGCAACGGCAGCACCACGGTGTTGAAGCGACGCCGCAGCGCCGAGGACAGTTCGTTGACGCCGCGGTCGCGATCGTTGGCGGTGGCGATCACGTTGAACCCCTTGGCCGCCTGCACCTCCGCGCCCAGCTCGGGGATCGGCAGCGTCTTCTCCGACAGCACGGTGATCAACGCGTCCTGTATGTCCGAGGGGATGCGGGTGAGTTCCTCGATCCGCGCGATCGCGCCCTCGCGCATGGCGGTGAGCACCGGCGACGGCACCAGTGCGCCGTCACTCGGCCCCTCCGCGAGCAGCCGCGCGTAATTCCAGCCGTAGCGGACGGATTCCTCGCCGGTGCCGGAGGTGCCCTGGACAAGCAGGGTGGAGGCACCGCTGATGGCGGCGGAAAGATGTTCCGACACCCAGGTTTTGGCGGTGCCGGGCACGCCGAGCAGCAGCAGCGCCCGATCGGTGGCCAAGGTGGCCACCGCGACTTCCATCAAACGTCGCGGCCCCACGTATTTCGGGCTGATCACCGTGCCGTCGCCGAGAGTGCCACCGAGCAGATAGGTGACCACCGCCCACGGCGACAGTCGCCATGACGGCGGCCGTGGCCGGTCGTCGGTGGCGGCGAGGGCCCGCAGTTCGTCGGCGAAGGCCTGTTCGGCGTGCGGACGCAGCAGATGGGATTCGGTGGCGGTCACTGCAACTCCTCGAGCATCGTCGATCGGGTCGTGATGTCGGCGGCCAGGCGGTCGAAAGCCGCTGCCCATGCCGGATCCGCGCAGCGGCGGGCCACGGTCAGCGCGGTGTGCGCCGCGGCAGGCGGCAGGTGAACGGAGGCGGCGGTCAACAGCGACCGATGCGCCGCCGGTGTGGTGCCGTGTGCACCGGGACGCCGTTCGGCCGCCCGGGCGCGTTCGTGCAGCAACAACAGCACATGCCGGGCCACCGGCTGCGGCCAGGGGTGGCCGATGGCGGGCAGCAGCGCTTCGATCTCGGACAGCCAGGCGCCGTCGAGTCGTAGGACATGCTGGGTCCGGTCCGCGAGCGGGAGCAGGCCGAACAGTTCGCGGCGTCGCAGCATGGCCAGATCCGACGGGACGCCCGCATCGAACAGTGCTCGCGCCCACCGCGGGTCACGTTCGGCAAGGGCTGCATCGACCCATCCGTCGAACATCGGCTGACGGAATCGGTCCTCGATGGTCGCCGCGGTGGCACGCTGCGGTGAGCCGAGCGCGGCGTCCCAGTGGGCGAGTGGCGTCGCGGCCACCAGATGGCGCAGTCGTGCGGCCGCGACATCGGGGCCACCGGCCCAGCGATAGCCGAACTCGCCGGTGCGGTCGGTGATGCCGTCGCGGATCGCATCGTCGTCGAGCTCGTCCGGAATGCCGACGTCCAGCTGGGTGTGCAGCGCGCGCCTGCGCACCCGCACCCAAGCTCCGGCCCGCTCGGTCATCCGACGCGCGAACGCCGAATCGGGTAGCAGTCGTAGCAGACCGGCCGCGGTACGGCGGACATCGCCGCGACGATCGTCGAGCGCGGATTCGAACAGGGACTCGTCCTCGGACGAGATCCCGCTGCGCAACACCGCGAGCAGTTCGGCCTTCAGCGGCCCGGATTCCGACGGCCACACCGCAAGCAGGGCCGCGCGCGCGGCTGCCGGATCACGCCGCCGGAGCGCGGCCAGCCAGTCCATACGTTCGGGTGGATGTCCGAAGCGCCACGCGTCGTCGGAATCGGCAGGCTCCGACTCGGCGGTGCCGTGGCGGATCAAGGCGTGCCAGGCCGGATTCCGAGCAGCCAGCCAGCGGCCGCGTGCGCCGGCCAGACGCAGCAATGGTTCCCGGACATCGGCGTGGCCCGCCGCGTACTCCAGCAGCTGGGCACACAGGGTGTCGGGGGCGCGGTAGTCCAACGGTTCGGCAGCGCCGAGCCATTCGGGAAGGAAATGTGAGCGGTCCCGCAGCAGTTGGGCGAGTCGTTCGGCGGCGGCGCGCGGCAGCATCGGGCGCGGGTCGTCGGCGGCGGGTTCGGGCACGGTGATCGAGCCGGGAAGCGCGCCCGCGCGGGCGAATGCGACATCCAGCGCGGCGGATTCGAGCAGCAGCAGCGCCGGATCGGTGTCGAGCCGGCTCGCTGTCGCGGCAACGGGTGCGGGCAACATGCCGGTCTGTGGCGCACGGCGTGCGGTGCCGAGCAACGCGGTCGACGCCAGATCCTCCGACACGATCGCCGCTCGACCGGCACCGGCGCCTGCGACGGCGCCGACGTCGACCACCTCGCCCGAGGACAGCACAGACAGCGGCAGCAGGCCGCCATCGGTCCATTCGGCGGTCACGGTGACCGGATGGCCGCCGGAGGCACCGAGCATGCGCCACGCAGGCTCGGCAGCTGCCAGTGGTAATGCGGTGCCGTCGGATCCGGCGAGATACCCGCCCTGCTCACCGGCCACCGGCACCACATCCGTCAACAGCATGGGCCAGGCGCCCAGCCATGGATCGGCACCGAGCGCGTCGGCGTACCGGTCCATCGCTGCCACGATTGCGGCGTCGGTATCGCGCGGCACCGTGGTGAACGGTTCGGCACCGCCGTGCGCCGCGCCCCACAGCGCCCGCAGCGGCGCGGCGGCCGGATAGAAGTGCACATCGGCATCGGCCATCATGCCGAGCGCGGGTGCTTCGACGGCGAATCCGGGCGAGCCGAAACTGTGATCGATCAGCAGTGCCCAACGCCCACTGCGGCGTCCGTACAGCCAGGTACGCCGGGTGTAGAGGCGTTCGTCCTCGGTGACGCGGATTCCCAGCGTCATCCAGTGATCGCGGACCGCGGGCTCGACGCGCACAGCGTCGGTTTTCGTCGGATAGCCGATATGGGTGCGGACGCTCGAGGCCAGCGCGGCAGGAAGTTCGTCGAGCCTGCGATGGGCGGTGACCAGCAGGTGCAGCCGGGCGTAGCGGTCCAGCACCACCTGCGGCCAATCGGACCTGGTGATCACGGCGACGGGCACCTGCCGCAGGATCGCCGCCACTCCCGGCGCCTGCGCGTCCACCATTCGCGCCGCCATCGTCTCGAAGGCACCGAACGACCGATCCGACTGTGCCAGCCCGGTCCGCACCTGGTCGGCGAGCCAGATATCGAGTTCGGCCAACCCCGCGCTCACTCGCACCCGGCGTTGCTCCGCTGCCGCGCTCTGGCGGGCCATCACCGGCTCTGCCTCACGATACCCATGATTCCCCCGCTCGACGTGCCCCCTGCATTCGGTCCCCGGATTTGTACCGCATCCCACCGACAAGTTCACCCGATCCCGGCCCCGACCTGGGAAACCCGGTGTGCCGTCGACACATTCGAGACCAGACCGCCGCCCGCATCTCTTGCATTGTGGTGTGACCTCTGGCATTCTGACCTGTTCGGCTCGCCCGAGCCACCCGAATAGGGTGACACACCAACAAGCTGCCCGTCGGGGCTGGCGAGGGGTGGACATCGGAGCGCAGCCCCGCGTTTCGATGGCCAATTCCATCCCCGCGGGCAGTTTCTCATCTGTGCCTGCGCCCGGCTATCGGGTAGCGTTTCGGACAGCTTTCGTACAGTGCGACCGCGCGCGGGGTGGAGGTGCGCCGCGGTTCGGTGGTGCAGGGGGTGGTGTATGCGCACAAATTCCGAGACGGACCCGGCGAGTCGGCGGGCGCCCCGGTTGGCCCAACTGGTCACGCGGCGGCTCGAATCCGATCCCGCGGTCACCTCGGATATCGCACACACCGTGCTCACGGCGCTCGGCGACCTCGAAACGAGCGAACCCACAGCCGAATTCGGTGCCGCCGGTATCTTCCTGCGTGCTATCCGAGTACGTGGATTCCGGGGCATCGGCGCCGAGACCACCCTCGAACTCGCGCCGGGCCCCGGCCTGACCTTGGTGGTCGGGCGCAACGGCAGCGGGAAATCCAGTTTCGCCGAAGCGGCGGAACTGGCCCTGACCGGTGGCAATCGGCGCTGGGACGGACGGTCGGCGGCCTGGCGTGAAGGCTGGCGCAACCTGCACGAACCCGAACCGGCGCGCATCGAACTGGAACTTCTCGCCGGCGGCGAGCGTCCCGAACTCACGGTCACCAAAGAATGGGCGCCCGGCGCCGCCCTGTCGGAGGCCCGGTGGACCCAGCGCACAGTCGCCGGTCGCGCACCGTTTCCGGCGCGGCGCTGGTCGGTGCCGCTGGAGCTGTACCGCCCGTTCCTGTCCTACAGCGAATTGGGCGCGTTGGTCGACGGCAAACCGAGCGAATTGTTCGACGCCCTGCACCAATTGCTCGGACTCGACGAACTCACCGTCGCCCAGGAAACCATCCGCATGCGGCGCCTCGAACTCGAACGCGCCGCGCGCGACTCCCGCCAGGAACGCCTCGAACTCCTCGCCGAACTGGCCACCGTCGCCGATGATCGCGCCGTCCGGATGACCGAACTACTTCGCCCGCCCACACCGGATCTCACCGCCGTCGAAGCCGAACTCTTCGGCTCCGATATCGGCAGCGAACCCGACGGCCTGCGCGCCATCGTGCGCCTGCGGCTGCCCGCCGAAGCCGAGGTCGCCGACCTCGCGGCCCGGCTCAGCGAGTGCGGCGCCGCGATCGACCGCGACGCCACTGCCGACGCGGAGGCCGATCTGCGCATTCTGGAACTGCTCACCCGCGCCCGCGACCACGCCGCGGTCGCGCGCCCCTGCCCCTGCCCGGTGTGCGGGCAGGGCACCCTCGACGCGGACTGGTCGCGCGCCGCCGACGCCTCCATCGCGGCACTGACCGACCGGGTCGCCGCACTGGCCGGTGCCCGCAGCGCCCTCGACAGCGCCTTGCGGGCGGCCCGAGCACTGCCGGAGCAGCTCCCCACAGAACTGGCATTCGACCCGCGCAATCCACCCAGCGTGGATACCGCGGCGGTCCGCCACGCCTGGACCGAATGGGCAGCGCTCACCGACACCGACTACACCAACGACCTGCCCGGTCGACTGTTGGCGGCCCATGCGCGACTGGTCGACGAACTCGAACTCCTGCAGCAGGGCACCCGCAAGGAACTCGACCGGCTCGACGAGGTCTGGGCACCGTTGACTCCGCGCATCGCCGCCTGGCTCGACGGTGCCCGCGAGGTAGCCGCGCACGCGGACGAGCTGCGCACCGTACGCAAGGCCGAGGAGTGGCTCAAGGCCGCCACCGCCGGGCTGCGTGGTGAACGGATGGCGCCACTGGAGACCACCGCGCGCTGGGTCTGGCACAGCCTGCGTCAGCAGAGCAATGTCGAACTGGGTGGAATCCGCTTGCAGGGCAATGTGAACACCGCGCGCCGGGTCCTGCTCGATGTCACCGTCGACGAGGTGGACGGTGCGGCGCTCGGTGTGATGAGCCAGGGTGAGCTGCACGCCCTCGGACTGTCGCTGTTCCTGCCGCGGGCCACCGTGGAGGACAGCCCGTTCCGGTTCGTGATGATCGACGATCCGGTGCAGGCGATGGATCCGGCCAAGGTCGACGGGCTGGCCAGGGTGCTCGCGACGGTGGCGTGGACGCGTCAGGTGGTGGTGTTCACCCATGACGAGCGGCTCGCCGAGGCGGTGCGCCGAATGCAGATCGACGCCAGGGTGCTCGAGGTCCAGCGGCGGGAACGTTCGCGGGTGGAGGTGCGGGTGTCCGGTGATCCGGTGCTGCGCTACCTCGACGACGCCCGCGCACTGACCCGTACCCCGCAACTGCCGCCCGCGATCGCCGACGAGCTGGTCGCCACCTGCTGCCGCTCCGCGCTCGAGGCGGCGAGCCTGGCCAGGGCGCGGCGTGAGCTGCTCGCCGCCGGTGTCGATCACCGTGAGGTCCAGCGCCTCATCGACACCGCGCAATCCACAAGGGCGATGGTCGCGCTCGCGGTACTCGGCCCGTCCGGACGCATCGAGGACCTGGGCAAACGCCTTGCCCGCGAAGGTAAATGGGCGGTTGGCGCGTTGCGCGACGCCACTGCGGGCGCCCATGTTCCGATCGGGCGCAGCATGCACGACCTCATCGCCGATACCGAGAAGCTCGTCGACTGGCTGGCTCGGTGAGCGAGGATGCCACCCCGGCACGACGCCGTCGCCGGGGTGCGCGCGGCCGGGGCGGGCGTACGCGCCGGAGACCGGAACGGACTGGGCCGAACCGGCATCGTCGTGATGATCGAGCTGCCGATGTCGACCGTCCGACCGTCGCCGAGCGACTGGCGGCGGTGGACGGCCTGCTCGATGGCACCGTCACCGATGCGGGCGGCCTGTGGTCGCGCGCCACGGCGTGGATCCTGCGGATCGCGCTGGAGCAGGTGGTCGACGAACTCTGGGCGCGGGTAGCGCCGGAGCTGATGCGCTGCCCGATGCGCGCCCAGCTGCTGGCCCTGCGCACCTTCGCCGGGCCACTCACCGCGGCGCGGATCGCAACGCTGTGGTCGGCGCTGTCGCATGCCGCGCACCATCACGATTACGAGCTGGCACCCGGTGTCACCGAGCTGCGCCGGTGGCGGGAGGAAACAGCGCGCATCGCCGACGATCTCGCCGCGATCCGGTGAGCGCCGCATCCGGCTCGTACAGCGCCGACCAGCTCGTGGCGTCGCTTGCGATTGGCCGCAGCGGCCGCCGATGAGCATGATCGGTGCCATGGATCAGACGCAGCCGTGCCCCTGCACACGCGGTGAACCGTTCGGCAGCTGCTGCGGGCCGATACTGGCCGGTGAACGCAGCGCGCCGACCGCCGAGGCGCTGATGCGTTCGCGCTACACCGCCTTCGCTGTCGGCGACGTCGACTATCTGCGTCGCTCCTGGCATCCGCGCACCCGCCCGGCACAGCTCGAACTCGACCCGGACCAGCGATGGCTGTTTCTCGAGATCCAGCGCACCGAACGCGGCGGGCCCTTCGACGACACCGGCACGGTCGAGTTCACCGCGCACTATCGCGACGACAGCGGTCGGGGATCACTGCACGAGGTCAGCCGCTTCGGCCGCGAGGGCGGCGTCTGGGTCTACGTCGACGGCGTCGTCACCGCCTGACCGGTCAGGCCCGGAGGTGGCAGCGCAGCATCACCATGCAGGGCTTGCGGTCGGCGCGATCTGATACCGCCCGACCGGTAGGGTTCGCCGCATGCCACGTGTCGCGATCGAGTACTGCACCCAGTGCCGCTGGCTGCTGCGGGCGAGCTGGATGGCGCAGGAGCTGCTGTCTACCTTCGCCACCGAACTCGGTGAGGTCGCGTTGATCCCGGAGACCGGAGGGGTCTTCCGTATCACCGTCGACAACGAGCAGATCTGGGAACGCAAGGCCGACGGCGGCTTCCCGGACATCGCGGTGCTCAAGCAGCGGGTGCGCGATCGTGTCGCCCCGGACCGCGACCTCGGCCACGTCGACAGGCGCGACTGAACGGGACGGCCTCAGCCGCAGCAGCCGCCCCCACAGCAACCACCTGTTGGACGCGGTGCGGCGGCGGGCGCGGGCGCGGCGGCCCGGCCGACCGTCCCGAAGGTGGTGAGTAGTTTGACAGTGTCGTCGTGCCCGCTCGGGCAGGCGGCGGGCGCGGACGCCTCGGCCATCGGACGATTCACCTCGAACGTGTCACCGCAGCTGCGACACCGAAAGTTGTAACTCGGCATCGCCACAGCATAGCGAGCACGTGACAGAGCAGACATTCGTCGCGGAATTGCTATCTGAACTGCGGTACCGACGCGCCGGGCGCGACTCGCCGTCTCGTGGCGAGGTTCGGTCACCGTGGCTGTCATGAACACCGTCGTACCCTCGATAGACAGAGGTGTGAGGAGGGTCTGCGATGAGCACTGAGTTGTTCCGGGCGACGTTGACGCAGGACGAGTCGGCCCCGGTGGCGGAAACCGAATACGGCCGGGTGCGCGGAGGGCGTGACGGCGAAGTGCTCGTCTGGCGCGGTGTTCCCTATGCGGCCGCGCCGGCAGGTCCGCATCGGTTCTCCCTGCCGCGCGCACCGCAACCGTGGGACGGTATCCGCGACACGACCGAGTTCGGTGATATCGCGCCGCAGAACATGGACAACACCGTCCCCATCGACAAGGGCCTGCGGATGGGGGAGGACTGTCTGTGGCTCAATGTCTTCGCCCCGGCAGCCACCGCAGACACTCCGCGCCCGGTCATGGTGTGGTTGCACGGCGGTGCGTACTGCCTGGGCACGGCCGCACAGGGCATCTACGACGGACGCAAACTGGTCGAGATGGGCGATGTCGTGCTGGTGACGGTCAACTACCGGATCGGTGCGCTCGGATTCCTCGATCTGTCGTCGCTGTCGCCGGACTTCGTACCCAACCTCGGCCTGCACGATCAGCTCTTCGCGCTCGAATGGGTGCAGCGCAACATCGCCGCGTTCGGCGGCGACCCCGACAATGTCACCCTCTTCGGCGAGTCCTCCGGCGGCGGCTGCGTGACCGCGCTGCTGACCGCACCCCGTGCGGCGGGTCTGTTCCATCGGGCGATCGCGCAGAGCCCGCCCGCGACGACGGTCTTCGGTCCGGAACGAGCCGCCGGGGTTGCCGACCGGTTCCTGGAACTGATCGATATGCCCCGCGAACGAGCCGCTGATCTGCTCGAATGCCCGATCGACCGGATCATCGACGCCGCTGCGGTCTTGATCGATGAGGTGCCGATCCAATCGCCGGGCACCCTCGCCGCGGCGCCAGTCGTCGACGGCGACCTGCTGCCCGGCTATCCGACCGATCGCTTCCGTGACGGGCTGTCCCACCAGGTGCCGCTGATCATCGGCACCAATAAGGACGAGGCGTCGCTGTTCCGGTTGTTCCGGTCACCGATCATGCCGGTGACGCCGGATGCGGTGAACGCGATGCTCAACGGCGTGCAGGCGAGCCACCCCGGGATGTCGCATGAACGGGTCGCCGAGATCACCGCCGCCTACCCGGACCTCGCCAAGCCCCGTGGCGCGCTGGCCATGTCCACCGATGCCGCGTTCCGGATGCCCGCGCATTGGGTCGCCGACACCCACTCCCGGCATTCGCGCACCTGGATGTACCGGTTCGACCATGCCACCCCGATGTTGCGTGCGGCCCGCGTCGGTGCCGGGCATGCCACCGAATTACCGTATGTCTTCGGCAATTTCGGCACCTTCGATCACGATCCGACGTTCTGGCTCGGTGGTCGCAAAGTGGCCGCCGAGGTGTCCGGTCGGATGATGCGGCGCTGGCTGGCCTTCGCCCGCCACGGCGTGCCTGCCGCCCTCGATGGGTCCAAACACTGGCCGCCGTACCACGAGGCCACGCGAACCACGTTGTTGATCGATGCCGCCGACCGCGTCGTCGACGACCCCGACCACGACCTGCACACCGCGTGGGGTGAACAGGCGCTCGGCTTCGCCTGACGGGACCCGGGCGGGCCATCCCCGCCCCGGCCCGCCCGGGACCCGCGGGGCGTCGATCAGACGCCGGTGTGCTGCGGGCTGCGCGCGCGTGGACCCAGATTCGCCGGCATGTGCTCGTAGCCGTGCAGGGTGAACAGTTGTCTGCGCCGCGGTGGTCCTTCCAGGCGCAGGTCCGGGAAGCGCTCGAAGAGCCCACGCAGGGCGTGGGTGCCCTCCATACGCGCCAGGCTGGCGCCGAGGCAGACGTGGATGCCGCTGCTGAAGGTGAGGTGGTCTTTGGCGTTGGCCCGGGCCACGTCGAAGCGGGCCGGATTCTCGAAGACCTCGGGATCGCGGTTTGCACCCGCCAGTGACAGCACGATCGTGGCCCCGGCCCGTAAGGGCACACCCTCGAGTTCGGTATCCGTGACTGCGGTGCGTGCCGTGGTCTGTACGGGCGGGTCGAACCGCAGCACTTCCTCGATCGCGTTCGGCCACAGGTCGGGTTCCTCGCGCAAGCGGTCCAGCTGGTCGGGGTGGGCAACCAGCTGACTGATGCCGTTACTGATCAGGTTCACCGTGGTCTCGAAGCCGGCGCCCATCAGCAGGCTCGCGGTTGCGATGAGCTCTTCGGTGTTCAGCTCGTCCGCGGTGACCAGAGTGCTGAGGATGTCGTCGCCGGGGGTGCGACGCAGGCGTTCGATGTGCTCGATCAAGTAATGGTTCATGAAGTGGGTGGCGTCCATGGCGCGGCGGTGCGCCTGCCAGGAGATACCCAGGTCGAGCAGTGGGGTCATCCGGTCGCCCCAGCGCAGGAACATCTGCCGGTCCTCGTCGGGGAAGCCGAGCATTTCGGAGATGATCGCAATCGGGACCTGGGCGGCGTATGACTCCACCAGGTCGGCGGAACCGTGGGCGGGCAGCGCGTCGAGCAGTTCGGCGGTGACCGTCTCGACTCGATCGCGCAGTTTGCCGATGGCACGCGGGGTGAAGGCCGAGGAGACCGGCTTGCGCATACGGGTGTGCTCGGGCGGATCGATCACCAGCATCGACGGCGGCTCCACCGGATTGGGCGGTACCGGGAACCTCTTGGACAGCCATTGCAGTGGTCCGGGCAGTGCGAAACTCTCCGGGGTGCGCACTCCGAACCGGTTGTCACGCAGAATGGCTCGGCTCAGGCCGTGGTCGAAGGTGACCCACGAGATGGCGGCCCGCTGTAGCCCACCCTCGCCGCGGAGCTGCTCGATCAAGGGATATGGATCGTCGACTCCATCGGGCCCGCCCATCAATCGTGCGAAGGCGTCACCACGACGGGCCTGTGTCCGTAGGACTGCGCGCGGCATACCGTGGGCCGACAACCACCGGAACAAATACTGCGGCTTCATCTCTCACCCGACCCCATCGTCTGATGTGTGCGATATCACCACCGTACGGAACCCGCGCACCAGCGGGAACGTCCCAGAGTCGGACAATCGACCTATACCACGGTAGGAGTCGGGCGCACAGCGAGCCTCATCCCCGCAGGGCGGTGACCCGTTCGGTCTCGACGCGGCGTTCGCGCAGCGCGGGATCCGGGTTGACCACCTGGACCA
This sequence comes from Nocardia sp. NPDC059180, assembly GCF_042754945.1. Classification (NCBI taxonomy): domain Bacteria; kingdom Bacillati; phylum Actinomycetota; class Actinomycetes; order Mycobacteriales; family Nocardiaceae; genus Nocardia; species Nocardia sp. NPDC059180. The sequence goes on from NZ_JBHZBU010000004.1 coordinate 628,280, forward strand.
GCGAGGCGCCCGCCGCGAGGACCGCGACGAAGCCGTCGATGAGTTCGGCCGGTGTATCCCACGGGGTGCTCGACAGCACCCGGTCGCCTTCGGAGAACCCTTGGCGCAGCGCCGATGTGCGGGCCTCGGCCAGGACTTCCGGCACCGACATCCCATCCAGGGCGATGCCGATCCCGCCGGGCAGGAACTGATCGCCGTGCACGCGCACCGAGGTGGCGAAATCGGTGATGCCGACCGGCAGATCGCGCACGGGCATACCCATCGGATCCAGCGACAGCGCCGCGACCTCACCTGCGCCGTCGGTGTCGTCGAGCCGGTCGACGGTGGCAAGGGCCAGGTCGGCGTCGGGATCCGGATGCAGGACCACCTCGGTCCCGGCCCACCAGCAGCCGAGTAGTACCGCAGCTGTCTGCCAGTGCGCGGGCAGCAGCACCGCGACCCTGGCGCCGGGTGTGAGCCCGAATTCGTCGCGGACCAGGTTGGCCGTCTTGGCGGCCCAGTTGGCCAGCGTCAGGCCGGACAGCTCGATCCTGGCCCCGGTGGCATCGTCGTAGTAGGTGACGCGCGGACCCGCGGGTTCGCGCGCGAGGATCGGGTCGAGCACCGCCTCGGTGAGGGTCAGTGCTTGCTCGAGGTCACGCATCGGCTGGTTCACGCTCACTGGCTGTTTCATGCACGGTGGCTAATTCACGCATGTCGGTCCGTTCTTGCCTGCATCGATCGGCGGAGCGGGCGGTACGGGGGTGGCGGAGGTCGACGGAGTATCGAAGTCGAACATGCCGCCCGCCTCCGACCCGGGACCAGAATAGTCGCTCGCCAGCACCACGCTCACCGTATCCGCCGCAACCGTCTCGTCGGCCAGCACCGTCAGCCCGCCCAGCGCCTCGGCGACCGCCTTGGCTTTCGGATCAGAGGTCGACGCGGCAAGCACCCGGCTGCTCGTCACCGACTCGCCACTGTAGTTGTCCACCTCGCCCTGCCGGAAACCCTTGGTGCTCAATGCCTGTGACACTTCGCCCGCCAGGCCGCCGACCAGGCTCGCGTTGAAGACGTTCACCGTCACCGTCGACGGCGCGACCGTCGGCTCGTCGGATTGCTCGCTCTCCTCGCCGACCAGTGAGGCCACATACGATTTCACCGCCTTCTGCTCCACCCGCACCACCGATTCGCCGTCGGAGGTGGTGCCGTTGAGATCGGCCACCGGGATCGTCTCGAAGGTGACCTTGCCGCCGGTCAGATCCTGTAGCTGCTGCAGGAACGCCAGCACATCCCAGTCTTCGTCGAGCACGACGGTGCGACCGACGGCTTCACTCAATTCGCTCAGCCTGCTCGGATTGCTCAACGTGTCCTTGCTCAGCACTTGCCCCACCAACTGGGCCATGAACACCTGCTGGCGCACGATCCGGTCCAGATCGCCGCGGGGTAGATCGTGGCGCTGGCGGACGAAACTCAATGCGCGCGGACCGTCGAGGCGCTGCTTGCCTGCAGGGAACGACGCACCGGACATCCATTCGTCGACGGGATTGTTCAGGCAGACGTCCACACCGCCGACCGCGTCGGTCAGCAGCACGAACCCGAGCAGGCTCACCTCCGCGTAATGGTCGACCGTGATGCCGGTGAGCCCGGCGACCGTCTTCACCAGGGTTTGCCTGCCGACCTGGGTGGATTTGCGTTCGGCTTCCTGCTCGGAGGCGCCCTCGTCCAGCAGCTCCTGCTGCTCCTGCTGCTTGGTGATGCCGTAGGCGGAGTTGATCTTGCCTTTGCCCAGGCCGGGGATGTCGACGTAGGAGTCGCGCGGGATGGAGATGGCGGTGGCCGAACTGCCGTCGTTGGGGACCCGGATCAGCACGATGGTGTCGGTATTGGTGCCGATCTCGTCGCCCGCGTGCAGCATGGCGCGCTCGGCGTCGGTCAGCGGATTACCGTGCGCGTCGGTGCGCGAATCGACGCCGACCAGCAGGATGTCGACCGCGCCGTCGCGGCCACCGCCGAGGCCGAGATCGGAAATGCGTTCGATATTGGAGATGAGACTGTCCACACTGCGCCAGGCCAGTCCGGTGACCACCAGCACAAGCACAGCGATCACCGCCACCAGTGCACGCACCGGGCCGAACGAACTCGGTTCCCCTTCGGTGCGGGACATCGGTGCGCTGCCCCCACTTGCCGCGCTCCTCCGCTGCGCCACCTGCAGTCCTCTCCACCGCGCCGGGTCCGCTCGACAGACCCGGCGACCGATTCCAGTCCTTCCGACTCAGCGTCGCTCATGACACCCAGCCCCATCACGAGGCTAACCAACGGCAACGGTGGTGGAGCCGAACCGCTGGTGTCACGGCGTGCCAGACTGGCCGCATGACCGCCGCTACGCCGCCTGGAGACCCTTCGGACCCCGCCCTGATCGAACGTTTGGTCGTGACCGGGTCCGGTGGGCTGCTCGGCCATGAGCTGCGCCGGTTCGCACCCGCCGCGCGCGCGTTCGGTCACCGCGATCTCGACGTCACCGACGCCGGCGCGGTGCGCGCGGTCGTCCGGCCCGGCGACGTGGTGGTCAACTGTGCCGCGTTCACCGATGTCGACGGGGCCGAATCCGCGCCGGAGGCGGCCTTCGCGGCCAACGAGACCGGTCCGGCCGTGCTGGCCGCGGCCTGCGCCGACCGCGGTGCGCGGCTGATCCATATCTCCACCGACTATGTCTTCGACGGAACCGCGACCCGGCCGTATGAGGCGACCGATCCCACCGCGCCGCTGTCGGTCTACGGGCAGTCCAAGCTGGCCGGTGAACAGGCCGTACTCGAATCAGCCGCACAGGTGCATGTGGTGCGCACCTCGTGGGTGTTCCGCGCCGCCGGCGGCGACTTCGTGGCGACCATGCGGCGACTGGAGCGCGAACACGACACCATCGACGTAGTCGACGACCAGCTCAGCTGCCCTACCTACGGCGGCGACCTTGCCGTGGCGCTGCTGGAATTGGCGCGCACTCCGGACGCGCCACGCCTGCTGCACGCCACCAATTCCGGTACCGCGAGCCGATTCGAGCTCGCGCGAGCGGTATTCGCCGGTGTCGGCGCCGATCCGGAACGGGTGCGGCCCTGTGATTCGTCGAAGTTCCCCAGACCCGCTCGGCGCCCAGCGTATTCGGTGCTGTCGGACGCATCGTGGACCGGTGCGGGGTTGACGCCGCTGCGTCCCTGGCGTTCGGCGCTCGAAGCCGCACTCACCGACCATCCACGTTAGGCGTACCTCCGCATTCGCTCCGGCCATGCGCGGGGCTGTGGGCGGGCGAAGCCCGGCTGCGCCCGTTAGGCTTACCGGCTGTGAGCCCCTCCGATTCCACGGGTCAGCCCAGTCTGGCCGTCGTCACGGTCACTTACTCGCCTGGCGAGCACCTCGAGCACTTCATCAGCACCCTTGCCACCGCCACCGCGGAGAAGCCGCAGGTGATCCTGGCCGACAACGGGTCGGTCGACGGTGTGCCGGAGCTGGTTGCCGAGGCCAACTCGCATGTGCGGCTGCTACGTACCGGGGGCAATATCGGCTACGGCGGCGCCATCAACCGTGCCGTCGCCGAATTGGATCCGTCGATCGAATTCGTGGTCATCTCCAACCCGGATATCCGCTGGGGCAGCGACGCGATCGATGATCTGCTCGCCGCCGCGAAGCGCTGGCCCCGCGCGGGTGCGCTCGGCCCGATGGTTCGCGAACCCGACGGCAGCGTCTACCCGTCCGCGCGCTCGGTGCCCGGACTGCTCGACGGTGCCGGTCACGCCGTTCTCGGCTCGATCTGGAAATCCAATCCGTGGACGGTGCGCTACCGCCAAGAGAACGAGCAGATCTCCGAACGCACCGTCGGGTGGTTGTCGGGATCGTGCCTGCTGGTGCGTCGCGAGGCCTTCGACGCCATCGACGGCTTCGACTCGCGCTACTTCATGTACATGGAGGACGTCGACTTCGGCGACCGGATGGGCCGCGCGGGCTGGCACAACGTCTTCGTGCCGACCGCCGAGGTCACCCACGCCAAGGGACACGCCGCAGGCCGTCACCCAGAGCTGATGCTGCCCGCCCACCACGCCAGCGCCTACCGGTTCCAGGCCGATCGGCATCCGCACTGGTGGCAGGCCCCGTTGCGGCTGGCGCTACGGGTCGGACTTGCGGTTCGCTCCCGGATTGCGGTTCGATCTGCGCTGCGTGCGAAGGCGCGTGACGAAGCTTCGTGAGTGCACCGCTCGCGGACGATCCACTGTGAACAGAGGACCCTCGATGTCAGGACATTCAGGCACCGACGCCGTGATTCTGGTCGGCGGTCAGGGGACGCGGCTGCGTCCGCTGACCCTGTCGGCGCCCAAGCCGATGCTGCCGACGGCCGGACTGCCGTTCCTGACCCATCTGCTGGCCCGGATCGCCGAAGCGGGCATCACCCATGTCGTGCTCGGCACCTCGTTCAAGGCCGAGGTGTTCGAGGAGCATTTCGGTGACGGTGCCGACCTCGGACTCGAGATCGAATACGTCACCGAGACCGAACCGCTGGGCACCGGCGGCGGTATCCGCAATGTGCTGCCCAAGCTGCGCGCGGACAACGTCATGGTGTTCAACGGCGATGTGCTCGGCGGCACCGATCTCGGTGCGATCCTCGACACCCACGAATCCACCAAGGCCGACGTCACCCTGCATCTGGTGCGGGTCAGCGATCCGCGCGCCTTCGGCTGTGTGCCGACCGACGAGAACGGCCGGGTCACCGCGTTCCTGGAGAAGACCCAGGATCCGCCGACCGACCAGATCAACGCCGGTTGCTATGTGTTCCGGCGCGAGTACATCGAGAAGATCCCCTCGGGGCGTCCGGTATCGGTGGAACGCGAGGTGTTCCCCGCGCTGCTCACCGAGGGCGCCAGGCTCCAGGGGCATGTCGACACCTCGTACTGGCGCGATATGGGCACCCCCGAGGACTTCGTGCGTGGTTCGGCGGATCTGGTGCGCGGGATCGCGCCCTCGCCGGCCCTGCCGGGTCAGCGCGGTGAATCGCTGGTGCACCAGGGTGCCGGGGTGGCGCCGGGTGCGCTGCTCATCGGCGGCACGGTGGTCGGCCGGGGCGCCGAGGTCGGTGCCGGTGCCCGCCTCGACGGTGCGGTGCTGTTCGACGGTGCCCGGGTGGAGGCCGGGGCGACCGTCGAGCGTTCGATCATCGGGTTCGGTGCCAGGATCGGCCCGCGGGCGCTGGTCCGCGACGCCGTCATCGGTGATGGCGCGAGCGTAGGCGCCCGCTGCGAGCTGCTGCGCGGTGCGCGGATCTGGCCCGGGGTGGAGCTCCCCGACGGTGGTATCCGCTTCTCCACCGACGTCTGACTCAGGACTCCCACTTCTCCGGGTTCAGGAAATGCTGGGTGATGGCGGTGGCGTGGCCGTGTCCGAAACCGTGCTCGGTCTTCAGCCACGTGACCAGCTCCTTGTTCGAACCGAGACCGGATTCACGCATGGCGGTCTTCCACTCGTCGATGCTTCGGCCGTACTTGGCTTCGATGGACGGGAAGTAGGACGCGGGCCCGTGCGGCTTTGTCATCGGATCTCCTGAGGGTCATTACTGATCTTCGGTTGTATCAGTACAGACGGTTCGGGCAGCGATCGATTCATCGCTGCCCGAACGTGTTCCCGGTCACATGCTTACGCCACGGCGACAGTTGGTCGGTGAACGGCCGAATCTGCACGCTGCACCCGCTGCTCGCGCAGCAGCAGGCCGCCGGTCAGCGCCACCCATGCGGCGGTCAGGCCGTGCACCCCGAGTGCGGTGGCGGTCGAACCGTCCCAGTGCAGGACGGTGAGCATGTCGCCGATCGGAACCAGGGACATGACCAGCAGCGCGATACCGAGTGCGTGGCGTTGCCGGGTGGCGAGCAGGGCGAGGATCAGCACACCTGATGCGGTATCGCGCACGCCTTTGAGGTTCATGAACGCGCTCGCCTCGCCCTCCGGCCATGCGGGCAGGCCGAATCCGGTGGCGATGGTCTCCGGCGTGATCAGGTAGCTGATGCCGATGTAGAGGATGAAGGCAGCGCCGAGCAGGGACAGTCCGGTGTTGATGCGAGAGAGGGTCATCGTCGTCTCCAATGTGTTCGATCTAGCGTTGCTAGCTATACGAGCAACGATAATCTATCTTCGCTACTGTGTCTAGCGGTGCTAGGATTTTGGGGTGACCACCCGAACCCGCAAGGAACGTGAACGCGCCGATCGGCATCAACGCATCATCGACGCCGCCCGCGAACTCGCCGAGACGCAGGGCTGGGAGGCGGTGACAATCCGTAAGCTCGCCGACCGGATCGAATACAGCCAACCCGTCCTGTACAGCCATTTCAGCGGTAAAACCGCCATCGTGTCGGCCGTCGCCGAACAGGGGTGCGCCGAACTCGCCGTGCTCCTGCGTGAGGCCCGCGCAGCGGCGGCCGATCCCGCCGAAGCTCTTGCCGCGGTCATCGGCGCCTACGTCGACTTCGCCGCCGACAACGCTGCCCGCTACGACGCGATCTTCGTCCTCAAAACCGACCTGCGATTCGGCCCGGAAGCGCCCGAAGCCCTGCAGGCCGCCTTCGACGAAATCCGACAGGCCTACGCGCCCTTCGCCGGCCCCTACGACGTCGAGACGGGCACCGAAGTCGCCTGGTCGGCGGTCCACGGCCTGGTAACCCTCGACCGTAGCGGCCGCCTCCGCCCCGACCTGCGCGACGAACGCATGAAAGTGTTACTTGCCCAATTGACTTCGGGTCGCGACTGACGTGGGCGAGCGGCACAGTCGCGCAGTGAGGATCCCGTGCGGCGCGCCCCGCCCCGCGATCATGTCGTCAGACCTGCCGTTGCCGATAGGACCCGGGTGACCGTCACGGCGACGCAGGACGGGGTGCGGCTGGTGCGGATATCTCGTCGCCGCACGGTGTGAAGGCGCTGACGGCGCGCGCTGGGTGGTACACGGCAGAATCGGGGGATGGCTGATGTCGTGGTGGTGGGGTCCGGGCCGAACGGAATGGCGGCCGCGGTGGTGCTGGCGCGGGCCGGGTTGTCGGTCGAGGTGTACGAGGCGCAGGACACGGCTGGGGGCGGATGCCGGACCGCCGAAGTAACGCTTCCGGGATTTCATCACGACACCTGCGCCGGTGCGCATCCGATGGCGTTGGCATCGCCGGTCTTCCGCGCATTCGACCTGGCAGCGCACGGGGTGGAACTGCTCGCCCCCGAGGCCTCCTATGCCCACCCGCTCGACGGGGGCAAGGCCGGGGTCGCTTGGCGGGATCTGGAGCGAACCGTCGATGGGCTCGGCGTGGACGGACGGGCGTGGAGCTCGCTGTTCGAGCCGCTGGTGCGGGACTGGCCACAGGTGGTGGATCTGGCGATGTCGGATCTGCGGCATATGCCCGCGCTGTCGCCTACGGCGGTCCGGTTCGGGTTGCGGATGCTGGAGCAGGGGTCGCCGCTGTGGAACGTGCGGTTTCGCGGCGACGCGGCGCCTGCCCTGCTGTCCGGCGTGGCCACGCACGCGATCACTGTCCCCAGGGCATTACCCGCCGTCGGCGCGGGCCTGTTGCTGGGCACACTCGCCCATGCCGGTGGCTGGGTGATACCGCGCGGCGGTAGCCAGGCGATCATCGATGCCCTGGTCGCCGAACTCGAGCGGCTGGGCGGACGAGTGATCACCGGCCACCGCGTCGATTCCCTCGACGAATTCCGCGATGCCCGCGCAATCGTCCTGGACACCGCACCCGCCGAATTGCTGCGCGTCGGGGGCGAGCGCCTGCCGGATGGTTACCGGCGCAGCCTCGGCCGGTTCCGCTACGGCGGGGCCGCCTGCAAGGTGGACTTCGCGCTTTCCGGCCCGGTTCCGTGGCAGGCCGAGGGGGTCGGCTCGGCGGGCACTGCGCATCTGATCGGTACCCGCGCGGAGGCGATGGCCGCGGAGCGCACCGTAGCAGCGGGTAGGCATGCCGAGCGACCGTACGTGCTGTCCATCCAGCCCGGCGTGGTGGATCCGAGCCGAGCACCCGAGGGCAAGCACACTTTCTACACCTATGCCCACGTGCCCAACGGCTCCGATCGCGACGTAAGCGACGCGGTGATCGCGCAGGTCGAACGGTTCGCGCCCGGATTCCGCGACCTGATTCTGGCGACGAACGTCCGCACCGCCGTCGAGATGCCCGCCCACAATGCCAATTACATCGGCGGTGACATCTCTGCCGGCGCGATGACTCTGCGCCAGACCGCCTTCCGTCCCTTGCCCCGCTGGAACCCCTACGCCACACCGCTGCCCGGGGTCTACCTGTGCTCGTCGGCGACACCACCCGGACCGGGTGTGCATGGAATGTGCGGCCTGCATGCGGCTGGTCATGTTCTGCGTTCGAGGTTCGGCGTGCGAACCGAACCGCTCGACCTGCTGCGAACCAGCCCCGACGACATCGACCACTGATCCGAGGCTCGGCGCCGGCCTCGACAACTGGAACCGGCCAGACGCGCGAGGTCGACCGGCCGCATCGATGAATGCAGAGTCGGTACCCATCGGCGCATGCGGCCACCGACGCGCCCGCCGCCGCTCATCGGTGACTGTGGCACGCGTCCCATCGCAGTAGGGCCGAACGTCCCTACTGCCGCGAATCGAGCCAGTCGTAATGTCGGGTGCGTGAGAACGACACTGCTAGCGGTCGTCGCCATCGCCGCGGTCACGGGTACCGGGACCGTCGTCGGCGTGGCGCCCACCGCCGCCGCCCCACCCGCACCCGCGATCGAACTGTTCACCGCCGATGGCAGGACCCCGCTGTCGGATACGCCCGTGCACATCGGTGACACCATCGTCGTGCGAGGTCGGGGATTCGATCCCGAGGCCAACACCTCGGGTCTGCCCGTCCCGGTCCCGCCGGGTGTACCGCACGGCATCTTCGTCACCTTCGGCGCGTTCGCACCGGACTGGCGGCCCTCACAGGGCGCCCCGACCAGTGCCCGCGCCGCGCAGCGGTCCGCGGTGAAATGGGTGTTGTCGGAGTCCGCGCTCGACCGAGTGCCGAGCGCACCGTTCGACTTCCAGCGCACCATTCGCCACCAGTGGGTCGAGCTGGAGCCAGAGGGTGATTTCACCGCGAGGCTGCAGGTGCGCGTCCCCGAACAGATCCCCGCCGACGCCCGTTTCGGCGTCTACACCTACGGCGCCGCCGAAGCGGTCAACGCCGAACAGGAGCTCGCAGCATCCGTGGTGTTCGATCCGGCGCCGGGCCCGAACGCACCGCCGCCGCCGCCTCGCGACCTGCAATGGGCCTTCGCTCCGAGTTTCGAGGACACCGTCACCGACACCCTCCAGGGCACCCTGGCCGGTTCGGGCGGCGCGGGCGTCCACGATGACGGCAGCCTCGGATTCACCTTCGACTCCGCCGATCTCGACGCCACAGGCTACGGCACCGTGCGCTACCGCGGGACCGTCGTCGCCGCGACCCGCTTCCACCTGGGGGAGATCGCGCTCGGGAATCCGTGGATCGAGTTCACCCCCGAAGGAACCTGGCTGACCGCCGAGACCTCCACCTCCGACACCGTCGGCGCGGATTCGCTGACACGCACCCGGCTCGCCCGCCTCGACACCGGCCCGGTCGCAGGGACGACGAGCTGGACCGATGTCCCCGCACGGTTCGAGCCGACGGTGCGGCCCGCCTCACTGCTGCCGTACGCGAACACCCAGGCCGCACCGATCAGCTTCCGGATCGGCTGACCGCACCGAGCGGGCATAACGAGAGTGCCCCTCAGCTGCGATGGCAGCGGAGGGGCACTTCGCGGTGTCAGACCGGTTGGGTCCGGTACAGGTCGGGTTCCAGGTAGATCACCCGGGCGGTCGGCACGGCGTCGCGGACGCGGGACTCGGCCGCGTCGATGGCGGCCGCGATCTGCGCGATGCCCTGGCCTGCGACGATCGAGACCTTCGCCGCGACCAAGAGCTCCTCGGGCCCGAGGTACTGGGTCTTGAGGTGGATGACGCGGTCGATCCGCTCGCCGTCCACCAGGTTCTCCCGGATCGCGCGGTCCTCGTCGGGGGTCGCGCCCTCACCGATGAGCAGGCTCTGCATCTCCACGATCAGCACGATCGCGATCACGCCGAGCAGGATGCCGATGGCCAAGGTGCCGATACCGTCGAAGATCGCGTTATCGGTGATCATGGTCAGCCCGACACCAGCGAGCGCGAGGACCAGACCGATCAGGGCGCCGGTGTCCTCGAGCAGCACCACCGGCAGTTCCGGGCTGCGGGAATTGCGGATGAACCGCCACCAGCTGGCGCGGCCCTTGAGCGGACGCGATTCGCGTACCGCGGTGGCGAAGCTGTAGGTCTCCAAGCCGATCGCGATCACCAGGATGACGATCGCGACGATCGGCGAGCTCAGTTCCTCGGGATGCTGGATCTTGTGGATGCCCTCATAGATCGCATACACCGAGCCGAGGGTGAACAACACCAGCGCGACGACGAACGAATAGAAGTACCGGTTGCGTCCGTATCCGAATGGATGCAGCTCGTCGGCCTCTTTTTCGGCCCGGCGCTGACCGAACAGCAGCAGGCCCTGGTTGGAGGTATCGGCCACCGAGTGCACGGCCTCGGCCAGCATGGACGCCGATCCGGTGATCGCAGCACCCACGAACTTGGCCGCCGCGATTCCGGCGTTCGCCGTCAACGCGGCGATGATCGCCTTCTTCCCACCACCAGCCGACATCCGGGCTGCCCTCCTGTTCGATGTGCCGCGCCATCGCCGTGATGCGCGGTCGGAGCCGATCGGGTCCGGGCCGGACCAGAGCGGGCCGCGAAACAGACTATGCGAGTCGCGCGCTATCCGCTGGGCCGGATCCGGGTAGCGGGTCGAGCGAGACCGGACCGCGAAATCAGGAAGTGCCGCCGACGCAGGCGCAGAACACCTGCGCCTGCCCATTCAGCGCCTGAGCGCGGACTTCGCTGTCGGCGGCCGAGATCCAGGCCGCGGCGCCGCGTTCGAGGACGAGTTCGGAATCTTCCTGGAACAGGCGCACCGAACCCGCTGTGCACAGCACGATGCCAGGGCCGGCCTCGGTGAGCGGCACCAGCGCCGACCCTTCGGTCAGATCGAAACGGCGCAGCGCGAACTCCGGTGCGGGCGTGCGGTAGCGCACCGATCCGTCACCGGCCGGTTCGGGCAGCACCACCGGCAGATCGATCGGTTCGAAGTCCAGTACCCGCAACAACTCCGGGACGTCGACGTGTTTCGGCGTCAGGCCGCCGCGCAGCACATTGTCGGAGTTGGCCATGATCTCCACGCCGAGTCCGCGCAGATAGGCGTGCAGGTTCCCGGCATCGAGGAACAATGCCTGGCCTGGTTCCAGAGTCAGCCGGTTGAGCAGCAGTGCGGCAAGCACGCCCGCGTCGCCCGGATAGTTCTCGGCCAGTTCCAATGCGGTCCTGGCCTCGGCCGCGAACTTGCGCTTGCGGCTCGACAGGTAGCGCACGCATCCGTCGAGCACCTGCGGCAGCAGCGAGGCGAGCACATTCTGCGGCAGCGTGATCCAGGTGGTGAACAGGGTGCGCAGGCCGTCGGAATCCGGCTGGGCGGCCAGCAGATCCGCGTAGGACTCCAGGGCGGCGACGTCGAGTGCGCGCAGCAATTCGACGGTGCGTCGTGGCTCGCGGAACCCGGCCAGCGCCTCGAACCGATCCAGGGCCACCACCAGTTCCGGTTTGTGGTTCTCGTCGCGGTAATTGCGCATCGGCGAATCCAGCGGCACCCCGGCCTGGTTCTCCCGGTGGAAACCGGCATGGGCCTGCGCGGAGCTGGGATGCGCCTGGAGCGACAGCGGCTCCTCGGCGGCGAGGATCTTCAGCAGGAACGGCAGCCTGCCACCGAATTCCGGTGCCGCGGCACCGAGTTCACGATCCGGATCGGCGGAGACCAGCTCCAGCAGCGAGGTGGTCGAGCCGTTGCCGATGCGCACCTGAGCCGGATCGGCGGGATGGGCACCGAACCACAACTCGGCTTCCGGATGGGCCGATGGAACCGGTCGGCCGCACAGCCTGGCAAGGGAGGTGCGCGAGCCCCATGCATAGGAGCGCAGCGCACCGACGAGTTCGTGCACTAGTAGCGTCCCCCGTCGAACTGATCCGAGCCGAACTGTTCGGGGGCGGGGCTGCCGGTGACCTCACGAGTGCCGATCAGGCGCAGGTAGGCCGCCGTCATCTCCAGGCGAAGGGCGAGCACGGCGAGTCGTTCCAGATCGCCGCCGCGGACGGGTACCTCCGCATCGGATTCGTCCGGCTTCGGTGCCGCGGGGTCGGTCAGGTCACTGCGCAGCAGGTCCAGGTCAACGGCGACAAGATCGGCATCGACCAGCCCGGAACCGGTGCCGGAGAAGACGCCGAGCTTGCGACGCGCGGCCACCTCGTCCGCGTCGGTGCTCAGCACGAACACCCGCATCCGCTCCACCGGCGCAGGGCCGTCGAGCTGTTCGTCGTGGAAGAGCGGATCGTAGTCGGGCGCGGATTCGCCTGCGGCGGCGACCATTCGCGGATGTGCCGCGACGGCAACGGTGAGGTCGACCGCGGTGGCAATCCGGCCCGCCGACTGCACGAGCACCTCGGCGGCGTGGCCTGCGAGCTCGGTGGCGGCGGGGGAGTCGCCTGCCAGCACCAGCCCGCGCTGCTGCATCCGCGCGGCCAGGGTCTTGGCCGGATTGCGGAACAGCTCATGCTGCGGGCCGTCGCGCAATGCTTCGGCGTCGAGCAGATCCGCGAGATCGCTCAACGCCGGCAGCGCGGGCCCGCTGCGGGCGGGGTCGATCGCGCGCAGCACGGCGATGCCGATCGCGAGATAACGCAGCAGCCGGTTGTGATCGAGGACGGGAAGCCGCGGTGAGAGCAGCGCCGACCGGCCCGCGGCCACCGCGCGCAGCGGGCCCTCGTGTGGTGCGGCCACCACGACCTCGGCGCCACGACGCTGGGCCCGGTCGACGGCGTCCACGAGGCGGGGATCGCCCGCGTCGTCACCGGCGACTACCACCACATCGAGCGGACCGACCCACGGCGGGACAGCGGCGACGGGCACGATCGGCAGACCGGCCCGATCGCCGAGTGCGGCGATGAGCATCCGCGCTGCGCGGATGGCGCGGCCGGGGCCACAGACGAATACCAGACTGCGTGGTCGCAGACCGTCGAGCCGCTCCAGGATGCCCTCGTCGACGGCGGCCGCGGTGGCGCGGATCTGGGCGCCACCTGACGCGGCCGAGCGCAGGGCGCCGCTACTGTCGGCTGCCTCGAGCGACACCGCATCGTCGAGGTCGAGCACCGGTGTTCCAGCGATCATCGGGCGTCCCACCTCCCCTCATCGCGCTGTGTTCGCCGTCGGCCCGCACCCTTCGGTGTCGTGCCCACCGGGACCGTCCCTCTCCGGATGGGGCCGGGCGAATCCAAGGTCTGTGCTTCCACTATTCCAGTCGGGAACCGACTATGCCCGGGATCCACGGTCGGGAAGAGGGGTCTGTCTTCCTGCGCGAATCCCGAGCATGTGATTCCTTCCCTCAGTAATTCCACTATCCCAGTCAGGACCGCACGATGCTCAGGATCTCGGTTACGACTGCGTCTACTTCCTCCGGCGATCTGGCTTCGACGTTGAGACGTAGCAGCGGTTCGGTATTCGAGGCGCGCAGGTTGAACCAGGCGTCGGCGGGCAGGTGCACCGTCACGCCGTCCAGCCGGTCCACCGACACCGCCCGATCGGCGAACGCGTCCAGCACGGCGCCGGTGCGCTCGGCAGCGTCAGCGACAGTGGAGTTGATCTCCCCGGACGCCGCGTAGGTGTTGTAGGACGACATCAGCTCCGAGACCGGGCGGTCCTTCTCGCCGAGCGCGGCGAGCACGTGCAGCGCGGCGAGCATGCCGGAGTCGGCACCCCAGAAGTCCCGGAAATAGTAGTGCGCGGAGTGCTCACCGCCGAACACCGCGCCGGTCGCGGCCATCTGCTGTTTGATGAACGAATGGCCGACCCTGGTGCGCACCGGTGTGCCGCCCAGTTCGGTGACCAGTTCGGGCACCGCGTGCGAGGTGATCAAGTTGTGGATGATCACCGCGCCCGGCTCCTTGCCGAGTTCGCGTTCGGCGACCAGCGCGGTGATGGCCGAGGGCGAGACCGGGTCGCCGTTCTCGTCGACGACGAAGCAGCGGTCGGCGTCGCCGTCGAAGGCCAGGCCGATATCGGCGCCGGACTTGCGGACCAGATCCTGCAGATCGACCAGGTTCTTCGGGTCGAGCGGGTTGGCCTCGTGGTTGGGGAAGGTGCCATCGAGTTCGAAGTACAGCGGAACGATCTTCACCTGCGCGAGGCTGCCGAGTACCGCGGGCACTGTATGCCCGCCCATGCCGTTGCCCGCGTCCACCGCGACCGTCAGTGGACGGATGTCGGTCAGGTCGACCAGCTCGCGCAGGAAGGTGGCGTAATCGTCGAGCAGATCGGTCTCGGTGGCGCTGCCGCGAGCACCGTCGTAGCCGGGCACGCCCGCGGTGACCTCGGCCGCGATGGTCGCCAGCCCTGTGTCCTGGCCCACCGGCAGCGCCTTGGCGCGGCACAACTTGATGCCGTTGTAGCGGGCGGGGTTGTGGCTGGCGGTGAACATCGCGCCGGGGCAGTCCAGCTTGCCGGAGGCGAAGTAGAGCTGGTCGGTGGAGGCCAGGCCGATGTGCACCACATCGAGGCCCTGTCCGAGCACGCCCTCGGCGAAGGCGGCCGCAAGTTCGGGGGAGGAGTCGCGCATATCGTGTCCGATAACGACGCGTCGCGCGTCCTCGGCGCGCATCAGCCGCGCGAACGAAGCCCCTACGTCGGAAACGAATTGGGCGTCGATCTGGTCACCGACCACACCGCGGACGTCGTAGGCCTTGATCACCGCGTTTACGAAATCGGCAGAGCGGGCGACTGTCATAGCGAACACCCTAGTGCCCTGGCGGCGCGGCGCTGACATGGTCCCGGTAGTTGCCCGCGGGCATGGCCTCAGCTGGGCGGATCGGGCAGTACGCGTAGATGTCCGCGGCGGCCGGTGCGGGTGGCGCGCGGTGGTGGGGGCGCGTAGTCGCGGTAGCCGCGCTGGTCGGGTTCGGGCGGACGGCGGCGCAGTCCGGCCTCGCGAACCGCCTCGGCCAACGCGGTCAGATCGTCGTCGTCGGGTGTGCTGGAGGAGAATCCGCCTTCGTGCCGGACCATGTCCCAGCCCTTGGGTGCGGTGATGCGGGACGCGTGCGTCTCGCATAGGTCCCAGGAATGGGGTTCGGCTACCGTCGCGAGGGGGCCGACCACCGCGGTGGAGTCCGAGTAGACATAGGTGAGCGTCGCAACGGCCGGATTCTTGCAACCGGGTCGGCAGCAACGACGCATGGGAATCACGCCAGTGAGAGTAACCCGCGGGAGCTCCGGGGGCGGGTAGACACGCTCAGCGAATCCCTGCCGATCGGCGCGTCGTGGCGCATCCGGCCGTCGTCAGCGGCGGATTTCGCGCCGATGCGCGCGCGATCGCGCGGTCAGTTCGGCTCGGGATCGATGACGTCGGGGTCGACGCCGAGATAAGTGGCGATCTGCTGGACCAGAACCTCGCGCAGTAGTTCCACGAGATCGTCCGGATCGCCCGCCCGCAATTCGAGCGGCTTGCGGAACAGCACGACGCGCGCCCGGATGGGGGCGCCGTGCCGGTCGACCCCCGCAGGAATGAGACGCGACAGCGGTACCGGCCCGTCGGCGACGACCTCGTCCGGCCAGGTGACCGAATCAGGATGCAGCGGACGGATTTTCGGCACGTCGTCGACGGCGATATCGAGTTTGGTCAGGCGATCGTGCCAGCGCGAATCCAGCGGTGCGAACGCCTCGAGCACCAGGCGGTCGAATTTCTGCCCGCGGGTGCGCCAGGCGGGAACGGTCGGCGGCAGCATCGGCCCGCGTACACCGCGGCCACGGCGGGTCACCGACCGGGCTGTGGGGGGACGTCGATTGCGGGAGCGTGCCATACCCGAAACGTTAGTCAGCTACCGAGACATACTGGCGGCCCGCCCCGGCCACACGCACCGAGGCGGGCCGGCCGGGACCTGATCGGTCCCGGTACCAGCGACGCTGCCGGACGCAGTCCGTCCGCAGCCGCGCACGGCCGCAGCGAATGCGGAGGTACGCTCAGCCGATGCCGCGCTTGAGCCTGCGGCGCTCGCGTTCGGACAAACCGCCCCAGATGCCGAAGCGTTCATCGTGTGCGAGTGCGTATTCCAGGCACTCGTCGCGGACCTCGCAACCAAGGCAGATCCGTTTCGCCTCGCGAGTCGAGCCGCCCTTCTCGGGGAAGAACGCCTCTGGATCGGTCTGGGCGCACAGGGCACGTTCCTGCCACTGTTCCTCGATCGACTCGAACATCTCGTCGAAACCCGGCACAACCAAGCTGAGTCGGGGCGCCGAATCTCGCTCACCCCCCTCATGGTCATTCCACCCGGCCTCTGCGCAGACGCTACGTGCTGCGCCTGCCGTGGAATCGGTTTGCGATACGCCGCCCGGCATGCCCGAAGGGGCCAGCTCATTGGCCATCGCTCCGCCTCCTCACTGTGTGTTAGCGCAGAATGCTTCTTTCCGCCGGACCAACACGCCTACCGACGGCACTACTCCGCGACGTTGTCTCGCGGACATCCCCGAACATGCCGCCCCGGCTCGAACATTCGTTCGAAAAGCCGTTCGCGCGTTGAACTCTCGCGCGATCCCGGAATGACATGACTGTGATTAGACACGCCGAACGCGTCGATGGTCAAGCCGCTGTCGCTATTCCGTTACTATCCGGCAGCGCTTTCGAAGACGATCTTGAACCGTCATATAGCAAATGAGCAGCAAATATGGCTCTCGACGCGGCCGATCCCGGGACGCTTAGGCTATGTGGATGTGACTTCAGAACAAGCGGACATCGCACCCGTCAATGGGCCCCGCATCGCCGTGCTCGTCGGTGGAGTGGGTGGTGCGCGGTTCCTTCAAGGTGTTCGGGAACTGCTGCCCGACGCCGACGTTTCGGCGATCGTCAATGTCGGTGACGACGTGTGGATGCACGGCCTTCGAATCTGTCCCGACCTCGATACCTGCATGTATACCCTCGGCGGCGGAATCGATACCGAACGCGGCTGGGGTCGGGTGGCAGAAACCTGGCATGCCAAGGAAGAGCTGGCGAAATACCACGCGCAGCCGGACTGGTTCGGTCTGGGTGACCGCGATATCGCCACGCACTTGGTTCGAACGGAAATGCTGAACGCCGGTTACCCGCTCTCCGCGGTGACCGAAGCGCTGTGCAATCGATGGCAACCGGGCGTGAAACTGATCCCGGCAACCGACGATCGTTGTGAAACCCATGTCGTTGTCAGTGACCCGGACAACCCTGGCGAACGCCGCGCGATCCATTTCCAAGAGTGGTGGGTTCGATACCGTGCGGACATCGAGACTCATGGATTCGCCACAATCGGCGCGGATCAAGCCAAACCGGCGCCAAATGTGACCGAGATCATAGGTGCCGCTGATGTGGTCTTGCTCGCACCGTCGAACCCGGTGGTGAGCATCGGATCCATCCTCGCGGTGCCTGGCATTCGCGGCGCGCTGCGCACGACCGACGCGAAGGTCATCGGCATCTCTCCGGTCATCGACGGAAAACCGTTGCGCGGCATGGCCGATGAGTGTCTGTCGGTCATCGGCGTGGAAACCTCGGCCGAGGCGGTCGGCAGGCACTATGGCGCGCGCTCGGCGACCGGCATCCTGGACGGCTGGCTGATCCACACCACCGACACCGCCGAGGTGCCCGGTGTCGAGGTCCGCAGCGTCCCGCTGCTGATGACCGACCCGCCGACCACCGCCGAAATGGTGCGTGCGGCACTGGATCTGGCGGGAGTCAAGCCGTGACCGGGCCTTCCGACCACGCCGCAGGCGAGCTCCGGCTGCTGCCGATCACCGGACTGCCGGAATTCCGGCCCGGTGATGATCTCGCCGAACATATCGCGGCGAACGCGCACTGGCTGGTCGATGGTGATGTGCTCGTGGTCACCAGCAAGATCGTCGCCAAGGTCGAGGGGCGCATCGTCGCGGCGCCGCTGGATCCGGAGGAGCGCGACACCGCGCGCCGGGCGCTGGTGGATCAGGAGGCCGTGCGAGTGCTGGCCCGCAAGGGACGCACCCTCATCACCGAGAACCGGCTCGGCATCGTCCAGGCTGCCTCCGGGGTGGACGGGTCCAATGTGGAGCAGGGTGAATTGGTGCTGCTGCCAACCGATCCCGATGCCAGCGCGAAGGCGCTGCGCTCGGCGCTGGCCGAGCGGCTCGGAGTGGAGGTCGCGGTGGTGATCACCGACACCATGGGCCGGGCCTGGCGCAACGGTCAGATCGATGCGGCCATCGGCTCCGCCGGGCTGCGGGTGCTGCACGACTACGCGGGCGCGGTGGATGGACAGGGCAACGAACTGCACGTCACCCAGGTGGCCGTGGCCGACGAGCTGGCCGCGGCCGCCGATCTGGTGAAGGGCAAGCTCGGCGGCGTCCCGGTGGCAGTGGTGCGTGGGCTGGCCTACACCGACGACGCCTCCAGTGCAGCCGATCTCGTGCGGCGCGGCACCGACGATCTGTTCTGGCTCGGCACCGCCGAGGCGATCGAGCAGGGGCGTTCGGAGGCGGTGCTGCTGCGGCGGTCGGTGCGCGAGTTCGCTGCCGACCCCGTCGATCCGGAGCGCGTGCGGGCGGCGGTGTCGGTCGCATTGACCGCACCAGCGCCGCATCACACCCGGCCGGTGCGTTTCGTATGGCTGCGCGATCGCGCGCTGCGAGAACGGTTGCTGACCGCGATGGCCGACAAATGGCGTGCCGATCTCACCGCCGACGGACTGCCCGCCGATCGGGTGGAACGCCGGATCGCCCGCGGCCGGATCCTTGTCGACGCACCCGAGGTGATCATCCCGTGCTGCGTCCCGGACGGTGCGCACGACTATCCCGACGACCGGCGCCGCGCGGCCGAGCAGACCATGTTCACCGTCGCGGTCGGCGCCGCGGTGCAAGGGTTGCTGGTCGCCCTCGCCACCGAGGGGCTCGGCAGCTGCTGGATCGGCTCGACCATCTTCGCGCCGGAGACGACGCGGGAGGTGCTCGGCCTCGACGGTGACTGGAGCCCGCTGGGTGCCATCGCGATCGGGCACCCGCTCGACGAACTCACTCCGCGTCCGCCGCGGGCGCCTGGCGAGGCGCTGGTGGAGCTGTGAGCGCGGACTCGCTGCACGCCTCGGCCACGGCGTTGCTCGAATCGTGGTCGCCGGCGGCGGGGCCGGATGCTTCGTTGCGCGAGGCGATGCTTGCGTTCCTCGGCTCCGCGCCGCGTGGCTGTCTGCGTGAGCACACCCCCGGCCACATCACCGCCTCCGCGGTGGTGTTCTCCGCTGACGGCAACGACGTTCTGTTGACGTTGCATCCACGGGTCGGCCGTTGGATCCAGCTCGGCGGACATTGCGAGGAGGGCGACGCCACCGTGGCCGATGCCGCGCTGCGTGAGGCCACCGAGGAGTCGGGGATCGCGGGCCTGCGGCTGGAGCCGCAGCTCTACGGTGCGCAGGCGCACCCGATCACCTGCTCGCTCGGGATGCCGACCCGTCATCTGGATCTGCTGTTCCGCATCACCGCGCCTGCGGGCGCGGTACCGGTGCGCAGTGCCGAATCGACCGATCTGCGGTGGTGGCCGATCGGCGCCCTCCCGGATAACGCCGATGTGCTGATTCGCTGAGTCGTCGTTATCGCAGCGTTGCGAAGGGCGCCCGCACGGCAGTGTGCGGGCGCCTTTGTGTGTCTTTGCCTGATGGATCGCCTGCGAGGTCACGGACACTTTACAAATTGAGTCATTTGTATAGACCCAGGACAAATCAACGTCTATCGTCAACCTTAGGTGGTAGTGCACATCACATGTGATGTGTGTCGCATGAAGGAGACGATGATGTCTACTGATGCCGAAACCGCAGGTCTGGCGCCCGAGACGCCGGCCTGGCGGGACCGGAAGCGGTATATGTGGCTGTGGGGACTGTTCGCGCCCACCGGACTGTTCACCATCGGGATTCCGCTCATCTGGGCGCTGAACGAACTGGGCTGGACGGGCCTGGCTCATGTGCCGTTCTGGTTGGGCCCGATCCTGGTGTACCTGATCATCCCGCTGGCCGACATCTTCTTCGGGCCCGACGGCGCCAACCCGCCCGACGAAGTGATGGAGTACCTGGAAAACGACAAGTACTACCGGTACCTGACCTACCTCTACCTGCCGTTCCAGTACGCCTCGCTGATCATGGCCTGCTACCTGATCACCGCGGGTGATCTGAGCTGGCTCGGGATCGACGGCGGGCTGATGGTGGTCGACAAGATCGGCCTCGCGGTCACGGTCGGCATTATCGGCGGCATCGGCATCAATACCGCGCACGAACTCGGCCACAAGAAGGTCGACCTGGAGCGCTGGCTGTCGCGGATCGCGCTGGCCCAGTCCTGCTACGGCCATTTCTATATCGAGCACAACCGCGGCCATCACGTGCGCGTCGCGACCCCGGAGGATCCGGCGAGTTCCCGGGTGGGGGAGACCTTCTGGGCCTTCTGGCCGCGGACGGTCATCGGTGGTCTTCGCTCGTCGTGGCGGCTGGAGAAGACGAGGCTGGAGCGGCTCGGCAAGAAACCGTGGACGCTGCAGAACGAGGTGCTCAGTGCGTGGCTGATGTCGGTGCTGCTGTTCGCGGTTCTGATCGGGGTGTTCGGCATCGAGGTGCTGCCGTATCTGCTGTTGCAGGCCGTCGTGGGATTCAGCCTGCTCGAAGCGGTCAACTACCTCGAGCACTACGGTCTGGTACGCCAGCGGACGGCCAGTGGACGCTACGAGCGGCCCGCACCGACCCACAGCTGGAACAGCGACCACATCGTCACCAACATCTTCCTGTACCACCTGCAGCGCCACAGCGACCATCACGCCTACCCGACCCGGCGCTACCAGACGCTGCGCAGCTGGGATGGTGCGCCGAATCTGCCCAGCGGGTACGCGAGCATGATCCTGCTCGCCTATTTCCCGCCGATCTGGCGCCGGGTGATGGACAAGCGGGTGCTCGCGCACTACGACGGCGATATCACCAGGGCCAATATCCACCCGGCCAAGCAGGACAAGGTGCTGGCCCGTTATGGCGTGAGTCGAGGAGGCGCAGCATGAGCGCGTATCGGTGTCCGGTGTGCGAGTACGTCTACGACGAAGTCGAGGGCGAGCCGCATGAGGGCTTCCCGGCGGGAACGCCGTGGTCGGCGGTTCCCGACGATTGGTGCTGCCCGGACTGCGGGGTGCGGGAAAAGATCGATTTCGAACCGGTCGGCAGCGATCAGGCGCGACGGTAGTCAGGCGAGAGAAAAGGGTGACGAGATGACCGACTACAAGCTGTACCAGTGCATCCAGTGTGGCTTCGAATACGACGAGGCGCAGGGCTGGCCGGAGGACGGCATCGAGCCAGGTACCCGCTGGGACGATATCCCCGACGACTGGACCTGCCCGGACTGCGGCGCAGCCAAGGCCGATTTCTTCATGGTCGAGATCGAGCGGTCGTGAGGTTTTGACTGCGACAGATGCCCGTGCCAATGTCGCAGGCATGCCGCGCAACGGGTCCAGAGTCACCTATCAGGAGGCCGCGCGGGAGCTGCTGCGCAGCTCGGTCCTGGATGCGATGCGCGAACTGCTTACCGAGCGCGACTGGTCCAAGATCACCCTCGGTGACGTGGCCACTCGCGCCGGTGTCAGCAGGCAGACGCTGTACAACGAGTTCGGTTCCCGTGCGGGTCTGGCCCAGGCCTACGCCCTGCGACTGGCCGACGATCTGGTCGACCACGTCGGGGCCGCCATCGACGACAATGTCGGCGACGCCCGAGCCGCCTTCCGGCAGGGCCTGTCCGGATTCTTCCTCGAAGCCGCCGCCGACCCGCTGGTGCGCTCGCTGGTCGCGGGTGAGGTCAAGCTCGATCTGCTTCGGCTGATCACCCTCGACGCCGAGCCGCTGGTCGAGCATGCCACCGAACGACTATCGGTGGCATTTCGGCACAGCTGGGTCGATGCCACCGCTGCCGAGGCCGATGTGCTCGCCCAGGCACTCGTGCGGATCGCGTTGAGCTATATCCCCACCCCGCCGGCGCCCGGCCGTGATGCACCCGAGGAACTGAGCGCCTTGCTCGGGCCATACGTCGAGGCGATTCTGGCGGCCCGCGAGTTGCGGTAGCTGCGGCGCTGCCGGGCGTGGCCTGCATGTGTCCGCTGTGATCACGGAGATGTGTTCAGCTACGGCACGGTGGCCTTTTGAACGCGTGCCGATCCCACGGAGTCGTTTGCGGCGGGTGTGCCGTGACGTCGATCACATGGTTGATCGGACAACGTCCTCCTATCAGGGCTGTAACGGTCGCCACGTTTCGGGACCAACGAAAGGTGTAACAGACCACACGTCTGAGACTATGGATCTCCGTTGGTGTCAGGGTTCATTTTTAGCGGGGCAAGCGTGCAAACGGTTGGCAAACCGAGGGGATCGGCCGATCCCAAACGCCACCTGTGGTTTCTCGGTCTCATCGCGCCTGCGTGCGCTTTGCTGCCTTCTCAACTGGTGTTACACACCGGGCTGACGATCTTCTGGTGGATCGGTCCGATCATCGTGCTCGGCGTGATCCCACTGCTGGATCAGCTGGTCGGCGAGGACGGCAGCAACCCGCGTGACGAGGACTACGAGCTGCTGTCCAACGACCGCTACTACCGGTGGTGCACCTACCTGTTCCTGCCCATCCAGCTGCTCGGTCTCATACTCGCCGGCTATCTCTGGTCCGGTGACGAACTCAGCGTCGCGGACAAACTCGGGCTGGCGTCCACCCTCGGGCTCGTCTCCGGAATCGGCATCAACGCCGCGCACGAACTCGGGCACCGCGTCGAGAGCCTGGAACGCTGGCTGGCCAAGATCGCCCTGGCGCAGTCGGGCTACGGCCACTTCTTCGTCGAGCACAACCGTGGCCACCACATGCGGGTGGCCACTCCGGAGGATCCGGCCAGCGGCAGGCTCGGGGAATCACTGTGGGAGTTCCTGCCGCGCAGCGTGTCCGGCGGATTCCGTTCGGCGATCCGGCTCGAACGCGCCCGGCTGGCGCGACGCGAGCTGCGCTGGTGGAGCGTGCACAACCACATCCTGCAAGCCTGGTCGATGACGGTCGTGCTGTTCGCCGCGCTGATGGCGGCCTTCGGCGTCGAGATCCTGCCGTACCTGTTGCTGCAAGCCGTCATCGGCGTGATGTTGCTGGAGACGGTCAACTATGTCGAGCATTACGGGCTGCTGCGTGAGCGCAGGCCAAGCGGTCGCTACCGGCGCTGTTCGCCACGGGACAGCTGGAACAGCGACCGGCTGGTGACCAACATCTTCCTGTTCCATTTGCAGCGCCACAGCGACCACCACGCCAATCCCGGACGCCGGTATCAGACGCTGCGCAGCTCCCAGCAAGCGCCGCAGCTGCCTGCCGGCTACGCCACCATGCTCCTGCTCGCCGCGGTCCCACCGCTGTGGCGGCGGGTGATGGATCCGCGGGTGCTCGCGCACTATGGCGGCGACATCACTCTTGCCAATATCGCTCCGCGCAGGCGTGTCCGGATGCTGGCGCGCCATGGAGTCACGACCGCCTGATCCGTCAGGGCTCGGCGGCGGCAGCGGAGCGTAGCCACGCAGGGCTCCGGATCGGGCGTTGATCCAACACCGCCTGAGGCCTGCCTATCGGTTGCCGAACACCGCTGCCACCGAAGCGACTAGCCTGGCTTCGGAACCGATATCCGGAGAGAGGCTGATCCAGGCGCATGACGACCTCAGAACTTCCCGCACGCACGTCGCTGACCGCCGATGTCCGTAACGGCATCGACTACAAGGTGGCGGATCTGTCCTTGGCCGAGTTCGGTCGTAAGGAGATTCGCCTGGCCGAGCACGAGATGCCCGGCCTGATGGCCTTGCGTCGCGAGTACGCCGAGGTGGCGCCGCTGAAGGGCGCGCGTATCTCGGGCTCGCTGCATATGACGGTGCAGACCGCGGTGCTGATCGAGACCCTGACCGCGCTCGGCGCGCAGGTCCGCTGGGCCTCGTGCAACATCTTCTCCACCCAGGACCATGCCGCCGCGGCGATCGTCGTCGGCCCGAACGGCACCGTCGACGAGCCGAAGGGCACCCCGGTGTTCGCCTGGAAGGGCGAGACCCTCGAGGAGTACTGGTGGGCCGCCGAGCAGATGCTGACCTGGCCGAACGAGCCGGCCAACATGATCCTCGACGACGGCGGTGACGCCACCATGCTGGTACTGCGTGGCGCGCAGTTCGAGAAGACCGGCGTGGTGCCGCCGGCCGATGAGGACCATTCGGCCGAGTACACGGTGTTCTTGAACCTGCTGCGTGAGCGGTTCGAGACCGATAAGGGCAAGTGGTCGGCGATCGCCGACAGCGTCAAGGGCGTCACCGAGGAAACCACCACCGGTGTGCTGCGGCTGTACCAGTTCGCGGCCGCGGGTGAGCTGGTGTTCCCGGCGATCAACGTCAACGACTCGGTCACCAAGTCCAAGTTCGACAACAAGTACGGCACCCGCCATTCCCTCATCGACGGCATCAACCGCGGCACCGATGTGCTGATCGGTGGCAAGAAGGTGCTGATCTGTGGTTACGGCGATGTGGGCAAGGGCTGCGCGGAATCGCTTGCCGGACAGGGTGCCCGGGTGCAGGTCACCGAGATCGACCCGATCAACGCGCTGCAGGCCCTGATGGACGGCTACGACGTGGTCACCGTGGAGCAGGCCATCGGCAATGCCGATATCGTCATCACCTCCACCGGCAACAAGGACATCATCACCCTCGAGCACATGAAGGCGATGAAGGACCAGGCCATCCTCGGCAATATCGGTCACTTCGACAACGAGATCGATATGGCGGGGCTGGAGCGTTCGGGCGCAACGCGTTTGAACATCAAGCCGCAGGTCGATCTGTGGACCTTCGGCGAGTCCGGCAAGGCCATCATCGTGCTGTCGGAGGGTCGCCTGCTCAACCTGGGCAACGCCACAGGTCACCCCTCGTTCGTGATGAGCAACAGCTTCTCCAACCAGGTCATCGCTCAGATCGAGCTGTGGACCAAGCCGGAGGAGTACGACAACGAGGTCTACCGCCTGCCCAAGCATCTGGATGAGAAGGTCGCCCGCATCCACGTCGAGGCACTCGGCGGGACGCTGACCAAGCTCTCCAAGGATCAGGCCGAGTACATCGGGGTGGATGTCGAGGGCCCGTACAAGCCCGACCACTACCGCTACTGATCGGTTGATACCCGAGTGGCCCGTCGACGCATCTGTCGACGGGCCACTCGCGTTCAGGGCGGGTACTCGCTCAGCACACGGTGCCGGGCGAACAACCTTGGCTGATCTTGGCCAGCAGTTCCAGCGTGTTGATCACCATATCCGCACTTCCCGAGGCGCTGCCGGTCCCGCTGTCGTCGATGGGGGCGTTGGCGACGGGGGCCGCGGGCTCCAGCGCCAGGGGCGCAGCGGTCGCGGTCGCTGTGCCACCGGCGACGGTGGCGCCGAGGGCGACTACTACGGCGGCGGTGTGCAGGGCGCGCTTGATCGACATGTGTTCTCCCTGTGAAATGTGGAGCCTGTGTGCTCCGAGGCCGGAGATTGTCCGGGTGCACCGACAATGCCCGGTGTGCTCGCCGGTGACCAGACCCGAATCCTATGGGATCCGAATCGTGGCCACTTCACATATTTGCAGGGCTGCAAGCAACGATTTCCGGCCCGGGACCAGCGCCGAGTACCCTGCTGGCCATGGGTGAACTGATCGCGGTCGAGGGGCTCGACGGCGCCGGAAAACGGACGCTGATCGACGGCCTGCTCACCGCCCTGCGTGAGCGCGGACTGCGGGCAGGCACCCTCGCGTTCCCCGCCTACGGCCGGTCGATCCACGCCGACCTCGCGGCCGAGGCGCTGCGCGGCGCCCACGGTGATCTCGCCGGCTCGATCAACGGTATGGCGGTGCTGTTCGCGCTCGATCGTGCCGAGGCGGCCGCCGAGTTGTCGAACCTGTTGGACAGCAATGACATCGTCGTCCTCGATCGCTATATCGCTTCCAACGCAGCGTATTCGGCGGCGCGGGCCGAACAAGGCGCCGACGGCGAAATCGTGGACTGGGTGGGCGATCTGGAGTTCGGCAGGCTGAAGCTGCCGGTTCCCGCACTCACCGTGCTGCTCGATATCCCCACCGAGGTCGCCGCCGAACGAGCCCGCAGGCGAGGCGAACTCGACTCCGCGCGAGCGCTGGACGCCTATGAGCGCGACGGCGGCCTGCAGGCGCGCACCGGCGCGGTGTACCGGCAGCTGGCCGACCGCGACTGGTACGGCCCGTGGTGGACATACCGATCCGATGACGATCGAGACGCCCTACTCGCCCGTTGTGTGGAAATCCTCGGCGAATAAGGTTGGATATGCGGCGCGCGTGCACGAGTAATGCGCGTGGTGGCCCGATACTGGCGTGGGAGATGACAACATAGAGATATGAAGCCGAAGATTCTGGTCGTCGACGACGATATGGCACTCGCGGAGATGCTCACCATCGTCCTGCGCGGGGAAGGGTTCGACCCGCATGTGGTCGGCGACGGCACGCAGGCGCTGTCGGCAGTGCGGGAGATCCGCCCCGATCTGGTGCTGCTGGACCTGATGCTGCCGGGTATGAACGGCATCGATGTGTGCCGCGTGCTGCGGGCCGATTCGGGAGTTCCGATCGTGATGCTCACGGCCAAGACCGATACGGTCGACGTCGTGCTCGGTCTCGAGTCGGGCGCCGATGATTACATCGTCAAACCCTTCAAACCGAAGGAACTGGTCGCCCGCGTGCGGGCACGCCTGCGTCGCACCGAGGACGAGCCCGCCGAGCTGCTCACCATCGCCGACATCGTCATCGACGTGCCGGCCCACAAGGTGAGCCGTGAAGGTGCGCAGATCTCGCTGACCCCACTCGAGTTCGACCTCCTGGTGGCGCTCGCGCGTAAACCTCGTCAGGTGTTCACCCGCGAGGTGCTGCTCGAGCAGGTCTGGGGTTACCGGCACGCCGCCGATACCCGTCTGGTGAATGTGCATGTCCAGCGCCTGCGCGCCAAGGTCGAGAAGGATCCCGAGAACCCGGAGATCGTGCTGACCGTGCGTGGGGTGGGGTACAAGGCCGGACCGCCGTGATCGGTAGTCGGTCCGGGTCCATGACTCGGAGGCGGCGGCTTGCCTGAGCACGAAGGCGGCCGCCTCGCCTCGCTGCAGCGAGGACTGGCGCCGGTCGGCGCCTGGTTCAAGGGCGTCGGTAGTTCCCTCGGCCATCTGTGGCGGCGATCGCTGCAGTTGCGCGTCATCGTCTCGACGCTGACGCTGTCGCTGATCGTCATCACCATTCTCGGTGTGGTGCTCACCAGCCAGATCACCGATCGGCTGCTGGACGCCAAGATCAATGCGGCCGTCGAGGAGATGGACCGTGCCCGCAACACGGTGCAGAGCCAGCTGCAGGGTGCCCACGATCCGGCGCTGTTGCAGCAACGCCTCGCCGATGCCCGCAGTGCGCTGTCGGATCGTGGCGGTGAAAGCCGCTCCGGCAGTGCGGCCGGCAGCTTCGATTCGGCATTGAGCATCGTCGGCGGCACCCCGCCGCAGCAGATCGCCGCGGGCCCGATCGACCAGATTCCGGACGAGCTGCGCCGGTTCGTCCAGGGCAACCAGGTCAGCTACCAGTTCGCCACGGTGTCGGATCCGGACGGTCTCCGCGGGCGGGCTCTGATCATCGGAAGCCCCAGCGCCGACAACCCGACGCTGGAGACCTACCTGATCTTCCCGCTCGCCAACGAGGAACGCTCGCTGGCGCTGATGCGCGGCACCATGATGGTCGGCGGCCTGGTCCTGCTGGTGCTGCTGGCCGCGATCACCGCCTTGGTCACCCGGCAGGTGGTGCTGCCGATCCGGTCGGCCGCGCGGATCGCGAGCCGCTTCGCCGACGGGCGGCTGCGCGAACGCATGCTGGTGCGCGGCGAGGACGATATGGCGCGGCTGGCCGAGGCGTTCAACGAGATGGCCGAAAGCCTGTCCAACCAGATCACCCAGCTCGAGGAATTCGGCAATCTGCAACGCCGGTTCACCTCCGACGTCAGCCATGAGCTGCGCACACCATTGACCACGGTGCGCATGGCCGCCGACCTGATCCACAGCAGCAGCGAAGACCTCGACCCGGCCCTGGCGCGCAGTGCCGAGCTACTGGTCACCGAACTCGACCGGTTCGAGGGACTGCTCAACGACCTGCTCGAGATCAGCCGCCATGATGCCGGTGTGGCCGAGCTGCAGGTGGAATCGCTGGACGTGCGGATGTGTGTGCGCGCCGCGATCTCCACGGTGCGGCATCTGGCGAAAGAATCCGGCGTCGAGGTCGTCACCGATCTGCCGGAGGAGCCGGTGGTCGCCGAGGTCGATCCGCGGCGCGTGGAGCGGGTGCTGCGCAATCTGCTGGCCAATGCCATCGACCACAGCGAAGGCAAGCCGGTGCTGATCCGGATGCGCGGCGACGGCGAGGCCAATGCGGTCGCAGTGGTCGTGCGCGATCAAGGCATCGGCCTGCGCCCCGGCGAGGAGAAGCTGGTTTTCAGTCGCTTCTGGCGTTCGGACCCGTCGCGGATGCGTCGCTCCGGTGGCACCGGGCTCGGGTTGTCGATCAGTGTCGAAGACGCCAACCTGCACGACGGCAAACTCGAGGCCTGGGGCGAACCCGG
This sequence comes from Nocardia sp. NPDC059180, assembly GCF_042754945.1. Lineage (NCBI taxonomy): Bacteria > Bacillati > Actinomycetota > Actinomycetes > Mycobacteriales > Nocardiaceae > Nocardia > Nocardia sp. NPDC059180. Next base: position 657,103 of record NZ_JBHZBU010000004.1, read on the forward strand.
CGTCGGCGCCAGTTTCCGGCTGACCTTGCCGCTGGTACGTGGCCGTAAACTCGGTAAGAGCCCGCTGCCGCTGGAGCCGGGTGCCCGCAAGACCCGCGGTGCGGCACCGGAACCGGAGGCGGAGACGACCGGCGCGGAGGCAGTCGACGAACAGGCTGCGGCCACCGCGAATCCCGGAACGTCCGGCGCGGACGGTCCTGGCGCGAGTGCGCAGGCATCGGGTTCCGCCGACGCGCCTGACACGCCACCGTCGCACCCGGGCGACGGCACGGCCGGACCGCCCGCCGACGATATGCCCGGCACCGGGTCGCCCACCGACGCCGTGCTCACCGACACCGGAGACAAACAGCCATGACCATGCGGCCCACCGATTCCAGCAGTGCGCGGCGCGGGCGATTACTTGCCGCGCTGGCGGTGGCGCTGACCGGTGTCCTGCTGCTCGGTGGTTGTGCGAGCCTGCCGGAGTCCTCGCAGCCGCAGGCGTTGGGCACCATCAACCGGGAACCGGCCGCCGCAGGTCCGCCCGCACCCATCGAGGGCCGCGATCCCGGCCTGCTGCTGCTGGACTTCCTGCAGGCCAGTGCGGACCCGACCAACCGGCATCTGGCGGCTCGTCAGTACATGAACCCGTCCGCGGCGACCAAATGGAACGACGCGGCGGGCACTGTGATCGTGGAACGGCCCGACACCCTGCTGGAAGAACGCACCGAGAACAGCGCCACCTACCGAATCCGCGCGCAGCGCGTCGCCGAACTCGCCCCCGACGGCGCCTACCGGGCCATCGACGGGCCCCCGCTCGAGTACAAGGTCGAGATGAGCAAGGTCGACGGCGAATGGCGCATCGATGATCTGCCCGACGGTGTCGTCATCGATAAGCCCGCCTTCGCCAAGTTCTACCGCCGCTACGTGCTGTACTTCGTCGATCCGACCGGCAGTGCCGTTGTGCCCGACCCGCGCTGGATCGCCTCGCCGAAAGATCAGCTGACCCAGCGGCTGCTGACCCTGCTCGGCGAGGGTCCACAGCCCGCCATCGCCCCGGTGGTGCTCAATGAACTCGACGCGAGGCGGGTGACGTTGCGCGGCCCGATCACCAAGGCCAACGGTGATCCCGACGAGGTCGGCGTCGGCCTCGGCGGTGTGCGCGTCGACTTCGCCGGAGCCTCCGAACTCGCGCCGCGCGAGCGCGAACTACTCGCCGCACAGGTCGTGCTCACCCTCGCCAAGGCCGACGTGCTCGGCCCGTACATGCTGCTGGCCGACGGTAAACCGCTCGACGAGCGGTTCGCCGCCAACGGCTGGTCGGTCGCCGATGTGCATCAATTCAGCGCCGAGGCCTACGCCCAGAACCGGACCGGTTTGCATGCCCTGCGCGACGGTGCTCTGGTGGAGGTGAACGGCGACGGAATCGCCCCGGCGCCCGGCTATTTCGGTGCGGTGCACAACCTGCAATCGGTCGCGCTGACCCCGGACGGGCAATTCGTCGCCGCCGTCGCCGACGCGGGCCGCCCCGCACCGGAGCCGCCGCGGACACTGATGATCGGCAGTTACGGCGGCAATCAGTTCCCGGTCGCGGAGGGCACCACCATCAGTCGTCCGTCGTGGGCCGTCGACGGTTCGGCGGCGTGGGCGGTGATCGACGGTGAACGGGTGATCCGGGTGGTCAACGACCGCTCCACCGGCAACGTGTCGGTGCAGGACGTGGACATCTCCGCGATGACCAACGGGCTGCGCATGCCCATTACCGAGATCAGGATCGCGCGCACCGGTGTGCGAGCCGCGCTGATCGCCGACGGCAAGGTGTATGTGGCGGTGGTCGAACGTCGCCCTGACGGCAAGTTTGCGCTGACGTCGCCGCTGCCCATCGCGGTGGGGCTCAGTACGCCCGCGGTCTCGCTGAACTGGCTGACCTCCGACACCATCATCCTGGCGCGTGAAGGTGACGTCGACCCGGTCAGCACCGTCTCGATCGACGGCTCCCAGCTCATCTCGCAGACCACCCGTAACCTGACCCCGCCGGTCCGGTCGGTCACCGCCGCCACCGACCATCAGTACGTCGCCGATTCCCGCGCCGTGCTGGAGTTCACCACCAACCCCGAAGGCGGCGAACAATACTGGCGCGAGGTTCCCGGCCTCGGTGCCAGCGCGGTGCCGATCCTTCCCGGCTGATCGGTCGAGCCCGTCCCGGCAGCACCGGTGGGCCGAACCGCCACCCGAGGCGAGCATGCGTGTCGGTGGGTGCGGGCACACTCGGGCGATGCGGACGCTGCTGGATCTGGTGTTACCCCTGGAATGCGCCGGCTGTGGACTTGCGGGCATCGGCTGGTGTAAGTGGTGCGCCGCCCACCTGACCGTTTGCCCGCGGCGAGTGCACCCGCGCACCGATCCCGGTGTGCCGTGCTGGACGCTGAGCCGCTACGCAGGTCCGCCACGGCGCGCGATACTGGCCGCGAAGGAGCGGCGACGGCGGGATCTGGCCGAACCGCTCGGCCGCGCGATGGCTGGCGGACTGGCTCGCCTGCGGGCCGATTCCCGGCCGCTGGTGCTGGTTCCGGCGCCGAGCCGTACGGCAGCGGCGCGACAGCGGGGCGGCGATCCGGTGGTGCGTGCGGCGCGCGTGGCGGCGAGTTGGCTGCCTGGTTGCCAGGTGTGGTGCGCATTGGGTGTGTGGCGCGGTGTACACGATTCGGTGGGGCTTTCCGCTGGTGAACGCAGGAACAATCTGCAAGGCCGTATTATGGCCGGCCCGAATCTGGAAATTACGGCAAATGCCCAGGTAGTGGTGGTCGACGACGTGCTGACGACAGGCGCGACGGTCGCCGAGTCGGTGCGAGCACTTACCGGTGCCGGAGTACGGGTCGACGCCGCGTTGGTGACGTGTGCGGCTTGACTTCAGGAAATTTGCGTGAACAGTGGCGGACCAGCGGTTGGCGTACTACCGTCGCGGTCACACACCCGAACCGGCAGTTTGGAGGTGGGTCTCGGACAACTGGTGCCGAGCGTCTGTCATCCGACAAGATCGATCGGCACTTCTCAATCCCGCCGCACGCCAGTCGGGTCGTGCGGCCAGATCCGGGAGGTACGCGTGACGACTTCTTCACGACCTTCAGTGCAAGATGTAGATCCTTCGACGCTGGATGCTCAGCGGGCCGAGCAACCCGAAGCGGACCGCCAACGAGCCAACAACGCCGACATCGTGGTGAAGGGCCGCAATGTCGAGGTTCCCGACCATTATCGAATCTATGTGTCGGAGAAGCTATCTCGACTGGAACGCTTCGACCCGTCGATATTCCTGTTCGACGTCGAACTGTTCCATGAGCGCAATCGTCGTCAACGCAAGGCCTGCCAGCGCGTGGAGATCACCGCCCGCGGTAAAGGTCCGGTCGTCCGCGCAGAGGCCTGCGCCGACAGCTTCTACGCCGCCTTCGAATCGGTGACGGCGAAGCTGGAGAGCAGGCTGCGCCGGACCAAGGACCGCCGCCGGGTGCACTATGGCGAGAAGACTCCGCTCTCGGTCGCACGGGCCACCGCCGATCTGGTGGACGAGGCACTGTTCGAGCCGGGCGGCGGCGCTCATGAGCATCCTGATGAGGGTCGCGGTCGTGAGTCGGGCGAACATCCTGACTACGCGGCAGGCCCCGGCCACATCGTGCGGACCAAGGTGCATTCGGCAACGCCGATGACGGTCGACGACGCGCTCTATCAAATGGAGCTCGTCGGTCACGACTTCTTCCTCTTCCATGACAAGGAGACCGACCGTCCCTCGGTGGTCTACCGCAGACATGCCTTCGATTACGGCTTGATCCGCTTGGCCTGACGGCCACGGCCCGCGGCGGGTCGAGCACCGCCGCCACGGCCATCCGACATTCCGGCGACCCGGTCGGTGCCTGTGCACCGGCCGGGTCTCGTTGTTTTCGGCGACCCCCTCGACGGTCAACTTACTTGAGAGTAAGTTGGATGCACCGATGGCTGAAAGGAATTCGCATGGCCTCCAGTGCTGCTCGCCGTGCCGTAATCGTCTCCGGCGCGCGTACTCCATTCGTGCGCGCGTTCACCGATTACACCCGGCTGGATTCGATCGACCTCGCCGATATCGCGGTACGCGGTCTGCTGGAACGTACGGGCCTGGCCGGTGACCAGGTGCAGGCGATCGTCTGGGGCGGGGTGGTGCTGCCGAGCGCCGCGCCGAATATCGCGCGCGAGATCGCCCTTGACCTGAAGCTGGATCCGGGGTGTGAGGGGTACACCGTCACCCGGGCGTGCGCGTCCGGCCTACAGGCGGTGACCTCGGCGGCCGCTGCGATCGAGCGCGGTGAATACGACATCATGATCGCCGGCGGTAGCGATTCCACCAGCGGTGCCGAGGTCAAACTGCCGCAGAAGATCGTGCACGCGATGGCGCCGCTGGCATTGGGCAAACCGAAGCCGAAGGACTATCTGTCGGCGATTTCCCAGCTCGCGCCATTCACCGACCTGCTGCCGTCGCGGCCGAAGATCGCCGAACGCACCACCGGCGAGGTGATGGGGGAGTCGGCGGAGAAGATGGCGCGCATTCACGGCATCGGCCGGGCCGCGCAGGACGAATTCGCCGCCCGCTCCCATCACCGCGCCGCCGCGGCCATTGCCTCCGGCCGATTCGATGACGAGGTGCTGTCGGTCCACACCCCCGACGGCCCGAGGATCACTCGCGACGGTCTGGTCCGTGCTGATACCAGTATCGAGAAGCTGGCGAAGCTGAAGCCGGTGTTCGCCGAGGACGGCAGCGTCACCGCGGGCAATGCCAGCCCGCTCACCGACGGCGCCTCGGCGGTGCTGCTGATGAGCGAAGAGACCGCGCTGGCGCTCGGCTACCAGCCGCTCGCGGCCTTTCGCTCATGGAGCTATGTCAGCGTCGACCCGACCGATCAGGTACTCATCGGCCCGGCGATCTCCATGCCGCGGGCGCTGGACAAGGCGGGCATGTCGCTGGCCGATATCGATCTGGTCGATATCCACGAGGCCTTCGCCGCCCAGACCTTGTCGGTGCTGTCGGCGCTGGCCAGCGACGAGTGGGCCAAGACTCGCCTCGACCGCGACACCGCGGTCGGCGAGGTGGATATCGACACGCTGAACGTGCACGGCGGTTCGGTATCGATCGGCCACCCGTTCGGGGCGACCGGCGCGCGGATGGTCACCACCATGGCCAATGAACTGGCGCGGTCGGGGAAACAGACTGCGCTGCTCGGGATCTGCGCAGCCGGTGGGATCGGGGCGTCTGCGGTGCTCGAGCGGGTCTGAGCGCGTTCGGCTTCGGCTGAGATGTGACGCGGAGGATCGGCGAGCCACCACGGCTTCGGCTGGTCTTCCGTTCACCGACTCCCGATCAGCGCATGTCGTCCTGTGGTCGGCCGAAGGTTTCCCGGTGCACTGCCTCGCTCAATGCACGACCGGTACGCCACCCGAACCGTTCCAGGTCGGGCACCTCCTGAAATTCGCGGACCGGCCCGATACACAACCAGGCGATCGGGCGAATCCCAGCTGGAATTCCGATGAGCTCTGCCAGAAACTCCGAATCGTAGAACGACACCCACCCCACGCCGATACCTTCGGCGGTGGCGGCGAGCCACAGATTCTGGATAGCGAGAACCGCTGAGTAGACGCCGGTTTCGGGGACGGTGGCCCGGCCGAGCACATGCTCTCCGCCACGGCCGTGGTCGTAGGTGACGACGATGCCGGTGCCGCTGTCCTCGATACCTTCGATCTTGATCGGATCGAAGGTCGCTGCCCGCTCCGGCGGCAGTGAGTCGTGGAACTCGCGGCGTTTGCCGGCAACGTGCTCGGCGAAGGTGCGCAACCGCTGCCGGTCACGCACGACCGTGAAGTCCCACGGCTGCGTATTACCCACGCTCGGTGCGCAGTGCGCCGCCTCCAGGATGCGCCACAGGGTGCCCTCGTCGACGACGTCTCCGGTGAATTCGGCGCGCACATCGCGCCGCAACCGGATGGCGTCGTACACCGACATTCGCGCAGAACTCACTCGAAGAGTGAATCACGGGCGCACCGCACCTCGGTCGGCGTGACCGCGATGGGCGTGCGCATGGTGGCGTCGCCAGACTGCGGAGCAGGCCTAGCCGATCGGCAGTGCCTTGCGCGCGAAGCGCCTGCGGCCTTCGGCCAGTGCCGTGCGCAGCCCCCTGCGGCGGCCGGTGACCGGGTCGAAGGTGGCGGTGGTGTTGCCGTTGAATTTGCGCTCGGAGGCGGTTTCGGGTGCGTCGTCGGCGGTGTGGCGCAGGTACTTGTTCGGCAGCGCGAGCTTGGCGATCGTGCGCCAGGCCTTGAAGTACTGCACCGGCAGCGAACCGGTGGTGTAGGGCAGGTCGTACTTCTCGGCCAGCGCGCGCACCCGGACGGCGATATCGGCGTACCGGTTGCTCGGCAGGTCGGGGAAGATGTGGTGCTCGATCTGGTGGCTGAGATTGCCGGTCATGAAGTGCATGACCGGGCCGCCGGAGATGTTGGCGCTACCGAGCATCTGACGCAGGTACCACTCGCCCTGAGTTTCGTTATCGATATCGGCCTTGGTGAACTTCTCCGCACCGTCGGGGAAGTGGCCGCAGAAGATGACGGCGTTGGTCCACACGTTGCGGACCATGTTCGCGGCCAGATTGGCGGTGAGCGTGCTGAAGAACGCCGGACCGGTCAGCAGCGGGAACACCAGGTAATCCTTGAGCGTCTGCTTGCCGATCTTGGTGAGCACCTCCGACCGCTTGCGCTCGAATTCGGCGCGCTCGGGGGTGCCGGGCTTGTACTTGCCCGCGGCCAGCTTGCCGAGCTCGAGATGCTGGATGGCGACGCCGTATTCGAAGAACAGCTGCAACACCAGGTTGTAGGCCGGATTGCCGAGGTAGAACGGCCGCCAGCGCTGATCGCGGGTGACCCGCAGCAGGCCGTAGCCGATGTCGTCGTCCATGCCGAGGACGTTGGTGTACTTGTGATGCAGGTAGTTGTGGGTGTGCTTCCAGTGCTTGGACGGGCCGGTGTTGTCCCATTCCCAGGAGCTGGAGTGGATTTCCGGATCGTTCATCCAGTCCCACTGCCCGTGCATGACGTTGTGCCCGATCTCCATGTTCTCGATGATCTTGGCGGTGCCGAGCAAGGCGACGCCTGCCAGCCAGGCCGGCGGCAGGAAGCTGGCGAACAGAACCGTGCGGCCGCTGATCTCGAGTGCGCGCTGCAACCGGATGACATTGCGGATGTAGCGCGCGTCTCGCTCACCACGTGAAGATTCGATTTCGCGCCGAATCGCATCGAACTCCGCGCCGAGTGCTTCCACATCGGCTTCGGTGAGGTGCGCGTACTCCTTGACATCCGAGATCGCCATGGCGGTTACAGTACCGTAAGTTACGAGACCGTAGGTTATCGAGATCTTGCCGAAAATGTGGCAAATCCCGCATTGCGTTCACCCGGTCACAGCTGTTATTTTGCCGCCCGCCGCAGCTGGTATTCCCGGCGCAGCGACTCGCGTTCGGCCTTGGCCTTCTCCTTCAGCGAGCGCTTGGCCTCGCGCAGCACTTCCTTCTCGTGCCGCGCCTTCTCTTTGAGGGTGCGCTTGGCTTCGCGCAGCACCTCTTTTTCGTGCCTGGCCTTCTCCTGCAGCACCGTCTTGGCCTCGTGCAGCGCCGATCGCAGGCCACGTCGGCGGCCGGTCGCGGGATCGATGGACCAGTGCAGGTGCTCGGTCCCGTTCCAGTTCGTGACCGGGGTCGGGAGAGTGATGCCTGCGAACTTGCGTTCGGAGGAGGTCTCGGGCGCATTGTCGGAGGTGCGGCGCAGGAATCGGTCCGGAAGTGCGAGCTTGTGGATGGTGCGGAACGCCAGCAGGTACTGCTTGCCCAGCGAGCCCGTGGTGTAGGGCAGGTCGTACTTGTCGCACAGTTCCCGTACCCGCGCGGCGACCTCTGGGTAACGATTGCTCGGCAGATCCGGGAAGAGGTGATGCTCGATCTGGTAGCAGAGGTTGCCGCTCATGAACGCCATCGTCGGCCCGGCCTTGAAATTGGCGCTGCCGAGCATCTGGCGCAGGTACCACTCGCCGCTGGTCTCGTCCTCGAGCTGTTCGATGGTGAACTTCTCGGCGCCGTCGGGGAAGTGGCCGCAGAAGATCACCGCATAGGCCCACAGGTTGCGGACCAGGTTCGCGGTGGCGTTGGCTTTCAATGTCGAGGTGAAGGCGGGGCCGGTGAGTGCGGGATAGAACACGAAGTCCTTGGCGACCTGCCTGGCGATCTTGCGGCCGAACACAACATTCGGTTCGGATCGCAGCTGCCGCGGCGGTACGCCGGAGAGCTCCTTTTCGATGCTCCAGTCGTGCAGGGCGATACCCCACTCGAAGGTCGCCGCCAGGATCAGATTCGCCACCGGCTGCACCAGGTGCAGCGGCCGCCACGGCTCGTCCCGTGTCATCCGCAGGATGCCGAAACCGAGGTCCTCGTCCTTGCCCAGGACGTTGGTGTAGGTGTGATGGGAGTAGTTGTGGGCCCGGCGCCATTGCGCCGACGGGCCGGTCATATCCCATTCCCAGGAGCTGGAGTGGATTTCCGGATCGTTCATCCAGTCCCACTGCCCGTGGCTGATGTTGTGGCCGAGCTCCATGTTCTCGATGATCTTGGCCACCGACAGCAGTGCGGTACCCGTCACCCAGGCCCAGCGATTGCGGCTGCCGAACAACACGGCCCGGCCTGCGACCTCCAGCGCACGCTGCGCGGCAATGGTGCGGCGGATGTAGTTCGCGTCGCGTTCGCCGAGCGACTGCTCCACCGAACGACGCACGGAATCGAGCTCATGTCCGAGGGTCTCGATATCGGTGGCCGTGAGATGGGCAAAGGCTTTGATGTCGGTGATGGCCACCGGCGTCCCTTCTGTATTTCGATCAGCCCGGCGGGCCGTATTCGATCGTCCCCGTGGGCCGTAGTCGACTTACCCAGAGGGTACCCGCCGTACACCCGATTCAGGGGAGCGCGATCGGCTCGAGCACGCTCACACGTCGAGTGTGCAGTCCCCGGCCGCGGCCGAGACACAGGTCTGCACCTTCTCGCCCTCGCGCTTCTCATTGCCGTTGCGCAGATCGCGGGCGTGGCCGGAGGAGATGGTGACCACACAGGTCTGGCAGATGCCCATCCGGCAGCCGAACGGCATCTGCACACCGGCCGCCTCGCCCGCCTCGAGCAGGCTGGTCGCGCCATCGACCTCGGTGCTTCGGTCGCTGCGGCCGAAGGTGACGGTGCCGCCCTCCCCGACAGCCGACCGTTCGATCTCGAATCGCTCGACGTGTAGCCGGTCGGCGATACCCGCGTCTTCCCAGTGCTTTTCGATGTCGTCGAGCATCGGCAGCGGACCGCACGCCCAGGTCTGGCGTTCGCGCCAGTCGGGGATGCGCTCGTCCAACGCGGCCACACTGAACTTGCCCTGCTGGCCGGTCAGCTGCAGCTGTGCGGTGAAGCCCGGATGCCGCTGATCCAGCTCGCGTAGTTCGTCGCCGAACATGACGTCCTCGGCCGTGCGCGCGGAATGGATGTGCACCACATCGGTCACCACATCGCGGCGATCCATCGCCCGCAGCATCGACATCACGGGGGTGATGCCACTGCCGGCGGTGAGGAACAACACCTTCTCCGGCGGCGGGGAAGGCAACACGAACGCACCCTGTGGCGCGGCAAGCCGCACGACGGTGCCGACCGGGACACCGTTGACGAGGTGGCTGGACAGGAAGCCCTCCGGCATCGCCTTCACGGCGATGGAGATGACCTTTTGCTTGCCCTTGCCGCCTGCGTCGGCGTCGGTCCAGTCGGGGGGACAGGTCAGCGAGTAGGAGCGCCAGTGCCAGCGGCCGTCGACCAGCAGGCCGATGCCGATGTACTGGCCCGGCTGGTACTTGAAGTCGAAGCCCCAGCCCGGCTTGATCACCAGGGTGGCCGAGTCGGCGGTCTCGGAGCGCACGTCGACGATGCGGCCGCGCAGCTCCCGCGCCGACCACAGCGGGTTGGCCAGATGCAGGTAGTCATCGGGCAGCAACGGGGTGGTCACCCTGGCGACCGCGCCGCGCAGCACGTTCAACCGTCCGCCGCGCTCGGCGACGCTCGCGGCCGGTGCCTCGAGCCATTCGCGGACATTCTTGAAAACCATCGCTGCCGTTCGTCTCCCTGGTCGTGGCGGACCGGTCCACCGCCTGCCCGCAAGGTTACGGCATCGTAGGTTAGCCGCTCGGCGCGGCGGTGTCAGGACCGCCGGTGGTTCACTCGGGCAAGGATTCGGCAGCGCTCAGAGCAATTCGAGCAGGAACGGCAGCTCTTGAGCGGCGTACCAGGCGAGCTGATGATCCTCGGCGTCGCCGAGCACGAATTCGGCGTCGGTATCGCCGAGATCGGCGGCATCGATGACATCGACCGCCTTGGCGACCGCCGGTTCGGCCTCGGCCAGGTCGACGTGCACCGAGGCGATGCGGTCATAGGTGATCGGGCCGGACAGCCGGACCACCGCGTCGTCGAGGTCGGGGCGCAGTTCGGCGCCGGTGACATCGGCGGCGATGACCGCGCGGCGGTACACCGGGGCACCGGCCGGGAGCGCGGGCGCGGCGTCCTCGCTCGGGCCCTCCTCCGCCGATTCGGTGATGGCGTCGCGCTCGGCCGCGATCAGCCGCAGCGCGGCGCGGGCGGCCTCACCCATGGCGACTTCGGCCAGCTCCTCGTCGTCACCGGAGGCGTAGGCCTCCCGCAACGTGGGGGTCACCGCGAAGGCGGTGCCGCCGAGGGCGCGCAGTTCGCGCTGTTCGACGAGCTCGCGCAGCATCGGCACAGTCGCGGGTACATAGACGCGCAGCTTGCTCTCAGAGGCAGGCACCGAGCATCTCCTCCATGGATTCGTGCACCGATGCCGACAGCACCCCGATATCGGCCATCGCGTCGCGGTCGGCATTGAGCCCGTAGAAGACCCGCCCGTCATAGGACGTGATCCCGATGCTCGACACCTGATTGCGCAGCAACGGCGACACCGGATACATCTCCAGCATCCGCGCGCCACCGATATACATCGGCGTCTGCGGACCCGGCGCATTGGTGATCACCAGGTTGAACGTGTGTTCTGCGAAGGTACTCGCTGCCCGCACGCTCATCGCGTGCAGGCTCGCCGGGGCGAACCCGGCCAGATGCACCAGCGTGCGCGCCCGCACGCCGCGCCGGTGTTTGGCGGTGGCATCGGTGGCATGCGAGATATGCCTCAGCCGCATCACCGGATTGGGTTCGCCGACGGGCAGGTCGATGAGGAACGAGGACACCTCACCGGCCGGTTTCAGCTTGTCGTTGGCGCCTTCGACGTACACCGACATCGGCACCACCGCACGCAGCACGCTCGAATCGACCAGCGCCTCACCGCGGGAAAGCAGCCAGTTGCGCAGCGCGCCGGTGACCACCGCGAGGATCGCATCGTTGATCGAGCAGTCGAAGCGGCGACGGATCTTGCGGTAATCCTCGAGGCCGGTGGTGACGACGTCGAAGCGGCGCTGCCGGGAGGTGCGCGCGTTGAGCGGACTGTCGGGGGCGCCGGTGGTGACCGAGCGGACCGCCGAGACCGCCGCGTCGACCGCGCGCCCGGTCGCGCCGATCAGCCCGAATCCGCCCGAGCCCGCATCGCGCACCACCTCGATGGCTTCGCGGGGCTGACCTGCCAGGTGGGACAACGCGCCGACCAGCAGCTCGGCATCGCTCGGTTCGCGCGGGGCGCACCAGGCGTCATCGGCGAAACCGCGCGGCGAGGTACCCGAATCCAGGATGACGTGCCCGATCTCCAGCGCGCCGTCACCGTCGACCAACGCGGAGTGGGATTTGGTGAACACCGCGCAGCGCCCGCCCGACAGGCCTTCGATCAGATACATCTCCCACAGCGGCCTGCCTTGGTCGAGCGGACGCGAGGACAGCCGGGAGACCAGTTCGTGCAGCTGCTCTTCGGTGCCCGGAGCCGGTAGCGCGGAGCGTCGGATGTGGTAGTTGATGTCGAAGTGGCTGTCCTCCACCCAGACCGGCCTGCCGAGCGATAGTGGGATCTCCCGCACTTTCCTGCGGTAGCGCGGCACCAGCGACAGTCGCGATTCCACCAGGTCCACCAGGCGCCCGTAGTCGAGAACGGGCTTGCCGTGGCCGTCGCCGGTACCGGCAGCGGTGTTCTGCAGGATCGCGAGGGAGCCGATGTGGATCGGGTTGCTGCTCGACTCCAGCCGGTAGAAGGACGCGTCCTGCGGCGTCAGCCTCGTGATCACGCTGCCCGATGCTCCTTCCCGTGCCGCCCCTGCGAGCTGCTCGTCCCGACCCATTGTGGTCCCGCCACAGCGATTCTTCTCCCATTCTGTGGCATATCCCGGCAATCGGTCGTGCACGGGTACCGTTGGGTTCATCAAAACGACACCGCGTATGCGGTGGCTGCCTCGCCCGTGCTCGGCCCGGCCCTGTAACCGGCTGACCACGGCGCCTACCATGGGTGCCGCATTACCATGAAGCGAGCTGCGGCTTCCGCACCACGCGGGCCGTGCGTACCGGCCCGGGGGGCCGGGGACACGACGACACACCGACCAGAGGACTGACGAGACCCGTGCCTGCGCTGACACTGACGAGGTTGCTACGGATTGGTGAGGGTCGCATGGTCAAGCGGCTCTCCCATCTCGCCGACGAGGTTCTCGCGCTCGAGTCCGATTTCGAGGACTTCACCGACGACGAGCTGCGTGAGAAGACCGACGAGTTCAAGCAGCGCTACGCCGACGGTGAACCCCTCGACGAGCTGCTGCTCGAGGCGTTCGCGGTGGCGCGTGAAGCATCGTGGCGGGTGCTGAACCAGAAGCACTACAAGGTCCAGATCATGGGTGGCGCGGCGCTGCACCTCGGCAATATCGCCGAGATGAAGACCGGTGAGGGCAAGACCCTGACCTCGGTGCTGCCCGCCTATCTGAACGCCATCAGCGGCGACGGCGTGCACATCGTCACCACCAACGACTACCTCGCCAAGCGCGACTCGGAGTGGATGGGCCGTGTGCACCGCTTCCTCGGGCTCGAGGTCGGATCGATCCTGTCCGGTATGACGCCGGCCCAGCGCCGCGTCGCCTACGGCGCCGACATCACCTACGGCACCAATAACGAGTTCGGCTTCGACTACCTGCGCGACAACATGACCCATTCGCTGGATGATCTGGTCCAGCGCGGGCACAACTTCGCCGTGGTCGACGAGGTCGACTCCATCCTCATCGACGAGGCCCGCACCCCGCTGATCATCTCGGGCCCGGCCGATGCCTCCAGCAAGTGGTACGCGGAATTCGCCCGCATCGCGCCGCTGCTGAAGAAGGACCTGCACTACGAGGTCGACATCAAAAAGCGCACCATCGGTGTGCACGAGGCGGGTGTGGAGTTCGTCGAGGACCAGCTCGGCATCGACAACCTCTACGAGGCCGCCAACTCGCCGCTGGTGAGCTACTTGAACAACTCCATCAAGGCCAAGGAGCTCTACACCCGCGACAAGGACTACATCGTCCGCGACGGCGAAGTGATCATCGTCGACGAGTTCACCGGCCGCATCCTGGTCGGTCGCCGGTACAACGAGGGCATGCATCAGGCGATCGAGGCCAAGGAAGAGGTCGAGATCCAGCCGGAGAACCAGACCCTGGCCACCATCACGCTGCAGAACTACTTCCGTCTCTACGAGAAGTTGTCCGGTATGACCGGTACCGCCGAGACCGAGGCCGCCGAGCTGCACCAGATCTACAGCCTGGGCGTCATCCCGATCCCGACCAACAAGCCGATGATCCGCGCGGACCAGGCCGACCTCATCTACAAGACCGAGGAATCCAAGTTCGCGGCCGTGGTCGACGATGTGGTCGAGCGGCACGAGAACGGCCAGCCGGTGCTGATCGGTACCACCAGCGTCGAACGCTCGGAGTACTTGTCGAAGCAGTTCACCAAGCGCGGTGTCGCGCATACGGTGCTGAACGCGAAGTTCCATGAGAAGGAAGCCGAGATCATCGCCGAGGCCGGCCGTCCCGGCGCGGTCACGGTGGCGACGAACATGGCCGGTCGTGGTACCGACGTCGTGCTCGGCGGCAACCCCGACATCATCGCCGACATCCTGCTGCGCAAGCAGGGCCTCGACCCGGTGAACACGCCGGAGGAGTACGAGGCGGCCTGGCTGCCCGCCCTCGAGCAGGTCAAGGAGCAGACCGCCGAAGACGCCGACAAGGTGCGTGACGCCGGCGGGCTGTACGTGCTCGGCACCGAGCGGCACGAGTCGCGGCGTATCGACAACCAGCTGCGTGGTCGCGCCGGCCGTCAGGGTGACCCGGGTGAGTCCCGGTTCTATCTGTCCCTCGGTGACGAGCTCATGCGCCGCTTCAACGGTGCCGCCCTGGAAGCCATCATGACCAGGCTGAATCTGCCCGATGATGTGCCGATCGAGGCGAAGATGGTGTCCAAGGCCATCAAGAGCGCGCAGACCCAGGTCGAGCAGCAGAACTTCGAGATCCGCAAGAACGTGCTCAAGTACGACGAGGTGATGAACCAACAGCGCACCGTCATCTACGGCGAGCGCAACCGGATCCTGCGCGGTGAGGACATGGAGGGTCAGGTCCAGGAGATGATCGCCGACGTGGTCTCCGCCTACGTCGACGGCGCCACCGCCGAGGGCTATGTCGAGGACTGGGATCTGGACAAGCTGTGGACCGCGCTGAAGATGCTGTACCCGGTGGGCATCGACCACAAGGAGCTGGTCGGTGAGACCGCCATCGGTGAGGCCGGCGAACTCGACAGTGACGAGCTGCGTGAGGCATTGCTCGATGACGCGCACGACTCCTACGCCAAGCGCGAGGAAGAGATCGACGGCCTGGCCGGCGAGGGCAGCATGCGTACCCTCGAGCGTCAGGTGCTGCTGCAGGTCCTCGACCACAAGTGGCGTGAGCACCTCTACGAGATGGATTACCTCAAGGAGGGCATCGGCCTGCGCGCGATGGCCCAGCGTGATCCGCTGGTCGAATACCAGCGTGAGGGTTTCGACATGTTCGCCGCGATGCTCGAGGGCCTGAAGGAAGAGTCGGTCGGCTATCTGTTCAACCTCCAGGTCGAGGTGCAGCAGCCGCAGCCCGAAGGTGTCGCGGTCGAGCCCGGCCTGCGCTCTCCCGTCGGCGCCGCGGCTCCTGCCCCGGTACCCGCCGCCCCCGCCCAGCCCGCCGCCAACGGTGCCCCCGCCGCGTTGCGCGCCAAGGGCATCGACACCTCCGGCCCCCGCGGCCTGAGCTACTCCGGCCCGGACGAGGGTGGCCACGCCGCCGTCCACAGCGCGTCGGAGGAATACGGCGACGGCGACGGCGACGATTCCCACGCCACCCGCCGCGAACGCCGCGAAGCCGCCCGCGCCCAGTCCAAGGGCAAGCGCGCACCGAAGTCGCGTCGCAAGCACTGAGTAAGCAGTAGCGGAGGCGCCCATGGGTTTCCATGGGCGCCTCCGTCATGTCATGGCGCGTCTTTCCGCGTTGTCCCGCGAAATGACCGTTAAGCTGCGCGTTGTGGACCGCGATGCTGTCGAGGCATGGGTCGAGGAGTACCAACGAGCCTGGCGCTCGCCCGGCACGGAATTGCTCGACGGTCTTTTCGCCCCTGACATCGGTTATCTCGTTTCCCCGTGGGCCGATCCGATCCGGGGCTCGGCGGCCCTTGCCGAATTCTGGGACACAGGCCGCGATGGCCCCGATGAAGCGTTCACCATGGATTCCGAGGTCGTCGCCATCGACGGCGCCACCGCGGTCGTCCGGGTCGAAGTCGAGTATCGCCGCGATACCCCGGCCCGCTGGCGTGACCTGTGGGTTCTGCGCTTCGACGCCGTCGGCCGCTGCACCTGGTTCGAGGAATGGCCGTTCGCCCCTGGTCAACCGGATGGGCAGTGAGGTCGGACCGCTATGTAACGGGCCGTTGACTGCTCTCGATCAAGCTTCCGGATTCACGCTCGTGGACCGAAAGTCACTGAAGAAGAGCAGGTTTGCGATGACTCGAATCAACCGCCACATCGTCGCCGGGGCACTACTGGCCTGCTCGGTGCTGGTGCTCGCCGGGTGCAGCGGCAGTTCGGGTGAGGCTCGGCCTGCCGACGGCGGCGCCGCGGCGAGCACGACCGTCTCGGCCGCGACGACAACGACAGCGACGGGTGCGACTGGCGAAAACGGCGGTCCCGCCGGAGAAAGCGGAGGCTCGGCGCCGGCGCCCGAGGACGGCGGTTCGGAACCGGAGGCGAGCCCGGCGCCATCGGAGGGCTCGGGCGCTCCCGAGGCAGACCCGGTATCGACCGAGGTCCCTACCGGCCTCTGGGACCCGTGCGCCCTACCCGGTGACGCTCTCGCCGGAGCGGGCCTGGACGCCTCCACTGAGCGGAGCATCCCCGGTGCCTGGCGTCCGGACTGGCTGACCTGCCAATGGCAGTCCAGCAGTGGCGCCTTCGATCTGACGATGGAATCCACCGACCGCTCACTGGACGCTGTCCGGCAAGACCCCGAGTTCAAGCAATTCGCCCAGGTGTTCGTCGGCGGCCGCGATGCTCTCAAATACCGCTCGATCCAGGACGTGAAGAACTCGACCTGCGCGGTCAGCGTTGCGGTCCCGGACGGCAGCGTCATGTTCTCGGTGCGCATGCACGGCGAGACCACCGTTGGTGAGGCATGTGGCCACGCTGCAGTTGTCGGCGAAGCGCTGGTCGGTCATCTGCCGTAACCGTGCGGTCGAGCGGTGTCGTCAGAAATGGCGGGCCGCTATGTAACGGGCCATCAAATGATGGCGATGAAACCTCCGGACCACATTCTGTGAGCCGAAAGTCACTGAAGAAGAACAGGTTTGACATGACTCGTATCAACCGGCACATCGTCGCGGGCGCACTTCTGGGCGGCGCGATGCTGATGTCCATCGCCCCCGCGCATGCCGAATCCGGGCTGCGGCTCACGGAAACCCAGTCAACTCCGCAGCAGGCAGGCACGGCCGTGAACAGCGGCTCGGCCGACTTCCTGACCAGCGGTTCGGCCCAGGCGCTGAACCGCATGTGGTGCGGCACGCTCTGGATGCCTGTCTGCTATCCGTAACGGTTGACTTCGTTCGCTGAACCGGCTCTGCGTGAGTGTCATCGGCGCGGGCGTAGGGCCGAGTTCGCAGCGCTACCGACAGTCATACGCTATGGATTCGGGCAAGGTACGATACTTGTATGGCCAAACGTAAGATAACGGTGACGATTGATGAAGAGGTGGTCGAGCAGGCTCGTAAGCTCGGCGACTCGCATTTGTCTGCTGTTGTGAATGCGGCGCTGGCCGAGCATGTCGAGCGGATGGCGCGTAACGCGGCGCTGGGCGATCTGCTGGATGGCTGGGATGACGAGTTCGGTCCGGTGTCTGATGAGGACGCGCAGTACGCCGAAGATGCCTTCGCTGAACTCGATGGATCTAGTGGTCGGCGCGAGATCGCATGAGCCTGCCCATCGTGCTCGACTCGGACGGGTTGTCGGCACTGTGTGAGCCGAAGCCGCCTGCTCGGCTGCGAGCGCTGCTTGCCGCCGCCCGGGTTCGGTCCAGCGAAGTACTGGTGCCGGCTGTGGTGTGCGCAGAAGTGTGCCGGGGTGTGGCCCGTACGCGGCGGGTGGAAACGCTGGTCTCACGCAAGCCTCATGATCACGCGTGGCAGCGGCCGATCGCGGTGGTACCCACAGACTTCGACATGGCACGTCAGGTTGGTGCGATCCTGCATGGCTCACAGCTGGGCAGCCGTTACCTCGCCGACGCTCACGTCGTTGCCCTGTGCGCTCGATATGGCGGTGGGCTCGTCATCACTTCTGATCCGGATGACATTCGGCAGCTGGCTGCTGCGGTTCCTTCCGCGCGGATTGTTACGCGCAGTCCGGACTGACCTCAGCCGGGAGCGATTACCACGGATCGTTCGAATTCAAGGCCGTCAGCAGCTGGCGGATCGCCGCTACCCGGCGCTCCTTGGCGGGCAATGCATCCAGTGCGCATTCCGGATCGGCGGGAGGGCCGAGGTGGGTGCATCCTCGCGGGCAGTCTTCGATGGCGTCGGCGAGGTCGGTGAAGGCGGCGATGACGTCGTCGGGGGTGATGTGAGCAAGGCCGAAGGAGCGGACACCGGGGGTGTCGATGACCCAGCCGCCCGCGGGCAGGGGCAGGGCCACCGATTGGGTGGAGGTGTGTTTGCCTTTGCCTACGCCGGAGACCTCGCCGACGGCGCGGTCGGCGTCGGGGACCAGGCGGTTGACGAGGGTGGATTTGCCGACACCGGAATGGCCGATGAAGGCGGTGAGGTGGCCGGTGAGCAGGTCGAGGACCGGTTCGATGCCGTCGTCGACACCGCCGTAGACGATGGTGAGTTCGAGATCGTCGAACAGGGCGGCGAATTCGGAATCCGCGGCCAGATCGTGTTTGGTCAGGCACAGGATCGGTTGCAGGCCACCGGCATACGCGGCGACCATGGCACGTTCGACGAAACCGGTGCGCGGCGGCGGATCGGCAAGGGCGACGACGATGAACAGGCGTTCGGCATTACCGACGACGACACGTTCGAAGGGATCGGTGTCATCGGCGGTGCGGCGCAACACCGTTCGGCGTTCACCGACGCGAACGATGCGGGCCAGGGTGTCGGGTTTGCCGGACAGATCGCCGACGACGTCGACCTGATCGCCGACGACGATGGGGGTGCGGCCGAGCTCCCGCGCACGCATGGCGACGATCAACCGATCCGGGTCGCCCCCGAGTACGCACCCCCAGCGGCCTCGGTCCACCGACACCACCATGGCGGATTCGGCGTCATCGTGCTTCGGGCGGGTCTTGGTGCGCGGACGCGAACTCTTGCCGGGACGCACCCGCACATCGGATTCGTCGTAGCTGGCGGTGGAGCGGCCGCGCGAGCTCAGCGCACCGCTCCCTGATCAGCGGGATCCAGCATCCGCTCCCACAGGGCGACGAAATCGGGCAGGGTCTTCGCGGTGGTGCCGATGTCCTCGATCTCGACGCCGGGAACAGCGAGTCCGAGAATGGCACCCGCGGTGGCCATCCGATGGTCGGCGTAGGAATGCCAGCGTCCGCCGGTGAGCGGGGCGGGAACGATCTCGAGCCCGTCCTCGGTCTCGGTGACATTGCCGCCGAGCCGGTTGATCTCGGTGGACAGCGCGGCGAGCCGGTCGGTTTCGTGGCCACGCAGATGGGCGATGCCGCGCAGGTAAGACGGTGAATCGGCCAGCGCGGCCAGCGCGGCGACAGTGGGGGTGAGTTCGCCGACGTCGTGCAGGTCGATATCGATACCGGCGAGCCGGTCCGGACCGCTGACGGTCAAGATGCCGTCGAAGATGCGTGCCTCGGCACCCATCCGCACCAGGATCTCGCGGATGACGTCGCCTGGCTGGGTGGTCAACCGCGGCCAATGCGGAATGCTGATTTCGCCGCCGGTGACCGCGGCCGCCGCGAGGAACGGCGTGGCATTGGACAGATCGGGTTCGACATCCCAGTCCACCGCGGCGATGGGGCCGGGGCCGACGACCCACGTCTGCGCCTTGCGGCTGTCGGCCGGTTCCTGCACCTGCACCTCGGCGCGGCGCAGCATCTCCACCGTCATCTCGATATGCGGCATCGACGGCAGTGCCTTGCCGTCGTGATGGACGGTGATCCCCTCGTCGAAGCGGGCCGCCGACAGCAGCAGCCCGGAGACGAACTGGGAGGAACCCGACGCGTCGATGGTGACCGCGCCGCCACGCAACGAACCGGCGCCGTGCACGGTGAACGGCAGGGCATCCCCGTCGATCCGAGCGCCGAGCCCGCGCAGCGCGTCGAGGATGGTGCGCAGCGGCCGGACCCTTGCCTGTGCGTCACCGTCGAAGGCGACGTCGCCGGTGGCCAGGGTGGCCAGGGGCGGCAGGAACCGCATGACAGTCCCCGCCAGCCCGCAGTCGACGGTGCCGGCGGTGAGCGGGGCAGGCGTGACGGTGAGGGTCTCGGCGTCACCGTCGATGCGGGCGCCGAGCGCCCGCAATGCCTCGATCATCAGGTTGGTGTCCCGGCTGCGCAGCGCGCCGGTGATCGTGGACGGGCCCTCGGCGAGGGCAGCCAGGATCAGGGCTCTGTTGGTGATCGATTTCGATCCGGGCAGGGTCACGGTCGCGTGCACGGGGGCGTCGACATGGGGCGCTGGCCAGAAATTCACCAGTCCATCTTCGCTTATCCGCGGCGTGGACACACGGGCGGCGTGGAATCCGCCCGATCTGTTACTTGTGCCTCCCGTGCAACAGCGGCACCACTCGTCGCAGAATTTTCATGGTCGACTGGGTGCGCGAGTAGCTCAGCAGCGCCATGCCAGGGATGCTGAATCGCTGGATCGCGATCGAATGCGGGCGGACGAACTCACGCAGGCCTGGCTCACCGTGGATGCGGCCGATACCGGAATCGCCGCTGCCGCCGAAGGGCAGACCGGGGATGGCGGCGAAACCGAGCACCGAGTTCACCGAGGTCGCACCGACGCGCAGCCTGCGAGCGATCTCGAGACCCTGCTTGCGGGAGTACACGGCCGAGGACAGGCCGTAGGTGGAGTCGTTGGCCAGGTCGACGGCCTCGTCGATGCTGTCGACGGTGCGGATGGTCATGGTCGGGCCGAAGGTCTCCTCCTTGACCGCCGACGAATCCTCATCGGTGTCGAGCAACACCACCGGTTCGATGAACGGGGCCTTGACCGATTCCGGGCCACCGACGACCGCCGTGCCGCCCTTGGCGATGGCGTCCTCGATGTGGCGGCGCACGATATCGACCTGGCTCGGCATCGTCATCGGGCCGTAGTCGGCGTCCGAGCCGGAGCCGGGCTTGACGTCGGTGAGGATGCGCCGCAGTTCGGCGACGAATTCATCGCGCACCGATCGGTCGACGTACACCCGCTCGACGCCCGCGCAGGTCTGGCCGCTGTTGGAAGTGGCGCCCCAGGCGACCGCGTCGGCCGCGGCCTTCACATCGGCGTCGGCGGCGACGATCACCGCGTCCTTACCGCCGCATTCCAGCAGCACCGGGGTCAGGGAGTCGGCGGCGGCGGCCATGATCTTGCGGCCGGTGCCGGGCGAGCCGGTGAACGCGATCTTGTCCACGCCCGCGCGCACGAGCGCGGCACCGGTCGCGCCGTAGCCGTTGATCGTGGCGAACACGCCCTTGGGCAGCTCCGGATTGGCCTTGGTGAACGCGTCGGCGAGGAAATTGCCGATACCCGTCGAGTATTCGCTCGGCTTGAAGACCACGGTGTTGCCCGCGGCGAGCGCGTAGGCGATGGAACCGTTGGGTGTGTAGACCGGGTAGTTCCACGGGCCGATCACGCCGACGACACCCAGCGGGCGCTGCTCGAGCCGGGCCGAGAAGTTCGACATCAACGCGCCGGGGGAGATCTTCTTGGGCGCGAGCACCTTCTTGGCGTGCTTGGCGGCCCAGGCGATGTGCTCGAGCGCGAGCATCAGCTCGAGAAAGGCGTCGTCGAGCGGTTTGCCGTTCTCGGCGTGGATCAGCGCGCAGAACTCGTCGGATTCGGCGACCAGGCGGCTCGACCAGCGCAGCAGCGCTTTACGGCGTTCGTCGAAATCGAGTGCGGCCCAGGTCTCGGCGGCCTGGCGGGCGGTGGCGACGGCGGCGCGCACGGCGTCCTCGTCGGCGATCGGGAAGGTGTCCAGGGTCGCGCCGGAGGCGGGGTCGACCGAGGTGAGCACCGTGTCCGCGGGGGCGGCGTCGGTCGTTGTCACAGGGGCTCCTCGTGCCGGGCACCCGGGCGGGTTCGGCCCGGGCGCTGGGTGGTGGCGTGGCCTATCGGGCGCATGCCGACTGGGTCGGGTGCAGTTCCCGACTCGTTGAGAGAATGTTATGACATTACTCTCAGGGTGTCATCAGTTCTGGGTGAACAATCTCGCCTCTGCCGCTCTTACCCCTTCGTGACAGCGGAGTTCACTCGATCACGGCATGGGTGCCGGTGCCGACGAACCCGATCGCAGATCGATGACGACCGCGGGGGAGATATCGAACAGCGCCGGATCGAATTCGCCACTGATCGGGTTGATATTGCAGATCGTGCCCACCGCGTAGATTCCACGCGGGAGGTCGGGGAACGATCCGGTGATCTGTCCGGTCGAGGAGGCGATCTGGATCCGCGGCCCGGCAGCCAGCGCGCCGTCGGCGATCAAACGCTGTAGCAGCGCGAAGACATCGGGTTCGCGCCCGCTGATCGTGTCGATGGCGGCGGGGGCGAGGATGGGCGCGGCGACGAGTACGTCGACCACGGCGGTGGTGCATTCGCCGCGGATGACCGGGAAGGTGTCGCGCCGGTTGGGGACGTTATCGATCGTGTAGTCGATGGTGGCCCCCGACACCGTCGTGTTGAGCAATACCGGTGGCCTCGGGTCCTGTGCGGTGGCGATGGCCGGAAGTGCGGTCGCGGTGAACCCGGCAAGCGCGAGCGCCGCGCAGATTCGGACGATGCCGGTACGGAGGAAACTGGATCGAAGCATGGATCTCTCCTCTTCGTCAGATGGGCTCACGCTAGCAGTGGTTCCCAGGTCGACGGGCGGATTTGCGGCGGCACGCCGAGCGGTGAATCCGGTGCGCGGGCGCGCGGTTCACTGCCGATGTCGGTGCCCGGTGGCAGTATCGGGATATGTGCGGACGCTATGCGACGACGACCAATCCCGGACGGCTCGCGGTCGAGCTGGACGCGATCGATGAGACCGGCGACGCCGCGGGCTCGGAGGGCTCCGATCGCGGCGCCGCGAACTACAACGTCGCCCCGACGACGCAGGTGCTGACGGTGGTCGAACGCCACGAACACGGCAACCCCGACGACGATCCGCGGCTGCGGATCCGGCGCATGCGCTGGGGGCTCATCCCGCATTGGTCCAAAGCGGCCGAGCCGGGCGTGCCGGTGAAGGGCAAGCCGCTGTTCAACGCGCGCGCCGACAAGGCCGCAACGACACCGTCGTTCCGGGACGCGGTGAAGTACCGGCGCTGCCTGGTGCCGATGGACGGCTGGTACGAGTGGCTGGTCGAGCCGGATCCCTCCGGTGCCAAGAGCAAGGTGGTCAAGCACCCCTATTTCATGTCCGCCGCCGATGGTTCGCGGCTGTACATGGCGGGGCTGTGGTCGGTGTGGCGCGACCGCACCCAAGACGAGCCCGAGCCGCTGCTGTCGTGCACCATCCTGACCACCGACGCCATCGGCGACCTCACCCGCATTCACGACCGGATGCCGCTGCCGATGCCGAGTGAGCACTGGGAGGCGTGGCTGGACCCGGATCATCCGGCCCCGGCCGAACTGCTGGAACCGCCCACGCCCGTACTGGTGGCCGGTATCACCGCGCGCTCGGTGTCGTCGCTGGTGAACAGCGTCCGCAACAACGGGCCCGAGCTATTGGCACCGGCAGAAGAGCAGTCCGAACAGATCAGTCTGCTGTAGCCCTCGCTGCCCGCGAGGCGGCGGCCGTTGAGCGGTACACGACGCGACGCAGGGTGTCCGCGCGGAGATGCGGGCGACGGTTGTCGCGCAGGCGCACCTCGTCCGCCCCGCTGAGGAGTCGTCCGGATGCCGAAATGGAACGGGCCGGAGTATCGGCCGCAGCCGAGACGTCCGGCCCGCCATGGGGCATCCGCGCAGACCGCTGGTCAGCTCAGATCGAGCACCCCACCGTGGGCGTCACGACATTCAGGCCGCACTTGAGGATGTTCGCCGCCAGGTCGATGACCTCGCCGGCGAGTCCGCCGCCGAACTCCTCGGCCCGCTCGGCGCGCTCGTCCTTCTTGGGCTCATGGGTGGTGCCGCCCTCGTCACCGTCGAACGGGTAGGCGGGCTGGGCCTGGCCGCCCTGCGGCGCGGCGACCGCGGCCGGGGTGGCCAGCACCGCGGGGCCCGCGGCCAGGACCAGCGCCCCGGACAGGGCGGCGATCGTGGTGCGCAGACGTTGGCGCGGGGACATTCGCATCACATCCTCGGATCGGTCGGAACTTGGCGATTCAAGTAACGCACACCGACGTGGACGAGGCGAGGTTTACCGGCGTGGCGCACCACGTGTCTGTCAGCCTGCGGCCACGGGGGCGGTGACGGCGTCGGTCAATCGGATCAGATCGGCGGGGGCCAGATCGATTTCGAGCCCCCGGCGTCCGGCGCTGCACAGGATTCGGTCCCAGTTCGACGCCGACGCGTCCACCACCGTCGGCAGTGTCTTGCGCTGGCCGAGCGGTGAGATTCCGCCGAGCACATATCCGGTGCTGCGTTCGGCCTTGGCGCGATCGGCCATCGCCGCTTTGGGCGCGCCGAGCGCCGCGGCCGCCGCCTTCAGCGACAGGCTCTGCGGCACCGGCAGCACCGCGACGGCCAGTGAGCCGGTCGACAACTCCAGCACCAGCGTCTTGAAGATCTGCCAGGGGTCGAGGCCCAGCTCGGCGGCGAGCGCGTCGACAGCCTCGGCGCCATAGGAATCGGCGCGCGGGTCGTGGGTGTAGGCGTGTACCCGGTGCTCGACCCGTGCCTCGACCAGGGTGCGGATCGCCGGTGTGGCGGCTGCTGCCATAGCGACCACCCTAATTCGGCGGGCTCGAACGCAGCGCCGCACGTCGGGAACACGCGAGCCGGTTCGCATGTTGCATGCGAATAGCGAAGCCGTGTGAGTGCCGGTGCGGCGCGAGGCCACGGTTCGGCGGATTCACCGGCCGCCGCACGTCTGTCCGGTGTACGTCTGAAGGAGGAGCCCGTTGCCCGTTCTGGTCGAGGAACGCCCGGTCCGGACCGAGGCGTCGGACGCGCGGTTCCGAGTCGTTACGCTGGTGCCGGTAGATTTGGCGATGACGCCGATCGAAGGGACACGTGTGACAGGCGAGGAAGCTACCGCGGCCGACGGCCCCGCCGCGGGTGCCGGTGGCGTGGAGGATTCGGACGCGCTGACACAGCGGTTCGAGCGCGACGCGCTCCCGCTGCTCGACCAGCTCTATGGCGCCGCGCTGCGCATGACCAGGAACCCGGCCGACGCCGAGGACCTGGTTCAGGAGACCTATGTCAAGGCCTACCAGGGCTTCAAGTCCTTCAAAGAGGGCACGAACCTGCGTGCCTGGCTGTACCGGATCCTGACCAACACCTACATCAACTCCTACCGCAAGAAGCAGCGCCAGCCCGCGCAGTACCCGACCGACGAGATCACCGACTGGCAGCTGGCCGCGACCGCCGAGCACACCTCCACCGGTCTGCGTTCGGCCGAGGTGGAGGCGCTGGACGCGCTGCCGGACGACGACATCAAGGCCGCGCTGCAGGAGTTGCCGGAGGAATTCCGGATGGCGGTGTACTACGCCGACGTCGAAGGTTTCCCGTACAAGGAGATCGCCGACATCATGGGCACTCCTATCGGTACGGTGATGTCCCGGCTGCATCGCGGCCGTAAGCAATTGAAGGGTTTGCTCGCCGACGTGGCGCGCGAACGTGGATTCAACCGCACCGGGGGCACGTCCGACACGAAGTCCGCGTCCACCGCGGGCACGGTGCGCCAGGAGGTCAAGCAGTGAGCGCCGAGCACGATCCCGATATGGAGCTCGACTGCACGGCGGTCCTCGCCGATGTGTGGCTGATGCTCGACGGCGAATGCGACGATTCGACCCGGGCGCGGCTGCAGCATCATATGGATCATTGCGCGCCCTGCATCGAGGCCTACGGCATCGAAGAGAAGATCAAGGGGCTGCTCAGCCGCAAGTGCGGCGGCGACCGCGCCCCCGATTCGCTGCGGGATCGGCTGACGGTGGAGATCCGCCGGACGGTGACGATCCGATCCGAATCCGCAGAGTCCTGACAGCCCTGAAACAAACGAACGGCACGTCCTTCCGGTCAGGAAGTGACGTGCCGCTCGCGTATCGGTCGAAGACCGATCAACAGCTGTGCGCAACCGCGCCTCAGGCGTTCGGCCGCTTGCCGTGATTTGCGGCGTTGCCCTTGCGGCTGCGCTTCTTACGGCCACGTTTACCCATCGGTAGCTCCTGGATCACCCCCGCCTGTGCGGGGCTCGTGTCGACAATTGGGATCATCCCCGCTCAACGCGGAAATATCGATCCTCCCCGCCTGCGCGGGGCTCGTGACAATCTACCGCACAGGTGTGCGGTAACGGCTGGGGGCATTCCTCGGCGAAGGCGGTGGCCGGGTGTGTGATTGGCTATATCGTCAGCGGGACGCGCCGCCGACGGTGGTGACCCATACAACACAGCGAACGGGGTGTCATGGCTGAGGAAGTACGTGCGGAGATGGTCTCGACCGTGCTGACGGTGGAGGTCGCGGTCGGCGATCACGTCGCGCACGACCAGACGCTGGTACTGCTCGAGTCGATGAAGATGGAGATTCCGGTGATCACCGAGGTCGGCGGCGAGGTCACCTCGATCGCGGTCACCCCTGGCCAGGTGCTCCAGCAGGGCGATCTGATCGCCGTCATCTCCTGAGTGGCGCGAGCCGGAATCGAAGCGACTGACCGATCATGGCGACACTGAGCGAACTGCTTGCCGAACACACCGACCTACCCGGCGTCGCCGTGGATCATCTGCAACGAGTGGTGGGTGATTGGCAACTGCTCGCCGATCTGTCCTTCGCCGATCTGCTGCTGTGGGTCGGGGCCGGACCTGTCACCGACGGGGCCGACATCGTGTGCGTGGCCCAGTGCCGGCCGACCACCGCGCCTACGGTCCATTACGAGGACCTGGTCGGAACCCAGGCCCTACGTGCCGAGCATCCTCAGGTGTTCGACGCCCTGACCACCGGCCAGATCGTGCGCACCGACGGCGAGTCCGACGCCAAGGGCGTCTATCACCCGCATCCGGTGGATGCTTTCCGCGAAGCCATCCCGGTGCGCTGCGGTGACGATGTGATCGCGGTCCTCAGCCGCGACACCGATCTACAGCGCTCCAAGGTGCGCAGCACCCTCGAGATCGCCTATGTCGCTTGCGCCGACGATCTGTGCCAGATGATCGCCGACGGCACCTTCCCGACCACCGAGGATCGCGCCGCCACCCATTCCAGCCCGCGGGCAGGCGACGGGTTCATCCGACTCGACACCGAGGGCATCGTCACCTACGCCAGCCCAAATGCGCTCTCGGCGTACCACCGGATGGGATTGCAGGCCGATCTGGCCGGGCAAGATCTGGCCGTCACCACCCGCTCACTCATCACCGACCCATTCGATGCCCAGGAAGTGGTCGGCGATATCCAGGCCGCGCTGGCCGGGCGGACCGGGCGCCGGATGGAGGTCGAGGCCAGGGGCGCGACGGTGCTGCTGCGCACACTGGTGCTGCGCCCGCACGGTGAACTGGCCGGTGCGGCGGTGCTGGTGCGCGACGTCACCGAGGTCAAGCGCCGCGACCGCGCGCTGCTGAGCAAGGACGCGACCATCCGGGAGATCCATCACCGGGTGAAGAACAATCTGCAAACCGTGGCCGCGCTGCTGCGTTTGCAGGCCAGACGCACCGAGAACGAGGAGGCGCAGGTCGCGCTGACCGAGTCGGTTCGCCGCGTCACCTCCATCGCCTCGGTGCACGAGATGTTGTCGATGTCGGTGGACGAAGAGGTCGACCTCGACGAAGTGGTGGACCGGCTACTGCCGATCATGGCCGACGTCGCGACCGTGCACACCGCGCGGATCAAGGTGCGGCGGGCGGGTTCGCTCGGCGTGTTCTCCGCCGAACGGGCGACCCCGCTGGTGATGGTGCTGACCGAGCTGGTGCAGAACGCCATCGAGCACGCTTTCGACGCCGGCGAGAACGGCACGGTGACGATTCGTTCGGAGCGTTCGGCGCGCTGGCTGGATGTGATCATCAGCGATGACGGCCGCGGCCTGCCCGCCGGTTTCAGTCTGGAAGCCTCCGACCGGCTCGGCTTGCAGATCGTGCGCACACTGGTGACGGCGGAACTGGGCGGATCCATCGGCTTGCATCCTGGTGCCGACATCGGCACCGACGCCGTGCTCAGGGTCCCCCTCGGCCGACGCTCCGGGCGCTGACCCCTAGACGCCCAGCCCTGCCAGACGCAACCGAATGCGATTGTCGGTGCATCTCAAATTTCGAGCGAAGCGAGACCGAGCATAGAGTTCGCGGCCCGTCTCGCGTCTCCGGTGCCGCTGCGCAAGCCGAAGGCAAGC
>NZ_JBHZBU010000005.1:0-230859 GCF_042754945.1 Nocardia sp. NPDC059180
TTTTGCAGTTTGGGGGGGGGTGTTTGGTTTTCCGGGTGCCGCACCGCCGTTCGTTCGTCTGTCCATACCCCTTGTCGCCGGCGGCGTGTCGTGCCGACTGGTCGGCACGGGCCACGCCGGTCCGCTGAGCCCCACCTCGCCCCACAATGGCGCCCCACCTTCCCCCACCGGCCGCTGGTACGGGGTGTACCTGGGCGTTTGCTGGTTGTTGTCGGGCCGCGCTGGATTGGACGCGCGCGGGGAGGTGGAGCACCCGAAAAGTTCTTCCACACAGTGATAGCTGGGATGACCTGCGGAATCGCCGAAGCGGGGAGCCAGATCACCCCGTGTTTCGATTGAAAGTGGGGGAAAGTGGGGTAATGTGGAGCGCGCACTACAGGAGAGGCCGTAAGGCGCTCGGCCGGAGCGAGTTCCGGCCATGCGCGTTCGAGGTGGTCCGGTAGGAGGTGTCGAGATGTTTCTCGGTACCTACACACCTCGACTGGACGACAAAGGGCGACTCACGTTGCCTGCGAAGTTTCGAGACGATCTGGCGGGAGGGTTGATGGTCACGAAGGGTCAAGACCACAGCCTTGCCGTGTATCCCAGAGAAGAGTTCACCGCGCTCGCGCGGCGGGCCGCTGCGGCGTCTCGAAGCAATCCGCAGGCACGGGCATTCGTCCGGGCTCTCGCGGCAGGCACGGACGAACAACGTCCGGACGCCCAGGGCCGGATCGTGCTGTCGGTCGACCATCGTCGCTACGCCAACCTGTCACGGGATTGCGTGGTGATCGGTTCGGTCGACTTCCTCGAAATATGGGATAAGCAGGCGTGGGAGTCCTACCTCGCCGAACACGAGGAGGACTACGCACAAGCGAGAGACGAGTCGCTGGGCGGGATCTTCTAGCCCCGAACGAGTGCCACGCGGCCTCTGCCCGGACGCGGACCCTGACGTACTTCCCCGACGCCAGGTGCCGCTTCGGTCAGAGACCACGGGGCATTCGTCACCGACATCCGGTCCGAATCCCGCAGCATTCGCTGCCCACAGCAATCACCCCAGAGCAAAACCCGCAGTGTTCGCCGAAAACACTGTGGAACAAGGCGACCCGATATCGGTGCGTGACGAAGCGAGGCAAGATCCGGGAGGTCGAGGTGAACCGTGAACAGCACGGCCCGCGCCATGTCCCCGTTCTGCTCGAGCGCGCCGACGAACTCCTTGGCCCAGCCCTCGGCGAACCCGGCGCCGTCTACGTCGACGCGACACTCGGATTGGGCGGTCACGCCGAACATTTCCTGCGCACCTACCCCGGCATCCATCTCGTCGGGCTCGACCGCGACACCAACGCGCTCGAACTGGCGGGCGAGCGCCTGCGGCCGTTCGAGGACCGAATCACGCTGGTGCACACCCGATACGACGGCATCGCCGACGCACTGACCGAAGCGGGACTGTCCACCATCGGCTCGGTCAGCGCCATCCTGATGGATCTCGGTGTCTCGTCCATGCAGTTGGACGAGACCGACCGCGGTTTCGCCTACTCGGTGGACGCGCCGCTGGACATGCGGATGGACCCCACCACCGGCCCCACCGCCGCCGACGTGCTCAATACCTACAGTCACGGCGACCTGGCGCGGATCCTGAAAACGTATGGGGAGGAACGCTTCGCGGGCCGGATCGCCAGCGAAATCGTGCGGCGCCGACAGCAGCGGCCGTTCACCACCAGCGCACAGCTGGTCGAGCTGCTCTACGACGCCATCCCCGCGGCGACCAGGCGCACCGGCGGCCATCCGGCCAAACGCACCTTCCAGGCGCTGCGGATCGAGGTCAACGGGGAGCTGGAGTCGCTGCGGGCCGCGCTGCCCGCGGCGCTGAACTCGCTGCGCGTCGGCGGGCGCATCGTCGTCATGTCCTACCAATCGCTCGAGGATCGCGTCGTCAAACACGAACTGGCGCAACGCGCCGCCTCGCGCACACCGGTCGGCCTTCCGGTCGAACTGCCGGGGATGGGGCCGGAATTCCGGCTGCTCACCCGCGGCGCCGAACAGGCCACCGAACACGAGATCGAGGAGAACCCGCGCGCGGCCCCGGTACGGATGCGTGCGGCAGAACGGATTCAGGAGGTTGCATGAGCACGGCTACCACGACGCTCGAGCAGCCTTTCGTGGGGAAACCGGAAGCCGGCCGCAGCAGCGGGTCGGCAGCCGGAGGCGGCAGCCCGTCTGAGCACGGACAGCGGCCCGGTCATGCGAAGGAGGACGCATCGTGAGCGTGCGGACACGGGCCGTCGCCGAGCCCGGGCGGATCGCCCGTCGAGTGCAGGCCGCCGAACGGGTGAAATCGGGTGCGGCGCAACGCGCCTATGCCCGCCGCAAGCTGCGCGCCAAAGGTGCCACCGGCCCCGACGCGGTGCTGCCGAGTACCTCGATCATGGCAACCCGCATCCCGTTCGTCGCGGCGATCCTCGCCATGCTCGCCTGCGGACTCGCGCTGACCCTGCTGCTCACCACCCGTGCCGCCGAGGACAGCTACCTGCTCAGTGACGCCAGGAAACTGAACCAGACCCTGGCCGACGAGCGGGCCGCCCTGCAACGTGAGGTGGAGGCTGCCGATTCGGCGCCCGAACTCGCCGCGCGCGCCAGGGAACTCGGCATGATCCCGGCCAAGGACCCTGCCCGTCTGGTGGTCGCCCCCGACGGCACCGTCACCGTGATCGGCGATCCGAAGCCTGCCGAGGGCGCACCCGTGCCACCGCTGAACCCGCCGCCGACCCGGGCCTCGGATCGCCCTGGCGCGCCGCAGAGCCAGGGCGAGCGGGTCGTCCCGGTCACCACCGCGCCACGAGCTGCGTCCGAACGGCCCGGCGGCGCCGAGATCAATGCCGCGCCGCCGGTCGGTGCGGGGATGACACCTGCCCCGGGCGCGCCGAACCCGGCGCCGAACGGCGCTGTGCCGGCAGCGGGCGAGCCGAACCCCGCGCCGGCCGCAAATGTGGCCCCGGATCCGGCGGGCCCAGCGGCTCCCGCGCCTGCGGGGGTTCCGGCCCCCGCACCCGCTCCCGCCGGGGCACCGGCCGGCGCCCCGGGCCCCGCACCCGCCGATCCGGCCCCCGCACCCGCTGATCCGGCCGCAGGCCCTGCCCCGGCCGCGGCGTCGGTTCCCCCGGCAGAGGTTGCTCCGGCCCCGGCGCCACCCGCGCCCGCCCCTGAGGCAGGCGCACCGGCGCCGGCTCCTGAGGCGGTGGCACCGCCGCCTGCTCCGGCCCCCGCAGCCGCCCCAGCATCTGCTCCCGGGCCTGCCCCTGCACCAGTGCCCGCCGATCCGGCGGCCGGTCCGGCGCCTGCTCCGGCCGCCGCGCCCGCTCCGGCGGCGGATGCTCCTGCTGCTGCGGCGCCCGCCCCTGCACCGACACCTGCTGCATCTCCCGCTTCCGCTCCCGGACCCGCGGCGACACCCGCCCCGGCGCAGATTTCGGGGCAGGTCGCGGCGTCTGCCCCCGCACCGGAAGCTATCGGCGCTCCTGCCGCGGGCAGCAGGCAATCCGCAGTCGAAGTCCCGGTTCCCGCACCCGCGGGGAGCGCGGTCGCGGCGTCGACGCCGAACTCCGCTACCACCCCTGGTGGTCAGCCGGCAGTCGCTCCCACAGCCGACACCCAGGGTGCGCCAGGTGCGCCCGCCGCTGCTCGGCCTCCGGGCGCTGACGCCGCACTGTCGAGCACCCAGCGGACGGCCGGAGGGGCCACGGCGGGCGCGCCCGCGCAGGCTCCGGTCGCTGCGGGTACCCAGGGTGCGCAGATCCCCGGATCGGTGGACGCAGCACAACCCGCCGCCGCTCCGGTCCCCGCCGAATCCGCGCCCGCAGCGCCGGCTCTCATCGAGAACGCCCCCGGTCAGCCGGGCGTCGCTCCCACCGCACGGCCGACCTCGGGGGAGGCCGCACGATGAGGCGGCCCGGACCCGCGAAGCGTTCGCGTCGCGGGCCGGTGAGAAGACGCGGATCGGCGCCACAGCTGGACCGGCCGGTCCGGATGCGGTTGGGGGTGGGGCGGATCGCGATGTTCGGCGCACTCGCCGTCGTCGCGATCCAATTGTTGTGGGTGCAGAGCATTTCCGCGCCCGGTCTGTCGGCGCAGGCGGCCAGTCAGCGCACCGCGCACTGGGTCGACGAGGCCATGCGCGGGCCGATCACCGATCGCAACGGCAAGGCCCTCGCGTTCACCGTCACCGCGAAGGAGCTGCACTTCCAGCCCGTCAAGGTGCGCAAGGATCTGGCCGAGGCGAAGGCGAAGGACGAGTCCGCGCCCGATCCCGAACAGCGCCTGCGCGATATCGCCGCCACCATCCACGACAAGCTCGGTGACAACGGTCCCAGCGAGAAGGAACTGCTGAAGCTGCTGAACAGCGATGAGCAGTTCGTGTACCTGGCCCGCAATGTCGACCCGCGGATCGCCGCCGAGATCGTCGTCGAGTTCAGCGAAGTCGGTGCCGACTCGCAGAATCCACGTGAGTACCCCGGCGGATCGCTGGCCGCCAACGTCATCGGCGCCACCGGCTGGGACGGGCACGGTCAGATCGGGCTGGAATCGTCGATGGATTCGGTGCTCGCGGGCACCGACGGTTCGCACACCTACGATCGCGGCGCCGACGGTGCCGTGATTCCCGGCAGCTGGCGTGACCGCGTGCCCGCCGTGAACGGCTACGGCGTCGAGTTGACCCTCGATTCGGATCTGCAGTACTACGTCCAGCAGCAGGTGCAGCAGGCCAAGGACATGTCGGGCGCGAAATCGGCGTCCGCGGTGGTGCTGGACGCCAAAACCGGCCAGGTGCTGGCGATGGCCAACGACAACACCTTCAATCCGTCA
The DNA here is from genome assembly GCF_042754945.1 of Nocardia sp. NPDC059180. NCBI lineage: Bacteria > Bacillati > Actinomycetota > Actinomycetes > Mycobacteriales > Nocardiaceae > Nocardia > Nocardia sp. NPDC059180. The sequence goes on from NZ_JBHZBU010000005.1 coordinate 4,837, forward strand.
CTGGAGCCCGAACATTGGAAACCGGAAGCCCTGGACAATCCGTCGGTGACCCACGCGTTCGAACCGGGCTCGGTGAACAAGATCGTCACGGCCGCCGCGGCCATCGAATACGGGCTCACCACCCCGGACGAAGTGCACCAGGTGCCCGGCCAGATCCACATGTCCGGCGTCACGGTCGGTGATGCGTGGGACCACGGCGTCGCGCCCTACACCACCACCGGGATCTTCGGAAAGTCGTCCAACGTGGGCACTCTGATGCTCGCTCAGAGAGTGGGTGAGGATCGCTTCGCCGATATGCTCACCAGGTTCGGGCTCGGCCAGCGCACCGGCGTCGGTCTGCCCGGCGAGAGCCCCGGCCGGCTGCCCGCGCGCGACCAGTGGTCCGGTGGCACGTTCGCGAACCTGCCGATCGGCCAGGGCCTTTCGATGACGACCCTGCAGATGACCGGCATGTACCAGGCCATCGCCAATGACGGCCTGCGGATCCCGCCGCGCATCCTGCGGGCGAAGATCGCGCCGGACGGCACCCGGACCGAGGAGCCGACACCGGGGGGTGTGCGGGTGGTGAGCCCACAGACCGCGCAGACGCTACGCACCATGTTCCAGTCGGTGGTCCAGCGCGATCCGATGGGTGTCCAGATGGGCACCGGCGCACCCGCCGCTATCGAGGGCTATCAGATCGCGGGAAAGACCGGCACCGCGCAGAAGGTGGATCCGGCCTGCGACTGCTATTCGACCTCCTCGTACTGGATCACCTTCGCCGGGATCGCGCCGGCCGACGACCCGCGCTACGTCATCGGAATGATGCTCGACCAACCGGTCCGCAGCGCCGATGGCAGCGGTGGTCAGTCCGCGGCGCCACTGTTCCACAACATCGCCTCCTGGGCATTGCAGCGCGACCGCATTCCCCCGTCCACCGAGCCCACCAGGCGCTTCGTACTCCAGGCTTCGTGAGCTCGTGCCGCTGCCGTCACCCGCTGGACCTGCCGCGACCCACCGCACGGTGGGTCGCGGCGGGTGCGGCGGACCCGAATCCGTGAACCGCGTTGCCTGCGTGGAAGTGGACGTCGGTAACCTGACTCGTCGTCGGTGTATGCACCATAAATCGCAGAGAGGACCCTTGTGCCCGCGCAGTCCAGCCAGCACGCGCTACGACCGGCCGAGCCGAAGTCGACGCCGCTGCCCGACCTGCTGGATCTGACCGGCGCCGAGCCGCGCTCGGACCTGCCGTCGGGTGTCGCGATCACCGGTATCGAACAGCGTTCCGATGCTGTCGTCCCCGGTGATCTGTTCGCCGCTCTGCCCGGGTCGCGCGCCCATGGTGCACGGTTCGCCCGTGCCGCCGTCGAGCGCGGCGCGGTGGCGGTGTTCACCGATGCCGAAGGCGCCGAACTCGCCGGTGAGCTCGGCGTGCCCGTGCTGGTGCGGGAACGTCCGCGCGAAGTGCTCGGCGAGCTGTCGGCGGCGATCTACGGCCACCCGTCGGATCGGCTGCGTATCGTCGGCATCACCGGGACCTCCGGCAAGACCACCACCTCCTATCTGGTGGAGGCAGGGCTGGCCGCGGCCGGGTTGTCCACCGCGCTCATCGGCACCATCGAGACCCGTATCGGCGGTCGCCGGGTGCCGAGCGCGCTCACCACCCCGGAGGCCCCGCAGCTGCACGCGATGTTCGCGCTGATGGTCGAGCAGGGTGTGGATGCGGTGGTGATGGAAGTATCCAGTCACGCTCTGGCGCTGGGCCGGGTCGACGGCGTGCGTTTCGCGGTGGGCGCGTTCACCAACCTGTCCCAGGACCATCTGGATTTCCACGCCGACTTCGAGGACTACTTCGCGGCCAAGCGCAGGCTGTTCGAGCCGCAGTCGCCGGTGGCCGCGCGCACCCAGGTGATCTGCGTCGACGACGAATGGGGAAGGCGCCTGGCCGACGGGCTGGCCGCCCCGATCACCGTCACCACGACGGGAACAGCCGATTGGCAGCTGTCCGGCGCGGTGCACACCCACGGCGGCGAACAAGATTTCACCGCGGCCGGGCCGCACGGCGAAACCGATGTGCGGCTGCGTCTTCCGGGCCGCTACAACGTCGCCAACGGACTGCTTGCGGTGGCGGTGTGTGTGGCTGCCGGTGTCGACGCGGCCGTTGCCGGGCCCGCGCTGGCCACCGTCGACGTGCCGGGCCGGATGCAGCGTGTGGAACGTGGCCAGGATTTCCTCGCGCTGGTCGACTACGCGCACAAGCCTGCCGCGGTGGAGTCGGTCATCGCCACCCTGCGTGCCCATCTCACCGAGTCCGCCGCGGGCGGCAGGCTCGCGGTGGTGGTCGGTGCGGGCGGCGACCGAGACGCGGGCAAGCGCACACTGATGGGCGCCGCCGGTGCGCGCGGAGCGGACCTGCTGATCATCACCGACGACAATCCACGCACCGAGGATCCGGCGGCAATCCGCGCCGCCCTGCGCGCAGGCGCGCTCGAGGTGGCGGAATCCGAACGGGGCGAAGTCCGCGAGATCGGCGACCGGGCGGCGGCCATCGACGCGGCAGTGGCTTGGGCCCGCGCCGGTGACGTGGTGCTGGTCGCGGGCAAAGGACACGAGGTAGGGCAGGAGATCCACGGGGTGAAGCACCCGTTCGACGACCGCGAGGTGCTCGCGGCGGCGATTGAGCAGCGAAGTCCGCAGGGTTCGGACGCGGAGGACTTGACGGTTTCATGATCGAGATGACACTGCGGGATATCGCGGACGTCGTCGGCGGCACGCTGCACGACGTCGCGGACCCGGAGGTGACGGTGACCGGCTCGGTCGAATTCGACTCGCGCCGTATCGGTTCCGGCGATATTTTCCTCGCCCTACCCGGTGAGCACGCCGACGGCCACGATTACGCGGCCACGGCGGTCGAGGCCGGTGCGGTTGCGGTGCTGGCTGCGCGCCCGGTGGGTGTGCCCGCGATCGTGGTCGCGCCGAGTCCCGGTACCGTGCCTGCGAATTCGGCGGTGGTGGCCAACGATCCCGACGGTTCGGGTGCCGCGGTGCTGTCGGCGCTGGCGAAGCTGGCGCGCGCCAGCGTCGAAGGTCTGGTCGCGGCAGGCGGTTTGACCGTCGTCGGCGTCACCGGATCCTCCGGCAAGACCTCCACCAAGGATCTGCTGGCCGCGGTGCTCGCGCCGCTCGGTCCGGTGGTGGCGCCCCCCGGCTCGTTCAACAATGAACTGGGACATCCGTGGACGGCGTTGCGCGCCGATGCCACGACCCGGTTCCTGGTTCTGGAACTGTCGGCCCGTGGGCCCGGGCATATCGCCGCGCTCACCGAGGTCGCCCCGCCGAATATCGGTGTCGTGCTCAATGTCGGCACCGCCCATCTCGGCGAGTTCGGTAGCCGCGAGGCGATCGCGCAGACCAAGGGCGAACTGGTCGAGGCGCTGCCGTCGACCGGTCTCGCGGTGCTCAATGCCGATGATTCGCAGGTGGCCGCGATGGCGTCGCGGACCTCGGCGCGGGTCGTCATGGTCGGGCAGGCCGAGCGCGCCGATATCCGCGCCACCGAGGTCGTGCTCGACGACGAGGCCAAGGCCGGGTTCACGCTGCATACTCCGGCGGGCAGCGCGCAGGTGCGCCTGTCGGTGCACGGCGAACATCAAGTCGGCAATGCCCTCTCGGCGGTGGCCGTCGCCCAGGAATGCGGCGCCGACCTCGACACCATCGTCGCCGCCCTGTCGGGTGCGCGCGCGGCCTCGGCCCGCCGAATGGACGTGCGGACCACCGCCGACGGCGTCACCGTCGTCAACGACTCCTACAACGCCAACCCGGATTCGGTGCGCGCCGCGCTCAAGGCGCTGGTCACCATGTCCAAGGCCGGTGACGCCCCGCGCCGTAGCTGGGCGGTGCTCGGTGAGATGGCCGAACTCGGTGCGGAGTCGGTGATCGAACACGACGCCATCGGACGGCTCGCGGTCCGCCTGGATGTGGATCGGCTCATCGTGGTCGGCACCGGACGGCCCTCCCGGGCGATGCACCAGGGTGCGGTGATGGAAGGCTCATGGGGCGAGGAATCGGTCCTCGTTCCCGATATCGGCGCGGCGATCGCGCTGCTCGACGATGCGGTCGAGCCGGGTGATGTGGTGCTGGTCAAGGCGTCGCAGTCGGTCGGTCTGTGGGCCGTCGCCGAGCATCTGACCGGTGATACCCGGCCGGATGGACGCAGGGGTAGCGCGGAGGCAGTGCGATGAGACAGATTCTGTTCGCGGCGGGGATCGCGCTGGCGGTGTCGATTCTGTTGACGCCGTTGTTGATCAAAATGTTCGCCAAGCAGGGTTTCGGCCAGGAGATCCGGGTCGACGGCCCGGCCAGCCATCAGGCCAAGCGCGGGACGCCGACGATGGGTGGGGTCGCCATCATCATCGGTATGTGGGCCGGTTACCTCGGTTCGCATCTGATCGGTATCGGTTACGACGCCGAGGGCCCGTCGGCGTCGGCGCTGCTGGTGCTCGGGTTGGCGACAGCGCTCGGTGCGGTCGGCTTCGTCGACGATTTCATCAAGATCCGCAAAGGCCGCAACCTCGGTCTGACGGCCGCGGGTAAGTACATCGGCCAGCTCACCGCCGCGGTGGTGTTCGGCGTGCTGGCGCTGCAGTTCCGTGGCGACAGCGGACTCACCCCCGCCAGCAGGCATCTGTCCTATGTCCGCGACATCACCACGGTGTCGATGGGCGTGATCGTGTTCCTCGCCTTCGTCTGCCTGCTGGTGGTGGCCTGGTCGAACGCGGTGAACCTCACCGACGGCCTCGACGGACTCGCCGCCGGATCGATGAGCCTGGTGCTCGGCGGGTACGTGATCATCACGTTCTGGCAGTACTACCACGCCTGCGAGACCAAGCCCGAGACCGGCTGCTACAACGTGCGCGACCCGCTGGACCTGGCCCTGGTGTGTGCCGCGGGCGCCGCGGCGTGCATGGGTTTCCTCTGGTGGAACGCCGCACCGGCCAAGATCTTCATGGGCGATACCGGGTCGCTGGCATTGGGTGGTCTGCTCGCGGGCCTGTCCATCACGACCCGCACCGAGCTGCTGATGGTCGTCATCGGCGCGCTGTTCGTCGCGGAGGCGGCGTCGGTGGTGTTGCAGGTCGCGGTGTTCCGGACCACGCGCAACCGATTGTTCAAGATGGCACCATTCCATCATCATTTCGAGCTGAGTAAATGGGCCGAGACGACGGTGATCATCCGGTTCTGGCTGCTGGCCGCGATGGCCTCCGCGGTCGGACTGGGCCTGTTCTACAGCGAATATCTTTCCGCGGTCGGGTGAGCTGATAATGGTCGAACATTCTCCGCGGGCCCTGCGCTCGCCGGGCCCCATGCTCGAATTCCTGCGTGGCCGTGAGGTGCTCGTGGCCGGCTGGGGTGTGTCGGGGCGCTCGCTGATCGAGCCGCTCCAGGACATCGGCGCCAAGCCGGTGGTCACCGACGGCGGTGCCAAGGCCTTGGCCGAGGCCGCCGAACTGGGTCTCGAGGTCGCCACCTCCGCCGATCTCGAACACACCGACTGGAGCCGTTTCGCACTGGTGATCACCAGTCCCGGCTGGCGCCCGGACTCGCCGGTGCTCGTCTCGGCGGTGTCGGAGGGCATTCCGGTCTGGGGTGATGTGGAGTTCGCCTGGTGGGTCGATCAGGCCCGCATCTACGGCGAAGTCCGCAAATGGCTGGTGGTGACCGGCACCAATGGCAAGACCACCACCACCTCGATGGTGCATTCGATCCTGCGCGCCGCCGGCATCGCCAGCGTGGCCTGCGGCAATATCGGACTGCCGATCCTGGACGCGCTGCGCCGCAACCCCGGACCGCAGGTGCTCGCGGTGGAACTGTCGTCGTTCCAGTTACATTGGGCGCCATCGGTGCGACCGGAAGCCGGTGTCGTGCTCAATGTCGCCGAGGATCACCTCGACTGGCACGGCGGACTCGACGCCTACGCCGCCGCGAAAGCACGCGCGCTGGTCGGCCGGGTCGGTGTCGTCGGACTCGACGATCCGGTGGCCGCGTCGCTGGCCCGCAAATCCAAGGCCAAACGCACCGTCGGTTTCCGGATCGGTGTACCCGCCGACGGCGAACTGGGTGTGGTCGACGGCAAGCTGCTCGACCGTGCGTTCACCAAAGCGGCGATCCTCGCCGAAACCAAGGAGATCAGCCCACCCGGCCCGGCCGGCGTCGCCGACGCTCTCGCCGCGGCCGCACTGACCAGGGCCATCGATGTGGCGCCGCAGTTCGTGCGTGAGGGCCTGGTCGAGCACAAGGTCGGCCCGCACCGCGCGGCGTTCGTGCGTGAACTGGGTGGCGTCGAATTCGTCGACGACTCCAAGGCGACCAACCCGCATGCCGCGCGATCGTCGATTCTGGCGCATCCGCATGTGGTGTGGGTGGCAGGCGGTCAGCTCAAGGGCGCGGGTGTCGAGGACCTCATCGAAGAGGTCGCCGACCGGCTCGTCGCCGCCGTCTTGATCGGTACCGACGCCGAAGTCATCGCGTCCGCGTTGGCGCGACACGCGCCCGAAGTCCCCGTGGTCGAGCTGGCCTCGGGAGACTATGCAGGCATGGGTGACGATGATTCGGGCAGAGCCGGCGCCGATGAGGTGATGGCACAGGCCGTGCGCGCGGCGGCCGGATTGGCCCGCCACGGCGACACCGTGCTGCTCGCGCCTGCCGCGGCGTCGCTGGACATGTTCGCCGATTACACCCATCGTGGCCGTAGCTTCGCCGCCGCGGTGCACACCCTGGAAGACGGGGACATCGGGCGGCGGCTGTGACCCCGGCGCGGGCGCCGCGGCCGGGCACGCGTTTCGGTGTCTGGCTGGCGCGCCCGCTGGCGTCGTTCCATCTGGTCGTCACCATCGCCACCCTGCTCACCGTGCTCGGGCTGGTGATGGTGCTGTCCGCGTCGAGCGTGGAGGCCTATGCCGACGGCGGTTCGGCGTATTCGCTGTTCGTGCAGCAGGCGATCTACGCCGCGCTCGGTGCGGTGCTGTTCTACCTGGCGTTGCGGCTATCGCTGCGCCGGCTGCGGCAGCTGTCGTTTCCGCTGTTCGCGCTGTCGGTGGTCGGGCTGGTGCTGGTGCTGATCCCGGGTATCGGTTCGCGAGTCAACGGCGCCCGGCGCTGGATCGACCTCGGTGTGTTCTCGATTCAGCCCTCCGAGATCGTCAAGGTGACGCTGGTGGTGTGGGGTGCGCATCTGCTGGCCTCGCGCCGTTCCGAGCACGCCTCCCTCAAGGACCTCCTCGTGCCGCTGGTGCCCGCGGGCGTGCTGGTGTGTCTGCTGATCGTGTTGCAGCCGAACCTGTCCACCACCATCGCCGTCGGTATCGTGCTCGCGGCGCTGCTGTGGTTCGGCGGATTGCCGGTGCGGCTGTTCGTCACGATCGCCATCTCCGGCGTGATCGCGGCAGGTGTGCTCGCGTTGTCGGCGGGCTACCGCTCCGACCGCATGCGGGCCTTCTTCAATCCCGGTGACGACCCGCAGGGCGCCAACTATCAGGCCATGCAGGCGAAGTTCTCCCTCGCCGACGGCGGTATCTGGGGCCGCGGTCTCGGGCAGAGCCGGGCCAAATGGAACTATCTGCCCAACTCCCACAACGACTTCATCTTCGCCATCATCGGTGAGGAACTCGGTTTCCTCGGCTGTGCGCTGGTGCTCGGGCTGTTCGCGCTGTTCGTCTACACCGGCCTGCGCATCGCCGCCCGCTCCGCCGATCCGTTCCTGCGGATGCTGACCGCGACGGCGACCACCTGGATCACCGCGCAGGCGCTGATCAATATCGGCTACGTCGTCGGGCTGCTTCCGGTGACCGGCCTGCAGCTGCCGCTGGTATCGGCGGGTGGTTCCTCGCTGGCGATCACCCTGCTGATGTTCGGCATCATCGCCAACGCCGCCCGCCACGAACCCGAGGCCGTCGCGGCCTTGCACGCGGGCCAGGACGGCCGATTCAGTAGATTGCTACGACTGCCAACACCGGAGGTGTACGCACCGGCCAAGGCCGAGGCGGCCCGCGCCCGGTCGGCGGCCCGCGGCAAGCCGGGGCAGCGCGGTGGACAGCCGCCCGCACGCAAGCAACGCTCGGGTGGGCAGCGCACAGCTGAACCGCGCCGCCGCTCGGCCCAGAGCCGGGGCACCAGCTCGGCGCGCGCGACCCGCGCCTGGGAACCGAACTATCCGGTCACACACGCGAGAGAACGAGGAAGATCCAGGTGAGTGCAAGCCAGTCCGCGAACGAGAACTCCGCAGTGAGCGGGGCGAGCAGCACCGCGGGCGCGAAGGGATCGGCACTCTCGGTGATCGTGGCGGGCGGTGGCACCGCGGGACATATCGAACCGGCCATGGCCGTCGCCGATGCCCTGCGTCGCCTCGACCCGTCGATCAGGGTGACCGCGCTCGGCACCGAGCGAGGGCTCGAGACCACGCTGGTCCCCGACCGTGGCTATCCGCTGGAACTGATCCCACCGGTCCCGCTGCCACGCAAGCCCAGCGCCGATCTGCTGCGCCTGCCCGGACGGGTGCGGGCCTCGGTGGCCAAGGCCCGCGCCGTGATCGACGCGGTCGACGCCGACGTGATCATCGGTTTCGGAGGCTACGTCGCACTACCGGCCTACCTGGCCGCCGGTCGCGGTGCGCTGCGGCGCCGTCGGTCGGTGCCGGTGGTCGTGCACGAGGCCAACGCCAAGGCCGGTATCGCGAACAAGGTCGGCGCGCGGGTGGCCTCGCGGGTGCTGGCCGCGGTGCCGGATTCCGGGCTGGCGGGCGCCGAGGTCATCGGTATCCCGGTCCGCGCGGCCATCACCTCCCTCGACCGAGCCGCGCTGCGCGCGCAGGCCCGCGAACACTTCGGCTTGCCCACCGACGGCCCGGTGCTGCTGGTATTCGGCGGCTCCCAGGGTGCACGCACCCTCAACGACGCGGTCTCGGGTGCGGCGAAGGAACTGGCCACGGCCGGTGTCTCGGTGCTGCACGCACACGGCCCCAAGAACACCCTCGACCTGCCGCCGGGCACACCGTCGGCGCCCTATGTCGCGGTGCCGTATCTTTCCCGGATGGATCTGGCTTACGCCGCCGCCGACGCGGTGGTCTGCCGCTCCGGCGCGATGACGGTCGCGGAGGTGTCCGCGGTCGGGCTGCCCGCGGTGTACGTGCCGCTGCCACACGGCAACGGTGAGCAGGAGCTCAACGCCCGGCCCGTCGTCGCCGCCGGTGGTGGCAGAATTGTGGCCGACTCCGCGCTGACGCCGACCTACGTGATCGATGAGGTGATTCCCCTGCTCCTGGACCCCGCACGGCTGACCGAGATGGGCCGCGCCGCCGCAGGCGCCGGGCACCGTGACGCCGCCGACGAGGTTGCCCGCATCGCCCTGCGGGTGGCGGGCCGATGACCGGGGACCCGAGCATCGACGCGCGATCGGCGCTGCCGCCCTCGCTCGAGCGGGTGCACATGGTCGGCATCGGTGGTGCGGGCATGTCCGGGATCGCGCGGATCCTGCTCTCGCGCGGTGGTGCGGTGTCCGGATCCGACGCCAAGGAGAGCCGCGGCGTGCTCGCGTTGCGTGCCCGCGGCGCTCAGGTGCGGATCGGCCACGACGCCAGCGCACTCGACCTGCTGCCCGGCGGCCCGACCGTTGTCGTCACCACCTACGCGGCGATCCCCAAAACCAATCCCGAACTGGTCGAAGCGAATCGGCGCGATATACCGGTGCTGTTGCGCCCGGCCGTGCTCGCCTCGCTGATGAGCGGACATCGCACGCTGCTGGTCTCGGGGACCCACGGCAAGACCTCCACCACCTCGATGCTGATCGTGGCGTTGCAGCACTGTGGGGTCGACCCGTCCTTCGCCGTCGGCGGCGAGCTCAACGAGGCGGGCACCAACGCGCACCACGGCAGCGGTGACATCTTCGTCGCCGAGGCCGACGAGAGCGACGGTTCGCTGCTGCAATACGACCCCGACGTCGCCGTGGTCACCAATATCGAATCCGACCATCTGGATTACTTCGGCTCCGACGAGGCCTACACCCAGGTCTTCGACGATTTCGCCGACCGCCTCGCCCCCGGCGGGCTGCTGGTGGTGTGTCTGGACGATGCGGGTTCGCTGGCGCTGGCCGGCCGTATCGGCGACCGGCTGGCCGACAAGGGCATCCGGGTACTCGGCTACGGCTCCGGCGATCTCAGCGACGCCCCGGTGCCGGTCGGCGTGCGGTTGCACAGCTGGGAGCCGCGTGATGTCGGCGGGCTGGCGCAATTCCAGCTCGAGGGCGAGGCCGCGCCACGCACCCTGCGGCTGGCGGTGCCGGGCAGGCATATGGCGCTCAACGCGTTGGCCGCGCTGCTGGCCGCACGAGCCGCGGGCGCCGATATCGACGAGATCATCCAGGGTCTGGAGGGATTCGGCGGTGTGCACCGCCGGTTCCAGTTCGTCGGCCGGGAGAACGGCGTTCGGGTCTTCGACGACTACGCCCACCATCCGACCGAGGTGCGTGCGGTACTCGGCGCGGCGGCGGCTCTGGTCGAACAGGAAGCCGCCGACGGCGCGCGGTCGCGCCGCGGCCGGGTGATCGTGGTGTTCCAGCCGCACCTCTACAGTCGCACGGCCACGTTCGCCGGTGAGTTCGGCGCCGCGCTCGGCCTGGCCGACGAAGTGGTGGTGCTCGACGTCTACGGTGCGCGTGAGGAGCCGCTGCCCGGCGTCAACGGCGCACTGGTGGCTCAATCGGTCACCAAACCGGTGCACTACCAGCCCGATATGTCCCGGGTGGGACGGCAGGTGGCCGGTCTGGCGCTGCCGGGCGACGTGATCATCACCATGGGTGCGGGCGATGTGACCATGCTCGGCACCCAGATTCTCGACGGGCTACGCGCACGTCCGCAGTTCGGGCGGTGATCGCGGGTGCGATCCGGGGCCGAGCTGTTCGGTGCGCGTCGATGGCGCCGGATCCGGCTGTGGGGATTGCCCGCGGTGTGTCTGCTCGTCACGCTGTTCGTGGCGGCGTGGTTCACGCCGCTGCTGTCGGTGCGCACAGTAGAGATCGATGGCTTGTCCGCGGTGCCGGAGGACCGGGTGCGGGAGCTACTCGAGATTCCGGACGGTCAGTCGATGCTGCGCATCGATACCGCCGCGATGGCCGCGCGGGTGGCGGGCATTCCGAAAGTGAGCTCGGTGCGGGTGCAGCGCTCGTTCCCGTCGACGGTGCGGGTGACGGTCACCGAGCGCACGCCGGTGCTGTTCTATACCAGCGAACGGGGCGCGCATCTGCTGGACGCCGAGAGCGTCGAGTACGCGATCGAGCCGCCGCCCATCGGGGTGCCGGAACTGAAGGCCGAACACCCCGGCGGTGCCGACCCATCCACCCAGGCCGCGGTCGCCGTGATGACCGCGCTGCCACCGATGCTGAGTTCGCAGGTGGGCGAGGTTGCGGTGCGGTCGATTTCGGATATTTCGCTGCGCCTGCGCGATGGCCGCACGGTACTGTGGGGCGGGGCGGACGACGCCGATCGCAAGGTGGCGGTGGTACAGCCGCTGCTGACCCGTCCCGGAACGGTGTTCGACGTATCGAGCCCGAACCTGGTGACGGTAAAATGATCTACGAGCATCGAACTCGACGCGATACCACTTGTGTCCGGCGAGTTTTCGGTGAAGATTCCGGAGGCATCCCGGTAACGGGATTCCCGCCGGGGGGCAACCGACCACGATACGACGTCGGGCGTGTCGGCACGAGCGGGATCACACAAGATTCTGATTCTCGTCTCGGCGCGCCTGCGCGCGGATCGCGTCGGCTGCGAATAGCGTTCGGCACCAGTCGGATACTTGACATTACGCCAACCCTATGGTTGAGGTTTAGGGTTTGCTCGAATCGCGCACCGCTGGGAGACACGCCCCGGCCGCCGCGGCTCGGTGCCGAGTATCCGAAAACGACAGGCTTTGGATCTAAGGAAGGCGAGAGCCCATGACGCCCCCGCACAACTACCTTGCAGTGATCAAGGTCGTCGGTATCGGCGGCGGCGGCGTGAACGCCGTCAACCGGATGATCGAACAGGGACTCAAGGGAGTCGAGTTCATCGCGGTCAACACCGACGCCCAGGCGCTGCTGATGAGTGATGCCGACGTCAAGCTCGACGTCGGTCGTGAACTCACCCGCGGCCTCGGCGCCGGCGCCGATCCCGAGGTCGGCCGCAAGGCTGCCGAGGATCACAAGGACGAGATCGAAGAGGTGCTCAAGGGTGCCGACATGGTCTTCGTCACCGCGGGCGAGGGCGGCGGCACCGGCACCGGTGGTGCACCGGTCGTCGCAAGCATCGCGCGCAAGCTCGGCGCGCTGACCATCGGTGTGGTCACCCGCCCGTTCTCCTTCGAGGGCAAGCGGCGAGGCAACCAGGCCGAGGTCGGCATCAATATGCTGCGCGAATCCTGCGACACCTTGATCGTCATCCCGAACGACCGGCTGCTGCAGCTGGGCGACGCGGCGGTGAGCCTGATGGACGCCTTCCGCTCCGCCGACGAGGTGCTGCTCAACGGTGTTCAGGGCATTACCGACCTGATCACCACCCCGGGTCTGATCAACGTCGACTTCGCCGACGTCAAGAGCGTCATGTCCGGTGCGGGCAGCGCGCTCATGGGTATCGGATCCTCGCGCGGCGAAGGCCGATCGGTGAAGGCGGCCGAAGCGGCGATCAACTCGCCGCTGCTGGAAGCATCGATGGACGGCGCGCACGGCGTGCTGCTCTCGATCGCGGGCGGATCCGATCTGGGTCTGTTCGAGATCAACGAGGCGGCCTCGCTGGTGCAGGAAGCCGCCCACATCGAGGCCAACATCATCTTCGGTACCGTCATCGACGATTCGCTCGGCGATGAAGTGCGCGTCACCGTCATCGCGGCGGGCTTCGACGGCGGCGGACCGGCCAGGCGCACCTTCGATGCGGCGACCACCCGCGGCACCATCGGCGCGGGCCGGGCCGGTGAGATCGGGCAGAGCCGTGGCAGCGAGGTGAGCGCGCGACCGGCCGAGACCACCTCCACCGCGTCCTCGAGCAGTGTGAGCCGGGGCCCGGCGCCCAGCTACCGCGATGTCGAACGGCCGCGCCCGGCAGCCGATCCGATCGCGACGCACACCAGCCGCTCGCACACCCCGCCGCCCGACACCGGCGACGATGACGACGACGATGTCGACGTCCCGTCGTTCATGCGGCGCTGACCACATCCGGCACCCTGCGCTGAGCAGGGTGTGAGCTCATGCCGATTAAGCTCGTCGGCATGACATCGGTATCGGTTCGCACTGTCCGGCGGGTGGTGACGACGCGGGCCGGAGGGTTCTCCGCCGCACCCTACGACTCGTTCAATCTCGGCGACCACGTCGGTGACGATCCGGAGGCTGTGCGCCGCAATCGTGAGCGCCTGGCCGAGACCATCGGCCTGCCGCCGCAGCGGCTGGTCTGGATGGAACAGATCCACGGCCGCACCGTCGAGATCGTCGACGGGCCGCGCGAGGAACCGGTACCCGCGACCGACGCACTGGTCACCACAGTTCCGGGATTGGCGCTGGTGGTGGTCACCGCCGACTGTGTGCCGATCCTGCTCTCCGATGACGAGGCCGGGGTCATCGCCGCGGTGCACGCCGGACGTATCGGTGCCCGGATCGGCATCGTGCCCCGCGTCCTCGACGCCATGGTGTCGGTCGGTGCCCGCATCGACCGCATCGGCGCCTTCCTCGGGCCGGCGGCGAGCGGGCGTCAGTACGAGGTGCCTGCCGAGATGCGCGCCGATGTGGAACGGCACCTTCCCGGCAGTGCCACCACCACCGAGCGCGGCACACCCGGACTCGACCTGCGGGCCGGGCTGCGCCGTCAACTCACCACCGCGGGCGTCGGCGCCGTCGCCGTCGACCCGCGCTGCACGATCGAGGACAAGACATTGTTCAGCCACCGCCGAGGCGCGCCGACCGGCCGGCTCGGCGGGGTGATCTGGATGGAGGAAGGGGAACCGCACGCGTGAGCCCGATGAGCACTGCTCAGACCCTCGACCGCCGCACCACCGAACTGGCCACCAATCTGGCCGGACTACTCGACCGCATCGATGTCGCCTGCGCCGCGGCCGGTCGTGATCCGGCGACGGTGCGACTGCTTCCGGTCACCAAATTCTTCCCCGCCGCGGACGTGGAGATCCTCTATAGCCTCGGCCGTCGCGAGTTCGGTGAATCACGTGAGCAGGAAGCCGCCGCGAAGGTGTCCGAACTCACCTCGCACCCAGATGTCCGCTGGCACATGATCGGTCGGCTGCAACGCAACAAGGCCAAGGCCGTGGCGCGGTGGGCGCACGCGGTGCACTCGGTGGACAGCGAACGACTGGCAACGGCCCTTGACGCCGGGGCCGCCGCCGCGCTGGACGCGGGGGAGCGCACCAGCGTGCTGGAGGTCCTCATCCAGGTGAGCCTGGACGAGGACCCGGCGCGCGGCGGAGTTGCTCCGGATGCTGTTGCGGCACTTGCCGATCAGATCGCGCAGGCGCCCGCATTGCGGCTGTCCGGCCTGATGGCGGTGCCGCCGCTGACGGCCGAACCGGACGCGGCCTTCGCGCGTCTGGCAGCCGTACACGCCGAGCTGACCGGAGCTCACCCCGGCGCGTCGGAATTGTCCGCCGGAATGTCGGGAGATCTGGAATCGGCGATCGGACACGGATCCACGTGTGTGCGTGTCGGTACCGCCCTCATGGGCGCTCGACCGATAACCTCGGCGTAGCAAAGAAACCTCATCAGTCACATTCGACACATATGCTGGGACCGACGAGGGGCTGAGCAAGACTTCAACACCCGGTGCGTCACCGGGGCCGAAGGAAGGTCGACCAGGATGAGCGAGCGAAGTGAGCGAGCGATACACACCGCCACCATCGTGGTCACGGCGGAGCCGAGCATCAGCAAGGGGGAGGCGATGAGCCATCGAGGGATACAGACCGCTGTGGTCGTGCCCGGAGCCAGGGTCAGCGAGGTGGAATGATGAGTACTCTGCACAAGTTCAAGGCCTACTTCGGCATGGTTCCGCTCGAGGATTACGAAGACGACTACGTCGACGATCGTGGCCCTCGGCCCATGGACGAGCGTGGCTCGCGGCGTCCCCGTGAGTACTCCGACCGTCCCGGCTACGGCGCCGACCGCTACGCCGACGATCGCTACGACGACGCCGAGTTCGAAGAACCGGCCTACAAGTCGCCGTACCAGGCCGGCTACCCGGCCGCGCGCCGCGACGACTACACGCCCGAGAGCTACGGCGAGGATCGCTACGAGGCGCCGCGCCGCCCCACGCGCATCGACGCCGCGGCGGGTGCGGGCCGGTTCCGCGCGGGCGGCGGCGCACCGATGATGCGTGGTGCCACCCGCGGCGCGCTCGCCGTCGACCCCGAGGCCGAGGAACGGCGACTGGAAGAGCGGATGCGTCCCGATCCTGTCGCCGCCCGCCGTCCTGCGATCTTCGAGGACGGAGGTCCCTTGTCCAAGATCACGACGCTGCGCCCGCGTGACTACAGCGAGGCCCGGATCATCGGCGAGCGGTTCCGTGAGGGCAACCCGGTGATCATGGACCTGGTCGATCTGAGCAATGCCGATGCGAAACGGCTGGTCGACTTCGCCGCAGGCCTGGCATTCGCGCTGCGTGGCTCGTTCGACAAGGTGGCGACCAAGGTGTTCCTGCTCTCACCCGCCGATGTCGACGTATCGGCCGAAGAACGCCGCCGTATCGCCGAAACAGGCTTCTACAACCAGAAATAGGACCATGAACCGGGGGGAGAGTCGGATGTGGGTCGAACCGCGCGGCGCGGTCATTTTGCGCGACGCCGATTTTGCGGCAGAGTGAGGTCGTGGCCTTGTTCGCGGTGCTGTACTTCGTGCTGTTCATCTTCTGGCTGTTGCTGATCAGCCGGGTGATCGTCGAGTTCATCCGTAGCTTTGCCCGTGACTGGCGCCCCAGTGGCATCGTGGTCATCATCCTGGAGGTGATCTTCACGATCACCGACCCTCCGGTGAAACTCCTGAGGCGGTTGATCCCACCGGTGTCATTGGGGGGAATTCGGCTCGATCTGTCGATAATGGTCCTGCTATTCATCGTCTTCATCCTGATGTCGATCGTGAGCAGGCTCGGGCAGCCGGTAGCCCCGGTGTGACAGAATGGGCCGAGGACACAGCTCGCCAGATCTGCTAGATCTCCAAAAGACGCGTGAAGGGATCCTTCCATGCCGCTGACCCCCGCCGATGTGCACAACGTCGCGTTCAGCAAACCGCCGATCGGGAAGCGCGGCTACAACGAGGACGAAGTAGACGCCTTCCTGGATCTCGTGGAGCAGGAGCTTTCGCGCCTGATCGAGGAGAACGCCGATCTGCGCCAGCGGGTTGCCGAGCTCGATTCCGAGCTGGCCGATGCGAAGAAGAATCGCGGTAGCGCGGCGGTTGCCACCGCGAAACAGCCGGTCCAGCAGGCACCTCCGCCGGAACCGGTGAAACCGCCGGTGCCAGTGGCGCCGCCGGCACCGATTGCTGCGCCCGCGCCGGCTGCCAAGGATCCCGCGGGCGCGGACTCGAACCTGCAGGCTGCCAAGGTCCTCAGCCTCGCCCAGGAGATGGCCGACCGCCTCACCAGCGACGCCAAGAGCGAGTCCGAGAGTTTGCTGTCGAATGCCCGGGCAAATTCCGAGCGACTCGTCGGCGATGCCCGGACCCGGTCCGAGGCGATGATCGCCGACGCCCGCCAGAAGTCGGACGCGATGCTGTCGGACGCGCAGACTCGCTCGGACAACCAGCTGCGTCAGGCCAAGGAGAAGGCCGACGCCCTGCAGGCCGACGCCGAGCGCAAGCACACCGAGATCATGGCGACCATCACCCAGCAGCGCAGCGTGCTGGAGAGCCGGATCGAGCAGCTCAAGACCTTCGAGCGCGAATACCGCGTGCGGCTGAAGTCCTACCTGGAATCGCAGCTCGAGGAGCTGGAGAACCGCGGTTCCGCGGTGCCTGTCGACGGCGGCGAGGCCTTCGACACCGCATCGAACAACCTCGCGCCCGCGTCGTTCGCCAAGGGTGGCAAATAGCCACACCCCAGACGCAGTCGGGCCGCCTGGCATCCCCTGGGGGTCACCATGCTCGTCTTGACGCTTGTCCTCGCCGCGATCGGCTTCGCCCTGCTGGTAGCAGCACTGACCACCGGTTCGGTGGTCTGGGCGTGGGGCTGCATCGTGGTGTGTGTGGTCGGTGCTGTGTTGTTGCTGGTGAGCGCGCTGTCGATGCGCAAACCCGAAGGTGACGACCTGCCGCCACAGGGCAGGCATGCCAAGCGCTGAGCATTTGCCGGTTCGTGCGGCCGCCTCATTGCGGCATCCGAAATACTGGTTTGACCGAACTGGTTAGAATCAAACATGAATACGGCGTCGATCCGGCCATCACCGGGGAGTCTTCGGAAGAACGGTGTGTACACCCCCGGTAGGGGTCATGGCGCGCTCATTAGAACCGAACGGGAGAGCCCGTCACAGCTCGTGACGAGAGGTCCGGCGCCGGTAGGGACGCCAGGACAAGCGGGGTGGTACCGCGGTTGCGGCGCATCGGGCGCCGGAGTCGTCCCCGTGCCGAGGAGACTGCGCTACGGCGCACGGGCACGAGGAGACGCACCGCGATGGCGGACGAGACTTCCAGTAGCAGCGCATATCCCCTCGTCGACCTCGGCGCCGGTCCTGGTGCGTCCTTCCCGGACCTGGAACGCGCCGTGCTCGACGTCTGGGCCGCCGACGACACCTTCCGCGCCAGCATCGACAACCGTGCGCAGGCAGGCGCTTCGGGCGACGAGGAGTTCGTCTTCTACGACGGCCCGCCGTTTGCCAACGGTCTGCCACATTACGGTCATTTGCTCACCGGATATGTGAAGGATCTGGTCCCGCGTTTCCAGACGATGCGCGGTAAGCGCGTCGATCGGCGATTCGGCTGGGACTGCCATGGACTTCCCGCGGAAATCGAAGCGGAAAAGCAGCTCGGTATCACGGACAAATCACAGATCGACGCTATGGGGCTCGCGGAATTCAATGCCGCGTGTAAAACATCTGTACTTCGGTATACCGGGGAATGGCGCGACTATGTCACCCGCCAGGCCCGCTGGGTCGACTTCGACAACGACTACAAGACCCTCGATCTCGACTTCATGGAGTCGGTCATGTGGGCGTTCAAGTCGCTGTACGACAAGGGCCTGATCTACCAGGGTTTCCGGGTGCTGCCCTACAGCTGGTACGAGCAGACCCCGCTGTCGAACCAGGAGACCCGCCTCGACGACGCCTACAAGATGCGCCAGGACCCGGCGGTCACTGTGGACATGGTGCTGCGCGTGCCGGCCGAGCATCCGCTGCACGACCTCGACGGCGCCAATGCCCTGATCTGGACCACGACGCCGTGGACGCTGCCGTCGAACCTGGCGGTCGCGGTGCACCCCGACGTGCGGTACGTGCATCTGCGGGTGGCCGACGGCAAGCGCTATCTGCTCGCCGCCGAACGGGTTTCGCACTACACCCGCGAGTTCGGCGAGGAGCCGGAGGTGCTCGCCGAGTACGACGGCGCCGCGCTGGTCGGGCTGTCCTACGAGCCGCCGTTCGACTTCTTCGTCGGCCACCCGAACGCGCACCGAGTGCTCGCGGCCGACTACGTCACCACCGACTCCGGTACCGGCGTGGTGCATCTGGCGCCCGCGTTCGGTGAGGAGGACATGGACGTCGCCTCGGCCAACGGCATCCAGATCGTGCAGCCACTGGATCCGGGCGGCAAGTTCACCTCGATGGTGCCGCCGTACGAGGGCCTGATGGTCTTCGACGCCAACCCGGTGATCATCAAGGACCTCAAGGCGGCCGGAAAGCTGCTGCGGCACGAGACCATCGAGCACTCCTACCCGCACAGCTGGCGCTCGGGTCAGCCGCTGATCTACATGGCGGTGCCGTCCTGGTTCGTGGCGGTCACCCAGTTCCGTGACCGGATGGTCGAGCTGAACAAGCAGATCACCTGGGTGCCCGAGCATATCCGCGACGGCCAGTTCGGCAAGTGGCTCGAAGGTGCGCGCGACTGGAACATCAGCCGGAACCGGTACTGGGGCAGTCCGATCCCGGTGTGGGTCTCCGACGATCCGGCCTATCCGCGCCTGGACGTCTACGGTTCGCTCGACGAACTCGAACGTGACTTCGGGGTGCGACCCACCGATCTGCACCGCCCGATGATCGATGAGCTCACCCGCCCGAACCCGGACGATCCGACCGGCAAGTCCACCATGCGCCGGGTGCCGGAGGTGCTCGACTGCTGGTTCGAGTCGGGCTCGATGCCCTACGCGCAGGTGCACTACCCGTTCGAGAACAAGGGCTGGTTCGACAGCCACTTCCCTGGCGACTTCATCGTCGAGTACAACGGCCAGACCCGCGGCTGGTTCTACACGCTGCACGTTCTGTCCACGGCGCTGTTCGACAGCCCGGCGTTCAAAACCGTTGCCGCGCACGGCATCGTGCTCGGTGACGACGGGCTGAAGATGAGCAAGTCCAAGGGCAACTACCCGGACGTGAAGGAGGTGTTCGACCGCGACGGCTCCGATGCGATGCGCTGGTTCCTGATGAGCTCGCCGATCCTGCGCGGCGGCAACCTCATCGTCACCGAGCGCGGCATCCGCGAGGGCGTGAGCCATGCACTGCGCCCGCTGTGGAACGCGTGGACGTTCCTGCAGCTCTACGCCTCGAAACCGGGTGTGTGGCGCACGGATTCGGCGCATGTGCTCGATCGCTACATCCTGGCCAAGCTCGCCGCGACCAGGGACGCGGTCACCGAGGCGCTCGAGGTCTACGACATCGCGGGTGCCTGCGATGAGCTGCGCACCTTCGCCGACGCGCTGACCAACTGGTACGTGCGCCGGTCGCGGTCGCGGTTCTGGGAAGAGGATCGCGATGCCGTCGACACCCTGCACACGGTGCTGGAGGTGACCAGCAGGCTGGCGGCTCCGCTGCTGCCGTTGATCTCCGAGGTGATCTGGCGTGGGCTGACCGGTGGTCGTTCGGTGCATCTGACCGATTGGCCCGCAGGCGACGAGCTGCCGCACGATCCGGAGCTGGTCGAGGCGATGGACGAGGCGCGCACGGTGTGCTCGACGGTGCTGGGCCTGCGCAAGGCCCAGAACCTGCGGGTGCGGTTGCCGTTGGCGGAGGTGACCATCGCCGCCGGTGACGCCGAGCGGCTGGCGCCCTACGCCGACATCATCGCCGACGAAGTGAACGTCAAGAAGGTGGATCTGACCACCGACGTCGCCGTGCACGGGCGGTTCGAGCTGGTCGTCAACGCGCGCGCCGCGGGCCCACGTCTCGGCAAGGACGTGCAGACGGTGATCAAGGCGGTCAAGGCCGGTGAGTGGTCGGAGAATGCCGACGGCGTGGTGAGCGCGGCCGGGATCGAACTGCTGCCCGAGGAGTACACCCAGCGCCTGGTGGCGGCCGAACCGGAGTCCACCGCGGCCCTGCCCGGCAATGCCGGCCTGGTCGTGCTGAACTCGGTGGTCACCGAGGAGCTGGAGGCCGAGGGCTGGGCGCGCGACCTGATCCGCGATCTGCAGGAGACCCGCAAGTCGCTCGGGCTCGAGGTCTCCGACCGGATCACGGTGGTGCTCGAGGTGCCTGCCGACCGGCAGGACTGGGCGCAGACCCATCGTGATCTGATCGCAGGCGAAATCCTGGCTACCGAGCTGACCTTCGGCGCCGCGGGTGCCGGCGCGGCCGATTTGGTCGGCGGAGTCCGCGCTTCGGTCGCCAAGGCCTGAGCGAGCCCGGTGGGGCGGTGGGTGCATTCCGCCGCCCACACCGGCTCGCGCCCTGAAATATCGACGGCTGGGCCTGTTGTCTCTGCTGGCTACGGCCCCTTCGAGATCGGGTGGGCGCATCGGCGGCGGTGTGGGTGCGGAAGCTCGCCGGATCGCCGGCGCAGCAGCCGGGCGGTATGTGTGTCGCGTCGGCGACCACCCGAGCTGCACCACGTCGCGTCTGGATAGTGATGCAAATCACACACTGGGTATTTGCTGAACCTGTGGTGCGCGCATTTTCGGCGCGGCACAATCGGGCTGTTGCTGCTGGGGCACATGATTCCACTGGTGCCGCAGTGACTATCGGTACGGATTGTTCTACCTGATACGCGTCCCGGTGGGCGGCTCGTCGGCCGGGCCGACCGAAGGGCGAGCACGTGACGAGAACTCCACTTCGCCGGATCATCACCGGCTTCTGCTTCGCCGCCCTCGCGGCATCCCTGCTGGCCGGGCCCGCCGTGGCTGCGCCCGCTACCGGAAGCTCCTCCGGAAGCGGCGACTCCGGGTCGTCGTCGGGCTCCGGATCGGGTTCCGGTTCCGGCAGTTCCAGCGGTTCGGCCGCGCTACCGCTGCCGAGCGCGGCCGGGCTCGGCGCGCTCGCGGCGGCCGTCACCCAAACCGGCAAGCCCTACGAATGGGGCAGTGAGGGCCCCCATTCGTGGGACTGCTCGGCACTGGTCCAATGGGCATACGGGCAGGTCGGGGTGCGGCTGCCGCGCACCACCTGGGAGCAGGCCGAGGTGGGTGCCACCGTTCCGCGGTACGCACTGTCGCCCGGCGATGTGGTGATCCTCAACGCCGACGCCTCACATGTCGGGATCTACGCCGGATTCGGCCAGATCTTCAACGCCTACGGGCGTGGCGTCCCGGTCGGGCTCGCCCCGCTGAGTCAGTTCGAGATCTACAGCATCCGGCGCTTCTGACCGCACCGACGGCCAGGGTCGCCAGGGTAGGTCCCGGCGGCCCTGGCCGTGCTCGATGCCGTGACGCGCGCGATCAGTCGACGAGCTGGCGCAGCCGCGGACCGTAGTCGGGATGGGCCAGCGCCGAGGCGAACTGGGCCACCAGATAGTCGGCGGGATTGCCGGTGTCGTACCAGCGGCCCTGGATGACCTGCCCGTAGACGGCATGCGCGGTGGCGAAGGAGTTGATGGCGTCGGTGAGGTAGACCTCGCCGGTGCGGTGGGTGTACCAGCGCTCGGTCTGCTGGCGCAGTTCCTCGATGATGCCGGGGGTCACCACGTACCCGCCGATCGCCGCGTACGCCGACGGCGCGTCCTTCGGCTTGGGCTTCTCCATCAGCCCGGAAATGCGCAACAGGCCGTTGTCGAGATCCTCGTGCACCATCGGCACGCCGTAGCGTTGCGATTCGTTCGGGTCCATCGGCATCAGCGCCAGCACCGGGCATCCGGTGGTCTCGTAGGCGGTGATCAGCTGCTGGGCGCGCGGTACGTCGGCGACGAAGACGTCGTCGGGCCACAGCACCAGCATGGGCTCGTCGCCCATCGCGCGGGCGGCGTTGAGCACCGGGGTGCCGTTGCCGTAGGGGCCGTGCTGGTCCAGGTAGGTGATGTGGCCGGCCCGCGAGAGCTCGCCCACCTCCTCGACCGCGTCGGCGTAGGCGGTCTTCCCGTCGGCGCGCAACTGCGCCACCAGCGCCGGATTGGGCCGGAAGTGGTCCTGGATGAGCGATTTGCCGCCGCTGACCACGATGGTGATATCGGTGATCCCGGAAGCGACCAGTTCACGCACGGTGTGCTCGATCACCGGCTTGTCGCCGACCGGCAGCATCTCCTTGGGGATCGCCTTGGTCAGCGGTAGCAGGCGGGAACCGATACCGGCAGCGGGAATCACAGCCTTGCGGATCATCATGGACCGATCATCACATATCCGGGCCCGCGACGAGTCCGATCCCCGGGCCGAATCGGCGGTTCCCCGGTGTTGGGCCCGCGGTAATCAGGGCTGGTCACGAGCCTTTCGGTGGGAGTCGGGGGTGAGCGGGAATCCACAGACAATCCACAGCGACGGACCGGCATCCGACCGGCGTCCCCGGGTCATGCACCTGATGCGCGCAATCTGTCGGTGCTCGCGCGTAGATTCCGGGCCATGCACGCCAGTCCGGGGACCGTCACCGACCGCGGTACGTCGCATCCGGGTCCCGGCCTGATCGGCGCTGGGCCGGCGCTCGACCGGACCGGCAGCGCCATCGCGCACGTCGACCCGAGGTGCGCTGATCGCGCGCGGATCGTCGAGGTCGGCGTACGGCCGGTGCGCGGAAGCCGCGCCGGGGCCAGCCAACCGCCGGCGAAACTCTGGTGAGCGGTCAGCATCCGGCCGCGTCCACCGGCCCTGCGGCCGATCCGGGTGCGGTCACTTCCCGGCGGTGGGTATTGCACATCGATATGGACGCGTTCTTCGCCTCCTGCGAACAACTCACCCGACCGACCTTGCGCGGCAGGCCGGTGCTCGTCGGCGGTACCGGCGGACGGGGCGTTGTTGCCGGAGCCAGCTACGAGGCACGGGTCTACGGGGCCCGGTCGGCGATGCCGATGCATCAGGCCCGGCGGCTGGTCGGGGTGAGGGCGGTGGTCGTGCCGCCGCGCGGTGCGGTGTACGGGGTGGTGAGCGGGCGGGTGTTCGACGCGCTGCGCAACCGCATCCCGGTGCTGGAGACGCTGTCGTTCGACGAGGCGTTCGGCGAGCCAGAGGAACTGGCGGGCGCCTCGGTGACGCGAGTGCACGAATTCTGTGCCGAGCTGCGGGCACTGGTGCGCGAACGCACCGGATTGGTCGCCTCGGTGGGCGCGGGCACGGGCAAACAGCTCGCCAAGATCGCCTCCGGACTGGCCAAACCCGACGGCATCCGGGTGGTCTCGCCCGCCGAACAACAGCAGATGCTTGCCGCGCTGCCGGTGCGCAAACTGTGGGGGATCGGCCCGGTGGCCGACGCCAAGCTGCGCTCGCTCGGCATCGAGACCGTCGGCGCGTTCGCGGCGCTACCGGAGGCGGAGGCGGTATCGATCCTCGGCTCCAGTATCGGGGCCGCGCTGCACCGGCTGGCGCGCGGAATCGACGACCGGCCCGTCGCCGAACGGGCCGAGGCCAAACAGATCAGCGCCGAAACCACCTTCGAACACGACATCGTCACCCTGGACCGGCTGCGCCCGGCAATCGGCGACATGGCCGCGGCCGCGCATCGGCGCCTCGACCGCGACGGTCGCGCCGCCCGCACCGTGGTGCTCAAGCTCAAGAAGTCCGATATGAGCATCGTCACCAGGTCCTTCACCCTGCCGTATGCCACCGAGGACCTCGCCACCCTCACCGCCGCCGCGCAACGCTCCGCGATCGACCCGCAGGAACTCGGCCCCATTCGCCTGGTCGGTGTCGGTTACGCGGGTCTGTCGGACGTACGCCAGGAATCGCTGTTCCCGGAACTGGACCGGATGCCGGAGCTCGGAACGGCCGTTCGCGACGATGCGCTGGTTGTCGAGGAGCCCGTCTTCACCACGGCCGCCGAACGCAACAGCCGCACGGGGTCCTCGCCCACTGCCGACGAGGGCGCCGCGTCGCCTGTCGGTGCGCTGCCTGGCCGGTTGGTCGAGACGGTGCAGCTCGGCGTCGGTGGCGCGGCGCTGCCGAGCGGCGAATCCGCGCATCCCGCAACGCCGGGCGCCGAACGCGCCGCCGAACCGCTCGCGGCGTCAGCGGGCGGCGTGGTGCGGGAGACCGACGCACACCGATCGCCGGTTCGGTCGGGGTCGACCGGTGTCGCCGAGGCGTCGACGGCCGGTGCCCTCGCCCATGACAACGACCTCCACCAGCAGGAACGCGTTCCGTGGCAACCGGGGGCCGACGTGCGGCATCCGGACTTCGGGCACGGCTGGGTGCAGGGTGCGGGGCATGGGCGGGTGACGGTGCGGTTCGAGACGCGCTCGACGGGGCCGGGTCCGGCGCGTACGTTCGCGGCAGAGGATCCCGGTTTGTCCCGGGCCGATCCGCTGTCGAGTCTGGACTGACGAGTGCTTGCCGGTCCGACCGGCGGGTAGCCTTGGTGACTCGTGCAGCGTCGCCGGTCGGGCGGGGCTGCCATAGTGCCAACGACACAACCCCACTCGAACGCAAAGGACGAGCAGTTGAAGCTTCGTAAGACCGGACGCATCGCCATCGCGGGCCTGGCCGTCGCCGCCGCGCTGACCATGACCGCGTGTGGTAGCGACGACAAGGATTCGGACAAGCCGGCCAAGTCCACCACCACGAGCCAGTCGACGACCGCCGACGCCGCTGACGCCGACCTGCCGCCGGTCCCCACCGTCGATGAGCTCAACGCCCAGCTGCAGCGCGCGCTCGACCCGAATGTGCCCAACGAAGAGAAGCTGGACATGATTCAGGGTGCTGAGGCCGACCCGAACCTGCCGACCACGCTGACGCAGGCCTACCAGCAGTCCGGCGCCAAAATCGTGGTGACCGAGGTGGTGCCCTACGGTGACACCGTCAACGCCACGGCCACCATCACCCTGGGCGGACAGGACAACCCGGCGAATGTGCCATTCGTGGCCGAGGATGGCAAGTGGAAGGTCGAGAAGACCTGGGCCTGCAACATGCTGACCGCAGTCAAATTGACGTCCCCGGCCTGCCCGGCGGCCTGACCGGCATCCCGGACTGAACAGCGGCCGCTGCCCGACATGGGCACCGGCCGCTGCTCTGTCTGCGTACGAATTGCCCCAACGGCACCGGGCGAGCCGCGGACAGCCACCGGGCCGGCCAAGGAGTTACGGCGCGCCCCCGATCGCAGGTGCACGGCTCCCACCCGGCTCAGCTGAATGCGCTGGTGGCCGATAGCGTGCTGCACCACCTCTCGGCACCGAGACTGCCCCACAGCACTACCCGCTAGTATCGGGCTCCGTGGCTGACACGATGGTGTGGGCGGGCGAGCGGCCCGGCGAGACGACCGAACCCCGTCCGGCGCAACCCGATCGTGGTGGCTGGGCTCGGCCGGTCGCCATTGTCGCCGCACTCATCGGCGCGCTGTGCGCGCTTGCCGTGCCGTTCCTGCCGGTGCGCATGGATGCGGCCACCGTCAGCTGGCCGCAGGACGAGGCAGCGCGCAGTATCGAAGCTCCGCTGGTGTCCTACGCCCCGATCGGGCTGACCGCCGAGATCCCGTGCGCCGCGATCTCGCAGCTGGCCGGATCCGGCGGTGTCGTGTTCTCGACCATTCCGCGCCAGTCGGCGGATATGGAGCGCTATGGCTTCGTCCTCAAGGTGGTCGCCGATACGCCCGAACGCCCCGGCCGCGTCGATGCCGTCTCGCGCAACACGCTGCTGTGGTCGGCGCCGCTGGCCGAGGTCCGCGACCAGGGCTGCGCACTAGCGATCAACGTCTCGAATACCCGGTCCGAGATCGCGGTGACCGGTGCGGGGCCGGCGGGCGCGGTCACCGAGCGCGATGTGCGACCGCAGGTCGTCGGTGTTTTCAGCGATTTGGCCGGCGCCGCTCCAGAGGGCATGCGCGTCGACGTCGAGGTCGACTCGCGGTATGCCACGTCGCCGACCCCGATCAAGCTCGTCGTCATCGTGCTCGCTGTGCTGGCGACGCTG
Organism: Nocardia sp. NPDC059180; assembly: GCF_042754945.1. Classification (NCBI taxonomy): domain Bacteria; kingdom Bacillati; phylum Actinomycetota; class Actinomycetes; order Mycobacteriales; family Nocardiaceae; genus Nocardia; species Nocardia sp. NPDC059180. The sequence continues at coordinate 31,280 of NZ_JBHZBU010000005.1, forward strand.
GTATCGCTGGTGGCATTGCACCGGCTCGACCGCACCGACGGGCGCTCGTCCCGGCGGTTCCTGCCGTCGCGCTGGTGGCGGCTGAAGCCGGTCGACTGGGTCGTGTTCGCGACGCTGCTGGTGTGGCATTTCATCGGCGCCAACACCTCCGACGACGGCTATATCCTCGGGATGGCGCGCGGCGCCCAGAGTTCGGGCTATATGTCGAACTACTACCGCTGGTTCTCCGTCGACGAGGCGCCGTTCTACACGCCCTACACCGACATCATCGGCTGGATGACGAACGTGTCGGTCGCCAGCACGTGGGTGCGGCTGCCGGTGCTGCTGTCGGCGCTGGTCTGCTGGTGGGTGATCAGCCGTGAGGTGATACCGCGCCTCGGCGCGGCGGTGCGTGGCAGCAAGATCGCGGTCTGGACCTCGGCGCTGGTGTTCCTGGCGTTCTGGCTGCCCTACAACAACGGTCTGCGCGCGGAGTTCGTGGTGGCGACCGGCGTGATCCTCACCTGGGCGTCGGTCGAGCGGGCCATCGCCACCCGGCGGCTGCTGCCCGCGGCGCTGGCGATTCTCATCGCGGCGATGACCTTGACCGCCGCACCATCGGGCGTGATCTGTGTGGCCGCCTTGATCGCCGGTGCGCGCGCCATGACGGCGGTGATCGTGCATCGCGCCAAGACCGTCGGCTACCTGGCGCAGCTGCTGCCGTTGCTTGCGGTCGGTGTGGTCGTGCTGACCGTGATCTTCGCCGACCGGACCTTCACCGCGTTCACCGAGATGCTGTACGTGCACGACCGGATCGGTCCCGGCGAATCCTGGTTCTTCGAATACCTGCGCTATCAGTACCTGATCCAGCCCAGCGGTGACGGCTGGCTCACGCGCCGTTTCGGTGTGTTCCTGATGTTGCTGTGCCTGCTGGTCTGTGTGGTCACCATGCTGCGCCGCGGCGGGCACATCCCCGGCACGGCGGCCGGGCCGTCGCGCCGCATCATCGGCATCACCTTCGGGGCCATGCTGCTGATGATGTTCGCGCCGACCAAGTGGAATCACCAGTTCGGCGTGTTCGCAGGCCTTGCTGCCTGCGCCGCGGCGCTGACCGCTGTCGCCGTGAGCGCGAAGGTCATGCGCCCGGTGCGCAACCGGGCGTTGTTCGCGGCTGCGGTTTTCTTCACCCTTGCCATGAGTTTCGTTGCCGCCAACGGCTATTGGTACGTGTCGTCGTGGGGCATCCCGTGGTGGGACAAGCCACCAACGGTCGCGGGCTTCGGCCTCTCGACGTTCCTGATGGGCCTGACGGTGCTCGCACTGGCGGTGGCCGCCTGGTTCCATATCCGGCCGAGTACCGAACCGGCGCCGGATTCGGTGCCCGGACGCTTCGCCCGGGTGCCGGTGCTGATGATCGTGGCCGCCGCGATGGTGGTGTTCGAAGTGGCCTCGTTCGCCAAGGCCGCCGTCTCCCAGTACCCGGCGTACTCGCTGGCGAAATCGAATCTGGCCGCGACCTTCTCGGGCGGCTGCGGGCTCGCCGACGATGTGCTCGTCGAACCGGATCCGAACGCGTCGATGCTGCGTCCGCTCTCCGGTGATCCCGCCACCGCGCTGGCGGGCAGCGAATCGGCCGGGTTCACGCCCAACGGCGTTGCCCCGGTGCTGGTCTCCGAGGAGGTCGAAACCAGCACCGGCCGGGCCAATACGGTGTCCTCGGATCCGGACGAGATCCGCGATGCACAAGCATCGGCGGGGTCGACCTCCGATACCTCGACCGGTAGCGGTGTGAACGGCAGCAGCGTCCCGTTGCCGTTCGGACTCGAACCGGCCACCACCCCGGTGCTCGGTACCTTCAGCGCCGCCGACCAGGTTCCGGCCGCACTGACCACCGGCTGGTATCAGCTACCAGCTGCCGTCGACGGCAGCCGCGGCGACATCATCGCCGTCGCGGTGGCGGGCCGGATCCGTTCGGTGGACGCCGACGGTGTGGAGCGCCCGGGCCAACGGCTCGAACTCGAATACGGGGCCACCCAGCCCGACGGCAGCGTGGCACCGCGTGGCATGATCCTGCCGCTCGATATCGGCCCCGCGCCGGTGTGGCGCAATGTGCGCGTCCCGCTGGATCAGCTGCCCGGTGACGCCGATGTGGTGCGCCTTGTCGCCGAGGACAAGGATCTCGGCGGTGACCAGTGGCTGGCCGTCACCCCGCCGCGGGTACCGCAGACGACCACGATCAATGAGCTGCTCGGCGCGCAGACCCCGGTGCTGCTGGACTGGTCGGTGGGGCTGAACTTCCCCTGCCAGAACCATCTGCCCACCCGCTACGGCGTCTCCGAACTGCCGCAGTACCGGATCCTGCCCGACCGCGGCGGCGCCTCCATCACCAATATGTGGCAGGCCCACGACGGTGGCGGGCCGCTCGGCTGGACCCAGCTGCTGTTCACCGCACGGACTTTGCCCGCCTACCTGAACCACGACTGGGACAAGGACTGGGGCTCGATCGAGCAGTTCATCCCGATGGACTCCGACGCCGAAGCCGCGCGGATTTCGGTCGAGCAGGTCAGGCGCTCGGGTACCTGGACGCCGGGCCACATCATCACCTCGTACTGAGGCCGGTTGCGGAGGGCGGCGCGTTGCCCCCACCGCAACCCCGCCGGGCTCGGTCGCCTGGTACGTGCATGCCGCCGACCCCGACCGATAGCCGCTGATCCCGAACCCCGGGGCACCGCTTGGCGCCCCGGGGTTCGGTGGACAGTGCTCGGTGACCGACGACCAAGGCCATCGCGCACCGACCCCAGGTTTATGCGCGTGTCGGCTGTCCCGCGTTCTTCAGCACGATCCGATGTGCAAGCGCAACCAGATCGTCGCCGGTCAACCCCGGGTACCCGTGCAAGATCTCGCGCCACCCCGACGGCACCGCCGACGCACCCCAGCGCGCACCGAGCAGCGCACCGGCGATGGCGGCGGTGGTGTCGGTATCGCCGCCGGCCCGCACACACTGTTCCAGCGCGCGCGGAAGATGTTCGGGCCCCGACTGTTCGGTGGTGCTGATCGCCCACCACGCGGTCTGTAAAGCGTGCACCACCCAGCCGTTCTTCGGGAAGTCTTGCGGGGCCCCGGTTTCGGCCTGTTCGAGCAGCGGCATCCAATAGTCGGCGGCGGCGCAGGTTGCGGCGTACTGGCGAACGCCGTCGAAGCTCGCCTCCAGGATGGCGTGCCGGATGGCATGGCTCCACATTTTGCAGGCTTCGATGGCCTGTTGGTCATGATGGGTGAGCAGGCCGATCGCGCCCGCCGCCCGGGTGCATTCCTCCGGCCGGGTGAGGAAGGCCAGCGCGACCGGCCCGGTGCGCATGAGGGAGCCGTTGCCGCCGGTCAGCCCGGGCAAGGACATGGCGACTGCTTGCATATCGCGTGCGGATGCCGGTCCCGCACCGAGCACCTTCGAGGTCTGCACCCCGACGTCCGGCGGCTGCGAATCCCACCATCGCATGAACCCCGCCGCCACCTCGTCCAGATCGATGCCCCCCTCGGACTTGTCGGCGGCCAGCGCGATCGCCATCGCCATCGAGGTGTCGTCGGTCCATTGGCCCGGCGCCCAGTCGAAGACGCCGCCGCCGACCATGCCGATCTCCGAGTCGGGGCCGGGATGGGTGAATTCATAGCCTGCGCCTAGCGCGTCACCGGCGGCGCTGCCAACTAGTGCTCCCGCGGCCCGGTCCAGGATCTCGTCGTTCACAGCCGTCTCGACCTCCGATATCAGTGCGTTCCATGGTGATCCCGCCGCCGATGCCGGGATCGAATCGCGCAGAATCTAACCGAAACGAGCTCGTCGCGCCCCTTTTCTGTGCGGTTTCACAGTCGGTATGGCGGCCGGAGCGATCGTTGCCCTGACGAACCTCAGCGCGGAGTCGGGCCCAGGTCGGGGCCGCCGACTGCCGGTTCGGCCGGTTCGGGCGGGGTGGAACGTCCGCGGCCGCGGACCAGCGCGTGCACGGTGAATACCGCCAGCGCTGCCCAGATGAGTGCGAAACCGGCCCATCGCGAGGCCGGCATCGGTTCACCGGCGACGGCGACGCCCCATGCCAACTGTAAAGCGGGGGTGAGGTATTGCAGGAGGCCCATCGTCGACAGCGGGACCCGTTGCGCGGCAACCGCGAACAGCAGCAACGGGACCAGTGTGACCGGCCCGGTCGACATCAGCAGCGCGGTATCGGAGAAGTCACCGCCGAAGGTGCCCCGTCCGGTGACGGCGAGCACGATCACGAACATCAGCGCGAACGGCGCCGCGATCAGGCCTTCGGCCGCCACCCCGCGCAGCGCGTCCAGGGGGATCACCTTCTTGACCAAGCCGTAGATGGCGAACGAACACGCCAGCGTGATCGCGATGAGCGGCGGCCTGCCGTAATCGACGGTGAGCACCGCGACCGCCGCAGCGCCGAGCCCGAGTGCCACCCACTGCGCGCCGGCCAGCCGCTCCCGGAAGATGATCACCCCGAACGCCACCGTCACCAGCGGATTGATGAAGTAGCCGAGGGCGCATTGCACGACCTGTTCGGAGATGACGCCGTAGACGTACACACCCCAGTTCAGCGAGATCGCCGCCGACGCCACCGCCGCGTAACGCCAGGTGCTTGCCGAGATCTGACGCAGCTCACCCAGCCTGCCCACCGCGACCAACACGATCAGCACCACCACCAGGGTCCACAGAATGCGTTGGGCGAGCACTTCGGTGGCGGGGGCGAAGGCCAGCAGACCGAAGAAGGCAGGGAACGCGCCCCAGGACGCATACGCCCCGATACCGAAGCCAACACCTGGGATCGACTCGGTCCGCCGCACTCGTCCGACGGTACTTCGCCCTGACCTGTACCGCCGCATCATGTCCGGCGGTGCGCGCCGACCGGGCCGGGCACACCGCCGATGGCGGGCTGCGCGATCGGCCGTCGCTTAGGCTGGCAGCCATGTCGATATCCGTGCAGGCGCCGCGTTCGACCGGGCTGACCGCTGCCGAGGTGGCCGAGCGCCGTCGTGACGGCCGCACCAACGATGTGCCCGACCGGGCCAGCCGCTCGGTGCGCGACATCGTCCGCGCCAATGTCTTCACCAGGATCAACGCCATCCTCGGCGTGCTGTTCGTGCTGGTGATGGCCACCGGGTCGGTGATCGACGGCATGTTCGGTCTGCTCATCGTCGCCAACAGCGCGGTCGGCATCATTCAGGAGATCCGCGCCAAACGCACCCTCGATCAGCTGGCCATCGTCAGCCAGGCCAAGCCGACGGTGCGCCGCGACGGCAGTTCCGAGCAGATCGCGCCGAAGGATGTGGTGCTCGACGAGCTGATCGAGCTCGGCCCCGGCGATCAGATCGTGGTCGATGGTGAGGTCACCGAATCCGAGCTGCTCGAGGTCGACGAATCGCTGCTCACCGGTGAAGCCGACGCGGTGCACAAGGAGCTGGGCGCGCAGGTCCTCTCGGGCAGCTATGTGGTGTCGGGATCCGGTGCCTACCGGGCCACCAAGGTCGGCCGGGATGCCTACGCGGCCAAACTGGCCGAGGAGGCCAGCAAATTCACCCTGGTCAATTCCGAACTGCGCAATGGCATCAACACCATTCTCAAGGTCATCACCTACCTGCTGATCCCAGCCGGTGCGTTGATCATCTACAACCAGCTGTTCTCCAGTGGTCAGCCGTGGCGGCCGGCGGTCAGCGGCATGGTGGCGGCGCTGGTGCCGATGGTCCCCGAGGGCCTGGTGCTGATGACCTCGATCGCGTTCGCCGTCGGTGTGGTGCGGCTCGGCCGGCGCCAATGCCTGGTGCAGGAATTGCCCGCGATCGAGGGTCTGGCCCGGGTCGATGTGGTGTGTGCGGACAAGACCGGCACCCTGACCGAGAACGGTATGCGCCTGGCCGATATCAAGGTGCTGGGCTCGGCCGACGACGCCGAGGTGCGCCGGGCGCTGGCCGCCATGGCCGGCGACGATCCGCGGCCCAATGCCAGCGTGCAGGCGATCGCCGAGGGACTGCCCGACCGGCCGAACTGGCAGTACACCGCGGTCGCGCCGTTCTCCTCGGCCAAGAAATGGAGCGGGTTCTCCTACGGCGAGCACGGTGACTGGCTGCTCGGCGCGCCGGATGTGCTGCTGGATCCTGGTTCGGAGGATGCGCGGATGGCCGAGGATCTCGGCGCGTCCGGGCTGCGCATCCTGTTGCTCGCGCGCGGGGACCGTCCCGTCGACGCGCCGGACGCGCCCGGCACCGTGACTCCGGCCGCGCTGGTGGTGCTGGAGCAGAAGGTGCGCCCGGACGCCCGCGAGACGCTGGACTATTTCGCGAGCCAGAACGTGTCGATCAAGGTCATCTCCGGCGATAACGCGGTGTCGGTCGGTGCGGTGGCCTCCTCGCTCGACCTGCCCGGCGGCGACCATGCGGTCGATGCGCGCGGACTGCCGGAGGACCGTGCGGCGCTCGCCGACGTGCTCGATGAACAGACCACCTTCGGCCGAGTGCGCCCCGATCAGAAACGTGCCATGGTCGGCGCGCTGCAATCACGCGGGCATACCGTCGCCATGACCGGTGACGGCGTGAACGATGTGCTCGCGCTCAAGGACGCCGATATCGGCGTCGCGATGGGCTCGGGTAGCCCCGCCACCCGCGCGGTGGCCCAGATCGTGCTGCTGGACAACAAGTTCGCGACCCTGCCATATGTGGTGGGTGAGGGCCGCCGGGTGATCGGCAATATCGAGCGGGTCTCGAATCTGTTCCTCACCAAGACCGTGTACTCGGTGCTGCTGGCATTCCTGGTCGGCCTGGCCGGTATCGGCTCGCAGATCTTCGATTACGAGCCGATCGGGTACCCGTTCCTGCCGCGCCACGTCACCATCGCCGCCTGGTTCACCATCGGCATTCCGGCGTTCATCCTGTCGCTGGCACCGAACAACGAGCGGGCGCGCACCGGTTTCGTCGGCCGGGTGATGCGGTTGGCGATCCCGTCGGGTGTGGTGATCGGTGTGGCCACGTTCGTGGCCTATCTGATCGCCTACGCGGGGCCGGAGGCCACCGAGGAGCAGACCGTGCAGGCGGGCACCACCGCGCTCATCACGCTGATCATGATCGCGGTCTGGGTGCTTGCCATCGTGGCGCGGCCCTACGTGTGGTGGAAGGTGGTGCTGCTCGCGACGTCGGTGCTGGCCTACCTGCTGCTGTTCAGCATTCCGTTCACCAGGGAGTTCTTCAAGCTCGACCCGTCCAACGTTTCGCTGACCACCGCCGCGTTGATCTGCGGTGCGGTGGGCATCGTGTTGGTCGAGGCGGCCTGGTGGGTCACCGCCTCACTGCGCGATGAGGAGCACAAGCTCATCCCCGCGTCCCCCGGCGGCGCCGCCTGAGCGACGTGCGGCACCTGGCTGAGGGTGGATGCCCCAGCCAGGGCACGCGTAGCGGTCGGGACGCTCAGGTGAACTGGGCCATGCGTCGTTCCATTTCGTCCGGGGCGACGTCTTCGACGTGGGTGGCCACCGTCCACTGGTGACCCCACGGGTCGGCGAAGGTGCCCGAACGATCGCCGTAGAACTGGGTTTCCACGGGCCTGATCGCGGTGGCGCCCGCGGCGATGGCCGCGTTGTAGGCGGCATCGGAATCGGGCACGTAGACGTTGAAGTTGACCGGGGTGCCGCCCACGGTCTTCGGATCGCGGAAGTCCAGTTCCGGAGCCGGATCACCGAGCATTAGCACGGAGTCGCCGACCTGAAGTTCACAGTGGGCGATCTTGCCGTCCTGGCCCGGCATGCGCATGCGCTCGGTGGCGCCCAAAATCTTCTTGTAGAACTCGATCGCCTCGGCGGCGCCGTCTATGGCGAGGCCGGGACAGATGCGGGGATAACCCTCGGGAATCGGGGAGACATCGGACATCGCAAGACCTCCTGGGTCTCGATCGGTTGTCGGACGGTTCCGAGCCTAGGCCCGGGCACCGACAAACAACACCGATCGCGACAACCGGGGGCCTCACTCGCTCCAGGACACCCTGGTGCTGATCGTCTGCCGCAGCCGCGTATCGGTGCGCGGATCGAGGTAGGACTGGTGCCCGCCGATATCGATCGCACCCGACACCGGCAGTGGCAGTCCGAGATCGACGATGATGGTGCCCGCACCGGTCATTGCGTAGTCCTCGATCTGGAGGGTGCCCGCGTCATTGGGCAGGTTCCAGGTCCGTGACTTCGGTGTCTGAGCGACCGTCAGGTCGATGGTGAGCCGGTTGCCGTCGCGTTCGGTCAACGTCGCGGTGGTCACCTGATCGAGTGACACACCGCCGGTCACCTCCTGCCGCACCGTCCACACCGCGCCGACGCCCACGGGCTCGTCCGGGAACGTGATCGACTGGTACACCGCCTGATAGAACGCCTGCTCGATCGCCGCGCGCGCCGAGTTGGAGGTGTCCGGTGAGGGGGCGAGGCGCAGCGCGGTGATCGCGCCGAACTCGCTCATATCCAGGCCCGCGTGCGAACCGTCGGCGGCGGTCAGCGCCTGCGATAACGACGGATCGGGGGTGGTGACGGCGCCGAGGGTGAGATCGACGCCCGCGGTACCGGTGCGCGCCGTCAACGGGATGGTCAGCGCCGGATTGGAGAAGTCCCGCGCGGGCTGATCGTTGATCTGCTGCTGGATGCGGTGATCGGTGCGCAGCGTCACCTCCTGCACGGTGCCGTCCGGGAAACCCGCACGCAGCGAGCTGCGCGGTTCGCTGCCCGGCGATTCGACCGTGGCCACCGAGGCGGCGATCGGCACCGTCACTTCACGCCCGATGCCGAGCGGCTCGGTGCCCTCGGCCTCCGACGACGGCTCGGCGCCGTCGCTGCAACCGACACCGAACGCCGACAACCCGACCGCGAGCACCATGATCAGCACTCCGGAACGGGCGATCCGGGGTGCGTGGGGAGAAGACAACACCGTCACGAGCAACAGACTACGACCGCTTCCTGAGTGTCAGCTGGGACATGCGGCGCCCGGATCCTGAGGATCTGCTGGGACATGCGGTGACCGCAGCACAGCGCCGATCGTGCCTCGAGAGATGATGGTCGGCGTGAGTGACGACCGGCCACCCGAGCCAAGCACCGCCGACCAGCCCCCCGAGGGCTCGGCGCGCCCACCGCAGCGACTGCGGCTGTTGCTGGTGATCGCGGCGGTGCTCTTCGCGCTCGACCTGCTCAGCAAGGTCATCGTGGTTGCCACGCTGACCCCCGGCGAGCCGGTGTATCTCATCGGCGATTTCGCGCGGCTGAGCCTGGTGCGCAATCCGGGCGCGGCGTTCTCGATGGCGACCAGCATGACGTGGCTGCTGACGCTGGTCGCGGCCGCCGTGGTGATCGGCGTGATCCGCATCGGCCGCACGCTGCGCTCCATGTGGTGGGCCATCGGCCTCGGCATGGTGCTCGGCGGTGCGCTCGGCAACTTGGTGGACCGTTTGTTCCGATCGCCCGGGCCGTTGCAGGGCCATGTGGTCGATTTCGTCGCGGTCGGCTGGTGGCCGGTGTTCAATGTCGCCGACTCGGCCATCGTCTGCGGTGCGATCTTGCTCGTCGTGTTGACGGTGTTCGGGTTCGAGCCCAACGGAAACCGCATCGGGCGCGGTGAAGATTCGGACGAGTCCGACGCCGCCGGCACAGGGGCGGTTGCCTCTGACTCCGCCGATTCAGCAACCGTCGATCGTGACGCCGATGGCGAGCCCGGTGCCAAAGGCCCGTCGAGCGATGCGAAGGACGCCGACTCGAAGACGGGCGCGACCAGCGCTGCAGACCCGAGCGACACCACTACCGACGGCGAATCGGCGAAGGCCGGCGAGGGGAGCGCGGCATGAGGGAAACAAGGACCATGCCGGTGCCCGACGGGCTCGACGGCATGCGAGTCGATGCGGGCCTTTCCCGGCTGCTCGGCCTCTCGCGCACGGCAGTCGCGACGCTGGCCGAAGAAGGTTCGGTGCAGCTGGACGGTGTGGCCGCAGGCAAATCGGATCGGCTGACCGCCGGCGCCTGGCTCGAGGTGATCTTCCCCGAGCCGAAGCGCGAACTCACCATAGAGGCCGAACCGGTGGAGGGGATGCGGATCCTCTACGCCGACGACGACATCGTCGCGGTCGACAAACCGGTCGGCGTCGCCGCGCACACCGGTGTCGGCTGGACCGGGCCGACGGTGGTCGGCGGGCTGGCCGCGGCCGGCTACCGCATCTCCACCTCCGGCGCGCATGAACGTCAGGGTATCGTGCACCGGCTCGATGTCGGCACGTCCGGGGTGATGGTGGTCGCGCAGTCCGAGCACGCCTACACGATGCTCAAGCGTGCGTTCAAACAGCGGACCGTCGACAAGCGGTATCACGCACTGGTGCAGGGGCATCCGGATCCCAGCAGCGGCACGATCGATGCCCCGATCGGCCGTGCCCGTGGCAACGACTGGAAGTTCGCGGTCGTCGCCGACGGCCGCCCCAGCGTCACTCACTACGACACCGTGGAGGCGTTCCAGGCGGCGAGCCTGCTCGACATCCACCTGGAAACCGGCCGCACCCATCAGATCCGGGTGCATTTCTCCGCGATCCGCCACCCTTGCTGCGGTGATCTCACCTACGGCGCCGACCCCCGCCTGGCCGAACGCCTCGGCCTGCAACGGCAGTGGTTGCACGCGCGCTCGCTCGGCTTCCAGCATCCGGCCGACGGCCGGTACCTGGAGATCACCAGCGAGTACCCGGCCGATCTGACCAACGCGCTCGACGTGCTGCGCAATGCCTGAGCGTTGTCTTCGAGGCCAGGCGTCCCGGAACAGGTGTTGACGGTGTCCGGCGAACCCGGCCGATTCGACGCCGAGCCGGACGAGGACAGCGGCGGTTTCCGGACCACGCGCGCGATGCGGGTAGCGTTTGCGGCGGTCGTCGCGGTGGCCGTGGTCGTGCTGATCGTGGTGGGTGCGATGCAACCGCAACGTTCGGACGGTGTGTCCACCGATCGGCTGGGCCCGGAGCAGGGCGAGGCCGTCGCGGACTATCTGGCGCGGGCGCAGGATTCGCTGACCGGCACCGATTCCGATGAGCACTGGGCGCTGGTGTCGTTCACCGAATATCAGACCCCGCAACAACTTCCGGAACGCGCGCGTGGTCTCCGGATCGGCCGGGTGCTGTATCAGGTGCCGCTGCCACGCGTGCAGACCCAGTTGTTGACGGTGCAGGTCCCGGCCGGTGACGAGGTGGTGCTGCGGTCGGCCGAGGACGCCGCCTGGCTGCTGCTGGATCAGCTGCGTCGGTCCGGATACGTCGACGAGCGCATGCGGAAGGTCACGGAAGTCTCGGTCGCCCGGCTGCGTACCGGATGCGCGTGCGCGGTCGGCCTGATCGTGCGCGGCCGCCTGGATCAGCTGCGAAACCTCGCTGCCCAGAACGGAATCCGCGCTGTCGAGGCACTGCCCGCCGACGCGGTCGCGGGCGCTTTCGCGATCGCCCCGCTGCTACCCGACGCCACCGATGTCGTGACGACGACGCCCGACGACGGCCCGGTCCCCGACTTCTGACCTCGGGCACGGCAGCTCAGCGGTTACCTCACCACTCGTCCGGCAATGTGACCACCCCGTCCAGATACCGGCGACAGCGCCCGATCAGCAGCACTCGGTCGCCGATCAGCTCGGTGCGAAGCGATCCTCCGCGGCGCGACAGCTGCCGGGCCGTCAGCAGGTTGCGGCCCAGCTCCCGGCTCCACAGCGGGACCAATTGCGCGTGCGCGGACCCGGTCACCGGGTCTTCGGGGACGCCGACGCCGGGCCCGAAGAATCGGGAGACGAAGTCCACCTCGTCGCCGCGGGCGGTGACGACGGCGCCGCGTGGCAGTGGCGGGAACCGATCCAGCGCGGGCCGCAGGGTACGCACCTCCTGCTCGGTGGCCACCACGATCACCGCATCGGCACCGGTGTACGCACGCACCGGCCGCACGCCGAGCGCCGCGACCAGCACCGGATCGGGATCGGTCTCGATCGACGGCACCACGGGCAGGTCGAGCACATACTCGTCGTCATCGGTCCGATCGACGTGCAGCCACCCACTGTGGGTGTAGAAACTGACCCGGTCGGCGCCGGGCTGGATATCGGTCAGGATCTGCGCCGCACTCGCCAGCGTCGCGTGCCCGCACATTTCCACCTCCACCCGCGGGGTGAACCAGCGCAGGTGGAAGGCGGGCCAATCGCCGGGTGGCGGCCCCACGTCAGCGGGTAACTCCGGGGTGTAGAAGGCCGTCTCGGCGAGGTTGTTCTCCTCGGCCAGTTGTTGCAACAGCGCATCGGGCAGCCAGGACGGTAACGGCATCACCGCAGCCGGATTACCCGAGAACGGTGCGTCGGTGAACGCGTCGATCTGGTGCAGCAAAACCTCCATGCGCAAGAAGGTACTCCAACTCTGAATAACCGCTCCGCGCAAGGTATCTCGGAGCGCGCCAGGTCATGCGTCCACTTGGGTATGGTTGTCCTGCGCGGCGGCCGGTCCGAAATACCCAACGGCGGACCCGGTCCCCCTCACGGACCGGGTCCGCCGCATGCACGGGGATTACCCGCGGGCTATGGACTCGAACACTGTCGGGTCGACCAACGTCGAGGTGTCGCCGAGCTCGCGGCCCTCGGCGACGTCGCGCAGCAGGCGGCGCATGATCTTGCCGCTGCGAGTTTTCGGCAGCTCCGGCACGATATGGATATCGCGGGGGCGGGCGATCGGGCTGATCTGCTGAGCAACTTCGGCTTTCAGTTGGGTGACCAATCCGGCGCGGTCGTCGTCGGCCGCGCCTGCCTCGGCGGTGAGGATGGTGAAGGCGACGATGGCCTGTCCGGTGGTGGCGTCGGTGGCACCCACCACGGCGGCTTCGGCGACGGCCCCGTGGGCGACAAGGGCCGATTCCACCTCGGCGGTGGAGATGCGGTGGCCGGAGACGTTCATGACGTCATCGACCCGGCCGAGCACCCACAGATCACCGTCGGCGTCGAGCCGGGCGCCGTCTCCGGCGAAGTACCAGCCGGAGACCCCGAACCGGTCCCAGTAGGTTTCCTGGAAGCGCTGCGGATCGTTCCATATGCCGCGCAGCATCGACGGCCACGGCTGATCCAGCACCAGCAGTCCCGACTTGTCGCGGTCGAGTTCGGTGCCGTCGTCATCGACGACGCGCGCCGAGATACCGGGCAGCGGGGTCATGGCGGCACCGGGTTTGGCCGCGGTGACGCCCGGCAGCGGCGAAATCATGATGGACCCGGTCTCGGTCTGCCACCAGGTGTCGACGATGGGCGCCTTGCCCGCGCCGATGACCTCGCGGTACCAGCGCCACGCCTCCGGATTGATCGGCTCACCGACCGAACCGAGCACTCGCAGCGACGACAGATCGTGCGCATCCGGAATCTGCCTGCCCCACTTCATGAACGTGCGGATCAAGGTGGGTGCGGTGTAATAGATCGTCACGCCGTACTTTTCGATGATCTCGAAATGCCGGTGCTCGTCGGGGGAGTTGGGGGTGCCTTCGTAGACGACTTGGGTGGCGCGGTTGGCGAGGGGGCCGTAGACGATGTAGCTGTGGCCGGTGACCCAGCCGATGTCGGCGGTGCACCAGTAGACGTCGGCGCCGGGTTTGTGGTCGAAGACGTTGTGGTGGGTGTAGGCGGTTTGGGTGAGGTAGCCGCCGCTGGTGTGCAGGATGCCTTTGGGTTTTCCGGTGGTGCCGGAGGTGTAGAGGATGAACAGGGGGTGTTCGGCGTCGAAGGCTTGGGCGTGGTGTTGGGGGGAGGCTTGGGCGACGGTTTCGTGCCACCACAGGTCGCGGCCCTCGGTCCAGGGCACCTCGATCTCGGTGCGGCGCACCACCAGCACGTGCTCCACCGTGGTATCGCCTGGTGCACCCAGCGCCTCGTCCACCGCCGCCTTCAGTGGCGCCGCCGTTCCGCGGCGCCACTGCCCGTCGGTGGTGACCACCAGGCGGGCACCGGCATCGTCGACCCGCTGCCGCAGCGCGGTGGGCGAGAACCCGGCGAACACCACCGAATGCGTCAGGCCCAGGCGTGCACAGGCGAGCATGGCCACGATGGCCTCCGGCACCATCGGCATATAGATCGCCACCCGGTCACCGGCGACCAGCCCGAGCTCGGTGAAGTGGTTCGCCGCACGGCTGACCTCCGCGAGCAGCTCCCGGTAGGTGATGGACCGGGAATCGCCCGGCTCACCCTCCCAGTGGATGGCGACCTGCTCGCCGTGGCCGTCGAGCACATGCCGGTCGACGCAGTTGTAGGCCACATTGAGCGTGCCGCCGACGAACCACTCCGCGTACGGCGCGTTGCTCCAATCCAGCACCTGACTCCACGGCCGGTCCCAGTGCAGCCGCCGGGCCTGCTCGGCCCAGAATTCGAGCCGATCCGCGGCTGCCCGGTCGTACAGGGCGGCACCGGCATTGGCGTCGGCGGCGAATTCGGGTGCGGGCGGGTAGGCGGCGGGGCTGTCGAGATGGTCGACGGTGACGGTGGTCAACGCGCTAACTCCTAACGAATGAGCAAGGGGGACAACGGGGAGCGGTCAGTGATCAGTGCACCACCGCCTTCTCCGCGCCCACACCGGTCAGCGAGCGCACCTCCATCTCGGCGGCCTTGTCCGGGTCCTCGCGGTCGCGGCCGCCGACGAGGGTGCCGGCGATGCCGAGCGCGAAGGCCAGCGGGATGGACACGATGCCGGGGTTGGACAGCGGGAACCAGGAGAAGTCGGATCCGGGGATCATCGCCGACTTGGAACCCGATACCGCAGGGGAGAACACGATCAGCACGATGGTCGAGATCAGGCCGCCGTACATGCTCCACAACGCGCCGGTGGTGTTGAATCGCCGCCAGAACAGCGAGTACAGGATGGTCGGCAGGTTCGCCGCCGCCGCGACCGCGAAGGCCAGCGCCACCAGGAAGGCGATGTTCTGTCCGTTGGCCAGGATGCCGAGCCCGATGGCCAGCAGGCCGATCACTACGGCGGTGTAGCGCGAGACCCGCACCTGGCTGGCCTCATCGGCCTTGCCGCGCTTGAGCACGCTGGCATAGATGTCGTGGGCGAACGACGCCGATGCGGTGATCGTCAGGCCGGCCACCACCGCGAGGATGGTGGCGAACGCGACCGCGGAGATCACACCGAGCAGCAGCACACCGCCGAGTTCGAAGGCCAGCAGCGGGGCCGCCGAGTTCTGGCCACCGGCCGCGGCGAGGATCTTGTCCGGGCCGACGATGGCCGCCGCGCCGTAGCCGAGTACCAGGGTGAACAGGTAGAACGCGCCGATCAGAGCGATCGCCCAGACCACCGAACGCCGCGCTTCCTTGGCCGTTGGCACGGTGTAGAACCGCATCAGCACATGCGGCAGACCCGCGGTACCCAGGACCAGTGCGAGACCGAGGGACAGGAAGTTCAGCTTCGACATCTCGCTGCCGCCGTACTGGGCGCCGGGGGCGAGCACATCGCGTGCGGCGACGGCGTCATTGGCCGAACCGCTCACCGCGGCCTGCGCGGAACCGAGGATCTCCGACAGGTCGAACCCGTACTTGGCGAACACCACGACGGTCATCACCGCGGCGCCGGTGATCAGCAGCACCGCCTTGATGATCTGCACCCAGGTGGTGCCCTTCATCCCGCCGACGAGCACGTAGACGATCATCAGCACGCCGACCACCGCGATCACGATGGCCTGTCCGGTCTTGCTGGAGATATCGAGCAGCAGCGCCACCAGGCCGCCCGCGCCCGCCATCTGCGCCAGCAGATAGAACAGCGACACAGTCAGGGTGGTCAGTGCCGCCGCGGTGCGCACCGGCCCCTGCTTCAACCGAAAGCTCAACACATCGGCCATGGTGAACTTGCCGGTGTTGCGCAGCATTTCGGCCACCAGCAAGAGCGCGACCAGCCATGCCACCAGGAAGCCGATGGAGTAGAGGAACCCGTCGTAGCCGTAGACGGCGATGGCGCCCGCGATACCGAGGAAGCTGGCCGCGGACAGGTAGTCGCCTGCGATGGCGATGCCGTTCTGCGGGCCGGAGAAGCCACGTCCACCGGTGAAATAGTCGGCGGCGGTGGTGTTCTTGCGGCTGGCGCGAATGACCACGATCATGGTGACCGCGACGAACAGCGCGAAAATGCTGATGTTGGCGACCGGATTGCCGACGGTGGCGTCGGCGGCCAGATAGTGCAGGTTCATGCCTTGACCCCTTCGAGTTCCTCGCGGATGGCCGCGGCACGCGGGTCGAGTTCCCGGTTGGCGAACCGGACATAGAGCCCGGTGATGACGAAGGTGGACACGAACTGTCCGAGGCCGAGTACCAGCCCGACATTGATATTGCCGAACAGCCTGGTGGCCATGAAGTCGTGCGCGTACGCGCCGAGCAGCACGTACACCAGGTACCAGGTGAGGAACAGTGCGGTCATCGGGAACACGAAGCGCCGCAATCGGGTTCGTAGTTCCTGGAATTCCGGGCTGGCCTGCATCCGGACGAATTCCTCCGGAGTCGGGGTGCGCCGCGGCGGTGCGGCGTCGGTATCGGTTGTGGTCATCACCCGGTCCCTACCTGTGACGTGGCTTACGGTGTGTATCGAAGTTACGACCGGAGTCAGCTGCGGAAAATGCTGTGGCCTGGGTCACTCGGCAGGCGTAGTCGACCGTGCGGTGAACGGTCGGATGGGCGCGACGAACGGTCAGCCCGCCGACAGCCCGCCTTCGCGATCGGCGCCCATGCCGAGGCGTTCGGGCGCGTGCATGCGGACGAAGATGCGCGCCACGGTCAGCGCGTCCTGACGCCGGGTCAGCATGCTGACCGCGATCATCGTCGCGAACGCCAGCGGCACGCTGATCGCCGCCGGATAGCCGAGCAGCGCGGCGGGCCAGCCACCGGCCGGCTCGGCGGACACCCCACCGAGCACCGACACCACGGTCGCCCCGCCGGAGGCCAGCCCGCCGATGATCAGCCCGGCGACAGCACCGGAGGCGGTGAGCCCACGCCACCAGATGCCGAGCACCAGCAGCGGGCACAGCGTGGAGGCCGCGACCGCGAAGGCCAGGCCCACCGTTCGGGACAGGTCCAGCGAGACCACCGTCAGCGACAGCCCGAGCGGTACCGCACCGGCCACCAGCGCCGCCGCACGGAAATCACGGATACGCCCGCGCAGCACATCGGTGCTGAGCACGCCCGCGATGCTGACCAGCAGACCGGACGAGGTCGCGAGGAACGCCGCGATCGCGCCTGCGGCGACCAGCGCGGCCAGCAGCTGACCGGGCAGGCCGTCGAGCACCGAACCCGGAAGCAGCAGCACCGCCGCATCGGAAGTGCCGGTGATGAGCAGCTGCGGCACATACAGGCGCGCGAACACCCCGAGCAGGATCGGGAACAGATAGAACCCGCCGACCAGCCCGATCACGGCCAGCGCGGTGGCGCGGGCGGTGCGACCGTCGGGGTTGGTGTAGAAGCGCACCAGCACATGCGGCAGGCCCATGGTGCCGAGGAAGGTGGCGATGATCAGCGAATACACCTGATACAGCGGATGCGGATCGCCGAAGCCGCCGCCGGGCAGCAGCCAGGCCGCGCCGTCGGCGGGTGCGCCTGCGACTACCGGCACTGTGGCGCCCGCGTCCAGCACGAGCCGGGTATCGGCGGCCAGCTCGTGTTCGCCGGGACCGAGCGAGACCGGACCGTCGACGCTGCGGCCGTCGACCGTGCCGGTGATCGTCACCCGCTGCGGTGCGTCGACCTGCACGATTACCGGTGTGGTGACTTCGACGGTGGTGGGCTGGGTGACCGTCGGCGGGGCAGGGGAGCCCACGGGCTGTTGCGCGCCGAGAAAATGTCCGAGCAGTACCAGCGCGGGCAGCGCGACCGCGGTGAGTTTCAGCCAGTACTGGAAGGCCTGCACCAGCGTGATGGAGCGCATGCCGCCGCCGACCACATTGGCGATCACGATCGCACCGACCGCCACCGCACCCACCCAGCCCGGAACACCGAGCAGGATGCGCAGCGTCAGGCCCGCGCCCTGGAACTGGGGGATCAGATACACCCCGCAGATCAGCACCACCACCAGCGCCGCGAGCCGCCGCAAACGCAATGAGCCGAGCCGGAACTCGGCGAAATCGGGCACCGTGTAGGCGCCCGATCGGCGCAGCGGCGCCGCGACGAACAGCAGCAACCCGACATAACCCGCGGTGAACCCGACCGGATACCACAGGGCGTCGGCACCGTACTTGGCGATCAGCCCGGCGACACCGAGAAACGAAGCCGCCGACAGGTATTCACCCGACACTGCCGCCGCGTTCCAGCGCGGGCCAACGCTGCGCGAAGCCACCAGGAAGTCGGAGGTGGTGCGCGCCAACCGGACCCCGTACCCGCCGATGATCACCGTGGCCGCCGCCGCGAGCAGTAGCGCCGCCACCGTCAGCCAGGTTCCGGCCGTCGACGCGTCGGCCATCTCAGTCCTCGGCCAGTTCGAGGAAATCGTGCTCGTTGCGTTCGGCCAGCCGCACATAGAGGCGGCCGATCACATACAGCGCCGGATAGGCGGCGACACCGAGCAGCAGCCACGGTAGCCGGATGCCGAGAACGTGCGCGCCTGCCAGGGACTCGATCCCGAACAGCAGCGGTAGCGCGCCGAGCGCCGCCACCGTCACCAGGGCCAGGCGCAGGGCGAGCCCTAGCTGGGCGCGAATGAGCCCGCCGATCATGGCGGCGCCGATTTCGGTCTGCTCGGCCACCTCCATCCTGGTGTGCACCCGGCGGGCGCCGCGCCGCTCGGCCAGCACCACGCGTTCGCGGGGCGGGCGCGGCTGCGGGCTCGTCATCGGCCGGTCCAGGTCTGGCGCGGGCCGCGAACCAGGCGCTGTTTGAGCTCACGCACCTGACGCCGGCTGACGGGTAGTTCCACTGCCGCCGCTGCCCCTTCACCGCGCAGGCACACCACGGTGCCGCTACCGACCGTGCGCAGGCCCGTCACCTGCCGCAATGCCACCAGATACGAGCGGTGCACCCGCAGGAATCCGGCGTCCTGCCAGCGCGCCTCGAGCGCCGAGAGCGGGATGCGGACCAGATGTGATCCGGCGCTGGTGTGCAGTCTGGCGTAGTCGCCGTCGGCCTCCACCCAGCTGACGCTGGATCGGTGCACCAGCGTGGTGACCCCGCCGAGTTCCACCGGGATGACCTCGTTGGTGTCGGCCGATTCGGGATCGGATTCGGCGGGCGTGGCGGTGGTGGTTCGGGCGGCGGCAATGCGACGCACGGCCTCGGCCAGGCGCGCCTCTCGCAACGGTTTGAGTAGATAGTCCACCGCGCCGAGGTCGAAAGCGGCGACAGCTTTGTCATCGTGTGCGGTCACGAAGACCACCGCGGGGGGAGCGGCGAATTCCGACAGGATTCCGGCGAGTTCCATCCCGTCCAGCCCCGGCATATTGATATCGAGGAACACCGCGTCGACCGGGTTGGCCCGCAGCAGCCGCAGCGCGCTGGTGGCGTCACTCGCGGCGTGGATCTCGGTCACCGCCGGCTGCGCCCTCAGCAGGTAGACCAGCTCGTCCAGGGCAGGCTTCTCGTCGTCGACGGCCAGCACCCGCAGCATCGCCAGCCCCTTTCGGTGTCCTACATCACAGCCCACCCATCGTAGACAGTGTGCGGCGGGCGGGTGGGATGCTGCTGTAGGCCGCAGTCTGCTGATCGGCCAGATCGAGGCGACGGATCAGCACCAGGCAGAGCCCGTCCGAGTGCCGATCCGTGGCGTGCCGGACGATGCGTACCGAGGACGCCCGTGCGCCGAGACATCGTCGGATTGGCTCGGGTGCCCGACCTCGACGGCACCGAGGTTATCTCAGCACAGCCGGCTCACGCTTGGATTCCGGCGCGGAATTTCGGCACACGCATGCTGACCTTGGTGCCCGCGCCGGGGGCGGTCTCGACCACCAGCCCGTAGTCGTTGCCGAACGCCGCGCGCAGGCGGTCGTCCACATTGGCGAGACCGACGTGTGCCGATTCGCTGGAAGCGGTGGCGCCGGAACCGGATTCGACGGCGTCGAGCTCACCGGAGCGTAGCAGCTCCGGATCCATGCCCGCCCCGTCGTCTTCGACGCTGATCACACAGTCGGTCCCCGCATCGGCGGCCGCGATACTGACGGTGCCGCCCTCCGATGATCCGGCCAAGCCGTGGCGCACAGCGTTTTCCACCAGCGGTTGCAACGCGAGGAACGGCAGCACCACGCCGAGGACCTCCGGCGCGATCTGCAACCTGACCTGTAGCGCGTCACCGAACCGGGCTCGCTCGAGCGCCAGATAGCGTTCGATATTGCGCAATTCATCGGCCAGCACCGTGTATTCGCCCGCGGCGCGGAACGAGTAGCGGGTGAAGTCGGCGAATTCGAGGATGAGTTCGCGGGCCCTGGCCGGATCGGTGCGCACGAACGAGGCGATGGTGTTGAGCGCGTTGTAGATGAAATGCGGGCTGATCTGCGCCCGCAGCGCACGCACCTCGGCCCGGTCCAGCCGCGCCCGCGACGCGTCGAGTTCGGCCAGCTCCAGCTGACCGCAGGCATAGCGGGCGACCTCCGCGACGGCGCCGAGCGTGCCGGGGCCCGGGGTGCCGATGGTGACGACGCCGAGCGCGCCCACCACACCGGTGCCCTCGATGATCAACGGCTGCGCGATGAGCGTGCGCCCGGCATGATCGCCGCCCCGTGCGCGCGCCTGCCCACCGGGTCCGCCGACGAGCACCGGGCGTTCACCCGACATGGCGCGCTGCGCAGCCTCCGCGAACCGATCGGCCAGATCGGCATGGGGGCCGTCCCAGGCCAGCAGCGACGCTCCCGCATCGGCTACCCCAAGCGCTTCCGCCCCGGTCAGCGCACGCAGATGCGGTGCGGCCTCGGCTGCGGACTTCTCATCGAGCCCGCGCCGCAACGGCCGTGCGGCTAGTGAAGCGGTGTGCAGCGCCGAATGCACAGCACGCTCGGCCGGAGTCGTCACGACGCGGCGCGTTCGTGACCAGATCAGCAGTGCCACCACGAGCACCGCGACGGTGACCGCGACCGCGACGATCGTGGTGGTCATGCGTTGGCCTGGCAGCCGGTGCCGCTCAGCCCTGGTATTCGGCGACGGTGAACTCGATGGTCCCCGGCTCGGGGATATGCGCCGGTCCGATGGTGATGGTCGCCGAGAACTTCCCGATGCCCGGCGCGAACAGCGCCGACTTACCGTCGTTCATCCAGTAACCGGGTCCGTGCGGCGTCTGGGTCTTGCTGCCCGTCTCGCCGGTCTCGAGATTGCGCCAGTTCAGCGTGACCGGCAGCTGGCACTCACCGACGCCCCACATGGTCGACCCGACCGTGAACGCCGCGTGTTCGGGATAACCGTCCCCGTTCACCGACGCCTCGATCTGCGCGACGCACAGACCTTCGGTCAGCGAGTACACGGTTTGGAACTTGCCGCCGTTCACTGCCGCCGCCGGCGCCGCCGTCACGGCCAGCGCGGCCACGGCAAGAGCGGAAGCCGCCGGAACGGCGAAAGCGAGCTTGCTTGTCATCATCGACCACCTCGAAGGGCTTGTCATGGATGGGATCACGCCTGCTGCGGGGCGACCCTACCAGTGCGATGGGTGGCTATCGGGTGGATTCGCCGCGCGGGCGGCGCGGCGGTGGGGCAGCGATGAGCCCGCCCCCTCTGCGGGGGCGACGTATCGCGTGACGCTATGCCAATGGGGTGATCGATTCCCACCCTGCAGGTGATGATTCCGACCTCCGGTTCGAACATGATTATCAGTGATCGCAGAACGGCGATTGCAAATACGAGGGATACCTCGAATACACCATCAATGATCGGCCATGTGCTCGCGCGCCGGGCGAAAGTCAAGGAGAACGAAAATGAAAAGAACTGCACTACGCGTGGCAGCGGCAACGGCTGCGAGCGGCGCACTGGCTTCGGCCGCGCTGATGGCCGGAATGGGCACCGCTCAGGCCGGGGTCATCGGGTATTCCGTTGTCCCCGAGGCGTGGGGCTACACCGTCACAGTGGCAAGCATTCCAGCGCATCCGTCAGCCTGCCAGATCCGGGTCGGCCCACTCAGTGCGCCTGTCCCGGTCAACCTTCCGACGAGGTATCCGGCTCTCCCGATGATTCCGATCAACGTCGAGCTGTACTGCGACGGTGCCTACGTTGCCGACAACGTGGTCACTCCACGGTTCTTCTGAGCTGCGATAGGAGTCTGAACGTTTCCCTGACGGATCGGCGGTGATGAATTCAAGCCACGCCGTACAACCCGAGCCCTTCGCCAACCCACGGCCCCGCTGATAATTCGGCGGGGCCGTATCCATGTGTTTCACAAATCGCGCTCGGAGACAATCCCGCTGTGCATAGCTCGCTCCGCCAACCGTAATCGCTTCTGATTCTGCGGAAGATCCTCCACGCCGAACTTGATGAACAGCGCCCGCATATGCGTCTTCACCGTCTCAGCGGCAAGGAAAAGCTCCTGCGCGATCTGCTGATTCGACGCCGGAGCGGCGAACGCGGCGTTGTCCTTGTATGGCCTGCACAGCGCGATCAATACAGCCATCTGCGCTTGCGTCATCGATTGCGGTGTCGGCATGGTGGCCGAGACGATGGTGTGGGCGCCACTGGCCCGGCTCAGGTCCACGTAGGTCAACCTCGTCGATCCGATGCGAATGCTGTCACCCGGCTGCAAGCGGTGCCGCCCGGTGAGCCGATGCCCGTTGACAAAGGTGCCGTTGCGGGAGAGCCCGTCGTCGACGATCGTCCAGTGCCCGCTCAACCATTCGACCGTGGCATGCAGCCGCGACACCTTCCCGTCGGTGCCGAGCGAGATATCGGCCTGCGATGACCGCCCGATCGTGATCCGGACCGTCCCTGGGCCGAGTGTCACCTCCCGGCGATGCCCTGCGTCGTCGGTGTAGATCAGCCGCGGTTCCTCGGCGACATTGCCGGTCACGGTCCACCCCCTTTCTGCAGTGCAGCTGGCGGCGAGCTACTCATATTCTAGATCCGCGCATACGTGCAGGTCAGGACGGAAACGGCAGATCGAGCCGTCCCGGGTGGGACGGCTCGATCTGGTCTCGGACTATCGCGTCATGCGACTCACAAGGGCGAGTTCACAGCGCGATCGTGGTGGTCAGATCCACCTTGCTCTTGTCTGAGGTGGGGGTGCTGTTCATATCGACGTCGAACCGGTAATCGCCCTTGGCGGGCCCGTCGATGAGGAATACCAGCCATTCACCTTCGATAGAGCCACCGTTGGTCAACAGTTCGGAGTAGAAGCTGCTGCGCTTGTCCGCGCTGTCGGTTTCACCGGACGGTGAGGTCACAGTGAAATTCTTGGGGTAGACGTTGTAGCCGTATCCCTTGTAATCGGCACTCAGTGCCAGATCGGTTTCGACCCACAGTTCGTACTTACCTTTTTCGCCCGGCTCGTAACTCGGCCAGAGAAACGCCTTGGACAGGGTGACCGCGACCGGGTTGCTCCCGATCGTCTGGCCGACGGAGATCCCCTTCGGTTCGATGCTCTCGACCTTCTCCTTCTGGGCGAACGGAATCTTGGTCAGGTTGCCATCGGTCTTGCCGTAGACCAGGACCACATCGTCGAGGACGTCGTCGAGGGAGCCATCGGTGGTGCCGAGAGTGCCGGTGGCGGTGCCTTTCCCCTTGCCGTAGCCGGCGATCTTCTTGCTGTCGAAACGTAGGTCCACCACCTCACCACCGTCTACCTCGAGGTAGGCCTTGTCGGGCGGGGCCAGCGTTGCGCCGATGAGGTTCTCATACCCGAGTTTCACCTCGACCTCGGTCGCCCCGCTGTCAGCTTCTTTCGCGCTGACCTCGTCGACGGTGATCGCGAATCCGCCATACCATCCGGTCTTGTCGACCTCTCGGACAACTGCCGCTTGGCTGTCCGCCGCAGCAGGTCCCGCCACAGCGGTTCCCGACAGGAGCACAGCGGCGGGGACAACGGCGCCGATCAGAGCAGCGGCACGGAGCGATAGGGATTTCATGACGAATCTTTCGTTTGGTCGGGGCGCGAGAACCGCGCTGATGATTCGTCAAAGTCTTGCCGTTCCAGTGGGTGCTGAGCATCCCCGGCAGGGTGGGAATTCCTCACCCCCGCAACAAAGGGTGTGGCTGAATTCCACCCTGGTGGGGAAGCTTTCCGAGCTCGAGGTGAATGAACCTTATTGCACGGTCCAACCGGATCGATAACAACACTCGCCCGGCACGGATACCGGTCGGACCAGCAGAAGGTGAACACCATGAACAAGATTGCATTGCGTGCGGCAATTGCTGCGGCGGCCGTAGCTCCGATGGTCGTTCTCGGTGCGGGCGCCGCGTCAGCGGGGCCGATCATGGGCCCCAGTCCTAACCCGGGTGAGGTCATAATCCTGGAACCGACCGCCACGGAGAACTGGAACTGCACCCTGTGGGGGCAGTGGAAAGTGGGCCGCGCCTCCACGCCATTAGCTTTCGAGAGCGGCTTTGTCCCCGGCACACAGGTCACCGCTCTCTGCCTCGGCGACACGATTCCCTGGGTCTCTTTCCTCAACACGCCGGCAGGCACCTGAGGTTGTCGTCAATCAGCTCGAGCGTGAGCGGCTTCGAATCCGGTGGGCAGGTTACCGGGGCCTGCGTCGGCAACGCAGCTCCTGGGTAGCCTTCATCAGCAGTCCGGCCGGAGGCGGTGGTAGCCGCAGCGGACGTAGGCGGCGCCGAATGTCCGGCCGATGAGCCGCCGACCGGTCGGGGGAGGAGTCAGTGGTGCTGGAAACCAATGCCGACCGATCGGCGCAGACTCGCGAGCTGGTGGCGGTGCTGACCGAAATCGGTTGGCGGGTCGGCGCGTCCGGTCCGGCCGATGTGCTCGCCGATCGAGTGGACGTACTGGTGGTCCGGGTGGGCGAGGTCGTCGTCAAGGCGCACCCGGCCGAGTCCGACCTCGCCGCCCTGCGCGCTCGGCTGCGGGTCGCGGGTTCACCGGAGCTGCGCTCGGTGGCGCTCGGCCCGCTGCCGGTCGAGGGTGAGGTGGTGCGGTCGCAAGCGGGTAGGCCGATCACGGTATGGCCGTACGGCAGACCGGTCGACCCGGACGATCCCGATGCTGCGCCGTGGGAGTCGGCGGCACAGCTGCTGGCGACCCTGCATGCGACACCGGTTACCCACTGCCGCGACTTGCCCGCCGCCGGTGGCCCGGCCCGTGTGCGAAGGGCGATGAGCCGACTTCGCGACGCGGGCCACATCGCCGACGCGACCGCAGCGGCAGTGGTGTGGCGCGCATTCGACAGTCTGCCCGAGTTGGTCTGCGCACCAGCGGCACTCGTCCATGGCGACTTCCACCTGGGTCAGCTGGTCCACACAGGCGCCGGCGAGTGGCGGCTGATCGACCTCGACGATCTCGGTCTCGGTGATCCCGTATGGGACTTGGCTCGACCCGCCGCCTTTTACGCCGCGGGCATCCTGGAACCGGCCGCCTGGACACGCTTCCTCACCGCCTACCGCGCGGCGGGCGGAGCTGCCATCGCACCCGGCGGTGACGTGTGGGCGACCCTCGATCTGCCGGCTCGCGCCGTCGTCGTCCAGGCGGCGGCCCTGGTGGTGGCGACGGGACGGCCACTGGACGAGCTGGACGCGGCACTGGTCGACGCCTGCCTGCGCATCGCCGATATCCCCATCGCCGAGCAGATCTCGTCCGCGACGGGCTGAGTTCCGGTGCCGCACAATCGTCGAGAACCGGCGGTCGATCCCATCGGACGCACAGATAGTCATGTCTGCATGACACCACCGAAACCGGTAACGTGACCCGAATGCAGTGTCCGAAATGTCGTGGAATGATGCAGACTTACAACCGCAGCGGGGTGCACATCGAGCAGTGCGGTAATTGCCGGGGGATCTTCCTGGACTATGGCGAGCTCGAGAATCTGACCCGGCTCGAGGCGGGCTATGCGGCGCCGGCGCCCCCTCCCGCCGCACCGGCCCCGGCATGGGGTGCGCCCGCGCCGCACTACGGCCATGGGCATCACCATCATCAGCGCGGCTTCGGCAGAATGCTGTTCTCCTCCTGAGCTACCCTCCGCCCTGACGCGACCAACCCGAATCCGGTTCTCGCGCAGTACGTACCACCGCCCGGGCCTCGGCCGCAGTCAGGCACCGAGACCCGGGCGGACGGCACTAAACAGTCAAACACCCAGGCCCGAGCAGCGCCTTCAGATCACCCATCAACGCCGACGACGGCGAAACCCGCAGACTGTCATCAAGTTTCAGCAGCGTGGTCTTATCTCGCGAACCCACATGGCGCAGGTGCACGTCGGAGGTGCCGGGATGACTCGACAGGACCCGTTTGAGCGCCGTCACCTTCTCCGGCGTGCACATGCGGGTCGGGATGGTGACGGCGAGGGGTTTGGCCACACCGATGGCCGACAGGTCGGGGACGGCGAGATCGTTGGCGATCAAGGAGATTCGGTCGTCGCGCACCGACACCCTGGCCTTCACAAGCACCACCGCGTCTTCGACGACATCCATGCCGTACACCGAGTACGACTGCGGGAAGAACAGCACCTCCACGCCGCCGGTGAGGTCCTCGAGCTGCGCGGAAGCCCACGCCAGGCCGTTCTTGTTGATCCGGCGGTTCACCGAGGCGAGGATGCCGCCGATGGTGACCTGCGCGCCGTCCTTGACCTCGCCCTCGAGGATGGTGGGGATCGGCGTATCCACCTGCGCGGCAAGCACATGCTCAACGCCGTTGAGCGGATGCCCCGAGACGTACAGGCCGAGCATCTCCCGCTCCAGGGCGAGTTTGTGCTTGGTCTCCCACTCTTCGTCGGGCACCTTCACGTTGAACACCGACGCCATCGAGTCGTCGCCGTCGTCCATGCCGCCGAACAGGTCGAACTGGCCGATCGCCTCGGCCTTCTTTGTCGACATGACCGCGTCGATGGCATCGGAATGGATCAGCAGCAGACCCTTGCGTGGGTGCCCGAGTGAATCGAAACCGCCTGCCTTGATGAGGGATTCGGTGACCTTCTTGGTGCAGGCGATGGCGTCGATCTTGTTCAGGTAATCGGAGAAATCGGTGAACTTCGACTTCTCCTTCCGCGCCGCGATGATCGAGGACACCACGTTCGCGCCGACATTGCGCACCGCACCCAAACCGAACCGGATATCGGTGCCGACGGAGGCGAAGTTCTGTTCGGATTCGTTGACGTCCGGCGGCAGGACGGTGATGCCCATCTTGCGGCAGTCCGACAGGTAGATCGCGGCCTTGTCCTTGTCGTCGCCGACGGAGGTGAGCAGGCCCGCCATGTATTCGGCCGGATAGTTGGCCTTGAGGTAGGCGGTCCAGAACGAGACCAGGCCGTAGCCGGCGGCATGGGATTTGTTGAACGCGTATCCGGCGAACGGGAGGATCGTGTCCCACAGCGCCTTGATCGCCGGCTTGGAGAAGCCGTTGTCCATCATGCCCTTTTCGAAGCCCTCGAACTCGGCTTCGAGGACCTCGGCCTTCTTCTTACCCATGGCGCGACGCAGAATGTCGGCTCGGCCGAGGGAGTACCCGGCCACTTTCTGCGCGATCTGCATGATCTGTTCCTGATAGACGATCAGGCCGTAGGTGTCGGCCAGGATCTCCTTGAGCGGCTCTTCCAACTCCGGATGGATCGGCTTGACCTCTTGCCGCGCGTTCTTGCGGTCGGCGTAGTCGTTGTGCGCGTTCATGCCCATCGGGCCGGGGCGATACAGCGCGAGCACGGCGACGATGTCTTCGAAGCCGGTGGGCTGCATGCGGCGCAGCAGATCGCGCATGGCGCTGCCGTCGAGCTGGAACACACCGAGGGTGTCGCCGCGGGCCAGCAGTTCGTAGGTGGGCGGATCGTCGAGCGGCAGATGATCCATATCGAGGTCGATGCCGCGGTTGGCCTTGATGTTGTCGAGCGCGTCACCGATGACGGTGAGGTTGCGCAGACCGAGGAAGTCCATCTTCAGCAGGCCGATGGCCTCACACGACGGGTAGTCCCAGCCGGTGATGATCGCGCCGTCCTGGGCGCGCTTCCACACCGGGATCGCGTCGGTGAGCGGCTCGGAGGACATGATGACCGCGCAGGCGTGCACGCCTGCGTTACGGATCAGGCCTTCCAGCCCGCGGGCCGTCTCGTAGATCTTCGCGATGTCCGGATTGTTGTTGATGAGCTCACGGACCTCGGCGGCTTCCTTGTAGCGCTCGTGGTCGGGGTCGGTGATGCCGGACACCGAAATGTCCTTGGCCATGATCGGCGGCGGCAGCGCCTTGGTGATCTGGTCGGCGATGGCGAAACCGGGCTGGCCGAACAGCACTCGCGCGGAGTCCTTGATCGCGGCCTTGGTTTTGATGGTGCCGAAGGTGATGACCTGCGCGACCCGGTCGCTACCCCATTTATCGGTGGCGTAGCGGACCATCTCACCGCGACGGCGATCGTCGAAGTCGATATCGATATCGGGCATCGACACGCGCTCGGGGTTGAGGAATCGCTCGAAGAGCAGTCCGTGCGGGATCGGGTCGATATTGGTGATGCCCATCGCGTAGGCGACCAGCGAACCCGCCGCCGAACCACGACCGGGCCCGACGCGGATACCGACCTCGAGCGCGTGGCTGATGAGGTCGCCGACGACGAGGAAGTAGGCGGGGAAGCCCATCTCGCAGATGACGCCGAGTTCGTACTCGGCGCGGCTGACGTATTCGTGCGGCACACCGTTGGGGAAACGCCGGTCCAGACCGCGCATGACCTCTTTGTGCAGCCAGCTGGCCTGGGTCTCGCCCTCGGGCACCGGGAAGATCGGCATCCGGTCCCGGTGCTCCCACACATCGTCATAGGACTGCACGCGCTCACCGATGCGCACCGTGTTGTCGCACGCGCCCGGAACCTCGGCATCCCAGATGGCGCGCATTTCCGCGGCGGACTTCAGGAAGTACCCGTCACCGTCGAACTTGAAGCGGGTCGGGTCGCTGAGCGTTTTACCGGTCTGGATGCACAGCAGCGCTTCGTGGTTGGTCGACTGGTCCTTGGTGACGTAGTGGCAGTCGTTGGTGGCCAGCGGCGGGATATCGAGCTTCTTGCTGATGTCGAGCAGGCCCTCGCGCACGCGGCGCTCGATGGACAGGCCGTGATCCATGACTTCGAGGAAGAAGTTCTCGGGCCCGAAGATCTCCTGCCATTTGGCGGCGGCCTCGAGGGCCTCGCGGTCGTGGCCGAGGCGCAGCCTGGTCTGCACCTCACCGGAGGGGCAGCCGGTGGTCGCGATGATGCCCTCGGCGTGCTGGGCGATGATCTCTTCGTCCATGCGCGCCCATTTGCCGAGCTGGCCTTCGATGGACGCGAGCGAGGACAGCTTGAACAGGTTGCGCAGGCCGGTGGCGTTCTCGGCGACCATCGTCATATGGGTGTAGGCACCCGAGCCGGAGACGTCGTCGCCCTTCTGGCTGGGATCGCCCCACTGCTGGCGCTTGGTGTCGAACCGGGAACCGGGCGCGATGTAGGCCTCGATGCCGATGATCGGGGTGATCCCGGCCTTCTTCGCGGAGTTGTAGAACTCCGAGGCGCCGTACATGTTGCCGTGGTCGGTCATCCCGACCGCCGTCATGCCCAACCGATTGGCTTCGGCGAACAGCGGCGAGATCTTGGCCGCGCCGTCGAGCATCGAGTACTCGGTGTGGTTGTGCAGGTGAACGAACGATCCGGAGGAGGAAGACGGCGCATTCACTACCACAACTTAGGCACTCTGGCACGTCGATGGCAAGTCGGCTGATGACACCGATGTAATTTGTCGCGACGATGATACAGATCGACGGAAAACAGCTGGTCAGCGCCTATCTGTTGCCGGTCGGAACCTGGCGAATCCGTCCGTCATATGCTGCCCGGCGTGTCGCCGAAGTTGGTCCTCGGCGCGTCGTTCGCCGGACCGCGTGGCAGCCTCGATCGCTGTCTCGATCGGACACCAGCCGACGACGGCGCGACTGCGACAACTCCGGCGCCTACCGATGCCGTCGGTATACCTATCGGCGCATTCTCGGTCGGTCGTCGACCGCTCTACCGTGGGGAGCCCCGCCGTTGCGCATACCGCAGGAATCCGATCGTCGCGGGCAGTGCCCGATTCCCCATCACAGCTCGCCGGTCGACACCGACCACGACCGGGTCGCGCTGTTCACCCCGGAATTCGCCGCCGACCCGCATCGCGCCTACCGTGACATGCGCGCCCGATACGGCTCGATGGTGCCGGTGGAGCTGGCGCCGGGTGTGCCGGCGACGCTGGTGATCGGCTACCGCACCGCGGTGCGGATCATGCACGACCCGGAGCATTTCCCGGCCGATCCGCGCGCCTGGGAGCGCGGCGTCCCGGCCGACTGCCCGGTGCTGCCGATCCTGTCCTGGCGCCCGAACGCCCTACGCAGCGCGGGTACCGAACACGAACGGTATCGCCGGGCGGCGGTCGCGGGCATCGCGGGCGTGGATCTGCATGGTCTGCGCGGCATGGTCGAAGGCGTCGCTACCACCTTGATCGATACCTTCCGCCCGACCGGCGCCGCCGACCTGCATCGTGACTATGCGGCGCCGCTGGCCTTCCAAGCGATCAACGCATTGCTCGGCTGTCCGCCGGAGATCGGCAACGAGGTCGCGGCGGCGACGGCGGCGATCTTCGAGGGCGTCGACACCGCGCGCAGCGATCAACGGCTCGCGGCGGCAATGCTGCGGCTGATCGAACAGAAACGGGCCGAACCCGCCGCCGACATCACCTCCCGCCTGATCGCCCACCCGGCCGGCTTCACCGACGAGGAGCTCATCCACCAACTCGGCATTCTCTACGGAGCCGGAACCGAGCCCATGCTGAACTTGATCAGCAACGCGCTGCTGTTGATCCTCACCGACGAACGGTTCGCCGGAAGCATGCTCGATGGCAGTCTCTCGACCCGGGACGCCCTTGATGAAGTGCTGTTCCATGACCCGCCGATGGCCAATTTCAGCGTCACCTATCCGCGGCAGCCGATTCTGATCGACAACACCTGGCTGCCCGCGAATCAACCGGTGGTGATCGGGCTGGCCGCCTGCAACAACGATCCCGAGATCGGTGCGGGCCCGATCACCGGCAACCGATCGCATCTGGCCTGGGGTGGCGGGCCGCACGCCTGTCCGGCCGATACCGTCGCCTATCTGATCGCGCAGGACGCTGTCGACCAGCTGCTGGACGCGATACCCGAGGTGCGGTTGGCGGTGCCGGTGCACGAATTGTCCTGGCGGCCAGGGCCGTTTCACCGTGCCCTGGCCGCGTTGCCGGTCGTCTTTCCCGCATCCCCGGCGTGACAGACGACCGGCCGCCGGGTCAGGGCTGGAGCAGGGCCAACTGCGACATGTTGGCCGGGACGATGAAGGTCTCGGCGAACGCGTCGGCCCGCGCCTGGTCGTGCCTGGCCGCGTCCATCAGCCGCTGTAAGGCGGGCGGAGGGTCGAGCAGCGTCATCGTCCACAGCGCCGCGGGCCGCGCGATATCGGCGATCCACGGCTTGGCCGTCGCCGCCATCCAGGTGGCGTCGAAGCTGCGGTCGGGGCTGTCGAGCACGGCGGCGGCGTAGTAGGCGGCGCACTGGGCGGCGCTGTTGGCGCCCTGCGCGCCGCCGGGGTCCATCCGGCAGACGACATCGCCGCCGCCGAGTACTGCCCGGCCCGACGGCAGCGTCCCGACGGGCTGCCGCACCACCGGTGTCACCGCTCCGGCGATGGTCGCTCCGGCGTCGGTGAGTTCGGCGTCGCGGAACCGCGCCGCCAGTGCGTGCGGCAGATGGCGGTCGATGATCTCGCGGGCCAGCCGCCACCGCTCGGCGGGCGTGTCTGCGGAGTCGAACACATCGAGTCCACCACCCGGCAGTGCTTCGAACATCACAGTGGCACAGGCTCTTTCCTGCCCCGGTGCGCCGGTGAGGGCGGGCGTGGACACCATCTCGCCGAGCCCGGGTAGCGCCACGTAGGTCCCGAGGCCGTCGGGATCCGGGATGACGCCGTCCAAGTACAGTGCGGCCAGCTTGCGGACCGGCGTGCTGGGTACGGCCAGCGAGGGGTCGACGGGAAAGCGCGCGGCCAGCTCGCGGGAGGCGCGGGTGACGACGGTGAGGTCGTGAACGGCTGCGCCGCGGTCGACGTCGTCGACCGACGGTTCGGCGAGCTCGACCCGGCCACCGCTCGCCTCGAACTCGGCGAACCACCGTGCGAAGACGGTGCGCTGGTCGACGCTGCGGGCCGGTGCGCTGAACCGTCCGGACCATCCGGCCACCGCCGTGCGGTCCACGACCATGGTGAATCGGATGCCCGCGATCGCGGGCGCGGTGCCTGCCCAGTAGTCCAGGCCCGCCTCTTCCTCGAGCGCCACCGTGCGCGCGAACTTGACCTGCGTGCTGGTGACCGAACCTGCCAGCACCGCCTCGGCGTCGCGGTCGGTGATCAGGGTGACGTCGCGACCGCCGCGTTGCAAGCGCAGCGCCAGCGGCAATCCGCATTCGCCGGCACCCACCACCTGTATCTGTCCCATGTACGGATCCTTCCGGTATCGATAGGCGTGTACCGGAATCGTCGGATGATAGGTAGGGCGCGTACATCGGTAGACGATGTCGGCACCCGCGCAGCCGGATGCCTTGGACGGCAGGGGGCCTCTCACCTGGCGCCTCGAGGTAGATCGCGTACATCCGTGGCGACAACGGCATTTTCGGCAGTGCCGAAGCGCTATGCTGCACCACCGTGACGGCCAGAACCGCGCGCACCGGTGCTCCGCCGGCGGCCACCAGTGATTTCATCGGCCGCGAGCGTGAGCTGGAGAAGATCGGTACCCTGCTGCTCGGCTCGACCCGGCTGATCACGGTGATCGGTGCGGGCGGTATCGGCAAGACGCGGTTGGCGACCGAGGCGGTGCATCGGTTCCACAAGGCCAAACGGGTGCCGGTGCACTGGGCCCGGCTGGCTCGGCTGCCCCACCATGCCGACGCCGCCGCGATCGAGAACGAACTCGCCCAGTCGCTGGTACACGACGACTTCTCCGGGCGACCGGCCTGGGACGCCCTGGCCGATACCCTCACCCGCACCGATGCCGTCGGGCGTAGGTTGCAGACCATTCTGGTGATGGACAACTGCGAGCACGTCCTAGAAGGCGCGGGCCGGGTGATCGCCGATCTGATCGGCGCGGTGCCCGGCCTGACCGTGGTGGCCACCAGCCGCGAAGCGATCGGCTGGATCGATGAGCATCTGGTGCCGGTCGGGTCGCTGTCGGGGGAGCAGGCGCTGACCATGTTCCGTGGGCGGGCCGAACTGACCGGGCACACCGTCGCAGGCGAGGCCGATCGTGCACTGGCCGCGGCGATCTGCCATCACGTGCACAATCATCCGCTGTCGATTCAGCTGGCGGCCGCCCGGCTGCGCAGGCAACCGTTGTCGATAATCCTGCGCGATCTCACCGGTGAGGCCTCCGATCGCCGGTTGGGCTGGTCGCCGGGGCATCGGGTCGGCGCCGATGGCAGGCATCAAGGTATTCGCGACGTCATCGCCTGGTCCTACGACCTGTGCCACGACAAGGAGCAGCTGCTGTTCGAGCGGCTGTCGGTCTTCGCCGCCGGTTACGACCCCGACCCCGGTGAGGCCGGTGCGCGCGATATCGGCGCCGAACTCGAGGCCATCGAAGCGGTGTGTTCCGACGACGATCCCCGCGCCTGCCAGGACGGCATCGCCCGTGCGGAGGTCGAGGGCCTGCTGGAGCGCCTGGTAGATCAATCGCTGGTTTCGGTCCACCTGACCGCCGACGCGGTGCGGTATTCCCTGCTGGAGAGTTTCCGGGTGTTTGCCCAGCAGCGGCTGCGTGAACGCGGCGGCGGTGCGGAACTGGCACGGTTCAGCGATCGGCACCGCCGCTACTACCGCGACAAGGTGGCGCAGGCGCACCGCGAATGGCTCGGCCCCCGCGAGCAGCAGCTGCTGGATTGGGCGCGCGCCGCATGGGACAACCTGCTGTGCGCGATCGACAGCGCCGAGGCGACGCCGGGCGAGGCGGCGGTGGGTCTGGACATCATGGTGGGGTTGATCGCCCTGCGGGTGCCGTTCTTCAAGGGGTCGCTGCGCGAGTCGCGTCATCTGGCCGAACGCGCGCTCGCCGCCACCCGCATACCGGCCCCGCAGCCGGTCGAGTTGCAGGTGACCGCGATGGCCATGATCGGCTGGATCAGCATGTGCCAGGGCATTCCGGCCGATGCCGAGCGGCTGCTCGACGAATGCATCGAAGCCTGCCTGCCCGGGCCGGATGCGGTGACGCGGGTACGCCGAGAACCGGAAGTCGATCTCGCCCTGCCTGCGCCGGTGGAGTTCACCCATGGCAGCCTGTTGATGTTGGTACACAACGACCCTCGCGCGATCGAGGTGCTGGCGCGGGCCCGGCGCAAGTTCCTGGCGGCCGGCGATCGCGGTGCCGCGTCGTTGAGCGAGATGTTCGAAGTGCTCGCCACCGGGTTCGCCGGAACACCCGAGCATGCCCTGGATATCGCCGGTCGCCATCTCGAGGCCTCGAGCCGATCCGGGGCGCCGTGGGATATGTCGTGGGCCGAACTCGGCTGGGCTCTGGCTCTGATCAAGAACAGCGACGCCGAGTCCGCCCTGGCCAGGGTGCGCGGCACGTTGGCCGATCAGCTCGCCATGCGGGACCGGTGGGGCACGGTCTGGGCGGTGCATATGTACGCGTGGGCGCTCGCCCGCAAGCTCGCCGACGGGGCCGGGCAGCCGTCCGGGACGGGTGGACCGCCGCGTGAATGCGCGCTCGAGATCGCCTGGATCCTCGGCGGGGCCGCGTCGCTGCGTCGCAGGCTCGGCGTGGATCTGGTCCACCTCACCTCGTTCCGGGTCGAAACCGAGCGGGCCGCGCAGATCGCGCGCTCGGTGCTCGGGGAGGCCGCATTCACCGCCGCCGAGCGAGAGGGTGCGATGCTGCGGCCCGAACTCGACGAAGTGGCCCAGTTGGCGCTTGGCACACTGTCGCTGGACGTGCTGCCGGTGCATCATCCGGTCCGGCGGCATCGCCCGTCGCGCTGGCAGGAGCTGTCGGCGGCGGAGCAGGACGTGGCCACCCTGGCGGCAGCCGGTTGGACCAATACCGCGATCGCCGCGCGCCGCGGCAGTTCCTTCAAAACCGTCGACGCCCAGATGGCCGCGATCTTCCAGAAGCTCACCATCGCCTCCCGCGACGACATCATCGCCCTCGTCCCCGCCGAGCGCCGGGCGCAGGTCGCCAATGAAGCGGCCCGTCGGCCGAACAAAGCGCGGAAACGGGAACCACGACCACCGGCGCCCTAGACACGGACCGGCCACTCAGACACCGACCGGCGTGGGAACCGGCGGGGATGCCGACTCGTCACCGGCCTCCGCACTGTCGGCGAGGACGAATCCGTCGCGCCGCTGGAGGGCCACCACCCACGCCACCAGACCCGATGCCACCACACCGAGCGCTGCACCGATCCATGCCGTCGTCGGATAACCGAATCCGGCGGTGAGCGCCACCCCACCCAGCCACGGCCCCACCGTGATGCCGGCATTGAACGCGGATGTGTTCACCGCCGCCGCCATCGTCGGCGCATCGGGTGCGAGGGCGAAGACCCGGGAGTTGAGGACCGGGTTGGTGCCGAAACCGAACGCGCCCAAGGCGATTGCGAGTAGCACCATCGGTGCGATATGGGTGGCGGTGAGTGCGATCAGCACCGAGGTGATGATCAGCCCGATGACGCCGACGGTCAACGTGCGCATCGGCTGTGTGTCGGCGGTCCGTCCGCCGGCAATGATGCCGAGCAGCGCGCCCGCGCCGTATCCGGCCAGGACCGCGGGAACCCAGGATTCGGGCAGGCCGGTGGTGTCGGTGAGCATGGCGCCCAGATAGGAGAAGGTGACCAGCAGCGCGCCGGTCGCCACGGCGGTCATCGCGTAGGACAGCCACAGGCTCGGCCGGGCCATGGCGCTCAATTGCGTGCGCACCCGCGGCGGTTGGGCGGGACGTCCTCCGGGAATCTTCGCCAGCACGCCGA
The DNA here is from genome assembly GCF_042754945.1 of Nocardia sp. NPDC059180. Taxonomy (NCBI): domain Bacteria; kingdom Bacillati; phylum Actinomycetota; class Actinomycetes; order Mycobacteriales; family Nocardiaceae; genus Nocardia; species Nocardia sp. NPDC059180. Next base: position 67,344 of record NZ_JBHZBU010000005.1, read on the forward strand.
GCACGGCGGGCGCCGACAGCACCGCGACGGCCCAGAACGCGGCACGCCAGCCGAAATGCTGGCCGATGACGGTACCCAACGGCAGTCCGACGACGGTGGCGACGGTCAGCCCGCCCGCCACGACGCTCATCGCGCGTCCATGCATGTTCTGCGGCACCAGACCGACAGCGGTCGACGCCGCCACCGCCCAGAATCCGGCGTAGACGAACGCCGCGACCACGCGCGTGCCGAACAGCACCCAGTAGTCGGTGGCCAGCGCCCCGACGATATGCGCCGCGATGAATACCGCGAGAAACACCAGCAGGGCGGTGCGCCGCGACCAGCGCAGGGTCAGCACCGCGAGAACGGGTGCGCCGACCAGCATGCCGAGTGCGAAGGCCGAGATCAGCAGCCCGGCTTGCGGAACCGAGACGCCGAGGTCGGCCGACATCTCGGTGAGCAGACCGGCGAGCATGAGTTCGGAAGTGCCCTGGGCGAATATCGACAAGCCCAGGATGTAGATGGCTACCGGCACGGGAGACCTTCCTTGTTTTGAATTGATCAGTCCAAAATGCGAGCAGAAAGAAGGCGGCTCGGAAGCCGCCAGGGGGAGTGGGGGTTACAGGGCGTCGAGCGCGGTGGTTGCGATGGCTGCCCGTTCCTCCCGGTCGGCGCCACCGCGTGCGGAGACCTGGATGCCGCCGATCGTCGCGATCACGAACAAGGCGAGGGTGCGGGCCTCTTTGTCCCGGCTGATGTCACCGGCGCGTTGGCCGCTCTCGATGACGGCTGTGAGCAGCCCGAGCCGATACCGCTGATCCGCCCGCAGGGCCGCGGCTACCTGGGTGTCGCGTGGACCGAGTTCGACGGTCGAATTGACCACCAGGCAGCCGATCGGATCGTCCTCGGGCGCGTCGACGGTTCGCCACAGAAGTGCGCGCACTTTGTCCTTGGCGGGAATGTCTGCGTCCAGGACCTCCTCGGTGGCAGCGTTCTTGACGGCCATGTATCGGCCGAGCGCGCGCTCGAACAGGTCGTGCTTGCTGGAGAAGGTGTTGTAGATGCTGCTGCGGCCGAGCCCTGTTGCTGTGCACAGGTCCTGGGTCGACGTGGCCTCGTAGCCCGCGGACCAGAACGCGCGCATGGCCGCGTCGACCGCCTTGTCCTCGTCGAAGCCTCGTGGTCGTGCCATGGGGCAACCGTAGCAGTTTTGGACCGATCAATTCAATACCGTCGGCGAACCGCCGGCGCGGCGCCTCCCCACGCCCGGCCCGCGCCGGTCGATGGCGAGCTTCTACGTTCCGGTTTCGGTGAATACCGTTATTGGGCAGGGTAATCCGCAACACGCGTGCGGCAAGGAGCGTCATAGGAGGATGGGCGGACACTGGCTGAACACGTTGGGAGACAACATGACCGAACCGCTGATCCAATTGCCGACGCCTGGCGAGTCCATCCTCGACACGCACGACCGAATCCGCCGTGCAGGTGAGGTCGTCCCGATCGAGTTGCCGGGAAGGGTGCCCGCATGGCTTGCGGTCAGCCATCGCGCCGTCGGCGAAATCCTCGATGACAATGCGTTCGCCAAGAATGCGGCGCACTGCCCCGCATTGCGGGACGGCAGGATTCCCGCAGATTGGCCGTTGCGTGCCTTGACCGATATGCAGCACATGCTGAACCAGGATGGCGCCCAGCATCGGCGGCTGCGCAAAACGATCAACAAAGCGTTCACCCCCGGCCGGATCGCGGGATTGCAGCCGCGTATCGAGCAGATCGCGACCGAGCTCATCGACGGTTTTCCGAACGCAGGCGACATCGATCTGATATCGAACTACACGACTCCGCTGCCGGTGCGCGTGATCTGCGAACTCTTCGGTGTGCCGCAGGACGAGCAGCCGCGACTCAAGGAGTGGACTCTCACGATCGTTTCCACGGCAAGCACCGGTGAACAAGCGCACGCTGCGATGGCTGCCATGATCGGCTACTTCACCGAGCTGCTCGAACGGAAACGAAGCGCTCCGGGCGACGATCTCACCTCTGCCCTGCTCGCGGCGAACGACCAGAACGAGCTGGCCGATGCGGAACTCGTCGAGATGATGTGGCTGCTGATCGTCGCCGGGCACGAGACCACTGTGCACCTGCTCGGCAACGCGGTTGTCGCGCTGGCCGAACATCCTGAGCAACTTGCCAAAGCGCAGGCCGAGAACCGATGGGACGATGTGGTCGAGGAGGTCTTGCGCTATCGCTCTTCGGTAGTCGGCGCGCTCATGCGTTACGCCCGCGCGGACGTGAAGGTAGCCGGCGTCGACATTCCGGCCGGCAGCATGATGCTGTGGCACGGCGGTGTCGGCCGAGATCTGCTGCGCAACCCGAACGCCGATACCTTCGATATCGACCACGATCATTCCGATCAGCTCGCGTTCGGGCACGGACCACATTTCTGTCTGGGTGCGCCGCTGGCTCGACTGGAGAGCCGAATTGCGCTCTCGGCGCTTTTCCGGCGGTACCCCGACCTCACCCTCGCCATAGATCCTGCCCACATCGAGTACATCTCGCAGATCAGCACAGTCGGTCCGCTCGCGCTTCCGGTGCGCTTGATCCCGACGAAGTAACGGCCGAGATCCGCGTCGGCGAGCATCTGCTGTCAGCGTTGCTCGCCGGCGATTTCCTCGAGCCTGCGTTTCCGAAACTCCCTGGGCGCCTGTCCGAAACGCTCTTTGAACGCTGCGGAAAACCAGTTGGGTGTGAAACCGCATCGGGTCGCCAGTTCTGCGACAGTCGTGGTTGTGCGCGGGTCTTCCAGCAGATCCCGAGCGACGCGCAACGCCTCGTCTCGCCTCATGTCGCGAAAGGTCGTCCCGTTCTGTCCCAACACAAAACGCAGCTGACGCGGTGACCAGCCGAGGGCCTGCGCGACGGCGGGCAAACGCACGTCGCCGTGCCCGATGTGCTCGCGAAGATATCGCCGAATGCTCTCGGCCACCTCGGCATGGAGAACGTGTTGCGGCTGCGTATCGCCGACGCACAGCATGCACAGCAACTCGGTGATGCGATCAGAGATCGCATTGAACTCCCGGTCGGTGAGGTCGCCCTGTTCGGCGTACGCCGCGCGGATCATCTCGACTGCGACCCGGCCGAGGCCACGGCTCGTATCGACGACGGTACGCAGGTGGCTGCCCGGTCGCAGTCGGTGATCGACCTCGGTCCGTGGTATTTGGAATGCGAAGGCGGCGGAGTCGGGGATGTACAGACGGCAGGCCACCTCCAGACCGGAGAGGATCGCGCGACCGGGCGGAACTCGAACCACGTCATCGGCGAACCGCACCGAGTATGAGCCCCGCTCAGGAATGACGACCCAGTAGAACCCGTCGCCAGGATCCTTCCGAATGTGGCAAGGTCTGCGGTCGGCCACGCGGATTCCGCGCTGATCCCAGCGCAACAGGCGATACGCGCTCGTCTCCTGGCCGGTCAGACTGGCACGCCACTGCTGCGGATCGTGGAACTCGTGATCCATCGGAACGAACCCGTCGGCGAGCGCCGACCATGACTCGGGACCGCTCGCAACTACTTCATACCAACGCACCGTGACCGTCCCCCGTTCGTGGATCAGCCGAATCCTAGCCACAGCACCCACCGCCCGCGGCCATGAATTCCCTGCCGTGAGGACATGTCGAGCGCCCGGTCCGGCGCCTACGGCGAGACGGCGACCCCGAGCGTCTGGGCGACCATGAACTTCGGCCAGCCACCGTAGAAGACGTCGATATCGCGGATGTCGAACCCAGCGGTCTCGATGAGCCCACGGATATCGCGGTCCAGGTTGCAACCACCCGCGACCACATTCTGGATCGGATTGAGTCGGTGCTGCCAAGTCTGCACACTGGGGTCGGGAGCGAGTCCGTGCTCGACGAAGTGCAGTGTGCCGCCGGGAACCAGCACGCGTCGAATTTCCGCCAGTGCCGCGTCGATATCGGGGATGGTGCACATGGTCCAGGTCGACACCGCCGCGTCGAAACTGTTGTCGTCGAAGGGCAGTGACTGGCCGTCCAATCCCGCGCGCTCGATGGGCACCGTAGCCGCGGCCACCCGCGTTTCCGCGAGCTTCCAGCCCAGATCGGCCGGTTCGACTGCGCTCACCGACCGCACCGCCGGCGGATAGAACGGCACATTCAGTCCCGACCCGAACCCGATCTCCACGACCCGTCCGGACAACCCGCCACATACCCGGCCACGCAGCTTGTCGTTGGCCTTGATCCCGCAGAAGGCATTGACCAGCCGGGGGACGAAACGATCGTTGTAGATACCCACGCCCTCCACTGTGTCAGCAACCACACCCGCGCACCAGGTGCGCAGCCGGTCCGCAGTCGCGACCCGGTGCGACGCCGCGCTGGATGTGCCCGCGACCTGCGCGGCCCCGGATATACGTCGTGGGCTTCGCGGCAGCCGCACAGGCGCAGATCAGACGGGGAGCGCGGGCCGAGCAGCGCTGCCGCGAAACGGCCCGTGCGATGCTGACGCGGTGACGAAGTTCGAGGTGTGGGCCCCGCTTCCCGATCTGGTGCGGCTGGACATCGAGGGCGCAGTGCACCCGATGACGCGATCCCACGACGCCTGGTGGCGCGCCGAGGTCGACACCACACCGGACGCCCGCTACGGCTATCTCCTCGACGACGACCCGACGGTCCTGCCCGATCCTCGCTCGCCCCGTCAGCCCGACGGTGTGCACGCCCGTTCGGCACTGCACCACATCGAGCAGAGCGACTGGACCGACACCCACTGGACCGGCAGGCAGCTGCCGGGCGCGGTCTTCTACGAGTTGCATATCGGCGCGTTCACGCGGGCGGGCACCTTCGACGCGGCGATCGAACGCCTGGACCATCTGGTGACGCTCGGCGTGACGGTGGTGCAATTGATGCCGGTCAACGCCTTCGACGGGCCGCGGAACTGGGGCTATGACGGTGTCCTCTGGTATGCGGTGCACGAGCCGTACGGCGGACCCGACGGGTTGCGCCGGTTCGTCGACGCCTGTCATGGGCGTGGTCTGGCGGTGGCGCTCGACGTCGTCTACAACCATCTCGGCCCGGTGGGCAACTATCTGCCGCGGTTCGGGCCGTACCTGGCCGAGCAGCGCAATAGCTGGGGGCAGCGGCTGAATCTGGACGGTGCAGGCTCCGACGAGGTGCGCCGCTACCTCATCGACAACGCCCTGCGCTGGTTCCGCGACTTCCATATCGACGCACTACGCCTGGACGCGGTGCACGCTCTCGCCGATACGACCGCGACCCATGTGCTCGCCGAGCTGGCCGCCGAAACCGGCCGTCTTGCTGCGCATCTCGGCCGGCCGCTGACCTTGATCGCCGAAAGCGACCTCAACGATCCGAGACTGATCACCCCGCGCGCGGCGGGCGGCTACGGGCTGAGCGGCCAATGGAACGACGACCTGCATCACGCCGTCCACTCCGCGGTGTCGGGCGAACAGCAGGGCTACTACGTCGATTTCGGCTCCATGGCCTGTCTGGCTCAGACCTGGGCGCACGGATTCTTCCATGCCGCAACGTTTTCCACGTTCCGGGGTCGCACGCACGGCAGGCCGCTCGACCGTGCGCTGATCCCCGCCTCCGCGCTGCTCGCCTACACCTGTACGCACGACCAGATCGGCAACCGGGCGACCGGCGACCGTCCGAGCGCTTACCTGTCCGACGGTCAGCTGGCCGTCAAGGCGGCGCTGATCCTGCTCTCGCCCTTCACACCGATGCTGTTCATGGGGGAGGAGTGGGGTGCGCGCACACCGTTCCAGTACTTCACCTCGCACACCGACCCCGAGGTCGGCGCGGCCACCGCGGCCGGGCGGCGCGCCGAGTTCGCCGAACACGGCTGGTCCACCGACGACGTCCCCGATCCGCAGGACCCGGCGACCTTCGAACGCTCGAAGCTGGACTGGTCTGAAACAGACGAGCCCGCCCATTCCCGCCTGCTGACCTGCTACCGCGACCTGATCGCCCTACGACGCAGCCGCCAGGAGATCACCGCCTCCTGGGCATCGGCCGCCGACATCGACTACGACGAGGAAGCGGGCTGGATCGTGGTCCGCCGCGGCACACTGATTCTGGCCTGCAATGTGGCGGCCGACCCGGTGACGTTGCGTGTATCCGGCACCGCATTGCTCTGCTGGGGCACGCCGACCCAGGGTGATGGCGACACCGTGCTCGACGGCCATTCTTTCGTGATCCTCGATACCGACTTGCCGTGATACCGCGCCGATTCGCCGCCCACCGCACACCGATATCGGTCGCCTGCTGCGCAACCGGGGATCCGAGCCAGGTACCCCGTCGCGCATGCAACGCGGCACGACGGGGCCGGGACCTCAGGTCAGATAGCGGTAGGCCGGTGAATCCGGTTCCAGAAGCTCGCACTGAATCGGCGAGGCGTCGATGCGCGCCATCAGCGGCTCCAACTCTTCCGGAGCGCCGAGTTCGATACCGACCAGCGCGGCGCCGGTCTCTCGGTTGTTGCGCTTGACGTATTCGAACAGGGTGATGTCGTCGTCGGGGCCGAGGACCTCGTCGAGGAAGCGGCGCAGTGCGCCCGGTTCCTGCGGGAAGTCCACCAGGAAGTAGTGCTTGAGGCCCTGATGCACCAGGGAGCGTTCGATGACCTCGCCGTAGCGGGAGACGTCGTTGTTGCCGCCCGACACCAGGCACACCACCGTGGACCCCGGTTCGACCTCGATACCGGCCAGTGCCGACACCGCGAGCGCGCCCGCGGGTTCGGCGATGATGCCCTCGTTCTGATAGAGCTCGAGCATGGCGGTGCAGATGGCGCCCTCGTCGACCTGCAACATCCGAAACGATCCCGCACCCGACGGGGATTCGGTCGCCACCAGCAACGGCAGCGAGCCATGCGTGACCACCCGGCCACCGAATCCGGCCACCGCCGCGTACGGCACATCGCCGATCCGGCGCACCGCGGCGCCGTCGACGAATGGATCGATCTCCGGCAGCGTCACCGGGCCGCCCGCGACCAGCGCCGCCGTCATCGAGGCCGCGCCCGCGGGTTCGACGCCGAGGATCGCGGTGCGCGGCGAGCGTTCCCGCAGGTAGGTGCCGATACCGGCCAGGCAGCCACCGCCGCCGACCGGCACGACCACCAGGTCGGGGGTGCGGCCGAGCTGGTCGAGGATCTCCGCGGCGATGGTGCCCTGACCGGCCGCGGTGCGGGTGTCGTCGAAAGGCGGCACCATGGTCGCGCCGGTGCGCGCCACATCGTCGGCGGCGGCCGCGGCGGCCGCGTCGTAGGTTTCGCCGACCGCGATCAGCTCGACGAATTCGCCGCCGTGGATGCGGATGCGGTCGCGTTTCTGCTTCGGCGTGGTGGTGGGGACGTAGATACGGCCGTTGATGCCCATGGCGCGGCATGCGAACGCCACCCCCTGGGCATGGTTGCCCGCGCTGGCGGTGACGACGCCCGCGGTGCGTTCGAGCTCGCTGAGCTGGACGACCAGGTTGAAGGCGCCGCGCAGCTTGTAAGAACGGACCACGGTGAGGTCTTCGCGCTTGAGGTAGACCTGCGCGCCGGTCAGCTGGGACAGGCGCGGGCACAGCTGCAGCGGGGTCGGCTCGATAATGTCGGCAATTCGCTTCGCGGCCGCGTCGATCTCGTCCGCGTTCAACGGCGGACGGGTGGACAGTTCAGCGAGAACATGGATCGGATCCGACACTCGAATATGGTGTCACCCGCCGCGAGCCGACGCTGCGGCGGGTGGTAGTGAAGGTCAGCGCGGGGTGAGGACGAAGACCGGGATCTCGCGGGTGGTCTTGGTCTGATAGTTGGCGTAGTCCGGCCACACCGCGACCGCACGCTCCCACCACAGCGCCTTCTCCTCGCCGACGACCTCACGCGCGGTGTAGTCCTTGGTGGAGGTCTCGTCCCGCAGCTCGACATGTGGTTCGGCCTTGAGGTTGTAGTACCAGACCGGATGCTTGGGCGCCCCGCCCAGCGAGGCGACCACGGCGTACTCACCGTCGTGTTCGACCCGCATCAGCGGTGTCTTGCGCAGCTTGCCGGTCTTCGCGCCGCGAGTGGTGAGCAGGACGACCGGGACGCCCTGGAGCGTCGTGCCCTTCTCTCCGGCGGAGTTCTCGTAGGTCTCGGCCTGCTTGCGGGCCCAGTCGGAGGTGCTCGGTGCGTATTCCCCAGTAAGTGGCATACCCCAATCGAACCACAGTGAGGCGCCGAATATTCCCGCATCCGGACCGTGGTCCGCTGCGTGTTGCTGTGGCGCCCGCGACAAAAAGTTCGCTGGCCCTAACTTTGCTGTCCGTATACCCTGAGGACATGACCGCGTACCACCCCGAACTTCGCGACACGAGCCGCGCACTGCCGGCTCGCCCCGCGAGCATCGATATCGCGGGTAGCGCCTGGCCGGTGTACAAACTGGAAGCACTGGTCGCGGGCTTGCTTGCCGGTCTGGCATTGGCGCTGATCGTCGGCTCCGCGCAGGTCGCGGTGCTTGCCGCAGCTGCCGTCAGTAGCTTGGTGTGGGTCGTCGGCCTGGTTCGCGCGCATTCCTGACTGTCGGCTCGTCTGGTCCGGCGCTGAGCTGCGCTCCATCGTGGCGGCGCGACCGCGAACTCAGACCACCGACCCGCATTCCGAACCGCTGACTCCGCCGAACGGGAGCGGTGGTCGAGCCGTCCGTTTCAGTCCGGCCCCAGCGGCAGATCCACCAATTCTCCGCGAGACACCACACCCAGCTTCGGATACGCCTTGTACAGGTGGTGCCCGACCGTCCGTGGACTGAGCACGAGCTGCGCGGCGATATCCCGATTCGACATACCTTGGGCCGCCAACCGCACGATCTGTAGTTCCTGCGGCGTCAAACCGGCGGCGGGACCCCGCGCCGGGCGAGATGCCGCGCCGACGCCCAGCGCCGCGAGTTCGCCCTTGGCTCGCTGCGCCCACGGCGTGAATCCGAGTCGATCGAAGGTTTCGGCGGCGGCCTCGAGCTGGGTACGTGCCTCGGTCTTGCGTTTGTCGCGGCGCAACCATTCACCGAACAGCAACTGGGTGCGTGCTGTGTCGAACGGGCGGCCACCAGGGGAGAGCGCATCGCGGAAATGTTGTTCGCCGGCCGCGTCCTGTGTGGTGAGTGCGCGGGCGCGGTGGTCGAGTGCGGTGATCCAGTCGGCGCCGGTGGCCTGAGCCCACGCTGTCAGCCGTTCGCGCGCTTCGGCGGCCTGCCGTGGCTCCTCGGCCCGCACCGCCGCCTCGACCAGATCCGGCAGCACGCGCAACCCGATCACCTGATGACGCGCCGGTTCGACGGTGAGCGCGGTGAGTCGTGACAACGCCCCGTCGACTTTGCCGAGCCCCAGATCGAGCAGGCCGAGCGCCGCGTGGGTCCACGTCGCCCCGGCCGCGTCCGGACCACCGAGGTCATCAGCCAACGCCTTGCCGACCAACTCGGCGCACTCGCGTTCGGCACCTTCGAGCGCACCGAGATAGGCGAGGAATCCACACAGCTGGCTGATCCAGTGCCCGTTGCCGATGTCCTCGGCAATCCGCAACCCCTCGGCCGCCGCGACCCGCGATTCCCGTGGCCTGCCGAGGAACAATTCGGCCTCGGCTCGGAAGAACAGCAGGGGTGGCAGCAGCGCGATCCGGCCCTGCTCGCGACACTGCGCAAGCAGATCCCTGGCCAGCTCACCGACCTGCTCATCCGCACCGACGACCAATCCCGCGCCGCACATCTGCACGAGATCACGAGGGCTGTCGGCACCGTTGCCGCGCGCAGCGGCGGCCGCGGTGCGCAGGTCGATACGCGGGGATGTCGTGCGCACTTCTGATCGGGGTGTGCTGTCAGGCAAATCGTTTCGAGGTGCGGCGCTCGCGGGGGAGTTCTGCCGCCGCGCTGCGGGCTGGACATTGAGCGTGGCGGCGAAAAGATAGTCGACGATCGGCGCCATCGGATCGGTCGCGGGCAATTGGAGTGCGAGTGTCCGATCGGCGACTTCGGCGAGCTCGTCGGCGCCGAGATACCAGGCGGCGTGGACGGTCTGGGCCAGGATGCGTGCCGTCCGTGACGGATCTGTAGTGGCGTCGGCGGCGGCCAGCAGCAGCTCATGCGCGGTGCGTGGACGGCCCGCGCCGAATTCGGCGGTGCCGCGCACATGATCGAGCCGCGCGGACAGTGAGCCGGCCCCGGCCCGTCTTCCCACTCGTTCGGCCAACGCTCGAGCGCGGTCGAATTGCCCTGCCTCCACCGCAGTTTCGGCGGCGAGCACCAGCCGCCGTACCCGGGCACCGGAATCGGTGCTCAGCCCTGCCGCGCGCTCATACGCGGCGACTGCCCCGTGGTATCCGCTGCGCCTGCGAGCCCGCTCGGCAGTGCCCTCCAGCGCGGCGGCGGTCGTCTCGTCGGGCCCGGTCGCTGCGGCGGCCAGATGCCAGGCGCGCAGGTCGGCGTCTTCCTCGGCGGTAGCGGCCTCCGCCAGCGCGCGATGGACGGCCAGCCTGCGGGTCAGCCCCGCGCCCTGATAGACCGCCGATCGCAGCATCGGATGACGGAAGGTGAGGCCGGGACCATCGCTGTACACCAGCCCGGCATCCTCGGCAGGCCCCAGATCGGCCAGTTGAGCGCCCAAGGTTTCGGCCGCGCGCAGCACCGTCGCCAGGTCGGCGGAATGCGCGGCGGCGGCGACCAGCAGCAACGTCATCGTGGGTTCCGGCAGCCCGCTGACCTGCCCGTGGAACGCCACCCGCAGCCGGTCGGTGAGCGGCAGCGGGTTCGGGCCCGCATCGGGTGCTTCGGCCGCCAGCAGCGCGGGCAGCTCCAGCAGCGCCAGCGGGTTGCCCGCCGCCTCGGTGAGCAGCCGATACCGCAGGACCGGCGCGAGGTCGGGAGCCCGGCTGTCCACCAGGGCGGCTGCCGCGTCCTGAGGTATGCCGGTCAACCGGAGCTCCGGCAGCCCCGGCGCCGGGAAATCGGAATCGCCTGCGCGAGTGGCGAACAACATCACCACACCCTCGGCATCGAGCCTGCGCGCGGCGAACAGCAGCGCTTCGGCGGTGGCGCGGTCGAGCCAGTGCGCATCGTCGATGAGGCACAGCAGCGGCCCGTCGGCGGATTCCTCGGCCAGCAACGTCAACACCGCCAGGCCGATCAGCATGCGGTCGCCCGGATCGCGCGGTGCCAGCCCGAACGCGCCGCGCAACGCGTCCCGCTGCTGCTCGGGTAGCTGGTCAACCAGCTCTATGCCCGGCCGGACAAGCAGGTGCAGCCCGGCGAACGGCAGCTCGGCCTCGGATTCGATTCCCGCGCTGCGCGCCGCCGGAATACCCTGCGCCGCCGCATAATCCAGCAGCGCGGTTTTCCCGATCCCGGCGTCCCCGCGCAACACGAGCGCCCCGCTGCGTCCCGCACGTGCAGCCTCGAGCAGCCGGTCTATTTCGGCTTGTTCGGCTTCGCGCCCATGCAGCATGCGCCCACGGTAGCGTTCGCTGCCGAGAAATGGGTCAGTGCGCACTCCGGGTCCGCTCGGGGTCGCCTGTGCCGAGGGTGCAACGGGCGTGCCGCTCAGCGCAACAGGATGGTTTCGCGCTGCACCCGCGACAGCTTCTGCGGATTGCGGACCGAGTAGAGCCCGGTGATGCGGCCGTCGTCGATGCGTACCGCGAAGACGGTGTCGACCGCACCGTCGAGCCGCAGGATCAGCGCCGGATAGCCGTTGACCTGCGCCGGCTCCAGCGACCCGGCGGCGAGGTTGCCGAGCCCGGCGACCAGCAGCCCGGCCACCGCGTCGATCCCGACGATGGGCACCAGCGCGGCGCGTGCGACGCCGCCACCATCGCCGAGAAAGACGACGTCGGGCGCGAGTATGTCGAGCAGTCCCTGCAATTCGCCGGTGTCGACCGCCCGCTGAAACGCCTCGAGCGCTCCCCGTGTCTCGGCCTCGGACACGCCACCGCGCGGCCGTCGTGCGGCGACATGTGCCCGGGCCCGGTAGGCGAGCTGCCGGACCGCGGCCGGGCTCCGGTCGACGGCTTCGGCGATCTCCGCATACCCCAGATCGAACACCTCGCGCAGCACGAACACCGCCCGCTCGACCGGTGCGAGGGTCTCCAGCACCAGCAGCATCGCCATCGACACACTGTCGGCCAGCACGATGTCGTCGGCCACATCGGGCGAGGTGAGCAGCGGCTCGGGCAGCCACGGCCCGACATAGGACTCCTTGCGCCTGCCGAGCGTGCGCAGTCGGTCGAGTGCCTGCCGGGTGGTGATCCGAACCAGGTACGCACGGTGATCCTGCACGGTGCCGAGGTCGACGCGCGCCCACCGCAACCAGGTCTCCTGCAATACGTCCTCGGCGTCGGCCGCCGAGCCGAGCATCTCGTAGGCGACGGTGAACAGCAGATTGCGGTGGGCGACGAACGCCTCGGTGGCGGGGTCCGGCCGGTTCGTTCCGGCGCCGTGATCGCCTGATGTGTGCTGCGCCGTACCGGCCATGGGTGGCTCCTGTTCCTCTCGGCTGTCTCACGCACCAGACGCCGCACACCGCCGTTTCGTAACACCGATACGGTAGTGGCGCACGTCACTCGAGTTCGTCGTTACGGGGATCGGATCACCCTCGTCTCATGGTCGTTCAATTCAGCACCACGAGTGAGGACGACGTCATGGACCCCCGTTTCGACCTGAATGCCAACGAGCTCGGCGCCAAGATCGGCAAGCGATTTGCCAACACCAGCCTGGCGATCATGCAGTCGTCGCTGCCGAAATCTCTGATCGAGCTGGTGGAACTGCGCGCAAGCCAGATCAATGGCTGCGGTTTCTGCGTCGACGCCCACGCCAAGGAGCTCGCGGCTGCCGGTGAACCCGCGGTGCGGATCAATCTGGTTGCCGCCTGGCGCGAATCCACCGTGTTCACCGACGCCGAATGCGCCGCGCTGGCACTAGCCGAGGAAGGCACCCGCCTCGCCGACGCGAACCACGGCGTCTCCGACGAGACCTGGGCCCACGTGCGCAAGCACTACGACGACGACCAGATCGCCGCACTGGTCTACCTGGTCGCCATGATCAACGCCGCCAACCGGCTGCTGGTGATTACGAAGACCAAGGGCGGTTCTTACCAAGCGGGAACGTTCGACAGCGTCGCTGGCTGAAGGTGAATCGCGGCCCGGGTCACAGATATTCGGTCCGGGCCGCAACGGCTGACGCCGGGGCCGACGAGGTGACCCGGAGGTGTTCGGATCCGCGGATATCTGCCCGAGCGCCGCACATGCTCACGGCGAACCGCGTATTCAGCGGTGGTGATCAGCTGGCGTCGGTCGAGTCTTGCTGCGTGAACGCTCCGGCGGCCGCCCCACGCGCGGCACTGTCCGCGATCCGGTCGGGCAGTCCCGGGTCCGCCGGCGTGCGCAGCAGCACCAGCTGGTGATACAGCGGCGCGGTCGCCGCGATCAGCACCGCCCGAGCGTCGGTATCGGCCGGGATCTCACCGCGGCGGACCGCCCGCTCGACGACGATCTCGCACTGCGCGTACCGGCTCTCCCATAACTGCCGCAGGGCGCGGGCGGCTTCCTCGGACCGGAACGACACCGCGATCAGGGCAGCGGCGATCGAGGGTTGCTCGGTCAGCGACGCCTGGATCTCTTCGTTGAGTGCGGCCAGATCGCCCCGCAGTGAGCCGGAGTCCAGGGGCTCCCAGTCGATATCGGCTGCCGCGGCGAAGACATCGGCGATCAGCCCGCCGACATCGCGCCAGCGGCGATACACCGTCGCCCGGTGCACTCCGGCGCGAGCGGCGACGGTGTCGATGGTGAGCGCGTCGTAGCCGTGTTCGGTCAGCTCCGCATGCACCGCGTCGAGTACCTGGGTGCGGATGCGGGCGGTTCGGCCGCCCGGCCTGGGGCGGGGTGTTGCGGTCTGCCGGGCGTTTTCCGGTGCGGAATTCATCGTCGGTCATCCGATGCTTGACGGAATGGGTCTGTCCTGTCATCCTATTACGACAGTTGTCGCACTAGTGAGGTTTGCCGATGCTCATTCGAAGTGTTCACCCGACCCTGCGGTCCCAGATGGCCGCGTCGTCCTCGAATGCTTCGGAGTGTGTGTATGCCAACCCAGATCACCGCGCGCGCGGTCACCAAGTCCTTTCACGGCAGGCGCGTTCTCGACGAGATCTCCTGCTCGCTCGGCGCGGGTGAGCGCACCGGGATCATCGGCGAGAACGGGTCCGGCAAGTCGACCCTGCTGCGCCTGTTCGCCGGTGCCGAGCAGCCCGATGCGGGTGAAATCGTCGTCCAGTCCGACGGCGGCGTCGGCTATCTGGCCCAAGATGAACAGCTGCCGCCGGGGCTGACCGTTCAGCAGGTCGTCGACCGTGCCATGCGCGAGCTGCGCACGATCGAACGGCGCATGCGGCGCCTGGAACTCGCCATGTCCGACGGCGACGAGTCAGCGATGGCCGAATACGGCGAACTGCTGACCCTGTTCGAACTGCGCGGCGGCTATGACGCCGACGCTCGGCTGGAGCAAGCACTGCACGGCCTCGGGCTCGGTCTGGTAGATCGGTCGCGCAAGGTGGGTGGTCTTTCCGGCGGCGAACAGGTCCGGTTGCGCATGGCCGCCCTGCTCGCGGCCGGACCCGAGGTGCTGCTGCTCGACGAGCCGACCAACCATCTCGACGACGACGCCCTGACCTGGCTCGAAGACCACCTGCGGGCCCGGCGCGGTACGACGGTGGCCGTCTCCCATGACCGGGTCTTCCTCGACCGGGTGGCGACGAGTCTGCTGGAGGTCGACGCCGATCGACGTCAGGTCGTGCGCCACGGCAACGGCTACGCCGGGTTCCTCGCGGACAAGGCCGCGGCGCGGCAGCGATGGGCGCAGGCCCATGCGCAATGGCAGACCGATATCGCCCGGCTGCGCGAGACCGCGGCGACCACCGCGCGGCAGGTCGCGCCGGGACGGGCCATGCGCGACAACAACAAAATGGCCTACGACCGCGCGGCAGGCCGAGTGCAGCAGTCGCTGGCGAGCCGGGTCCGCAATGCCGAGGAACGGCTGCGTCGGCTGCTCGCGGATCCGGTGCCGCCGCCACCGCAACCGCTGCGTTTCACGCCGACGCTGCGGACCGGCGCGGCGCGCGGTGCCGTCGTGGAGGCCACCGATGTCGCGGTAGCGGGTCGGCTCGGCCGCGTCGGTGTCACGCTGACCTCCGGGGATCGACTGTTGATCACCGGTCCGAACGGTGCGGGCAAGAGCACCCTGCTGCGGGTGGTTGCGGGCGAACTCGCTGCCGACAGCGGCACTGTCACCCGCCGCGGTCGCATCGGCTACCTCACCCAGCAGCCCCCGCCCGCCGTGCCGGGACAGACGCTGCTGGCGGCGTTCGCCCGTGGCCGGGCAGGCGAACCCGCCGAGCACACCGAACGGCTGATGTCGCTCGGCTTGTTCGACCGCACCCAGCTCGCCACGCCCGTGGCGAACCTGTCCACGGGGCAGCGGCAGCGGCTGGCCCTGGCGCGACTGCTCACCGAGCCGACCGATGTCCTGCTGCTCGACGAGCCGACCAATCACCTCTCACCGGGCTTGGTCGAGGAGCTGGAAACCGCGTTGACCGACTACCGGGGTGCGCTGGTGATCGTGAGCCACGACCGCAGGCTGCGTCAGCGATGGCGTGGCAACGAGCTCGCCCTGGCGGCGCCGGTATCGGTCACTGTCTGACCTATCCCGCTCTCACCGACCCGAAAACCTCACCGCCCTAAGGAGATTCCGCATGCCCAACCGTTCGACTCGCCTCCCGACAGAGCCCACCGTCCTCCACCCCATGCCTGGACAGCCACGGGTGGTGCTGCTGAAACCATTGCTCACCTCACCGCTCATCGAGGTCGGGGAGTTCACCTACTACGACGACCCGGACGATCCGACCGCTTTCGAAACCCGCAACGTGCTCTACCACTACGGCCCGGAGAAGTTGATCATCGGGAAGTTCTGTGCGCTCGCCACCGGGGTGCGGTTCATCATGAACGGCGCCAACCACCGCATGGACGGGCCATCCACCTTCCCGTTCCCCACCATGGGCGGCGCCTGGTCCGACCACATCGACCTGCTCACCGACCTGCCGAACCGAGGTGACACCGTGGTCGGCAACGACGTCTGGATCGGCAACGGCGCCACCGTGCTGCCCGGCGTGCGGATCGGCCACGGCGCCATCATCGGCGCCGGCGCCGTGGTCACCGCCGACGTCCCCGATTACGGCATCGTCGGCGGCAATCCGGCCCGCCTCATCCGCACGCGCTACGACGAGCGCGACGTCGCGCGGCTGCTGGCGGTGGCGTGGTGGGACTGGCCGCTCGAGCACATCACCGAGCATGTGCGCACGATCATGTCCGGCAGCATCGACGAACTCGAAGCCGCCGCCGCGGCTATCTGAGGGCCGGGGGAGCGCTGTCGACCGGTAGTCCGCCGCGGCCCTGCTCGATCGGGCACGGGTGGGCACCGGCATCGCCCGACCAGGCGCCCCGAACCGACATAGGTAACCGCTGTCGAAAAGTACTTATAGATGACTGATTCGGCGACCCCCTGCCCGCCCATAACGTAGTTCTCATCAACCGATCGAGCGGAGAAACCGCAGATCAGACGTTATGGAGGACAGGATGAACACTCTCGTCGCGCAGTACCTGGAAGCCTGGAACACCACCGACGCGCAGGACCGCGCCGCCGCCGTCGAACGGGTCTTCACCCCCGACGCCACCTACGTCGACCCGCTGGTGTCGGTCGCAGGCCACGAGCAGCTCGCCGCCGCCATCGCGGGCGTCCAGGCCCAGTTCCCCGGCTGGGAGTTCCGGCCCGCGGGCCCCGTCGACGGCCACCACGACCAGGTGCGCTTCACCTGGGAGCTCGGCCCCGCCGACGGCCCCGCGGTCGTCGTCGGCTTCGACGTCGCGATCATCGCCGACGGCCGCATCGCCAGCGTGTACGGCTTCCTCGACAAAGTCCCCGCCGCCGCCGCCTGACCCGACCCCCCGAATCTTCCAGGAGTAATCATGACCACCACCGCACCCGGCCACCTGTCCACGCTGCTCGCCCCCGGGCCCACCCTGCTGCGGTTCTCGCTGCGCCTCGACGCGGTGGTGACCGCCGCCAACGGCCTCGCATACCTGGCTCTGTCCGGCCCGATCGAATCGCTGCTCGGACTCGACACCGCTGTCGGCATCCCGATCGGTATCTTCCTGCTGCTCTACGGTATCGGTGTCGCTGTAGTCGGCATCCCGGCGAACATCAACACCGCAGCCGTCCGAGCCGTCATCGCAGGCAACGCTGCTTGGGTCGTCCTCAGTCTGGTCGCTCTCATCGCTGCCGACCTGGACCTGACCGTGGTAGGCGCGATCTGGGCCGTACTCCAAGCGATCGTCGTCGGTGGTTTCGCAGCCCTGCAATATGTCGGCCTGAAGCGCGCCTGATCTGTCGAAAAGCTCGAAACCATAATCGAATACCCGAAATCCGGTCGGCATTGCCCGACCGGATTTCGGCATGCGCGGCGGTCGGCGTCGGTGACCGGCGCGGCGAAATGGGCGGCGCATGAGCGTCGCAGGCGCCGGTATTCGGATTCGGCTTCGATCAGCCTATCGGTCGCGATTCGCCGCGATACATGGAGGTTCAGCGCGTCATTCAGCGCCGTCATCCACGTCAGAAATACTGTCTCGCGGTAGTTCCGATCCGCCGACTTCTTTCTGAGAGACCACGCGAGCGAAGTCGATGCCATGCCGATTCATTATTTTCAGCACGTTCAGTAGTTCTGTCTTGAAAGCGCATGGGGCGCAAGTGGTGTGGTAGGACAGCATTGATTCGAGTTCGTCGCGGAAGAAACCGGCGCCGGGTTTCGGTGCGTCGTGGTTGATCGGGGGGTCGGTGGAGGGGAAGAGGTCTGGGCCGTAGGGGCCGGTCATGGGCGGGCACCGTGGGCCGGGGTGGCGAGGCGGGTGCCGCGGGGGAGGAAGCCGCTGGGGTAGACGATCAGGAGGTCGCAGCGGTCGAGGACGTCTTGGACGCGAGGGCCGATGTGATCGATGGAAGGTGTCACGATCGCGGTCACCTGTAATTGTTTCGCTTTCAGCAGTAGCCAGGGGAGGGCCTCGTTCTTGGATTCGACCACGGTTCTGGCGACGGAATAGCCGTGTTTGGCGGCGAAGGCACGCGCTTCCATTTCGTAGCCTTGCTGACGCTTCTCGCAATATGAGGCATTCAGGTACACAACGGCTTTCATATCGGCCCTCGGTGTGAGTGGTTTGATGGGGCGCACGACGGCGGGGTTCAACGGGGTGCTGCGGGCGGGGCCCCGGTGAACCATCCGAGAACTGAGTACTCCGGACTCGATGCCGGATGTGCGGCGAAGCTTTCCCGCCGTCGTGCGCTGAAATCAGTAGACACGCGACGCGCCGAAAACCACACCGGCACAGTGGCTTTTCCGGCCGTACCCTGCCAGACTGCGTGTGCGGGCATCTCTAGGTCAAAGCGTTCCAATTCGGAGCATTCCAGTACGGAGAGGTGAGCAGGGTGGGAACTACGCTTCCGCGCAGGGCATTGGGGCGGGAACTGCGCAAATTGCGGGAACGAGCGGGAATCAGTCAGTCGGCGGCGGCAAGAGCCATCGAACTGTCGCCGCAGAGCATCGGACGCATCGAGGAGGGGCACGGGACGCGGGTCTCGTCGCTACAGGTGAACGCGCTGTGTGATCGGTACACGGCGAGCGACCGCGATCGGCGGGTGCTGTTGGGGCTGCTTCAGGAGTTCCGGACGGCGCAGAAGTCGGGCGGTGGATGGTGGAGGGCGTTTGCTGATCAGCTCAGCGCGGGCTTCGATCACTATCTGGCGTTGGAGGATGCTGCCAACCGGATCACGGCGTGGAAGTCGGCGATCGTTCCGGGATTGCTTCAAACGCCCGAGTATCGGCGCGCTGTCGCTTGGGCAGAGTCGCCGGATCTGGATACGGAGACGATCGAAGGACGGATCGCCATGGCCACGCGTCGCCAGTCTCGACTGGACGATCCTGGTTTCACGATGGATGTCCTTCTGTCGGAATCTGTTCTGCACGAGCAGATGGGAGGGCCAGCGGTGATGGCCGATCAGTTGGACCTGCTCGCGCAGGCCACCGAGCGTCCGAATGTCTCAGTTCGGGTCGTTCCGTTCAACGCGGCCAGCCACCCCGGAGCTTTGGTCGGCAATGTCCTGCTCCTGGAGTTTCCGGCGTTGTCGGTGTCGAAAGAACCTGAGCCTCCGGTTATCTACGTCGAGGGCTATACAGGTGATCTGTACATCGAGAGCGACCCTGAGCTGGCCCAATATCGACAAGCGCTCAGGGATATCCAGCGTGTAGCGTTGGATCAGGATCGGAGCCGACGCAGGCTTTTGGATGTTGCAAAGGAGTGCAGACAGTGACTGTCGATCTATCCGGAGCCCGGTGGTTCAAGAGCAGCCGATCTCATTCCTCGAAGGAGTGTGTCGAGGTAGCCCACCTCGACAGCGGCATCGTCGGTGTCCGGGACTCCAAGAACCCCACGGGCCCTGCTCTCGTCTTTACTCCGGGCGAGTGGGACGCGTTCCTTGCGGGCACGCGCGCTGGTGGATCACTCAACCCTGAGTGATCCACTCATCGCCCACGACGCTTGACTACTCGGCGCTGCGGCTGGTGAAGTCGAAGGATCCGCCGTCGATGCCCCAGGAGATGATCCGTTCGGGGTGAATTCGGATGATCGTGCGTTCCTGGGGTGGAAACGGTGGCTCCTCGTCATCGAGCGTCTCGGCGGTGCCGCGTACCTCGATGCCGCGAATTACGTATGGCTCCATTGAAACCTGTTGGTCGATGACGAACGACACCCGGCTGCCTGCTTCGACGTTGCGGTACTTCCGACTGGTACGCATCCGCATGCCCCCGATGTCGATCGTGCCGTCGGCGTTCACCCGATAGGCGGTCGGATTGTTCTGTACGACGCCGTCGGACGACACCGTGGCCAGCCGGCCGATCCCGGCCTCGGCGAGGAACTGCTGTTCGGCGATGGTGAAGGTCATGTCAGTACTCCTCAGTGAATTCGATATCAGGTGTGCCCCCGGCGATCAGTCGGGAGCTGTTGAGTGGGACAAGCGCAAGCTGTCGCCTCGCGACTCCGAATTGCCCCGTGCTCCGAGATCAGAACAGGATCAGCGCGGCACACAGTCCGGCGATGGCGATGAACTGCAGGGTGACCCGGTATTTCAGGATGCTGTCCCACTTGTCCTGTAGCGCACGGGCATCGGCCGGAATGATGCCGCTCTGGGCGGCGGCGGTCTGCTGGGAATTGATCGGCTTGGCGATGCGGACGTAGAAGGCGAGCCAGGTGAGCAGTGCCGCCACCGTGATCCCCGCCGCGACAGCGGCGCCGATCTGCCCGGCCAACAGCGCGATCAGCAACGTCAGCACCGCGGTGACCACACCGCCCGCACCGAAAACCGGCATGCGCTTGTCGCCGTAATAGTGACCCCATCCCGCACTGATGGTCACGGTCGCATCATCGAGCTTGCGATACACGGACCGGGTGATCACGGCCCCGCAGACATCGGTGCCATAGACGACGGCATTGGCGAGAACGGCGACGGTGGCGATGATCTGGCCGGTGACAATGAGCATTTCAAGCTTCCCTTCCCATATTCTAGCAGCGCTAGAAACTGGAGCAACGGTAGCATCCGTCCACGCCCGCTGTCTAGCGTTGCTAGATTTCGTCTCGCGACTGCGGGTCGCGCTCGAATCGGCAAGCTGCACATGCCTGTTCCGGTCGAGTGAATGTTGTTGCCCGGCAGGTCCTGCCTTGACTCGGGTGAGTGCCCCTCGCGATCACGTGTCGCTGCCCCCGTAGAAGCACGTTCATTCGCCGCATGTCGAGCGCACCGATCGGACGGGTCCACCGGTTCGTGGCACTGGACCATTCAATAACTCGGTGCAGCAACGCAATTCGGACATTTGTCCAGTGTGAAGATGTAGATATCAGATGGGGTTTTCGCTGTTGCTGGGGCGTAGCTTGGGATAGAATTCGAACATGAGTTCGAGTGTGGGAATCGGAGAAGGCGCAGCCGCCCGGCTGCATGCCGCCATCGCCGACCTGTTCGACGAACCGTTGACCCCGCTGACCGACGACGGCGTCATCGACCTGATGCGAGACGTGGAACGCTGCACCCGAATGCTGACCATGGTGCGCCACCGCCTGCTCGTCGAAGCCTCCGATCGATCCCTGCCCGCCCGATACGGGTCGAAATCATTGAAGCGGTTCCTGATGGAAACCCTCAACCTCGCCGGCGCGGACGCGGGCGCCCGCGTACACCAGGCACAGACGGTGGCTACGTTCCACGACATGGCCGGTGAGCCGGTCGACCCGCTACTACCCCACACCGCACAAGCATTGACGGCCGGCGACATCTCCGCCGACCATGCCCGCGGTATCACCACCGTCCTCAATCGGGTTCCGCGCGGCGCTTCGGCCGATGACCGCGCGGCGGCCGAGGAGGTCCTGACCGAGTTCGCCCGCTCCGGTTCACCGGACGATATCGGCAAGGTCGGCGACAAAATCCTGGCCTACCTCGACCCCGACGGCCACCTCACCACCGACCACGACCGCGCCCGCATGCGCGGCATCACCATCGGCCGCCAACGCCCCGACGGCATGAGCCCCATCCGCGGCGACATCGACCCCGTCCTGCGCGCACTCCTGGATCCATTGCTGGCCAAGTACGCACGACCGGGCATGTGCAACCCCGACGACCCCACCAGCCCAACCATCAGCGCCACCGGACCGGCACAAGATGTCGGCAACCCGGCGACCGGCCGCGTCGCATGCTCCAACAGCCCGGCACCCGGACCCGCTCACCCAGCGCCACGCACCACCGCGGCGACGTGGCCCGAGCGCCCCGCCACCGGTTCGGCAGCGGTGGACCCGGCGGTGCTGGCCGAAGCTGCTGCCCGCGACCACCGTTCTCCCGCCCAACGCAACCACGACGCGCTCAAGGCCCTACTGGAATCCGGCGTCATCGCCGACCAACTCGGCACCCACCGCGGAGTACCAGTGGCAACGATCCTCACGATGGCGATCGACGATGTCGAACGTGATGCCGGGGTAGCGACCACCGCCACCGGCGGCACCGTCCCGATCCCCGACGCCCTGGCAATGGCCGAACGGTCACAACCATGGCTGGCGGTCTTCGACCACACCGGAACACCACTACACCTCGGCCGAACCAAACGCCTTGCCTCGCGGGATCAGCGGTTGGCGTTGATCGCTGCGCTGAAGGGCTGCTCGCGCCCGGGCTGCAATGCTCCGGCGAGCCTGTGCGCGGTCCACCACGTCCTCGACTACCGCAAGAACGGCAGCACCGACATCGAGAACCTCACCCTGGCCTGCGATGCGTGCCACGCGCTGATCCATGACGGGCCCGGCGGCTGGAAAACCCGTATCGAAGGCCCTCGCTCCCCGTATGCCGGGCGCACGGCGTGGATTGCCCCACCTCATATCGACCCGCAGCAGAAACCGCGCATCAACCATCGGCATCACGCAAACGAACTACTCGCCCAAGCGTTGTCGCGCATCCACGTTCGCAACGAACACGCCCGCGAACAACACCGACAATGGCGCCGCCAACAAACGCAGCCACAACCTGCGGCGGCCTGACAGCCGGGATGTCCTGAGGCGCACACGGTCTGGGTGTGGCCTACGATCTCCTGCTGCACACAGCCCGACCGTCATCCTTGTCCAGCACGAGCACCGGCACGCCGTGTAACCGCAGCTCAGCCGCCGGCATCAGGTCGGTCGGCGCAGCACTTCCGATCGAAGATCTGCGGCGGAGTGGTATGCCCTGGTGCCGACATCCTGTTGTCACCATCTGCGGTGATCGCTTTCCGGCGCCGCGCCTACAACCGGCTCGGGTTCGCCCTCCAGTTCGGCGATGTGCGCTACCTGGGGTTGTTCCCGGCCGATCCGCTGGATGTACCGACCGAGACCACGAGAGATCACCACTCGCACAGGGCGTTCGGCGTCACAAGCGAATACCACCCGGCTCGTCGTCGACCAGCCGGAGCCTGCGGGCGAGGTCGGAGACGAACACCCGCTCCGGGTCGGCGGCGTCGCGGATGCGTCGCCACTCATCCAGACGGGGGTACATGGCTCGCACCATCTCCGGTGTCGTCCGGGATTCCTTCGCGAAGTACAAGCGCCCGCCGGCGGCGAGAACCCGCTGGTCCAGTTCGGTACAGAACTCGTTCATCCCGGCTTTCATGGTGAAGTCCAGGCTGAGCATGTAGCCCGGATGTGGCCAGGACAGCGGCGCCCGGCTGCTCGAGCCCATGCGCTTGAAGACGTTGAGGAACGAGTGGTGTCCGGAGTGGCGATAGCGCGTACCGCGTCGGCGAGCTGGTCCGCGGCGCCGAACGGCATCGAGAACTGGTACTGCAGGAATCCGCCGCGGCCGTAGGCGCGGTTCCATTCGCCGAGTAGGTCGAGCGGGTGCAGGAACTGGGTGATGTTCTGGATGAGTCCGCGCTGGTTCTTCTTGAAGGTGCGCAACGCGACCTCGCCGGCCATCCGGGTGGTGAGGCTATTGACCATGCCGTTGGGGAAAAGGTCCGGCATGGTCAGCAGCTGAGGCGCGTTGAAATGCAAAGGATTCCGGCGCAACTTCGCCGGCAGCTGGTCGACAGTGGCCAGGGAGCCTCGACTGAATCCTGCGCGCCCCAATTTCGGGCCGGTGCTGATCGTGTCCGGAACAGCGACGGAATACTCATAGCCTTCGTCGGAGCCGTTGGTCAGCAACTCCATGGTCTCGACAGTCCGTGGGGTCGTGCCGCCCGCATGAGCTGATCCAGACTGACCCCGGCATCGGCCTCGACGATCGCAGCATCCGGGTCGATCACATGGATGCGATCGAAGGCGGTCATGTCGACGACCAGCCCGCCACCATTCTGCGCCGGATCGCCATAGCTGCGGCCGAGCCCACGAGCGATCACCCCTCGCGGACCGGCAGTCCGCCTCAGCTCTCCTGCCCGGCGGCGCGGCGGCGTTCGGCGCGGTAGGAGAGCGCTTCGACGATGCGTTGCCAGGCCGGTGAGGGTTCCTCGGAGATCCGGGAGAAAACGAGTTTCAGGTGCCCGGTCCGGCCGGTGTCCTTCTCGTGTCGGATTTTCCAGGCGTCCAGGTCGTCGATGAGCTGGTCCAGGCGTGGATCGTGCGGGTTCCAATCGACCGACTCGTCGCAGGTGCGGTACAGGCGCGTGGTTTCCGGGTCGTCGAGGGCGGCGTTCTTGTCCCGGATGCGTTGCGGTATCGCGCGGGGTTCGACCGCCTGCATCAGGATCCAGGAATCGCGTTCGAGTTGCACCCTGCGCTCGCTGACCCCGAGACTGCGCATCCGGTCCAGAATGGCGACCACCTCAGCGGGCAGGACGAGACTTTCGCCGCCGGCCAATGCAGCGATCCGGCGGCGGTTTTCGGTGAGTTGGTCGATCTTGTGCTGCAATTCGGCGTCGATATCGGTGACTGCTGCGGCGAACTCGCCCGGCTGGGCGTGCAGCAGCGCGTCGATGCGGGCCAGCGGAACACCGGCGTCGGCGAGGGTTTTGATCCGGATGAGATCCACCGCCGCCTGCGCGCTGTAGCGGCGGTAGCCGGAGGCATCACGTTCGGGCTCGGGCAACAGGCCGACGTGGTGGTAGTGGCGAACGGCGCGCACGGTCACGCCGGCGGTCGCCGCGAGCTGGCCGATCGTGAGCACCGTCCTCCTCGGGCATTGTGAAAGATGATCGTGGCGAGTCTAGGGGGATGGCACCTCGGCGGAGCTTTACGGAGTCGCTGGGGTGAACTCGGCGCGAGCGACCTGGTCGAGGACGTCGCGGATCGCCCGGACCACGGCATCGGGGCGGTCGAAGCAGAGCCGGTGGTGCAGGGTGTCGGAGATGATGCGTTGTTCACCATGCGAGACGGCGTTCACCAGGGTCGCGTCCATTCGTGTCCTGCCGTCATGCATGAGTTGCAGCGTCTGCTCCGAGATCATCGCCTGCTGAGCGGAATCGGTGCCCACCACACTGAGAGCGACCATCGGGACGTCGGGAATATCCGGCCCGGCCCGCAGTTCGGTGGCGAGTGCGGCCAAACCGCTGCGCTCCGCGACGCCGACGAGTGCCCATTCGTCGCTGAGCTTGGCGGTGATCAACGATTGCCGCAGATGCTCCGGGTAGTCCGCGAGCGACTCGGCGTACATCGCGCGCAGGGCCGGGCGCATCTGTTCGAGCTGCTCCAGATCGGGTGCGGACTGTTCGGCGGCGGCCAGGCTCGCCTCGGCGGGCATGAACTCGTCCCAGTCGCGGTGCAGGGCGTCCAGCCAGACCAGACCCGCCACGTCCTGCGGGTACAGCTGCGCGAACCGATGCGCGTAGAACCCGCCGAGGGAGTGCGCGGCGAGAACATAGGGGCCGGCGATGTTCTGGGCGCGCAGCAGCTCGTGCAGTTCCGTGGCAACCGCGGCGGCGGTGCGCGGCAGCGATAGGGGGTCGCTGTAACCGGTGCCGCCGCGGTCGTACACCACCGCGGTCGTGAACTGCGAAACCATCTGCTGGACACCGAAATAGTCCAGGCCCACCGCGCTGGCGCCCGGCAGGAACACCACGGCCGGGCCGCCGCTACCTGATCGGTGCACGAAGATGCGGCGGCCGTCGACCTCCTGGAACGCTCCGACCGGGGGAGTGAACCGAGTGGGGGAAGTGCTGTTGTTGGTCATGTGACAAGACTCCAACCCTGACGCAGGGTCAAGGTCAACCCGGGAAGCGTCCGGGTGGTTACGGTGGCACAGGTATTCGGGTGATTAACAGCCCCGGGGGCGGGAACGAATATTCGGGTAGTCGAGTACGCGGGTCCCGGAGGGGGCGCGGCGGGAGGATCGGGTTATGAAACGTCTTGTGGTGTGCTGCGACGGCACCTGGAAGGCCGAGTCGAGCACGACGGTATCCAACATCATCAAGATCGCGCAGACCATTCGGTTCGAGACACCGGATGCGGAGGGCACGCCCGTCCATCAGTGGGTCACCTATGTGCCAGGGCCGGGCACGCAAGGGTTTATCGCCGACCGGTTGATGGGCGGCGCGTTCGGGCTGGGGCTGGAGGCGAACCTGTCGGCCGCCTACTGGCATCTGGCGCTGAACTGGGAGCCCGGCGACGAGATCTTCATCTTCGGTTTCAGCCGCGGCGCCTACACCGCCCGCAGCCTGGCCGGGTTGATCGGGCGGATCGGCATCATGACGCCGGAGGCGATGATCGACGGCAAGTATCCGCAGGCGCTCGCCATCCACAAACAGCCGGTGCCGCCGGATGGGGTCACGCCTGCGCAGTGGGAGGACTTCCGTCGCGAGAACTGCCATCCGGGCCCGGCGAAGATCGATTTCCTCGGCGTCTTCGACACCGTCGGCGCGCTGGGCGTGCCCGGGCTGACATCGCTGCGGCACAAGTTCCACGACGTCCGGTTGGGTACGAACGTGCACTGCGCCCGGCAGGCATTGGCCATCGACGAACGCCGCCGCAATTTCGAACCCTGCCTGTGGGAGGTTCCGGTGGAGCCGAATGTAAAGTACCGCAGGGGTTTCCAACGGGTCAAGCAGGTGTGGTTCGAGGGCGTGCACAGCGATATCGGCGGCGGTTACGCCGAATGCGGGCTGTCGGACATCACGCTGCGCTGGATGGTGGCGGAGGCCGAATCGGCGGGTTTGGTGTTCGATCGTGACCGGCTGGAAAGCCTGTCCGAACGCTGCGGCGGCGCCGACCATATGCGTAGGCACGATTCGCTCGGCATCGGTTACCGCATCCTGAATCTGATGCGTACGCTGCGCAATCCGCGAAGCCCGCGATTCCACTGGGATTCCTGGCGCAAGCTCGGCGTCGCCGACGATATCGGCATCCGCCTGGCCTCCTGCACCCAGGACGGCGACTACGGTCCGGTGAATATCCGTCGCTGGCGCGAGGACTTCGGCGGGATGTTCCCGGAGGATCTCATCGAGAAGACCGTCCCGGTGAGCGCCGAACTGGGGCAGTGATCAGGCGTGCGGATCAGGCAGCTGTGCGGGCCTTCGGTCGGTCTCGCAGCAGCGTGGCCACGAGGACGGCCCCGACGGCGACGAGGACGCCGGCGACGGTGAGTGCGTAGGAGAACCCTTCCGTCGCAGCCTGCCGCTGGTCGAGCGAAGCGTCCGACGTGTCGGCGCGGTGCGCGGCGAGGGTCACGAGTACCGCGATACCGACCGCCCCGCCGAGTTGCTGGACCGAGCCGAGCACGGCGGAGCCGAGTCCGGCGTCCTCCTCGGTGGTGCCGCTGAGTGCGACGACCGTGAGCGCGGGCAGGCTCAGACCGCACCCGAGCGCGGTGACGAGTAGCGCGGGCAGCACCCCGGAGACATAGCTGTCGTACGGGCCGACGCCGGACAGCAGAAACAGTCCCGCCGAGCTGATCAGCAGCGCCACGACCAGCGCAGGGCGGGTGCCGAGCCGTAGCACCGCGCGCGAGGACAGCCACATCCCCGCGAGAATCGCCGCGCCGAAGGGGAGGTAGGCCAGGCCGGTGATGAGTGGCTCGTAGCCGAGCACGGTCTGGATGTGCAGCATCAACAGAAATGCCATGGCATAGAAGGCGGCGGAGAACAACAGGATCACGCCATTGGCCACGGCGCGGGGCCGGACGGTCACAAAGGACAACGGCACAAGTGGCTCGGCGGTACGTGTCTCGACGGCCGCGAATACCACGGCCAGCACGGCGGCGAGGACCAGTGGGATCGTGGAAGCCATATGACCCCAACCGGTTTCGGATGCCTGCAACAGTCCGTGTACGAGAAGCATCAGTGCGCCGGTGATCAGTACGGCCCCGGGAACGTCGATCCGGCGATGGGATGCGGCTCGGCTTTCTGCGACGAGGCGGGGGACCAGCACGAGGGCCATGAGGGCCACCGGCAGATTGATCAGGAAGACCCAGCGCCAGGAGGTCAGCCCGGTCAGCACACCGGAGATCACCAAGCCGAGGCTGCCGCCGAGCGCCGCGACTCCGCCCCAGATCCCGATGGCCTTCGCGCGCTCCCCGGCTCCCGGGAACAGCAGCGTGAGCAGGGCGAGTGCGGCCGGGCTCGCCATCGCCGCACCGGCCCCCTGAATGAACCGGCCCGCCACCAGCTGCCAGGGTTCCTGCGCGAATCCGCAGAGCGCACTCGCGGCGCCGAAGAGCGCGACACCGCAGAGGAACACGCGGCGGCGGCCGATCAGATCGGCGATTCGACCGGACAACAACAACAGCCCGCCGAAGGCGAGGAAGTAGGCATTGACCACCCAGGGCAGACCGGCATGACTGAATCCGAGCTCGTCGCGGATGGTCGGCAACGCCACACTGACCACATTGTCGTCGAGCACCAGCATGAACTGCACGAAGCACAGCACGATCAGAGCCATTCGGCGCCGCCCGCCGCCCGGGGCCACGCCCCGGTCCGTAGTGGAAATCATTGTCATGAAACCACCGTGTCAGGTGGGCATCGTGGCCGCGATAGGCCACCAGGCCATCTGATATCGAGTTGAGGACATACCCTGGGAGGGTGTCCGAGCCTGTGATGGGAACCGCGCCGACCGGAGTGGGTGCGATCGCCGTCGGGAGATTTCCGCTGCCCGCAGGCCAGTGGATACCGCCGCACTACCACCCGCAGCACCAACTGGCCTGGACCCGCAGCGGCGTGCTCGGCGTCGCTGTCGACGACGCGTACTGGGTGCTGCCGCCGACTCGGGCGCTCTGGCTACCCGCCGGTGTCGTGCATCGGACCGGAGCGACCCGCGATGCGGTCCTGCGCAGCCTCTACTTCGAACCCGGCCGCTGCGAGGTGGCATGGACCGAGCCCACCGTGGTGGCGGTCGATGGTCTGCTCGCACATCTGATCGCCCACCTCGCCCAACGGAGTCTGCCCGATGACATGCGGTTACGTGCCGAGGCAGTGGTCGTCGACCTGCTTCGCCCGCTGCCCGTCACGCCTATCGTCGTTCCGCGGCCCGTGGACGAGCGGGTGCGTGCGGTGGCCGACGGACTGCTGGACAACCCTGCCGACCCACGGAGCATGGACGCGCATGCGCGGGCAGCCGGAGTCAGCAGGCGTACCCTCAGCCGGCTGTTCGTACAGGACACCGGCATGAGTTACGAACGGTGGCGGACCCACGTGCGGCTCCAGGCGGCACTGGTGATGCTGGCCGAGGGCAGGCCGGTGTCCCGGGTCGCACACGACGTCGGGTACGGGACCGCCAGTGCCTTCCTCGCGGCCTTCCGGCGCACGGTCGGAACCTCGCCGGGACGATATCTCGGGCGCCACGGGGCCGACCTGGTCGCGGGTGCGACCGCCGACCGGCGGAGTGCGGGCGCGGACTGACTCAGAGGGGAGGCGCGCTCAGCGCACCAGCAGCGCCACCGGCAGCCGGGCGAACAGCTTCTCCAGCCGGGCCCGTCCCTGGAAGGTGTGCCCGGTGAGCCGGTCGGTCCAGGTGCCGGGCGGCAGATCCATGACCGTGTCCGCCCACCCGTTCTCGGCGAGGGAAACGCTGTGCCGGGTCGCCGCCACGATGATCTCCGGCGCCTCGCCGGTGCGGCCACGCGCATAGGACACCAGCTTGCTCGCCTGCTCACCGGTCGCGAACAATGGCAGATAGGTGCCGCCGACGAAGCAGTCGGGCCGTTCCCTGCGTAACCACAGCGCGTAGGCGACGATCCACATCTTCGCAGCGCCGGTGGTGTCCAAACCGGGTGTGCCGGTGAGTGATTGCAGCATGCCGACACGGGTCGCGAAGTCCACCGGGCGCCGGTTGTCCGGGTCGACCAGCGAGTCTTCCCACAGTTCGCAACCCTGATAGATGTCCGGGATGCCGGGCCCGCACAGTTGCAGCAGTTTCTGCGAGAGCGCGTCGGTCCACGCGTGCGGCGCCAGTTCGTGCACCAGGTCGCCGAGACCGGAGCCGACGGGGCCGTCGATCACCGCGTCCAGCCAGGTGTGCACCGAGGCCTCGAACTCGGGATCGGGTTCCTCCCATGAGCTGTGTTCGCCGGCTTCGCGTATCGCCTTCTCCGCGAACCGATGCAGTCGATCCCGCAGTCCGGGCACCGATGCGGCGGGGCGCCCGTCGGCGGGCCACACTCCGAACATGTTCTGTAGCAGGAACAGCGTTGTCGCGCCGTCCGGGCCGGGGGTGGACTTCTGCCAGGTCGCCACCGACCGCGCCCACCGCGTCGCCACCTGCGACAGCACTCCGATGCGGGCGCGCACGTCCTCACCGCGTTTGGTGTCGTGGGTGGACAGCGCGGTCATGGTGGCAGGCCAGCGTTGTGCGCGTTCGCTGTTGGCGAGGTGGAACTCGTTGAGCGAATGCCCGAACCGGCCCGGGTTGCCGCCCACCTCCTGCAGCGACACCAGCCGTGCCGCCCGGTAGAACATGGTGTCCTCGACGGCCTTGGCGGTGATCGCACCACCGACCTGGCTGAACCGTACCGCCGCCTCGCCACCGGCGGCCAATGCCGCCACCAGCACCGACAGCGGTGCGGTGAGTTCGCTGTTGCGTTTCTCCACGTCGGCGACGACGGCCCCGGCCATCCCCGCCAGCGGGGCGTAGTCCACCCGGTACACCGGCAGGAACGCCAGCACCTCGATGGTCGCGTTGGTCAATGCCATATCGCTGATGCCGGAGGCGTCGAATCCGTTCACGCCCGCGTCGCGTTTGACAGCCGCCACCAGTCGCCGGATCTCGGGCGCCAGAATGCTCTCGGCGACGGCGCGTTTGATGCGGTGCTGCTTCTCGCCGATCCAGGCGCGGTCGCTGCCGTGCCCGGCGAAATGCTGGGACAGCTCGGTCAGCGTCCGTTCGCCGTCGGGGTCGATCAGCACACCGCCGATATCGGCGAGGGCGTCGTAGCCGGTAGTGCCGTCGATGGGCAGTGTCGCGTCCAGGGGTTCCCGGTTCGCGAGGATCTTCTCCACCAGCAGCAGGCGGTGCGGGCCGATGAGACTGCGCAGCCGCGACAGGTAGGCCGCGGGATAGGACAGGCCGTCGGGATGATCGACCCGCACACCGTCGATCAGTTCGTGCTCACACCACGCCGCCAGCTCGCGGTGAGTGGCCTCGAAGACCTCCCGATCCTCCTGACGCAGCGCCGCCAGACCGCTCACCGCGAAGAACCGGCGATAACTGCACAGCCCGGATTTCCAACTGACCAGCCGATAGTGCTGCTTGTCGTGGATGCGCAGCGCGTTGTCGCCGTCGGTGTCGGGGGCGATGGGGAAGCGCAGATCGTGCAGCGCAAGCATCGGTTCCGGACCGGACCGGTCGACGGTCAGCGCCGCCGGATCGTTCTCGTTCTGTAGTACCGGCAGCGCCAGCCGCCCGCCCGCACCGTTGGCCGGGCTCCAGTCGATATCGAAGTAGTGCGCGAACTGCGAATCCGGGCCGTGTCGAAGCACATCCCACCACCACGCGTTCTGCCGCGGATCGCCCACGCCCACATGGTTGGGGACCAGGTCGATGATCAACCCCATGCCACGGCTGCGCACCTCGTCCGAGAGCGCCTTGAGCCCGCCTGGCCCACCGAGCGCCGCCGACACCGTGGTCGGGTCGGTGACGTCGTAGCCGTGGGTCGACCCGTGCGCGGCGGTCATCACCGGCGACAGGTACAGATGCGAGACACCCAGCTGTTGCAGGTATTCCGCGATGGCGGCTGCGTCGGCGAAGGTCAGCGCGTCCGGGCGTAGTTGCAGTCGGTAGGTACTGCGCAGCGGCGTCGACCGTGCCGGGCGGCGCATGGACTGCGGATCGGTGAGATGCGTGGCGGTCAGGTTCTTCTCGGTCATGTTCGTATCGGTCAGGCGGTGCGGCGGAGGACGAGCAGACAACGGGCGGGGACGGTGACGGTGCTCGCCGCGGCATAGCAGGCCTCGGCGCGTCCGTCGGGGGTCGAACAATCCAGGGCGACCGACCATTCGGCGCCGAAATCATGGGCGGGCAGGGTGAAATCAAGGGCGCTGTCGTGGGCGTTGAAGCACAGCAGGAACGAATCATCGGTGATGGGTTCGCCGCGCGGGCCCGGTTCCGGGATGCCGTCACCGTCGAGGAACACCGCAAGCGACCGGCCGAATCCACTGTCCCAGTCCGCGTCGGTCATCTCCGCGCCTGTGGGCGTCATCCAGGCGATATCGCGGGGATGGCCGGACTCATGGATGGGACCACCGGCGAGGAAGCGGCGGCGACGGAACACCGGATGGGCGGTGCGCAGCGCGATCGCGGCGCGAGTGAATTCGAGCAGATCGGCATTCTTGTGTGCCAGTGACCAATCCATCCACGTCAGTTCCGAATCCTGGCAGTAGGCATTGTTGTTGCCGAGCTGGGTGCGGCCCATCTCGTCACCGTGGGTGAGCATCGGGGTGCCCTGGCTCAGGATCAGCGTGGCCAGCAGATTGCGCGACTGCCTGGCCCGCACCGCGAGGACCTCCGGGTCATCGGTGGGGCCTTCCACGCCGCAGTTCCAGGACCGGTTGTGGCTCTCGCCGTCGCGGTTGCCTTCGCCGTTGGCCTCGTTGTGCTTGTCGTTGTAGGACACCAGATCGCGCAGGGTGAACCCGTCGTGGGCGGTGACGAAGTTGATCGAGGCGCTCGGCCTGCGCCCGGTCGCCTCGTACAGGTCCGAGGAACCGGTGAACCGGGACGCGAACTCGCCGAGCGTCGCGTGCTCACCGCGCCAGTAATCGCGGACGGTGTCGCGGTACTTGCCGTTCCACTCGGTCCACAGGCTCGGGAAATTGCCGACCTGATAGCCGCCCTCACCCACATCCCAGGGTTCGGCGATGAGCTTGACCTGGCTGACCACCGGATCCTGCTGCACCAGATCGAAGAACGTCGAGAGCCGGTCCACATCGTGCAGCTCACGCGCCAGCGTGGCGGCCAGATCGAAGCGGAACCCGTCGACGTGCATCTCCAGCACCCAGTAGCGCAGCGAATCCATGATCAGCTGCAAGGTGTGCGGATGGCGCACATTGAGGCTGTTGCCGGTGCCGGTGTAGTCCATGTAGTGCGCGGGCTCGTCGTCCATCAGCCGGTAGTAGGCGGCGTTGTCGATGCCACGGAAACCGATGGTCGGCCCGAAATGGTTCCCCTCCGCGGTGTGGTTGTACACCACATCCAGGATCACTTCGATGCCCTCGGCATGCAATGCCCGCACCATCGCCTTGAATTCGGTGACCGCCGCACCAGCCCGTCGCCCGGCCGCGTATTCGTGATGCGGGGCCAGATAGCCGAAGCTGTTGTAACCCCAATAGTTACGTAGGCCCTGGTCGAGCAGGATGCGGTCATGCAGGAACTGGTGCACCGGCATCAGCTCGATCGCGGTGACACCGAGACCGCGCAGATGCTCGATGATCGCCGGATGCGCGAGGCCCGCGTAGGTCCCGCGCAGTTCCTCCGGCACATCGGGGTGGGTGATGGTCATGCCCTTGACGTGGGCCTCGTAGATCACCGTCTCGTGATAGGGCCGTTTCGGCGGACGGTCGGCACCCCAGTCGAAGAACGGGTTGATGACCACGCCGGTCATGGTGTGGCCGAGCGAATCCCGACCGTAGGTGTGCAGCGACGGATGGTCGGCGAACGCGCCGTCGAACGCCTTGCCGTACGGATCGAGCAGCAACTTGCTCGGATCGCAGCGCAGGCCCCGCTCCGGATCGTAAGGGCCGTGCACCCGGAACCCGTAGCGCTGCCCTGGCCCGACACCCGGCAGATACGCATGCCAGACATGCCCGTCGACCTCGTCCAACCCGATCCGCGTCTCGCCGCCCTGCTTGTCGACCAGGCACAACTGCACCGCGTCGGCGACCTCGGTGAACACCGAGAAGTTCGTCCCCGCTCCGTCATAGGTGGCGCCCAACGGATATGCGCTACCCGGCCAGACACCGAGCGGTGCCGCGGCGGAAGCGGAGTCGGGCGAAACCATGGCAACGACACTATCGGGCGTCACCGCACTGCCGCTGCGACCCTGCGCGTTGAGCGGGCGGGGGGTGTGCGGTAGCGCGCCCCGACGTCGGCGCGCGCGAGTCGGATGCGCAAGGCCGGGTACGTCGATACGTGCCGCGTGGCGGCGGCAATCACCGGGCAGGCGTTGACTCAGGCCGGCTCGGCGAGAGGCAGTCGGCGGCGGTAGTAGCCGGTGGCGCGGGCGAGGCGGGCCAGGCCACCCAGCAGGACTCGTTGGACGGGTGCCGGGATATTCGCGAGGTAGCCGTCCTGGAGGTCCCACAGCAAGGCGAGGGCGATCGGGTTGCGGGGGAGGCCCGCGGCGGTGGTCTTGCCCGCATTGTCGAGGTTGGACCAGAACTGGAACATCTGCCAGTGGCGCAGCGGCGGACGGATCTCGTGGTCGATGACCGTATCGGGCAGCTCGCTCCAGAATTCGTGCACCGTGCGTGGGGGAGCGGTGACGGTGTCGCCGGGGTCGGCGATGACCTCGCGGCCGTCGATGCGGAAGCGAATCCGTCCGGCGCGGATGGTCCAGCGTTCGGCGAGTTCGGGATGCCAGTGTGGGCCGGCCTGGCGTTTGGGGACGGGCAGCAGATGTTGGAGGCGCAGGTAGGGGCCATCGTCGTCGACGCCTTCGTCGACCAGTGTCACGCGGTGGCCGTTGCGGAAGGTGAGGGTCTGTTCGGGCATCCTCAAGATATAAAGGTAACCTTTCTATTGTGTCAATGGCTGAAGCTTCGGTATTGAAATTGCTGACCTTGGCGACGAGAGCTGTCGAACGGGAGCTGAACCGTGAACTACATGCGGTGCTGGGTGGCGACCTGCGGCCCGCGCACTACGCGGTGTTTCGGTACCTGGACCCGGCGGGGTCGCGGGTTACCTCGCTGGCTGATGCGGCGGGGATGACCCAGCAGTCCATGGGCGAACTCATTACCCATCTGGAACGCCAGGGGCTCGTCGAACGCCTCGTCGACCCCGCCGATCGTCGAGCCCGTCTGGTTGTTCTCACCGAATCGGGGCGCCAGGCGCTGGAACTGGCCGCCGATCGTATAAGGCGCATCGAGGACGAGCTGCGCGCCCAGCTCGGAGCCGGTGAGTTCGATGTGCTGCGGGCCGGGTTGGCGGTGGTGTGTGACTCGTTCGCCGGTTCGCAAGCGTGAGTCGTCGCGTGCCGGTTCGTGCGGTCGTCTATTGCGGACCTGAATGGCAGCCGCGCAGAACCGGCGACCCTGCGCAGTCGCCCCCCGTCTCGGCCGACCGCCATGGAGGAGTACGAGGTCCGATGCTAACTTGAACAGTGTTCAAGCTCGCTCCGGCTCGGAGCGGGACGTTCGCTGTGTAAAGGACTGCTGCTGCTGTGGTGCTGACGCCCGACGAGATCACCGCCATCGACGCGAAACACGTGTGGCACCCGTACGGCGGGTTTCCGGCGACAACCGAGCCGCTGGTGGTGGCCTCGGCGTCGGGGACCAGGCTGACGCTGGCCGATGGGCGCGAGCTGGTCGACGGGATGAGCTCCTGGTGGGCGGCGGTGCACGGGTATCGGCATCCGGTGCTGGACTCCGCGCTGCTGGTGCAGTCGCAGCGGATGAGCCACGTCATGTTCGGTGGGCTCACCCATGAACCCGCGGCACGGCTGGCCGAGCTGCTGGTTCGGCTCACCCCGCCCGGGCTGGACAAGGTGTTCCTCTGCGATTCGGGCTCGGTGTCGGTGGAGGTCGCGGTCAAGATGTGCCTGCAATATCAGCGCGCGCTCGGGCGCCCAGGGAAACGACGGTTGCTCACCTGGCGCGGCGGCTACCACGGCGACACCTTCACCCCCATGAGTGTGTGCGACCCCGAAGGCGGCATGCATTCGCTGTGGACCGACATCCTGGCCGAGCAGGTCTTCGTGCCCGCCCCGCCGCGAGACTTCGACCTCGGCTATGTCGCCGAACTCGAGCGCGCGCTGGTCGAGCACGCCGATGAGCTCGCCGCCGTCATCGTGGAACCGGTCGTCCAGGGCGCGGGCGGTATGCGCTGGCACGATCCGCGCTACCTCACCGAACTGCGCCGGCTGTGCGACGCCAACGGCGTGCTGCTCGTCTTCGATGAGATAGCCACCGGATTCGGCCGCACCGGAACATTGTTCGCCGCCGAACAGGCCGGGGTGAGCCCCGACGTGATGTGCGTCGGCAAGGCGTTGACCGGCGGCTACCTGACCCTCGCCGCGGCCCTGTGTACCGAGCAGATCGCCGAAACCCTCAGCGCCGCACACGGCGGCCTCATGCACGGCCCCACCTTCATGGGCAACCCCGTGGCCTGCGCGATCGCCGTCGCCTCCACCGAGTTGCTGCTCTCGCGCGACTGGCGCGGCGAGGTGAAGCGGATCGAGGGCGAGCTCGAAGCGGGTCTGGCTCCCGCGCGAGAGCTGCCCGGCGTCGCCGAGGTGCGGGTGCTCGGCGCGATCGGCGTCATCGAACTCGACCACCCGATCGATATGCGTGCCGCCACCGATGCGGCGGTTGCGACGGGCGCCTGGCTGCGCCCCTTCCGCAACCTCATCTACTGCATGCCGCCGTTCATCAGCAGCACCGCCGACGTCGCCACCATCACCGCAGCGATGCGCGCCGCCGCCGCGGTGGCGTAGGCCTGACGAGGGGGGCATCAGACCGGCGACACGCCGTTGCGGGCAGTCTCATGTCCCCCTCGTCAGGCGATCCATGGTGGGACGACGGTGGTATCGGTGTCGGGGGTGCCGGCTCGGGCGTTGGCGGGGGCGGTGACTATGGCGGTGACGCCTTCGGGGCCGGATGTGATCTGGCGTAGGACGTCGGCGGGGAGGACTGCGGTGTCGCCTGCCTCGGCGACGAGGTCGGTGCCGTTCAGGTCGATCTCGGCGCGACCAGTGACGATGGTCCAGATTTGCTCGACGTCGATGAAGTGCAGCGGTCCGGACTTGCCCGGCCCCATCTCGACCCGCCACAGCGACAGCGAGGATCCGCCCTGGTTGGGGGAGGCGAGGGTGGTCATGATGCCGCTGGGGGTTTCGGTGCGGCGGGTTTCGGAGTGTCGGATGACGGTCATGGATGCGCGCCCTTAGGATAGACAATGAAGTTGTCCATATAGTCAACGAGGTTGTCCAATATGTCAAGGGATGCGGGTGGCTACGAGCTGCCGCTGCGGATGCTGGCCGCCTTCCGTGCGGCCATCGACGAAGTACACGCCGATCTCGCCGAACGCGGGCACCCTGATCTGCGGCCGTTGCACGGATTCCTGTTTCAGGCGATCGCGCGCTCCGGGCCGCGAGGTTGCACCGCGGCCGACCTCGGGCGTGCGCTCGGCATCTCCAAGCAAGCCGCGGGTAAGCACATCGACAATCTCGAGCGCCTCGGGTATGTGCGGCGCGGCCATGATCCGGCCGACGCGCGGCGCAAGGTCTATACGCTCAGCGATCGCGGCATCGACTTCCTGGACAAGTCTGCCGAGACCTTCGACCGCGTTCATGCACGGTGGTCGGGCACGCTGGGAGCCGATCGGATGGCCGCACTCGAAGCCGATCTTCGGACGCTCGCGCCGGGTGAACTCTTCCGCACCGATATGCCCAGCTGGTTCGGCGGCTGAACGCGCTGACCGTGCACCCGCGGGTGGCCCCGATCGCGCTCCTGAACGCCGTTCAAGTATGGTGTTCAGCTGTGAGTACCGATCCATTGAGCTGGCTGGACGAGCGTGCTGCCGAGCGGGTGGGGGCGGGGCTTCGACGGGAGTTGCGGGCACGGGAGCCGCAGTCGCCGTCGATCGATCTGGCGTCCAACGACTATCTGGGGCTGGTGCGGCATCCCGAGGTGATCGAGGGTGCGGTGGCCGCCGTGCGTCGGTGGGGCGCCGGGTCGACCGGGTCGCGGCTGGTGACCGGGACGACCGCCGAACACGAACTGCTCGAAGCCGAACTCGCCGAGTTCATGGGCGCCGAGGCGGGGCTGGTGTTCGCCTCCGGATACGCCGCCAACCTCGGTGTGGTGACGGCGCTGGCCGGGCGCGGCTCGCTGATCGTCTCCGATGCGGGCAGTCACGCCTCGCTGGTGGACGCGTGCCGGTTGTCGCGGGCGCGGGTGGAGATCGCGCCGCACTGCGATGTCACGGCGGTGGATCGGTTGCTGGCCGGGCGTGTCGAGGAACGCGCACTGGTGCTCACCGATTCGGTGTTCAGCGCCGACGGTGATCTGGCGCCGCTGGCCGAACTGCACCGCGTGACCCGTGCGAACGGTGCCGTGCTGGTCGTCGACGAGGCGCACGGCCTCGGCGTGCGCGGCAGGGGCGGACGTGGGCTGGTTCAGGAAGCAGGCCTTGCTGGTGAACCAGATCTGGTGATTACCGCGACACTGTCGAAAGCCCTTGCGGCACAGGGAGGTGCGGTGCTGGCCAGCGGCCGGGTGCGCGCGCACCTCATCGACGCGGCCCGCACTTTTATCTTCGATACCGGGCTGGCGCCCGCTGCCGTCGGCGCGGCGCGCGCTGCGTTGCAGATCCTGCGCCGCGACCCGGACATCGCACAGCGGGTGCTGGATCGCGCCGCCGATATCGCGCGGATCGCCGGTGTGCCGCAACCGGATTCAGCAGTCGTGTCGGTCGTGTTGGGTCAGGCGCAGGTGGCCTTCGACGCTGCCCAGCAGTGCCGGGCGCGGGGGCTGGATGTCGGCTGCTTCCGCCCACCGTCGGTTCCCGAGGGCACCTCCCGGCTGCGGCTGACCGCTCGCGCGAATCTGACTCCCGCCGAAGTCGACGTCATCGCCACGGTTCTCGGCGAGGTGCTGTCCACCGCACGTCAGGCGGTGCCTGCGTGAGGTGCGTCGAATATCAGGGGAGCACCCGATGACGCTGTTGTTCGTCACCGGAACCTCGACCGATGTCGGCAAGACCATCGTCACCGCCGCATTGGCCGCGACCGCCACCGCTGCCGGGCGCTCGGTCGCGGTATGCAAACCCGCCCAGACCGGTGTCGCGCCGGGCGAGCCAGGCGATCTCGCGACCATCGCGCAACTCTCCGGCGTCGCCCGCACCGTCGAACTGGCCCGCTATCCCGAACCGCTGGCTCCCGATACGGCCGCCCGGCGGTGCGGCGCACCCTTGCTCACATTCGACGAAACCCTCTCGGCCATCACCGAACTCACCGCCGATGTCGTCTTGGTCGAAGGTGCCGGCGGTCTGCTGGTCCGCATCGGCGAATTCACCCTCCTCGATCTGGCGGTAAAACTCGCCGCGCCGGTCGTGGTCGTCACCGCCCCCGGCCTCGGCACTCTCAACCACACCGAACTCACCACCGGCGCCCTCGCGGCGGCCGGGGTGGAGTGTGCGGGTCTGGTGATCGGCTCGTGGCCCGAGACTCCCGACTTGGCCATGGAAACCAACCGCACCGATCTGCCTCGGGTGACCGGCGTCGATCTGGTCGGCATGATCCCGGCCGGTGCCGGTACGCGATCGCCGAACGGGTTCCGGGCCGATGCGGCCAGTTGGTTCGACGCAGACTGGGCCGACCGTTACCTGCTCGTCTGACCGAACCACTGCCGGCTCCGGGGTGACGTCCATGCCGGTCGTCCGGCTCAACTGCTCGATCTGCCGCTCGACGTGGATATGCGGATCGCCGTCCATCTGTCTCTG
Organism: Nocardia sp. NPDC059180; assembly: GCF_042754945.1. Lineage (NCBI taxonomy): Bacteria > Bacillati > Actinomycetota > Actinomycetes > Mycobacteriales > Nocardiaceae > Nocardia > Nocardia sp. NPDC059180. Next base: position 107,013 of record NZ_JBHZBU010000005.1, read on the forward strand.
TTCCTCCGTTCGAGCGCGGATCGAAGTTGTCGAATTTCCTTCGGCATGAGCAGCCGTGCAGTAACTTCGTTACTCGGTAACTGGGTTACCGGCGCTGACGTGTGGCGCCTTGGCAGTTGTCTCGTCGTAAGGATCTTCCATGTCAGTGATCTCCCGCCGCTCGCTGCTGACCGGGGCGGTGGCCGCAGGCGCCGTGCTCGCCGGTGCGCGGGCATTCGACCCGAAACCCGCGATCGCCGCCCGGGTCAACGGTGTTCCGCTCACCAGAGAGGAACATCGGGTCGTCGTGATCGGGTCGGGGTTCGGTGGTGGGGTGACGGCGTTGCGGCTGGCCGAGGCCGGTGTGCCGGTGTTGCTGCTGGAGCGGGGGATGCGCTGGCCGACGGGGCCCGACGCGGAGACCTTCCCGAGGGCCTCGGCGCCGGACAAGCGCATCCTGTGGCATCGATCCAGCCCGAACCTGTTCGGCCAGCCCTTGGCCTTCGAGCCCTACACCGGCCTGGTCGAGGCGGTGCCGGGGGAGAACATGACGGCCCTGTGCGCGGCGGGGCTCGGCGGCGGTTCGCTGATCTACCAGGGCATGTCGTTGCAGCCCGACGAGGCGGTGTTCAACGCGCATTTCCCGGCGGGGCTCGACTGGGCGACGATGGATCGCGTGCACTATCCGCGGGTCGCGCGGATGCTCGGCCTCGCGGTCGCACCCGATGAGCTGGTGGCGAGCCCGAACTACGCCGCAGCGCGCGTGTTCGCCGACCATGTGCGCCGCGCCGGGCTGCCACTGTCGAAGATTCCGATGCCGATCGACTGGGACTTCGCGCTGGCCGAATTGCGCGGGGAGATGAAACCCTCCTACACCAACGGCGACGGCGCGATGGGCGTCAACAACGGCGGCAAACACTCCGTCGACGTCACCTATGTCGCGGCCGCGGAGGCGACCGGACGGGTGCAGGTGCGAACCCAGCACGAGGTCACCGATATCGAGCGCGGCCCCGACGGGCGCTGGATCGTCCACGTCGATCGCATCGACACCTCCGGCGTCGTCCGGGAGAACAAGGTCATCACCACCGGCGCCCTCGTGTTGGCCGCGGGCAGCCTCAACACCACCAAGCTGCTGGTGCGAGCCGGTGCCAGAGGTTTGATTCCCGACCTGCCCGACGCGCTCGGCCAGAACTGGGGCACCAACGCCGACCGGATCTATGTGTGGACCAACCCGGCAGCGAATTTCGGTCCCGCACAGGGCGGGCCGGTCGTCTACGGCAGCTTGAACTGGTCGGACCCGCAGAACGCGTGCACTCTCATCCAGGCATCGATTCCGCCGCTGCCGATCGATCCCAAGTCCACGATGATGGTCGGGTACGGCGTCAGCGACGGACGTGGCACGTTCAGCTACGATTCGGCGGCCGAACAGGCGGTGCTGAGCTGGCCGTCCAACGGCGACTCCGTCATCCAGAACAACTACATCGGACCGCTCGCGCAGCGGATCGCCGGTCCAGGCACCGCCCTGCTCGACACCAACGCCGCCTTCCCGTCCACCTGGCATCCGCTGGGCGGCGCGAGTATGGGCACTGTCTGCGATCTGGAGGGCCGGGTGCACGGCCAGCGCGGACTCTACGTGCTCGACGGTGCGCTCATGCCGGGCAATACCGCCGCCTGCAATCCGTCGATGACCATTGCGGCGGTGGCCGAACGCGCGCTCGACCAGCTCGTCACCGAGGACGTCGGCACGGTGATCTGATCGACGCGTCGACATTCACCGAACCCGTGCCGGCGCGACCCACTCGGCGCCGACCTTGCCGTCAAGGAGGGCTTCTCACTGTCGGGAATATCGGCGAGAGTGCGGCCGGGCGATTTCTGTTATTCATACCGAGAGCTGTGAGCAGGGGCGTGGTCACCTGCGCCGAATAAGGGCAGGGTTGCGCAGTGCTGCGGCATCGTGTGGTGGAGGTTGACGATGGCTCCGGAACCAGTGAAGTTTCGGCGATTTACTGACGCCCCCATTCTGAATCCCTACATAGCCCGGGCGGAAGCCACGCTGGTGGCGTTGAAGAAGGGGCTCGGTGACAAGAACGCGTCCCGGATCACGGCAAAATACCTGGACGGTCTCGGTGGTGCCGAAATGCCTGGGGCGGGAGAGCTGAAGCAGGGATACAAGCTTCGCGCCGACGACGTCAAGGACTACCAGGACCAATGGAACTCACTCGACGATCAGATCGCCGAGTTGGCTGCTGTATCGGCCGACGTCGCCAATGACGTGACCACTCAGGTCGACATCCTCGAGGGTGCGGTCAAAGACATCCTGGCCGACGTTGTCGACGACCCGCCGGACCGCCCGACTGCCGTCGAGCAGGTCGGCGCGGTCGAGGCGATCGACAAGGTCATCGGCAAAGCTGTCGACGCCGTCTGGGCCGCGTTCAACGAGCTGGATCGACAGGCGTGGAATTCGCCTCCAGGAGGCGGGAATACAAACGGCGGCGGTGCGCCGAGCGGCGGGGCGCCGCCGTGGACGCCGAGTTTCGGGAGCAACCTGCCCGCCGATACCTATACCGGCGGGGACCCGGCGACGGATGCGACCGCAGCGCCGTTGGAGGGTGGTGAGCGGGCTTCCGCGGAGAACATCTATCGGCGACTCATCGACAAATACGGTCTCACGCCTGCACAGGCAGCCGGAATCATAGGCAATATGCAGGTCGAGGCGCCCGGATTGAATACCGGTGCGTACAACCCGAAGGAGGGCGCCTATGGACTGTGCCAGTGGTTGGGCGGGCGGCGCGAAAACCTGAACGCCTTTGCCGCAGCCCAGGGAAAACCGGTCAGCGACTGGGAAACCCAGGTCGATTTCATGATGCACGAGCTGGGCGGCAAAGAATCCGCGGCCTTCAACAGGCTGAAGGCCACAGACACGCCCGGGGCCGCGGCGGCGGTGTTTGATTACTACTACGAAAGAAGCTCTGGAGAGATGCGCGATCAGCGGATCGCGAATGCGAACAATGTCGCGACAGCCATGACCAACGTCGCCGCATAGCCGGTTTCGGCCGATGAGAGCGACGATCCCCGCGTGAATGATTCACGCGGGGATCGTGGACTGCTCGCCGATTGCTCGGCTCAGTGCATCATGACCGGCGCCTTGGGCTGTTCACCCTCGGCCGGTGCCGCTTCCTTCTTGCGGGGCAGGAAGAACGACGCGGCCAGCGTGACCAGGCACAGGAACGCCGCGACCAGGTAGCTGGTGGAGAACGCCGAAGCCATATCGTCGAGGACGATCGACTCGAACTTCGCACCCAGCGACTGGATGTACTCCAGGATCGACGGATCCGGCGGAGTACCGGTGCGTTCGGCTTCACCGACGGCTTGCGCCGCCGACACCGGCTCCGACGCCTTGAACTGGTTGGTCAGCACCACCGAGATGATGGCGACACCGACCGAACTCGCGATCTGCTGCGCGATATTGAGCAGCGTGGAACCACGTGCCACTTCGTGCTCGGTGAGGGTCCGCAGCGCGGCCGTCATCAGCGGCATCATGGTGCCACCCATGCCGAGACCGAGGACGAACAGCAGACCCAGCAGCACCGGGTAGGAGGTGTGCGCATCGGTCTGCGAGAGGCCGAACATGGCGGCGGTGATCGCCGCCATGCCGATCGGGACGATCCGGCCGACCGGCAGCTTGTCGGCGAGCGCACCCGCCAGCGGCATGGTCAGCATGGTGCCGAGGCCCTGCGGTACGACCAGCAGACCCGCCATCAACGCGCTTTCACCGCGCACCTGCTGGAAGTAGGTGGGCACCAGCAGCAGACCGCCGAAGAAGGAGGCCGCGAACAGGAACATGGTGATCGTCGAGATCGACAGGTTGAAGTTCTTGAACAGCCGCAGGTCCAGCAGCGGATGCTTGGGCTTGAACGAGTAGAACACGAACGCGATCACCAGCAGTCCGCCGATGAGCATCGTCGCCCACACCTTCGGCGCGGTGACGGTGCCTTCCTCCGGAATCGTGGAGACGCCGAACAGGAACAGTGCCAGACCTGGCGAGAGCATCAGCATGCCGATGAAGTCGAAGCGCTCACTCGGCTGCGGATCGTCCTTCGGCAGCACCATGTAGGCGTACACCAGCGAGATGGCGCCGATGGGCAGGTTGATCAGGAAGATCCAGTGCCAGGTGGCGTTGTCGAGCAGCCAGCCGCCCAGGATCGGGCCGAGGATCGGGCCGAGCAGCATCGGGACACCGAGGATGGCCATGAGGCGGCCGATACGCTCGGGTCCGGCGGCCTTGGTCATGATCGTCATGCCCAGCGGCATCAGCATGCCGCCACCGAGGCCCTGGATCACGCGGAACGCGATCAGCGCCTCGATGTTCCAGGCCAGCGCGCACAGCACCGAACCGGCGGTGAACAGCACCAGCGCGCTCAGATAGAGGCGTTTGGTGCCGAATCGGTCGGCGGCCCAGCCGGTCAGCGGGATCACCGTCGCGAGGGCGAGGGTGTAGGCGGTGACCGTCCAGGCCACCGTGGAGTAGTTGGCGACGTCGAACTCGGTCTGGAACGTCGGCAGCGCGACGTTGACCACGGTGATGTCGAGGATCGACATGATGGCGCCGAGAACGACGACACCGGCGACCTTGAGTACGGCGCCGTCTATCTTGTCGGGTACCGCTGCGGCGGTGCTGCCGGCGGACTTGCTCACGAGGGGTCTCCCGTCGATACGGCTGGGATGGTTGGCACCGAGGCGAGTGCCCCGGAGTCGAGCACGCCGATGAGGGCGGCGTGCAGATCGTCACGAACGTTGTCCGGCAGGCGTTCGACCAGCCGGTCGACCGCTGCGCGGTGGCACATCATCTGTTCGCGGATGAGCTCACGGCCGCGTTCGCTGAGGCCGACAAGTTTCACCCGCCGGTCCTCTGGGCTTTCGTCCCTGGTCAGCAAGCCGAGACGGACGAGCCGATCCACATTGCGCCCCGCCGCTGTCACCGACAACGAGAGTCGTTCGGCGATGGTGTGGATGGGTAACTGCTGACGATCGTCGTGGCCGAGGACGAACAGGGTACGTGCCTGGGACAGCGACAGATCCAATTCGACCAGCTTGTCGGCGCCCTCGGATCGGCTCGCACTGAACAGGCCCGTCAGGAAACGCTCGAGGGCGTCCCCGAATCCCAATTCACTCGCCACCGCGCGATCATATTGCGAGTGCGATAGTCGCGTGCAAGCGAATATTGCGTGTTTGTGTCTAACGTCACGCCCGTTGAGTGGGGCGGCATGATGGCGGCCGTGCGACGTATGCCTCACTCGGTCGACGCTAGACCCGGGGTCGGACACATTGCGTGTGAGATTTCACGAAATGCCGCTCTACCTGTGCAAATGTGGTGAGGGTCACGTCGTGAGTGTGATGAACGGGACGCGAGCCGCCGGGCCGAGCCAGGGTCAGCGGATCGCGTCGTCCGAGCGTGGCTCGATGGTCGACGGCGGCACCAGTCCCCACTGTTCGAGCTGCTTGCGGATCTGTTCGGCCGCATCGATATTGAGCGGTCCGCTCGTCCACATGGCGTAGGGCAGATTGAGGAAACGCCCCTCGGTGACGGCACGTAGCTGGTTGATGCCGGGCTTGGCGCGCAGCATCTCGACCTTCTGCGCGTAGCTCTGCATCGGGTAATCGACGAACATGATCGCGTCCGGGTCGGCGCCTGCCAGCCGCTCCCAGGAGACCGCGGTCCAGGTGTCGGGCACGTCGGACAGGACATTGCGACCGCCTGCAGCGTCCAGAATCGCCTGCGGCGCACCGAAACTACCGCTGGAGAAGATGGTGTCGCTACCGCTGTCGAACAGGAAGATCTGCGGGGTCCGCTCCGGTTGCGGGGCGGCCTCGAGCGCGGCGAGCCTGCGATCGAGATCGTCGACGAGTTCGGTGGCGCGATCGGCGCGGCCGGTGATGGCGCCGAGGTTGGTGAGGTCCTCGCGCAACGCCGCCCACGGCTCGACCACGCCGCGGGGGCGTTGCCCGGCCTGCTGCCTGCAACTTTCGGTGAGAATGTAGGCGGCGATGCCCGCGGCGCGCAACGACTCCGGGGTGAGGTTCTCGGATTCGTCGTAGCCGTAGTTCCATCCGGCCACGACGACGTCCGGGCCCTGCGCGAGGACGGTTTCGCGCGAGGGGGATTCATCGGCGACCGAGTTCAGTCCGTCCACCGCGGGGCCGTAATGGTTGCGCAGCACCTCGACGTCCTGCTGCATGCTCGATACGGCTGCCACCTGGTCCTGAGCGCCGAGCGCCAGCGCCATCGAGATCATATTGCTGTCGTTGACGAACATGCGCTGGGCGGGAGCGGGAAAGCGCGACTCCACACCGCAGTTGCGCACGGCGAGATCACCGGTCGCCGCGTTCGGGCTGCCGCAGGCGGCCAGCGTCACGGCCAGCGCGGCCGCGGACAGCATTCGGATCGGGTGTTTCATGACGCCGCCTCTCGCGGGGTGATCAACAGGTGGTTCTCGCCGGTCTCGGGATGCGGGACGCGGGTGGCTCTGACTCCGAACACGGTGTCGACGATGTCGGCGTGCAGGGCGATCTCGGGGGGTTCGAGCGGATGGGCACGCCCGTCGTGCACAACGAGCACCCGGTCGCAGTAGCGGTCGGCCAGCGCCAGATCATGCAGCGCGGCGATCACGGTGCGATCGAGCCGCTTGGCGTGGGCGAGTAGCTCGAGCCGGTGGGTGATGTCGAGATGATTGGTCGGTTCGTCCAGCAGCAGGACCGGGGTGTCCTGGACGAGTGCGCGTGCCAGCAGCACTCGCTGCCGTTCGCCGCCGGAGAGCCGGTGCACCGGGCGGTCGCCGAAACCGGCGAGATCCACCGCGGCCAGGGCGTCGTCGACTATCGCGCGTTCGCGGGCCGACCCCGCACCCCATGGCGGTAGATACGGTGTCAGGCCGAGTGAGACCACTTCGCAGGCCAGCAGATCGTCGGGCGGGCGTTCGTCCTGGGCCACCAGTGCGACAGTTCGCGCCCGCCGCCGCGGTGAGAGCGCATGCAGGTCGTCGGTGCCGACCAGGACGCGCCCGCGCTGCGGCTTCGTGAGACCCGCGAGCGTGCGCAGCAGCGTCGTTTTACCTGCGCCGTTCGGTCCGACGATGCCGATCATCTCGCCGGGGCGCACCTCGAAGCAGACGTTGGTCAGGACCTCCCGCCGCCCGGCCGTGCAGGCCAGATCATGGGCAGCGACGATCGCGCCTCGCGTGCCCTTGTCTGCGGTCATCGAGCGCTCCGGTGTGTATCCACGCCGTCGGTTCGGCGCCGGCTGCTCACGACGCACCGAACCGGTAGTACCGCCGGCCCATGAGGATGAGGAACGCGGGCGCACCGATCAAACCCGTGAGCACACCTACCGGTATCTCGGTGGGCCGCACCAGGACTCGCGTCGCGGCATCGGCGATCACCAAGAACACCGCGCCGAGCAGTGCGCAGGTGGGCAGCAGCGCGCGGTGGCGGGGGCCGACGACGAGGCGGGCGGCGTGCGGCACCACGAGCCCGACGAAACCGATCCCGCCCGACACCGCGACGAGCACACCCACCAGCACGGCCAGCAGTACGAACAGCGCGATTCGCAGCTCACGCACCGGTACGCCGACCGACGCGGCGGTATCGGCGCCCAGATGGAGTGCGTCCAGCCAGCGCGCCGCCGCGATCAAACCGATGGCGCTGACCGTGACCACCGCCAACGGCACCGCGATCCGCGTCCAGTCCGCGCCCGCCAGACTGCCGAGCAGCCAGAACAGCACCGACTGCGCCGCGGCGGGATCGGTACTGCGGAAGATGAGATAGCTGGTCATCGCCGAGAACGCCGAGGCGAGCACCGTGCCGGTCAGCACGAGCCGCAGTGGCGTGAGCCCACCTTGGCTCACCGCGATCGCGAACACCAGCGCCGCCGCCGCGAAAGCCCCGGCCAGTGCGCCCCCGGACAACGCCCAGATTCCGGCGCCCGCGAACGCCGTGGAAGTGATCACCGTGGCCGCGCCGACGCCTGCGCCGGAGGACACACCGAGCAGGAACGGATCGGCCAGCGGATTGCGCACCAGCGTTTGCATGGCCGCGCCTGCCAGGGCCAACCCGGCACCGACGATCGCGGCGAGTACGGTGCGCGGCACCCGCAGCTGCCACACGATGGTGTCCATTCCCGGGTCCGGTGGAATCCGCCCGGTCAGACGGTGCTCCAAGACCTCCAGCACGCCGGACACCGGCAGCGATTCGGCGCCGAACCCGGTGGCGAGGACCATCACCACCGCCAGCGCGGCCAGCAGTACCGGTACCACGATCGTTGTATGGACACGGGTCATCGCGTGCGCACCATCGATGTACAGCGCCCCACAGGCAAGTCGCGGCCTCTCCAGAGTTCGTCCGGTGGGGGAGGTCTGACTCGCGCCCGCTGGGGCGCTCACAGTGGCGCGACCGTCCCGGATTTACACCGGATTCCCGCACCCACCGAGGGTGAGGCCGAACTCTACCGATCGGTCGGGTTCTCCGCGGCGCCGGGTCGCGATGACGGCGGGCCCGCGCGCGGCGTGCCTACAGTGAAAGTATGTCGCCGCTGGACCAACGGCACCCGTCCACTGTCACCGACTGGGACGACGCGCGACGGCGGGCTCGACTTGCCGAAACCCGGCTCGGGCACACAGGAACGACGTTGCGCCGCACCCGGTTGGCGTTGTCGCGGGTCGCGGTACTGGTGCTGATCGTGTCGATCGGCTTCGTCCAGTACTTGGTGCACGATGTCGCGCCGGAGCGGGCGCGGCTGGCGCGCACCGAACCGGCGCTGCTGCCGGTATCGGCACCCGCCGATCCGCAGGGCTGGGACACCGCCGTCGTCGATATGGCCGGCCTCGGCGGGCTCAATGCCTCCGACACCGCCGAAGCCCTGCCCTCGTTGAGCGCGATGGGAGTGGTGTGGGCGATCCGCTACGACAATCGAGGTATCGACACCAAGGTGATCGCCGATCTGATCATCCGGGCCGCGATCATGTCCGGGATCCGCAATATCGTGCTGACCGGACACAGTATGGGCGGCGTCATCGCGCTCGAGGTGGGCCAGCACATCCACACCGGCAGCGAGCTGCGCCTGGTCGCGGTGATGCTCGACTGCACGCCGCTGGATTTGAACGCCGTCCGTCCCGACAAACGCGGTCGCGGGCAGGACATGGTGCGCTGGATGGGCTGGCTGCCCGGCGCCAGGGAGAGCCGGAGCCTGCGGCTGGTCGTCGAAACCTATGCCCGCCGCGAGCGTTTCATCGATCGCGAAGGTGTGCCGGGTATCCGCGTCGGCGAAGTGCGCGAGGTGGTGGGGGAGGTGTTGCGCGACAAGATCTTCTCCAGCGACGCCGCAAGCAACGGCCTGATCGAATCGCAATTCCTGGCCATTGTCGCGGGCGGTTCGATCGACAATCTGCGGGCGCTGTCGGAGCCCGCCGACGGCAAGCCGCGCCCGGCGATCGTCTTCATCCGCCCGCACAACCCCTATCGCGACGGCGTGGTCGACGTCGAACGCACCCATCAGGTGCTCATCGACGAAGTCGGCGGCGTCGACGGCGCGCTGCTCGTGGTGTTGCCCTACGGCACCGGACATGCCAACCCGCGGCAGCGTCCGGTCGAGTACAACACCGTCATCGCCCAGCAGGTGGCACCGTTCGTGCAGCGCTTCGAGGAGCAGATCGTCGAGCGGGTCGACGCCGGACGCTGACGGCGAGTTCGGATCACGCTGTCGTTAACGGTGTTCGGGCCGCCGCTCGGATTGTTGAATTCCCGCATGGCTCGACCTCGTTTTCTCCGCACCGGCCCACGCGGCCGGACCGCCGCCGTCCTGCTCGCCGCACTGTCGTTCGCGACGTTCGCGCTGACCGGATGTGCCTCCGACGACACCGGGGCGGGGTCGGTCGTCGACGGGCCGCTGCCCACCGAGGTGCCGTCCGGCACCACACTCGTGATCGCCGACCAGTCCGAACTGCTACGCCATCAGCTGCTGCTGTCGGGTGAGCTGGACAAGCTGCCGTTCGAGGTCGAATTCGCCAACTTCGTCGGCGGTCCGGCCATCCTGGAGTCCTTCCGTGCCGGGGCCGCCGATGTGGCATGGGTCGGTGACGTGCCGCCCATCCACGCGCTCGCCGCCAAGCAGGACGTACCCATCGTCGCGGCGTCGCAGATCGACACCGCGGCACTGAAGTTCGCGGTGGCGCCAGGGGTTTCGGTGAACGGCATCGCCGATATCAAGGGTAGGAAGATCGCCTACGCCGAGGGCACCTCGCAACAGGCCGCGGTGCTGCGTCTGCTCGACAAGGCGGGTCTGGCGACCTCCGATGTGGAACTCGTGCGGATCCAGCTGGCCGAATTCCTCGACGCTGTGCGCACCGGCCAGGTCGACATCGCGCCGCTCGGTGAACCGAATGTCACTCGGTTCCTGCGCACTTCGGGCACATCGTTGATCCCCGACGCCGACACCGCAGGCACCTATCCGGGGCTCACCTACCTGTACGCGCGCCGCGATGTGGTGCGCGATCCGGCCAAGGCCGCCGCCACCCGGGCGTTGGTCGCCGCGTATGTGCGGTCCTGGCAGTGGGTGAACGACCACCGGGCCGAATGGGCGCAGAAGTACTACGTCGACAACCAGAAGATCAGCATCGAAGACGCGAACCGCATCGTGGAGTCCCGCGGCACCATCACCTTTCCGCATCTGGACCAGCGGCTGATCGACCGCCAGCAGGCCACCATCGACGCCATCGACGCCGCCGGTGAACTGCCACGAAAGATCCAGGCCGCCGACGGTTTCGATCTGCGCTTCGACGCCGTCATCACCGAAACCGTCGGCCAGGTCGGCGCGAGCTTCGAACCGGGGAGCAACTGATGGCTGTACAGACCGCCGACGCGGGCATTTTCGGGCGGATCACCCGCACCAGCTCGGCACCCGCACTCGCCACCCGGAGGCGGACCCGTCGCAGGCTCGGGCCCGGCCGGGCGATCCCCTTCGGCGCGGCCCTCGGCCCTGCCCTGCTGGTCGGCGCCTGGGTCATCGGTTCCGCATCCGGCGCACTGGACCCGGAAACCCTGCCCGCACCGTGGACGGTCGCGCAGACCGCAGGCGACCTCATCGCCGACGGTCGCCTGCAATCCAATCTGCTCACCTCGCTACAGCGGGCCGGGATCAGCTTGGTGCTCGGTGTCGTCATCGGCGTGGTGCTCGCGTTGATCGCGGGGCTGAGCCGGCTCGGTGAAGCGCTGGTGGACGGGCCGATCCAGATCAAACGCTCGATTCCGACGCTGGCGCTGATTCCGCTGTTCATCGTGTGGTTCGGCATCGGTGAGCAGATGAAGCTCATCGTCATCACCACCAGCGTGCTGATACCTATCTACATCAACACCCATGCGCAACTGCGCAGCGTCGACGCGCGCTACGTCGAACTCGCGGAGACGGTGGGCCTGTCGCGGGCGGCGTTCATCCGCAAGATCGCGCTGCCCGGCTCGCTGCCCGGGTTCTTCACCGGGCTGCGGCTCGCGGTCACCATCTCCTGGCTGGCGCTGGTCGTGGTCGAACAGGTCAACGCCACCAGCGGCATCGGCTACCTCATGACCCAGGCGCGCACGTACGGGCAGATCGACGTCATCGTGGTCGGCCTGGTCATCTACGGCCTGCTCGGGCTGCTCGGCGATCTCGCCGTGCGCACAGTGGAAAGGAAGACACTGTCATGGCGCCAGACACTGGGCGACTGAACGTCGTCCGGGCCCGCGACCTCACCCGCGGGTTCGGCGATCGGGTCGTGCTCGACGGCATCGACCTCGATATCGCTCGTGGCGAGTTCGTCGCGCTGCTCGGCCGCAGCGGTTCCGGTAAGAGCACCTTGTTGCGGGCGCTGGCAGAACTCGACGACGAGGTACCCGGCTCCGGCGAGTTGTCGGTGCCTGCGGAAAAGGCTGTGGTGTTCCAGGATTCGCGGTTGTTGCCGTGGAGCCGGGTGCTCGACAACGTCACCCTCGGGCTGACCGGCGGTGGCGCCGCCGACCGTGGCCGCGCCGCGCTCGCCGAGGTCGGTCTGGCCGGGCGGGAGAAGGCCTGGCCGCGTGAGCTGTCCGGCGGTGAGCAGCAGCGTGTCGCGCTGGCTCGTTCGCTGGTGCGTGAACCCGCGCTGCTGCTGGCCGACGAACCGTTCGGCGCGCTGGACGCGCTCACCCGTATCCGGATGCACGCGCTGCTGCGGGACCTGTGCGCCAAGCACACACCGGCCGTGCTGCTGGTCACCCACGACGTGGACGAGGCGGTATCGCTGGCCGACCGCGTCCTCGTCCTCGACGACGGCCGCATCGCACTGGATCGGCAGATCGAACTGGAACGTCCACGCCGGCACAGTGATCCGGCATTCAATCGGTACAGAGAGGAGCTGCTCAGCGGTCTCGGAGTCGAGTCGCAGGCAGCGCAGGTGAAGCAGGCGTCATGACCGAACCGCGACAGTTGAGTCTCAATGCGTTCATCTATCCCGCCGGGCACCACGAGGCGGCGTGGCGGCATCCCGACAGCGGCGCCGACCGCATCTACGACGTGTCCTACTACCAGCAGATCGGCCGCACCGCCGAGACGGCAACGTTCGACGCGGTGTTCTTCGCCGACGGGCCGGCCCTGCGCACCAATGTCGAATACAACGCCGCACCGGGGCTCGAACCGATCACGTTGCTGACTGCGATCGCCTCGGCGACAACCCATCTCGGGCTGATCGCGACGGCCTCGACCACCTATTACGAGCCCTACAACCTGGCGCGGCTGTTCTCCTCGCTCGACCACATCTCCGGCGGCCGGGCGGGCTGGAACATCGTCACCACCGGAACCGGGGAAGCAGCGGCCAATTTCGGACTCGACCGGCATCCCGCACATCACGAACGGTATGCCAGGGCACGGGAATTCGTCGACGCGGTCGTTGCGCTGTGGGACAGCTGGGAAGACGATGCGATCCTGTTCGACCGGGCAGCCGGCCGCTACGCCGACCCGGACAAGATCCACCGGATCGACTTCGAGGGCGATCACCTGCGCGTACGCGGGCCGTTCAGCTCCGCGCGCACCCCGCAGGGTTACCCGGTGCTGGTGCAGGCCGGCGCCTCCAACGACGGCCGATCCTTCGCAGGCCGCTACGCCGAAGCCATCTTCACCGCACACCAGCGGCTCGAAGACGGCCAGCGGTTCTACCGTGACATCAAGGAGCGGGCGCGCGGCTTCGGCCGCAACCCTGATCACGTCAAGATCCTGCCCGGAATCTGCCCGTTCATCGCCGACACCGAGGCCGGGGCACTGCGCCTGGAACGCGAGTTCAACGAGCTGACCGTACCGGAATACGGCCTGGCGCAGCTGGAAAGCATCGCGGGCAAGAGCCTGCGGCATCTGAAGCTCGATGAGCCGGTGCCGTACGAATTGTTCGCCGATGCGGGCGATGTCACCGATAACGCCCAGAGCCGTCTGCAAGTGGTGGCGGGCATCGTCGAGCGAGAGCGGCCCACCGTGCGCGGACTGCTGCACCGTCTGGCCGGTGCGCGCGGACATCGGGTGTTCGCCGGGACCCCGGAACAGGTCGCCGACACCATCGAAGAATGGTTCCGCAACGGCGCCGCCGACGGGTTCAACGTCATGCCGCCGTATTACCCGGGTGGGCTCGAGGTGTTCACCGAGACGGTGGTGCCGATTCTGCGTGAACGCGGGCTGTTCCGCACCGAATACACCGGTACTACGTTGCGTGATCACTTCGGGCTGCCGCGCCCGGAGAGCCAGTTCGCGCGCCGCCCAGCGTTGGCCAGGTGAGCGGGGCTCAGCGCACGCGCGTACCGAGGAGCTGCCGGATCCCGCCCACGAATAGTTGCAGCCCGAAGTCGAAACGGGCTGTGGGGTCGGGGGATTCGGTGTCGTCCAGCGGTGAATCCGCGTCGGCGAGCGCGCCTGCCGAGTCCATCTGCATGCGGGACTGCTCGTCGACGGTGTGGCCGAGCACGTAATAGAGGAGCGTGAAGGCGGCGAGTTCGGCCTCGGCGCGCGGCATGCCCGCGCGGATGGCGGCGCCGGCGAAACGTTCCCGGCCCTTGCTGGTGGTGAGGCGAGAGGCGTAGGTGGCCGAGACGAGCTCGGCGCCGTCGCGGTAAGCGAGCAGGCAGTTGCGCAGCCGGTGGGCGAGTTCGGTGAGCTGGCCGGGCCAGTCGGTGGCGGTGAGCGGGTCCTCCATCGGGGCGAGGATGCGGTCGGCTACCGCGCCGAGCAGCGCCTGCTTGTTCGGGAAGTGCCAGTACAAGGCGCCAGGCTGCACGCGCAACGATCCGGCCAGCCGCCGCATCGTGAGATCGGCGAGACCGTATTGGTCGAGGATGGCGATGGCGCCCTCGACCACATCGGACCGGTGCAGTTGCACGCTGGAACCCTCCCGTTCGTGTTGTGACTCACTCTCGAGCTAGCCTATCCTGAACACCGTTCAAGTTGCATGGCCACCTCGATCGGCCACAACCGACGGCCGCACCCGGCCGGACGAAAGGGATTCGTGCAGTGACCCAGGCACCCGTCAAGACCGACATTCTGGCCATCGCCCGCGAGCAGGTGCTCGAGCGCGGCGTCGGCCTCACCCAGGACCAGACCCTCGAGGTGCTGCGGCTCGGCGACGACCAGCTCGAGGACCTGCTGGCACTGGCCCACGACGTGCGGATGAAGTGGTGCGGGCCCGAGGTCGAGGTCGAGGGCATCATCAGCCTCAAGACCGGCGGCTGCCCCGAGGACTGCCACTTCTGCTCCCAGTCCGGCCTGTTCCAGTCGCCGGTGCGCGCCGCCTGGCTCGACATCCCGAGCCTGGTCGAGGCCGCCAAGCAGACCGCCAAGACCGGCGCCACCGAATTCTGCATCGTCGCCGCCGTGCGCGGCCCGGACGAGCGGCTGATGGCACAGGTCGCCGCCGGTGTCGAGGCCATCCGCAACGAGGTCGACATCCAGGTCGCCTGCTCGCTCGGCATGCTCACCCAGGAGCAGGTCGACCAGCTCGCCGCCATGGGCGTGCACCGCTACAACCACAACCTGGAGACCTCGCGCTCGCACTTCCCGAACGTCGTCACCACCCACACCTGGGAGGAGCGCTGGGACACCCTGCGCATGGTGCGTGAAGCCGGTATGGAGGTCTGCTGCGGCGGCATCCTCGGCATGGGCGAGAGCCTCGAGCAGCGCGCCGAATTCGCCGCCAACCTGGCCGAACTCGAACCCGACGAGGTCCCGCTCAACTTCCTCAACCCGCGCCCCGGCACCCCGTTCGGTGATCTCGAGGTGCTCCCGGCCGCCGACGCGCTGCGTGCGGTGGCGGCGTTCCGCCTCGCGCTGCCGCGCACCATCCTGCGTTTCGCGGGCGGCCGTGAGATCACCCTCGGCGACCTCGGCGCCAAGCAGGGCATCCTCGGCGGTATCAACGCCGTCATCGTCGGCAACTACCTGACCACCCTCGGCAGGCCCGCGGAGAGCGACCTCGACCTGCTCGGCGAGCTGAAGATGCCGATCAAGGCGCTCAACGACACCATCTGACGCGGTGACGACGAACATGGACGAGCGCTACAACCCGTTCACCGGCAAACGGATCGTGCCCGGTCTCGACGATCCGATGCCGCAGGCGGCCGCGCTCGGCCTGGAACCGCCACGGTTCTGCGAGCACTGCGGCCGCCGGATGATCGTGCAGGTCAACCCCGACGGCTGGTGGGCCAAATGCTCCCGGCACGGGGTCACCGATTCGACCAGTCTGGAGCGCCGCTAGGGCAGCGCCCGCGGCGGTCGGTCATAATCCAGCACATGGGCGGAGTGAATGCGCAGGCGCACGCGGTGACAGTGGACCCGGGCGCCGCGGTGCGCCGTGAGGTGGGCGCGGCGGGCGTGATCGCGGCCGCGGTGATCGTGGCCAACCTCATCGGTGCCGTGGTGTGGGGTCTGCTCGCACCCACCGAGCAGCTGCTCGTCGTGCAACCGGGGCGCGGTGCCGCGCTCACCGGTGAGAGCGCGCACCAGTTCGACGCGGTGGCGATGTTCGTCTGCGCGGGCGCGGTGATCGGCGTGCTGTCGGCGGTCGGGGCGTGGCGGTGGCGGCGCATGCGCGGACCCATCCCGTATGCGGGGCTGCTGTTCGGATCGATCGCGGGCGGCTGGCTGATGGCGTTGCTCGGCGAATACATCGCCGATTGGAACAATCCGCGCCCGGCCGACCCGCCGGTGGGCCAGATCGTGGCGCTGCCGACGGAGGTCGGGACGTGGCTGGCGATGGTGCCGCAGCCGTTGATCGCTTCGCTGGTGGTGTTGTTCCTCGCCGCGCTCAGCACGTCGGAGGATCTGGGAACCGGTTACGCGGGGGCGATCGGTGCTTCCCGGCCGGTGCAGGAATACGTCTACGACCCGGCGTTGGTGTACGACCCGTACCGGGTGCCCGCGAACCCGGGGATGTACGGTGCGCCGCCGCAGGCGAGTGCGCCGCACGGGAATGCGCCGCAGCCCGGTGTACTGCCGGAACGTGATTCGACGAACTGACCAGTGCAGGCCTTATTCGGTCGGACGGCAGCCCGGGCTGGTCGTGGCGCCGGATAGGCTGCCGACGCGCCAGTATTGGCCCAACCGTTGCCTCGCGTTCGGTCGAGTCGACACCCGTCAACCCTAGAATCAGCTCATACGCTGGACTTTCAGGGGAGTGAGCAATGCCGTTCGATGATGGTGGGATCGTCGTCGAGGAGCTCGACGAGAAGTTCTGGCGGGTGGCGCAACCGCTGGAATACCGCGGAGCCACCGAACGATTCGTGGTGCCCGAAGGCTTCCGGACCGATTTCGCTTCGGTGCCGCGCCCGGTCGTGTGGCTGATCCCGCGCTACGGCGCGTACACGAAAGCCGCGATCCTGCACGACTATCTGCTCAGCTCCGGCGCGGTGAGTGTCGCCGACGCCGACGGCATCTTCCGGCGGTCCCTGCGGGAACTCGGCGTGTCGGTGCCGCGTCGCTGGATGATGTGGGCGGCCGTACGTTTCGCCAACCGGCTGCGTGGGGCGACCCCAGGCGATATCGGGCTGTTCCTCGTCGTGGCCGTGTTGTCGATTCTGTTCCTCGCGGTACCGGTCGTGGTCGTGACGGTGTATCTGATTCTGTTCTGGTTCATCGAACTGATCGCCTGGGCCATCTTCCGCATGACGCGTCGACGTCCTGAACCCGCGCCCGCCCCGGATATGAAATCGGCCTGACGGGGACCGGCCGAACATCGGCGGCAGCGCCTCGAGTCCGGCCTCGGCCGCCTGCAACGCGATGGCCGCGGCGTGGTCGTCGTCTCGACACTGCCGGATCCGTGTGGCGCGAGTGCGGAAAACTATGTGGCTCACCGGCTCATCTCCACCTACGGTTGCAGGCGTTCATCGGACCGCGACAGCGTTCCCCCGAGCACCGAGAGGAGGTGAACGACATGCGAAGCACAACGCAACCAGATGATTCCGCAGCGCTCGGCGAGATACAGACACCCGCCGAACGCCCCGACCTCACCGCTTGGCGCAAACGCCACGCCCTGCGCAGTTCCAACGCCGCCCAGCCCCTTCCGAACAAGCGCCGCTATCGGCGTGAACGCAAGCATGTGAAAACGGACTACCGTTAGCGCTCGCGGTCGGGTCGTGCGCTATCCCTCCGGATAGAACACGAACAGCGTGCAGCCGGTCGCTGTGGCGGGCACATGCCACGAACCGGCAGGCGCGTGCAGGAATGTCCCCGCCGGATAGTCGCGTGCGCCATCGTTGAACGTGCCCGCGACGACGTACACCTCCTCCGGCCCGGGCTCGTGGATATCGCGCTGCGGCCATGAGGTACCCGGGTCCATTTCCAGCATGTTGGCGTGAGCTCCGGTCGGACCGGTCCAGAGCGGGCGTACCCGGATGCCGGGAAAGAGTTCGCGGACAGGCGATTCCGCTACGGATACGGACATGTAGCCCTCTTGGGCGAGGATCTCGGAGTGCATAGCTATCACGATGCCGGGCGCGAGCCGGGTCGCGACAGTGGCAACAAAGACACTATGGGGTATTTTCTTGCCATGCATCGCGTGGTGGCCTTGGTGCGGCCTGTGCAGTCGACGTTCGAGCTCGGCTGCGCCGCGGAAGTCTTCGGCACCCCGCGGGCCGCGGTACCGCAGCACTACGAGTTCGAGGTGTGTACCGAAACGCCGGGTCCGGTACCGACCTCGGCCGGGTATGCGATGACGGTCGTGCGGGGACTTTCTGCGCTCACCTCCGCCGATACCGTGATCATCCCCGGCTGGGCCCCCGTGGAAGCGCCGCTCTCCGATGGTGTGCGCCGTGCTCTGCTGCGGGCACATGCGCGTGGTGCGCGGCTGGTCACGATCTGCTCCGGGGTGTTCGCGCTGGCCCGCACGGGCTTGTTGGACGGTCGTTCGGCCACTACCCACTGGGCGCGCGCCGACCAGCTGCAACAGGAGTTCCCGAAGGTGCGCGTCGAGCCGGACGTGCTCTACGTGGACCACGGCGACGTCGCCACGAGTGCGGGGGCCGGCGCGGGGATCGACTTGTGCCTGCATCTGGTGCGGCAGGACCACGGCGCCGCGCATGCAGCTCTGCTCGCGCGGCACATGGTGATGCCGCCACACCGCGACGGCGGCCAAGCCCAGTACGCGCCGCCCGCGCCGCCCGTGGACGCGCTCAACGGACTCCTCGACTGGGCCGGTGAACGCCTGGCGGCACCGTTGTCGATCGACGATATGGCCGCCCACCTCAACGTCTCGCCCCGCACCCTGGCCCGGCGCTTCGCCGATCAGCTCGGTACGAGCCCGGGTGCGTGGCTGTTGTCGCGCCGGGTGGCCGAGGCGCGGACTCTGCTCGAGCAGACAGATCTGCCGGTGGAGGCCATCGCGGTCCGCGTCGGTCTCACGTCGGCGGTCAACCTGCGCCGCCGATTTCGCGCTCAGGTGGGCACGACGCCGGGCGCGTACCGGCGGGCATTCCGGATCCGTTAGATGGACGCGGCCGGCGAGTTGTCTGCTTCGCTACCGCGCCGCCACAGGTCGAGAAATCCCCAGCAGCCGTCGCGATCCCGGAATACGACCGAAGCGATATCGGTGACGCTGTGGGCCGCGAGCCCTTCGCGCCACATCGGGCTCTGCTCGAGATGTCCGGCCGTCGCGATTTCAACAGCCCCACGTCGTCGAGCCCGGTCCACCGGTTCCCTGCCGTCGCGTACTTCAGCCGGATCAGCCGCGGTAGCTCCTCGAGCGCGGAACCTCGGCAAGCGGATCGCATCCGACGCAAGTCAACGGATCGGTCAGGACGAAGGCGAAGTAGTCGAAATCCAGCGCCAGGGCCAGTCGATCCAGAATCGCCCGCCGCAGGGCCCGCGATTCACCGCCCGCCGCACACAGGCGGTCGATATCGGCGTGCGCACGCCGTGTGGCCGAGGTGTCCACCGTGCGAATCGTACAAGCCGAACTCCCCGGATTTCTGGGATACCGCAGGCGCCGCGGTGCGCGGAGGATGAGGTGACCAGCAGGTTCGACAGCGGGCCGCAGCGATTTCAGGAGGTAGCGCCATGGTCACCCTGGCCATCGAGCACGACATCACCGACTACGCGGTCTGGAAGCAGACCTTCGACCGGTTCGCCACCGCCCGCCGGTCCGCGGGAGTCCGCGCCCACCGCATCCGCCGACCGGCAGGCGTCGCCGATCGCATCGTCGTCGAACTCGACTTCGCCACCGCCGACCAGGCGCAAGGGTTCCTGGATTTCCTCACCACGCAGATCTGGTCCACTCCGGCCAACGCCCCCGCGCTACGCGGCACCCCGCAGACCCGGCTTCTGGAGGTCATGGAGCAGACCGACTCGACTGGCACTGTGAGTGCCTAGTGCCGACCAGACTGCTCGGTCTCGGCGCGAGGTAATCCGAACGAGCGTGCAGGAATTGGGTTGTGGGTAGTGCGCGGGAGGCGGTGCAGGCGCTGCTCGCGAGTGCACGGTTGCTGCTGCCGGGCTGATGGTACTCAGGTGGGTGGCCGCAGGGCGGCGAATTCGTCGGTGACGCGTAGTCCGGAGTCGGTGAAGCGGTAGACGGCGGCGGGGCGTCCGCCTGCGCGGCCGGGGGCGGCCGTGTCGCCGGTGGGGGTGATCACCTTGCGGCGGCTGAGGACTCGTTGCAGGTTAGTCGTGTCGACGTCGTAACCTAGTGCTACGCAATAGATTTCGCGCAGGGTCGACATGGTGAAGGTGTCGGGAGCGAGGGCGAAGGCGATGTTGGTGTAGGAGAGTTTGGCGGCCAGGCGGGTGCGGGCGTGGTCGACGACGATGCCGTGGTCGAACGACATGTTCGGCAATGCCGTCACCGGGTGCCAAGCGGTGTCCGACGGCAGCTGGGGGTCGGCCGTCAACGGCACCAGGCCCAGGTACGCCGAGGCGATGCGGCGCGGGGCGGGCACGCGATCGGGCGCGCTGAACACCGACAGCTGCTCGAGGTGGGTCAGCTCCTGGACGTCGACCTTCTCCGCCAGCTGCCTGCGCGCGGAGACGTCGAGGTCCTCGTCGTCGCGCAGTCGCCCGCCGGGTAGCGACCAGGTGCCCGCTTGTGGGTCCAGCGCCCGCTGCCACAGCAGCACAGCCAATTCGGTCCGTTGACCAGGTGGGCAGCGACGATTCGGTTCACCAGAGCCGTCGCCGCCGCCGTGACCTGCGGTGATGGCGGCAGGGAAGCGGCGAACCTGGAACACCGCGGTGAGCGATTCATGGATGGTGTTACTATGGGGCACGTTTTCGATCATAAGTCGAAAACCTGGTTTGGTGCGAATCGGCGGTAGGGCCGTCTCGCACGAAGGAAGGAGCCATCATGACGATGATGGGAGCTGATCTCGCCCCCGCACTGCTGGAGCGGGTCACCGACACCCCGTCGGGGTTCGCCGGGGTCGAGGCGACACCGGAATGGGCGAGCGAGGTCAAACGCCTGGCCAGGATGCGCAACGCGACGATCCTCGCGCACAATTACCAGCTGCCCGAGATCCAGGACGTGGCCGACCATGTCGGTGACTCGCTGGCGCTGTCCCGGATCGCGGCCGAGGCGCCCGAGGACACCATCGTGTTCTGCGGTGTGCACTTCATGGCCGAGACCGCCAAGATCCTCAGCCCGGACAAGACCGTGCTCATCCCGGACCAGCGCGCAGGCTGCTCGCTCGCCGATTCGATCACCGCCGACGAGCTGCGCGAGTGGAAGGCAGAGCACCCGGACGCCGTCGTGGTGTCGTATGTGAACACCACCGCGGCGGTGAAGGCACTCACCGACATCTGCTGCACCTCCTCCAACGCCGTCGATGTGGTCGCCTCCATCGACCCCGACCGCGAGGTGCTGTTCCTGCCCGACCAGTTCCTCGGCGCGCACGTCAAGCGCGTCACCGGTCGCGAGAACATGCACATCTGGGCCGGCGAATGCCACGTGCACGCGGGCATCAACGGTGACGAACTGCAGGAGCAGGCGCGCACCCACCCCGACGCAGAGCTGTTCGTGCACCCCGAATGCGGTTGCGCCACTTCGGCGCTGTACCTCGCGGGCGAGGGCTCGTTCCCGGCCGACCGGGTGCACATCCTGTCCACCGGCGGCATGATCGACGCGGCCAAAGCGGCCAAGTCGAGCCAGGTCCTGGTGGCCACCGAGGTCGGCATGCTGCACCAGCTGCGCAAGGCCGCACCGGGCATCGACTTCCAGGCCGTCAACGACCGCGCCTCCTGCAAGTACATGAAGATGATCACCCCGGCCGCCCTGCTGCGCAGCCTCGCCGAGAACAGCGACGAAGTCCACGTCGACCCGGAAACCGCCGCCCTGGCCCGCAGTTCGGTCCAGCGCATGATCGAGATCGGCAACCCCGGCGGCGGGGAATGAACCGGTCCCGGCCTCGCGCCGGGATGGTTCGGCCGTCTGCGTTCGCCGTGCCGGCAACGCGTGCGGCCGGCGCGCCGATGATCGAGTGGTGCTTCGTCGCCGGTGCGGGTCCACGCCAGGGGCGAACCCTCGGGGAGAACAGATGAATGCGGCAGGTTTCGATTGGACCGAGGACGCGGATTTCGTCGTCATCGGTGGCGGTGTCGCGGGGTTGACCGCGGCCCGCACCGCCTCGCAGCGTGGCCTGCGCGTGCTGGTGCTCAGCAAGGGCGGACCGACCGATACGTCGACGCAGTACGCGCAGGGCGGGATCGCGGTGGTTGCGCCGCACGGTGATTCGGTCGAATCGCACGTGCGTGACACTGTCGACGCGGGCGGCGGGCTCTGCGACGTTGCGGCGGTGGAATCGATCGTCACCGGCGGTCAGGACGCCGTCGCCGCGCTGACGGATCTGGGTGCGGTCTTCGATCTCGGGCGTGACGGTCAGATCTCGCGCACCCGCGAGGGCGGGCACAGCACCCGGCGGATCATTCACGCCGGTGGAGACGCCACGGGTGCCGAAGTTCAGCGCGCCTTGAACGACGCCGGGCTGCCGGTGCTGTTCCGGACCGCGGCATTGCGGATCGTCACGGGGGAGCGTGGCGTGCGTGGAGTGATCGCGGTGTCGGAGCGGGGGATCGGTGCGGTGCACGCTCCGGCTGTGCTGCTCGCTACCGGCGGGCTCGGTCAGCTCTACGCGTTGAGCACGAATCCACCCGGCGCCACCGCCGACGGCATCGCGCTCGCCTTGTGGGCGGGGGCCGAGGTAGCCGATCTGGAGTTCGTGCAGTTCCATCCGACCGTCCTGCATACACCGGGCGGTCTGGGGCGCAGGCCGCTGATCAGCGAGGCGGTGCGTGGTGAGGGTGCTGTGCTGGTCGATTCGCTTGGTGAGTCGGTGACCGCGGGAGTGCATCCGCTCGGTGATCTGGCGCCCCGCGACGTCGTCTCACGCGCGATCGCCGATCGCATGCATCTGCTCGGCGAGGATCACGTGTATCTCGACGCCCGCACCGTCGACAACTTCACCACGCGCTTCCCGACCATCACGGCGTCGTGTCTGGCCGGGGGCATCGACCCACGCACCGACCTGATTCCGGTCGCCCCGGCCGCGCACTACCAGTGCGGCGGTGTCGTCACCGACACCTGCGGCCGCACCTCGGTGCCGGGACTCTACGCGGCGGGCGAGGTCGCTCGTACCGGCCTACACGGCGCGAACCGCCTCGCCTCCAACAGCCTGCTCGAGGGCCTGGTCGTGGGTGAGCGTGCGGGCGCCGCGGCCGTGACGCGGCTCGGCGAACCGACCGGCTTCACGCCGGATGCGGAATTCGTATCCCCGTCTGCACCGCGAGAGCTCGTGCAGCAGCTGATGACCACCCACGCCTCGGTGGTCCGCGACGCCGCCGGACTGACCGCCGCCACCCATGCCCTCGAGCTGGCAGTGCACAACGCGAATGGAGCGCCGCAGATTTCTGACCCGACGGCGATCGCCGATGGTCCCGAGCTGTCGGCCGAGCGGATCGCCGCATTCGAGGACGCGGCGCTCACCGTGACCGCGCGGGCCTTTCTGCTCGCGGCGACGGCGCGCCAGGAGAGTCGCGGCTGCCATACCCGCTCGGACCACCCGGCCCCGGTCGAGGCAGCCCGTCACAGCACCGCAGTCCGCCTGGCCCCGGACGGCACACTGCACCTCACACCACTGACGGTGCCCGTAACCACCGGATGACGCTGCCGAGTGGTACCTGGCTGCGGCACAACGCGAGAAGCCTCCGCAGCCAGGTACCACTCGCTGACGAAGACATGAGAGTAGGGAGTTCGTGATGGGTGTGGATGCGGGGTTGGTGCGCGAGGAAGTGGTTGCGCTGATTCGGACCGCGTTGGATGAGGATCTGCGGTACGGACCGGATGTGACCACGATGGCGACGGTGCCCGAGGACGCGGTGGTGAAGGCGTCGGTGGTGTCGCGGCAGCCCGGGACGGTGGCCGGTATCGATGTCGGGCTGCTGGTGCTGGACGAGGTGATCGGTGCGGGCAACTACGAGGTCGCCGAGCGGGTGGCCGACGGAACCCGAGTGACGCCGGGGCAGTCGGTGCTCGGCATCGTGGCGCCGACGCGCGGACTGCTCACCGCCGAACGCACCATGCTGAACCTGTTGTGCCACCTGTCCGGGATCGCCACCGCGACCGCAGCATGGGTGGATGCGGTGTCGGGCACCGAATGCCGAATTCGCGACAGCCGCAAGACCCTGCCCGGTCTGCGTGGTCTGCAGAAGTACGCGGTCCGCGTCGGCGGCGGCGTCAACCATCGGATGGGCCTGGGTGATGCGGCCCTGATCAAGGACAACCATGTGGTCGCGGCCGGTTCGGTGGTCGAGGCGCTGCGCGCCGTCCGCGCACTCGCCCCCGATATCGAATGCGAAGTGGAGGTCGACAGCCTCGACCAGCTCGATGCCGTCCTGGCCGAAAACGTCGAGCTGGTCCTGCTGGACAATTTCCCGCTCTGGCAGACCCAGGCCGCGGTTCAGCGCCGCGACGCCAAGGCGCCGGATACCAAGCTGGAATCCTCCGGTGGGCTCACTCTCGACGTCGCCGCCGAGTACGCCGGGACGGGCGTCGACTACCTCGCCGTCGGCGCCCTTACCCACTCGGTCACGGTCTTGGACCTTGGGTTGGATATGTAGGCTGTCAGTGGACTGCGGCCGCGGACCCGTCCCAGAACTCCTTGCGCAGTTCGCGTTTGAGGATCTTGCCCGCCCCGGACATCGGCAGCGCGTCGGCGAAAGTCACGCTGCGCGGGATCTTGTAGTTGGCGATCAGCGCTTTGCAATGTTCCTGCACGTCTTGCTCGGTGAGCTCGGCCTCCGGCTGCACCACGATGACCGCGTGCACCCGCTCACCCCATTGCTCGTCGGGAATCCCGATGACCGCGCACGCGGCGACGGACGGGTGCGCGGCCAGCGCGTTCTCCACTTCTACCGAGTACACGTTCTCGCCGCCGGTGATGATCATGTCCTTGATCCGGTCGACGATGAACACATAGCCCTGCTCATCCATCCGGCCGCCGTCACCGGTGTGCATCCATTCGTCGCGGATCGCGTCGGTGGTCGCCTCGGGCTTGTTCCAGTAGCCCAGCATCACGTTGTCACCGCGAGCGACGACCTCGCCGACCTCACCGCGCGGTACCTCCACGCCGGTGTCGTCGACGATGCGGACCTCGACGTGCGGAGCGGCCCGACCCGCTGATCGGCGAAGCTCCGGGCGCAGATGGTCGGCAGGGGAGAGCAGCGTCGCGATCGGCGACAGCTCGGTCATGCCGTAGGCCTGGGTGAAACCCGCCTCCGGGAAGGTCTTCATGGCGCGTTCCAGCACTGCTTCCGAGATCGGTGAGGCGCCGTAGATCAGATGCCGCATACTGCTGAGGTCGGAGTCGGCGGCCGCCGGATCGTCGACCAGCATCTGGATCATGGTCGGCACCAGCAGCGCGTCGGTGATCCGCTCCCTGGCGATGACGTCGAGCACCCCGGCCGGGGTGAAGCTCGGCACGAACACATGCGTCGCGCCCGCCAGATTCCCGACCGTCCAGAGCGCGAAGTCGGCGAGGTGGAACATCGGCGCCGCGTGCAGCAGGCGTCCACCGTGCGACAGCACGTGTCCGGTGGACAGCGAGCCCATGGCCGAGGTGACCAGATTGTCATGACTGAGCATGACGCCCTTGGGATGTCCGGTCGTACCGCCGGTGTAGAAGATGCCGAGCAGGGTGTCGCCACCGGTGCGAGTATCGGGAATGGGGTCGTTGCTGGCGACCAGTTCTTCGTAGGCGATCGTGCCGGAGGGTGTGTCGCCGTCGCCGATGAATATCACGGTGCGCAACTGGTCGAAGGCCGCGCGGATCGGTGCGACCATCGGCGCGAACACATCGTCGACCAGCAGGACGGTGGTCTCCGAATCCTGTAGGGAATAGACGATTTCCGCGACGCTCCAGCGGATGTTGACCGGATTCGCGGCCGCTCCGAGCCACGGCACCGCCAGGTAGTACTCGTGGTAGCGATCGCTGTTCAACGCCAGGATCCCCACGCGGTCGCCCTGCTCGACGCCGAGCCCGCGCAAGGCGCCGGCGAACCGTGCCACCCGATCCGCCGATTCGGCGACGGTGCGCACCCTGTCGCCGCAGATCGTGGCGATGTCGTCGGGCCGCTGCTGTAGCGCGCGATGCAGGGATTGCGTGAGGTACATCGTGTCCTCCAGGAAGTGAATGAGCCGTCTGCGACCTAGGTCACATCGTGGAGTGTAAGTGAACAATCGGTAGGTGTAAATCCCTTCCATTGACGGACTGCGGCGGGATCGAGTCAGTATTGACAATGGCGAGGACCATGGTGCAAACATGTAAGTGAACTACCGATAGCTGATCGGAGAATTGATATGGGAGTGAAGACACTCGTCGCCGGTGTCGGGATGATCCCGTTCACCACCCCGCGCACGAGCGAGACCTACGACGTGATGGGTGAACGTGCGGTGCGCGCGGCGCTCGCCGACGCAGGCGTCGACTACAGCGCCATCCAGCAGGCGTACGCGGGCTACGTGTATGGGGATTCGACCTCCGGCCAGGCCGCGCTGTACCGGGTCGGTGTCACCGGTATCCCGGTGGTCAACGTCAACAACAACTGCTCGACCGGCTCGTCGGCACTGTTCCTGGCTCGGCAGGCGATCGAGCACGGCGTCGCGGACGTGGTGCTCGCGGTCGGGTTCGAGCAAATGCAGCGCGGCGCGCTGACCATGTCCTACACGGATCGGCCGAGCCCGTTCGACAGTTTCGGTGCCGTCGTGGACAGCGTGCAGGGAGCGAGCGACGCACCGTTCGCGGCCCAGTACTTCGGTGGTGCGGGCCGCGAGTACGCCGAAAAGTACGGCATGGATCCGGCCGTATTCGCCCAGATCGCGGTGAAGGCACGCAAGCATGCGGCGAACAATCCGTACGCGGTATTCCGTGACCCCGTGACCGTCGAGCAGGTGCTGGCCGCCCCGCAGATCTACGGTCCGCTCACCCGGTTGCAGTGCTGCCCGCCGACCTGCGGAGCGGCCGCGGCGGTGCTGGTGAGCGAGGAGTACGCGCGTAAACACGGTCTACGCGGCGATGTGGCGATCGCGGCGCAGGCCATGACCACCGACGGCGCCGCGACCTTCGACAGCGGCTCGATGATGAACATCGTCGGCGCCGATATGGCCCGCTCCGCCGCACAGCAGGTCTACGAGCGCGCGGGTATCGGGCCGGAGGACATCCGGGTGGTCGAGCTGCACGATTGCTTCACCACCAATGAGCTGCTCACCTACGAGGCGCTCGGGCTCACCCCGCAGGGCACGGCCGAGAAATTCATCGCCGACGGCGACAACACCTACGGCGGCCGGGTCGTCACCAATCCGTCGGGCGGGCTGCTGTCGAAGGGGCATCCGCTGGGCGCGACCGGACTGGCGCAGTGTGCCGAACTGGTGTGGCAGTTGCGAGGACAGGCCGAGCAACGTCAGGTCGACGGCGTGCAGGTCGCCTTGCAGCACAACATCGGACTCGGCGGCGCCGCCGTCGTCACCCTGTACCAGAAGGTGGGCTGACACGATGCCACTCGACCCTGCCGTGATCGGCACCGAGCTACCGGCGTCGACCCTGACCATCACCCTGCCCGACGGCACCGTAACCCTCACCGGGTCCGCCGTCATCGCTCTCTGATACCGCACCGCACAAGGACATTCATCATGGGAAATCTGGACAACAAGGTCGCCGTCGTCTCCGGGTCCGGGCGCGGCATCGGCCGCGAGATCGCGCTGAAATTCGCGGCGCAGGGCGCGAAGGTTGTCGTCAACGACCTCGACGCCGAACCGGCGAAAGAGACCGTCGCCGCCATCGAGGCCGCCGGCGGCCAGGCGGTGGCCGTACCGGGCAGCGTCACCGACGAGGACTTCGCCGAGCGGTTCGTTTCCGCCGCCGTCGACACCTACGGCGGGCTCGACATCATCGTCAACAATGCCGGCTACACCTGGGATTCGGTGATCCAGAAGATGACCGACGATCAGTGGGACGCCATCCTCGACGTGCACCTCAAGGCACCGTTCCGGATCTTGCGCGCCGCTCAGCCGGTGATCGCCGGACTGGTGAAGCGGGCCAAGGATGCGGGCGAGCCGGTGCCGTGCCGCAAGGTCGTCAACATTTCCTCGATGGCGGGCACCGGCGGCAATGCGGGACAGGCCAACTACTCCGCCGCGAAAGCCGGTGTGCTGGGCCTGACCAGGACGCTGTCCAAGGAATGGGGCCGCTACAACGTCACTGTCAACGCGGTCGCGTTCGGGCTCATCCGGACCCGGCTCACCGAAGCGCCTGCCGATGGCAGCAGCACTATCGACGTGCAGGGACGTGAGCTGAAAGTGGGCGTCAACCCCGACCTGCTCGCGACGATGGAACGATCGATCCCGCTGGGCAGGGCAGGCACGCCCACCGAGGCCGCGGGCGCGGTGTATCTGCTGTGTACCCCTGAATCCGACTATGTCAGCGGCCAGACGCTCATCTGCGGTGGCGGGTTCAACGTCTGACGCCGACAGCCGTCATCGCGCCGGACCGAGGTCCAGCGAGGTGATAGCGGAGCTGATCGCACGTTCGCAGTAACCTGGCCCGGACCATGGACGAGGAGGAGACCGTGACCGCGAGCCGAGCCGAGCCGAAGGCAGCCCCGCGCCCGGCTCGTGGCACCCGACCAGCCAATCGGCGGGCGTTGATCATTGCGGCGGCGGCCGATCTGTACTTCCGCAACGGCTATTCCGGCGTGTCGATGAAGGATGTCGCCGATGCCGTCGCGATCGGTCCGTCGGCGCTGTATCGCCACTTCAGCGGGAAGCATGACCTGCTGCAAGCCGTCGTCGCCGACGCATTGACCACGGTTGTCGCCGCTCTCGATGGACTCATTGCCGACCCCGCCGCCGATCCGGCCGCAACCCTGGCCGAAACCATGCTCCAGCATCGTGGTGTCGGTGTGCTCTGGCATGCGGAGGCCAGGCATCTGAGCGCCGACGTCCGTACCGAGCTGCGTCATCAGTTGCGGGGTATCGGTGCGCGGCTGGCGGAGATCCTGCGCCGCACCAGGCCCGAACTCGGTCCCGCAGAGGCCGATTTCCTGTCATGGTGCGTGCTCGGGGTCACCACCAGTGCCTCCTATTACCACCTCGAGTTGCCTGCCGATCGGTTTGCCGCGCTGATCGCAGGTCTCAGCCGCGCTGTCGCAGGCGTGCCCGTCGCGCCGCTGCCGAAGCCGCGCCCAGCCGCGGCACCCGAGCCGCAGTGGTCACCGAATCGGCGGGAGGCGATTCTGCGCACAGCGACGTCGCTGTTCGCCCGCGACGGATTCGCCGGCGTCGGAAACGACGATATCGGCGCCGCGGTCGGTATCGCCGGCCCCAGCATCTACAACCATTTCGACAGCAAGGCCGACATCCTCGCCACCGCGATGCGTCGCGGTAACGAACTGCTGCGCGCCGATATGGTCCGTCAGCTCGGACGGGCCGACAGCGCCATCGACGCCGTGCGCCGGCTCATCGTCAGCTACTGCGAGTTCGTGCTCGAGTACAACGATCTGATGCGCCTGCTGACCTCGGAGGCGGACCGACTGCCCGACGAGGAGCGTGAGCGCATGCGCCTGGTGCAACGCGAATACATCGCGGAGTGGGCGCAGCTGCTGCGCCGGATTCATCCGCAGTGGGATGCCGACGAGACCCGCATCCGTATCCAAGCCGCGTTCACCGTCGTCAACGACATCGCGGCCACACCACATCTGCGGGATATCGAGACCATCGCCGGGCCCACCGCGTCGGTGTGCCGGACGATCCTCGACGTGGACTGAGCGTTCAGAACTCCCGGACCATCGTCCGCTGACGCACCTTCTGGCCCTGATATCGCACCCCTGGAACCAGCGGCTCGGGTCCATGTGCACGGAATCCCATGCGCTCGAAGAACTTCACCGCCCGGGTGTTCTCGACCAGGGTTTGCAGATGGCAGCCCGGCGAATCGATCGCACGCAGGCGAGTGAACCACAGGTCCATCATCGCGTCGGCAGCGCCGGTGCCGCGTCCGGCCGGCGCGATGTTGATGTGCAGGTGAGCGGGCCAGCGTTGGTCGGTGAAGTCTTCCGCGGCGGGGGTGCGCCGGATCTTCGCGGCCATCGTGTCGAAGGTGGCGCGGGCGAAGAACAGGGCGGAGCGCGACAGGAAGATCGAGCGGTAGCGGCGAAACGCCTGCTCCATCCGCTCGCTCTCGGACGGGAAGGCTCGGGTATTCACGCACCCGGCGAGATATCCGATGAGCTGCCCGTCATCCTCTGCCACGAACAACGACTCCGGCTCGAGGTCCATGTACGGATCGAGGTACACCGCCGCCTCGGAATCGAGGTGCCCCCACAGACTTTCGGTGGGTGAATCGGCACCGGCGCGCCCGAACAGTTCTCGCAGCGCAGCGCGGTCGGTCTCCTGGAACGGTCGGACATCCATGCGGACGAGCGTACCGACATTTCCGGCATTCCGGCGCTTGCCTCGAACCACAGTGTGCGCGATCGGCAGCCGGGCCGAGCTGCGAAGCCCGCAGACGAAAAGCGCCGTCAGGAGCGACAGTTCGATCGAGCGCCGAACACCGACGCACTCTCGTGCGACCCGATCAGGCGGTCAGTTCTCGCTCGAGCGGAGTACGGAAGCGGGGGACCGGGCGAACATCTCCGTACCAGGTGCCGATGCGCTCGGCCTCCGCGTCGATCATGGCCACGGCGTCCGCCCCGATATCTTCCAGCAGCCGAAGCGCGATCTCACCGTCCTTACGCTGCGCCCAGCCGCCGACGATGCGCCCGTCGCACCAGATGGTCGGCCCGATATTGCCGTTGCGGTCGAACAGGGCCTCCGCGTGGTCGCCGAGGTACCAGGCGCGCGACTGCCAGCCCATCGGGGTGGGGTCGAGGGCGGGCAGCAGGGCCGTCCACGGTTCGGGTTCGGGTACCAGGTCGAGGTCGTCGGTGAGCACGATGCCGATGCCGTCGTCGAGTTGAACCTCGGTGATGTCGAGGCGGGCCAGCGTCTTGCGCACCTCACCCAATGTCCACCCGGTCCACCATTTGATGTCGCTGACCGGTGCGGGCCCGAATGCCCGCAGCCATTGCCGGACCAGTTCATCGCGTGCCTCGTCGGCGGGAATCGACCGCACACCGTCGGTCAACCACGATTCGGTCGGCGCCCAGGCGTACTGACTGCTCGACCAGCTGCCATTGGGGCGCCCGCGGACAATCCGCCCCTCCGCGCCGAGCGTCACCAGGACCCACGTGGTGATATTGGTGGGGCGCGCATATGACTTGTCCGGAGTGGGGTTCACCTGCGTGCGCAGCAGTGGCACGTCTTTGCTCAGTTGTGCGCCGGTCGCCGCCCCACGCGCGAGCAGCGCCCGATGCGTCTCGGCCTCCACCCCTGCCCACCACGACGGCACATCACCGTCGCCGATTCCGGCTTGCTCCAGGAACTTTCCGTAGTTCCGCCGCTGCTTGTCGGCCAGTGCGTCCGCGCACGAGGCCTGTAGCACGGGAACCAGCTCGATCGGCGCGACGAACATCGTGCGCCGCATGGCCAGCATCCGCAGCAGCGACCGGTCCTCGTACAGCGCCTGCTCGATATCGCCGGGTGCGATCCCGTCGCCACGTGCGGCCACCGACAGGAATACCGTCGCCGGATCGGTCGCGTGCAGGACCACCATCGACCGCGCGATCTCGGCGACGTTTCCGGTCCGTGCCTGCGACGCCAGCCGATGCCGAACCCCGAGCCGTGCCCGCCGCTGCGCGGTATCGATCGAACGCATATGCGAATACTAGCCGGAGTCGGCGCCGGCACGGGGCTATCCGCAACCAAGGCATCCGATGCGCCGGCGGCCCTGGAAGGTTCGGGCAATGTCCGATTTTCTGAGCGCGGAAGACATCGCGCGCCGCACAGTGTCCGCTGTCGACGCTGCGGTCGGGGTTGCGCGAGAGCTGAGGCTCACCGTCGCAGACCCGCGGGTGTTGCACGACCTGTTCTCCGACTTCGAGCTGGTCACCTCCGGCCCGGTCGAGTGGGATCTGGCAGCGCTCGGCCCCGACCTCGAAGCCGCCTACAACCGGGGTGCGCTACGCAACGGTATGCGGCCGTTGAGCGAGGATGTGAAGCGGTTCGTGAACGCCATTCGGGATGCTGCGCGTCGTCGCTTACCTCGCACTCGCCCCACAACTTCCCGTGTTGGTGGAGTACATGAAGCCGGCGATCGAGCATTGGCAGGCAATGCCATTCGCCGGCGGATTCGCCGACTGAGGTATGACGGTCGGCAACGGCTCATCTCACCGCGGTCGAGGCACATTCTGCTCGAAGTTGCCGCGCCCGGAGACGTTGCCGGGCTCGAGGTAGAGCGCGACGACGACGTGCTTGTTGTCCTTCGAGTGGAACCCGACGCCGAGTCGCGTGCTGGCTTTCCACACGACCTGGGTGAAGTGGCCGGTGTTGTTGGCGAAGCCGGGATTGTTGTAGTCGTAGTTCGCGATCTCGTCGTACCAGATCTGGACCGCACGCTGGACCTGGTGTACCGCGTCCGCGCTTCCGCCCGTCGCCATGAAGAGGTTCTCCCCGGCCCCGTTCTTGAATGGGCACGAATGATCGATCGAACCCTTGTCGGCGTAGTACTCGGCGCATTGTGCGGCCCGGTCGACCAGATCCCCGGCCAGGGACATCGGTGGTGAGCCGTGGCGGGCCCGGTACATGTTGTGTGCGTCGAGTCCGGTCTGCGCGTGCTGCGGGAACGCGGCTTCCCCTGAGGCAGGCCCCGCGGCGGCAACGAGCACGGTGAGCAATGCGGCGGCGGTCGACCACCATCGTCGGGCACGCATGAGGGACTCCTCGCTATCGAGTGGAACACGCGGAAGAATGGAACCAGAGCTGGAACACGCACGGCCCCTGGCGATCTGAGCCGAGCAGAGCATACCTTCACCTCCCGCGCCCTTGGCGCGTTACCGGGCGCGGCCCTTCCAAAAATTGAATCTGTTTCAAAAAGGGTCTTGACCGTTATCGGTGACGGCCCGTACCGTCTATTTTGAATCCGATTCAAGAAGTGGAGGCGTGGTGGCCGGAAATCGGCGGGGTGAGGAAGCGAAGGCGCAGCTGTTAACGGCCGGGCGGGTTGCGTTCAGTCGCCGGCGGTACGAAGAGGTGTCGATCGTGGACCTCGCCCGTTCCCTCGGGGTGGCCGCCGGGTCGATCAGTTATCACTTCGGCGGTAAGCGGGGGTTCTACCTCGCGGTGGTCGAGGCGGCGGCGGTGGAATTCTGGAGCGAGCTGCTGCAGATGCGGGGGCCCGCGCTGGACCGGCTGACGCGTGGGGTGGACACGTTCCTCGACCTCGCCGAACGCGAACCGAGCGCGTTCGAGGCTTTGATCGCCGATGTCGCCGACGCGGAGGTCAGGGCAATCGGTGAACAGCACCGTAGGCGCCTCAGACACGCGCTGGCCGTCGAGATCACCGGCAGCGATTCCACTCCGGTATTGCGCGCGGCGATCAGCGGGTGCCTGGCCTTCATCGAGGGCATCGTTCTGCACTGGCTGCACACCGCGGAGATCTCCCGTGAGCAGGTGCGGGAGCTGATCCTGGCCAACTTCTTCACCACGGTGCTCAGCGCGGTGCGTGCCGATCCCGGGATCCAGCTCAGTCAACGCGTGGTGGACGCGGTGATGTCGGATTCGCAGCTTCTTTCCGCTTTCGTCGTCCCCGAGTCGATGACCCGAACCGCAGGCAATCTGGAGTAATCGAATGTCGACACAATTTCCCTCCGGCCCTTCGCGATTGGTGCACCATCCGATCGCCCGCGCCGCGGCTCGCATCATCGGTCCGCGCGGATTGCGGGACACGGCCAGGCTGCGCCGGGAGGTCGAGGACAAGGTCGTGGTGATCACCGGCGCCTCGTTCGGCGTGGGGGAGGCCACCGCGATCATGCTCGCTGAAGCGGGCGCCCGGGTGGTGCTCGGCGCACGATCGCTGGATCGGCTGCGCGAAGTCGCCGACGCCATCAATGCCAACGGCGGCCAGGCGTCTGCCTACCGGCTCGATCTGACCGACGAGGCATCGGTGTCGGAGTTCGCCTCGGCAGTGTTGTTCGACTTCGGCGGTGTGGACTATCTGATCCACAATGCGGGCAAGTCACTGCGCCGATCGATACATCTGTCCTACGACCGGCCCAAGGACATCAATGCGACCGCGGGCGCGAACTACGTCGGTCCGATGCGCCTGACGCTGGCGTTTCTGCCGGGGATGCGGGAGCGCGGCAGCGGCCACATCGTGAACGTGTCGACGGTGGGGATCATGTTCCCGGTCGTGCCGAAGTGGGGGTTCTACCTGTCGTCGAAGGCGGCGTTCGACTGGTGGATGCGTGCGGTGGGTATGGAGGCCCGCGCGGACGGAGTCACCTCGACCACCTTCTACGCCGGGCTGATGCACACCAGGATGAGCGCGCCGAGTCGCTGGATGCGGTTGCTGCCAGGGCAAACTCCCGAGGACGCGGCGCGGGTGATCGCGCGGGCGGTCGTGCGCAAGCCGCGCACGATGACCCCGATCTACGGTCACCCGTCGGCGATCGCGGTACCGCTGCTTCGGCTTCCGTTCGAGATTCTGCTCGGTCTGTTGTATCGCCGACTGGGTGACACCCAGATGTCGTTGGCGCGGGTGGCAGCGGGTTCGCCCGAACGCACGTCGGCTCTGACCGCCGCACGCAACGGTGAGGTGCCCATCGATGCCCACTGATCTAGCACGCACGGCACGGCAGTACGCCACCTCGGTGCCCGCGATCCTCGCCTCGGGAATGCTGGCGCCGGTCTCACCGCGCGCCGCGACGCAGCTCGCGCGCAGTTTCCACCAGTTCGGGCCGACCCCGGCGATGCTGCTGGCCGCTTCCGCGATCCGCCACCCCGACCGGGTCGCGATCATCGACGACGTAGGACAGCTGACCTACCGGCAGCTGCACAGCAGGTCGAGCGCGATCGCGGCCGCACTGTTCGCGCTGGCACCGTCGGCGCCGCGGTCGGTGGGCATCGTGTGCCGCAATCACCGCGGGTTCGTCGAAGCCATGTCCGCCGGTGCGCAATTGGGTGCCGAACTGGTCTTCATCAATACCGAACTGCCGCCGCAACAGTTGCGGGCGATTCTGGCTCGCCACAACCCCGACGTGCTGATCTACGACGACGAATACGCCGCCGCAGTAGCGGAATCGGGGTATGCGGGAGTTCGGGTCTCGGCCTGGAGTGCGCCTGGTTCGCCTCCCACGTCGCTACCGACGCTGGATGAGCTGGCCACCCAACGGCATCCGCTCCCGCCCCGGGTGCGGCGCGCGGTGAAGATCACCCTGCTCACCTCGGGCACCACCGGCTTGGCCAAGGGTGTTCCGCGGGCGGTGAAGCCGCGTGCCATCGCCCTGCTCTGCGCGACGGCCATGGGCATGATCCGGCTGCGTTCGGCCGATGTGGTCGCGGCCGCGCCGCCGTTCTTCCATGGGTTCGGCCTGGTGGCGTTGCTCGGCCCGCTTGCTTTGGGTGGGACCGTGGTGACCCGGCGTCGATTCGATGCGGCGCAGACCTTGGAAGACATTGCGCGCCATCGGGTCACGGTGCTGATGGGTGTGCCGGTCATGCTGCAACGTCTGCTCGCGGTTCCGGGGCTCGACCCCGCACCGGCGCTCAGGTCGTTGCGGATGATCGTCACCGGTGCCGCGCCGATCACCCCGGCGACGGTGTCGGGGGTCATTGATACGTTCGGTCCGATCCTGGTCAATGGCTACGGTTCCACCGAAGGCGGTCTGGTGACCATCGCCTCCCCACAAGATCTGGTCGAGGCGCCCAATACCGCCGGGCGTGCGGCGCTAGGCGTGTCGGTGCGCATCCTGCGCGGGAACCATTCCGAGGCAGCGGTGAACGAAACCGGCATGATCTTCGTGCGCAGTCCGCTGGACTACACCGGTTACACCCCCGACGGCACGACACGGCCCCCGGCCAAGGAAATTGTCGACGGGCACGTGAATACCGGCGATATGGGGCATTTCGATGCGAGCGGCCGCCTCTATATCGACGGCCGATCCGACGACATGATCGTCTCCGGCGGCGAGAACGTATTCCCCGGTGAGGTCGAAAACCGCCTCACCACACATCCCGGCGTGGCCGATGCTGTGGTGATCGGGGTGGACGACACCGAATACGGCCAGGTCATGCATGCCTTCGTCGTCGCAGCAGATGCAGGGCAGCTGCCCTCCGAGGCAGAGCTGAAGCAGTACGTCCGCGACGGTTTGGAGCGCTACAAGGTGCCCAAACGGTTCATCGTCGTCGATGAGATTCCCCGCAACGCCGGCGGCAAAGTGCTGCGTTCGCTCCTGCAAGCGCCCGATGCGAACCCATCGGCTCCTCGAAAGGCATGACCATGACTCCTCGTGACCCGTCGATCGTGATCATCGGCGCAGGCGTCGCCGGAATCGCTACCGCGGTGACGTTCCAGCAGGCCGGTTTCCACAATTTCGTCATCGTGGAGAAAGGTTCCGACGTGGGCGGGGTCTGGCATTGGAACCGCTATCCCGGCCTGACCTGCGATGTGCCGTCACAGCTGTATCAGTTTTCCTTCGCCCCGAAACCGGACTGGTCGCGGATCTGGGCCGAGGGCAGCGAGATTCAGCGCTATCACCGCGACGTCGTCGAACGTTTCGGCCTCGATAAGCATCTGATGCTCGACAGCGAAGTCAACGACGCCGTCTTCGGCGAGCAGGGCTGGGAGCTGTCCTTGTCCGGTGGCCGATCGCTGCGCGCGGACTTCGTGATCGCGGCCACCGGTGTACTGCACCATCCGTTCACTCCGGACATCCCCGGTCGCGACAGTTTCGGTGGGGCGATGGTGCACACCGCACGCTGGGACGATTCGATCGACACCGCGCACAAACGGATCGCGGTCATCGGCAGCGGATCCACCGGGGTGCAGATCGTGTCGGCGCTCCAGCCGCAGGCGGACAAGCTCGTGCAGTTCGCGCGCACCCCGCAGTGGGTGCTGTGGGCGCCGATGGGGTTGCCGCAATCGAGTGTGGTCGCGAAGCTGCTCGGAACCGTGCCGGGTCTGCATGATCGGGTGTATGACGCCGGGCTGTGGGCGTCGGGGCTGCTGGCGGATGTGGTGCTGCATCCGACGTGGCGGCGCACGGTGGTGCAGCAGTTCGCCCGCTGGTCACTGGGTGCCCAGGTTCGCGATCGGCGGTTGCGGGACAAGCTCACCCCCGACTACGAGCCCCTGTGTAAGCGGCAGGTTCTGTCGGGCACCTACTACCAGGCGATCTCGGCACCGAATGCCGAACTGGTGACCGAGGCGATCACCGAGATCACGCCCACGGGTATTCGCACCGCCGACGGTGTGGAGCACGAGGTCGACGTCATCGTCTTCGCGACCGGGTTCCACCCGCACAACTACATGCGCCCGATGAATCTGCGCGGCCGCGATGATGTGACGATCGATGAAGCCTGGGCGAAAGGCCCTCGCGCCTACCGGATGACCGCGATCCCGGGGTTTCCCAATCTGTTCACCGTGCTCGGCCCGAACTCGCCGACCGGATCGATCTCGCTGCAATATTCGGCCGAACTCACCGCCCGCTACATCACCCGCTGGCTGGAACGTTTTCGCGCAGGCGAATTCGACACCGTCGAGGTCTCCGAGGAGGCGACCTCGAGGTTCAACGACTCCGTCGCCGAGGCCATGGGGCCGACGGTGTGGAACACCGGTTGCAACTCCTGGTACTTCACCGATCAGCACACCATCGACCTGTGGCCGTTCGACCGCGCAACGATGACTCGGCTGCTCAGTACTCCTGAGGACCGCGACTTTCTGCTCACGCGTAGCCGCGATACCGCGGTCATCTGAATCAATCCAGTTCACAAAGGGGTGTTGGATGACAACGGAATTCCTAGTCGGAAGCCACCCTGGACCCGGCCGCTGGTCGCCGTGGTTGTCCTCAACGGTGTGGTGCCCGGTGTGATCGGCGGCGCCGCACCGGGTCTCATCGGCTACGTCCTGAACGGCATGGTCGCCGACTACCCCGACATCGCGCCGCTGGTCCACCAGACCCTGAACGACGCCGGACGCACCATGCTCGCCGAGGTCGCCACGACCTGCGTCGCCGAAACCGGTCTGCGGACGATGTTCCGTCCGACCACCTTCTACGCCAACGGCGCACGTGCAACTCGACAGAACCACCTGGCTACCCCCGCTGCTGCCGAGCCTGGCAGTGGGGCATCTGCTGGAATTCCTGCCTGCCACTGTTGCTGCGCACGACTGGATGACCCAGCGCTTCGCCGGGACACCAGCCCCGGCCAACTGCTCGGCGCTACCCTGACGCCGCCTATGCGAGCCGGTGTTCCTCGACTGAGGTGCTGAAGCCTGTTCCGTTGAGGTCGAGATAGAGCAGGCGTTCGGTGATGGAAACAGTGGCGGTGTTGCGGCGGTCGATGGCTGCGGCGGCGGCGTCGATGGTGGGGCGGTCGAAGCTGTAGAGGGGGATGGCTTCGGCGTTGTGGATGCGCTTGCCGGTGAGTGCGGCCAGGACTTTGACCGGGTCGCGGTGGGTGTAGATGGCGACGCGGTCGGCGAGTTTGCTCGCGCGGTGGATGCGGTCGGCGTCGGGGGCGCCGATATCGATCCAAGTGGTGAGGCGGCCGGTCAGGTCGCGGACGAGGACGGCGGGCTCGTCGGTGGAGGAGACGCCGCCGTCGCTGAAGGTGATGCCGTCCTCGTATTCCAGGCAGTAGGCCAGCAGGCGGGTCAACATGAACTCGGCGGTTTCGGAGGGATGGCGCGCGACCCGCAACTCCAGGTCCTGGTAGACGCCGCGATCGACGTCGGCCAGCTGGATGGTGAAGGTGTGCAGGGTTGCGCTGAGGGCCATGAGCGGGAGCTTACGGTGAGTATGCGGCAGCGTCGGCGCCCGGCCGATCGCGTCGACGGGCGGCCCTGGTCGGTCGGAATGGTCGCGTGACGGCGCGATCCCCTCTGGCCGCGGGTTCCCGCGCTCGGGTGCACAGCCGGCACTCAGCCGAGGTAGTACGCGAGGGTCACGGCGAAGTTCACCGTGACGAGCGTGAGAGCTATCCCTGGGTTGATGAGATCGAAGTCGCGGACACGAATATGGGCGATCATCGCGCACCCGAAATGCAGGACGAGCCCGCCGGCAGCGGCAATGCCAACGGCGGGCAGCGCGAACCCGGCGACCAAACCCAGTGCCCCGGCGAGAAACACCACGCCGATCGGCCGCGTCCACGACAGCGGTACCCGAACCTGTTCGGCTGCGGCGACGGTCACCGGATGCTGGGTGAAGTTCATCCACACTCCGCCGAATGCGCCGAGCGCGGTGAGGCAGGTCAGGGTCACATACAGGGCGAACACGGGTGGGCCTTCCTTCTTCGACGAGATGCATTTCCAGCCTCGCCGCCGACCCCGTTGCCCGTCCAATACCTGCATCCATAACCTGATGGCATGGATGTCGACACCCGGCTGCTGCGCTATTTCGCGGTGGTCGCCGACGAGGGCAACCTCAGCCGCGCGGCCGAACGGCTGTACGTGTCCCAGCCCTCGCTCACCAAACAGATCCGCCGTCTGGAGGAACTGCTCGGTGTGCCGCTGTTCGTCCGGTCCCGCGCCGGAATGACGCTCACCGAACCGGGGCAGGTGCTGGCTCGTTCGGTGCCGTCCTTGCTGGTCGACTGGCAACGCGTGGTGACCGAGGTGAAAACCGCGGCGGCCGAACACGCCCGGGTGCTGCGGGTCGGATTCCTCGCCAGCGCGGCGAATGAGGCGACACCGGACATCATCGGCGCGTTCAGCGAACTCCGGCCCGGCTGGCGGGTGGAGATGCGGCAGAGCTCCTGGTGGGATCCGACGGCCGGGCTGGCGGCGGGCGACGTCGACGTCGCACTGCTGCGGGTGCCGTTTCCCGGCCAGGAATCCTGGGGCATCGAGGTGCTGCTGACCGAACCTCGCGGGGTGATGCTGCCGAGCACCCACCCGCTCGCCGGCGCCGAGACCATCGCCTTCCCTCAGCTGTGGGACGAGCCGTTCATCGCCGCTCCGGACACGACCGGCGAATGGCGGGACTATTGGCTCGCCACCGGCGAACGCCAGGGGCACCCGGTGCGGATCGGCGCCGTCACCGAACACACCGACGAATGGCTCAGCGCGATCGCCAACGGTTATGGCGTCGCCCTCGCACCGGAATCGGCCGCGCGCTATTTCCAGCGCCCCGGGGTGGTGTATCGCCCGGTGACCGGTATCGCGCCGACACAGGTCGCTGTGGCCTGGGATCCGGCCGTCGGCGCGACATCGGCCGTGCACGACTTCGTCGCGAGCTGCCTGCGCTTTCGTCAGAAGTGAGCTTCAGCCGAGGGTGCTCTCACTCCGGAGCTGCGTGAGGCGGCACTCGCCTGCGGCGGCTACAGGGTGACCATGGTCGTGCGCGACCAAGAGTGGGGTTGCCGTGATGCTGTGGGAGATCCAGCCACGAAGTCAGCCCACAGGGCCCTCCATACCGCGCTGGCGATGTCCGGGGAGGCGGGTGCGCCGGTAGGCGCAGGCTCGGTCGGCCTATCGATGCAGGGTCGCCGACCGATCACATCGGCATCGCCTCGTTCCCAAGCCGCGTTGAGCTAGGTGGTCGGGGTGAAAGTGGTCCGGCCGACCTGATGTCTCGCTATGATGCCAACTATTGAGACGACGTCGTCTCAATGGTGGTGCGGCAGCTCTGCGCCGAACTGCCGTCGTTCGAATGCGAGGACATCTCATGCGCATCACTCGCCACCGCCTCGTCGCCATGGTCGCGCTGTCAGCGCTCGCCCTTTCGCCGGCGGCAGCTCATGCGGCTCCCGAAGCGTCCGGCGGTGCGCAGTATGTGGCGCTGGGTGATTCCGGTGCCGCGACTACCGGAGCAGTGGACATCGATCCGACCGCGCCCTTGGCATGTATTCGGTCGAATTCGAACGCGCCGACGCTGGTGGCGCGGCAACTCGGGCTCGAGCTGGACGATCGCACCTGTAGTTCCGCCAAGATTCCCGACCTGATGCGCTCGCAGTCTCCTGGCGTCGCACCGCAATTGGATGCGCTGGGGCCGAACACCGAGATCGTGACCCTGCACATCGGTGCCAATGACGCGAACATGACGAGATACATTCTCGGCGGCTGCCATGCGGGCATCGCGACCGGCGGCTGCGCGGCCGCCGCCGACCCGCAGTGGGATGCCGACATCGACGCGATCACCCCCGCCTATGCCGCCGCCCTGGACGAGATCTCGCGACGCGCACCGCAAGCGACGATCTTCGTCGATGGCTGGCCGACCTATCTCGGCGACTCGAGCTGCGCGCCGATGCTGGGTCTGCGCGACGCCGACGCGCCCTACATTCAATCCAAGTTCGCCCGCCTCAACACCGTCGTCGCCCGCGAAGCCGCCGCCCACGGCGCGATCTACCTCGACACCGTCGCGGCCTCACCGCCCGCAGGCATGTGCGCCGACCCTGCGGTGCGCTGGTTCGACCCGATCATCGCCGATCAGACGCTGCTGCCGTACCACCCGACGCTGGCGGGCCACCGGGGCGTCGCCGACCGCATCGTCGCCACGATCACCAGCTCCGGCGTCCTCGACCGTTGACCGGTCCCGCATCCGCTGCTGCTGATGCGCGGCACCACCTCGACCGCAGCGCTCGGCGTCACATATGCGGCCAGTCTGCGGGGACCATCCGCTTCGCCTGCACCAGGCGGATTTTCGCCTGATGGCGGATCGGGCAGTTGGTGGTCAGGCAGTGCCGGTGCTTTTGCATTACCAAGTGGGCGTTGGTGACGTCCATGACCGGCAGGCGGGCGTGGCCGAGCAGGGGCTCGAGCATGGATTCGGTGATCATTCGAAGGTCTCCAGGTTCTTCAGTGGCCAGCGGGCGTAGACGTGGAAGGGGTCGAGCGTGATGACGTCGACCTGTTGTTCCAGCGCTCGGAACGCATGGTCGAGATGGATGAGTGAGGGCACGAAAAGGGCTTCGGCCCTAAGACGGCGGATGGCATCGGTGATATCGGATTCCCAGAACGAGGGTTCGGGGCCGAAGACGAAAACAGGCTGCTCCAGCGCATAACCGAGCCGCGCCGCCAGCCGTTGGATGCGCGCCTCGTCCCAGCGTGTCGAGGTTTTCGGCTCATCTCGAAACCGGATGAGCCCCAGCGCGACCGGTGTATCGTCGTCCACATCATCCTCACGATTCGTTGGGTGCCACCAGGGCCGGGGCGAGGGGCAATCGCCATCCGCAACCCGCGCTCCACGGCATCGTGCAGATGTCTGTTCCGGGCTTTCGCAGGGGGCACATCCCCCGGAACAGCTGGCCCGGCCCTGGTGACCGGCGTCAGGAAAACACGGCTCTGCCAGCGGATTCCAGTTCTTCAGGGGTGCTCAGGAGAGTTCGCCGAGTTCCCCAGAGAGGGCTCCGTCGGTGGGCTGAATCCCATCCATCACAACCATGGGTAGCCATCCACGAAGGGGGAAGGTGACCGCAATGCGGACGAAGCCGGTACTGACAAACATGCCGCGACGGCAGCTCGGACGGGACTTGCGCGAGATGCGGCAAGGTGCGGGATTGTCCATCGAGCACACCGCGCGCCTGCTCGGGCGAGGGGCGACAACGATCCAGCGCCTGGAAATGGGTGAAGCCAATGTGATCCGAATGAGCGATATCGAGGGCTTGTGTGAGGTCTGCAATGCCATGGACAAGCTGCCTCGACTGCGACGGCTTGCGGATGAAGCCGAATCGACCGATCGGGGATGGTGGCACCAGTACCGAGACGTTCTGGCCGGAGATTTCGCGTCGTATCTCTCCCTGGAGAGCCGTGCGACGAAACTGACTCAGTACCAGCCGTGGGTGTGCCCGGGTCTGCTCCAGACTCCGGCGTACACGCGTGCTCTGTTCGAGATGACGGTCGAGCCCGGCAAGCAACTAGAGGACGAACTCGCCGCCAGGGCGAAACGGCAGCAGATGATCACTCGCAAGAGGGCGCCGATCCAGTTGGACGTGGTTATTGAGGAATTCGTGCTGCGACGTCCGCTGGGTTCGCGCGGGGTGATGGCGGATCAGGCTCGGAGCCTCGCGGATGTTCCGGATAATGTGGAGCTGCGAATAGTACCAATCGGCAGGCCGTATTCTCCTGTCGGACACGTCGGTTCATTCGTGATGCTCGACATCGTCGACGAGCCGGCTGTCGTCTACATCGAGAACTTCGACGCAGACATCTTCTATGACCGCGCACGCACGATCGAGTCATATCGTCGCGCGCACGAGACGTTGAAGCAGGTAGCGTTGAGCCGAGGGGACAGCAAGCTGCTGCTCAGGCGGATAGCAAGGGAGTACACGCAATGAAGTTCGACCTATCCGGCGCGCGGTGGTTCACGTCGTCCAGAAGCGTGCAAGGGAAGGAATGCGTCGAAGTAGCCCACCTCGCCACCGACCACGTAGCCGTCCGCGACTCCAAAAACCCCACCGTCCCAGCCCTCATCTTCACCCCCACCGCCTGGGACACCTTCCTCACCACCACAAAGCACACCCCCTAACCCGAGCCGCCCACAAGGGAGACATGAGACTGAGCTTGTCGGCGTGTCGCCAGCCTCACGTCCCCTCGTCGCAAACCCCGACCGCCGACTACTAGACGTTTCGTACCCCCAAGCCACTCCGCGCACGAGCGGCACATGAGGCAGGGCGTATCGGCGTGTCGCCAGCTTCATGTACCACTCGTGGCACGACTGGCGCTGGGGGAGAGGCGGCCGACTATGGCGGGGGATTGGTGGGTGAGGGTGTTGTCGGTGAGGGCTTCGACCATGAAGAGGGCGAAGTCGGTGCGGCGGGTGCGGTTGGTGGCGAGGGCTGGGTCGCCGACGTGGGGGCGCCAGATGGGGAGGCCTTGGGGTTCGCCCTCTTCGAGGTCGCTGGCGCGGACCAGGGTCCAGCGGCGGTCGCTGGCGAAGATGCGGCGGGCGGCCTCGACCTGGTCGTCGATTTCGACGGCGCGGACCAGGCGGGCCAGCCAGGTGGTGATGCGGACGATCGCCTTGAATCGCCAGGTGTATTCGTCCTTGTCGTCGCGGGCGACGTGCCAGCCGCAGGAGAAGATCAGGCGCGCATCGGGGTCGGCGTAATCGAGTACTGCCTGCGCTGTGCCCGACGAGTACTGCTGGATTCCCCAGGGGGCGAGCACCGTCAGTACACCGTCGCATCCGGCGACTGCCGTGCGGATCACATCGCGGTCGTTCGTCTGGCCGGGGACGATCGTGATCCGGTCCGCGACCTCGGCGAGCTTCGGCACACTGCGTTCACGGCATACGCCGACGACCTCGTAGCCGCGCTCCAGCGCATGCCGGACCATGTACTGCCCGAGCTTGCCCGAGGCGCCGACGATGCACACCTTCCGCATCTGATCTGTGGTCATGTCCTGCTCCTGCACTCGTGTCGGCAGTCGTACTTACGGTGTAAGTCACGCTATGCTTACAACGTAAGTACGTCAAGGGTGAAGGAAGCGCATGGTCGACAAGGGCACCGCCCGGCGGGGGAAATCGACGCGGCCGCCGCTGAGTCGGGAGCGGGTCATCGCCACCGCGATGACGCTGGCCGACGAGAAGGGGGAGGCCGGGGTCACCATGCGGGCGATTGCCGCCGGGCTGGGCGTCGAGGCGATGTCGCTGTACAACCACGTGGCAGGCCGCGACGACATCCTCGACGGGATGGTCGACGCCGTCTTCGCCGAAATCGACCTCCCGGCAACGACTTCGGACTGGAAGAACGCCATGCGTGAGCGCGCCGACTCGACCCGCGCGGCGCTCGGCCGCCACCGCTGGGCCGTCGGGCTGATGGACTCGCGC
Organism: Nocardia sp. NPDC059180; assembly: GCF_042754945.1. Classification (NCBI taxonomy): domain Bacteria; kingdom Bacillati; phylum Actinomycetota; class Actinomycetes; order Mycobacteriales; family Nocardiaceae; genus Nocardia; species Nocardia sp. NPDC059180. The sequence goes on from NZ_JBHZBU010000005.1 coordinate 151,906, forward strand.
AGCCATCCGGGCCCGGCGACCCTGCGCCACCATGACGCCGTGCTCGGCGTGCTGCGCGCGGGCGGCTTCTCCGTGGCGATGGCCGCGCACGCGTTCTCGGTGATCGACAGCTACATCTACGGATTCGTGCTCCAGGAGTCGAGCCTGCCGTTCACCAATCGTGCCGAGCTGGACGAGGTCGCGACCGGCATCCTGCGCGAGGCGACCGACGCGTACCCGCACCTTGCTGAACTCGTTGCCGACCACGCGCTGCGGCCCGAGTACTCCTACGCCGACGAGTTCGATTTCGGGTTGTCGCTGATTCTCGATGCGCTACATCCCGGGGAAGGCTAGGCGGAGATGGATCCGCGCTACGCTCGGGCCACCATGCCCGATCTGCACGGAATCAATCATCTGACCCTTTCCACCACCGACCTCGACCAGTTGGTGCGCTACTACACCGAATTGCTCGGAGCGAGGCTCGCATTCGAGCGTGCCGCTGCTGATGACGATCCCCGGATCGCCGTCATCGATGTCGGCGGCGCCGATCACCTGATGATCGTCGAAACAGAGAACGCCTCAACGGCTGAGCTCGACCCGCTCGGCCGCGCGGGGTGGGGGCTGCGGGTGGGGACCTACGAACAATTGGCGGAGGTTCGGGAACGCATCTCGCGCGCCGGGTGGCCGGTCGAGGAGATCGAGACATTGCCGACGCAATGGACGATGACGGCGCGCGATCCAGATGGGCGGCCCGTGGATATCCGAGCCCATCGCCCGCGCGTCGCCACGTCCTGATCGGTCAGGCCACGTGGTAGCCGTTGACGATGATCTGGCCGGTTCTCCTGTTCTGTGACAACGCGGTACGCCCGGCGCCGAACAGTGATGTCCCTTCCCGACCCAGCGATTCCACCCGCTCGGCGGATGGTTCACCACTTTCCGACAGCCGCACGGCGTGAGCAAGCCTCGGATACCTCGTGGTGATGCTCGTGACGTGTTAGTTCTGCGCGTGCCCGCGCGATCATTCCGACCGCGCCGACCCGGGGCCGGCGGCGACCTATCGGGAGCGATCGGTGGTCGTCGATGACCGGCTCGCCAGAACGGCTGTCGCGACCGGCCGGCGATGCGGCTGCGGCCCTTGCAGGAAGGTTCTCGCGCACACCGAGATCCGGAATTCGACACCCCGCGTCGGATGCCGGACGCCGCGCTCGTCGCATGACACCATCCCTCGAATGAGGCGCGGGATACGGGTTTCCGGTTGGATGCTGTCGGTCGTAGTCGGGGTATGCCTGACGGTGCTGGGTGCGCCGGGGGTGAATGCGGAGCCCGGATGTGTCGTGCAGGTGCGGCCCGTGACGGTCGGGGTCGATGGGGAGACTGCGACCGGCCGGGTGTACGAACCGAGTGGATGCGCGGGGCCGGGTGGCGGGCTCGTGGTCGCGGCGCACGGACACGACGGATCGTCGGCCGACTTCGCCGAGTATCTGACCTCGATCGCACAGCGGACCGCTACACCGGTGCTGGTGATGGATCTGCGGAGCGGGGCCAGCGCGTGGCGCACCGGCGAATGGAATCTGTGGGCCGGTTGGCGGGATCTGGTGGCGGCCACCCAGTGGTACAAGAACGAGCATCCCGGCATCGTGCGCACGGTGCTGTGGGGCTGGAGCCAGGGCGGGACGACCAGCGGGCTCGCCGCCGCACACGGCCCGCGCGGGTTGTTCGACTACTGGGTGGACAACTACGGTCCCGCCGACGTATTCACCCGCTGGATGGGCGCCGCCGGTGACCCGGTGATGCGCGCCGAGATCGAACGCGACGCCGGTGGATGTCCGCCGGTGGCGTGCCCGCAGGCCTATGTCGAGCGTTCGCCTGCGCTGGTGGCGGGGCGGATGGGTGTGCGGCGCGCCTTCTTGATCCACGGCACCGCCGATCCGGTGGTGCCGTACGCGGCGAGCATGCAGATGCGGGCGGCGCTGCTGGTGGCGGGCAAACCGACGTCGATGTACACCGTCGTCACCGGCCGCGACCTGAACGGCGCCGTCGTCCCAGGCGATCACAGCATCGGTCCCGCGTTCTTCGAGGGCGGCTGCGTGGTCGAACGCCTGCTCCTCGGTACCGAACCCGTCGACGGGCTCGACCGCGAGTACCTCGTCGACGTCGCCGCCAATGTCGTCACCGCCCCACCCGCGCCCCGCAACGCCAAATGCGCTGCCTGAAGTCCGCGAGTGGTACTTGGCTGCGGCGAGCCGCCCTTCGTCGGTTCATCGAGCGAAGCCACTGACGCGCCGGCTGCACCATCCGGCCGGTGTCGGAACGCTCGGCGGCGCGTCCTGCAAGCCGCACCTGATCGGCATGTGACGAGCCCGGCACCGTCGACCAGCCCGGCCATCGACCGGTCACGATTTGCGCGGGTGCTGCCATCGCCTGCCCGTCGGCGGCAGGGCTGGTTACGTCGCGGATGCGGGCGAAATAGATTGCGGGATCGTCGGGTTGGTCCCTGGTGGTGGGTTACGCGACCGAAGGGAATTGACGGATGGCGAAGATGACAGTTGCCGAGCGTGAGGCGTTTCTGGCCGAGCTGCATGTGGGCGTGATCGCGATCGAGCGCCCGGACCGTGCGCCGCTGGCGGTGCCGATCTGGTACGGGTACGAGCCGGGCGGTGAGGTCGTCGTCTGGATGGACAATGGGTCGGTGAAGGAGAAGCTCATCCGGGCCGCAGGCAGGTTCGCGTTGAGCGTCCAGGTGGAGCAGGCTCCCTACCGGTACGCCACGGTGGAGGGCCAGGTCATCGCGATCGAACCGGCCACCCTCGATACCGCCCGCCCGATCGCGGTGCGCTACCTCGGTGAGGAGGAGGGCACCGCCTACGCCGCAAACACCCTCACGGGCGATTCGATCATCATTCGGATGAAACCGGAACGCTGGCTGAGCGCAGACCACTCGAAGGACTAGTCCCGCAGGCGTTCCGGACCGGCAGAGTCGGCAAACGTCGAGCGCAGCCGGGCGCGATCATCCGCCATGCTCGACGTCTCACCCCCTGCACGATCTACCCGAACGAACGAGAACGGCCCACCGCGCAGTTCCGGCCGTTGCATGGCGTTCTTCACCGAGAGTTACGAGACGATCTGTCATCGGCTGTCCACGCGGTTCGGGACTACCGGTGCGGGCGGCGCCGAGCAGATCGGCAAGTGCTCGCCGCCCTCGGCGGCATGGACCGATCGGCGCTCGGGAGGGTGCGCGCCGAACCTGCGGGAACCCGTGCGGGCGTTCGCTGGGTTCGGCGCGAGGCCTCAGCGGTCGGCGGGCGGCTGCGGCGGCTTTCCGTCGGGGCCGACCGGCGGCGGGCACGGCTTGCCGTCGGCGCCGATCGGCGGCGGCAGTGGCTTGCCGTCCGGGCCGATCGGGGGCGGCAGCGGCCTGCCGTCCGGGCCGAGCGGCGGGGGCGGGCAGCCGTCGGCCGGAACGGCGGCGAGCGTCACCGAGCCGCCGTCGACGGGCATGGCCATGGCCGATCCGGTGGCGATCAGGCCGAAACCGGCGATCGCTGCCGAGACGAGGACGCTTGCGGTCCGAAGCCTCATATCGAAATCCTCACTCGAATGTGGTTGTCTTACAACGACTTGGACGCAGAAGTGGGCGCCCGGTTCCCACTGTGACTGCAATGTGACGGCAATCACTCCGGATGTGCTCGGTCTGATGACCGATCTGTCGCCCGCTGGACTGCCGTCGATCCGAGCAGCTTCGCGGGCACCGCGCACGCTCTGCCGGCCGTACTGCTGGACAACCGGGCTCCCCGCGAAGACTCATAACAATTGCCCCTGCCAGTGCCAGTCCGACCCCTCGAATGGGTAGGTGCAGGGCGGATGCTGTCGCCCCCGCGCCCTGCGGGATGCCGAATTCCGTCCCACGTCGGAGCGGCGACTGGTCGAGCAGAGCCCGGAACATGTGCGGGCGCGCTGTCGTTGTCCGAGTCGACAGCGACGAATCGAGGACTTCAATGAGCAAGCCTGCGGATCCGGCCTACCACTGGAACGGTGCCGAACTCGACCTGGACGCGTACCTGTCCCGGATCGGCTATGACGGCGAGCGTGCACCCACCCTCGCCGCGCTCCGGGCGCTGGTGGCCGCGCACACCACCTCGATTCCGTTCGAGAATCTCGAGGCGGTCCTCGGCAGACCGGTGCCGCTGGATGTGGAGTCCTTGCAGGACAAACTGGTGCGGCGGCGGCGCGGCGGGTACTGCTACGAGAACGTCGGGTTGTTCGCGGCAGCGCTGGAACGGTTCGGGTTCGGCGTCACAGGGCTCAGCGGGCGGGTGACCATGGGCTCCGGTGGGCTGCGGCCGGCGACGCATGCGCTGCTGCGCGTCACCACCGGCGATGACGACCGGGTGTGGATCGTGGACGTCGGTTTCGGCGCCGGACCCGCGGCGCCATACGAACTCGCCGACTCGAACGGTGAATTCACCCTGGGGGACTGGCGTTTCCGCCTCGAACACGGCCACGGCGAACTCGACAGTGAGCTGTGGACGCTGCACCAGTTCGCCCGCGACGGCTGGGTCGACCGCTACACCTTCACCCTGAACCCGCAGTACCGCATCGACTACGAGGTGGGCAACCATTTCGTCTCCACTTCACCTCGCTCACCGTTCACGCAGCGCCCGTTCGTGCAGCGCTTCCATCCGGCCGTCCACCACATTCTCGACGGCGCGACCTGGACCACCGAGCACCCCGACGGCACCAGCGAATCCCGCGAACTGGAACTCGGCGAACTCCCCAAGGTGCTCAGCGAAGTCTTCGATATCGACCTCACCGACGAAGACACCACCGCCTTGATCGCGGCACCGTGGACCACGCGGTGATCGTCATCGGACCGAGTGGCACCTGACATCTCGGCTCGACCTCTACGCGAATCAAGCGGTCCCCACCGAACCCGCTGATCAGGAGCCCGATCGACCGGGCTGCGGCGCGGTGCGAGCGTGTCGCGGCGACGGTGGATGTCGCCGAACGTGGCTACAGTCGGGCGGATGCGCACCGATCGGAAAGTCTTCGTGCTGCTGGCCTCCGTCGCGTTGTTCTCGGCGGGGTGCTCGTCGGGGCCGGAACAACCCGACACGGTGGCGGGGGAGTTCGTGGAGGCGCTCAATCGCGACGATCTGCCTGGGGCGGCGGCGCTCACCGACAATCCGACGCAGGCGGGCGAGGCGTTGCGCGGACTGTACGAAGGGCTGGGGTCGGAGGTTGTTTTCGAGGTCGAGAGCGCCGACGACGACCGCTTCACCCTCGCCGCCACCTGGAAGCTCGGCAAGGACGGTAAGGACGAGTGGACCTACACCACCACGGGCACGGCCGCCGAATCCGGTGACGACTGGAAAGTTCGCTGGGATCCCGCCACGGTCGCACCCGGCCTGGCCACCGGTCCGCTGACCTACGCGCCCGTCTATCCCGAGCCCGCACGGGTGCTCGACGCGAGCGGGGGCGAACTCATGACCGAACAGGTGGTCACGCTCGTCAACCTCGCGCCCGGCGCCGACACGGTGGCCGTCGCCGCGCTGCTCACCCCGCTGGCACCCACTATCACCGCCGATTCGCTGAATGCCGACCTCGCGACCGCCGTGGGCAAATCGATCACGCCGATCAGCTTGCGCGCCACCGATATTGCCCCCATCCAGGAGGCGCTGGCAGCGATCCCCGGCGTCACCCTGGCGCCGCAGACCCGCCTGCTGACCACCGACAGGTCCCTGTCCGGGCCGACGCTGTCGGGAGTGAGCGAGCTGTGGCAGCAGCGTGCCGACGACGCCGCGGGCTGGGCCGTGCGTGCCGAGACGCCGGAGGGCACCGAACGCATCGCCGGTCAGGACGCCCAACCGACTGTCGACATCACCACCACCCTCGACATCGACCTGCAACACGCGGCCGAAGCGGCGCTGACACCGCTGGCGCAACCGGCGGCGATCGTCGCACTGCAACCGTCGACCGGCAAGGTCGTGGCCGTCGCGCAGAACGACGCCGCCGACGCGCAGGGGCCGATCGCGCTGACCGGGCTGTATCCACCCGGTTCGACCTTCAAGACGGTGACCGCCTCGGCGGCGCTGGCCGCGGGAACCGTCACCCCGGACACCGTGCTGCCCTGCTCTGGTGAGGCGAATATCGAGGGCCGCCGCATCCCCAACGACGACAATTTCGACCTGGGCGAGGTGCCGCTGCACACCGCCTTCGCCCGCTCCTGCAACACCACCATGGCCCGGCTCGCGGTGAACCTGCCGCCGGATGCCCTGACCGAGACCGCCGAACAGCTCGGCCTCGGCATCGACTACGTCACACCCGGCCTCACCACCGTCACCGGCTCGGTTCCGCCCGCGAACACCCCCGCCGAACGGGTCGAATCGAGCATCGGACAGGGCACCGTCACCGCGTCGCCGTTCGGGATGGCGCTGGTCGCGGCCTCGCTCGCACACGGCAGCCCGCCGGTCCCGATGCTGGTCACGGGTGCGCCGGGTGTCGCAGACCGGACACCGCAACCGCTGGCAGCGGGGACCGCCGACCAGGTGCGGTCGATGATGCGCGAGACCATCACCGCGGGCACCGCCACCCAGCTCGCCGACATTCCCGGCCTGCTCGGCAAGACCGGCACCGCCGAATACGGCGACAACTCCACTGCGCACGGCTGGTTCGTCGGGATCGACGGTGACCTGGCGTTCGCGGTGTTCGTGGCCGACGCAGGCAGCTCCGCGCCCGCGGTCGACGCGGCGGGGCGCATGCTGCGGGCCGGCCGCTGATCACCGGCGGGACGCAAGGTGGTGACAAGTGGCCGATGCGTGGCGGGTGTGTGCCGAGCCGCAGCGCAGTCGACCCCGGCGATCGAGCGTGCCGAGCGGTCAGCCGGCCAGGCTCCGGCGTGTCGCGCGGCGTGTCGGGCCGAGTTCCGACATATCAGCCCAGGTACCCGCACAGTGCCCGCAGGTGGCGGGGTAGCGGCGGCCGCTGGAGGCCGTCGAGGGGTACATCAGTGGCTGGTGCGGCCCGCACGCCAGCTACACTCGTGCCGAACGCGCGAGCGGTCAGTACGCGATTTGTCACATTTCGAGAAGGTTCGGAGTAGGCGCCATCGATACCGGTCAGTTGATCGCGGAGCATTACCGCCTGGTCGAGCGGATTGGTAGCGGCGGCACAGGCGTGGTTTGGCGCGCCGTGGACGAGCGCCTGCAGCGATCGGTCGCGGTCAAGCAGATCCACATCAAGCCGAGCCTGCCCGAGGCCGAACGCGACGTACTGCGTCAGCGAGCCATCCGGGAAGCGCGCAACGCGGCCAGGTTCCAGCATCCGAACGCGATCGTCGTCTTCGACATCACCGAACACAGCGGCGACCCCTGCCTGGTGATGGAATACCTGAAGTCGCGCAGCCTCGCACAGGTGCTGTCGGCGCAGGGCGCGGTGCCGTTGAACCAGGTCGCGCGGATCGGTGAACAGGTGGCCTCGGCGCTGATCGCCGCGCATCAGGCCGGAATCGTGCACCGTGACGTGAAACCCGGCAACATTCTGCTCGACGACCACGGCACCGTGAAGATCACCGACTTCGGTATCTCGCGTGCCGCAGGCGATGTCACCCTCACCGAAACCGGCCTGATCTGCGGTACCGCCGCCTATCTCGCGCCCGAAGTGGCGCGCGGGGCCGATCCCACACCGGCTGCCGACGTCTTCGCCTTGGGCGCCACCCTGTTTCACGCGCTCGAGGGTGAACCGCCTTACGGCGCAAGCTCGAACCCGCTCGCGGTACTGTACGCGGCGGCGAACGGTCAGGTCAGCGAGCCGCGCAATGCCGGTCCAGCCACCGATCTCCTGCTCCAGCTGCTGAGCCCGCAGCCCGAGGACCGGCCGACCATGCGGATGGCGCGCGATCAGCTCGCCGCCTTCGCCGACGCCGATGAGGACGCCGTGCCCGCCGGATTCGTCCCGGCCAGTGAGGCTTACGGCCGCCGCAACGGCGAAGGTGCCACCGAGGTCGTCGCCACCCGGGCGTTGCGCACACGTTCGGCGGCCGCCGCCCCGGCCACCGAACGTCAGCGTCCTCCGATGCGCAACTCCTCGGCGGTCGATACCGCCGCACACCGGCCGATGCGGCCGTCGCGCGACCAGCCCGACACCGACGCCCATCCGCGCACCTCCGCCCAGCCGCGACCCACGTCGGCGGCTGCGGGTAAGCGGCGCGCGGTGCTCATCGGTGCGCTGGTCGGTGCGGTCGTCGCGGTGTCGGCGTTGCTGGTCAGCGCGTTCAACAGTGCCGATGATGGATCCTCGCCGCAGGCGTCGGCGTCGTCGGCGGCGGTAGAGCCTTCGGGCGATCCGAGCACTTCGGCCGCGATACCCGCCCTCGGGAGCACCCCGAGCGTCGGTGGCAAGGTCACCGATATCGGTGCCGCCGGACAGCTGGTCGAGCGGTTCTACAGCGATCCACAGAGCAACTGGTCGCTGCTGACACCCGCCGCGCAGAAGGTCTACACCGACCAGCAGGGCTTCCGGAAATACTGGAGCGCTGATGGCCGCACCATTCAGAGCTTCGGCCGCATCTACGCCCCCGACGGCGTCAACAGCGACGGATCGGTCGACATGCTCGTCACCGGCCTCACCTACGGCGGCGACAGCAAGAATCCCAGCCTGCGCATCATCGACGCGGGTGGCGGACGATTGCTCATCGACAGCGACACCCGCTAGGGGGCCGCAGCCTCCGCTGGCGCACGCCGCCGACCAGTAATTGCAGGCAAGGGTGGGCCTGAGTGCCTGCGGCCATGCCTCCGACACACGGCCGAGGGCAAGGACGTGCCACTGGTCCGCTGCGGCCGTATTGTCGAAAGTCGGCGGTGGATCGGTCCGAGTTGGCGGTCTCCGGGCGGGTGGGCGTGACGATTCGCACGCTGCGCCACCAGCAGGCGGGCACGCCGCGCCGTCGTACCGGCCGCGGATTCCGCCGCGCGGTCAGGTCCGGGCTCTCGCAAACCTTTCGCAGGCCGAGCTCGCGGGATAGGCTCGGGCGCATGAGTATTCGGGGGATGCTGGCCGCGGAGCGGGCGCAGCTGATCGAGATGCTGCGCGATCTGTCGGACGCGGAATGGGAATCGCCGTCACTGTGTGCGGGGTGGCGGGTACGTGATGTGGTCGGGCATCTGATGTACGACACTTACTCGCCACTGGGTTACGCGGCAGTGGTGCTGAAGAGCCTTGGCTCGATCGACAAGACCAATGACGCTCTGGTGACGGCGTCTGCGCAGCTGTCGGCTGAGCAGCTGATCGACGGACTGGAGAATCGCGCCGGGCGATTGACCAAGTTCACGCCCCGGCTGTTGCTCGCCGACCTGTTCGTCCATCATCAGGACATCCGCCGCCCGCTCGGCCGCACCCGCGAGATCCCCGAGGATCGGCTGATCACCGTCCTGGACCACCCCGACCCGTTCGCCCTGCCAGGCCGGCGCACGAAGGGGCTGCGGTTCGTGGCCACCGACGTGTCGTGGACATCGGGTGACGGCCCTGAGGTGCGCGGGCCGGGCGAGGCCATTGCGCTCGCGGTGGTCGGCCGCACCGTCGCGCTCGACGACCTCGCCGGCGACGGGGTCGCGGAATTACGCCGCCGCTGCGCGTGACCCGCCGAATCGGTATACGGTCCGGCGTCGCGATTCCGCGCGCGTCGCAAGCGGCCGGCTCGTAGGGAGTGCTCGACAGTTCCGCGACGCGGGAGAGACGGTCATCACCGATGTCCGTGCCGGGTGCACTCAGACCGCCTGACCTCGGATACGTCTGGCGGAATGCACAGTCGGTTCACTTGGTTGGTGGAGCAGACGGGCACCTCACTGGAGGCATCTGGCACACCGCGCCCGGCCCGTCGACCTGCGCACGGGCCGCCGGGCACGCGTGCGCACGCCCTGCCCGGCAGACCGCACGCATAACCCCTGGCATCCGCCCATTAGGCTGGTAGACGCAACTTTCCTGTTGCGAACCAGCTGGAGACAAGGATCGACACCGATATGACATCCCGCATCGAGCTCGCCCGCGTCGATCTGCGCGGTCGCACTCCGTCTGCTGCCGAGCTGCGCACCGCGCTGCCGCGCGGCGGAGTCGACGTGGACTCGGTGCTGCATCAGGTGCGTCCGGTGGTCGAGGCGATCCGCGATCATGGTGTGGCCGCGGCGCAGGAGTTCAGCGAGAAGTTCGACGGTGTCGTGCCGCCCGCGGTGCGGGTTCCCGAAGCGGAACTCAGCGGTGCGCTCGAGCGGCTCGACCCCGCCGTTCGTGCCGCGCTCGAGGTCGCGATCGAACGCACCAGGGCCGTGCACGCCGATCAACGGCGCACCGACACCGTCACCGAGGTGGTGCCGGGCGGCACCGTCACCGAGCGGTGGGTTCCGGTCGAAAGGGTTGGGCTGTACGTGCCGGGCGGTAATGCCGTCTATCCGTCGAGCGTCGTGATGAACGTCGTCCCCGCGCAGGCCGCGGGCGTGGAATCACTGGTGGTGGCCTCGCCGCCGCAGGCGCAGTTCGGCGGGCTGCCGCATCCGACCATCCTCGCCGCGGCGCAGCTGCTCGGTGTCGAAGAGGTGTGGGCAGTCGGCGGTGCGCAGGCCGTGGCGCTGCTGACCTACGGCGGCACCGACACCACCGGCGAGCAGCTCGCACCGGTGGACATGATCACCGGCCCCGGCAACATCTACGTGACCGCGGCCAAGCGGCTGTGCCGCGGCCTGGTCGGCATCGACGCCGAAGCCGGGCCCACCGAGATCGCCATCCTCGCCGACGCCACCGCCGATCCGGTGCATGTTGCCGCCGACCTGATCAGCCAGGCCGAACACGATGTACTCGCGGCGAGTGTGCTGGTCACCGACAGCGTCGCGCTGGCCGATGCCGTCGACGCCGCCCTCACCACGCAGATGACGGTGGTCAAGCACGCGCACCGGGTCACCGAGGCGCTGACCGGCGCCCAGTCCGGGACGGTGCTGGTCGACGACCTCACCCAGGGCCTGCGCGTGGTCAACGCCTACGCTGCCGAGCACCTCGAGATCCAGACCGCCGACGCAGCCGCTGTCGCTGCCAGGGTGCGCAGTGCGGGCGCGGTGTTCGTGGGCGCGTACGCCCCGGTCAGCCTGGGCGATTACTGCGCGGGCTCCAACCACGTGTTGCCGACGGCGGGCTGCGCGCGGCACTCGTCCGGGTTGAGCGTGCAGACGTTCCTGCGCGGTATCCACGTCGTGGAGTACACCGAGGCGGCGTTGAAGGATGTCGCGGGTCACGTGGTGGCGCTGGCCAATGCCGAGGATCTGCCCGCGCACGGCCAGGCTGTGCAGGCGCGGTTCGAGGCGCTGTCGTGAGCGGCGTGCCCGGTGCGCGCATCGGTCTCGCGGATCTGCCGCTGCGGGAGAACCTGCGCGGCAAGAGCCCCTATGGCGCACCGCAGTTGACGGTGCCGGTGCAGCTCAACACCAATGAGAACCCGCATCCGCCCAGCCGCGCCCTCATCGACGACGTCGCCGAAGCCATTCGCGCCGCCGCCGCCGACCTGCACCGCTACCCGGATCGCGACGCGGTGGCATTGCGCACCGATCTGGCCGTCTACCTGACCCGCCAGACCGGCGTTGCGGTCGATGCGAGCAATGTGTGGGCCGCCAACGGCTCCAACGAGATCCTGCAACAACTGTTGCAGGCCTTCGGTGGACCGGGCCGTCGTGCGCTCGGTTTCGTGCCCTCGTACTCGATGCATCCGATCATCTCCGAGGGCATCGACACCGAATGGATCGAAGCCGAGCGCTCCGCCGATTTCGCCCTCGATATCGACGCCGCACTGGCCGCGATCGCCGAACGTCACCCTGATGTGGTGTTCGTGACCAGCCCGAACAATCCGACCGGACACAGTGTCCCGGCCGCGGAGCTGGCGCGGATCCTGGACGCGGCGCCGGGCATCGTCATCGTCGACGAGGCCTACGGCGAGTTCTCCGCCGAGGCGAGCGCCATCGGTCTCATCGACGAATACCCCACCAAGCTGGTGGTGAGCCGGACGATGAGCAAGGCCTTCGCCTTCGCCGGTGGCCGTCTCGGCTACCTGGTCGCCGCGCCCGCCGTGATCGACGCGTTGCTGCTGGTGCGGTTGCCGTATCACCTGTCGGTGGTCACCCAGGCCGCGGCTCGTGCGGCGCTGCGCCACGCCGACGAAACGCTCGGCAGCGTCGCGGAATTGGCGGCCCAGCGTGATCGGGTGGCGGCGGAACTGGCCGCGCTCGGCTTCGAGGTCGTGCCGAGCGATGCCAACTTCCTGCTGTTCGGGCGGTTCGCCGACGCACCGCGCGCCTGGCAGCACTATCTGGACGAAGGTGTGCTCATCCGGGACGTCGGCATCCCGGGCTTTCTGCGCACCACCATCGGCCTCGCCGCCGAGAACGATGAATTCCTGCGGGTCAGTGCGAAACTGGCCGGCACCGAACTGACCCCCGGGTCCGCCCGATGACCGGCACCACGGAAGCGAGCATGAACCGAACCGCGCGGGTGGAGCGCACCACCAAGGAGTCCAGCATCGTCGTCGAGTTGAACCTCGACGGCACCGGTCGCACCGATATCTCCACCGGTGTCCCGTTCTACGACCACATGCTGACCGCGCTCGGCGCACACGCCAGCTTCGACCTGACCGTGCGCGCCGACGGCGATATCGAGATCGAAGCCCATCACACGGTGGAGGACACCGCCATCGTGTTCGGTCAGGCGCTGGGCCAGGCGCTGGGCGACAAGAAGGGCATCCGCCGCTTCGGTGACGCCTATATTCCGATGGACGAAACCCTCGCCCACGCCGCCGTCGACGTCTCCGGGCGGCCCTACTGCGTGCACGTCGGCGAGCCGGAACACCTGCTGCACACAGTGATTCCGGGGTCGCCGGTGCGTGGGCGCGGCGAACCGGGCGCGCCCTATTCGACGGTGCTCAACCGGCACGTCTTCGAATCGATCGCGCTCAACGCGCGCATCGCGCTGCATGTGCGGGTGCTCTACGGGCGCGATCAGCACCACGTGACCGAGGCCGAATTCAAGGCCGTCGCGCGGGCATTGCGCGCGGCTGTCGAACCCGATCCGCGAGTCAGCGGTATCCCGTCGACGAAGGGTGCGCTGTGAGTGCCTCGGTGGTGTTGCTGGACTACGGCTCCGGCAACCTGCATTCGGCCGAACGCGCCCTCGTGCGCGCCGGCGCCCAGGTAGAGGTAACCGCTGACCCCAAGGCCGCGCTGGCTGCCGACGGGCTGGTGGTACCCGGCGTCGGCGCGTTCGCGGCCTGCATGGCGGGGCTGCGCGCGGTGCGCGGCGAACGCATCATCGGGCAGCGACTGGCCGGTGGACGTCCCGTGCTCGGCATCTGCGTCGGCATGCAGATCATGTTCGACCGCGGCGTGGAATTCGACGTGGAGACCGAGGGCTGCGGCGAATGGCCCGGCACCGTCGCCCGCCTCGACGCCCCCGTACTCCCGCATATGGGCTGGAACACCGTCGAAGCACCCGCCGACAGCGTGCTGTTCGCAGGCATGGACGCCGACACCCGCTTCTACTTCGTGCACTCCTACGCAGCCCAGCAATGGGACCTGCCGCCCAGCGAGCACATCCCCGCACCCAAACTCACCTGGTCCGACCACGGCACCAAGTTCCTGGCCGCAGTCGAGAACGGCGCCCTGTCGGCCACCCAGTTCCACCCGGAGAAGTCCGGCGACGCCGGCGCGCATCTGCTGCGCAACTGGGTGCATTCGCTGTAGGTCGGCGTCGGGCCGCCCGCTGCGTAATGCGGTCGGAGATCTCGCGGTCCATATCCTCGGCGCTCCTCGGGCGACCGCTACGGAAGGTGGGCAACGGGGGTTGCGCTGTGGCCTCGACCGCCAATCGTTCGGTGAGTTCTGGCGGCAGATCGTCGCTGACCTCCGGCATGTCAGCGATCGTGCCACGCTCCCGCGGTCGGGGACAACCCTGAGCCGGGCGGTGTGAATCCCAGGGCTGCACCCGGATCCGCCTGTCCGCCCACGGTTCTAGCGTGGTCAGCAGGAGGTCGCCATGAGGTCTGTCACCGTAGCGTCGGCCGTGATCGGGGTGTACGCGGTCGTCGCGAGTTTCGCGTTCGCCACCACGGCGGTCGAAACGATCCTGCTGTACCCGAACATTTTTCGCGATGTGCCGGAGTCGCTGGCGCAGACGCAGGAGTTCATGTCCGTGGTTGCAGTCGGTGACGTGATGCGCCCGATGGGTGGGGTGCTGACCCTGACCGCGCTGATCGCCTGCGCGGTCGCGGTGCGCTCCCCGATCGCCCGCGGCTGGATGACGGCGTCGCTGGTCTCGCTGATCAGCGGGCAGTTCCTGCTATCGGTGCTGTATCAGTGGCCGCGCGCGTCGATCCTGTTCGACGACCGCGATCAGTACACTCTCGCCGAGATCGAGCAGGCCGCCTCCGAGTTCCTGATCGGGCAGGGACTGCGGATCGCGGCAGCCGCGGTGACCGCCGTGTGCGCCGTGGTAGCGGCGCTGGCCTGCTACCGGGCAAGGGTGCTGGCGTCGGCGGCCGACGAGTTCGCGGCGGGTCTCTGAGCGCGTGGTGCACGGGCGTCGGCCGCGAAGACGCCGCACGGCTCGCTCGGCCGGTCCCGTATCCGCAGGCCCGAAGCTTGGTTGCCGGGGATCAGCTACTAGGCTGTTCGGAGTGAGTCTTGTGCTGCTGCCCGCCGTCGATGTCGCCAATGGAGAGGCCGTGCGCCTGGTACAGGGGGAGGCCGGTAGCGAGACCAGCTACGGCTCGCCCCGTGAGGCCGCGCTCGCCTGGCAGGAAGACGGCGCGGAATGGGTGCATCTGGTCGATCTGGACGCCGCGTTCGGGCGTGGATCGAATCGGGAACTGCTCGCCGACGTCGTCGGTGAACTCGATGTGAAGGTGGAGCTGTCCGGCGGAATCCGTGACGACGAATCGCTGAAGGCCGCGATGGCCACCGGCTGCGCGCGAGTCAACCTCGGCACCGCCGCTCTGGAAGATCCGGTGTGGTGTGCTCGCGCGATCGCCGAGTACGGCGAGCGCGTCGCCGTCGGCCTGGACGTGCGCATCATCGATGGTGAATACCGGCTGCGCGGACGCGGCTGGGTCAGCGACGGCGGCGACCTGTGGGAGGTGCTCGAGCGCCTCGAACGCGACGGTTGCTCGCGCTACGTCGTCACCGACGTCACCAAGGACGGCACCCTGACCGGCCCCAACCTCGATCTGCTTCGCGAGGTCTGCGCCGCCACCGACGCCCCGGTCATCGCCTCCGGTGGGGTGTCCACCATCGCGGACCTGGTGGCCATCGCGGAACTGGTGCCCGACGGGGTGGAGGGCTCGATCGTCGGCAAGGCGCTCTACGCGGGTCGGTTCACGCTGCCCGAGGCGCTCGCCGCGGTCCGCTGAACCCGCCGACATGACCGTCACGAACCCTGATCCCGCAGCGCTGCTGCCGATAGCCGCCGAAGTGCTGGACGCGGCCGCGGTGCGGTTCGTCGACGGCCTCGGCGCGCCGAGCGCGGTCGACAAGGGCCACAACGATTTCGCCACCGAACTCGATCTGGAACTGGAACGCACCATCTCCGCACGGCTGCACCAGCTCACCGGTATCGAGGTGCACGGCGAGGAATTCGGCGGCCCGCAGCTGACCTCGGGCACCGCCTGGGTGCTCGATCCCATCGACGGTACCTTCAACTATTCATCGGGACATCCGCTCTCGGGCATGCTGCTCGCGCTGGTCCGTGACGGCGAACCGGTGCTCGGTTTGACGTGGCTGCCCGTCCTCGGCCGTCGATACGCCGCCGTCGCGGGTGGACCGGTGCTACTGGACGGTGTGGCGCAAGCACCGCTGCCGACGGGGACCCTCGCCGAGGCGATGATCGGTTTCGGCGCGTTCAACGTGGATTCGGCGGGCCGCATCCCCGGCCGCTTCCGGTTCGATCTGCTCGGCGCGCTGAGCAGGCTGTCCTCGCGGGTGCGGATGCACGGCTCGACCGGCATCGACCTGGCCTTCACCGCCTCCGGTGCGCTGGGCGGGGCGATCGTGTTCGGGCACCATCCCTGGGACAACGCCGCGGGTGTGGCGCTGGTGCGCGCCGCGGGCGGTGTGGTGACCGACCTGGCCGGTGCCCCCTGGCATATCGAATCCGGATCGGTGCTGGCCGCCGCGCCGGGCGTACACGCCGAGCTGCTGGAGATGATCGGCGCGGTCTCGGCGGAAACAGAACCCACCGCCGCGCGCGGTGGCAGGGAAGGATGAGGCGATGACGGTCGCGGTACGCGTGATTCCGTGCCTGGATGTGGATGCCGGCCGGGTGGTCAAGGGCGTCAAGTTCGAGAACCTGCGCGATGCGGGCGATCCGGTCGAACTGGCCGCCCTCTACGACGCCCAAGGCGCCGACGAGCTGACCTTCCTCGACGTCAGCGCGTCCTCCGGTGATCGCGGCACCATGATCGACGTGGTCACCCGCACCGCCGAGCAGATCTTCATCCCGCTCACCGTCGGCGGCGGCGTGCGCACCGTCGACGATGTGGATCGGCTGCTGCGCGCCGGTGCCGACAAGGTGTCGGTCAATACCGCGGCCATCGCCAGGCCCGAGGTGCTGCGGGAGATGTCGCAGCGGTTCGGTTCGCAGTGCATCGTGCTCTCGGTCGACGCCCGCACCGTCCCCGACGGTCAGCCCGACACCCCGTCCGGCTGGGAGGTCACCACCCACGGCGGCAAACGTGGCACCGGCATCGACGCGATCGAATGGGCAGTGCGCGGCGCCGAACTCGGTGTCGGCGAGATTCTGCTCAACTCGATGGACGCCGACGGCACCAAGGCGGGTTTCGACCTGCCGATGATCCGGGCGGTACGCGCGGCGGTGTCGATTCCGGTCATCGCCAGCGGTGGTGCGGGCACAGTCGAGCATTTCGTACCGGCGGTCGAAGCCGGCGCGGACGCGGTGCTGGCGGCGAGCGTGTTCCACTTCGGTGATCTGAGCATCCCCGAGGTCAAGGACGCGATGCGCAAGTCGGACGTCGTCGTCCGGTAGTACCTCGCGCGCGGTGCCCCACCCAGGGTGGGCTCGCGCTCACCCCTGGGGTTCGCCGCGAGGCACCTGAGGTTCCTGTTTCCGGGCCGGTGGATCGGCCAGAGTCATAGTTCCCAGCTATGGCCACCTCCACCGCGAAGGAATCCCCCGTGCACGACGGCTACGTTCAGCATGTCCGGCGGCAAGTCGCCGCGTACGGCGACACCAGGTCCTACACCTACCTCCGTGAGAACGGCCGCGCACTCGTCGAGGAGACCGCGAGCTATCGCGACCTCGACCGCGAGGCCAGGGCGCTGGCCGTCTGGCTGGCCGGACATCCGGAATCGGCGCAGCCGGTCGTGCTGCTCTATCTCGACGGGATGGCGTTCCTGCGGGCGTTCCTCGGCTGCCTGTACGCGGGTGTGGTAGCTGTTCCCGCACCCGTGCCGCACGATGAGCGCAGCGCCCAGCGGGTCGAAGGTGTGATCGCCGATTCCGGCGCAGGCCTGGTGCTCACCACTTCCGATCTCCAGCCGCTGATCGCGGGCGCGACCTCGGCGAAGGTCGCAACCACCGACGGCGCACTGGGCGATCCGGACGCATGGCGCATGCCCGCCATCGACACCGCGACGATCGCGTTTCTCCAGTACACCTCCGGGTCGACCGGCACGCCGAAGGGCGTCGTCGTCACCCACGGCAATCTGCTGCACAACGAAGCCGCCATCGCCGCGCTCGGCGTCGACGAGACCGCGACCGCGGTCAGCTGGATTCCACACTTCCACGACATGGGCCTGATCGGCATGCTGCTGGGTGGGTTGTATGCCGGGGGAAACCTGGTGTTCATGGCGCCGACCACCTTCCTCAAGCGGCCGGTGCGCTGGCTGGAGGCCATCGACAGATATCGCGCAACCATCACCGCCGCACCGAATTTCGCATACGAGCTGATCGCGCGCCGCGTCACCGACGAGCAGTTGGCGCAACTGGATCTGTCGAGCCTGGAGATCGCGTTGTGCGGTGCGGAACCGGTGCGTGAACGAACGATCGCCGCCGTGCGGGACCGGTTCGCGCCTGTCGGCTGGAAGTCGACCGCGTTCCGGCCGGCGTACGGGATGGCCGAGGTCACCTTGCTCGCCAGTTCCAGCCCGCGCGCCACGGAGCCGGTGTTCTTCGACGCCGGAGATGAGGCCCGCCTCGTCGGCTGCGGTCGGGCGGCGCGCGGACTCGACATTCGTATCGTCGATCCCGTCACCGGAAAGCCCGTGCCGGACACGGTTGTCGGCGAGATCTGGATCCGAGGTGACAGTGTCGCCGCCGGTTACTGGAACCGCCCGGAGGAGACCGCAGCAGACTTCGACGCCTATATCGGCACCGAGGGACCGTTTCTGCGCACCGGTGACCTGGGCGTGCTGCGCGAGAGTGAATTGTTCGTCGCGGGCCGCCGTAAGGACCTACTGATCGTCAACGGCCGCAACATCTATCCGCAGGACATCGAGGAGCTGGTGCGCGGTCTGCACCCGGCGCTGGCGGGTGCCGGTGTCGCGGTGTCGGTCGATGCGGGGGACCGGGAGCGGCTGGTCGTGCTGCACAGCGTCAAGCCCGCGTTGCAGGACGGCGCCACATTGGCGGAGCTGACCGCGGCGATCAAAACCGCGGTGTCGCGCGGATTCGACGTTCCCGCACCGAATGTCGTGCTCGTCGAACCCCGCTCGGTGCATCGCACCACCAGCGGCAAGGTGCAGCGCAGCTCGATGCGATCGGCGTTTCTGCGACGCCGCGTCGACGGTGTGCTGCACCAGGACCTCGAACCAGCTCTGAGCCGATGACCTCCTATCCCGACGATCGATACCCCACCGAGGAAACCCAGATGTTCGACACCGCACCCACCGCCCATCCGAGCACGATCACCGGCTGGCTCGCCGAACGAGTCGCCGACTACACCGAGCGTGCGCCGCATCAGGTGGACCCGGCCGTCCCGCTGGCCGAACTCGGCATCGACTCCGTCTCCGCGGTGGCGCTGTGCGGCGAGATCGAGGACCGATGGTCCCTGGACGTGGACCCGACGCTGGTCTTCGACTACCCGACCATCGCCGATATCGCCGCCTTCCTCGCGGCCGAAACCGCTCTCGCCGCATGAGCGCCGACAGACACAGCGATATCGCGATCGTCGGGCTCGACTGCCGGTTCCCACACACACCCGACCCGGCAGCGCTGTGGGAGCTGCTGATGGGCGGCGGTGATGTGATCTCGGAGGTTCCGGCGAACCGCTGGAACGCCGACGAGTTCCACGACCCGGCCGGCGCCCCCGGCACCATCAACGCGCGCAGCGGCGGCTTCCTCGACGACGCCGATGCCTTCGATCACGAGTTCTTCGGCATCGCACCGCGCGAAGCCGAAGCGATGGATCCGCAACAGCGGCTGCTGCTGCAAACCGCATGGCGGGCGTTCGAGGACGCCACGCTCGATCCGCGAGCCCAGGCCGGTTCCCGGACCGGCGTCTACGTCGGCGTGATGGCCAACGAATGGGCGAACCTGCAGATGAGCGACTATGCGGCGATCACAGCGCAGCACGGTTCGGGCAACGGATATTTCATGACCGCCAACCGGCTGTCCTATCAGCTCGACCTGAAAGGCCCGAGTATGGCGGTCGACACCGCCTGCTCGTCGTCGCTGGTCGCGATCCATCTCGCCTGTGCGGCACTGGCTTCGGGCGAATGCGATCAGGCGCTGGCAGGCGGGGTCAACCTGGTGCTGACGCCCGCAGTCGGCATCTTCTACACCCAGGCCGGACTGTCCGCACCCGACGCCCGATGCAAACCGTTCAGTGCCGATGCCGACGGGATCGTGCGCGGCGAGGGTGTGGCAGTGCTGGTGCTGCGGCGACTGGCCGACGCAGAGGCAGAAGGCCTGCCGATCTACGCGGTCATCAAGGGCAGCGCGGTCAACTCCGACGGCCGCAGCAACGGCATCACCGCACCGAACCGGTGGGCGCAACAGCAGGTCGTCGAACAGGCCTATCAGCGGGCCGGTGTGCGGCCGCAGGAGGTCGACTTCGTCGAAGCGCACGGCACCGGAACCGTGCTCGGCGACATGATCGAGGTCAAGGCGCTGGGCAAACTACATTCGAGCGACCGTGCCCAGCCGTGCGGGATCGGTTCCATCAAAGGCAATCTCGGCCATACCGAAGGTGCCGCGGGTGTCGCAGGGTTGATCAAGGTCGCGCTCGGACTGCACCACGGTGTCGTGCCGCCGTCGCGGTTCGCCGACACCGCGAACCCGAAGCTGCGGATGGCGCAGCACGGTCTGCGTCTACTTGCCGAGCCGATGCCGCTGCCCGAGCGCGCGATGGGCGGGGTCAGCAGCTTCGGGGTCGGTGGGACGAACGCGCATATCGTGCTCGCGAGTGCGCCGGCGGGCGCCAGGGTTGGAGTGCGCGATGGGCTCCGCACTGTGTTGGTGCCTGGCTCGGGTACTGCCGACCGGCTGGGAAATGGGCTCGGCGGGGTGCTGACACTTTCGTCGGATAACGCTGCCGGGCTACGTCGCAATGCGCTGCGGATGGCCGGCGCGCTGGCGGCCGTGCCCGGCGACGAGTTCGCGCAGCTGTGCTGGACCAGCAACCAGGTGAAGGCCTCCGGCCGCAGCAGGATCGCGATCGTCGCCGCCGATCGCGACGATGCGATCGCACAGTTGCGTGGTGGCGCGGAAGCCGGTATCGCGCAACCGGTTACCGCAGGTTGGATGTTCAGCGGGCAGGGTTCGCAGTTCAGCGGCATGGGCCGGGCGCTGCATGCGGCGAGCAGGGGCTTCGGGCGCGCCCTCGGCATGGTCGACGAGGCCATGGCCCCGCACCTCGGCCGCTCGGTGCGGGAGCTGCTTCTCGACGATCAGATCAACATCGACAGCACCGAGCTGGCGCAGCCGGCGATCTTCGCGATGGAATACGCGCTCGCGCAGTCGTTGGCCGAACTGGGGCTGCGGCCCGCCTGGCTGGTCGGACACAGCATCGGCGAATACGCTGCGGCGGCGGTCGCGGGCGTGTTCGACCTCGACGACGCGTGCCGGCTGGTCGTAGCCCGCGGCGCCCTGATGCGGCAGCTACCCGAGGGTGGCGCGATGCTGGCAGTACGGGCGGATACGGCAGCGGTCGCCGATCTGCTTGCCGCCGAACCGGAGGTCGCGATCGCCGCAGCCAATAGCCCGGCCGATCTCGTGCTCTCCGGCGACGCCACCGCGATCGCGCGGATCAAGGCGGAACTGGACGCGCGTGCACTGATCACGAAGCCGCTCGCCGTGTCCCACGCCTTCCACAGCCCGCTGATGTCGCCGATGCTTGCCGAGTTCGAGGCCGCCGCCCGCACCTGCACCTACCGCGCGCCCAGCCTGCCGATCTACTCGACGGTGCGCGGGCGCCTGCTCGAGCCCGGCGAAACGATGGACGCTGCCTACTGGACCGAACACATCAGTGCCACTGTCCGTTTCGGCGAAGCCATCGACGCCGCGCTGGCCACCACGCCGACCCACATCGTCGAGGTCGGACCGCGCAAGGTGCTGACCCCGCTGGTCGGCCGGATCCGACCGGAATCAGCCACCCGCTGCCTGGCGCCGAGCCCCGGCCCCGGCGCCACGGGCCGCGAACTTTCCGACGTCGTCGCCGCGCTGTACCGCGACGGTTTCGACCCCGACTGGGGCGAGCTCTACGACCCCGAGCAGCGCGTGCGCCTCCGCCTGCCGACGTATGAGTTCTCCACCGAGCACCGGTTCTGGCTCGAGCCTCGGGCCGGCGTGAACTCGCCGGTTCCGCCCGGAACGGGCACCGCCACGAATTCTCCAGCACACCACGAACTCCGAACCCCCACGACTTCTCCAGCACAACCCGAGGACACCACCATGGACCAGATGATCGCGCTCTTCCGCGAACAGAACGCGCTGCTGGCGAGGCTCGCGCACGCCCATGCGGATTCGCCTGCGCCGTCGCCGATGGCCGGGGTCGCTGTCGGCGCTCCCCTGTCCGGTGTCCCGGGCCCGGGGGTGAGTGCGCCGGTCGTCGGCACCGTTGTCGAACAGGGCGACGGCGTCGCGCACGCCGCCGGGATCGTCCACACCGAAGCAGCCAGGGTGACCGGATACCTGGCCGATCGGCTACGTGAGAGCCAAACCCTCAGTGGTGACCTCGGATTCGATTCGATCATGACCGCCGATCTGTTCACCGGGATCACCCGGCGGATTCCCGGGCTGATCATCGACCCGGCTCGGTTCGGGGAGCACTCGACGCTCGGCGATGTAGTCGGCTATGTCGCGGATCGAGGCGCCCGGGCCGGGAACCGCGGTGCCGATAGCAGGGTTCAGCACGTGAGTCCGGGTGCGACGCTCCGGAATCACGCGTCGCCCCGGGATGCGGCGCTCACTGTGACGACCACGGAGCGCGAGTCGGCCGGGATTGTGCCGGGCTCCGGGGTCGGCGTGGTGAAGCCGGCACCCGGAACCGCCGTGATGACGCCGAACCCCGAGTCGACTCCGATGACACCGGATCCCGCGCCTGCCGTGACGGTACCTGATCCCGAGCCCACCACGATGACCTCCGACCTTGTCCCTGTGCCCCCGCTGGTCGAGCCGGAGTACAGCATCAGCGATTTCGCCGAGGTGAAAGCGATCGAGGGGCGGCTGGCGGGCGCCGAGTCGCTCGGGCTGTCGAATCCGTATTTCTTGGTCAACGACGGTGTCACGCGGGACACCTCGGTGATCGACGGGAGGCCGGTCGTCAACTTCTCCAGCTACAACTACCTCGGCCTGTCCGGGCATCCGGCCGTGGTCGACGCCGTCCAGGACGCCGTCGCCCGCTACGGCAGTTCATGCTCGGCGAGCCGAGTGCTGTCGGGGGAGAAGCCGGTGCATCGCGAACTCGAAGCCGAACTCGCCGCACTGCTCGGCACCGACGATGCCATGGCACTGGTCGGCGGTCACTCCACCAACGTCACCATCATCGGGCATATCGTCGGGCCGTCCGACCTGGTGATCCACGACAGCCTGGCCCACGACAGCATCCTGCAGGGCTGCAAGCTGTCCGGCGCCACCCGCAGGCCGTTCCCGCACAACGATCACGCCGCGCTCGACCAGCTGCTGACCGAGCTGCGGCCCCGCTACCGCCGGGTCCTGATCCTCATCGAAGGGGTCTACAGCCAAGACGGTGACATCCCCGACCTGCCCGCGATCATCGAGATCAAGAAGCGGCACCAGGCGATGCTGATGATCGACGAGGCGCACAGCATCGGCGTGCTCGGCGCGGGCGGTGGCGGCATCGGCGAGCACTTCGATGTCGACCGGCGCGATGTCGAGTTGTGGTCGGGCACCATGTCCAAGGCACTGGCCGGGTGCGGTGGGTATGTGGCGGGCAGCGCGGAGTTGATTCGCTTCCTGAAATACACCACACCCGGATTCGTCTACAGCGTCGGCATGACTCCGATGAACGCGGCGGCCTCCGCCGAGGCGATCCGTCAGCTGCGCACCGATCCCGAACCGCTCGAACGTCTACGGCGCAACTCCCAGCTGTTCCTCACGCTGGCACGGGAAGCCGGGATCGATACCGGCGACAGCCACGACACCCCGATCGTCCCGTGCATCGTCGGTGACTCGCTGAAGACGCTGAAGCTGTCCAATGCGCTGCTGCGCCGCGGCGTCAACGTCAATCCGATCCTGTACCCGGCGGTCCCGGAAGATCTCGCGCGCCTGCGGTTCTTCGTCACGGCCTGCCACAGCGAGCAGCAGATCCGCGAGACCGTCGCGATCCTCGCCGAGGAGATGGCACTGCTATAACGGTGACATGACACTCGACCCCGCCATCGCCGCCCGCCTCAAGCGCAATGAGGCGGGCCTGTTCGCCGCCGTCGCGCAGGAGCGCGGCACCGGCGATGTGCTGATGGTCGCGTGGATGGACGACGAGGCGCTGGCCCGTACGCTGGCCACCCGCAAGGGCACCTACTACTCCCGCTCGCGGCAGCAGTACTGGGTCAAGGGGGAGACGTCCGGGCATACCCAGTACGTGCACGAAGTGCGCCTGGACTGCGATGGCGACACCGTGCTACTCGTGGTCGACCAGGAGGGGGCGGCCTGCCACACCGGCACCCACACCTGTTTCGATGCCGACGTGCTGCTCGCCGCGCAACCCTGAGCGCGGCCCCGGATCAGTAGCCGGAGGTCTCGTCCTTCGTCCGGATCGGACTGCCGAGGCCGTCGGAGAGCTGAGTGGTCATCACTTCGCCGAGATCGGCGAGGGCGGCGGTCTGACCGGCGTCCAGACCGTCGAGCACCAGTCTGCGGACCGCGTCCAGATAGCCGGGGGCGGCCTCGACTACCTTCTTGTAGCCGTCGTCGGTGAGCACGGCCTGCACACCGCGACGTCCGGCGGTGACGGTCCGTTCGGCCCAGCCCATGCGCTCGAGCTTCGATACCACATGGGACAGTCGCGATAGCGATGCATTTGCCCTGTGGGCAAGCTCACTCATCTGAAGTCGGTGCCCCGGCTCCTCCGACAACAGCGACAGCACCCAGAATTCGAAGTGGGTGACGCCGGCCTCGCGTTGCAGCTGGGTGTCCAAAGCGCCCGGCAGGCGTGTCATCAACGCGACAATCGCCCGCCAAGCTCGTTGTTCTACTGGATTTAGCCACTTCGTCACTGTGCGCCTTCTCTCGAGCCAAGTGACGTGGTTTCGCACTAACAGTCACCCGCGCCCACGAGTTTGCCACGACTTCGCTCGGCCGTCTGCGAGACGCTGAATGACGTGAGGTCACTCACAGGTTTTCGGTGCGGTGAGCCTCGGTTGCGGGAATACCGCCGGACTTGCCGACGGTTTCGGTCGATTCGATGGGCGCCACGTCGCCCGCCTTGACGGCCGCCTTGGCTTCCGCGCGGCGCCGCCACCCGCGCTTGACCACCAGGAACACCACGGCGAGGAAGATCAGCAGCGCGATGAGGGCTCCGGCCAGTGAGGCGCCGCGGAAGGCGGGCGCGTCGACGTCCATGATGCGCTCGCCCGCGTGCGCGGCGTTGTTGCCGCCGAGCACCACCGTCAGCGTCATCAGGTTCGGAATCGCGAAGACGACGGCGAGCACCACCGCGCCGCCCGCGATCACCTTGCCGCCGCGGCGCTTCCAGACCAGCACCGCGACCAGCAACAGGAACAACGGAACGGCGGTACACAGGCCGCCGTAGACCAGGCCCCAGCCGATGCCCTTGGAGAAGCTGCCGCCAACCATCTCGCCGACGCGCTGGGCCCACCAGCGGGGGATGAACGCCGCGAGGATGAGGTAGGCGACGATCAGCACCACGACCAGGACGGCTCCCGCGATGATCCGGGTGC
Organism: Nocardia sp. NPDC059180; assembly: GCF_042754945.1. NCBI lineage: Bacteria > Bacillati > Actinomycetota > Actinomycetes > Mycobacteriales > Nocardiaceae > Nocardia > Nocardia sp. NPDC059180. The sequence continues at coordinate 177,276 of NZ_JBHZBU010000005.1, forward strand.
GCCAGGAGATCGAGGTGGATGTCCGCGTGTCCGGCGTGCGCTCGGGCGTGGTCATGAATCCAGCGTAGGTCCGCCTGGCACCGGCGTGCCGGTGATCGGCCCGGTGTTTCGGCAGAAAAGTGCCGGTCCAGGGCGTGCCCGGACCGGCGGCGGATCAGTTGGCGCGTTCGCGAAGGAAGCGCAGGGCCTCGTCGGCGTGCACGTTGGCGCGCAGTTCACCGGTGATGACGGTGAGCACGGTCCGGTCCTTGTCGATGACGAAGGTCTGCCGCTTGACCGGAGCCAGCTTGCCGAGCAGCCCGCGCTTGACGCCGAACTGCTGGGCGACCACCCCGTCCGGATCCGAGAGCAGTGGGTAGTCCAGGCGCTGCTTGCCCGCGAACCCGGCCTGGGTGTCGACCTCGTCGGCACTGATGCCCGCGCAGCTCGCGCCGGCCGCGGCGAATTCCTCGGCCAGATCGCGGAAATGGCAGGCCTCGGCGGTGCAGACCGGGGTATTGGCGGCGGGATAGAAGAAGAGCACGAGAGGGCCGTCGACGAGCAGATCGTCGAGGGAGCGTTTGGTGCCGGATTGGTCGGGGAGCTCGAACTGCGGAGCGAGCTGGCCAGTCTTCATGGATCGACAGTACCGATGGGTGCGCCCATCGGCCGGTCGGACCGGCCTGGGATGATGGACCGATGCAGGGCGCATCCCACCGCCAGGACACCACGGCCACCACGACCCGCGAACAGTTCCACCAGCTCGCCGCCGAACACCGGGTGGTGCCGGTGACTCGAAAGGTGCTGGCGGACTCCGAAACTCCACTGTCGGCCTATCGCAAACTGGCCGGCGACCGGGCGGGCACCTTCCTGTTCGAGTCCGCGGAGAACGGGCGGTCCTGGTCGCGCTGGTCGTTCATCGGCGCGGGCAGCCCGTCGGCGCTGACGGTGGTCGACGGCGAGGCCGCGTGGCTCGGCACCACCCCCGCCGACGCCCCGTCCGGTGGTGATCCGCTCGACGCGCTACACGAAACCCTCGAACTGCTGCGCACCGAGCGCATGCCCGGACTGCCGCCGCTGACCGGTGGCATGGTCGGCTACCTCGCCTACGATGCGGTGCGGCGGATGGAGCGCCTGCCCGAGCTGGCCGCCGACGATCTGCAACTGCCCGATATGGTGCTGCTGCTGGCCACCGATCTCGCCGCCTTCGATCACCACGAGGGCGCCATCACCCTCATCGCCAATGCCGTCAACTGGAACGGCACCGCCGAGCGGGTCGACGAGGCCTACGACGACGCGGTTGCCCGCCTGGACCGGATGACCGCCGCACTGGCCGCGCCCGCGCCGTCGACGGTGTCGGTGTTCGACCAGCCCCAACCGGATTACCTGCGCCGGCGCACCACCGAGGAATACGGCGCCGGGGTGCGCAGGCTGGTCAAGGAGATCGAGGCGGGCGAAGCCTTCCAGGTGGTGCTGTCGCAGCGCTTCGAGATGGACTACGACGGCGCGCCGATCGACCTGTACCGGATGCTGCGCGCGTCCAACCCGAGCCCGTACATGTACATGCTGCATGTGCCCGACGGCTCCGGCGGCACCGCGTTCTCCATCGTCGGCTCCAGCCCGGAGTCGCTGGTGACGGTGAAGGAAGGCGTGGCCACCACGCACCCGATCGCCGGTACCCGCTGGCGCGGCGCCACCGAAGAGGACGACCTGCTGCTGGAGAAGGGTCTGCTCGCCGACGAGAAGGAAAACGCCGAGCATCTGATGCTCGTCGATCTCGGCCGCAACGACCTCGGCCGGGTATGTCAGCCGGGCACGGTGCGCGTCACCGACTACCGGCACGTCGAGCGCTACAGCCACGTCATGCACCTGGTGTCCACGGTGTCCGGGCGGCTGGCGCCGGGCAAGATCGCGCTGGACGCGGTGCGTGCCTGCTTCCCGGCGGGCACCCTGTCCGGCGCGCCGAAGGTGCGGGCGATGGAACTCATCGAGGAACTCGAGCCCACCCGTCGCGGGGTGTACGGCGGCGTGGTCGGCTATCTCGATTTCGCCGGTGACGCCGATACCGCGATCGCCATCCGCACCGCTCTACTCAAGGACGGCACCGCCTACGTCCAGGCCGGTGCGGGTGTGGTCGCCGACTCCGAACCCGAGTACGAGGACACCGAATCGCGCAACAAGGCGATGGCGGTGCTGCGTGCGGTCGCGGCCGCGAAGACGGTGCGCGCCTACCGCGCGGATCCCGACAGCGACGAGGCGTCCGAATGACCGCGGAACACGATCCGGACACCGGCAGTTCGGCACAGGAGGCCGCAACGGCGGTTCCGGTCGCTGCGCGCAGGCGTTATCCCGTCGTTCCCGTGGTGCTGCTCGCACTGGCCGCGGTCGCCCTGTGGGGTTCGTCGCGGATGACGTGGGTGAGCGTCACCTCCTCCGACGGTCTCACCGAACCACGCACCGACGACCTCGACGGCGGCGTGTGGTTCGGCGCGCTCACCCCGCTGGCGCTGGTGCTGCTCGCCGCCATCGCGGCGGTGCTGGCCACCAAGGGCTGGCTGCGGCGGGTAGTGGGTGTACTGGTGGCGCTGGTCGGCGCGGTCGTCGCGGTGCCCGCGCTGGCGGTGCTCACCGGTTCCGGCGCGACGTCGCAGCGTGCGGCCACCCTCGCCGAACTCCCCGGACGCGCACAGGTCGACGAGGTGACCACGTCCGCCCTGCCCGCTGTCCTGACCATGGCGGGCGCACTTGCCGCCTTCGCCGCGGGCGTGCTGCTGGCCAAGATGCCGAAGGAGAGCGCGCCGATGTCGGGCAAGTACGACAATCCGGTCGCTCGCCGCGCCGCCGCCACCGACCTGGTCACCGGCCGCGGCGCCGACGGCGACAGCGCCGCGCCACCGGTCACCGAACGGGTGCTCTGGGACGCGCTCGACGCGGGTACCGACCCCACCGAAGATCGCCCGCGCAACGGCCGCGACGACGACTCATCCAGGCTCGACGACAGATGATCCGATGATCGGGCGACCCGTCGCAGCACATGTGGCGGACGCCCGCAACCCGGGTGCCAACCCCGGCGCACGCGCGCCACACCCATCCCTTTACTCTTGATCAGCACCGGTGAGACAGCGCCTGGGGGGATTTCTCAGGCAGTGAGTCCGTCTCCCCAGAAAGGATTCGAGCCAGATGACGGTACTCGACTCGATTCTCGACGGGGTCCGCGCGGATGTGGCCGCACGGGAATCCCTGCTGGACTTCCAGGCCATCAAGGCCGCCGCGGCCGCCGCGCCGCCACCCCGGGACGCACTCGCGGCACTGCACGAAGACGGTATCGGTGTCATCGCCGAGGTCAAGCGGGCCAGCCCGTCCAAGGGCGCGCTCGCCGAGATCGCCGATCCGGCCAGCCTGGCCAAGGCCTATGAAGACGGCGGCGCCCGCATCATCAGCGTGCTCACCGAGGGCCGTCGCTTCCACGGCTCGCTCGACGACCTGGACGCCGTGCGCGCCGCCGTGAACATTCCGGTGCTGCGCAAGGACTTCGTCGTCGGCCCGTACCAGATCCACGAGGCCCGGGCCCATGGCGCCGACGTCATTCTGCTGATCGTCGCCGCGCTGGAGCAGGACACGCTCAGCTCGCTCATCGACCGCACCGAATCGCTCGGGATGACCGCGCTGGTCGAGGTGCACACCGAAGAAGAGGCCGACCGCGCGCTCACCGCGGGCGCCTCGGTCGTCGGCATCAACGCACGCAACCTCAAGACTCTGGAAGTGGACCGGGACTGCTTCGCGCGGATCGCACCCGGGCTGCCTACCGAGGTCATCCGCATCGCCGAGTCCGGTGTGCGCGGCACGGCGGATCTGATGGCCTACGCCGGTGCCGGCGCGGACGCCGTGCTCGTCGGTGAAGGCCTGGTGACCAGTGGCGACCCGCGTGCGGCGGTCTCGCAGCTGGTGACCGCAGGCACCCATCCGTCCTGCCCGAAGCCAGCACGGCGGGCCCGGTAATGGCGGGCGGCGAGCTTCCTGCCGCGAGCGCGGGCGTAGCCCACCGCAGCGGACACGAGCCCGACAGCGGCGGCCACTTCGGCGTCTACGGCGGCAGGCATGTGCCCGAGGCGCTCATGGCGGTCATCGAAGAGGTCACCGCCGAATACGACAAAGTCCGCGCCGACCCCGGTTTCCTTACCGAGCTCGATCGGTTGCAGCGCGACTACACCGGACGTCCGTCGCCGGTCTTCGAATGCACTCGGCTGGCCGAGCACGCCGGTGGCGCGCGCATCCTCCTCAAGCGCGAGGACCTGAATCACACCGGTTCGCACAAGATCAACAACGTGCTCGGGCAGGCGCTGCTCGCCAAGCGCATGGGCAAGACCCGCGTCATCGCCGAAACCGGCGCCGGTCAGCACGGTGTGGCCACCGCGACCGCCTGTGCGCTGCTCGGGCTGGATTGCATCATCTACATGGGTGCCGTCGATACCGCCAGGCAGGCGCTCAACGTCGCGCGGATGCGGCTGCTCGGCGCCGAGGTCGTCTCGGTGACCACCGGCTCGCAGACGCTCAAGGACGCCATCAACGAGGCGCTGCGCGACTGGGTCTCCAACGCCGACGACACCTACTACTGCTTCGGCACCGCCGCCGGACCGCATCCGTTCCCGCTCATGGTGCGCGACTTCCAGCGCGTGGTCGGCCTCGAGGCCCGCGAGCAGGTGCAGTCGATGACCGGCAGGCTCCCCGACGCCGTCGCCGCCTGCGTGGGTGGCGGCTCCAACGCCATCGGTATCTTCCACGCCTTCATCGACGATCCCGGCGTACGCCTGGTCGGCTACGAGGCCGCCGGTGACGGCGTCGAGACCGGCCGCCACGCCGCCACCTTCACCGGTGGCACCCCCGGTGCCTTCCAGGGCGCCTACTCGTACCTGCTGCAGGACGAGGACGGGCAGACCATCGAATCGCATTCCATCTCCGCGGGCCTGGACTACCCGGGTGTCGGCCCCGAGCACGCCTACCTCAAGGACACCGGCCGCGCCGAGTACCTGCCGGTCACCGACACCGCGGCGATGGATGCGCTGCTGCTGCTCAGCCGCGCCGAGGGCATCATTCCGGCGATCGAATCCGCACACGCTGTGGCCGGTGCGCTCGAGCTCGGCAAGCAGCTCGGCCCGGGCGCCATCATCCTGGTGAACCTGTCCGGTCGCGGGGACAAGGATATGGACACCGCCGCCCGCTGGTTCGGACTGTTCGACGACGACGCCGCAGAGGGCAAGGGGAACGCGTAGTGAGCCAGCAGTCCAGACTCGCCAACACCTTCGCGGCCTGCCGCGCCGAACACCGCGCCGCCCTGATCGGTTATCTGCCCGCGGGCTTCCCTGATCTGGACGGCTCGATCGCCACCGTGCGCGCCATGGTCGAGGCCGGCTGCGACATCGTCGAGGTCGGCGTGGCCTATTCCGATCCGGTGATGGACGGACCGACCATCCAGCAGGCCGCCGAGCAGGCATTGCGCGGCGGTGTGCGGGTGCGCGATGTGTTCTCCGTGGTCGAGGCCGTCACTGCGGCTGGAGCGCAGGCCGTGGTCATGAGCTACTGGAATCCCGTGCTCAAGTACGGGGTGGATCGGTTCGCCCGTGACCTCGCCGGCGCGGGTGGCGCCGGCATCATCACCCCGAATCTGATCCCGGACGAAGCCGACGAGTGGTTCGTCGCCTCGGCCGCCCACGATCTGGACCGGATATTCCTGGTCGCGCCGTCGTCCACCGAGGAGCGGCTGGTCAAGACCCTGGAAGCGTCGCGTGGCTTCGTCTACGCCGCCTCCACCATGGGTGTGACCGGCGCCCGTGACGCCGTTTCTTCGGCAGCGCCCGCGTTGTGCGCGCGAGTCCGCGCGCATTCCGATATCCCGATCGGCGTCGGGCTCGGTGTGCGTTCGGGTGCGCAGGCCGCTGAGATCGCCGCCTACGCCGACGGCGTGATCGTCGGGTCGGCGTTGGTGAGCGCGGCGGCCGAAGGGCTGGACGCGGTGCGCACGCTGACCGCGGAACTGGCCGAGGGCGTGCGCTCGGCGACCGTCGCCTCCTGACCCGAAGACGCACCGGCCCGCCGCTCGACTACGGTGGCCCCCGTGACCTTACAAGTCCTGGCAGACAGTGTTTCCAGCATCGGCACGCGCGGTGACGGCGTTCTGAGCGGCGCCGCCGCCGATGTGCTCGCCTATCTCCCCAGCCCGCCGCAAGGCGTGTGGCAGATCGGGCCGTTCCCGCTGCGGGCCTACGCGCTGTGCATCATCATCGGCATCATCGTCGCCATCTGGTGGGGTGAGCGACGCTGGCGTGAGCGCGGCGGGCAGCAGGGTGCAGTGCTGGATGTCGCGATGTTCGCCGTCCCGTTCGGTCTCATCGGTGGCAGGCTCTACCACGTCGCCACCGACTGGCAGAAGTACTTCGGCGCCGACGGCAATCCGATGGACGCGCTCAAGATCTATCAGGGCGGCCTCGGCATCTGGGGTGCGGTGTTCCTCGGCGGTATCGGCGCCTGGATCGGCTGCCGCGTCTACAAGATCCCGCTGCCCGCCCTCGGCGACGCGATCGCACCGCCGATCCTGCTGGCCCAAGCCATCGGACGCCTCGGCAACTACTTCAACCAGGAACTGTACGGCCGTGAGACCGAAGTGCCGTGGGGCCTCGAGATCTACCAGCGCTTCGACGACCAGGGCCGCCTGGACATGATGAACGGCGTCTCCACCGGTGTGGTGGAGAAGGTCGTGCACCCGACGTTCCTGTACGAACTGGTGTGGAACGTGGCCGTCGTGCTGCTGCTGGTCTACATCGACAAGCGTTTCCGCATCGGCCACGGCCGCCTGTTCGCCCTGTACGTCGCCGGCTACAGCTTCGGCCGCTTCTTCGTCGAACTCATGCGCGACGACGAGGCCACCCTCATCGCAGGCATCCGCGTCAACTCCTTCACCTCCGCCCTGGTCTTCCTGGCCGCCATCGCCTACTTCGTCTTCGCGACCAAGGGCCGCGAAACTGCCGCGCAGCTCCAGCCCGGAGCGGAGAAGCGGCCGTGGCCGTGGCAGATCGGGGCGCTGCGCCGCGCCGGTGCGGCGTCGGCAGTGGCAGCCGAGAAGGACCGGGTCGACAGCGTCGGGGCCGACTCGACCGCAGATGAGGCCGAGAAGGCCGGAGCTGACGAGGACACCAAACCGGACACGGGTGCGAAGTCCGGCCAGGGCGCGAAGTTGGACAAGGGCGCGAAGTCGGGCAACGCGGAGTCCGGCAAGGACGCGGCGGCGGGCGAGGACGCGAAGTCCGGCACAGGGGCGAAGTCCGGCAAGGGCGCGGAGTCCGGCAAGGACGGGAAGTCGGGCAAGGATGCGGAGTCCGGCAAGGGCGCGAAGTCCGGCAAGGACGCGAAGTCAGGCGAGGACGCCGAGTCCGGCGATGACACCGAGTCCACGACCGAAAAGCCCGGTGGCACCAAGTCGAGCAAGGATGCCGACGCTAGTGATGCCGACGAGTCGGGCGATGACACCGCGTCCGGAAAAGACGCGGAGTCGGCCGAGGGTGCCGAGTCGAGCGAAGCCGCCGGTGACGGCAAGGACGCCGAGTCGAATGAGGCTGCCGGGGTGAAGAAGGGCAGCTGATCGGCACGCACGCCGATACTGTTCGCCCACCTCTGAGCGACAACTGCGGGCGTTGTCGCTCAGAGGTGGGCGCCGGTTCGGGCGACAGCGACGGCGCCGCCCGACAGAATGGGCGGTAGGCCCGCACGGGCCGCGGATGGGCGAGGACGAGTTTCGGGGGGCGGCGCGAGCGCCCGCAGGACAGGAGGACGCGAGTGGCCGGGTCAGATCAGAATTCGCCGGGATCCGGGGGCCCGCAGTACGGCCCGCCCGGCACCGGGCCGAGTCTGCGCAAGGCCACCGATCCGCCACTGAGTTCGCACCCGGGGGATCAGGCGTATCCGGCCGACGGTGGTCCGGCGCAGCCGGGCACGTTCTCCGGCTATCCACAACAGCCCGCGGGCCCGCGACCCACGGCCGCTTTCCCGCCCGTGCCGAGCGGGATGTACCCGGCCATGCTGCCCGGCATGACCGGACCGATGCCGATGGGAGTGCCCGGCGGGTTCCTGATGTCGATCGGCGATATCGGTATCTCCGAGGACTCGGTCACCACCCCGGCGGGCAGCATGCCGTTGCGCGGAGCGATCTGGACGATCACCGATATGTCGCAGAGCTCCGAGAAGATCCCGACCTACGCGGTCGTGCTGGCGATCCTGCTGTTCCCCCTGTGTTTCCTCGGCCTGCTGTTCCTGCTGGTCAAGGAGAAGAACACGGTCGGCTACGTGCAGGTGACGGTTACCAGCGGGGGCCGCTACCACTCCACGATGATCCCGGCCCAGAACCAGCAGACCTTCCCGATGCTGCTGCATCAGGTGAATTACGCGCGCTCGCTCAGCGCGAGGTGAGCATCACAGTTCCCAGCCACGGCGACTCGGCAGGCCACAACGCGCCCTGGTCCCGCCACGGGACTAGGCTCTACTCGTGATGCGACGGACGAAGATTGTGTGCACCCTCGGCCCGGCCACTGCCACCGAGGACCGTATTCGAGAACTCGTCGAGAGCGGTATGGATGTGGCGCGGCTGAATTTCAGCCACGGTGAGCACTCAGACCATGCCGACAACTACAAGAAGGTGCGGCAGGCCTCCGACCATGTCGGCCGCGCCGTCGGCATTCTCGCCGATCTCCAGGGCCCCAAGATCCGCCTCGGCCGATTCATCGAAGGCCGGACCGTCTGGGCGACGGGCGAAGAGGTGCGCATCACCGTCGAGGACTGTGACGGCACCCACGACCGCGTCTCGACCACCTACAAAGAACTCGCCGAGGACGCCAAGCCCGGTGACCGCCTGCTCGTCGACGACGGCAAGGTCGGCCTGACCGTCACCGCCGTCGACGGCAACGACGTGGTGTGCCGGGTCACCGAGGGCGGCCCGGTCAGCAACAACAAGGGCGTCTCGCTGCCCGGCATGGACGTGTCGGTGCCCGCGCTGTCGGACAAGGACATCGAAGACCTCGAGTTCGCCCTGAAACTGGGCGTCGACTTCATCGCACTGTCGTTCGTGCGTTCGCCGTCGGATGTCGAGCTGGTGCACGAGGTGATGGACCGCGTCGGCCGCCGCGTCCCGGTGATCGGCAAGCTGGAGAAGCCCGAAGCCATCGACAACCTCGAGGCCGTCGTGCTCGCCTTCGACGCGGTCATGGTCGCGCGCGGCGATCTCGGCGTGGAGCTGCCGCTCGAGCAGGTGCCGATCGTGCAGAAGCGCGCCATCCAGATGGCAAGGGAGAACGCCAAACCCGTCATCGTGGCCACGCAGATGCTGGAGTCGATGATCGAGAACTCGCGCCCCACCCGGGCCGAGGCCTCCGACGTCGCCAACGCGGTGCTCGACGGCGCGGACGCGGTGATGCTGTCCGGTGAGACCTCGGTCGGCGCGTACCCGATCGAGACGGTGCGCACCATGGCGCGCATCGTGCACGCGGTGGAAACCGAATCCACCCGGGTGCCGCCGCTGACGCATGTGCCGCGCACCAAGCGCGGTGTCATCTCCTACGCGGCCCGCGATATCGGTGAACGGCTCAACGCCAAGGCGCTGGTGGCCTTCACCCAGTCCGGTGACACCGTGCGCCGCCTCGCCCGGCTGCACACCCCGCTGCCGCTGCTGGCATTCACCCCGTTGCCGGAGGTACGCAGCCAGCTCGCGCTGACCTGGGGTACCGAGACCTTCATCGTCCCGACGGTCGACAGCACCGACGCCATGATCAAGCAGGTCGACCAGGCACTGCTGAGCATGAACCGGTATCAGAAGGGCGACCTGGTGGTTATCGTCGCGGGCTCCCCGCCCGGTACCGTCGGTTCCACCAACCTGATCCACGTGCACCGTATCGGTGAGGAGGACCATTAGAGTGAGCACCTCGCTCGGCGACCCCGTCGACGTCGAATCGATGTCGTCGCGCCAATCCGACCTAGACGTATTGCTGGATCTGCTGGATCTGGAACAGACCGGCGAAGACGTCTTCGTCGGGCAGCACCCGGAGAAGGTGTGGAGCCGTACGTTCGGCGGACAGCTGGTGTCGCAGGCGATCATGGCGGCGGGCCGGACGGTCGGTGACCGTCCGGTGCATGCCGTCAACGCGCATTTCGTGCGCGGCGGCGATGTGAAGAAGCCGATCGAATACCGGGTCGACCGGCACCGCGACGGCCGTTCCTTCGCCAACCGCACGGTCACCGCCAGCCAGGACGGCCAGGAACTGTTCGTCATGCTGGCCGCTTTCCAGGACTGGGGCAAGGGGCTCGAGCACGCCCATGAGCAGCCCGAGGTCCCGGACCCGGAGACGTTGCCGCGGGTGGAGGAGAGCTTCGAAGGCTTGGAGGACAAGCTGGAGATGTTCGTCAAGGCGCCGCACCCGATCGATATGCGCTACACCAACGACCCGTCCTGGATCCTCAAGGGCACCGGTGAGCGGCTCAACCACAATCGGGTGTGGATGCGCGCCGACGGCACCCTGCCGGACGACCCGCTGATCCACGTGGCGACTCTCGGCTACTCCTCCGACACCACGGTGCTCGATTCGATCATCACCACCCACGGTCTGTCCTGGGGCCTGGACCGGATCGTGGCGGCGACGGTGAATCATTCCATCTGGTTCCATCGCCCCTTCCGTTTCGACGAGTGGGCGCTCTACGCCACCGAATCCCCGGTCGCGGCCGGCTCGCGCGGCCTGGCCACCGGCCGCTTCTACTCCCGCAGCGGTGAACTGCTGGCGACCACAGTGCAGGAAGGGCTCATCCGCCACTTCCCGTCCCGCCGCTGACTTCGCACGGCCGGCGCCCGGATGTTCCGGGTGCCGGCCGCAGCGCGGTCAGCACCGCCGCGCACACGGTGAGGGCGACGGCGACCGCCCACATCGTCGCCGGTTCCAGGTATCCCGGTAGCAGTGACGAGACGACATTGCTGCTGGCGTGGGCGAGTATCGCGGTGAGGATCAGTTCACCCGAGGCGTCGTAGAGCCAGACGATGATCACCCGCAGCGCCACCGTCGACAAGAACCAGCCCGCGATCCAGGACGTGCCCCGGCCCGCTTGCGCCAGCGGCACCAGATGCCAGACGCCCCAGACGATGCCGAGCAACACGCCGGTCGTGAGCAGATTCCAGCGCCGCCGCATCTCGTCGACGGCGTAGCCCATCCAGCCGGTCTCCTCGCCGAGAGCCGAGAGGAGAAACGCCGCCACGAACACCGGCACCGCGGCCCACGGCACATCGTCGGCGGGCTCGCCCGCACCGGCCGCGCGCAGCGCGAGATAGCCGAGCGCCGAGACCACGGGCGCCACAGCGGCGGCGATCACCAGCCATCTGCGGGCCCGTGCCGCGCCGATGCGCAGCGTGCGCCGCAGCAGCGGGCCGATGCCCGCGCGACCGACGAGCAGCACCGCAGCCAGCGCCGGGCTGACAAACATCAGCGCGCTGACCGGCAGGTCGTTGGGCAGGCCCGGGATCGTCCCAGCGGCCGCGCCCAGCGCGATGAACGGCACTGACAGTGCGAACACCAACCCGAAGAACCTGCCAAGTGATGGGCGGGGGATGACGTCGGTGCCCATCGCTGTCCCCTCTGTCGCAGCAGGCTTTCCGCTCCGACGGTACCTGGCGCTGCGCGGCAGCCGGGTGATGACGATGTCGCCGGGGCGCGGAAAGGTTGTGGGTGGAACCGGCATTCGCCGCCCGCCCGGTTCAGATGCGTTCGATGGTGGGGTAGAGGTCGACGTCGGTGCGCTGATGGGCGCGGATGCGGAATGGGGCCTCACGTGCGGTAGCCCCGGTGATGCCGGTCCGTAGCCGGTCCTGCAAGGCGGTCATATCGGCATCAGTGAGCTCGGCGGGTTCGCCGACCAAGCTCAGGGCGATCTCGTAGGTGCCGTATCCGGTCGGCAATGTGCCGGAATTCGATGCACGCCAGTGCGTTTCGAATTCTCTGTGGAGTGGGTCGTCCGGGGCCGCCGGTAGCGTGAAACGCCAGGCGAAGACATCACGGTCTTGTAGGTGGTCGTCGAGTGCCGTTCGGACGGCCTCGACGATGCGTTCGAGGTTTTCCGGTGTCACATAAACATGGAGCGAAACATCCGAAATGCGTTTCGGCATGTCTGATTCCTGTCGTGTGTTCGGAGGGCGCCGTCGGGTCGAATCGTCGACAGCGGAAGTCTTTTCGCGGGAGTGTAGTCCTTTCGGGCGCGGGCGTCAGGCATACCAGCCGGTGCGCTGGGCGGCGAGAAATGTCGCCATCGGTGCGGGTCCGTGTGCGGGTTGCAGCACCAGCCCCGGACGCTCATCATCGGCCTGTGGTGGTTCGTCGGCGCCGAGGGCGAGCAGCAGCGGCAGGAGGGCCTCGGCGATGCGGTCACCGACCGCGCAGAAGGCCGGTTCGGACAGGCCGACCGGGTCGGCGATGTTCTCCCGGCCGACCAGCGACAGGTCGTTGCGGGCCTGATGCAGGTCGGCCACGGTGCGGGCGCCGGTGACCTTGGCGATGCGGTGGGCTTCGAGGAGGGTGAAGGTGCGCACGGCGGCGCCGAAGGCCATGCTCGCGGCCTGGTCACGGATCGGTTCGGTCATGGCGAGGACCAGGTCCGCGCGGTCGATGTGCTCGGGTGTGAGCTTGCGCGCGCGGAAGCCGTCCGGGTCGGCGCCGAGCCCGGCAATTGTCTGCGCGGCCAATGGTTCGGCGGGGAATCCGACCAGCGCCCGGGTGCCCGCGCTCTCCGCGGTGAGTCCGGTGAGGCCGTGTTCGAGCGCGATGGCGCGTGCGAGCCGTTCGGCGATCACCGAACGGCACACATTGCCATTGCAAACGAACAGGACGTGCATGCGGATACGGTAAATCGCGCGATTACCGACCAGAAGTATGAAAAGTGCAATATCACACTCGCTCGGCCACATATTCATCTGCGCTTAGCATCCTGTACACAATCGCCGCGCGGGCGTCGTTTCGTGTTCGGGTGTGTCGCGAATAGCTGTGGGGCGGTGGCTATCTTACGGAATCATCGGGGTAATAGTCGTTTTCGGTCACCACCGGCGGGTATGCCGGAGGTTCGCCGTGTACCCGGCCGCGGGTGGAGAACATGCGGCCGCGGCTGGCGTTGACTGGTGCGAACCGGGCCAGTCCGGTGGGGGTGGTCATGTCGTCGTACACGGCGTCGATGCCGCCGCGCAGGAAGTAGGCCTCATGCCAGAACCCGGTGCCGCCGGAATCACGCAGGAACTTCTGCCACCAGTCCCGGTGCGGCGCGGACCGGGTCCAGCGCTCCAGGCTGTCGAGGTCGCGCCAGTACTGCCGCGCCCCCCAGTGCGGCGGAAACAGCGACCAGACGACGTCCTCGTGCAGCAGCAAACCGTCGGGCTGATCCTGATGCGACCGATACAGTTTCGGCCCCACACCGAGCAGACGCAGCATCCCCCGCGGCTTACGCACCCGCATCCCCAGGTAGATCACCACGAGGTCCGGATACCCCGACAGATCCACCGTCGACCTGGTCACCCGCATGCAAACCTCCACGACGTCGTACGGGTGTACGTAGCCGCGCAGCCTGGAGTTCAACAGCATGGCGCCGAGTATCAATTCGGGGCCTGGCGGGTTCCGTTCGTCGCGACCGTATTCGGTCAGGGCAGGAGGACACTCATGACTGGTCCGCCCCACCCAAACCTTCGCCACGCCGGTCTGTCGAAAACGGCGTGCGGACAGCCGGCTGGGTGGTGTGTGCTCGGGGGTATGACGGTTGAATTGGGCACACCGGGAGTAGACGGGCTGAGCAAGGTCGCAGGCGTGCTGCGGGAGTGGCAATACGACGGGGCACCGATGCAACTACATCCCGGGGACCTGGGCTGGTTCTGGCGGTTCGGTGCAGAGGCGACGGCCACGGCGGTCCGGACCTGGAGCCACAACGGCCAGATCCTGCCCGCCGGGCTGCTGGACGGACCCACGTTGTTGCGGCTGGCGATCGCGCCGGACGCTCAGCAGGACGAGGAGCTGGCGCGGCAGCTGGTCGTGGATGTGGTCGACCCGGAGCGCGGCGTCCTGGTAGCAGGGGAGGTGTCTGTGGACGCGCCGCAGGGTGCGCTGGTCCGAGCGCGTCTGTCCGAGAACGGCTGGAATGCCGACGAGCCGTGGACGCCGCTGCGTTGCGACCTGACCGAGCCGGTGCAGGACCCGGGCGTGCGGATCGAGTTGATCGGGCCGGAGCAGGCGTATGTGCGGACGGCCGTTCATCGGGCATCGTTCGACCGGTCGACGTTCACCGACGAACGCTGGCACATGATGGCGGCCGGATCGCTGTACGCCGACGCCCGGTGCCTGGTCGCCTACGACGACCAGGGCAATGCGGTAGCGGCGGCGACGGTGTGGTGGGCCGGTCCGGACAAGCCCGGGTTGCTCGAGCCGGTGGGCGTGCATCGGGAACATCGCGGCCGCGGCTACGGCACGGCCATCACCATCGCCGCGGCGGCCACACTTCAGGAGCTGGGCTCCTCCAGCGCGGTCGTCTGCACCCCGAGCTCCAATATCGGCGCCGTCGCCACCTACAGATCGGCAGGTTTCCAGCAACTCCCCGAGACCCGGGACCAATGCCGGGATATCCGGATCGACGTCGCCGCCCGCCCCTGACGCGGGCTCACACGACCGGTGAACGCGCATGGTCGACCAGATCGAATACGCACATCGGCGGTAGCAGATGTTCTGAACCGCAGCAGGTCTCGCCGGTGCGCTCGGTTTCGCGGCCGGTTCGAACGGCGCGATCAGCGGCATGGGCGTGTGTTGTCCACGCCTGGTTACGGCTGAGGTCCTGTCCCGCGGCGCTGCGCTGGGATTGGTTCGCCGCCTTCGAGGCCGTGGCGGTCGAGAGGGATGCGGGCGCGTGAACTGCTGCGGACCAGTTGCGGACTGCGTGAGAGGGGAATGTCGCTAGCGACGATCGACATATCATCAGACCTTGGTGCCGAGTGTGGGACTCGAACCCACACGCCCTTTCGGACAACGGTTTTTGAGACCGTCGCTTTCGACGTTTGCAGTGATCGGCGCGTGTTGGTTCCAATGGTGGAATCCTGCTGACCAGCGAATTTGTTCATTGGTCTCGTTGGTTGCCATCGGCACGTTCCGGCGCCGCTGCGGACCGATTGCGGACCGGATCGCCCCGATGGGAACGTTCCGCGGCTGTCGGGTGTGTCGACGATTCACCTCGGCGCGGCCCAGCGTAGGCGCTGAGAGGCGTCGCGGTCATCGTGGGTTCCGGCACCAGAGGAAGCGCTGCACGCGGTGTGAACCGTGCGCACGCTTCCGGTCGTAATTCCTATGATCGAGTCGCTATCTCAAATGTCTATCTCCGCCCGTTGCGCAGCGGTATTGGAGCCCCAGGTGGCATGAAGGGGGTACCTGCTGTCGTTTGTAGCCGCATGGTGGCCATACGCCGTGGTGTGCGGGGGGTCGGGACGGCCGCGAACAGGGTCTATCCGCGTGCGGGGCCGACGATGCGCACCTGCAACGGCGCGGTCGAGGCGTACGACCATCCCACGTGTGCGGGCCGACCGCTCGACCCGACCTGAGCATGTGATGCGTGAGGGACCATCCCCGCGTGTCGGGGCCGACAGGTCGAGCATGTCCCACGCCTCGCCCTGCCAAGGGCCATCCCCGCGTGTGCGGGGCCGACGACGCGGACGGGGACTACGACTGGCGTGCTGACGGACCATCCCCGCGTGTGCGGGGCCGACAAGATCAAGGGCATCTTCGCCACGCCTATCAAAGGACCATCCCGCGTGTGCGGGGCCGACGGGGTGGGCGTAGGGCGGCCAGTGTTGGACGTGGGACCATTCCCGCGTGTGCGGGGCCGACCGGGTGACCCGGTGGACCCGGACGCCCCGAACCGGACCATCCCCGCGTGTGCGGGGCCGACACTTCCTGAGCTCGTCTTATGTGGGGTGTGTGGCGGTTTTTTCGTTCAGCTTGCTCAGGGTGGGCTCGATGTCTCTGAGACGTGGCTGAGGATACTCTCGCCCTCTTCATGGTCCTTGAGCGAGCGCCCGGTGTCGCGCAACGGTTTGACGGGGAAAGGCGGTTCCTGAAGGAGGTTGGGCGCGTTGTGCGGCGGTGTTCAGCGCGTGACCGTCAGTCCGGGATTCGCAACGGGCCGTGGGTTCCCGGGGGATGCGATATGTCGCCGGTAGCAGCGTGGCGCCCTGGTGTCTCGGCGGGGAGGTTTCAGTGCTGTTTGTGTCGGCGGGTCTTCGTTGTTGCGCGATGTCGCGGTGCTGGATCACTCGGTGATCGGGGTAAACGTTGATGCGCACAGAGTTCAAGCCCGAGGGCGGGCCGCTGACCGACCCGGCTGCTGAGGGCGGCGAGAAGACCGCAATGATGGACCTGTTCGCCGGTGCGATCGGTGCGTTCAAGAACCCAGCAAATCACCGGACTAACCAATTCGACGACGCCGTAGAGGCCGCCGGGCTCATCCAGCTCGCGGATCTCCTGCTGAAGGTCGTCCGTCGCCCCCAGGGCGGCTCCAGACGCCGCTGCCTCTGTGGCGAGTTTCGTCGTGGTGACGTGGTGACGTGGTGATGAGTGCGCGTGCCGTGCGGGGCGGTGGGAGGATGACGGGCGGCGGTCCGCTGGATTGCGGAGCGTGGTGGTCAGCGATCGATTTCCGAACGCCGAAGCGGCCAGGCACTATTGCACAGCCGCGTACTGCTCGTCAGAGCGGCGAAGCCTGCGCGCGGGAGGAGAGTTGCAAGTGGGAGTAGAACAGGACAGCGAGGGGCGGGATCTGCGGGTGGGGGATCCGGTCACTGTGTGCAATCAGATTGTCAAAGGCGGTCACGGATACGGGCGACGATCTCATGGAACGGTCGCCAGCTTCGGGCCGGTGAACGTGCAGGTTCACATCACTGACAGCGACTGGGGCGAACTCATCGGGAACACCGTGCCGGTCAAGGGTGACAGTCTCACCTACGGGCACAAAGGGCATGTGCGTCTAGGGGATCAACTGGCTGAGATCGTCGGAGAAGGAAACGCTGTGATGGAGAAGGCGAAGCAGGACCACGCCGAATCTGTGCTCTGTGAGGTGATCAAGCTGGCTAAGGAGCGGGGGATCATCACCGTGGAGCAGGGGCGGGAGCTGTGGTTGTTGCAGGACGAGATCCCGCCGCAGGCCCCCTGATATCTACTGCGTAAACATCGTGGATGTCGGGGTCGGTCTCGCGGAGTTCGGAATCTCGGAGCGGGCCCAAGCTGTGAGCGTCATGACCGCCCCTTCGGGCGAGGTGCTCGGGTACGGGATTCGCTGTGCCTGGCCGGCTGCCTGAGGTCGTTCGGCCACCTTGGTGGTAGGCGGCTCTATGTGCGATTTCCAGATCGTGTTGCGCACGGGGAGGCGGCGGGTGCAGAACCGCTCGGTGAGTCATCCTGTGGACCGGTTGTCCGTGTCATCAGACGGTCAGTCCTGGCCGGTCGGTTTAGGTAAGCCGGAGAATCTGTTGCGGAGTCGGAACGGATTCGGGAGCAGGTGTCGTGAGATTAGATATGAGGCAGACAGCTGAGCAAGTTCGACCGAGTAAGGAGCCGGTGCCGGTGGCCAAGGGGCTGGACGGCGTTGAGCAGACCATGGCCAAGGTGTTGCAGTGGCGCCGTGAGGATACCTTCCAGCCCGACGACGAGATCACTCCCGCGGAGTACCCTCGCATGCGGAACCTGTCCGCGGCCTTCATGGTCAAGGGCATGATCCGCCCCCTCGACCCGGAGCCGACGGAGTTTGTCACGCTGGTAATCCCCCCGGCTGACCGGGTGGAGCTCGAAGCCGTGATCGCGCGATGGAACATGCTTTGGGAGGCCGCGCAGTTCCGTCGACGTCTGTTCGACGAGGACGACCTGCCCGCGTCGATCGCCAAGGTCGCCGAGTTCGGCGACGTCAACGTGACCTTCGTACCACGGACTCGTTCACGGTATTTCGAGTATGCCCCGCTGGTGCACCTGTTGCCCAAGCACGTCCTGGATCGGTTCGGGTTGCCGTCACTGCGCGCCGGGATGTGGCCGTTCATTACGGACAAACCTCATATCGACGAGTTCCTTCCGCCCGATTTCGAGGGCCTGCTGAGCAGGGCGTGAGCGAGCGTGGTTTGGCCACATCTGGTGTCGGGCTCAGGCCTGGGTGCGTTTTCCGGCGATGATCCGATCCGGATGCTCGCCCACAATCTCGACTTTTGGGTCCCGGCCGTTACTGCTGCCATCCAGCGCAGGTTGCGAGAGTTCCCGGAAATCGATGGTGATCCAGTAGGACCGGCTATGTTGGTCGACGGCACTGTATTGCAGGGCGTGGTCACTGGCCGACCTCGCACGGGTGGGACGGTGTGGTCCGGCGAGGACGACGCTGCCGATGTCGTTGCGGAGACGATCGAAGCTGCCGATCGGACCGGTCGGTTGCGCGGTATCCTCGACGCAGTTTGTTCGCACCGCGCTGAGGACGATTTTTCACCTCGGTGGTCCTACGCCCGTGAGGATTTCGAACGCAAGCTGCACGGTAAACGACGCAAGGTCAAGGTCAGCTTCATGGAGCTGCCTGACACTATCCCGGTCCAAGGACCCGAATCCGACGTGGTGGGCAATATCGTCACCAACGACTTCCTTGCCCTTCTCGACCCGCGTAACCGCGAGATCGTCGTACTGCTCTCCAGCGGGATGTCCCGCGCCACCGAGATCGCGCACCGACTCGGTTACGCCAATCACAGCGCGGTGTCCAAACGACTGGCTCAGATTCGGCGCACTGCGGAGGTCTACTTCGATGCCCTCTGAAACCGTCCCGACGACGCTTGTGTGTCCCGACCGCTCACCAGTACGAAGGTTGCGCCGCAGGACCACTGCCCCAAACTCGCACATCTCATCCATTGTGTCTGGGAGCCCGCCACGCGAGGAGGACCCGACGCCGTCACGACAGCCCGGTCGAGGGCTGGATGTGCTGGTTTTCATCGTGATCGTCACCGCTGTCGTCGTTCTCGTCGTGTTCGGTAACGCCGGGGCGACCGTTCTCACGGCAGCAGGGACCTCGACCGCCGTAGCGTTTCACACCTGGCGGCGCAACCCCAGCTAGCCCGCCACTGTTCGAGGGCCCTGGGCCCTATCCGCGCGATTGGGAACGTATTCGACAACCCCTGCTCAGTCGGTTGTGCCGAACAGGAGGTGCGGGATCCGTAGGATCAGGCGTGTAGCGCGGGCATAGAGGCAGTGCAACTTGACAGAGTGCGCCGACCATGGTTTGGCGGAAGGGGAAGTCAGGCATGGCGTTTCAGGGCAAGCCGAAGAGGGTGGTTTCGCAATTCCCCTCGCCGGAGGAGTTGTATCTGAGTGGCACGCTGCCGAGAACGACGGAAGCAGTGGACTCGTTGTGGCTCCACCAGGGCGACGTTATCCGAGCCTACGCCGAGAATCACCAGAACACGGCTGACCTGGCACTCGAACTGCCGACCGGCACCGGCAAGACACTGCCAGGGCTGCTGATCGCCGAGTGGGTGCGCCGTAAGGCGCAGGGGCCAGTCATCTACGTCACGCCGACCAAGCAACT
Source organism: Nocardia sp. NPDC059180 (assembly GCF_042754945.1). Lineage (NCBI taxonomy): Bacteria > Bacillati > Actinomycetota > Actinomycetes > Mycobacteriales > Nocardiaceae > Nocardia > Nocardia sp. NPDC059180. The sequence goes on from NZ_JBHZBU010000005.1 coordinate 196,890, forward strand.
TGCCCGGCAGGTCGCCGCGACTGCGCAACGTGAGGGTGTTCCCGGCGCGCTGCTGATCGGCCCGGCTCGGAACTGGGACACCCTCGACGAGTCCGCCGTCGAGGGTGGCGAAATGATTGGCATCACAACCTATAGTGCCGTCTTTAATAGCAGCCCGAAGCTTCCCGAGCCGCGGTTGCTGATCTTCGACGATGCGCACGCAGGCGAGCAGTTCGTCGGCAACGAGTACGGTGTCAAAGTTCGGCGTTATGAAAGCCCTGCGGTCTATACGGCGATCCTTGAGCCGCTGAAGCCGTTCTTGTCGGGGTTGCAGATCCAACGACTTGAGGGTGAGCCGGACCCCGGTGCTCACCATCAGGTGCGTCTGATCTTGCCAGCGGTCGATTCGACGGCCTTGGCGAAGCTTGACGCGGCGTTGGCTCATCTTCCGGAGCCGCATAAGTATGAGTTCGCCATGATCCGCTCGGGCCTGGCGGCGTGCTGCGTGTACTTGGCCTACGGTGGTGTTCAGGTGCGCCCGATGATTCCGCCGACGTTCGAGAACCGCGTCTTCAGTCATGCCCAGCAGCGGATCTACCTGTCGGCCACGCTTGGTTCGGGCGGTGAGTTGGAGCGGGCTTTCGGTCGTCGCGAGATCGTCCGAATGCCGCTGCCTACCAAGACGCCGCCCCGCTCTGGTCGGCGCATGTTCGTCTTCCCGGATCTGGTCAAGGGTGGGGACCCCGACGGGTTGACGAAGCGGATCATTGGTCTTACCAACAAGGCTCTGGTACTGAGTCAGCAGACGGTGGCCAAGACTGAGGCCGCTGCTGCGGCGCTCGCAGGCGAGGGCATCAGGGTCTTTGGCCGCGAGATCCTTGAGCAGCAGGGCCTCGATGTGTTTGCTACTGCACCCGCCGGTGTGCTGGGTCTGGCTAACCGTTACGACGGCTTAGATCTGCCGGGTAGTGCTTGCCGGATCGTGGTCCTGGGCGGCAATCCGGACGCGGTCGGCCTGCAGGAACGCTTCCTGGGCGAGCGGGCCGATGCCAATGCCGCCCTAGCGGAGCGCCTGCGGACGCGCATCGTGCAGGGCGTGGGCCGGTGCACCCGCGGCCCGAACGATTACGCCGTCGTGGTGGTGCTCGGCTCGGACATTACGAAGTACTTTAGTCGGCCCGACAATCTCCGGGCACTCGAACCGGACCTCCAGGCTGAGGTGGAGTTCGGCTGGCAGAACAGCAAGGGCACCGACCCGGACGAGGTCATCTCGAACGTCGAGACGTTTCTCGCGCATGGCACGGAGTGGCGTGAGCAGGGCGAGCCGATGGTGGCCGAGTTTCGGCAGGAGGCCGTAAAGGTAGTGTCCCCGGCGGCGGATGCCCTAGGTAGGGCGGCTGCGCTGGAAGTTGAAGCGTGGCAGCTGGCCTTCACCGGGGATTGGATCGGCGGCAGTGAGAAACTGCAGGCAGCAGTTCCGCACGTTGGCCCGGCAGCGACGCGCGGCTACCGGGGTCTGCTCCTCTATATCGCCGGCGTGTGGCTCTACCTCGGCGCACAGGATGAGACTCAGCGCGCACGGGCCCGGCAGCTGGTGCGAGACGCGGCCCTGGCGGCCAATCGTGGCACATGGCTAAAGGAGATGCAGGATCTACCAGGCGCTGAGGAAGTGCCGTTGGTGCCTATGGACGTCGTGGCGGTCAACGCGATCGTCGCGCGCCTGCGTAGACAGCTCCGTCCCAATCAGATGAACACCGAGCTCATCGGAATGTCTGAAGCGCTCGCCCAGGACACAGCCACAGTCTATGAACGTGGTCTGACGACCCTCGGTTCGTTCCTCGGAGCTGAGGCATCCAAGCCGAAGGGGCAGGGACGCTGCGACTCCGCGTGGGTGTGGGGCACCGCTCTATGGATGACGATTGAGGCCAAGTCGGAGGAGCACGACGACGGACTGCTTCCGCTCAAAGATGTTCGCCAGGCCAACACGCAGCTCGACCAGTTAGCGGCGGATCAGGGAATGGACCATCCGCCAGCGGACAGCCCGGCGATCATCGTGTCGGACCGGCTGACTGTCGATCCGCGGCACGCACCGGCTGCGAATCCGAACCTCTATCTGACTTCGACCGACGTCATTGGACAGATCGCTAGTGACGTGGTGGCGGTGTGGGGCGATCTGCTGTCGACGGCCGTGGGGATTTCGTCGGAGCCTGCCCAGCGGCAACACGTTCGTTCCGTCATGACAGAGAACGGATGCCTGCCGAGTCAGGTGATCGACCGCCTCACCCAGAACAGGATCCGCCCCGGTGACTAGCAAGAACGCAGTTTGCGTCGAGTCGCCCCTCTCTGGTGTGCACGCCTTTCCGTATGCTGGGTCGGCATTTCGCAGGGTCGGATCGTCGTCTCGATGCGCGCTGCCGCGACCGTGGGATCCTGGTGCTTCCACACACGGGGGCCGCGGCGCCACCTGTCGGGATCATCCCCGCGTGTGTGGGGTCCTCAGCCCCCGCTCGACGCGTTCGGAGCCGTCCTCGCGTGCGCTGGGCCGACAAGACCGTGCGCCACGGCCGGCGAACCGTACGGACAATCCATCCCTGCGTGCGGGGACCGACGTCGTAGACCTTGCTCGCATCCTGCGACAGCTCAGACTATCCCCGCGTGTGCGGGGCCGACATGACCTTGGTGCGGGCGGCGTCGGACAGATGCGGGCCATCCCCACGAGTGCGGGGCCGACTAACTCAATCGGAGGGCCTACGTGTCCACTCCCGGACCATCCCCGCGTGTGCGGTGCCAACCACAGCAGGAACCGGGCGTCGAACTCGTAGTCTGGACCATCCCCGCATGTGCGGGGGCCGACTTCACCGAGCTGTACAACACACTCCCGTTCCGGGGACCATCCCCGCGTGTCGGGGCCGACCCCTCGGCGATGACCGCGGTCTGTCGGCTGCCCGGACCATCCCCGCGTGTGCGGGGCCGACTGACGTGTCGAATATCCGTGCGCACCAAACATAGGACCATCCCCGCGTGTGCGGGGCCGACCGCGCGCAGACGGCCGACGATGCCCTCGTACGCGGACCATCCCCGCGTGTGCGGGGCCGACCCGACCGGGGTATCTGGCGCACCCGCACCGGGAGGACCATCCCCGCGTGTGCGGGGCCGACCGCGACCGCGCGCCGGGCGCGGCCCCGTCGTAGGGACCATCCCCGCGTGTGCGGGGCCGACACTTCCTGAGCTCTTCTTACGTGGGGTGTGTGGCTGTTTTTCATTCACTTCGCCCGGTGCGGGATGTATCTGATTCGCGGCTGAGGCTACTCTCGCCTCTTCCATGGCCCTCGAACGAGCGGTGTCGCGTAGCGGCTTGACGGGGAAGGAATTCCTTCCCGAAGGATGTTGGGTGCGAGGTGAGGCGGTGATCAGCGCGTGACCCACCAGGCCGGATTCGCAACAGGCGGTGGTCCCGTGGCGGGGAGCCCCTAGGGACTAAGGTTCGTCGGCAGCTGGGCAGCTCCGGTGTCTCGGCGGGCGGCTTCAGGGCTGTTCGTGTCGGTGGGTCTCTTTATGGTGGGCGCCATGACCACGGATGGGGACGCGAGATCGATTAAGTGGGTGGGGTTGTCGGGGCGGGAGCGGGAGTGGTTGGGGGCGTTGTGGGGGAAGTCTGCTAGTCGTGCGGGTGGCACGGCGAATTTGTTGTTGTCGCACATGCTGGATACCGCGGCTGTCGCTGAGTTGATCTGGGACAGGTACTTGGCGGATTCAGTGCGTCATCAGGTGGCGGTGGTTGCGGGGAGCAGTGATGCGGGGCGGCGATTGTTCGTATGGCTGTGTGGTGTTCATGACTTGGGCAAGGCGACGCCTGTGTTTCAGTCCGTTGATCGCGACGGCGCTACAGCGGTTCGTGGAGTTGGGCTGAGCTGGGACGAGCACTCGGTCAAAGGGCGGCGGTGGCGGCATGAGAAGGCGGGCGCGAAGATCCTGAAGGACCTGGCTCGCGAGGCCGGGTGGGGTGCAGAGCATCGAGACTGGGTGTGGCCGTTGGTGGCTGGGCATCATGGCCAGTTTCCTTCACTCGGCGATTTAGGGCCCGGCAGGCGACATGAGTCCGCTCTGCGGGGTGGTGGTGATTGGCCGGATGCGCAGCGCGCGCTTCTCGTGGCGTTTACCCGGGTGCTGGGCTGTGGGGAGCTTCGGGATGTGGAGCCGCGGGTTGTGCCGTCGAGGGCGCTGCAGTTGCAGTTAAGTGGGTTCATTGTGATGGCCGATTGGATCGCGAGTGGGGAGCACTTCCCGGGCATCGTTTGTTTGGACGAGGTCAGTGTCGAGGGGGCGCGTTCGAGGGCGGTGAAGGCATGGGAGGAGCTCGGTCTGGCACGTGGATGGGGCCGGATTCCTGAGCCTTCAGCCGATGATTTCGAGGCGCGGTTCCATGTGCCGCCGCGACCGTCGCAGTACGTGGCGATCGAGTGTGCGGCGCGGATGGCGCGTCCTGGGCTGATGATCGTCGAGGCGCCGATGGGGGAGGGAAAGACGCGGACGGCGTTGCTGTGTGCGGAGGTGATGGCGGCGCGGTTCGGGTTTGATGGCGTGTTCGTGGGGATGCCAACGCAGGCGACCAGTGATCCGATGTTCACGCAGGTGCGTGCGTGGGTCAAGGCCGTGGATGCCGGTGCTGTCGGCGGGGTGGCGTTGCTGCATGGCAAGCGCCGCTTCAACTCTGAATGGCAGCGACTCGTCGAATCCGCTGAGGATGCCGATTCGGGGTTCGCGAGTGTGGGTGAGGATGAGTTCGGGCTCGATGACCCGTACGGCAGTTCGGGGTTCGACGCGTGTACCTGCGAGCGACCGGTTCGTACCGTGCCGGCGGAGTGGTTTCTCGGGGCCAAGCGAGGGTTGTTGGCGCCGTTCGTGGTCGGCACGATCGATCAGTTGTTGCTGGCGGCGACGCGGACCAAGCATGTGATGTTGCGGATGGCCGGGCTGGCGGGGAAGGTCGTCATCCTCGACGAGGTGCACGCGGCCGATGTGTACATGTCGGAGTTTCTCGTGGAAGGGTTGCGCTGGCTAGGCCAGGCCGGGGTGCCGGTCATCTTGCTGTCGGCGACCTTGCCCCCGGGGCAACGCGAGCAGCTTCTCAGCGCATACCTCGCCGGAGCCCGCAGCATCGAGGAGCTCGAGCCGGTTGCCTTCGATGAGGAGCCGGGATACCCGAGAGTGACCACGGCGTGGGCCGACACCGTCGGCAGCCCTGTGGTCGAGCAAGTTTCTGCACCGGCCTGGCGGGCGGAGTCCCTGCGAGTAAACGTCCAGGTCGTTCGGGAAGGGGCCTCGATCGCAGAGCTGCTGACCGATCGACTGTCCGATGGCGGCTGCGTGCTGATCATCCGCAACACCGTCGATCGTGCACAGGAAACTTTCACAGAGTTGCAGCAGGTGTTCGGCTCAGCCGTGGAGTTGCTGCACGCGCGGATGCATGTGCGTCAACGTGCCCAGGTGACCGATGTCTGCCTCGATCGCCTGGGACCGAAAAAGGATGGGGTCCAACGTCCCTTGACGATCGTGGTCGCCACCCAGATCGCGGAGCAGTCGTTCGACGTGGATGCCGACCTGCTGATCACCGATCTGGCGCCGATGGACTTGTTGCTGCAGCGGATCGGGCGTATGCACCGCCACGACGGAGTCCTCCGCCCGCCCGCCCTGCGCGAGCCGACCGTGGTGATCACCGGCTTCGTCCCCGGTGGGGACGGCCCGCCGAGTATTAACGGTGACAGCGAAGCAATCTACGGGCGCTACCCACTGCTGCGCAGTGCTGCAGCCGTCCTTCAAGCCGACGGAGATCATTGGAAGGTCCCTGCCCAGGTTCCCGAGCTGGTGGTCGCCGCATACGACCCGCAGGTAGCGGTTCCCGAAGCGTGGGTGGACGAGGTCGCTGCCGCATTGCGGACGTGGACGGCTGATCAACGGAAACGGGCCGATACGGCAGCCCAGTTCGTGCTGACCCGGCTCGGCGAGCACGAGTACCCCACGTTGGAAGGGCTGCATCGCGGGGAGTACGTGAAGGACGATGACGTTCGCGTGCGTGACGGTGAGGAATCGATCGATGTGATCCTCGTGCGCGAGGACGACCGCGGTTATCGCTCCGAGAACGGACGTCGGCTGGGTCCGAATGGTGAGGTTCCCGCAGAGGTGCTCGACGACGTCCTCGGTGGCACCCTCCGACTACCCATGCGGCTTGCTCGGCCGGGGATGGAATCGCTGAGGCCGTTGGACGGCTGGCGGGATCATCCGTGGCTGCGCTACTGCCCGGCACTCATTCTCGATAACGACAGCCGAGGCGCGGTGGGGACGGCCCGGATTCGCTACGACGCACGACTCGGCCTGGTCGTCGAGTGATGTAGAGGGGCACGAGAGGTGCCCCACTACATCACACCCCGCAGCATGCGGGGCCGAAGGAGGTCCCAGACATTGCTCTGGACCATGCCCGCCGAAACAAACCGGTGGGTTTCACCTCAGTTTCGCATACAGCCAATCGAGTGGCCCCGTACGCTGATCGAAGGTCGCTAGACATTCTAGACAATGCTCTTTAAAGAATGGATGCCAGTGTGGATGACGGTGATTTGATTCGGGCGGTTCCGTTGTTGCCCTGCAGGTTCGACAGCGGTTCGGTCGAGGCTTTCCCGGTGTGGCAGGCGTTGGCGGACAGTCATCGGATCGTCGGTGTAGATGTCGAGGTGCCGACGATGCTGCCGGCCATTCTGCGCCAGCTCCTGCTGCCGATCACGATGCACGCGCTCGGGTCGCCACCCTCCCGGAGGGAGTGGGGCCAGCGCTTCGAACGGGGCCGGTTCACTACTGCCGAGATCGAGGCACTCGCTACATATCTGGCCGAGCACGCCGATCGGTTCGATGTCCTGCACCCGGTGCACCCATTCGGGCAAGTAGCCGACCTGCGGACAAAGAAGGGCGAAACCAAGGGTTCGGCGTTGCTGGTGGCCACGGCGCCTTCGGGAAACAACGTCCCGTTGTTCGCCACCCGCACCGAGGCCGACGTCTTACGCTTGCCGCTGGATGCAGCGGTCCGGTGGATGCTGCATGCGCAATGCTGGGATACCGCGGCCATAAAGACCGGCGTCGTCGGTGACCTGAATGCCGAGAAAACGGGCAAGACATCGGGGAACCCAACGGGCCCGTTGGGGCAGCTGGGTGTGGTGATGCCGGTCGGGCGAACCCTGTATGAGACTTTACTGTTGAACTCGCCGATCGGTGTGCAGAAGCGTCTGGGTCCCCCACACTGGGCGAAGGATCCTCTCGGCCCGCAGTGGGAGGTCCGCGCACCGGAGGGTCTGCTGGATCTGTGGACGTGGCAGGCGCGACGGATTCGCCTTCTCCCTGAGCGCACGGACGATGGCGTCGTTGTCGAGCGGGTGGTCTTGTCTGCCGGCGACCGGTTCAATGTCGGTGTGCCGGTGTGGGAAACCCATACGGCATGGCGGAAGGACAAGCCCGATAGACGGACTGGTGCCACGCCGCTGCGCCCTCTGCGACATACAGCCGGCAGGGCAGCATGGCGCGGCCTGGACGCCCTATTGGCGCTGGAGAAAGAGAACGGCGCGGCGCAAACGAGCGAGCTGATCGATCAGATCGCAGGTTTGGACGACGAGGGCGTCATCGACGCCGGCTATCCGCTGCGGGTCGAGACCTTCGGCATTGTGTATGGGAATCAATCCGCGGTGATCGAGGAACTGATCCACGACGTTATGCCTCTGCCTGTGGCGTCACTGCGAGGAGCCGGACCGGCCTATGAGCTGGTCGTGGATGCCGCGACGCAGGCCGAGCAGCTGGTCAATGCGATCAACCTTCTCTCTGCCGATCTGCGTCGTGCCGTGGGCGCCGATCCGATCCCGTGGAACAAGGGCATGCGGCCAGGCGAACAGCTACTCGCCGCGCTCGACCCGTTGGTTCGGCGTCTCCTGGCAGGCGTGTCGGTCGATGCCGATGATGAGGACAAACTTGCGCGTGGCCGTGAAGCGTGGGAGTTGATGGCCTTCGATGCCGTCCATCGCTGCGCTGCACCACTTTTCGCGCTTCCCGTCGCCGCATTTGGCGGCCGCAGCGAGAAGTCGGGAAGCAAAGAACGTCACTACAAGCTCGGCCTGGCGGCGAACATGTTCCATTCCGCGGTGAACAACACCCTCCGCCGAGCCGCTGCGCTGCGCAAACGGTCGAACTAAGAGGAGTAGACATATGGCTCAACGGTATTGGAACAGGTTTTCCCGCGAGGGCGCCGCAGGTCAGGTGCTGCCGCCGGGCGAAGATCTCGCGGCGTTTCGGTCCGGCGTCGGCCGTGAAGCATTGACGGTTCCCAAGATGTGGCCGTTCTACACCATCACCCCCGACGAAAGCGCACACCTGGAACGTTTCGGGGCCGCTAGCGCCGGCCAGCAGGCCGAACACGCTGCGCTGGCGTTGTTCGGGGTCCATCAGCAGTCCCAGAAAACCCTGATGCACATGCCTGGTATCGGGCTCGGCTCCGCACTGCGGGTATTGCGTGGTCATGAAAAGTACAGCGCCGATGCAGTAGATCGCCGAGTGTCGGCGATGGTGAGCGCCACGTCGGTATCGATGCTGACCTACCGGTTGCGCGGGCTGGTCACCCAGCTCCGCGATATCAAACAACCACTGGACTACGACCGGCTCCTGCGAGACCTCGAACACTGGCCCTGGCCCGACCGACGACAACGCGTCCGCACCGCCTGGGCGCAGGGCTATCAACGGTGGGAAAAACCCGCCGAGACCACCACCGATTGACCAAGACACCCCAGCCGCACAACGATTTACACCAAAGGACAGACCGCACATGACTCAGCACGTACGTATCGACCTGCACATACTCCAGACCGTCCCGCCGGCCAACCTCAACCGCGACGACCACGGCAACCCCAAGGAAGCCGTATACGGCGGCGTCCGCCGCTCCCGCGTGTCTTCGCAAGCCTGGAAGCGGGCAGCGCGAATGCGATTCGAAGAACATGTCCCCAAGGAAGACCTCGGGACCCGCACCCGCAAGGTCGCCGCCGAACTGGCCAAACGCCTGGAGAACCGCACCGCTCTCGACCATGAGAAGGCCGCGCGCCTCGGCACTGCGGTCCTGGCCCCGGTCGGCATCACGGCAGGGAAGAAGGCCGGCAACACCGCCTACCTGCTGTTCGTCGGCAACCGTCAACTCGACGCAGTGGTCGACCTCGTCGCCGACCGAGCAGAAGAACTCGACGCCCTCGACGACAAGGCGCTCGAGAAGGCGATGCAGGAGCTGCCAGTCGCCGACCAGTTCACTCAAAACCACCCCATGGACGTCGCACTGTTCGGGCGCATGGTCGCCGATATCCCCGCACTCAACGTCGACGCCGCAGCGCAGGTCGCACACGCCCTCTCCACACATGCAGTCGAAGCCGAATTCGATTACTACACCGCCGTCGACGACGCGAACGAAAACGACGCAGACCCCGCCGCCGGCATGATCGGCTCGATCGGCTTCAACTCCGCCACCCTCTACCGCTACGCCAGCATCGGACTCCACCAACTGCACCACAACCTCGGCGAAACCGACGCGGTGCTCGAGGCGATCGACATCTTCGTCGACAGCTTCGCCCGCTCGATGCCCACCGGCTACGGCAACTCCTTCGCCCACCGCACCCTGCCGTCCCTGGTCGCGGTCGTGGTGCGAGAGGACCAGCCGGTCAACCTGGTCTCAGCGTTCGAAAAACCGATCTCCGCGCCCCACGGCGGAATCGCTGAACGCTCCGCCCGCGCGCTGGCCGCTGAGCAGCGACGCAGCATCGACATGTGGGGCGACAAACCTGCTCATATTGCTTTCGCCCACGCTTTCGACTCCGAAACCCAAAAGGATCTCGAAACCGCCTTCGGGGCCGCAGTCACCTTCACCGAACTCCGCCAAGGCCTGCGCGAGCAGCTGCGGGGATACCTGACCCGATGACCACACCCAAAGACACCGCGGTTCTGTTGCTCCGCTTGGCCGGACCACTCCAGTCCTGGGGCGAGAACAGCAAGTTCAACCGCCGCGAAACACGCCTCGAACCAACCAAATCCGGAGTAGTTGGTCTCCTCGCCGCCGCGCTCGGCTTCGAGCGCGGCGCCGACCTGAGCGCATTGACCAACCTCTCTATGGGTGTACGCACCGACCAGGCCGGTACCTTGCTGCGTGACTTCCATACCATCTCCGACTACTACGGCAGGCCGCTGAAACAGAGCGGGGTCAACGCAAAAGGACTCCAGAAGCTCACTGCACCAGCGAAATACACCCACGTCACCCAGCGCTATTATCTGCAGGACGCCGTGTTTCTGGTTGGGCTGGCCGGGCAAACCGACACCGTCGCTGAGCTCGCCGCCGCCGTCAAACGACCGGCCTTCCCACTGGCCCTCGGACGGCGCAGCTGCCCACCCACCCATCCGATCCTGGTCGATACCCCAGCCACCGAACTGATAGCGGCACTGTCCACGCACCCGTGGCAGGCCAGCGAGGCAGGCCGTGCCGACTACCTACGCGGCGCAACACCCGCATTCGTGCATCTGCCGGTCACCATCGACGACCCCGCCGGTGGCGAAACCCGCCCGGACGTGCCCGTGTCCTTCGGCCTGCACGACCGGCAGTACCGGCAGCGCCGAGTCCGCCACACCACCGTGCAGATCCCGACCGGCTTTCCCGAATCCGACGCCGATAGGGCCGATAGCGGAGCGCCACCGGCCGGTCACGACCCGTTCTCCCTCCTGAACTGGTGAAAGACACTTCCATGACCTATCTCTCACGCATCCGCATCAACCCACTGCGCGCACAAAGCAGGAAACTGCTCGCAAACCCCCGCGCCATGCGCAGCGCCGTTCTGCACGGCGTCCCCGGAGACGCCACCAAAGAACGCATCCTGTGGCGGCTCGACACCGACAACCCACATCGGCCATGGCTATATGCGCTGACCCCCACCAAACCCGACTGGTCCCACCTGGTCGAGAACGCGGGCTGGCCAAGCGCCGAGGGCGAACATGTCAACATCGCCGACTACCGTCCCCTGCTGGAAAGACTCGACACCGGACACCATTACGCCTTCCGTGTCACCGCCAGCCCGGTCCAAAACACTAAAACCCCACAGAAACGCACAGCAGCCCAAATCGCTCGAGCCGAAACCGAAGTGGAAAGGCCCGACTCCGAGAGCCGCCGCCCCCGATCGTTGCGACTCGGCCACCGCACAGCCGCTGCTCAACTAGCCTGGTTCCTGGACCGGACACCCAAATGGGGCTTCCGCATCCCCGCCTCCGAGATCGAACCCCAAATACCCGGAATCGAACTCGACGATCCCGCTCCCGAAGTCCTAATCCTTGGGCGCCAACGCCTGAGTTTCGGACACCCAGACCGAGACAACAGCACGCGCAAATCCCGGGTCACCATCCACACCGCCACCTTCGAAGGCCACCTGGAGATCACCGACCCCGAACGATTCACCGCCACCCTCCTCGCAGGGATAGGGCCGTCCAAGGCATACGGATGCGGACTGCTCACTCTCGCACGCATTCCAGCGACCTGACATGGCCGACATCTGGTGGAAAGCGCACCCCCACGATCTGCACCGACTCCAAGACCGCATCTCCACCGTCTACGTCGAACGATCCCATATCGACCGCGACGAGAACGCCGTCGTGGTCATCAACAAGAAAGAAACCGTCCGCGTCCCCGCAGCCCTGGTCGCGGCCATGCTGTTGGGGCCCGGCACCCGCATCACACACGCCGCGGCGGCACTGCTCGCCGATTCCGGCACCACAATCTGCTGGATCGGACAACAAGGAGTCCGCATGTATGCCGCGGGCATCGGCCCTTCCCGCGGCGCCGGACTCCTGATGCAGCAGGCCTACCTTGTGACCAGGCCCAAAGAACGGCTGAAGGTCGCCCGCGCCATGTACTCGATGCGGTTCCCAGGCGAAGACGTCAGCGAACTGACCATGCAACAGCTCCGTGGCCGCGAAGGAACCCGCGCCCGCCGCATCTACCGCGAACACGCATCACGAACCGGCATCGCCTGGCAAGGCCGTAAATACGTCGCCGGCGACGCCCACGCCGCCGGCGACGCCCACGCCGCCGGCGACGACCTCAACCGAGTCCTGTCCGCCGCGAACGCCGCCCTGTACGGCATCTGCCACGCCGTCGTCACCGGACTCGGCGCCAGCCCCGGCCTAGGATTCGTCCACACCGGATCGGCGATGTCGTTCGTCCTCGACATCGCCGACCTCTACAAGGCCGAATTCACCATCCCTCTCGCATTCGACCTCGTCGCCGACGAACTCACCGAAGAACGCGACGCAAGACTCGGACTCCGCGACCTCATCGCCGAACGTAAGCTGCTCCCACGAATCGTCCGCGACGTCCGAACACTGCTCTACGCCAGCGAAGCTGAGGACGACCCTTCCGGACCCCAATTGTGGGACGACAAGGTCGGCACCGTCGACGGCGGTACCAACTGGGCAGACAAAGAAGCCGACCTAATACAACCCAGCTTCGGCGACCAACAGGTCACCATCATCGGGCCCGAACTCGAAACCCCAGTCGAATGGTGAGCCGATGACCGTCATCGTCCTCATCGCCGTCGCACCCGGCCTCCGCGGCCACCTCACCCGATGGATGATCGAAGTTAATGCCGGTGTCTTCGTCGGCAAACCCAGCCGACGAGTCCGAGAACGCCTCTGGGACCTCCTCGCCGACCGCGTCCACGACGGCCAAGCCGTCATGATCGAACCCGCCAACAACGAACAAGGGTGGGCCGTCCGCACCGCAGGCCGCGACCGCTGGCGCCCCGTCGACTTCGACGGACTACTCCTCTCCGCCCGACCGAGAACACAAACCCACCCACCCGGACTCAACACCCCACAAGACCAAACCAAGCCTCGCGGCCTGGGCAAAACCACAGGGCAACGCTTCGACCGAAGTGAATGAAAAAAGCATCACGGGCCAACAAATGTGCAGGTAAATAAGTGTCGGTCCCGCACACGCGGGGATGGTCCTCGAGGTTGATGCGGCGCAGTCACCCCTCCGACGTCGGTCCCGCACACGCGGGGATGGTCCTCGGGTCGGCCTCGGTGGCCTCGGGCGGTGTGGGTCGGTCCCGCACACGCGGGGATGGTCCGCGCACCGCGGCGAGCTGGCCCAGCTGCGTGAGGTCGGTCCCGCACACGCGGGGATGGTCCGCGGGCATCGTCGCTGGTATCGCGGTCGGTGTCGTCGGTCCCGCACACGCGGGGATGGTCCGGCCGTACTTGCCGCGCGAGGCCATCACCCGATGTCGGTCCCGCACACGCGGGGATGGTCCGTACTGGACGCCGTCGCCGAAGATGGCCGCGCAGTCGGTCCCGCACACGCGGGGATGGTCCTTCGCATACCGGTTTCGGCGTCCGCCACCCCGAGTCGGTCCCGCACACGCGGGGATGGTCCCGACGCGAGCCCGGATATGGCGCGGCTGGTCGGGTCGGTCCCGCACACGCGGGGATGGTCCGATGGCCGACGAGGTCAACCTGGTGATGCGGGAGTCGGTCCCGCACACTCGGGGATGGTCCCTGGATGAAGACGGCCTCGACGGCGTTGAAGGCGTCGGTCCCGCACACGCGGGGATGGTCCTCGACACCGCCCTGCCCGATCCCGCGATCGAGCGTCGGTCCCGCACACGCGGGGATGGTCCGCCGGGAGCGTTCGCGGCCGCAGCGCAGGAGCTGTCGGTCCCGCACACGCGGGGATGGTCCGATCGACCCGGCAGGCATCGACATGGCCGCATTGTCGGTCCCGCACACGCGGGGATGGTCCGGCGCTGGCTGCGTAAGTCGCGACCAGGGCTGGGTCGGTCCCGCACACGCGGGGATGGTCCGATGTCCTTGCGGCCGGTGGAGAGTCCGCTGATGTCGGTCCCGCACACGCGGGAATGGTCCTGACGGGCGCCCCAAACTTTTTGGTGGCCGCTGGTCGGTCCCGCACACGCGGGGATGGTCCGGCTGGCGCGGCGGCATCGGCGGAATCTCGCCGGTCGGTCCCGCACACGCGGGGATGGTCCATGAAACGGGCGATTTCGATCCCGGTGGAGGCGGTCGGTCCCGCACACGCGGGGATGGTCCGTGGGGTGCGCTCGACGGCCGGATGATCTACCAGTCGGTCCCGCACACGCGGGGATGGTCCCCGAAGTCACCGCCCCGTATCCGGTCCAGCCACGTCGGTCCCGCACACGCGGGAATGGTCCCCCGCTCACCGACACCAGCAAGTGGACGGCGATGTCGGTCCCGCACATGCGGGATGGTCCGGTGATCCTGGCCGCGCTGGTGCCATTGGCGACGTCCCGCGCATGCGGGACGGCGTGTCCGGGTAAGAGATTTGGTGATGGTGTGGGGTACCGCGCAGCAGGGATCGTCCGATTGCGCAGTCAGGTGAGCGTTCGAAGCTGGTTTGGGGTGCGAAGCTCGACGCACGGGACCACTTCGCCCGCAATCTACGCAGCACGACGGCCTCGCGTCCGGAGTTCGTCGTTGGCGGGCACCGCTCAGTCCGGTCGATTGGTGCGGTTCGTGTCGGTGTTCGGGCTGGTGGTCCGGATATGGCTGGGTGGTACGTGGTATCGGAGGCGGAATGCCTTGTTGAACGCGGCGATGGAAGGGAAGCCGCTGGCGGTGGCGATTTCGTGGATAGATTGTCGGTTGCGGTGGTCCGCTAGGAGCTGCTGTGCGTGATCGAGGCGAGTATCGCGGATGAGTTTTGCGGGCGTGGCGCCAGTGCGGTGTAGAGCTCGTTCGAGTGTGCGTTTTGAGCAGCCGAGGTGATCGGCGACAGCGTCGGGGGTGAGCCAGCGCTGCCCTGAGTTCTTGGCGATGTAGGTACGCGCGTCGTGGACGAGGCGGGTCAGGCGGGTTGCGGTTGAGGCATGGTCTTCGTGGAGGGATTCGGCCAAGAGGTCGACTAGCCGGGTGGTGATGGCGAGAAATTCGTCGCCGGTAACCGACTCTCGGTGGGTGGCAAGGGTTGTGGTCAATGCGGCGACGGCGGCGAGGGCCGTACGGCCTCGCTGGCCGGCTATCGGCGCACTTCGTCGAAGGACGTCGTCGATCTCGTCGTGGGGAAAGGTGAGCATCCGGATTCGGGCGTTGTTGGTGTGCGTCAGCATGAGCGATCTAGCCATAGATATGACGCCCAGTTGCCCCGTTGCGAGGGTGATCTGCGTGTCGGATTGCTCGAGGGAAACCGTCCCGGTGACAGGGATGATGAGGGATACGCGGTTGCCGAAATCGTTGGAGCGTAGGTGTCGTGGCGTCCGTCGGTAGCTGGCGGTGTGGGATGTGAATTCGACTAGCTTGTAGTCGCCGGCCCGCGCGGTTCTGCTGGTTCCGACGAAGTCGTGGCTACCTCGGGTAAACGAGTACTCCAGCGCACCGTGGTGTCCTGTGACGTAGGACATCCAGCTCTCGATGCGATCGGATCGTGGATGCTCGACGGTTCTCAGCTGGTCGAGATCGTATGTCGGATCGTTCATTCGAGCCCCCCTTCGTGATGTCGCGAATCGAGCATTCGTGTCGTAAATCGAGCAGTCCTGAAGATGACTCGCCGCAAGCATATGGCATCGCCACGACCACGGCAGATGTCGCGCGTTCCGTGGACCCGATGACGATTCCGACTTCCTCCATCCCGAAATATCTCTGCCACAAGGTTTTCGCCGAATTCTGGTGGCACAAATCCGCAGCCTGGCATTCGAGAATATGGCGGTGTCTCGCACATTCATCCTGCTGATCGGTTCCGTGTTGAACGATCTGCTCCGTCATCGACCGGACTCGACAGGCGCCGGTCACACCACCCAATAATTGGTCCAATGTCACTGCGTGGCCGTTTCGCCACCGTCCTTGTGCGACAAACCGGTGTCAAGGCAGTTTGGATGCTCGATCTTTGCTGGTGGCTGCGTGTCGGTGGTGTGGACGGGTGGTTTGTCGCGAATCGTCAGCGGCCGAATCGTGCGAGTATGGCGGTTGTTCCAGCTCATCATTGGCGTGTCGTTTCGGCGTGTCGAGACTATTTCGTGGGGTGAGAACCGGCATATGGCCGTGGGGTAGCGATGAGCAATTGGGTGTTGTAGGGCTGGCCGGGTTCGGCGATGACGACGTGCAGAGAGATGAGCTGGCCGGAGTCTGGGTCGCGGATGTGGAGTAGGTCGGTGGCAGGGCGGCCGTAGATGACGTCGCCTCTGGCTGCCCATAGGCGCCGGAAGTCCTTGTTGGGGACGAGGCGGCGCATGATGTCGCGGGCTTGGGCTGAATCGCGGTAGCGGGCCAAGACGGGTTTGGTGGTGGCGATGGCGCGTGCGCTTTCGGATTCCCATTCGATGAGGACCTGCCGGGCCAACGGCGTGAACAGCCAGGTGGGGATGCAGTCTGTGACCTCGAGGCCAGGAAGGGCTGCGCGGAAGCCGTCGTTACAGGCCAGGATGTTCCATAGTGGGTCGACGTAGGCGGCGAAGATGCAGCGGTCGGTGAGTTGAGTCAGTTGGGCGGTCAGGGTCGTGTCGCTGGTCACCAGCTCCCGTAGTTTGTCGGGGGGATCCAGGTGGACCGCGGGTGCGCGTAGCTCGCGCAGGTAGCGCGCTTGGTGCGGGTTGCAGCGGTAGCCGTTGATGATCTGCTCGAGCACTTCGAGTGAGGGCATAGCCCGGTCGCTTTCGATGTCGGCGAGGTAGGTCGTGCTCACGCCGTGGCGGGTGTAGGCGGTGGCGCGGGAGATGCCGAGTTCACGGCGGATCAGCCAGCAGGCGCTACCGAGCGTTGGAATTTGGGGACCGTCGTGGTCGGAAGGGTGGGGTCGGCGTGCGGGGTTCCGGGACATGTCCGGAAGACCCCCTTTCTGATGTCTTCCATCGAAGGGTGGGGCACAGATATGATGAAGAGTTCCCCCGAGCAGATGTTTCTCGTTCTACCAGAGTGGGTATCGTCCGGCAAGGCATGTCGCATATCGACCCGCCGATGAGATAGCTGATCCCGTGCCACGTGCCCTGGAACGACAATTACGGTGGAGAAAACGACTGGAAGCGGATTCACGCTGGCGACTGCAATCGGATGGAAACGACCTGCTCAGGGCCCTGTTATCGGTTGACCACTACGGTGTTTACAACAATCCTGGTCAGTCGAACCCCTAGCGCTACACCTCTTTTCGCGGTTTGGATGGGAATGCAAGCTCACCCAACCGATGAAAGGAAATCCGACCGTGGATCCTCTCGTGATTCTCGACTACGTCAACCTCGGCCTGTCCGTGCTGAATAACGGCCTCTCTGTGGCGGGTCATGTACTGACGCTGATCCTGCCGTTCCTGTGACACAGGTCAGGTGAGCGAACGCCTCCCAGAACAGGATTCACCGCTGGGAGGCACCCACATCTCCGCGCAGCGTCGCGCGTTCCTTTCTCTGAAATTCTTCTCCCTTATCCGTTGTGACGAAGGGTGTATTTGTCATGCCCAAATCCTGGAGTATTCACAGCCATCCGGTACGCGGCGGGCGTCGGATGACGCTTCTGTTGCTGGCTGGCGCGGTGCCAGTGGTGATCGTGGCCGCTGCCACCGACGCCGCAGCGCTGACTGGCGGCGGTGCGTCGGTCGCCGACCAGCCGGGCGTTACTGGCCCGTCCCAACCTGGCACGACCCCGCCCGCACCGCCTCCTCCTCCGCCTCCGGTTGTGGAGCCCGAGCCTGTGCCAGAGCCACCGGTGTATTACGTGCAGCCGCCGGAGATCAGGAACGAGGCACCCTCGCGGCCGGCCCCGCCGCCGGAGGCTCCGGTGGAGCCGGTGCGCATCGAGCAGCTGCATCTGCCGGAGCCGGTGCCGCCGGTCGCGCCGATCGAAGCGCCGGAGAACACGATCCGGATCGGGCAATGGCAAGCTCCTCGCCCGGACTGGGTGCCCCCGCACGTCGCCGACACGATCAACGACGTCGCGGCCGGTGCCGAGGCGCAGGTCGCTACCGCTTTGGATTCGGTCGGGATACCGGCTGGGCGCTCTGACCGTGTCAGCGGCGCGACCCTGGCCGGTGCGGGTATCGGTGGGGCAGCAGGGGCGGTCGTGGCCGGTGGGCCGGTCGCGGCGATCGGCGCGGCTGTCGGTGGCGCGATCGGTGGCACGATTGGCGGCATCGCTGGTGCGGCCTTGGGAACGGTCGTCCCGGTCCCGGTGATCGGCACCGTGACCTCCGGCGTCGCGGGCACCGCCATCGGCGCGGCAACGGGCGCCGCCGCGGGGGCGGCCGTCGTCGGGATCCCGGCTGCCGTGGTCGGCGCGGTCGTGGCCGGGACCGTCGGTGCCGGGTTCGGCGCCGGTGTGGGAGTGGGCCAGCCATGAAGCCAGCCTCTCTCGCCGCCGTGGTCGTCGCCGCCGGTGCGCTCACGCTCACCGCGAGCCCGACGCAGGCGGTGCCGATCGGATCACCATGCCCGGCGCTCGCGGTGCTGGGCATTCAGGGCACCGGGCAATCCTCTCCGGCAGCGGATCCGCTGGCCGACACCGGCCTCGTCGGTGCGCTGGTCGGGCCGGTCGTGGCAGCGGTGCCGCACCTGGTGCAACGCGCCTACATCAGCTACCCGGCGGGTTTCGGCGGCGCAGTCCCCGGGGGCGGCAACGATCCGTATGCGGCCTCGGTGGTCGAAGCGCGCCGCGGGTTGGATGCCGCGGTCGCCGACCTCAACACTCGCTGCCCCGGCACCATGATCGCCGGGGTCGGCTATTCCCAGGGTGCCCAAGCATTGTCGATGTTCGCTCGAGATGTCGGGGCCGGTGCCGGGCCGGTGGGTGCGGATCGGATCGCGGCGATCGTGCTGTACTCCAATCCTGACCGCGCCCCCGGGGAGCCCACGTTTCCCGGACGGCCGGGACAAACGATCCCGGACCCCGTTCCCGGCACGAATGGTTCCTCGGTCGCGGGTGTGGTGTTGCCGCAGCCACCGGCAGCGGGTGGTGGGATCGCCGGTGGCGATTCCGGGTACGGGGCGTTGGTTGGGCGGGTCGCCGATATCTGTGTCGACGGCGACCTGGCATGCTCCGCCCCCGACCACGCTGGTCTGCTGCGGGTCGGCGCGCAACTCGCCGCCCAAGCCAACCTGCGCGACCCATTCGCCGCGCTGGCGTCAATGCACACCTTGTTCACGGCCGCACTCGGCGAGGCATGGACCACGGTGCTGCTCAACGATTTCCACGTCGGTAGCGGCACCGTCGACTACCGGCCTCAGCAGAGCCTGGCCGACCGCTTGATCGCCGCCGCCGCCCCCCGCACCCCGGCACCAACTCCCGACCAGACGGCGACAGCCACGGCCCGCTGGAACGAGATCACCGCCACCGCCACGGCCAACCCACTCGCCGTGCTGCCGAAGCTCGCCGCCCAGTTGAGCGCGGCATGGGGGCAGCTGCTGGCCGACAACGCCGATCTGGTCAACGCCGGTGTCTGGGTCCGCTACGGCGACACCGTCGCCCGGCACAACGGATACGCCGTCACCGGGCAGCTCGGCCCAGCCATCGCCTGGCTGGTCGCTGCCGCCCACGACATCGCAGGAAGCACACGATGACCAGACAGCTACCCGCCGTCACCACCGTCAACCGCGACCCGTTCTTCGCCGCTCCGGCGCTGGGGTTCGACACCGCGCCAGGAGACATCCTTCGCAGGCGCACCGTGTCGACCCCGCAACTGCGCAACGCCGCCCGCGCCTGGCAACTGCTCTACGCGTCCCGGTCAGATTTCGGCTCCCCGATGGCGGCATCGGGGATCGTGCTCGCTCCGGACATCGACAACGATCTCGGCAGCCCGCTGCCGCTGGTGGTGTTCGTGCCGATGTTCCATGGGCTCGGCGGCGCGTGCGCGCCGTCGCAACTGCTCGCCGGCGCCGGGCCCGAGCCAGAGGCAAGCCTGATCGGATCGCTGCTGAAACAGGGTTGGGTCGTCGCGGTCCCGGATGGACACGGACTAGGCGTGAGCGGGATCGGTCCGCACCGGTTCCTGGCCGGGAAGGCAGCCGCTCACGCCGTCCTGGATCTGGCTCGCGCTGTCGCCGGGCTGCCGGAACTCGGTGCGCGCGAGTCCGCGGTGACGGTCTGGGGATACGCAGACGGGGGTCGCGCGGCAGTGTGGGCGGCCGAGCAGCAGCCCAGCTACGCACCCGAGGTGGACCTGCGCGGGGTCGTCGCGGGCGCGGTGGCCGCTGACCCGGCCAGCCTGATCCCGCTCACAGACGGCGGCCCCTGGGCGGGCCTGGCGGTGGCCGGGCTCATCGGGCTGGCACGCACCTACGCCCATCTACCGGTAGCGCACACCCTCACCGAAACCGGCTACCAGATGGCAGAAAAAGCCTCGGGTATGGACGCCGCCGCACTACTGGTGACCTTCCGCAACCAACCGTTGGGTCGCTGGTGCGAACGACCCGATCCGTGGCACGACCCGATGTGGCGGCACCTGCTCGGCGCCGAAATCACCGGCCGAGGAACCCCGCAGGTGCCGGTGCACCTCTACCACGGCGCCACCGACGCCCTCATCCCCATCGGGACGGCCTTCGCCGTCCATGAGAGCTACCGCGACCACGGTGTGGAAGTGACCTGGGATGAATACCTCACCGGCCACGCCGCCACCATCGCCGCTGCCGCCGACGACGCCGTCGACCGGCTGGCCACGCTGCTGCCACACCCACGCCTATCCGGGCGCTACCCCGGATGACTTCCTAGCCCGCCGACCGATGGTCGGTACCGAGACCCCCTTCGCAGGGGCGAGATCGAGTCCGCTGACGTACCCGACAGCCTGTCCGCTGACTTTCCTCGGCACTCGCCCCTCGAAGGGCCCCAATCCATTCAACGACCCCGACCGGGGAGGTGACAGCACCGATGAACGACACCGACCACACCAGCAGCGACCACGGTTGGGTCTGGCTCGACAACCCCGAACCTCCGTCACCACAACCGGTTAGCGGACCCACGCGCCTTACACACCGCGAATCCGCATCCGGAGGCAGCGCGCGGGAAGAGTCGTGGGTGGATTCGCGACTTGCACGCAGCAATCGAGATCCCGCGCGAACCCGGCGACGGGTGATCGTGGGTTTGGGTCTGGCGGGCGCAGTGAGTGCCGCGCTGATCGGCGCCGGCGTCGCCGACCTCGCCGGGGGCGAGACCGCCGAGGTCACCGCACCGAGCTTGACGGTAGCCCAGCCCGCGGACACACCGACAGCGCCCGCCGCGTGCACGGGGCTGTCCGGGACCACGATCACCAGCGACGCCGGCGATGACGCCAGCCTGACCGGGGTGATCGCCGCCTTCGAGCACGCCTACTACGTGCGCCGCGACCCAGCCGCCGCCCTGGACGTGCTGGCCCCCGACACCGGGATCACCGCCGAGGCCCTAGCAGCCGGAATCGCATCCATCCCCCCCGGCAGCACCCATTGCGTGGCCATCACTCCGATCGCCGACACCGCCGCCGAAATCCACCTCGTCGAGCTACATCCGGATCGCTCGCGGGTCGACTACCTACAAGTGGTCAACGTCGCACCCCGTGCCGATCGCCCGCGCGCGGTGTGCATCACCAACATCCAGAAGCGGTGACACCCCGTGACCGACCGGCCCAACAACTGCCCGACTCGGCTCGACCGAACAGCGATGGTGGTGCCGCCGTCGGCACCGATCTCGCGCCAGATTCTTACCCGCCTCGCGATGGCTCGCACCATGGCGGCACAACGTGTTTCGGAGGTAAGCGATATGACAGCTGCATACGCAATCGGCTGCGCGGTGAGTGCGGTGCCGATACGAGATGAGTCGGCCAAACAGTTCCTTGTCGAGATGCTGAGTCTGGAGCTGTGGCATCTGGAACGGATGGCGTTCCTCGCGGCCACCTGCGCAGACAGGATCCCCAGAAGCCGATGGACCATCCATGTGGGCGCGGCATTGGAACGGCGCTTCGACGCGGCGATGGTCCGCCGATGGGAGCGGGCCAACGCCCTGGCCCGCGCAGCCGAACTCACGGCGGCCGAAGCCGACGCCTTGTGGGGTGCCGGGGCCGAAGGCGTCCGCCGGATCCATGCCGTCGCGGTCGGCGGGTGGACCGAACGAATCCTGATCCAGGAGTGGATCGACTACGCCACCACCGCATCAGATCCCACGACTCCGCCGCCTGCCGCCGCCCGCTCACACTCCACCGGCAGGGCTTGTGCTCCGATCTCGCCGATCCCGCCAGAGATGACCGCCGCCGCGCCCACAGCGTTGGACCGGAGTTGTCCACCAGCCTCACCGCCACCAGGGACGCAGGCCCAGTCACTACCACCACGGAGTGGGATGGCGAGATCGGTTGGGCCGCAGCCGTCATCGACGGAAGCCACGAGTGCGCCGCAGGAAGCGGAGCCCGAGTACCCCTCCGACACGGGACGGGGACCGTGAAAACCAGGTAGTAGTCATTGGGCTGACATCACGATCCACCGTTAGCTTTCACGTTTCGCTTCGATGTCGGCGCGCCGGTCACGGGTACTGACCGCGCTCGCTGAACCTCATCTGCCGGGGACATTCCACGGCCGCACCGTTTTCCACGGTCGCGGCCAACGCCCTTCTTGTTCCGGAGGCGACAATGTCCACCACCACCCTGACTTCTGCGGCCGATCGCGCCGCGACCGACGCCGCGCTACGCCGCGATTACACCCGGTTCCACAATCTGTGCACCATCGCCCCGCACGCGGACACCCCCGCACACGCCCGCGAACTCCTGGCACAGGCCACCACCTTGGCGGACCGCTGGACCAGCGACCCCGACCACGACGCTCGCGCGTTGTGGCATGAGCTCGAAGCCGCCGTCGGAGGATGGAAAGCCCGACCAGAAACCACAGCCCGAGCCTTCCGGCGACTGTCCCAAGCCCGCAACGCCGCAGACCTCCCGATCGAGGATCGAACGTGGCAGACCCTGAGCCAGGCCGCCGAACTCACCGGCCACCTCAACACCACAATCACCGGCTCGAACCAAGACAGCGCCCGCTGGACCCCGCCACTCGCGGTCGGCACGCCCAGCACGAGCGGCAGCAGCCTGCTGGATCGAGCCCTCGGTGGGCGCGCAGCCGAGACTGTCAGCTTGGACGAGGTCGACGCGGTGATCGCCCAAACCGATCGCCTCCTCGCCATCGAAGAACTCTGCGGCGACCTCGACACCGGCGGCGACGACCACACCGGGGTGCTCCCGCCCCAGCTGCGCCCCGCACCGACCGCAGCCACCGACGCGCCCGAAACCCACCGGATCAACACGCTGATCACGCTGCAAAACCTCACCGCCGAACACGCGCGCCTGGCAGGGGAGTGGGACGGACCACCCGAGGCGGTCGACACCCTCGTCGCCCGCCTGGAGTCCCTGTTGGGAGCCATCCGCAGCGCCCGCCGCGCCGCCGCGGCGGCCGGAGTTTCCGCCGCCAATATCGAGGCCGCCTACCGGGCCGGCAGTGACGGCCAGCACTGGAAACCACCAGTACGTCCGACAGGCCCCGCACGTGACACTGACGGGGCCTCCGAAGACGAAACCAGCACCGCCGACCTCGAAACACGGCACCCGGCGAACGCAACAGGCGATGCCGCGACGAGCAGTGGATCGGTCCTCAACCGCGTCGATGTCTGGGTGGTCGATGGCCCCGTCGTCCACGGCGGCCGCGGTGCACGCCGCCTCGATGTGGAGGTCGCGTGATCATGACCCTCGCCCTGGACCGCTACACCAGCCCCGCCGCCCTGCACCACCATCAGCTCGGCGACTATCGGCTCACCTACCTCCCAGACGGCACCGCCTACCTCGACCCCCACACGTGGTATCCCGCCTCCACCGACGAAATGTGGGCCGAGCACGCCCATCTCGTCAACCGCGACGGATGGCTCGTCGCCAGCATCGGCGCCCTGCTGATCGAACACGACAACCGGTGCGTGCTCATCGACGCCGGATTCGGCCCGATGGCCACCCTGACACCATTCGGGCTGATGCGCGGCGGCCAGCTCCTGCACAGCCTCACCCAGGCGGGCAAGATGCCAAGCGACATCGATGCCATCGCCGTGACCCACCTGCACCTGGACCACATCGGCTGGCTCTGGCATTCATCCACGCCGTTCGCCGACATCCCGGTCCTGGTCGGCGACACCGAATGGCAGCACCGCGATCTCGCGGTCAGTGACGGAGTCGCCCCGGAAATGCTCGACGTCTTCAAAGAGCGTGTCTGCACGATCGATCCGGGCACCGCCATCTTGCCGGGCTTTCACGCCACCGCGACACCCGGCCACAGCCTCGGCCACCTCGCCTACACCCTCACCACCGGCACCCGGCGGCTCGTGTGCTTCGGCGATGCCCTGCAATCCCCGATCCAAATCCGCCACCCCGACCTCACCGCCGCCATCGACGACGACCACACCGCCGCGCGCACGACCGCCCGAGCACTCGTCGATGACCTCACCGGCCCCGGCACCGACGGCTTCGGACTGCACTTCGCTGACGCCCAATTCGGGCGCGTCACCACCGCACCCGACGGCACCCAAACCTGGCAACCCACCACCTGAACCGCCGGCGCCGAGGGGTCCATACGCCCGCGCCGTCCATCAACACACCAACCCCAGACACTTTCACACTGAGGAGAAGTCATGACCCTGACCACCGACATTCACGCATCCGCCGGCACCGATCTCATCGCCCGTGTCGATGAGATCGGTGACCTCATCACCAGTTCTCAGCCGGAGGCGTTGCGGCTGCGCCGCGCTACCGACACAGTTGCCGAGGCTCTCGAATCGAACGGGCTGACCCGGATGAGCTGGCCGCGCTCGCGCGGTGGAGCGCAGCTGAGCATGCTCGAACAACACCGGGTGCTCACCGCCCTGGCCGGTCGCGACGGCTCCACCGCCTGGATCACCGCGATCTGGACCGCCACACCCCACATGATCCGACTGTTCGGCAACGACGTGTTCAACGAGTTCCTCGCCAGCGACAACACGCGCGCCGCCGGGGTCTTCTCCATCACCGGCACCGCCACCAAAACCGCTGGCGGCTACACCGTCACCGGGGCCTGGCCGTTCGTTTCCGGACAACACCATTCCGGCTGGGTTGTCGCACCCGCCCACTCCGACCACGACGACCAGCCCCTGGCGCTCCTGGTGCCCCGCAGCGCGTTCGACCTCGCCGGAACCTGGGACATGACCGGCCTCGTCGGCACCGGATCCCACCCACTACGCCTCGACAACGCATTCGTCCCCGACCATCACGCGATCACATTCCAGAACGTCCTCGACGCCACCGGCCGTGACGCCCGCATCGATGACGACCCCTACTACGGTCAACCCCTCGTCCCGATCATCTGCGCGCTATCGGCCGGCCCCGCCATCGGCATCGCCACCGCCGCCTCCCGCTACTTCAGCAACCTCATCCACCACCGGGCAATCGCCTACTCCCCGCACCAGATACAAGCCCACGCACCCAACACGGCCTACCAGGTCGCCGAAATCCAGGCGCTGATCGACACCGCCGACTACTTCGGCACCCGCCTCGCCTGTGCGGTCGACCACCACATCGCCACCGGCGAACCCTGGACGATCGTCGAACGAGTACGAAGCCGTTTCGATGCCGCCCGTGCAGTGCGCCTCTGCCGGACGGCTTGCGACATCATCGACACCGCCTCCGGTGCCACCGCCCACACCCGACACAGTCCCCTCACCATTCTCTTGCGGGACATGCAGGCTCTGTCTGTCCATGCCTTCCTCGCCTACGACAGCGCCGCGGAGCAATATGGCCGTGTCCTCGCCGGACTCGAACCCACCTATCCCATCTACTAACCCGGTGGTCCCCGAGGTGGCTGCGGTGGCTTCGCTGGTCGCGAGGGCGGTGGTGTCGGTCAGTGCGTCACCGGTCGAGCACGTCCTTGTTGTGGTGGCACGGCAGATCCAGCAGGGTGTGGACGCGGTGCTGCCCACCCAGCATCTGGTCCTCGGACGCTGATGATGGCCGGGGTAGACGAGGACGCGCCGCTCGGTCGTAACTGCCGGGGTATGAGCGATGGTTCGGCAACCGACACCATCGGGTTCGCGGAGTGGTTGGTCGCGGCGACCGCGACCCGTCCGGACCCGACGTCCGGCCACGCGCCGGCACGCGGGCGTGGCGGCGGGGTTCGTGGCCTCGGTATCCGAGGTGCTGCAGTTGCTGTGGTCGTAGTGGTCCTCGCCGCTGTCTTCGTCGCAGCGGTCCGGCTTGGCGCCGCGGATCCCGAGGAATCCGCGGCGCGGGAGACTGCGGCGTCGGTGGCGCCGAAAGGCGGTGGCGGAGACCCTGATGTGGCCGGCGACCCGGAGCTGGTCACTGGGACAGCGGCAGTTTGCGGCGCGGACACGGTGCCCGCGGTCGCTGCGCTCGAGGCGGGTACACGGGCCCGTTCGGGTGCGGAAGCAATCGCCGCGTTCGTGGCTGCCTTCTACGACGTACGCAACGGCGGGCTGGCGCTGAAAATGGTGGCGCCCGAGGCGGCGGTGGGGAATGCGGCGTCGATTCAGGCGCGGATCGACGCCGTTCCACCGGGAACGGCCTATTGCGCCTGGATTGAGGCGCTCTTGCCGGGCTGGTATCACCTCGAGCTGGTCGAGTATCGACCTGGCCAGCCGACGGTGGTGTGGCGGCAGCGGATCGCCACGACTTCGACTGATGGCCGTGCGTTGATCATCGCGATCATCGAACAGGATGGGCCACAGAAATGAGTGATACGTCTTGTCGCCCATTGGTTGCCTATGGCTGCTGGGTTTGGTTGTGATGCTGATAGCGGTCATGGGTGTTGGTCCAAGCGCCGGTGTGACGACCACCGCTGTCGCGCTGGCGGCGGCGTGGCCGCGAGACGAGCGTGCCGTGGTGATCGAGGCCGATCCGACCGGCGGACGATTCGCCGGACTCGGTGTCGACGACCGACGCGGCCTGGTCAGCCTGAGCGAGGAGGTGGCCTCCTCCCATGCTCCTGACGGCGGGGAGTTGGGCGAGCATGTCCAGGTGATTCCGGCGGGTGTGCTGGTTGTGGCGGCACCGCGCGAGGGCATCGAGGCGCGGGCTGCGCTGACAGCGCGGGTCTCCTCGATGCCGCCTTCTCAACCTGCCGTGATGCGAGCTGGCGGTACCCCGGTGGTGTTCCTCGCAGATTGCGGTCGGGCCGAGGCGAGTTCGGTGGCCCGTCCGATCTTGACCGGCGCCGACGCGACCGTGCTGGTCCTGGATCACACGGGCAGCGACGATGCCGCTCGGACGTTCCACGAGATCCGCCGGTGGTGCCCGAACCTCGTCGGCGTGGTGGTGATCGGATCTGGCCGCGGGTGGATCCCGCCGCCGACCGGTCTGCCGGTACTCGGGATGCTCCCGCACGACGAGCAGGCAGCAGTCGCGCTCCTCGAATCGCCCGGCACCGAAGCCTCACGTCTGATCATGGCGGCGCGTCCAGTGGCCACTGCGGTGCGTGAGTGCCTGCACCATGCATCACCCGTGCCGATCCGCGGGCCGGTCTGGCGGCGCGGGCGAGTATCGCCCCTCGCTGCCGCGGGGCGCCGCCGCGGCGGCCCGTCGGTCTACGGGTTGAGCGAGCCACCCCATGCAGCGCCCGCCACGCGCGCGGAGCCACGCGCCCGGCCGGCACCCGCTCCCGCTCCCGCGCCTGCTCCGCTGCGTGACTCGACGAGAGGTGCCAGCGCCGACGTCGGTGAGGGCGTCGGCATGGAAACTGCTGCCGCACAGACCTCTACCGATCGCCCCGGCGAGCCCCCTTCAGCATCGCCGGCGCCCGTGCGCGAATCTGGCAAGCCCGGACCGATAGTGGCGATCGAGCTGTTCGGGCCGCTGCGAGTGCGTTGGGGCCCTGGAATCGGCTCTGAGGGCCCGGGCGGGGAGATCACCGCGTCTCTTCAGCCGCGCAGCCGGGAATTGCTGGCGCTGCTGGCCACTCATCCCGACGGCATGAGTCGTGACGAGCTGATTGCCGCGCTGTGGCACGACCACAGTCCCCGCCGCCCCACCAACGCATTCAGTATGTCGCTGCATCGCCTGAGAGAGACGATCACCGCCGCTACCGGAGGCCGCGTCGGCGACATCCTGGCCGACGATCCGCTGCGCTACCGGCTCGACCCGCGCCAGGTCGCCGTCGACTACTGGGAATTCGCCGAGGCGGTGCGTCGACGGCGCGTCAGCGACTCGGACTCCGACCGTACGGCAGCTGCGCGCCGCGTCCTCGATCTCGCGTGGCGCGGCACTCTCGCCGAGGACGTGGCCGGTGAATGGGTTCTCCCGCTGCGTGAGGCCGTCCGCCGCGACGCCGCCATCGCCCTGGGCTCGCTGGCGGGCATGCTCGTCGACCACCACCCACGGGAAACGCTCGACCTGCTCGAATCGGCAATCGAGGCCGACCCCTACAACGAACAGATCTACCAAGACATTCTTCGGCTCTATACGCGAATGGGTGAAACCGGCGCCATCGACGCGACGCTGGAACTCCTGACCAGGCGTCTCGCGGAAATCGAAGAACACCCGAGCCGCGAGACCCGCGAACTCGCACAACGACTCAGGAAGCCACCGGAAACGGGTAACACGGTTGACGAGGAGAAGGCAAACGACCACCCAGGCGGTCGGGGTGAGAACTGAGCACCCTCGGGCTAAGCCTCGCAACAAACATCTCGTTCCCCTTCTGTTTGAGTGGGATTGGGCAGTTTTGCGGGCATCGATATCTAGTGGGAAAACTGCTAAATTGACAGCATACCGCCACGGTTTCAGCCACCTATTTCGCTGCCATCGTAGGTTCAAATGTTATTTCTCGAATTCCTGAAAATGGGTCGATATTCGCGTAGGTCGACTTTCGCTGCGCACAGTTTTGATAGGTGTCGAATATTGATTCCTGCTCGGGGTGTGGACTGTGGCTCTTCGGTGGGGCAGTCGGTGGGGCGCTCGGTGGGGCAGTCGGTGGGGCCATTAAGACGCCCCATGTGCGCCGACGATAAGCCCAGCTCACGGCCCGCTTCGTGGCGCCACCGGCTCCCAGGCTCCCCGTACGGGGACACAAAAGGACATGGTCGGCCGGGGCGGCGCGGCCCTCGACCGGTGCCGATCGACAGATGCTCTCGGGCTTGACGGCTGATAAGGTGACCGTCCTCGCTGCCGTCGTCATACCCGTTTCATTGCCATTCAATTCTGCTCCTGCAATTCCTATCGGATGCTGTGTCCGCCGGCGTTAGATTCTTGTTCCGTCCTGTTGCTTGCGCGAGTACGCCCTGGCCTGCGGAAATTAGTCGAAATTGGTGGCGGAATTCGGTTGAGACGAATGGCGAGTCGAGATAGCGTCGACGTATTCCCCGGGGAAATCATGACAATCGGAATTCGATTAGGGCGATTCGCCACCCGTGTGCAACGATGCGCCGTCGGTGGCGTCCCGAAATCAGATAATTCGCCAGCATGAGGAGACGAACAGAAATGACCACACCCGCCGCACCGACCCCCGCAACCGCGCCCCGATTGGGCAATGGCGAGCTGCGCCGCATGGTCGCCAAGGTGCTCGCCGACAATTCCGCCACCGACTACGGGCCGCGCGAAATCGCCCATATTCTGGGCCGTTCATCGGGTGCGGTCGGCAACGCGCTCGAGGCATTGACCGCCGCCGGTCATGCCGACCGCACCAACGACAAACCGCGCCGCTATCGCGCCACCGCCACCACCCACACCGCAGCGGCCGGAGCACCCGCACCCACCCCGGCCACCGCCCCCGCCCGGCCCGCCAGCGGCTCACGGAAGCGGCCCGCCGCCCCGACCTCCGCCCGGCCCGCCGCGCCCACCCGGGCCGCCAGTGGCCCGGTGACGCGTCCGAACGGGCAGCTCTACCACCCGCGTACGTTGGCGGGCCGCGCCGATGTGGACGTGTTGCGCACCATGCGCGACAACGAGGTGCCGGTGCTGTTGTACGGGCCGCCCGGGACCGGGAAAACGTCGCTGATCGAGGCGGCGTTCGGTGGCTTGTTGACCGTGCAGGGTGACGGCGACACCACGGTCGCCGATTTCGTGGGCGAATACACCCAGGCCCCCGACGGGACGTTCGTTTTCGTACACGGCCCGCTCGTCCGGGCGATGCGCGAGGGCCGGGTGCTGTTCGTCGATGACGCCACCCTCATCCCGCCGACCGTGCTGTCGTGCGTATACCCCGCGATGGACGGCCGCCGCGAAATCGTGATCAAAGCCAACGGGGGCGAAATCGTCACCGCCGCACCGGGGTTCTTCGTGGTGGCCGGACACAACCCCGGCGTACACGGGGCGATCCTGTCCGACGCGCTCGCGTCGCGGTTCGCGTTCCAGGTGCAGGTCGGCAGCGACTACGACCTCGCCGCCGGGCTCGGTGTGCACCCGAAAGCGGTTCGGGTGGCGCGCAATCTGGCCACCCGCCACACCAAGGGCGAAATCGGGTGGGCCCCGCAACTGCGGGAACTGTTGGCGTTCCAGAAAATCGCCGACGCCACCGACCCGCATACCGCTGCCGCCAACCTCATCGGCACCGCCCCCGAGGACGACCGCGCCATCGTCGCCGACGTCGTCAAAACCGTGTTCGGCACCGCTCTGGAGCCCCTCGCCCTCGGCACCCGCCGCTAACCCCGCGCGCGCCCGCATATCGCTGAAAGGACCACCACGCCATGACCACCCACGTGATCGTCGACCCCGCCACCGCCCCCGCCGCGCCGCCCGCCACGACCGCCTGGGAAACGCTGTCGGCCGCATTGACCGATGAGGCCCCGCCGATCGCCGATCGTGACGACCTGGTCGTCACGATCGCCCCCGGCGCGGCCTACGGGCACCCGGCCGTGTTCATGCCCCACAGCGCGGCCATCGAGATCGACGGCACCCGCCTGGGTATCGACCCGGCGACCGCGCGCCCCGACCGCAACAGCGACCGCGCCCGCTATTCGGCCGTGTGGGGCGCGTTCACCCACGAATGCGCCCACGCCCAGCATTCCCGCTGGGAACCGCCGCAACTGGCGCACCCGGGGGTGGTGGAGGCCGCCATGCTGCTCGAGGAATCGCGCATCGAGGCCGCCCACATCCGCCGCCGCCCCGACGACCGCCACTGGCTCCGCGCCAGCGCCACCGAAATCGTCATCGGCGACAACGGCGGCCCCGACGCCATCGCCGCGCTACCGGCCACCGACTACGCCGCCGCCCAATCGGCCGCGCTGATCCTGGGCCGCGCCGACGGCGGCATCCTCGAACCGGCCGAATGCGCACCGGCCGCCACCGCGATCGAATCCATCCTCGGCACCGACAAACTCGCCGGGCTGCGCGCGATCTGGCAGCACGCGCACACCGTCGCCGACGACGATGGCGCGACCATGCTCGAACTCGGGCAACGCTGGCTCGACCTCATCGGGCCCGACCCGCACGCCGACCCCGACCCCGCCTCGATCCTGTCGGTCGCGATCGGCGAAACCATCGGCAACGTCACCAACGCCGTTGCCGCCGCGCCGGTCCCGGTCGATCCGGCCGAGGCCGCCGCCGCAGCGGCAGCGGCCGAACGCCGCCGCGCGGTGATCGCCGAACGTACCGCCCGAAAGGTGTTCGGCGGTGATCGCACCGCCACGGCCACCACCCGCCGTGCGCGTGCCCCGTATGACGGGGAACGGGCCGCCGCGCGGGTGCTGGCGCGGGCGTTGTCGGCGGTCAGCCAGCGTGAACGCGCGGTCGTCAAAACCGGGTCGGTGCTGCCACCGGGGCGGGTGCGGATGCGTGGCGCGCTCGCCCGCCAGGCCCAACGCGCCGCCGGGGCGATACCCACCGCCGAAATGTTCACCCGCACCGAACGCAAAACCATCCCCACCCCGCCGCTGCGGGTAGGAATCGCCTGCGACATATCGGGATCGATGGGTGACTATGCCGAACCCGTGGCGTCGGCGGCGTGGATCATTGCCCAGGCCGCCAACCTGGCCACCATGCCCGCCGACACCGCCACCGTGACGTTCGGCAGCAAAGTCGCGCCGGTCACCTACCCGGGCACCGCGCCTACCCAGGTGACCGAATTCTCTTCCAACGACTGCTACGAGGCCATAGACGAGGCCATCGACGCCCTCGACGGCGCGCTCGGACTGTCCCGCCCGGAAAACACCCGACTGCTGGTCATCATCTCCGACGGGTGCTTCCGCGAAGGACCCCGCCGCATCGCACAAAAGCGCCTCAACCGGCTGCGCGCCAGCGGGTGCGCGGTGCTGTGGCTCGCCCCCGACGAGTCATGGATCGAACCGCTCGACGGTGCCACCGTCCAAACGATCACCGACCCGGCCGCCACCGTGCGCGCCATCGCCAGCACCGCCACCGCCGCTGTACGCGCCGCCTAACCACCGCCCCGGGTGGGCCGGACCAACCGGCCCGGCCCACCCAGGGGGCCCAGCACTCGAAAACCGTTACCCATCAGGAAGGACCGAATCCATGATCGCACCCCGGATCGGTGACCGCGTCCGCATCACGGGCACGATGGCCGACGAACCGGCACCCCTGCCGATCGGTGCCACCGGCACTGTCACCCGCCTCGGCCCCGGCCAAATCTATGTCGGTTGGGACAACGGCCGGTCGCTCATCCTCCTCGATACCGACCCATTCCAGATCATCCCCACCGCGCGCGCAGCGGGTGACGTCGCGGGCGCGAATCCGGCCGAGGAGATGCTGGCCCGGCTGCGCGCCCTCCGCGACGCCGTCGATAACGAGAACAGCGCCTACGAACGCGCGACCGGCGGTCGCGTCGAATCGGCCAGTGACTGCGCCGCCCACCACGACCGCCTCGCTGACCTGCACAGCGACATCGCTGACCTCGTCGCCGCACTCGACGACCATCTCAGCACCGGCGGACAACCACCGCAAGCGTGGGCCAGCCCCACCCCGGCCGCGCCCACCACCGACTCTGCCCGACGCGCCACCGTCCCCGCGCGCACACTGCGCGGCAGCCAACGACTCGACAACGGCAAATACGTTCGCGCGGTGTCGGTCAGCGGCGACATGGTGGATATCGCCTTCAGCGACGACACGGTGTGGTGCTCGGTCCCCGAGGACCACCCGATCACCCTGTGGGACGGGCGGCCGAGCGCGCGCGCCTACCCGTTCGCATTCCTGCCCCACGACGAGCACCAAAGCCACTGCCCCCACCAGCACTAGCCCACCCCCATATCCACCCCCCGCCGCCGCCCCGGGATGCGGGCCCGCCCCGGCGCGGCATCGGGAGACGCCAACCACCGCCGGAACGAAATTGGCACCCACCAACCTCATTAGGGAGTACAGCTATGACGAACAGCGACACCACCCCGACGGCCGACCAGACACCGGACAGCGCAGCGCACACCACGGGTGATCCGGTCGGCCAGCTCGAGGCCGCGTGCCCGATCCGAGTCGGTGACGAGGTGACCGGCCGTGTCAATCCGACATGGCGCGCCCGGGTCCGCTCCTTCCATTTCAATGTCGGAATCGCCGAATGTGCCATCGAAACAGATGACGGCAGACGGGGTTTCGCGCCGCCGTGGGCGCTGGTGCCCGCCGACGCAGAACCGTCCGAGGAATGGCGAGACCGGATGCAGACCTTCAAAGAGACAGAACGTAGCCACGCGATGGAGATGCTGCGCCGCAAGCAGTCCGAGGCTGCTGAGGAGGCCGAAGACCTCGCCGAGCGGCTTAAGTCCATGGCCGCCGTGGTCCGTCGCGGTGGCAACCCATACCCCGGCGAACCCGTGGCCCACCTTGCCTACGACTTCGCCTCCGCGCTGGACGAAGTGACCGAGCTCGTGGACAGGGTCGACGCCGCCGGGCTGTCTGCCCATCGACGACCGGAAGCAGACCGGGACCAGTGATCCGACGCCATCGACGCGGGCATCTCGTCCCGCGCGGAAAGCTACGCCGCTGATGCCGTGGGGGGGCCCAAAACCGGGGGGCCCCCCCCCAAAAACGCGG
>NZ_JBHZBU010000005.1:230869-470671 GCF_042754945.1 Nocardia sp. NPDC059180
ACCCCGCCGGCCCACTGTCCCGCCCGCACAGCGCGGGGGCCACCCGCCCCCCGGGCTACCCCCCCCGGGGTGGGGCGGGGGCCCCCCCACCCGGGGGCGGCCCCACGGCATCAGCGGCGTGCCGGGCGATGTGGCGTCACCGACCTACCTCATCCGTCGAACATCGGGCGCTTCCCCAACACGGCGCGCCATATATGCACCGGCGGAAGCTAGTGCGGTGACGCTATTGTGTGTGGCGAGCAGGCCGCGCATGCTCAGTTCAGTTGCTCCGCCCACGCCGGGTGGCGACGTCGATGAATGAAGGTCCTCCCAGGGGCCCGCGCTGATCGTTCCCTTCCCCGTCGGCACGATTCGTCATGGCAGGGCGGCGTGGGCACCCTTGCCGGAAACGGAACCCGATGCCGAAGAAGGGCAGCTCCCGAAGCAAGCGCCGCGCCCGCCGTCTGGCTGTTCAACAGAACCTGCGGTACACCGAAGCATTGCAACGCAGCACCGGCGAGTGCGACCCGAAGGAAGGCGAGGATGGCCGGGCCCCGATAAAGATCGATGTCACTGCGCTGGATGCCCTGCACTCCACCATGGACCGGATGCAAGCAACCGACCCCGCCGATGCGGCTGTCGCACTGCTGACCACCTTTCGCGTACTGGCCCTCACCAGCACCGCAAACAGGCTGATCCACGAGGCGCTGCTCGAAGCCGACTTCGAAGTCTACTGGCCTGGAGAAGGCTTCCTCTGTGATGCTCGCCGGCAGTACCTGGGCCTTGCTGTGGAATGGCTCGAGTCCGTGCTTCCCGCCGCTGCCCGGGCGTGTCACCACCACGATCAGGTGAGGATGCTGACGCCACCTGACACAGCGCCCCAAGCGTACGAACCGATGCACTGCGACGGTCTGGTTTGTCCGCCGGACTCGACCGAGAAGGCCCGTCAGCTGCTTCTGTTCCGCACGAACAGCGTCGCGCTTGCGAACAAGTCGGTATGGGAACAGGTCCTCGTGGTGCTCGGGCGAGTCCTCGGCCGTCTCCGAGACCCTCACCATCGCAAAGCATGCCGGATTGCTGCCTTATTGGTGGGCGAGATTCTGCAACCGGGCTCGGGCTCTGGCGGGGCGCGCCGTGACGTCGACCAGCGGATCCTCGCGATCACGGTAGGCCGCCGCAGTGCTGCCGAGCTGGTTGCCGACGAACGGCTAATGCAGCTGTTGCACGAGTCGGTAGCCGCAGCGGCTCACGCCAACGGCTGGTCGCCGATCTCGGCGGTATCAAGCGCACTCGAACACGCTGATCCGAGCTGGATGCCGCAGCGGTGGGGCTATCCATCCGATATCAAACTGATCGCCGCGACCAAGCAGTTCTCGATCCGCCGCCTCCCACGCAAAGGACAGCAGGTGATCGAGATTCGGGGCCGCCGCCGCGCCAGGTAGATCTGTACACCATACCCAGCCGCGTCCTGTTTGGTCGCCCCGCCAGGTCCGACCGACTCGTATCTGGGTATCTGTCTGGGTCATATGGAACCCCCGACGGTCCACAGTTCTCTGGCCGCCGTTGCTCGAGTGCAAGAAAAGATTCACTCCCGCCCTCAGCAAGGAGAGCGGGAGTGAACGCGAGTCCGCTTAGTTGGTCGCGTCGATTCGGGTGGTGAGCCAGTCGAGTAGTTGGCGGACGGGGTTGTCGTAGCCGAGCTGGTGGAAGCCCGAGGTGTAGAACTCGGCGGCTGCGGTGCCCTCGCGGGTCAGGCCGGCGAGCGCTTTGCCGGTGGCGGGATCGGTGGGGTGGGTGAGTTCGGTGGCGAGGCTGGTGATCTGGCTGGCGCCGGTGCCGGTGAGCGCCGAGGCTGCGGTGGCGGCGAGGTCGGCGGCGACGGGGACGAGCCCAGTGAGTTCGATGCCGCCACCGATCGGGTCGCCCGCGGCGAGTTTTCCGGCGGCGCGCCAGGCGATGTCCTGGGCGGTACCGACCGCGTGGGCGACTCGTGCGACGTCGACGCGGGCGAGGATGCCGACGATTTGGGCGGCGATGCCTGTCCAGCCGCTGGGGTCCATCGCTGCGGCCATGGACAGGGCGCGAGCCGCCAGGTGGAGGTCGACTTGATCGGCCATGCGGATCAGCGGGCTGAAGGCGTTGTTCAGCTTGCCGCTGATCCGGTGCGCGCCGGGGATATCGCCCACGACGAGCCTCTGGGGCAGTTGGACGAGGCCGTCGACGATGGCAGGGACGTTCGCGGCGAACTCGGTGAGGCCACCGAGGACGAGGAATACCTGCCGGGTGATCGAAGCCGGATCGAGGCCACCGCTGAGCCCGGTCGCGAAGGTGTCGGTGATGCTTTGCAGGGCAGGGCTTCCGGTGAAGGCACCACCGAGGGCGGAGAAGATCGGCGAGTCGGTGGGCGAGGTCGCGCAGTACAGGTCGCCGGCCGCGCAGACGGTGCGTACTCGGTCGGCGAGGGCGCCGAAGTCGTCGCGGGGGCCGGCGACGCCTTGTCCGGTGACAGGCTCGCCGAGTTGCGGGGTGTCGGGGTTGCGGCGGGGGTCGGACACCAGCCCGACAGCCAGAACTCGGGATTCGGGCAGCGGGCCTCGGCCCTGGCCGATCGAGGCGGCGACCGAGCCGACGATGTCGGCGCCTTGGGCGTACCCGGCCATGACGACCTGGGTGGTGGCGCACAGATCAGTGAGCATTTGTGTCAAAGCGGTCGAACCACCGGACGCCGAGACCGGGTAGGGCACCGCAAGCGCGGCGTAGGGGAGGTAGCGGATGTCGATATCTTTGCCATAGCGGGCACGCAAGCCGTCTCCGATGGGACTCAGCAGCCCGGCGGGACGGATGGGGTCGGCGACCGGGGTGGTTTCACCGGTCCCGGGTGCCAGCACGGCGGTGAACCGGGGGCACGGGTCGGCCGGTGCGGCGGTTGCAGTACCGCTGATGGCGATCGTCGCGGCGGTGACGGCGGCGGCCACGGTCAGCGCGCCCGCCATCCATCGCACGGGCAGCGTGTGGTGACGCGCCCTGGTTCGGGCGCGGTATCGGTTGAACATCGGCGCTCCTGTCGAAGGTCGAGAAGTCCCAGGTGCGAGGAGTTGCTCCTGCACAGTGGGGACTCCCGATCACCGGGCGCTTTTCAACACCAGCCGCACCGAGGGAACCAGGCGCGCCCCTCGGCCGGGCACCCCCGTGGAGAGTCCCTTCTTGTCCCTGCGCAAAGAACCCACGGTGGGCATGCCTGCACGTTGGAAGCCATAGCGGGCTCGGTGTTTTCGCTCCTCGGCGTGTCTGGGATGTGGGCGAGGTGGCGGCCGGGATACTGCTGGTCTAGCGCGATACGCGCCCCGATCGGGATACGGGAAACGCACCCCGCGACCGAAACTGGTCGCGGGGTGCGTCTGTCGCTGGGTATGCCGCCTAGACGGCTGGGGTGTCTCGGTTGGTGGGGGTCCTGTTCCAGGACGCTGTCCATGCGGCGTAGGCGTTGGCGGCCATGGCGTCGGCGGCGTCGCTGGCGGTGGGGAATTCGGGGCCGACCGGGAGTTCGCTGGCCTTGTCCAGCCA
Source organism: Nocardia sp. NPDC059180 (assembly GCF_042754945.1). Classification (NCBI taxonomy): domain Bacteria; kingdom Bacillati; phylum Actinomycetota; class Actinomycetes; order Mycobacteriales; family Nocardiaceae; genus Nocardia; species Nocardia sp. NPDC059180. The sequence goes on from NZ_JBHZBU010000005.1 coordinate 234,413, forward strand.
TTGCCACCGCGTGCCGTCGTCGGATCGGATCGCGCCGATTCGTATCCGTTCACCGTCTGTGGTGATGGCGTAGACGGTCAGCAACAGGTCGTCCCAATAGGGGACCGGTTCGGTGATGACGCGGTAGGGGTGTGTCTCGGTCGCCGCGATCTCGTGTGATGTCGTCGCCTCATTGGACATGATGAATCCCTTTCGAAACCATGAAATTGGGGGTGGATATCCCGCTCGTGTTCGGAATAGGTGAGCCGGGGTGTGGAATTGGTGTCTGAATTCGAACCGGGAGAACCGTGTGGTCCTTCCCAGTTCGGTGGTGGTCGTCTCGCCGGTTCGGGCTGTTCAGCGCTACGGCTTGAGCGCGAACTTTTTCGGCGCGTCATTGGTTTGGTCGGCGACGCCGGTGTCGGTGAGTTTGACCAGGGCGTTGTGGACCGCGCCAGAGGAGCGTTCGAGGGCTTTGCCGATCTGGTGCGGGGTGAACGATTCGCCGGGATGGTCGCGCAGGTAGTCCTCGACCCGTCCACGCAGCCCGCCGGGTGGGAGCTTGTCCGACTTGGTCTCCTGGTCCTGTTCAGGTGTCGGATTAGTGCCCTCGTCTGCTGGTTCGGTATCCCGAACTTCGGGAGCGGTTGTCTCGGTGGCGGTTTCGCCGGGCTCGCTCGCGGCTACAGGGTCGGTGTCGATCGTGGTCGTGTCGAGCGCAACCGATTCGGTGTCGGGGCGGGTGGCTGTGGCGGACCAGGTGTCGGCGGAGCGGGGGTCGTCGGCGTTGGTGTCGCGGTGGGCGAAGTTGTCGGCGGCCCAGCGTGCCAAGGTCTTGCGTGCGGTCGATGCGCCGATTTCAGCGGCTTTTGCCAGCTGGGCGGCGGTGTGGCCGGGGTAGGTGCCCAGCGCGTCCCAGAGCGCTTTCTCGGTATCGGTGCGCAGTTCGGGCGAGCTGGCGGTCGCGGGTTCGATCATGGTGTTTGTGGGCATGACTGTTCCTCAGCTATTCGAGTTGGAAAGTGGGGTGGGTCATGTCCCGGCCGGGACGGTTGCCCGTGGCACCTGGATGGTTCCGGTGCGTGGGGTTCCCGTATTCATGGACGCTCGATACGCCGGTGAATGTCAAGCTGATTGGTGAAATGAATTCCCGGGCGTTCCGTTGACGCTGGTCGGAGGTATTGTTTCGGTGATATCGAATTCGGTTCCGCCGCTGGGTTCGCGGATTGCGTTCCCACGCAACAGGTCCCCTAGTTCTATTGAGAACTCAGGGAGTCAAGGGAACTTAGGTCATTCATTCTCGGTGGGGTGCACGTGCCGGCGTGGTTCCCAGGGAAGGCGTTCGGTGAAGAGGTGCTCGCCCGCCATTGGGCGCAGCGGCGTGGGCACAGGGAGTCTTTGTGCTCGCATTCCTGTGGTCGGGTGGTGAGGGGGATCTCGATTTGCTCGATCCGGTGCACGAGGTGCGGGCTTCCCTGCGGCTGGTGGCAGTTGTCGACGAGTGTGCTGATCGTCTTGCGGGTCGCCATGGCGGTGTCCTCTCGAAGGATCGGGTGCGGAATCGGCGCTCCGGGCTTCGCTGGTGGTCAGAGTTGCTGGCTGCCACCGGGTGAGGCCGGGTGGGAGAGGGGGCGTGTCGCGCCGAAATACTGGTCGCCTTCCCACCGATAGGGAGCGACTTGGACTGGTTGTCCGAAGGTGGGTGCGTTGACCATCTTTCCGGCGCCGACGTAGAGGCCGACGTGGTGGAGGTTGGCCGCGGTGCCGTAGAAGACGAGGTCGCCTGGTTGGAGTTGGTCCTCGGGGACGGGGGTGGTGGCGTGGTATTGGTCGTGGGCGACGCGGGGGAGGGTGATTCCGGCGGCGGCGAACGCGGCTTTGGTGAGTCCGGAGCAGTCCCAGCCGCCGTCGGCGGGGCCGTTGCCGCCCCACACGTAGTCCATTCCGAGCTGGTCGCAGGCGAAGCCGATCACGGTGATCGCGGCGGGGTCGGCTGCGCGGATATCGGCGCAGTCGCCGCTGCCGGGACGGTGTTGTGGAGGGGCGGGGGTGCCGTAGCGGTCGGCCTGGTCGAGGACTTTCCGGACATACCAGTCGGCATTGTTGTAGGTCCAGATCGCCGCGTACATGTCCGAAGGCGCGCCGGAGTCACACAGGTAGTAGGCGGCAGCGTGGACGGCGTCGCTGGGGTTGTACCGCGAGGGCGGGCTCGCGCCGCCGGGCGGCATGGGCCGGCGGGATACCACTTGGTCGAAGGTGGGCGCGAGGAATTGCATCGGCCCGCCGGCCCCGGCGAAGTTCTCCCCGGCGGCGACTCCGGGGAGTTGGGCGCGGCCGTGGTCGGTTTCGATCTTGCCGATCGCGGCGAGCACCGACCAGTCCAAGCCGGGACAGACGCTGACGGCCCGCTGGTAGAGCACCAGCATGTCCGAGGGGATGTCGGTGATGGCTTCGGGACTCGGCACGGACGTGGAGCCACCGCCTGCCGAGGGCGGGGTGAGCGGGCCGGTGTTGTGGTCGAAGACGACGACGGTGGTGACGACCGAGGCGATGACGACAACGGTGAACACGACCGCAGAGCAACCTGCGGCGAGGGCTTTGAGCATCACAGCGGCTCGTCGCGGGGCGGAAGCGGCGGCGGCGCCGGGAGCAGCTGATGCGGGCCGGGGTCGAGGGAATCGGTGGTGGTAGCGGTGTTCTGTTGCGGCGCGACGGTGAGGTGGGGCCAGGCGGCGGCCAGCTGGTGCAGCCGCAGCCTTCCGGTTGCGGCGGACTCCAGGGGCAGCCAGACACGGTCGGCGGGACTCGCGGACGGGCTGACGTGGTGTAGCAGGTCGGCGGCGGCGGTCGCGACCGGAACAGCGCCAGGTTCGGGGAGGTTGCGGTGGCTGATGGTGAGGGCATGGCGCAGGTGGGTTTCCCGGTCGGCGCTCGGGGTCCAGATGAGCAGTGGGGTGGTGATGCCGGTGGTGCGGGCAAGTTCGGCGTAGCCATGGAGTTTTCGGGTGACTTGGCCGGTATTTTCGCTGCCGAGGTCGTATTCGAGGAAGAAGTCCAGGGTGTGGCCGCGATGGGTGTAGCGGCCGTAGCCGTCGGGGCGGGTGAGGTCGCCCCACAGGCGTTGACAGCGGGTTTCTGACCACCAGGCGGTGAGCCCGCTGTCTTGGTGGTGGCGGTTGGCGAGGCGGGTGAACCAGTCGTTGACGCCGACGGTGTGGGCCAGGCTCAGGCTGTGGGCGATGGCGACTGCGCGCTCGGATCGATACGCGAGATCGCGGACGTCGACGCCGATCTCGGCGGCCAGCACCGCGGCTCCGGCTGGGGCCAGCACCCAGTGCGCGGGCGCGCTTCCGGCCGCGCGGAATGGGCGGAATCTGTCGATGACGGCGGCGCGGTGCAGTAGCAGTAGGCGGCGGCGGGCGATCTTGAGTGTCGGGAACGCAAGCACCGCGAGTTGCGGGGTGGTCAGGACGCGGTGCTCGTGCAGCATCCGCAGGATCCACCGGTCCCGGCGGGTGAGCCGCATGGCCAGCGCCGCGTGCTCGGAACCCGGGAGCGTGGCGGAGCGGCGGGCCGGGCGCAGGCTTGTCTGACGGGCAGGTCGGTTGATCATCGAGATGGGTCCTTCCACACGCGAGCCGGGCGACGAGGTCAGGACTAGCGCGGATCGCCGCGCATCTTCTTCATCGCCGGGGGTGCACCGGATGTGGTGGTCGCCGAGGCCGAGTGACGGCGGTTGCGTTGTGCGGTGCGGATGGTGCGGGCGCGCCCGGGTACAGGGTCGGGGAGTGGGCGGGTGGTGAGAGTGAACGGTGGGGCTTGTTGGCCGTGGACAAGGAGGCGGGCGGCGGCGTGGAAGGCGTCGAGGTTGGCCAGGTCGTGGCTGGACAGCCAGGGTTCGGTGTGGCGGGCCAGGGCGCGGGCGTCGTCGGGGGAGGCGGAGAAGATGATCTTGTTGCGGGCGTTGGCGGAAATGCCTTCCCGCAGTTCACGGGAGAGCTGTCCCAGGTTTTGGTGGGCCAGGGTGAGGGACAGTCGGAGGCCGCGGGCTTCGGCGAGCATGTCCTCGACCGGGGTGGACAGGTTGAGGAAGTTGTGCGCCTCGTCCAGGACGAGGCTGGCGTCGGGGCGGGTGGTTCCGGGGTGGCGGGTGCGGGCGGTGGTGGCTTGCCAGGTGCGGGCGACGAGCAGGGACCCGACCAGGCGTGCGGTTTCCTCGCCGAGGGAGCCTTTCGGGAGTCGGGCCAGGCAGATGCCGCCGTGGTCGAGGACGTCGGCGAGGTCGACAGTCGAGGGGCCGGCGGCGATAGCTGCCTTGACGAAGGGCCGCAGCAAGAACGCCCGGAGTTTGTTCAGCAGCGGGGCGATGGTTTGGGCGCGGGTGGCTTCGCCCATCTCGTCGTAGCTGGTCCAGAACCCTTTCAGGACGGGGTCTTTGATGGTGCGGGTGAGTCGGGCGCGGGTGGGTTCTTCCAGGAGCAATCGGGGGAGGTCTGCGAGGGTGGCGACGCCGGGCTGGGCGCACAGAGTGAGCAGGCTCGCACGCAAGACGTCGTCGGTGCGTGGCCCCCAATGCTGGGAGTAGATGCGGTGAAAGATGGTGACCAGGTTGTCGACGGCGAGATCGATATCGGCGTCGCGGGTGTCGAGCGGGTTCAAACACGGTGGTCGGGTGCGGGAGTCGGCGTCGAAGAGCACCACGCGCTCGGCGTGGCGGGCGGGGAGCAGGTCGAGGATGTCGGTGATGAGGTCGCCTTTGGGGTCGACGACCACCAAGCCGCGTTCGCACTCGGCGTCGTCGAGGATCATCTGGGCGAGCAAGGTGGATTTGCCGACGCCGGTGGCGCCGAGGACGTGCAGGTGATGGCGGGCATCGGCCACCCGCACCGCGACCGGCCGTCCGGTTCCGGTGTCGGCGACGCCGAGGGGTTTGGTGTGCGGGCCGCCGGTGGCGATCTCGGCGACCGGGCCCACGGCGCGGGCTCCGGCACGTTGCAAGCCGGGGATCCCGGAACCGTGTGGCAGGTGCGCGATCCCGGCCAACTCCGGCACCGACAGCAGGTCCCCGCGCCGCAGCCATCGCCGGTCGAGGACCCCAGCGAGGTGGGGTCGGCGGTGGCGGCGGTAGTAGTTGTGGTCGGTGGCCGACCCGAACACCGCCGCCAACGCGTGCGCCCGCCCCCGTACGACGGCCCGCTCACGGGTGAGGGTGGCGCGGTCGGCGTCGGCGGGTACCACGGCGGCGACCGCATAGCGCACAACGGTGTCCCAGTGCGAGCCGCGCGCCTTGTCCGCCGCCGCCCGAGTCCGGGCACTCACCTCCAGCGCGGCCTGCTTATCCCCGGCCGCAACCGACGACGGAACGCGCCGTGCGGTTCGACGGGCTGGGCCGGGCATGAGCAGATCCAGCAGCTCGATCAGCACCCTTCTCGTGGTCTCGCCGCCCGTCGCGGTGGGGTGAGGGATGCGGCGGACGCGGCGGCCGGTGACCGGGCGGGCCAAAATCTGCACGCAGGCGGCATGGTCGGGGTCGAGGTCGGCCGCGGCGGTGATCAGGTCGCGCACCGGGTCACCGCCGCCGTAATCGATGCGGATCGGCAACGACTCGGGGCGAGCCAGCCGCAACTCACCCCCGGCCAGGACACGCCGCTGCCCGACAGCGGCGGCAGGTAGCGGCGGTCGGGCGGGTTCGGTGCCGGTCCGTGCGCCCGGCCACGCCGATTCGACCGCCCGCTCCACCAGCCCCGGCGGAACCGTGCCGGGCACCCAGAGCCGGATCCTCACCCCATCGGCTGGAGTGACGATGTACTCCATCCCCAGATGGGGTTGCCCGAACATTCGCCGTCTCCAGCGCGGCCGCAAGAGGCCGATCAAGTGCGACCACAAAGCCGCCGCGCCCGCCGGGTCAACGGTTGGTGGAGCCAGCACCACCACTTCCCGCGCGTCGCGGGACATGCGCGCCTGCCGCAGGCGGTCGACGAGCCGGATCACGGTGAGCGCGGCGACCGCTACTGCCGCGAGACTGAGGAGCGTCCTCGGCTCGCAGAGCGCCTGGACCAGCGCACCCGGGTCGGTGAATGCGCCGAGCACGGTGCCCGGATCGGTCAGCAGCCGAGACAGCCAGCCCTGCGATGGGTTCGCTGTGGTGCTCATCGGTTCTCGTCTCGCAGTTCGACGAACCCGTCCTCGCCGTCGGTGTGGAGGTAGCCCTCGGTGTTTTGGTCGGTGGCGGTGTTGTTGGTTGTGGTGGCGGCGATTTCGCTGGGGTCGCTGGTGATGAGGTCGTTTTCGAGGGGGGAGGCGAGGGTGGCGAAGACGCTGCGGTGGGTGCCGGTGGCGAGGAGTCCTTGTCCGCGTCCGGCGGAGAGCAGGAAGTGGCGTTCGCCGTCGGAGAGGGAGAACGCGGCGGCGATGTCGTCGATGGCTTGGGGGGCTTGGCGTAACAGGATCTGGGTGGCGGCGTTGGAGACGATCGCTGTGCCGAGGTCGCTGCTGAGGACGTCGTCGATGTCCTGGGTGGCGATGGTGAGCCCGGCCCAGTATTTGCGGAACGACTTCGCCGCACGTAGCAGGAATTCGGCGCCGGCGGGCTGGCGCATCAGCCACCACGCCTCGTCCACGGTCACCAGCCGAGGCCGCCGCGTCGCCGGGTTCGACACGCGCCGCCAGGTGAGGTCCAGGGCCAAGAGGGTGCCGATCGTTTTCAGCTCATCCGGTAACTCCCGCAACGAGAACACGACCATCGCCCCGTCGGGTGAGGTCGTGGTGGGTCCGTCGATCAGCCCGGCGAACGCCCCGCCCTCGACGAACGGCGACAACGCCGCCGCGAGGTCATCACCGACGGTTGAACCGCCGGCGATCAGCTGCTCACGCACAGAGCTCAGCGTCGGGGCGGGCTGGGTCCAGGTGGTGGGGTCGTCGGTGATGCCGGTCGCGACGTAGGCGGCGGTCAACGCGGTGTCGAGCATCGCGCGCTGCGCCGCGCTCTGTTCGCCGAGCAGTACCCGGAACAGGGTGTGGGCGAACAGTTTGCGGCGCACGAGTGCGTCGGTGGGGGCGGTGCGGCGGCCGTCGGTGAGGGTGTGGATGTCGAGGTCGAATGGGTTGATCCGCACGCCGGGGGCGCCGAGAGGCAGGTAGGTGGCGTCGACGGCATCGGCCAGTGGCCGGTATTCGTCTTCGGGGTCGATGGCGATGACCTCGATCCCGCGATACAGCGACCGCAGGATCTCCGCTTTCACCAGATAGGACTTGCCGGCTCCGGAGCGGGCAAGGACGACGGCGTTGTGGTTGTGCTGCTCGGTGCCGAACCGATCCCAGAACAGCAACCCACCCGCGGCGTCACGGCCGTACAGGACACCGGTGGGTATGGCGGCGGCGACCGGGTCGTCGACGGGCAGTTGCGGGGAGTTGAACGGGAACGCCGCGGCGAGGGCGTCGGTGTCGAAGGTGCGGGTCAACCCGATCGGGTCGAGACCCACCGGCAGGGTGGCCGTCCAGCCGGGTACGGCGCGGTAGGTGAGCGGGCAGGTGTCGATGAGCAGACTCGCGGCCAGTGCACGGACGGCGGCGATTTCGTCGGCGAGTTCGGCTTCGGAGCTCGCGTGCACGGTCAGGTAGATGCCGACGCTGTAGAGGCGGCCCTCGCCGCGCGCGACCCGCGCGGACAGATCCGCGGCGTCCTCCACGGCGACCTCGACCTGCGGATCGCTCACGCGGCCGTGCCCGGAGTCGTGCAGCCGCGTCGATTCCAGGCGCCCGAGCTGGCGGCGAAGCCGCGCGGCGGCGGTCGCCGGATCCACCGGCGTGATGTGCACGGCGACGTCGAGGCGGCCTGGATGGGTCAGCAGCGGTGATAACCAGCCCGGCGCGACCTCCCGCGGATACCCGGTGAGCGCCAGGGTCGCGAGGTAGTCGGAGCCGACCTTGAGATGCCGCGCCCCGATCGTCAACGACTCCGGTGCGAACGGCGACTCGGCGGTGCGACGGAAACCTCTGCCGCGCAACCCGAACCAGCCGCGGCTGGTAGTAGCGGGTTCGTCGATATCGGTTTCGGTGTCCGACGGTGCGGTGATTTCGGCGCTGGTTGACTCGTCTCGGGTGATGACGGCTCCACGTAGGGCGGTGTCGGCCGAGGCCGCGATGAGGGAGCCGGGGTTGCAGGCGCCGGCGAGGACAGCACTCGCTTGGAGTTCATCGAGTGCGGTGATGGTGATCCCGAGCGGTGTCAGCAGCTCGCGGGCTTCGGCGAGTCGGCGCAGCAACCGGGCTTCGGCGGAGCGCCGCGCGGCCGAGGTCACCGTGTGATGGGCACGGTGGCGCGAGAACCACCAGCCGAGCACCATCGCCGACGATGGTCCGCCGAGCCCGGCGACGGGCATGGTGCCGAGGTCGAGGGGTTCGCGCCAGACCAGCAGGACTTGGTGGCGGAGCAGGTCTTCGATGGCGGCGAGGTCGGCGAGGTGATCGGCGTGAGCGTGGGCGGTGACCGCGAGCTGGTCGGACATGTCTTCGGTCGCGCGGCGGAGTCCGGCGATGTGGCCGGACAGGTCCAGCCGGGTGGAACGGATCAGGATCTGCACCGGCTGGGCGAGTGAGTGCAGCCAGCCACCGAGCTGGCCGACGAGCGCTTGCTGCTCCTCGCCGGTCCGCAGCGACAGATTGACCGTCCCCGCAGCGGCGACCACGGCCAGGCCGTCGCCACCGAGATCGACCACACCGACCTGGTCACCGCCAGTGGTGGTCACCGACTCCGGCAGTCGCGCATCACGCTCGGACAGCGGCTGCGCGACAGGCGCTTTCGGTCGGTGTGTGGCGTTGGCGGTCAACCAGTGCGGGGGCACGCCGGTCGCGGGTGTGGTGGTGAGGTGGCGGGGTCGCAGCGTGTGCCCGATCGCGGCCAGCAGGAGTCGGTCGGCGGTGAGCCCGTCGCGGGTGGTGAGGACCAGCACCGCGACGATGGCGGCGATCGGGACCGTGGCCGCGACGAACACCAGCGGTGGGATCAGGGGCCGGGTGGCGGTCCATGTGAGGTAGCCCAGCGTTGCGGTGATGGCGAGGATCGCGAGTTGGCGGGCGGTGAATGGGCCGATGATGCGGTCGCGGCGGTCGACGTCGGCCGGGATACGAATCGAGGTGGTCATCGAGATCCTCCTCCGGGTGTGCGCCGATTGCGGCGGGGAACAGGCAGATTCGGCAGCGGCAGATGAAGCTGCCGCCCGCGAGGTGGTTCCACCGGCGGCGGCAGCGGCGGTGGTGGTGCGGGGCGGGCCGCGCGCGGCACCCGTTGCACCGGGATCGGCAGCTGGTACTGGCCATCGCGGCCCACCCGCACGCGGGCGTAGGGGTCGGGCGGGTCGAAATCGAAGGCCAGCTGGCGGCCTCGCAGGCCACGCCGCCTCGTCGGCGACACCGGGTCAGGCGCTGGCTGCGCGGCTCGCGGCACCCGCTGGACCGGGATGGGCAGCTGGTACTGGCCGTCGCGGCGCGCACGGGTGCCTTTGTAGGGGTCTGGTGGAGTGAAATCGAACGCCAACTGACGACCGGCCGGACTACGCCGACGCGCCGGTGCCGGTGCCGGTGCCTGCTGCTGAGGCGGCGGTTGTGGTGATGGGCTGCGGCGGGTGCGGTGGACGCCGTCCAGCGGCAGCATCAGCTGGCCATCGCGGGTCGCGCGCACCCGCGCATACGGATCCGGCGTGGTGGGTCCACCGGCAGTGCGGCCCGTTGTGCGGGGGAGGGCGGGGCCGCGAGGACGCTGCGGTGGCGGCGGCCGCAGTGCGGAGCCGACGGCTTTCTCGCCGGATCGCAGCAGCCCGAAGGTCTTGTAGGCGAGGTAGCTTTTGACGACGGTCGCGGTGAACGAGCGTCCGGAGTTGAGTTTGAGCGAGGACAGCAGCCAGAACGGCACCTTGATCAACAGCACCATCACCGCCAGCGCGACGAGCAGACTCACCGCGCCGTCGCGGTTGGCTCCGAAAAGTCCCCAACCGCCGGGGGTGAGGAACACCCGCAGAATGGTGATGAGCAGCAGCGACTGCACGATCTGGATGGCCAGACACGCCGCGAACGCCCGCCACCACCACCGCGCGATACCGTCCACGCCCGGGAGGGCGTGGCACATGAGCGCGAGCGGGGCCGCGACGATCAGCACGACGGTGATCGCGACTCGGATCACATACACGATCAGCAGCACAGTCACCGCGATCACCAGCGCTGTGCGCAGCAGCAGGTTGAACAGGACCGCCGGAGCGCCGCCACCGACCGAGGCGAGCTCGCGCAGCGCGACCCCCGCCGAGTCCGGTTCCACGCCCTCACCCGCCAGCGCCAAGGCCAGGGCGTTGGCGAAGCGGATCGCCATCCCGGCGATGGTCATACTCATCGCGCCCGCGATGAACCCGACCACCATGCGGGGCAGCAGCTCTCGCACACCCCACCGGGTCTGGGCGACCTCATACAACATCAGCAAGACCCCGACGGCCATCACCAGCAGCCCATACATCGCCAACACCAGCTGCCACGACTGCGACCACAACTCACCGCTGCGCGGCAACTCGTCGGGCTCCGGCGTGGTCAGCAGCGTCCCCGACAGCAACTCCAGCAGCGGATTGAGCGCGGAATCCACCATCCGCTCGAAGAACCCATCGATCGCGCGCTGCACACACCCGCCGATATCCCGAACACCGCAATCGGGCTCACCAGACCCGAACGAACCATCCGGCGACGTCGGGAAGGTGGGAGTGATCGGAAACCGAGGAGCTGTCGGCGACTGGGGAGTTGCCGGGTCCGTTGGTCCCGGCAGCGGAGTGGCCGGGGTCGGGGTGGGTGGGGCGGTCGTTGCGGTCGGTGGGGGAGTCGGTGCGGGCGCTGGTGGCACGTCGTTGGGTTGGGCGGCGGCGATCGCGTTCCCACACACCACGATCACAAGTGTGGTGAACGCTGCCAGGAGAACGCGTCGCCGTCCAGGGCTCGGTGGCCAACGGCCGAAGGGTGGCAGGGCCATGGTCAAGCACCCACGATCGACTTCAAGACCTCGACGACCACCGGGGCCAGCATCGCCAGCGCAAACCCGATGCACGCTCCCCTCAGCGCGGTCTTTGCCTTCTCCACCTCGCCGGGGTCGCCGGATGCGATCAAATATCGGGCACCGCCGATGGTCAGGCACACCGTCGCGATCAACGCCAGGATCCCCACCAGCCAGTCGCGGATGTTGTTGAGAACCTCTTCGAACGAATCCGCCACCGCCAGCACCGACACCGGCTGCGCACCAGCAGAACCCGCGGCCACAACCCACACCACGATGGCCAGCCCCGTTGCCGCGAGAACGCCGGCGCTGTGGCGCAGGATCCGATGGGATCGAGCAGAGAACTTCAACGACGAACGTGTTATGCGCATCGGCGATCCACCTCCATGGCAGCTGGTTGCGCGGGGTCTGCCGAGGAACGCCCGCACTCGCACACACCGTCTGGCGGGTCCGTGTTCAACACCGACATCCGGCCTTGGCCACGCGGGAGCACGCCGCCACGTTCACGGCCAGCAACGACATGGTTGGGCGACGGGGCAGCATGCTCGTCGTGGTCGCGGGCGCGTTCGGCGAGCCAAGTGGCGAGTTTGCGTTCGGCGCGGCGTCGCACCTGCTGCAGTGCTTTGTAGGAGCCGCCACGCTCCGCGGCGACCACGGTCAGCGACCGCCGCTCCAATCGGGTCGCCGCGATCAGCTCCGCCGCCTTGACTGTGATGACGCCCTCGGCGACAGCGTCGGCGAGCGCCAGTTCCGGGTGCCCGGCCGGTGCGGTCCCGAGATGCTGTCCGGCCGTGTGGTGATCGCCGGCACCGGTGAGGTCGGCGTCCGGGCGCGGCGCGGCCTGATCGGCGAGCGCCCACGCCCGCGCGCATCGGTAGGTCGCCCACCCGATGCGGTGCAACACATACGGCCGACCCAGATCCACCCGCGTCAACTCCGTGACGAACCCCGCCACCACCGTCGCTTCGACGTCCTCGCGCGAGCGCATCCAGAACTTCGCGACCCGCCGCGTGAGACCGGCCAACATCGGCAGCGCCACCCCCACACACGCCACCACCGCCGCCTCACCATCACGGCGTGACCGCTCGATCAACCGCACCCATATCGCGTCCACCACCTCGATCGGCACGGCCGGATCCAGCAGCAGCTCCCGCAGCTCGCCCCACGACACCTCCCGCCCCACCCTCGCCACACCGGGCGGCACCGGTTCATCGGCCATCCGATCGAACGCTGCCCGCATCACCCCCAACGGCGACCCCGACCGGTACCCCCGGTGGTGGTGGGGCAACCCCCGATTCGACGCATCCATCTCGGCTCCCTAGATCGGCGAGAACAACATCTGGCCGAACCAGGTCACACAACCCACGCCACCGAAACGCCACCGAACAACCACCGGCCGTCCACCACACACCCCGACACCAACCAGCAGCGGCCACACCCGAATCGGTCGACCCACCGCTGGCGCGCACGCCCGCTACCTGCACTTGTGTCGATCCGGTGGCGCCACCGTGGCGATCCGTGTCATCAGAAGTCGACGAAACGAACCGGGATTCGAGCACGGGAGCGGGCATGCCGAACCCGTCATCCACCTCGCCTCAACCCCATCGAAGGAAGCCGACGAGTCCGCCCCGTTCACCTGTCACCGGATGTTGAAAACCGTCGTCCCCTCCGGAGTCGAAGGGATGCACCCGCATTCCTCGACGCCAGGAGCGTTCCTCATGCCCACACCCGCACACGATCGTTCACCACGCCACAACGCAACCACTGGCGCGCACCGCAACCCGCGCAAGCAGGCGGTCCCGTCGACCATCTGGGCCGCCGGACCCGACCCCATCAACCGCGCCGACAGGTGGCCCGCACCGATCGTGACGCGCGCGGCCACCGAGTTCAGCCAACCCGGCGACCGCGTCCTGCTCGCCACACCAATCAGCCCACACCACCAACCGCGAGCACACACCCGAACCGCCGCGGCAGCCGCCGGCCCCTACAGCGCCATCGAAGCACTCGGGCGCCACACAGCGATCCTGCCGATCTTCACCGAATGGGACACCCCTGCCGCAGGACACGAGCCAAACGCGGACGCCGACCTCATCCTCGCCAGCCTCCTACCCACACATCCCGGCGAACCGGTCGTCGACCGCCTCGCCGCTCTCGCCGCGCAGCGTCTCCGCGCCGGCGGCGTCCTCACCGTGCTCACCCGCAACACCCACGCCAGCGACGGCACCCTCCTCGACACCACCGGCTCCATCGTGCACGCCGCCCAAACCTGCGACCTGCTCTACCTCTCTCACATCGTCGCCACCCCCATCCACAACGACACCATCACCCCCGACCCCACGCCACCACCGAACGATGCCCGCCCGACTCCCCGCCACCAGGTCGTGCACACCGACGTTCTGGTCTTCCTCCAAGCCCGCTGACACCACCACCCCGGCCACCCGACCGAGAACCGATGCCAGAAAGGCCCGCCATGACCAGCAACCCCACACCCGCCGACACCACCAACCACATCACGCAGCCGGTGTCGGTATGGGCCACCGCCCAAACCTCCCCAGCATCCCAACGCAGTGGTCGCTACCACCCCGACAGCACCGCCCACCCCGCCAAAATGCTGCCCGCCGTCGCCGCCCACGCCATCACCCACTACACCCGACCCGGCGACCTGGTCCTAGACCCCATGTGCGGTATCGGCACCACCCTCGTCGAAGCCATCCATGCGGGCCGGCGCGCTATCGGCGTCGAATACGAAACCCGCTGGGCCGACATCGCCCGCACCAACCTCGACCTCGCCCGCGATCACGGACTCGACCACCACGCCACCGTCTACACCGGCGACGCCCGCAAACTGCCCACCCTGATCCCCGACCACTACCGCGACAGCGTCGATCTCGTCATCACCTCACCGCCCTACGGCGACTCCACCCACGGCCAAGTTCGGGTCAAACCAGGCGAAGGAGTGCACAAATACAACCACCGCTACGGTGCCGTCCTCGACCGCGGCAACCTCGCCAACCTCGGCCTCGGCCGACTCCTGTCCGGTTTCACCCGCATCCTCACCGGCCTCACCCCCTACTTGCGGCCCGGCGGCCACGTCGTCATCACCGCCCGCCCCTGGCGCCAACACGCCGAACTCGTCGACCTACCCGCCCACCTCATCACCTGCGCCACCCTTGCCGGCCTCACCCCCGTCGAACGCTGCGTCGCACTCCTAGGCCGCCTCATCGACGGCGACCTCATCGCCCGGACCTCCTTCTTCCAACGCGACTTCATCACCAAACAACGCACCGCCGGACTACCCATCCACCTCATCGCCCACGAAGACGTCATCGTCCTCCAACGCCCACTGAACTCCTCGAGTTCACGGGAACTGAAGCAATTTCGGCGTGAACGTGAGTGGCCGTCGGTGCCGTTTAGGCCGTTCGGTGCTCGGGTTGACATCGAATCCGAAGATTCGGCGGCGTGAGTGTCGCTCAGAGTTGGTGGGGCGTTGGCATCCAGCGCATTGCAGTGGCGTCGAACAGCCTGAAGACCACCGACAGGTGCAGCGGGTCCGCGCCCCAAGCGTCCCGGCTGGCGTTGGTCGATGGTCACACGGTGTTCGCGAAGGCGATCCCGATCCGAGACGGCTTCGCCGACCGGTACCGGATTGAAGGCGAGACCGCGACGCAGCTCCCCGCGGGGATCCCGGCGCCGGCGGGTGTGTGGTTCACGCTGCAGCGGCACGGAATCGGCGTGGGAAGTCAAGTCGTGCCCATGAAATCGCGTGCGTCGATCTGTTCTTCGCCTCCCAGCTGTAGCTGATCGCCTGCGACTCCCGTACTCGCTTCAGTGTCGGCGGCGGAACCGGCAGCGCCATCACTCTTCGTTACGCACCGATCCGGATGGAGACCTGACCGGCTGGGGCAGGGCGATATCGAGGATGCCCGGCCCGCCGTTCTCATCGGCCGGCTCGACGATGTACTCGAAATCGGCGAATTGGATGGAACCGCACCGGCGTGAGAAACGTCAGATACCACATGACGATCGAGGAGTTTGTCCTGTCCCAGATCAGGTACGACGCGTCCGCCGCGATCGGCACCGGAGGAATCGCCGAGCCGTCGCCACAGATGTGCGCCGTCGCCGCGCAGCAGAGCCTGTTCGCCATGGCGCAGCATCTGCGTGGAATACCGGGCGATTCGATGATGACCTGCCTCGCCAACCTATGGGCCGACCGAGCGGGATTCCAATCGGAATGGACGCTATAGCCGCAGAGTTGGGGCGGCCTTGCTCGGTCGGCGTGATTCACCCCGATCGAGCAAGGCATGCCGCTTCATGGGCGTGCTGATCTGCGTCCTTACGGTGACCGCCTGCACCATTTAGCTCGAGCATGCGATGTTCGCGTCACAGGCCCCATTTCAGGGACGGACCGTCCCCGTCAATCGCGCCGACCTTTCTAGACCGAGCGAACAAGGCCGTACCGATGCGCGCTGTGTCCGTGTGGCCTTTCATCCGTTCCTGTGGGCTTTGACCGCGGCCACAGCGACCTGGCGGGTTTCGGCGCAACCGTAGCCGGTGACGTGGATGGCCTCGAGCCACTTTTCGGTCTTGCCGTCGTAGGTCATGATCGGGAAGGTGTGGTCGGCACCGACGAAGACTTTGATCTGGCAGAACTCGTTGTCGCCGCTGGTCTCTGTGGCGTCGACGCCCACGATCCTCAGTCGGCGGTCTTCGTCGGGTACGTAGCGGGCATGTTCGGTAGAGACGTTGATGTATCTGACGGTGTAGCGGTTACGGGCGGTTTCGCTGCTGTCGGGTTCGCCTGCGTAGACGTCGCATTCGAACGGGTTGAGCCCGAGGAAGTCGAAGGTTTGGCCGGGGGCGAATGCCGCAGTCAATCCTGTACACGGGTCGATCTTCCAGCCCTTGGTATCGGGCATGGTGGTTGAATCCGCGCGCTGGGGTGGGTTGTCGAGCTGGGGTGCCGAGCCGATGACGATCTGGCGGAGTTTCTGGCACAGCTGCTCTGGGGGACCGCTGATCGAGTAGAAGAATGCGCGGTCTTCGTCAAAGAACAAGCTGATGTGGCACAGGTCGCCGCCGTCGAGGGTGTATGCGTCACGGTCGCCGACCTGGAACTTCGTGCCACCGTCCCCTACGGCGGACACCGACATCGACACACTGACAGAGTTGATTTGTGTCGCAGGGTCGAACCGCATTTCGCACTCGTCAGCGTCTAGGCCCGGGCCGATGAATCGCGGTGCGCCGACGGCAGCGGTGACAGCAGCTTGATCCAATAGCCCGCAGGGATCGATGCGGCGCACTCGATCTCGGTCCGCCAACGCCTGGAGCGTTTGATCGTCGACGTTGGCTCGGTAGCCCAGGCCTGCCGGGATTGCGAGGCCGTCGACCGAGATGCTGCAACCGGTCGCCATCAGGATCACGAATCCGGCGACCAGGGTGTACAGGCGCTTCACTGGTTGGCTCCGAACAGTTCGACCGCGTCTGGCGCCAGCTTCCGTACCGAGGGGCAGCTTCCGCTGAGCTTCACCATCGCTTGGATGGTTGCGCTGGTGCGGACGGATTCCTTGACCTCGGCGCCGGGCAGGACTCCGTCGACGGCCGGTCCCACGGGGAACCGCAGGTAGCAATCCTTGGCGCCGAACGGGTTGTCCTTCTCCTCGACCAGCGCCGGACGGCCGGAGAAGTTCTCCACCTTTTCCTCACCCAACGGCGTCATCGGCCGACCGCCATAGGTGACTACGAACGAGGCTCCCAAGATCTCGTTGCCCGACCAGAACTTGCACTCGTATGGGGTCGTCGTGGCGTCGAATCTGTCGACGGTGAAGCCTTCGGGCAGGTGTTCGAGCAGCTCGCAGGGGCGGCGATCTGTCAACGGCACCCGGACCCGCGCGTTGTCCCTTCGAGGGACGCGGTTTTCAGCGAACGCCGTCACCACATCGGTCACGACCTCGGCGGCCACCTTGCAGTTGGCGTCCCTCTGGTTGGAGAATGAGTCGACATCAACGGTCAGATACGGGACCGGGGGCACTTCCTCGATGTCGGGCACAGCGGAGGTTGAAGTGTCTTGCGTCGAGCTGTGGAACCGCATCGGCACCTTGTAGGCGCACTCAAAGTCCAAGTCCCGAAGCCAGTCGATCGCGACCGACTCACCAGCGATCTCGGCCGGCGTGTCCCGCTCGGACGGCTCGTTGGCAGCCAAATTGATCGTGACCGTCGATGTCAGCCGTTGCCCGGGAATCATCACCCGCACCACGCACTCCGATATCGACATCCACGGGCCTGCGGTCACCACGCGGCCGTATCGGGCGAGCGCGTCCTGATTGATCAGCGCGCACGGATCCACTGATCGGATTTGGTCGGCCACACGCAATTTCGCATGGTCGCCCGAGGGTACTTCTCTTCCGAACGTGGTGTACGTCTGCGGCGCCGCGGAAGCCATGATCGGCCTGCCGTCGCCGCCGGATGCGGCCGGCGCCTGCGAACAACCCGCGACCGCTGCAACGGCCAGCACTACCGGCAGCAGCCTCACCAGGGCATGCATGAACCGGACCCCCCTTTCCAGAAGAAACGCCGGTCAGCCTACCGTGCGCAATCGGCGATCAACGACACAGAGTGTCGCCGAGAACCCCATCATCACCGCGAATCCAGCGTGCGGTGCCGGTTGCATCGCCGTAACTCGCACCAGGGAATCTGTAGGTCGGTCAGCGATAGCGGTTGCTAACCTCAGGGCCGACTCCTTCGCCGTCGGGCAGGGCCTCAGCGGTTCTCACACGGGAGGTGAGGTCGAATCCAGCAATACGGGGGTTGAATGAACATCAAACGCATCACGATTGGTGTGTTCGGAGCATTGAGCGCGACTGTCCTGGTGGCCAGCTGCGGGTCAGTTGTGGAAGGTTACGCCGTCCCGGCAGGGGAGATGCTGGACGGGCGACCGCTCGCCGACGAGGTGCCGAGCGGGTTTGACCCGTGCACCGATATCCCCCAGTCAGTACTTGACTCCGAAGGACTTCACGGCACCAACGCCGGTGGTGCGCCATCCAAGGACGAGAACTGGAATCGCGGCAAGGGCGCCCGGTGGCTCGGTTGCATCTGGGTCGTGTCGGACGGATACTCCGCTGGCATCGCCGTCACAAACCTGACTCTTGACCACGTCCGCCACGCAAAGCACCTCACGATCGCACGCGAGGCGACGGTGGCAAGCCGCGCCGTGGTAGCTACTCACGAGGCAGACACCACGGCGACCACAGACTGCAAGCTTTACGTGGACATGGTGGGAGGCAGCCTCGAGATCGGTGTCGGCAACATGCCATCGGCACGAAAAACCGGCCACCTCTACTCGTGCGACCTCGCGGTGGGGCTCGCGGAGAAGGTCGTACCGCTGATCCCGGACGGCGTGTAAGTCGTGCCTCGCTGAACAACGAGAGAAGGGCGCGACCGCTCCGGCACCTGTCGAGTCGAGCGAAGCCATGACCGCCGAATGGAATTCGGCATGCCCCGACTCAGCGACCCCCGCAGTGCTGCTGCCTGGACGAGTTGTGATCGTTGCCGGTGGCGCACACTCCGATCCACTGCGGCCGTTTCGGTCTGGCGTTCACGTGGTCGCCTGCGGGGTGTATCGGACCGTGCTCGCGTAGACGCAACCGGATGACGGTAGCGATGTATCGGGGTCTGGATCGGGACCCTGGGCGGATGCCCGCTTCTGCGACGAAAGTTCCGTACGAGGGCAAACCCTCTGCCTACGTAGTCGGGATCGCGTCAGCCGTCAGCGGCGGATCGTGTTGTTGCAATATTGCAGAATGAAGCTTTCTGCCAGGGGCTTCCGCGTTCGCCACCGGCGAAACCATGATTGAGCAGGCCGACCGGTATCGCCCAGATATTGCCGGGCTGGTGCGTCGCATTTGTCGGTTGTGATGTGGTCCAATATCTCCGGCGCACCACCCGGGCTGGCCACCAGAACGGGCGGTGCCGCCGACCGGCCAGAAGATCGACACGCACGCCGGACCAAGATCGAAAGTTTGTTGGTGCCCGCGTTCGTATGACGGTGGATGCCTCTAGACTTCGGTTGGTTCGACGGGCTGCGCGTTCTCGGTCCACGAGTCTTCTCTGCTTTTGCCACCTTCCAGGCGGAAGGTCACCGACCTGCCGCCGCAACTCGGCGGCGGCTGTAGTAGAAGGAGGTTCGGTGGATCTCGATCCGCCTGGACTGTCGGACAACACTCCGCCGAGGGGCGAGCCCCCCGACAGAGTGGTGGACGCAGTCAAACGTTGGGGTCTGGCTGTCGCCGCAGGGTTCGAAATCCTCGCTGAGGTGTCGGACCAGTTATACGGCGACAGCCTGGCAACTACCGTTACCAGGCTGTCGGCCGTGTCACTGTTCGCGATCGTGGGCTCTATTTCCTCGTCGCGACAGTGATCCTGCGGTGCCCGGATCGTCAGGCTGCCACCTGATGGTCCGGGCACTTTCCTTTTAACAGGACATCCATACGGTAACGCGACTGACACCTGTTACCGCTGATGGGTTAACGGGTTGTGGCACCACTCACACACTCGTGCGTTGTGTGTGGCAGGGAGACTACCCGTTTACCGTGGTCGAACATTAAAGGACTCGCATCACAACCAGGTGACAAATTCCTGTCCACTACGCGTCCTCTTAGGGATGCTGACATGCGTACCGCCTAGTCCAGTGGGGTTTGCGCGAGGTAACGCCAAGTCGGCGCTAATAATGTAACGATTCGATAAACCGTCGCCATGTATTCCCTTGTGCGTCAAAGCATTCGGTTCTGCGTGAGTTGGCGGCCAGCGTCTAGGAGAGTAAATCGACTCCCGCCTGCGGTGTCGACACTGCTGGGCGCGAGCGAAGCGGCCCGATACCCATCTGACGTTCTTGCAAATGCAATTGCATTTGCAAGAACGTCGTGCCTCCGTGGGTGCGAGTTCTTGCGCGTCGTAGGGTCTGGAGCGTGGAGGTGGGTGGGCTGCACGGTGATTGGCGCCATCGAGGTGCCGCTGGGTCCTATTCGTCCTCCTCGGCGAACAGCAGGGTCGCAACGGCGAGGTGGACCATGCAGTCGTCAGGTCGATGTTCACGGTGTAGGTCGAGCAACTCCCACGCGCGTTCACGGGTGAGATCCAGTAAGTGAACTTGGCACAGGTGTTCAGCGAGGCGGCCGTCTGCTTGGACGTAGGTCCTGTCGTGCATGGGTTCCGACCTATCGATGGATGGACGTTTCGAAGGCGTTGCTGTGCTTCGGCTGGGACATCGGCCTGTCCGAGTTCCGGTGGCGATGACCCGTTACCGCTGTGTGGGTCTCCTGGAGGGATTGAGCGCGTGGTGCATAGGGCAATGCCGTCGCGGCGGCGGGTGGCCGGCGCAACCCACTTGCTCGGCGTGTGCCCTCCGGTCATGTGCGGATGTTGTGTGCCAGTGACGGAATGGTCTGTCATGTCGGATGGTCCGAGTCGTCGGCGTCGAATGCTGTGCAGAGGACGACACATGCTCGTCCGGCCACCAAGGCGCTACTCGCCGAATCGGTCAGGGCGGCGAAGGCTGCCGCAGCCCTGGCTCCGATCACGAGCCCGTATCTGTTCGAGAGGAGTTCGCGTGCCGCTGCGGTCTGCGGGGATCCGACACCTATCGACCGGGCAGCTGCCATCGGCGTCTGCCCAGGCAGTGCGGGACGACCAGCGAGTTCACCACGACCGGGGGTGGGAGTGGTGCCCTGGTTGTCAGCGGTGGTGGTGACGACAGGTCGGATACCGAAATGATGTGCGGCGGTGACGATTCCCGCGACAACTGCGTTGCTGGAGCCGGACACTACGATGGTTTCGAGCCCGGGAATCGCTGTGTGCAGCTCGGCCACGATGGCGCCGATTCCCGCCGCGACGAGAGGGTCGTCGTTCGGGTCGATGCGAAACGCGCCGGTGGCGGTGGCGAACCTCGCGCATTCGGCTACCGGATCGACATCGTCCGCGATGATCCGAACGTTCGACGCCTGGCGTCGCGGCAGATCGGTGGCTCTACTTCCGGTGAATATGGTGGCCTGGACGCCGAGGCGGCTCGCGGCGTACGCCCATGCTCTGGCCTGCCTGCCCGCGGCAGTGACCGTGATCCCGGCGTCGGGCAGCGTTCCGTCCTCGCGGTGGGTTGCCAGGCAGTTGAACGCGCCTCTCGTCTCGATCGATCCCTGGTGTTGCATGAACTCCAGCCCGAACCAGGTCGGCTGGTGTTTGCCGCCCGCACCAGAGCGAGTCCCGGGATCCAACGCTGAGACAGCAACGGGACGAATGAGCCCGGCGAGACAGTCGGTGGCAAGCTCGATATCGGTGAAGTACAGCCTGTTTCGGATCATGCCGTCGGTTCCGGGTGGCGCCGACTGCCGTCGGCGAGTGACAACCATGGGTGTACGGCGGGACGTCGCGTCATCGTTGAGGCACCTTCCGAGAATGGAGTCGGAGAGCTACCCGGGGATTGATGGCCCGGTAGCCGATCGTCGGAGTCAGCAAGACGGTGATGCATCTGTCGGCGACGCGAGCCGATACATGCGGCGGTCGATACCGGTGACCAGGTCGTCGTAGGTCTCGATCAGCCTGGCGAGATCGGTCCAGGAATCATGCACTCGAGGGTCGTCGGCGCCGAGGGTCATCAGCAGTCGATAGGCGCGAACCTGGACCTCGGCGATCCGATCGATCAACCCACCTACCGTCGCCCGAATCAAATGCGCCCGGGGATGCGGTGTCGGGAGCCTCGAATCGAGCCACTGATTGATGGAATCCACAAGCCCCCGCACGTCGGCAAGGAGGTCGGCGGTTGCAGGGCCGTCGAGAAGCTTGCCGTGGACAACACCAAGCTCATACGCGAAGCGAAGGAGCGGATGGCGACCAATGTGATGGCCCCGAACCGCAGACAGTAGTGAATCCTGGGCGGGCCACGCCAAATCCGTAGCGTGGTCGAGAGTAGGCGTCGTCAATTCAACCCCCGTGCGGGCGCATCCGCGCCCGCTCTTCAATCAGCGCCTTCGCGACGGTGAGCACCCGGGAACATGTGGGTGCATCAAGCTCGCTGGCCACCCGCGAAACTTCCGGCGCGCTCGCCCAGTACCAGCTGATACGCGAATCCGACATCGGGAGCCACACGCGACAACCGGGATCGAGGATGACAACGTCGCCAGCGGCTAATCGTCGGGCGGTCGGCTGTCTAACCACCTCACGATTACGGTGAACCAGGAACACCCACCGGCGGTGCCTCGGATGCGTGATCACCGGAACCGACGCCTTGCCGCGGCCGCGGAGCCGATTGCGCACCGACCACCCCAACCGCTGCGGCATCACGACCGCACCGAGTCTGGCGCCGGTCACGATAGACGGGCGCTCACCAGCTGAATCAATGGGAATGCTGCCGAACCGGTGCCGGTACACATACGACACCTCATGGACCGAATGGCATGTATCGAGGATCATCACATCCGCCCCGAATGGGCGCGTCCTGAAATGTCTCGGACTACCGACAGATGGGGGGCAGGTCGAGCAGGCGGCATACACGAGCGCACCAGACATGCGCGCCTGCCCAGTGCTGCGCCATGTGAGAAGGCTTCGACGTTCGCCAGGGGTGTCTCGGAGGCCTTTCCGCGCCTCATTGGCCACCGCCCTGTGCTGTCGAACTGTTAGTGGCCATGGCTGTCAATTCCAGAGCCGTCAATCCGACCAACCTGGCAAGCGCAGAAATCCGTGCGCTGGCTTCTGCTGCCTCTAGCGCCAGTTGGGTCTCGGCGTGGGTGAACGATCGTCCTGGCAAGAAGCTGACCGACCAACCTTGCGGCCCGAACTGGGCCTGGTGGTCGGTCGAATAGCTGCCCATCAAGCGATGACACAGACTGATGGGCTGTCCGTCAGTCGGCCAGTCGGATCGATTTGGGCATTCCAACTGCGCACTGATCGTGCGACTCATGAGCATCTCCTCGCCGTTTCGATCTATTGGAGCGGTGGAGTTGATCGTGGTCCGGCGAGTTCGGACACGGGCATGTCATTTCAGTGACTTTCGAGTGACATTCGCTGGCCATGTCTATCCCGGCGAGGCGCGTGTGTCCGTAGCCTTGGACACAGACGATTCGGCAACGTCCGACAACCGACTCACGACAGGAAGGTGGTAGCGGTGGTCCACCCAGTAGCGCGCACGCGCCTGGAACAGTTGCTGCGCCAGAAGAGACTGACGATCGGTGAATTCGTGCGCTCCTTCAACCGGGTAGCCGCCGAGGATCAGGCGTCTGGCAAGGCCGCATCGGTCTCGGTGTCGCAGCGTCAGGCGATTCGATGGGTGACCGGAGGCATGACGAAGCTGCCGCATCCGGCGGCGTGCAGGGTTCTCGAACAGATGTTCCACGAGCCCGCTGAGACGCTTTTCGATCCGCCAAGAATCACCGAGACTCAGCTGTCCACCGAACTAGGGTGGGCCAATGCGTCTCCGGCCCAAGCAAATCCGCCAGTTCCGCAATGGCAAGGTTCACAGCAGTCGACTACTGGTCGTGACGAGATAGACGAGGCGACGTCCATGGCAGCAGCCGAATCTGCTCAGTTCTGTCAATTTGCCGAGCAAACCAATGTGGGGCCTCACACCATCGAGCAGTTCCATTCGGACCTGCGTCGAATTGTCACTGTCTACCCGAACCGGCCGGTCTATCCACTGTTCAACGAGTTGCGGCATCTCCGAGATCGCGCCTTCCGCCTGCTGGAAGGACGGCAGCTGCCTAAACAGACCCGTGACTTGTACCTCACCGCAGCGGGGCTGTGTGCTGTGCTTTCGAATGCTTCCTTCGACCTAGGTAATTTCGCGGCAGCTGAAACTCAGGCGCGCACCGCTTTCCTGGCGGCGGAGCTGGCTGGTCATAACGGTTTAAGGGCTTGGATTCGCGGCACCCAAGCCCTCATCGCATACTGGGATGATCGTCCAGGCACCGCGATCGATCTCGCAGAGAGCGGCTGGCGATACGTTCCTGAGAACGGTACGGCCCGAGTCAGGCTCGCTTCTATCGAGGCCCGAGCTCGTGCCCGCATGCGCGACGAGGTCGGCACGAATGATGCGCTTCAGCGTGCGGACCAGGCTCGACAAGCAACGCGTACGCCTGACACCTTCGGTGGAATGATGGAATTTCCCTTGGCAAAACAGTACTTCTACGGCGGTGCCGCACGTCTTTGGCTGGGCGGGACTGCCAACCTAGCTGACGCCGAGCAGCTCTCCAACCAGGCGGTCGAGCTCTACGAGACGGATCCACCTGAACACAGGCGCCTGGGCGAAATTTCGCTGGCTCGGCTAGATTTCGCAGTTACGCGACTTGCTCGATCGGATCTGGATGGCGCAGCCGAACAGATCGAGGTGGTGTTGGATATCGGTGGGCAACGGCGTACCGAGTCCGTCGCACGACGTCTGCTGCAAATTCATTCGGCACTCGAACGGCCACACTTCCAGACATCGACGCTGGCAACTTCCCTCCGCGAGCGCATCGCGTGTTCTCCGATCAGGCAGCAGCCCGCCTTGCCCCAAACAGGTGAAACCGCATGATCGTCGGTTTGTTGCATCCCGGACGAATGGGTGCGGCCGTCGGCGCGCAGCTAGCCAAGCATGGACATACCGTCCTATGGACCCCGCAGGGGCGTAGTGCCGAAACGAGAGATCGCGCCAAGGGCGCTGGATTACGCTCTGTCGGCGAGATTTCCGAACTACTCGGCCGGGCCCAGGTTGTGATAGCGATCTGTCCAGCCTCAGCAGCAGAGCAGGTGGCCGAAACCGTTGCCCTGCATAGATATGAGGGTATCTACGTCGACGCGAACGCGATCAGCCCGTCTCGGATGCGCCACATACACGACTTGTTCCAACCCCTGGGAACACCCGTCATCGACGCCGTAATCTCCGGCCCACCCCCACAGGGGGACATTCGGCCTCGTATCTACCTTGCGGGACTCCCGAACCCGGCAGCCGCGGTCAAGGACTTACTCACCAGCAGCACCCTTGAGACCCACATTTTGGCGGAAGACATTGGCGCTGCCAGTGCCCTGAAGATGTCTGTCGCCTCTTACTTACGGACCACCCGCCTGCTCGCGGCAGTTGCGCATGCCCTGGCAGACCAACACGGCGTCACCGATGCGCTGATTCGCGAAGCCGAAGCATTCGGAGCGACCGCTCTTTCTGACCGCGGCTACCTGCCAAGCGTCGCCGCACGGGCCTGGCGCTGGGAAGCCGAAATGGGTGAGATCGCCCAAACCCTCGGCGCGGCAGGTCTACCTACCTCTCTCGCCAAAGCTAGCGCCGAGCTTTACCACTTGCTTTCGACAGAGAAAGACAATTGGTCCATCACGCCAGAAGATATGTTCAGAAGGTTGAGAGCGCCGGACGGCAACCATGACGGACGGTAAATCAGTGCCCCGGTCTCTGCTCGACGCTCTGCAGTCGCGGCAGAATATTCGCACCGCATTGCGACGCTCCGTACAGGGACGCTAGCGTCCTTTGGCGCCGCTACCGGTAAGGAACTCATCAGGTGGGCTGGCCCGCTCAGCGTAGGTAGTCGTCTTCCTGGGTCACGGTTAGGGTGCGGTAGTAATCGTCCTCGTCGTCGGCGACTGAGTCGACAGTCGACAGCTGCGGCGGCCGCATCGCCGGCGCGGCGCCAGTCACGGGACCAGCAAACCAGGACGGCGAACGGGTCGATGCGACTTCTGTCGGGAGCGGAGGTGACGTAGGAGCGGGCGGGACATCGGCAGAAGGTAGTTCGTCACCGAGAGCCGACATCGTCTCCGCGACCACCTGCTGAGCTTCCGCTAGCGCCGTGGCATGCAGCTGTTTGATCAAGTCCGCGACCTGGTCAGCCGGGAGCCGGTGACCGGCCTCGGACAGCTGGATAGAATGGATTGACCCGTCGGCGGTGACGGAGACGGTGATCGCTCCGCCGACAGAAGTCGCCGTAGAGCGGCGCTCACTCATCGCGTAGGTCAAGGCATCGACTGACTCCATCGTTGCGGTGCCTCCCACCCAGCTCTCTACACAACGTCGTTGCACTGTATGCCGATGTGGCACAATCCCAGAAGGTCCGGCACACGGCGCCGCGACCGAGCATATCCCCGCCGGGCGGGCAGGGGGAACAGCCGTTGATGGGGGTGTCGATTCGTGGGACTAAACGAAGCGGGCAGCGAAGTACATCTCGACCCGGACCGCATCCGAGAACTGGCCAAAGCCCTGCACACCGAATCGCTCGAGGTGCCGCTCATCGCAGTCGACTCCCACAGCGACACGATTACCGAAGTCCTGCCCAACTCCGTCGCGGCCACCGCATACACCACCGCCGGTGACGCACTGCGCAAGGCGCTCTACCGAACCGGCGCCGTATTCGGGGACATGACAACCAAGACCACCATCACGCTGAGCGAACTCACCGGCGTCGACGAGTCCTTCGCCACCGACCTGAATGTGGCAGGGGGTGCCCGATGACAGAGCTGAACGTCCCGACCATCTCGCGCGTACGCAGCTGGAACCCTGACGCATTGATCCAAGTCGCGACCGAATGGGAAACCGCGCAATCCACCCTCACCCAGCGAATGCGCATCAACGCCCGCACGATCGACGAATCCCAGACCTACTTCAGCGGCCACGCCGGAAACGCCATGCGCAACCGCTACAACGCGATAGATAGCGACACCGCGAAACTGATCAGGGCACTCGACACCGGCGCCACCGCCGCCCGCACCGCAGCCAGTGACCTCAGCTCTCATCGAGACGTGATACTCGGCAAGGTCTCGGATGCAGCGGCAGCTAAATACATGATCGCCGACGACGGTACCGTCACCGCCACGAAACAGCAGTGGACGACGCTGCTCGCCAGCAGCAACCCGGCCGCAGCTCGACTGGGGTTCGCTGCCCTGACGCGCGACGCCCAGAACCGCACCACCGCCCTCAAACAAGCACTCGCTGACCTCGCCACCGCCGACGTGCGCGCCGAAACCGCCATCATCGAGGCCCTCAAAGACCTCCCCGGCACCCCCGGAACCGCCCCAGCGGGCACCACCGGGCAAACACCCACCTCGCCTGCATTCGACGCACGACCGGACCAGAACCGTCATTGGTGGAACCAACTCACCCCTGACCAGCAACGAGCCATCGTTGCCGACAACCCCAGCTTGATCGGCAACCGCGACGGCATTCCCGCCGCAGCCCGCGACCAGGCCAATCGCAACCGCATCCCAGAACTCCGCACCCAACTCGAATCCGCCCAAACGACCGCCGCCGCGACCTACGGCAAAGACAGCGAGCAGTACACCGACATCACCAACCGAATCAAAGACCTCGACGCCGTCGAACACGCAATCGGCGAACCCGGCAGCACCCCGCCCCGCAAACTGATGGTCTTGGATGTCATGCCAGGCGGCGGACGGCAAAGCCGAGCCGCCATCGCTGTCGGCGACCCCGACACCGCCGACCACATCTCCGTTACCACCCCAGGGTTGAACACCACCGTGCGAGAGTCGATAGGGAGCATGGGGCAAGAAGCGCAGAATATGCGCGACGAAGCCCAGAACCAGCTCCGCCAGACACCGGGGAGGGAACAAGAGACTGTCTCGACCATCGCATGGATCGGCTACGACGCGCCCCAGATCAGATCAGAAGACCTCCCCGGCAAGATCGAAGGCGGGATCGATGTAGGCACGACCGAGCGTGCCCAGGAAGGTGCCGTCGCACTCGCTCGGTTCTACAACGGTCTCGAAGCAGCCCATAATGGCGGCGAGCCTCCGCACATCACGGCCGTCGGCCACTCCTACGGCTCCCTCACCACCGGTCTGGCGCTCCAGCAGCCAGGCGGGCACCCGGTCACTGACATGGTCGTATACGGTTCGCCTGGTATAGCTGCGGACAGCCCTGGCGACCTCGGGCTGGCAACCGGCCACGCCTACGTCATGCGCACCGACGACGACCCCATCGAACGGACGCACGATTGGTCCACAGCAGCGCAGGCCGGACCGCTGCTACCCGGACCGCTCAAGGTCCCAGGCATGTTGCTTCCGGGCATTGCAGCCGGATACGCCGGCACCGACCACGGCGGCTTTGGTCCCGACCCAGCGGAAGTCAAGGCATTCACTCGATTGGAAGCCGGACCGGCGATTACCGACGACGGTCGGTCTCTCGAAGGCGCGTCTGGCCACAGCGACTACCCGCGCCCCGGCGAGACGGGTATCCGCACGACGGTCTACAACACCGCCGCCATTATCGCCGGACTTGCAGGGAACGCGGTACGCGAATGAAATACCAACAGACACGATTTCGCCCCCGGTTCTTCGCCGCAGCGACGGCAATTATGCTCTCTGCCACCAGCTGTGGACTCCTCAAGGAGCCCGATCCCGGCACCTCTCCCGCCGGTACCGCTGAGGCTGCCAGGCTGCTCGCGCAGTTGCCCTCTCTCGAAGAGACGGAAGCCGCCGTGAACACCGTCCTGTTGCAAATGGCCGCAATCGGCACTGAACTCAGTCCCGGACTGAGCTGGGTCTCGAAAACCGCACCATACAGGATCGGCTGCGATAAGCCATTCGACAATACCAACGGTGAAAAGACGATCATGTCGATGCACAGTTCTCCGCCAATGCCCGACGATGACTGGCCCGCGTTTCGAGTGAAGTCCCAAGAAATCGCAGAATCGTACGGGAAGATCGAGGTCATCTACGGCGACGAAGGAAAAGGGCGGGACAAGGTCAATTTCCGGTCCGATGATGGCGCCGGTTTCAACATCAGCAACCAAGGCGAAACCGTCATTAGCGCCGGTACGCCATGCAGGCTGCCTGAACATGTCGGAAAAGACCAGGTTACGTACACCCCCATTGTCCCAACCACGGCAACCACTGCCCCTCAACCAACCACCACGACAGGAGGCGGATGGTGACCGGCAGACTATACAGATCAGCAGCAGCGACCGGATGTGCGCTCGCCCTCGCGGCTACCGGATGTGGCAGCGGCACCACCGGAACCGCCGTGCCAACATCATCCGTTGAAGCACAGCCAAGTACTGCACAGCCCGCGAGCTTTGATCCCTGCACAGATATCCCACAGGCTATACTCGACGCCGAGAACCTCGCCAACCAAGGACCAGACACCAGCCGCTCCGGTGAAATCACCTGGACCGGGTGCTCCTTCCGCGACAAGCAAGCCGACGGCTATGACGTCCGAGTCGTCAACACTACCTTGACCCTGGATCAGCTCCAGAAGAAGTTCGCTGACTCCTATCGGGAGACGACATTCAGCGGGCGGCGTGCCGCCTACTACGCACTCTTTCCCGATTTGGGCTCCGAAAGCTGCGTGGTGAATGTCGAGATGGCGAATGGCACACTCGAATTCGAGTTATACAACCCGGAAGTTTCCTCGCGAACCGGTGACATTCCTGCCTGCGACCTAGTCACCGATCTTGCCGAGCAAATTGTCGCCGTGATACCTCCCGGAGCGTGACCGGCATCAGAGATCGGATAGCGGCGCACGATGCAGCGGTCAATCCCGCAAAACCTTCGGCCGCTCTACGTCACAGGAAGGAGAGCCCCGGTGACTGATGAGGATCGCAGCCAAGTGTTCCGGCCACTCATCGAGCAAGCCCGGACGGGCGAGGTGTCCCTCGCCGTTGATCCTGCCACGTTCCTTGCCCTCGACCGCGCGATGCTGCAGCGCAAGAATGAGATTTTCGACATCATGCAAGTCATTCGGAAGGTGGCAGAGCAGGAGTCATGGGGACTTGGCGAGAAGTCGCCGCACCTTACCTCTGCGCAGACGATCGTCGAGCGCTTCCGGGGGAAGGCCATGAACGGCCCCAATAACGCCTACGACGTGCTCAAAGGCCACCTCCAAATCGCCAACGACATGCAAACTCTCTTCCGCACCATCCGCGAGCGCCTCGAAAGCACTGACAGCGAATTCGCCGCCGCATTCCGCGCCGCAGCAGCCGCGCATCAGCCCGAGACCGGCAGTCCACGATGACCGACTACGACCAGCCCGGAATCACGAACCCGGAGAACGTCGACGCGTTCACCCACCAGCAGATCCGCGACGCGTTCGATACCGTCGCCGCAGAAAGCACCGGCGACATGGTCACCAATTGGACCCAGGCACGAACCATGTTGCGCGACTCCACCACCGCCATGGTGCAAGCCGTCCGATCGGCAGTCGACGGACAGTGGACCGGTGCATCGGCCGACGCCGCCGCGTCCGCAGTGGTCCATTACAGCGGTCAAGCCGACGGGCTGGCCGATATGTTCGAAGGCACAGCCGCGACGATGGCGAATACCGCAGTCGCGGTCACGGTGGCCCGCTCCTTCCTGCCGCCGGTCGTCACAGTCACTGCTGACCCGAACACCGACCCGGCCGCTTACGCCGCGCAGGACCGGGCAGCCACCAATGCGCAGCATGAGGCGCGGCAGGTGATGCAGACCCGGTACGTCGTCCCGCTGACCGAATACGATGCCCAGCTTCCCACCTACCCGCCCGCGGTGTCACCGGTCTCCGACAGCGGCCCCTCCTTTGGCCCGACCACGAGTTCGGCAGCGACGGACTCGGCTCCACCAACAGAAACCGAGGCACCGGCCCCCGACGGTGCGGAGCCTGAGGTATCACCGAGGTCGGATCAACCGGGGCAGTCCGAAGCCTCGGGGCTGGTACCGGATCACGAGGGGCAACCATCTCAGAACGTTCCCACCGACCAGCCGATACCTGGGCAGACCGCAGCGGCGTCGGCCGATTCCACACGGCCGAACACCACGAACCCCCTTGCCAACAACGCCTTCGGCAGTGATGCCGGCCGCCAGAGCCCTGGCACACCATTTACGCCGAGCGGGCCGGACGTTGCGGGTCGTGCTCCGGGAAGTATCGACGGTTCACCAGGTCCGGGCGGTCGTACCGACCTGGGGAGCCCAGGACGTACCCCAGCAGGTACCGGTGCGGCCCCAGCACCTGGTGCACCGTCACCCGGGCGGTCGATAGCGCCAGTCGGGCCTGTTCAGGCACCCGCTGCCAGCTCGACCGGTTCGTCCTCGGCGACCCCGGCAGGCCAGGTCGGGCCGCATGGTGCGGTACCGCCCGGCGCCGCACGCGGGCGCACCGATGATCAGGAGAAGAAGGACAAGAAGGTCGACCTACAACATCGCAAGCACACCCGAGAGCTGCTGGGCCGCAACCGATTCGTCCCGCCAACGATCGGCGAATAACGCATGCCCAGCTGGCTATTCGATGATCCGGAGGAATTCGCGGCGCTGTGGTTCGGTCCCGCGAACGACCGGATGCTGTATCCACTCGACTACCTATCGCGGTTCACCCACATCAACGAGCGGGACGAGCACTGGAAGCGGACCCGGCACGAATGGTCGGACGAGGGTCGACTGAACTGGGATGAAGCCGATTCGCTGACCGCCGCGATTACTGTTCTCACCGACCCGCAGGTCTGGATAGAGGTCCACGGCCAGAGCATCGAGACGGGTCCGATTCGGATCGCAGCGGCCAAACACGGCCGCCGCGCCGCCCGCGCGGTTCAAGTCATCGACCAGCAACGCATCGAGCTATCCCTGTTCTCTGCAGATCGACTTCCCAAGGCATTGACGACACAGATCCCCGCGCAGCCGCCTGGCATCGGCGGACTGGAAACGTTCGACGCGGCAGACCTTGATCCCCGCAACCAGCCCATCGTCCGCTACACCGGCTGCCCGCAGATCCGCGCTCAGACAGTGGTCGCGCAGTTGAGCGGCGGCAGGTTCCTGGGCGTCGGACACCGGCAGCACCGCGACCTGAACAGGGGCCAGCCACGCCGGGAAAGCCCCGCCGTGATGTTCGACGAGGTGTGCGACCGCACGTTCGACGCTGCCGATGATGCTGCGGTGCACCATGACCGGACGATGCTCGGCCCCGTCGGCGCCGATGTAATGCAGATCGAACTGCTCGGGTTGATGGAAGTCGACCTGCACGGTGGACAGGGTCGATTCGCGCCCGGCATGGTCGCTGACCTGGACGTCGATCTTCGGGCCGTAGAACGCGGCCTCACCCTCGGCAGCCTCGTGCGGCACGCCGGACCGGTCGAGCACCTCGCTCAGGATCTTGCTCGCACGCTCCCACATCTGTGGTGCCCCAACGTATTTCCCGCTCGCTCCCGGAAGGGAGAGCCGGTAGCGTGCGCCGGTGATTCCCATGGCCCGGTAGGCAGAGCCGATCAAGGCCAGCGCAGCGGCCGCCTCGTCGGCGACCTGGTCGAGGGTGCAGAAGATGTGCGCGTCATTGAGTTGGATGCATCGCACCCGGGTCAAACCGCCGAGCACACCGGACAGTTCCGAGCGATACATCGCGCCGAGCTCGGCCATGCGCAGGGGCAGTTCGCGGTAACTGTGGGAACGAGACCGGTACATCAGCGCGTGATGCGGACACAAGCTCGGTCGCAGCACCACCTGCTCACCACCGATATCCATCGGCGGATACATGTCGTCGTTGTAATGCGCCCAGTGACCGGATATTTCGTAGAGTTCCCGTTTGCCGAGCACGGGAGAGTACACGTGCTGGTAGCCCGCTCGCCGTTCGACGGTGCGGATGTATTCCTCGAGGCTGTGACGCACAATCGCGCCGTCGGGCAGCCAGAACGGTAGTCCGGCCCCGATCAGTGGGTCGGTGTCGAACAAGCCGAGTTCTCGGCCCAGTTTCCGGTGGTCGTGCATGTGGGTCTTCCTTCCAGTCGAAGGCGGATGACCACATGCGAAAGCCCCGGGCATCCGCCCGGGGCTTTGATAAAAACAGAGTCAGCGCGCCGGGACGTCGTCCGGCGTCGTAGTGAAGTAGGCGCGCTGCATGCCGAGCACGCTACCCTGCGACTTTGCGCAGCACAACGACAGTTCGATTTTCGGGCGACTACTACCCGGCCCCCGTCCCGGACGAGCGAGACGTCGACAGAGAGGAAATCCGTCGACGTCAGGTCCCTGTCGGTCAGACGATCGCCTCCACCGTGCGCTCGAACGCCTGTGCGCCGTTACCCTCGGCGATCTGACGGTTGATCAGGTGCTGCAGGGGCGTGAGGAAGTCGGGGATCGCGCCTGCGTCGCGGGTCGCGCGCACGATGGCGTCGACGGCCGGCTTGTGGAAGGTGATGTCCTGGACGCCGTTGCCGTAGTCACGGTCATCGATGAGCCTGCCGTAGTCGGGCAGCAGCTGCGCCATCGCCGTCACCCAGGCCGCCGCGCGTTCGGCGTAGGCGTGGGCCGAGACACCGGCCTGGCGTGTCATCGCTACACCGTTGAAGAAGCCGCCGAACATGCCGTACATCGCCGACAGCAGTGAGAAATCGAGCGTCGAGGCCAGACCCGCGTCGTCGCCGAAATACTCCGCCGACGCCAGCAGTTCCAGCATGTCGCGGCGGTCGTCGAATACCTGCTGGGAGCCGCTGTAGAGGATCGACGCGCCGGGCTGGCCGATCATCGGCGGGACCGCCATGATGCCGCCGTCGAGATAGTCGATACCGTGACCGGCTGCCCACGAAGCCAATTCGCGCGACTCCTCCGGCGTCGTGCTGGTGATGTTGATCAACTGCCTGCCAGACAGCTGGTGCGCGACCGGGTCGAGGGTGGCGTGCACCGACCCATGATCGAGCAGTACGGCAATGATCACCGGGCTCGCCTCGATCGCGTCGCCGACCGAGGTGGCGCTCGTGGCGCCCGCAGCGATCAGGTCGGCGTCTTTGCCCGGGCTGCGGTTCCAGACCGTCGTCGGCACGTCGCTCTTGCGCAGCGTCGTCGCCAACGCCTGGCCCATGGCGCCGAGGCCGAGGATGGTGACCGCAGTGGTGGTGGTGCTCGGCATGGAAGGTGTCTCCTTGGTTCAGCAGTGCCGTAATTCGTCGTGTGAACCAAGCGTGCTCGCCACCCGCAATGTCGACAAGTACCCACTATTCTGTTCGGTACTTACCACTTGGTGTGTGAACAGGTAGCGAGGGCACGGCATGGGCGCAAAGAGATCCGGACCATACTTCTGCGGCATCGACGCGGCGATGGACGTCGTCGGCGGCAAGTGGAAAGCGTTGATCCTGTGGGAGTTGCAGAACTACGGCGTGCGCCGTTTCGGGGAGCTGCGCCGCGGGCTGCCAGGGGTGTCGGAGAAGATGCTCATCCAGCAGCTGCGTGAGCTCGAAGAGGACGCTGTTATCGAACGTGAGGTGTTCCGGGAAGTACCGCCACGGGTCGAATACCGGCTCACCGAACTCGGTGTGCAGTTGAACGCCGCGCTGGAACCGTTGGGGGCGTGGGGCCGTGAGCGGATCACTCGCGTCGGCGCGGAAAAGGTGCACCTCGCGTCCTGAGGACGGTCATGTCGTGGCTGCTTTCGCGGTGTTCGGCGGAGCTGTCAGCGCCTCGAGGCGGGCCGGGACGTGTTTGTGCCACGGAGTCCCCGCGAAGTCGTCTTTGAGCCCGAGGCTGGTCAACTCGTTGGGTGACACGCCTTCGGAGGTCCTCGCGCCGTTGGTAGCCGGGAAATCGAGGCCGAGTCCGTTGGGCAATGCGATGTTGCCCGCACGCATCATCTCGCTGATCTCGATGGTGACCGTCGCCGACCCGCTGTGGGTCACCAACCTGGCCTGCTCGCCGTCGGTGAGGTGCAGCTCGGCGGCATCGTCGGCGCTGATCCGCAGGCAGCCGTGCTTGTCGCGGCGTCGCCAGTCCGGATTGCGGAAAATGGTGTTGGCGGTGAACGAACGGCGCTCCCCGGCAGCTAGTACCAGCGGGAATTCGTCGGAGGTCCACACTGACCTGGCGGTCTTCAGCTCCCGCACCTGCGTCAGCAGGCTGTCGATCGCGATCGTGAATCGTCGATCCTTGCGTTTGACGTAATGCCATACGTCGTCCCAGGTGTCGTCGGTGAACACGACTCCGGTGGGGGAGTCGATGATCGAGTCGAACAGTTTATTGCCCGGCTCGAGGCCCGTTCCGGTGAAGCCCGCTCGCGCGACAGCTTTCGGATTCGACAGCGAGCAGATCTGGCTGATCCCCCACAACACCGCCGCTCCGCGCAGCTGTGGTGACAGGGTCGTGCCGAGCGTTTCGTACAACAGGTAGGGGGCGAGTTTGCCGAGCGCTGGCTTCGCGGCGATCGTGGCGAGAAAGCTTGCCCCGAAGGTATCTCGCCCGCACAGCGCGGCACGGCGCAGCCGCTGAATCGTCGCGTCGTCGACGACGTGCATACGCCGCAGCAGCCGGGCGTAGATCTCGGGTTCGGACAGGGTTCCGGGCAAAGGATCGACGATGGGTTTGCGCAAATGGAAGACGTTGCGGGGAAACTCGAAATTGAAGAACGTGGCCTCGGGCTTCTCGAATTGGCTCGAAGCGGGTAGCACGTAGTCGGCTTGCCGGGCCGTCTCAGTGAATGCGACATCGATGACCACCGACAGATCGAGGGCGCGCATGGCGGCGCGGAAGCGTTTCGAATCAGCCAGCGAATGCGCCGGGTTGGAGGAATCGATCCAGATGGCGCGGAAACGGTCGGGATGGTCGGTGAGGATCTCGTCGGCGATCGAGTTGCAGGGGATCAGGCCACCGATGATCTTCGCGCCCGTCACCGGCGACGTCCGCCCACCACCACCGGAACCCGATCCGCTGAGCATCCCGCCGGCGAGGGGGACAATGGCGTCGAGCAGGGCGCGTGAGCCGGCCTCGACGGCCGGACGCAACACACCGATGCCGGACAACGCGGGCAGCGTCACGCCGACGGCGGCACCCACCGTGGATACCGCACGCGCCACGGTCTTCCGACGAGCCCGGTCGAGAGCGCTCGGCGGTGTACGAGGGCTCGAACTCGGTCCGCTTCCGCCTGCGAGCAACGCGAACGACGAGTGTAAGAACATCGTTCCCGGTCGAGCGAAGTTGCCGGTGAGAATCCACAACAGCTTGTTCAGATACGACACCAGCGTGCTGTTGGGTGCTTGCTGGATTCCGAGGTCCTCGTAGACACACACGCTCGACGCGGTAGCAATCCGCCGCGCGGCCGCCCGGATCTGGTCCTCGGCGACGCCGCTCGTGTCAGCGAAAGCCGCGATATCAATGGTTGCGAAGGCGTCGCGCACCTCGTCGTACCCAGTGGTGTGCGAGGCCAGGAAATCGCGGTCGACAAGGTTTTCCTGGACGATCACTGCCACGATCGCGGCGATCAGCCACGCGTCACCGCCGGGGTTCACCTGCAGGTGATGATCGGCCATGGCAGCGGTCTCGCTGACTCTGGGGTCCACGACGATCATCGACCGGTCCGGGTCTGCGGCGACCTGTTTCAGTACAGGTCGTGCGCGCGGGAAACTGTGACTCTGCCACGGGTTCTTTCCGATGAATACCAGCACCTCGGCGTGCTCGAAATCGCCCTTGGTGTGCCCGCCGTAGAGTCGGCCATCCACCCAGATCTCGCCGGTCTTCTCCTGCGCCAGCGCGTTCGAGTGGTACGTCGACCCCAGAGCGCCGCGCAGGCCGAGCGCGTTGGCCGACCCCAGATGATTGCCCTGTCCACCGCCGCCGTAGAAGAAGATCTTGTCGCCGCCGAACTGTGACTTGATCTGGGTCAGCTTCTCGGTGATCTCGTCGAGCGCGGTGTCCCAATCGATCTCGACGTAGGTGCCGTCCGCGGTGCGTTTGAGCGGGGTGGTGATCCGATGTGGGCCGTTCTGATAGAGATCGAGCCGCATCGCCTTCTCGCATGTGTATCCCTGCGATGCCGGGTGGGTCTTGTCGCCGCGGATCTTCGCGAACCGGCGCTCGTCCAGTTCGACCGTGATCCCACAGTTGCACTCACACAGCACACACGCGGTCGTCTGCACGCTCTGTCCGGCCATTGGATACCTTCCGCTGCACGGCATGCAGGGCCTGTGTCAACCCCACGCCTTACTATGTTATGCAACATAACATAATCCTATGCAGGATGGCATAGGATGAATTGTGTGCCGGTCGGCGCAGGAACGAGGAGGTAGGGATGGGTGCACGTACCGACACCCGGAAGAAGATGCTGTTGAGCACCGTCGACTTGTTACGTGAGCGCGGAGCCGCAGGTGTGACGGTCGATGCCATCCTCGCGCGGGGCCAGTCGCCACGCGGCTCGGTCTACTACCACTTTCCCGGTGGTCGCACCGAGATCATGACCGAATCACTGGCGATGGCCGGCGACGCAATCGGGGCCATCATCGAATCTTCGGCAACCGAGGGCCCGGTCTCTGCGTTACGTCGATTCGGTGCGTTCTGGTCGAAATCCCTGCACGACTCGGACTTCCGGGCGGGCTGCCCTGTCGTGTCCGTCGCGGTCGGAGGGTCCACCGACGATCAGCAACTACGTCCCATCGTGGCCGAGATCTTCGCACGGTGGCATCGCGCACTGGTCGACGCCTTGGTCGCCGACGGTATCGGCGAGGATCGCGCCGGTCGACTCGCCACGATGGCCGTGGCCGCGATCGAAGGCGCGGTGATCCTGTGTCGCGTCGAACAATCCACCCGGCCCCTCGACGAGGTGATCGTCGAACTCGAGTCACTTATCGGATCGAACCCCAAGCCACAGCGATAGCTCCACTCGCAGGGTCGCTCCGCCCTGCCGCCGCAGGCGCGATCATCACCCGGGCGCGTTGTGGCGTTCAGCCGACGCGAACCAACGTGGCGCCGAGTTCGGTTCTGGCGGCAGCGACGAGGTCGAGTTCGACGGCTTGGATAGCGCGATAGCTGGCGATGTAGTGCTCGATCAGCTTCTTGTGCTCGTCGAAAGCGATCGGCTCACGCGCCACCGAGGCAGCGGCGGCGCGAGTCACCGAATACAGGGCCTGGCCGAGTTTGTCGCATTCCTCGAGCAGTGCTTCATCGGCCAGCAGGCGAATGACATTGACCATGACGGGAAGTCGTTCCAGGGTCTGCAGGATCTGGCTCTCGGCCTCGTCGACGGTGTCGGCGCTCCAATCGGCGCGCCGGTCGAGCCGGTCGGTCACTTCCTCGGAGACGGCGAGGATATCGGAGACCGCGTCGAGGACCTTCTCGCGCCGCCACCGGTCGTGGTCGCGGCCCGCCGCAGCGCCGTGAGTGGCCTCGGTCGTGCGCTGCGCCGCTTCCAGCGCCGTCGCCGCGCGCTCGTCGGCGGCGGTGATCGCGCGGCGATGAGAGCGGTTGGCGGCCACTATCGTCAGCGAGAGCGCAACGACGACAACGACCGAACTGATGAGGGGCAGCCACGCAGTCACGCCGCCATCATCGCACCACAACCGACAGCGCCCGCCCCGGGTCGCCGATGCTCCCACTGGATGAGATACGAGCCGAGGTCTCGAGGGGTGCAAAAGAGGCGAGCACTGCGGTTACGGATCAACCAGGAAAGTGTGTCCTCGCCGAACCCGGCACGGCCTCGATTCCGCCCACCACCGGTGCGGCCCGGACGGGCGTGTCACAGGCAGAACGCGGTGTCGAGCAGTGTGTCGATCAGTGCGCTCTGCTCTACCGAAGGCACCGTGTCCGTAGCGAGGATGTCTGCGACGATGTCGACGATCTGGCGTGCGGGTGCCGAATCCGGTGCCGGGAGCGGAAGCTCGGCGACGTACTGCGTCATCCAGCGGCGGCGACCCGAGTAGAGCCGGTTGCCGCAGACCTCGTCGTAGAAGCGCAGGCCGAACCGCGAATTGGCGACGGCCAGCATGAGATAGGCGAGGTCGTCGTCACCGAGATCGGGCACCGAGATCCAATAGCAGTTGCCGTTGACGACGGCCCCGGAACGGTCGAGGGCGAAGCGGGCGGTGGCGCTGATATCGGGGAAGACGATCTTGGGCGCCGCCCAGCGCGCAGGCTGCTGCGGCACCCAGATCTCATACCATTCGCGGCCGCCCTCGGTGAGATAGCGGCGCCCGCGCAACCGTTCACCGTGTGCTTCGAGGTAGGCGCGGGTCTCGGGGTAGTCGGCCAGATCGACCAATGTCCGTTTGGTGTGCTCGAGGGCGTACGGATACAGCACTCGGGTGGTGGGTGTGGGACAGATCCGCCACGGCATCAGATCGTGCTGGGTGAGCAGCGGCCGCAGCAACTGCTGTTCCGGACACGGCGAGCGCTCATGCCAGCGGTCGGAGATGAAGACCGGATCGGCGGTCGTCTTGATCCCCACCCGGATACGCGCGAGCTCACCGAAGGTGCGCCAGGTGCCTGCCTGCACGCGCTGCAACCACGCATCACCTGCGGTGTGCGACAACCGCCACGGCCGGTGCGCCTGCGCGGGCGGCACAAGCTGCCCGGAGCGGATCACGATGGTGCGCCCGCCGTGGTCGATGACGGTGTCCCCACCCGCGAGCAGGGCCTCATACAGGCCGATCACGCTGCTCGGGGCGGCGCACGTGTCCTCGTAGGCGGAGGTGAACACACACCGCGTCGTCTCTTGCGGCGCCCGATGCCGTGCGATGACAACCGCGGGCAGCACGGCGGCGGTGAACAGTTTGGTGTC
Source organism: Nocardia sp. NPDC059180 (assembly GCF_042754945.1). Classification (NCBI taxonomy): domain Bacteria; kingdom Bacillati; phylum Actinomycetota; class Actinomycetes; order Mycobacteriales; family Nocardiaceae; genus Nocardia; species Nocardia sp. NPDC059180. The sequence goes on from NZ_JBHZBU010000005.1 coordinate 273,874, forward strand.
GCCGAGGTCATAGAGCTCGAGCGGCTGCAACGAATGCTGGAACACCGCGCGCACATTGGCGCCCGCACGCGTGGTGAGGAACCGGTTCGAGCACAGCAACCCGACCACCCCCTCCGGCCGCAGCAGCATCGGCAGCAGCACCACGAACGGATGCGTCAGGTCGATGCGGCCGCGCAACTCGAACCGCGTGGCCAGCAGTTGCGCGGTCGCCTGCCCGAGCTGCTGGACACGCACATACGGCGGATTGGTGATGACGGCGTCGAAACAGCCGTCGCCGAGTTCGGTTCGCGCGTCGAGGAAATCGCCGGTGTGCAGATCGATATCGAGGCCGAGGCGCCGCGCCCGCGCCCGGGCCGCATGCAGCGCATCCGGGTCGAGGTCGTAGCCGGTGAGTGCCACCCGCACGTCGGGTCTGCGGCCGGTCACCGCCCGATAGGCCGCGATAAGCAACTCACCGTCACCGCAGGCCGGGTCCAAAACCCGAACCTCGGGACGGTCCAGGTCGAGGTGCTCGGCGACGCGTTCGGCCAGGAACCGTGCGAGGTCGGCGGGCGTGTAGTGCTTGCCGTGACGTTTGATCTCGGCCGGACTCTCGCTCACCCGCCCTCCGCTCTGTCAGCCGGCATCGCTGTGGACAGCGTAAATGCCGGGACGCGGCGGTCATGGCTGTTTCGGCGACGCGTCGCCGAGGCCGGGCGTACGCCCGGCAGACGAATTCCGCGCATCGGGACTCGAATCCCGCGATCGGTGCAGGGCGGCGGGACCAGCGCATTCGTGGTGTCGCCGACGCGGCGCGGTCCACCGAAGCGCGGGCAACCACGCCGGCGGATGGTAGGAAAGGGTACGTGTCGGCAACTGGCGGAGTACCGGGTTCAGAGCAACGTTCTCGCGCGGTGTCGGAGGTGGTGGAGCTGGTCAGTGCGCTGATCCGGTTCGATACTTCCAATACCGGTGAGCTGGCCACCACCAAAGGTGAGCAGGAATGCGCCGAATGGGTGGCCGACCAGTTGCGCGAGGTCGGCTATACCACCGAATACGTCGAATCCGGTGCACCGGGCCGCGGCAATGTGTTCGCCCGCCTGAAGGGCTCCGACTCCTCCCGCGGTGCGCTGCTCATGCACGGCCACCTGGATGTGGTCCCCGCACAGGCCGAGGACTGGAGTGTGCACCCGTTCTCTGGCGCGGTCCGCGACGGCTACGTGTGGGGTCGCGGCGCGGTCGATATGAAGGACATGGTGGGGATGATGCTGGCGGTGGCCCGCCAGTTCAAGCTCGAGGGCACCGTGCCGCCGAGGGATCTGGTGTTCGCGTTCCTCGCCGATGAGGAAAACGGCGGAAAATGGGGCTCGCACTGGTTGGTCGACAACCGCCCCGACCTGTTCGAGGGCATCACCGAAGCGGTGGGGGAGGTGGGCGGTTTCTCGCTGACGGTGCCGCGCCCCGACGGCGGTGAGCGGCGGCTGTATCTGGTGGAGACCGCCGAGAAGGGCCTGGGCTGGATGCGGTTGCGCGCCAAGGCACGCGCCGGGCACGGCTCGTTCCTGCACGAGGACAACGCGGTCACCATCCTGGCCGGTGCTGTTGCCCGCCTTGGCACCCACACCTTCCCGCTGGTGGTGTCGGATTCGGTGGCGGAGTTCCTGGCCGCGGTCTCGCAGGAATCGGGCCTCGAATTCGATCCGTCGGGCCCCGATATCGAGGGCACCCTCGCCAAACTCGGGTCGATCTCGCGGATCATCGGCGCCACCCTGCGCGATACCGCCAACCCGACGATGCTCGATGCCGGCTACAAGGCGAACGTAATCCCGCAAACCGCAGAAGCGGTGGTGGACTGCCGGGTGGTGCCCGGTCGGCAGGCCGAATTCGAACGCGAAGTCGACGAACTGATCGGACCGGATGTGGAGCGGGAGTGGATCACCAAACTCGACTCCTACGAAACCACCTTCGACGGCCATCTCGTCGACGCGATGAACGACGCGATCCTCGCCCATGACCCGCAGGGCCGCACCGTTCCCTACATGCTGTCGGGCGGCACCGATGCGAAAGCCTTCGCCCGCTTGGGTATCCGCTGCTTCGGCTTCGCCCCGCTGCAGCTGCCGCCGGAGCTGGATTTCGCGGCCCTGTTCCATGGTGTCGACGAGCGCGTCCCGGTGGACGCCCTCGAATTCGGCACCCGGGTGCTGGAACACTTCCTGTTGCACAGCTGAACCGATCCGAGATGAGGAGCCAATGAGCAACAACCCCTACGACGCTCTCCCGCAAGTCCCGGCCTTCGCCGTGACCTCCGACGATGTCGCCGACGGTCAGAGGTGGGGCAACGACCAGGTCAGCGGTGTGTTCGGCGCCGGTGGGAAAGACGTGTCGCCGCAGCTGTCTTGGTCGGGATTCCCGGCCGAGACCAAGAGTTTCGCGGTGACGATCTTCGATCCGGACGCGCCGACCGCCTCGGGTTTCTGGCACTGGGCCGTGGCCAACATTCCTGTGTCGGTGACTTCGCTGCCCTCCGGTGCCGGCAGTGCGAGCGGGCAGCTGCCCGCGGGTGCGGTGCAGCTGCGCAATGACGGCGGGTTCGCCGGGTTCGTCGGCGCCGCTCCGCCGCCGGGACACGGTCCGCACCGCTACTTCGTCGTCGTGCACGCCGTGGACGTGGACACACTCGAGATCCCCGCCGAAGCCAGCCCCGCTTTTCTCGGCTTCAACCTGTTCTCGCATTCGCTGGCGCGCGCCACGCTGGTCGCCACCTACGAGCAGAACTGACCTCGGACACGGCTGTGGCCCTGGGCGTGATCGCTCAGGGCCACAGCGCTTTCGGCAGGCCTGGGACTACTTCACATCGATGACGGTCTCGGCGACGGGGTCGCCGTAGAGGGCGGCGATCTCGCTCGCATACTTCGCCGCGATCGGCTGACGTTTGAGCGACATCTTCGGCGTCAGCTCCTCACCGCCGGGCTCCCACACCGCGGGAACCACGGTGAAGCGTTTGATCTGCTCGACGCGGGAGAGCTTCTTATTGCCCGCCTGCACCGCGGCCAGGACTTCGTCGATGATCTCGCGGCGGGTGGCCAGTGTGGCGATATCGGCGTCGGTGGTGTCGAGTTCCTTGGCCCGCACGGCCGCGATATCGGGATCGAGCACGATGAGCGCCGAAATATAGGGTTTGGCATCACCGATGGCCACGACCTGCCCGATCAGCGACGACGCCGCCTTGACCGAGTTCTCGATATTGCTGGGGGCGATGTTCTTGCCCGCCTCACTGATGATGAGTTCCTTCTTGCGGTCGACGATGCGCAAGTAACCATCGGCATCGAGGGTGCCGACATCGCCCGTGCGCAGCCAGCCGTCGTCGTCGAAGGCCTCGGCGGTCTTATCAGGCATATTGCGGTAGCCAGGGGTGACGATGGGCCCGCGCACCAGCACCTCGCCGTCGGCGTCCAGGCGTAGCTCCAGCCCGTCCACGGGACGACCGACCGTGCCCGGGCGCGGCTTGTCGAGCTCGGTATAGGTACCGACACCGGTCGTTTCGGACATGCCCCACACCTCCGACACCGTGAACCCGAGGCCGAGGAAATATTCGAGGGTCTCCGCCGGAATCGGCGCCGCACCCGAGGACGCGACCTTCAGCTGGTCCAGCCCGAGCGCGGCCCGCAGCTTCGACAGAACCAGGGCGTCGGCAATCGGATGCTGCACGCGCAGCAGCAGACTGCGCCCGCTACCGGCCAGATCGGCACGTGCCGCGGCGACACCGGTATCGATCGCCCAGGTGGCCAGTGACTTCTTCACTCCGGACTCGGTGGCGAGCTTGGCTTCGATACCGGCCTTGATCTTCTGCCACACTCGCGGCACCCCGAAGAACACGGTGGGCCGCGCATCGGGCAGTGCGGCGGCGACCTCACGCGGATCGGGCACGGTGGTCTGCTGGATACCGGTGAGCAGGTTCATCGCGTGCGCGGAGATGCGGTCGGCGACATGGGCGGCAGGCAGATACGACACGATCCGGTCGTCGATTCCCACCGTGAGCGGGCCGTTGACCAGCGCGATCACCTGCGCCAGCACATTGCGGTGCGTGATCTCCACGCCCTTGGAGGGGCCCGTGGTACCGGAGGTGTAGATGAGGGTGGCCAGATCGTCGGGTTGCACGGCCTGCCAGGCGGCGTCGAAATCGAAATCGTCGGCGGGTGTGGATTCGACTTCCTCGAGGGTAATGGCGCCGGTGACCGGACCGTCGACGACGATCAGATGCTCGATCGGCACACCGGATCCAGTGATGACGTCGAGGAACTTCTGTTCGGTGACCACGACCTTGTTGGCGGCGTTGGTGAACAGGTGAGTGATCTGTTCGGAGGAGCTGGTGTTGTAGATCGAGAACGGCGTGGCACCCAGATGCAGTGCCGCGGTGTCGATCAGATTGAACTCGGGCCGGTTGGTGAGCATGATGCCGACGGTGTCGCCATGGCCGACGCCCAGCGCCGCCAGCCCCGCGGCCAGGGCGCGTACCCGTTCACCGTATTCGCGCCAGGTGATTTCCTGGGTGCCGCCCACCGTGCGTAGCGCGATCTGGTCGGGACGCAGGGTGATGGTCTGCTGGAAGGCTTGCGGCACCGTGTAGACGGTGGTGCCGGAGGGGTGCGCGTAGCCGATGTCTGTTGTGGTCATGTTCCGTTCCCGATGTCGCTGCATGAGCCGAGCGTCCCGGCGTTCGGCCCATCGGAGACGGTCACGGCGACATCTGCCGTCACACCTGCTCACCGATGGCGCGGCACCGAGTGACGCGGCTCACTCATGGTAGCGGGAAATCGGACATTGTGACGTGGGTAACGAAACTGCGCTGATGCCGTTCCGGGGCGGCAGGGTGCCCCGGAACGGCATCGATACGCTCTAGTTGTGGCCCTGAGGTTGCGGTTCGGGCCGGTCGAGCAGCGTGGAGTCCGACTCCCAGGACGCGGTGTCGGTGGGGATCCAGTGCCCGCGCCGCTGCCTTTTGGCCTCCAGATACTGGGCCGCGCGATCGCTGAGCGGGGTGGTGGCCAGCGGGACCGCGGTGACCTCGATAGCGGCATCGCGTAGTGCCGCGACCTTGTCGGGGTTGTTGGTGAGCAGCCGCACCCGGGTCAACCCGAGTTCGAGCAGACTCGTCGCGGCGTGGGTGTAGGTGCGGGCGTCGGCGGGCAGGCCGAGGCGTTCATAGCTGGTGAAGGTGTCGGCGCCGGAGCGTTCGCTTTCCCGGTAGCCGTGCGCCTTGGCGACCAATCCGCAGCCGCGGCCCTCCTGCTCGAGGTAGATCAGCACGCCCGCGCCCTCGTTCTGGATGGCGTCGAGCGCCTTGGCGAGTTCGGGGCCGCAGTCGCAATCCTGGGAACCGAGTGCCTCGCCGTAGAGGCAGCGCGAATGCACTCGGACCAGGCAGCCCTTACCGGGTTCGCCGAAGACGAGCACATGCCCGTCCGCGGCGCCGCCGGCGACTTCCTGAACCCGAACCCTGATATCGCGCCCGCCGCGGGTGAACCGGTGACCGGTGTCGCCGGTCGGTACCGCAACTGTGGTCAACGCGCCTCCTGTGTTGTACGGGGTGGTGCCCCGCCGGTTCGGTGCGTGCAGCGCGATCGCGGCCGTACCGAGCCTCTCCAGTGGTGTGGTTACCGCTCCTCCGGACCGAGCCGGACGAGTCGGTCGATCTCGCCTGCCAGCGGCATGGCGCCCGGGATATCGCCGAAGGACTGGGTCGCCACCATCGCAGCGGTCGCCCACACGTAGTCCTGTTCCTGTGCAGGTCGGCGCGCCGACAGGAGCCTATACGCCAGCGCTCCCGCGAACGCGGCCCGGGCGCCCGGTGAATCACTGAGCGCGGCAGGGAAGCGGCCGACGTCGAGATCGACGTCCTCCGAGCGCACCGTGCACGCGAAATCATCGATGACACAGACGGTTCGGACACCGAGTGCACGCAGATGCCTGGCGATGTGGTCACCGGAGGTGGCCTTCACCTCGGGCACCATTTCATCCAGCTCCCAAGTGGCGCCTATCAGATAATCGACCGCCCCCAGATGCTGATACAGGTGCTGAGGAGCGTCCACCGGCGGCGCCGGATGCACCATCAGCAGCGGACGCGGCCGCATCCGCCGCACCCGCGCCATGACCTGCTCGATCACCGGCAGCGGTTGCTCGAAAGTCAGCAACACCGCATCGGAGGCGGCGAGCGCGGCGTGCAGGGCGGGGCCGGTGAGTTCGCGTTCACCGAGCCGGATGCGGTCGTCCTTGCAGCCGATACTGGCCGCCACACCCGTGGCGGTGATCATCACCGAGGTCACCGGAGTGGCGGCATCGCGCACCACCGTCACCAGTTCGGTGTCGACGTTCTCCTCCCGCAGATAGTCCAGGATTCGGCGTCCGGCTTCGTCGTCGCCGACGGCGGCCACCAACCGCACATCCAGCCCGAGGCGCGCCGCGGCAACGGCACGGTTGAGGCCCTTACCGCCGGGATGCTCCTCGAAGCTGCCGCGAGTGGAGGTGCCCGCGGCCGGGACGTGATCGACGCGGTAGATGTGGTCGATGACGGCATCACCGATGACTGTCAGCACACCGGGCGCGATCTTCGGTTCGTGCGCGCCCGCCGCGATGTCCACGTGGCGCTCGGGCGGGGTGCCGAATACCGGGCCGGTGGTCAGCAGTCCGGCCAATGCACTGAACGCCCGCCGCTCCGGGCTTGCACGCAATGACCGCACCGTCGGGGCGGGCGGGATCTGGTCGGCGCCGGCGATTTCGTGCAGCAGCTGCCACCGCTGGGTCAGATACTCGCGGCGCTCGCCCAGATCCTGGGCGTAGAGCAGGTCCAGATCGACGCCGTCGGGCGCCGGGTCGCGCAACAGCCCGAGTGACAATTCGGCATCGGTGATGAGGCGATGGGTGGGCGGCAGATGCCGTGCGAGGTCGCGAACCACCGGCAGCACCGCATGCTCGGGAGTGAGCCCGGCGCGGCGGGCGTGGCGGCGCACCGCGGGCAGATCCAGCAGCGGACCCACGTCGATCTCGGTGGTGCGCAGTCGTTCCGGGCTGAGTCCGGACCTTTTGCACAGGCGCGTGAGGATATTGCGCACGGCGACCATGCCCGAGTCCTGCTGGACCATGGCGTCCACCCTTTCGACATTTCCCGGTCGTGAACGAGGTTTAACGACCGGCACTTCCGGCAATTACCATATCGCAACGGCAATTGACCGCCAGTCCCGGCAAATGACAAACTGGGTGGCGAGAAAGCGCCGCACCAGACGGACGGGAGGCCCTGGTGATGACAACGACGCTGATGATCCGCAGCCGCCGGCGCAGGCAAACACAGTCCGCCGGCCACGTCGGGACGGACCCGGACGCATCTACACCCGTGGTGTAGCGCCCACATCCATCCCGCTCCGCACGACGGTAGCGACGCCGCGCCGGCCCATCCGGCCCGGTCTCGGTGCCGGAGTTCGTCAGGAGGCAGCTGTGACCATCTATTTCACCGACTGGTCGATGACCAGCGACATCACCCCCGAGGCAGCCCATCGCGTGCCCGGGCACACCGATACGCCATGGCGACTGAGCTGGCTACCGGATCGGCGCTTGAGCGTCGAACAAGCCCGCGCCGGTATGGAGCTCGACGAAATCGTCAGCGATCCGGGCCTGGTGCACGATCAGGCCGCCCTGGCCCGCGGCGTGAACTACGCGGGCATGCTCGGCCTGCTCTGGGAACACGCCGTGGTGCTGCTCTACAAGCGGCTCAGTGCACGGCTACTCGAGGGCGCCACGGTGCCTGCGGACCTGGACGATGATTTCCGGTACGCGGGCGGCCCACCGTGCGTACTCAGCTGATCGCGCCGCCGCGCCTGATGTCAGGCGCGCGCGGTGTGGTCGGAGCCAACGGCCTCGGCCAGGCTCGCATAACCGTTGTCGCGCAACTTCTGCGCCAGACCGCGATGAATGTGGCGGGTCCACAGCAGGCCGCCGTAGATGAAGCCGGTGTAGCCCTGCAACAGGCTCGCTCCGGCGCGAATGCGTTCCCACGCCTGATCGACGGTTTCGATACCGCCCACCGACACCAGCACCAGCTGGTCACCGACCCGGGCGTACAGCCTGCGCAGCACCTCCAGGGAGCGGTCGGCGACCGGGGGACCGGACAGCCCGCCCGCCCCGATCTCGGCGACCCGTGCTGTGTCGCTGGCCAGGCCGTCGCGGCCGATGGTGGTGTTGGTGGCCACGATCCCGGCCAGGCCGAGTTCCACCGCCAAGTCGGCGACCGCATCGATATCGTCGTCGGACAGATCGGGTGCGATCTTCACCAGCACCGGCACCTCGACGGTGTCGAGCACCGCGCGGAGCAGCGGGCGCAGCGACTCCACCGCCTGTAGATCCCGCAGCCCAGGGGTATTGGGGGAGCTGACATTGACGACGACGAAATCGGCGAGCGGCCCCAGAAGTCGCGCACTCGTCGCGTAGTCGGCGGCGGCGTGCTCGGGTTCGACGATCTTGGTCTTACCGATATTGGCACCGATCGGCACCGTCGGGCGCCGGCGGGCGTGCAACCGCGCCGCGGCAGCGGCGGCACCCTCGTTGTTGAAACCCATCCGGTTGATCAGCGCGCGGTCGGCGGGCAGCCGGAACAGTCGCGGCGCCGGATTGCCGGGCTGAGCCTGCGCGGTGACAGTGCCGATCTCGGCGAATCCGAACCCCATCGCACCCCAGGCGTCGGCACCGGTGGCGTTCTTGTCGAAGCCCGCGGCCAGTCCGAGCGGCGCGGGGAAATCGACCCCGAACACCGTGCTGCGCAGAATCGGATCGTTGCTCACCAGCAGCCGGTTGAGCAGGGCGCGTGACGGCGGGAAGGCGGTGGCCGCACGCAGGGCGGCGAAGACGAGATGATGGATGCGCTCGGGCGGAACCAGGAACATCACCCGCAGCAATAACCGGTACAGCATCGAACTCACATCCCCGGCTCTGCAGTAACCGGGCTGGTCAGTGGGGTGCGGCGGCGGCGAAGCAGGACACGGCGACTGCCATCGGTGTAGGCGCGCACCCGCGATAGCTCCCATCCGCCGTACTCGGCCTGGATGGCCAGGCGCATCGACGCGGTCACCCTGGTCACCTCCGGTGGCAGCCGCAGCGGCACGTATTCGTAATCATCGGTGCTGGTTTCCCAGCCGACCGGTAGCGCCGCGCGCCGGCTCGCTGCCATCACTGCCCTCTCTTCCGCTCGTCCGCGCGAATCCGCTGCAGACCGTCACCGGTCGCGGACCCGACGAACAGATCGCCGCTGCGCTCATCGACGGTCACCGAGTTCGGTTGCCCGACGGTGGGGTAGCGGCCCACTTCCTCCGGTATACCCGTCGACAGATCGAAACCGACGACTTCGTTGCTCTGCGTGCACGTCACCCACACGGTGTCCGACCGTTGGTCGTAGGCGAGCGCGTAAGGCGATGATCTTACCGGGAAACGCTGATGCAGGACGAGCGGTCCGGTCGTGTAGACCAGCAGTTCCCCACCGGCGGTGTCGGTGACGACGATGCGGCCGAACCGGTCGGCGATCATGTTGGTGGCGCCGTCACCGGTGCGCAATGCCAGACCGAGGTGGTCTTCGGTGGGGTCGATCTCGGTGATCGAGGTCTGATGACGATCGAGCACGGCGACCCGGTCACCGGCAACGGCCAGCGCATCCGCCGAGATCAGCCCGTCCACGCTGTCGCTCACCCGGCCCTGTTCGTCGAGCCAGAGCACCCGGCCGTCGGCGGTGCCGACGATCAGCGCGCCGTCGGCGTTCAGCTGCACCGATCGTGCGTCGCCGTCGACGGGGACCTCGGTGACGGTGCCGGTGGAGACATCGACGCGCAGCACTCGGTTCGTGGCAGGGATGAGGACCTCGCCGGGCACGCCCTGGGCCACCATGGCGCCGGGGGCCGGCAAGGTAACTGGTGTACCTGCGTCGGGGGTGGGGTTCGCCGGATCGATGAGATAGACCACAGCTGTATCGCCGCGCGCGTCGAGGGCGGCGATGCGGCCGGTCTTCGCCTCGGCCAGCAGCGCGCCGACCGGCTGAGTCACCGGCAGGACCGCGCCTGCGGGTGTAGCGCTCTGCTCAGGCGCGGCTGCGGCGGTGGCAGGATCACGGGTGGGGACCTTGTCCGGGTCGGTGTCGGACGAACAGCCCGCCAGCAGCGCGAGGACCGTCACACCTGCCAGTATTGCCGGGACCGAGCCACGTGGGCGCATCCACGAACTCCTTCTACCTCTTGACACAACCGCGAACCTCACAATCTGACCACGACGGTGCGGTGACCACGTCGGAGGGGGTTTGTGAGCGCGTTGAACGGATAATTGTGATGGGGAGTTACGGTTGAGTCCGCACAGCGTCCGATGTCAGGAGTTCCGGTTGAAATCTGAACATCCCTCGGGATTTTCGATCGATGACTTAACGATAGGTTCGTTTGCGCACGGATTCGGGACGACCGACGATGGCCGGCCGTTCGCGTTCCGCACTGTCCGCTCCACGCTGCGCCTCGAGATTTATCGGCCCGACCTCGACACCGACGTCCCCGCGCCCGAAGACGTCGTCGCGGTCGCCGAGGTCAGGGTCACCGATATCGATCTCGACGATGAACGCAGTGTCGTCGCATTGGTGCGTGATCTGGTGCCCGATGCCGTTGCGACCGTCGCCGACCGCGACGTGACCACGGTCCGGGCGCTGCTCGGCCGTATAAGCTCCGTGATCGATGGTATGTAGGTAGTGATGCGTTACACACCTTTCTCCCGCGCCGACAGACCTGTCCGCGCCGCACTGGCGGCCGCGGCGCTGGTCGCGCTGGCCGCCACCTCGGCCTGTGGTTCGGGAGTCGACGACGATGCCGTCGCCGCGGCCCGCTCCTCGGCGAATGCGGCCCTGTCGTCCTCGGCGGCAGCCACCTCGTCCTCGATCGCCGCGCGGGTCCTGCCGACCGCCGCCGAACTCGACGCCCAGATCAAACGGGCGCTGGACCCGACGCTGCCCGATGCCGAGCGGACCGGCCTCATCGAAGACGGTGAGGCCTTCCGCGACGCCATCCCCGATATGTACAAGGCGTTGCAGGACAACCCGCACGCGGTCTACGGCGTCACCGACCCGGTGTTCGACAACCACGACGGCACCCTGACCGCAACCATGCGGCTGGACAAGGACGGTAGCGGCACTCAGATCCGCACCACTGTGGTGCATTTCGTGTATATCGACGGACGCTGGAAGATCTCGCGCACCGACTTGTGCGGCATCCTGCGTTCGGCCGATTACCGCACCCCGGCCTGCGGCTGATCCGGCAGCGAGAACGTCACCGATACCCATGATCTCCACTGGCCCGCAACGGTGGGGGCGCTTCGTCCACCGTCATCGCTACCTCGTCTTCGCCATCTTCCTGCTGGCGGTCGCGCTGTCGGGGTTCTATGGCCGTGACTTGTCGGGCCGGTTGACCCAGGAGGGCTGGTTCGACGAATCCAGCGAATCGGTCGCGGCGTCGAAGCTGGCCGACGCCACCTTCGGCCGCGACACCGACAGCGACCTGATCCTGCTCTACACCGCGCCCGAGGGCCGCACCGTCGACGATCCCGAAATCCGTGACGCCGTCACCGCCCAGCTTGCCGGCCTGTTGGCCGAGCACCCCGAGCGGGTCCTCAAGATCGACAGCTATTGGGACAGCGCTTTCACCAGCGGATTCGCCGACGACACCCGCACCCACGCCTTCGCAAGCGTCGGCCTGCACGGTGAGGGCACCGCCACCGTCGACAACTACACCGCCATCAAACCCGATCTACATGCAGGCGTTCCGGGTGGCGGGCCCGCGGGCACCACCGTGCAACTGGCCGGGCTGCAACCGGTGGTCGAGGGCATCAACACCGGAATGCAGGACGACATTCACCGCGCCGAGCTGATCGCGCTGCCGCTGGTGGCGATCCTGCTGTATTTCGTCTTCGGTGGCGTCATCGCCGCGCTGCTGCCGGTGCTGATCGGCGGGATGACGATCCTCGGCACCCAGGGCATCATGCGGTTGCTGACCGACCACATCGAAGTCAACGTCTTCGCCAGCGCCGTGGTGACGCTGGTGAGCCTCGGATTGGCGATCGATTACGGGCTGTTCACGGTCACCAGATTCCGCGAAGAACTGGCCGCCGGACGCAGCGTCGAGGACGCCGTGGCACGCACCGTCGCCACCGCGGGCCGCACCGTGCTGTTCTCCGCGGCGATCATCGCCGTCAGTCTGGGTGCCCTGCTCATCTACCCGAACGGTGTGCTGCGCTCGGTGCCCTATGGCGGTATCAGTTCGGTGCTGCTGGCGGCGGCGCTGTCGGTGACGGCGCTGCCCGCGGTGCTCGGCATCGTCGGCCACCGCATCGATCTGTGGGGCTGGCACCGCTTCGCCAAGACCAAAACCGCCGAGGAGATCGACGCGGGGTTCTTCTCCCGGCTCGCTGTGCTCGCGATGAAACGCCCGTGGCTGGTGATCGTGCCGATCGTGCTCGCGCTGCTGGCGTTGATCGTGCCGTTCCGCCATATCGAATTCGGGGGCCTGAGCGAACGCTATCTCGCCGATGACAACTCCGCCCGCGTCGCGCAGGAACAGTTCGACGAGATGTTCCCCGGTTTCCGCACCGAACCACTGAAACTGGTAGTGGTGGGCGCGGATCCGCAGCAGCTCAGCGATATCCGCTTCCAGGCCAACCACACTCCCGGATTGACCGGGCCGTTCGAACCGGCCGCACCCACCAAGGACGGCATCAACGTCCTCAACGCGGGCCTGGTCGACGACCGCAGCGCCGACACCGCCATCGCCACCCTGCGTGCCATCGAAGCGCCAGCGGGTGTGGAGATAATGGTGGCCGGTGTGCCCGCACTCGAACGTGACAGCATCAACGGGCTCATCGACGGGCTGCCGCTGCTGGTCGTGATCCTGATCGCGGCCGCGCTCACCTTGATGTACCTGGCGTTCCGGTCGATGGTGCTGGCGATCAAGGCGGTGGCGATGTCGGCGCTGAGCCTCGGCGCCACACTAGGCATCCTGACCTGGATCTTCGTCGAAGGCCACGGCGCGGACCTGTTCAACTTCACCCCGGGCCCGCTGATGTTCGCGGTACTGGTACTGATCGTGACCGTGGTGTTCGGCCTGTCCACCGACTATGAGGTGTTTCTGCTGTCGCGGATGTCGGAGGCCCGCGCCGACGGCGCCGACCCACCCGAGGCCATCCGCTACGGCATCGCCCATACCGGCGGGGTGATCACCTCGGCGGCGGCGATCCTCATCGTCGTCACCGGAGCGTTCGGATTCTCGGATCTGGTGCTGATGAAATACATCGCCTACGGCATGATCGCGGCACTGGTCCTCGACGCCACCGTCGTGCGAATGCTGCTGACACCCGCGCTGTTGAAACTCATCTGGCGTGATCGCGGTCCGACGCGCCGTCCGCAAGCCGTCGAGGCTACCAGCTCCGAAACCGCCGAGTCACTGCGGAAATGATCGCCTGGGCGCGTTTTCGCTACGGAGTTGGACTCTCCGGCTAGCGGAGGGTCCATCATCGTGGCATGACCACGGTGACCGGCATCGATGCCCGCGAAATGCAGCATTGCGAGACGACAGCTCTGGGCGTGCTGCTGCGGCACCAGAGTCTGGATCTGTCCGAGCCGATGCTCTTCGGCCTCGGCTCCGGTCTGTCGTTCATCTACTGGGACAGCAAGAACATCGGCTTCCCCTTCCTCGGGGGACGGGTCAAACCGTTCGAGCTCACCAGGAACCTGGCCGCGCGACTCGGGCTCGATCTGACAGTCCAGGAAACGACCTCCGCCCGCCGAGCTTGGGAGAACGTGGTGGGCGCCATCGACGACGGACGCCCCGTCGGACTCCAACTCGACAGCTACCACCTGGACTACTTCGGTTCGAAGGTTCACTTCGGCGGCCATATCGTCGCCATGTACGGCTACGACGACCGCAACGCCTATCTGGTGGACACCGCCCAGCAAGGCGGAAAGGTGACCACCAGTCTGACCAGCCTCGCCGCAGCCAGGGCAGCGCGCGGCCCGATGACGGCCAAGAATCGTTCGTTCACCCTCATCGCTCCGAACGGCCTACCCTCCCTGAAAAACCACATCATCCCCGCGATCACTACTTGCGCCAACGCCTTCCTGAACCCACCGATCGCCAACCTCGGCCACCGAGGAATCACCAAGGCCGCCAAGCTGATACCCACCTGGCTCGACCGGACCGACACCCCACAACGGGACCTACCGCAGGCTGCTCTCCTGATGGAGAAGGCAGGCACCGGCGGCGCCCTGTTCCGAAACCTTTACCGCGACTTCCTCGCCGAGTGTCTCGAGGTGTTCGACAACGACCATCTGCGTACCGGCCACCAGCTCTACGCCGAAGCCGCCGCGCTATGGACAGAGGCAGCCGCCCTGATCTCGGCAGCCGGTGAATCAGGTGACGCGCAGCGCCTTACCGAGGCGGGCGCCATTCTCGACGATCTGTCACGGATCGAGCACGAGGCGATGACGGTGTTGAGCTGTCTGGAGGGTGATCATTCGGAGGAGGTCGAACGGAGGCTTCGATAGCAGCGCAGGGGTCTACCCATTGGATTCTTCTATCCAAGGGTCGGCCGATCGCGAAGCCGGACCGCAGCTGGCTGATCGACGCACCACAAGGCGAATGGAGCTACCCGGGGTCGGCCGATACCAATCTCGGATGCAACGGCACCTGGTTTCTCATCGTGTGCTGAGGGAATCGGGGAACGGCTCCAGCCGCGCCGGTCACCCCGGGGCGCCGATGATGTGGATCCGAGGATGGTCAGATTGCCGGGCCTTCGGCGAGATCGAGCCCGAGGAGCCGGGCGACGATGGCGAGCTGTTGGGCATATCGATCGATGAACTCGGGGCTGCGGGGGTCGACCTGACAGAGGCCCTCGATGACGTGCGGAATGCTGGTGGTGGCCATTGCCGCTGCCATCAGGATGATCGTCAGGCAGTCCGGGTCCAACTCCGCCGGCAAGTGGCCGGATTCCTGTTCGGCGCGAAGGTGATCGACGAAGCGTTGCATCCGCCCCGCACGCGGTGCGTGATCGGGATCGTCGTGTGGGCCGGTGTATTCCAGGCCGCTCCAGGCCAGCAGCCGGACTCCCTCTGGGTTGTGCAAACCTTCCAGCGCGTATCGGCGGATCTGTTCGGGCAGGGAGGTGCCGGAGGGGATCAACGCACTCTCGCGTTCTCGCCAGCGTTCCGAAATGGCCTGGTATAGGCCCTCTTTGCTGTCGAAGTAGTACCAGATCAGCTGCTGGTTGACCCCGGCCTCGGCTGCGATCGCGGCGGTCCTGGCGCCCGCGTACCCGTGCGCGGCGAACTCGGCGACCGCCGCGTCCAGGATGAGCTTGCGGGTGCGTTCCGGATCGCGGCGGCGCTCCTTCGGCGTCGGTGAGCGCCGGGGTTTCGAAGGCGTCATGACGGAATTCTAACGGCACACAGCAGTGTCAACTGACCAAGCTATTTAATCAAGTAACTACTTGACTCTGGGTCCTGTGTACCTGATAGTGGGTGGATCAGGTTACGCAGCCATGGGACCGCACATGATGACCGAACCGCACGAACACACGACCCCGGTACTCATCGTGGGAGGGGGCATCACCGGCCTGTCGGCGGCGTTGTTCCTTGCACGCCACGGTGTCGGCTCGATCTTGGTCGAACGTCATCCGTCGACCGCGATCATGCCGCAGGCGCGAGCATTCAATCCACGATCGATGGAGATCTACCGCGCCCTCGGGCTGGAGGAGCAGATCCGTGAGCGCCAGTCGATCCTGGCCGACATGCCGGAGATGATCGGCGCGGACACCCTCGCCGGCGACGAACGCTTCCGCGTCGACATGCTCGCCCAGGTTCGGCCCGGCGACGTCAGCCCCACCGACTGGGCGATGATCGACCAAGACGAACTGGAACGCGTGGTGCGCGCGCACGCCGAGCGCGCCGCAGCGGACGTCCGGTTCGGCACTGAATTGATTTCCTTCGAAGCCGAGGCCGACGGCGTGACAGTCACCGTGCGCGACCTCGGCAGCGGGATCGAATACCGCATCCGCACCGACTATCTCATCGCCGCGGACGGCCACCGCGCCGGAATCCGTCATCGACTCGGCATCGGAGCGGACGGACCCGGAGTCCTGGGGCACGCCGCCCATTTCGTCTTCGACGCCGATCTCGACGCCGCGCTGCGGGGACGCCGATTCCTGCTCGCCTACCTCGACCGTCCCACGACCGGCACTGTATTGATCCCAGTGGGGCAGCACGGGCGATGGATGCTGGGAGTGCCGTTCGAGCCCGACCAGGGTGCGGGCCTGGAAGGTTTCACCGAGCAGCGCTGTATCGAATCGGTCCGCAGCGCGGTCGGCATCGCGGACCTCGGCATGACGCTCGTGCCGCCGGCGCCCGGATGGAGCCGGAAGCCGATGGATGTCCGTATCGGGGCCTCGGTAGCCCACCGATACCGCGCCGACCGAGTGTTCTTCGCCGGCGACTCCGCCCACGTCGTCCCACCGACCGGATCCTTCGGCGCGAGTACCGGCATCGCCGACGCACACAACCTGGCCTGGAAACTCGCCGCCGTGCACCACGGGCAGGCGGGACCGCGACTGCTGGACACCTACGACGCCGAGCGCCGCCCGGTCGCGCACACGACGATGGCTACCGCGATGCATATCCTCACCGCTCGCCACCACGCCTGCGGCGACGAAGCGACCGGGATCGATGAATTGACCATGACCTTCGGCTACCGCTACCGGTCTGCGGCCGTATGCACCGAACCGGGGACACCCGCTGACCCGGTGGAGGACCCGCGCGTTCCCAGCGGCCGCCCCGGGCTGCGGGCACCCCACGTCTGGCTGGAGCGGGCCGGGACAGCAGTATCCACCCTCGACCTGTGCACCGGCGCCTTCACCTTGCTCGCCGGTGCGCAGGGATCCGGGTGGGTCACCGCAGCCGAAGCAGTGGCCGCCGCATTCGACGTCGACCTCGGTACCCACCGCATCGGCGCTGACGTTACCGACCCGCACGACCGATTCCTGCTCGTCTTCGGCATCACCGTCACCGGCGCCACCCTCATTCGCCCGGACGGTTTCGTAGCCTGGCGCGCACGCAGCGCACACGAGCGGCCCGAACAAGAACTACGCCAGTTGTTCAGCCAGCTGCTTGCCCGCGACTCCGCCGGGAGTTGACGATCATGACCGCCGGACCCGACTCCGCCGCCTTATCCGCTCGGGTCAGGGATCGTCGTAGTTGCTCGGCCACCAGATCGATAGCACCACGACACCAGTGGAAGACCGAGCACGAAAACCGATCCGAGCTGAGCGGCGCTCACCGGCGCGCCCCTCCGATGATCGTCCGGCGCGCGAACGAAGCACGCGGCGTAGCGCATTCGACGTCTGCGACCGTCATGACCCGATCCAGCGTTATCGCGTCGATGTGCCCGGGGACGGCACGATCACTACATCGGCCCCGAGGATTCGACCTGTTCAGCCAAGCCCAGCAACGGCGGATCAGCCCAGTGCAATGGATACCCCAGCCGCCGGGCTAGTCGCCGGATCTGTGCCGCATCCCAATCGCCGGTTGGAGACGACGGGTCGATCCAGCCGAGCGCGAACATTCGTAGTCACCCCTGACAAGTCGCGGCGCCCTGTTTCGAAACCTCTACCGCGACTTCCTCGCCGAATGCACCGAACTCCTCGACAGCGACCATCTGCGCACCGGGCACAGGCTCTACTCCGAGGCCGCCGCGCTATGGACAGAGGTAGCCGCCTGATCTCGGCAGCCGGTGAATCAGGTGACGCGCAGCGCCTTACCGAGGCGGGCGCCATTCTCGACGATCTGTCACGGATCGAGCATGCGGCGATGCAGGCGTTGAGCTGCCTGGAGGGAGATCGCCCGACGGAGATCGAGAGACCGTGATAACACGCGGCGGATGCGGCTTCTAGCTGACCTCGGTGTTGCGCTTCAGCAATGGACGTCGCCGGCATGCGCGGTCGGCTGCGACGGCGAATTCCTCCGCCAGCACGCCGTAGAGCATGAGATCGCTGTGGTGGCCGTCGACTAACCGAGCCTGGCGGGCGACGCCCTCTCGCACCGCACCGACAGCCGTGCACGCTGCGATCGCCGCGCGGTTTCGGTCGAGAATCCAGGCATACATCCGGTGCAGCCCCATCACCTCGAATCCGAATCTCCCCAGCAGTTCGGCGGCCTCGATGCCGAGAGCGCCACGCAGGTAGCGCGCTTCGCCGATCGCTACGCCGAACTCGGCGGAGCGGTCCTCCGGGCTCTGGCGGTTCAGCGAGCCCATCCCGATCGGAGTTCCGCCGTCGGTCAGGCACACCATGAAAGACACATTCCCGTAGGAAATGTTCTGGTGCGCGGCGATCCACTGCTCCCATGCCGACCTCGACTGTGGATACCGTTGCCCGACGGCTGTGCGGAACCAGTCTTGCTGGAACCACCGGTAGAGCGTTTCGGCATCGCCGGGCTCGGCCGCGCGCAGCGCAACACGATCGCCTGTGATCATCGGCTTCCTCTTCCCTGAGATGGGCTCGCTCCCGCGAGCGGGCATCAGAGATTGATGTTGAACAATCCCTTTTCGGGGAGCCCGCCGGTCGGATAGGCGACAATCGGGTCGACAGACGCTGCGGAGTCCGCAACCTCTGATGCACCGGGTTGTATGAGGCACTGAATCGACACTGTCCCGTCGGCACATGTCGGGATCAGCTCCTCGAGGCCTAGCATCGTGTACTCCTGTAGCTGTACATCGTCGTTCTCCTCACTGTGTGATGGTTTCGGGTATGCGGTAGATCCGGAACCCGGCCCGTGATTCGGACAATTGCCATCATCGGTGAGATCGGTGCGCGACCACATCACCATGCGGGTGGAAAGTCCTCATCCCTGCTCTACTACGTGTCTGCGCGGGATGCCTCTTACCGACGCGGCCGCCATCCTCGGCGATCTGTCGCGCCTCGAACGCGAGGCGATGGACGCGTTGATCTGTCTGGGGGGAGATCACTTGGCTGTAAGTACGAATTCTGAGACCACTTATCCGTGAATTTTGGCGTCACCCCGATCGGCGTGTCTGGTCGCCGGGTGTGTCAGAAGGGCACCCGAAATTCGGCTGTTACCACGGCAACCCGCGTTGTCAGAGTCATTTGGCAAGATCGCGGCTATGACCAGCACCCCGTCCACTCCGCCGCGGCCGTTCGACGTCACCACCGTCTTCCCTCAACTGGCTCCGCTGGCCCGCACGGCGACCCGGTTGCACCCGCGCCCCGGGTTGCCGTCACCGCAGGACAGTTCCATCGGCGGACCGTTGCTCTGGCCCGCCGACGAGCAGTGGCCACACTGCGACGGACCTCATGTAGTGGACGGAATGAACCCGACCCTGCCCCCAGCGGAGGTGAGGCTGGAACGACGGATCCGTGCCGCCTCGCGCGGCAGGACCCTGACCCCGCAGGAACGAGAGGCCCTCGAGCGAATTCGCCCCCTGCGGGAGTACCCGCTCACGCTGGCGATCGCCCCATATGAGGGTTCCATAGCGATGCTGCCGGTCGCACAGCTCTACGCACGCGACGTGCCCGATCTGCACACGCCTGAAGGCGCAGACCTGCTCCAGGTCCTGTGGTGCCCCTTCGACCACCCGATCATGCCCAAGACCAGGCTGTTCTGGCGGTCGGCCGCCACAGTCACCGACATCCTCGCCACGCCCCCCGAACCGGCCGCGATGCAGTTCGACAACTACCTGCCCGAGCCGTGCCTGCTCAACCCGGAACAGGTCACCGAATACCCCGACCACAGGGAGCTGAGCATGGAACTCCAGGAGCAGATCGGAAACTGGAGTGTGTGGCAGGCAGCCGACACGGGTGTGGACAGCGCCTACGCGTCGTACCCCCCGGAGTTCTACGCCAATGAGTTGGCCGCCGCACCCGGCTGGAAAATCGGCGGCTGGCCTCGCTGGGGAGCCACCGACCCCACCCCCCGGCTCTGCCCTACCTGCGACAGCGATATGGATGCCCTACTGACCATCGCCACGTTCGAGGCCGGCGGCGACAGCGGCTGGCTTCCACACGAGGAACCGGCACATGAACCACTCATCGGCTTCAACCACACTGCGGTCCAAATAGGCAGCGGCTACGACCAGCAGCTCTACGTCTGCCCGACGGCGCCGGAGCACGCCCACACCGAGCTGATGCACTAGCCGGCCACGCAACACCGGGCTCACGCCCCCGGTCGCGCACACGACGATGGCTACCGCGATGCGTATCCTCACCGCTCGCTACGGATCCGGACTACGCGCCGTCGTCGACAGGGTTACGGACCGTCATAGTCGCTCGGCCACCAGATCGATCGCACAAAGACCATCAGCGGAAGACCGATCACGACCCCAATCCGAGCTCAGTTGCGCTCCCCGCTGCACGCCGCCGAGGATTGTTCAGCGCGCGAACGACGCACGTGGCGCCGGGCGTTCGAGGGTCTGCGACCGCCATTACCAGGGGTAGTGGTGCAGCTGGCCGGGATTCGGCGCTAAGGATCGGACAGCTGTGATCGCCCGATGATCATGGCGGCAGGCGTGACTCTGCGGGGAATTTCCTCGCAGCGGGACTCGGTTGACCGCGGAGTCGGTTGTGCTCGCCGGATACCCCGTGAACCAGCAGCCAGGCCCGATCGGAAGGCAGAGAATGAAATTCGCCGTCAGCTACAGCACCGCCCACCTCGGGACCGATCCCGATCAGATCGCGGACTACGCGCGGCACGCCGAAGCGTGCGGGTTCGAAGGGCTGTATCTGCCCGAGCACCTGGTCTTGCATCCGGGAGCGCAGCTACACGGTTTCGAGGTTCCGCCCACGCTGTCGTTCCTCGACCCGCTCGACACGCTCGCCTACGTCGCGGCGGCCACCGATCGGCTCCTTCTGGGCACCGGCGTCCTGCTGCTGCCCTACCGACACCCCGTCGTCCTGGCCAAACAGCTGGCCACCATCGACGTCTTGTCCAAGGGACGGATGCGATTGCTGACCGTGGGCCTGGGATCTCTCCCAGCCGAGGCCACGGCCACTGGAGTCGACTACCGGACCCGGGGCCGCAGGGCTGATGAGGCCATCGACATCTTGAGGCTGCTGTGGTCCGGTAACGAAGAGGGCGTGTCCTTCCACGGCGAGTTCTTCGCCTTCGACAACCTCGTCCAGTTCCCGCAGCCCTATCGCGACACCACGCTTCCGATTCATATCGGCGGCTCGAGCCGGGCGGCGGCACGGCGCACCGGATTGCGGGGCGATGGATACTTCGCCGGGGGTGCCTTGCTCCCGGACGAGCGCATGTCCCAGTGGGAGCTGGCGCGGGTGACCGCCACCGAGGCCGGACGCGACCCCGAACGCCTCGAGTACACCCGCTGGAGTGGATTCGACATGACCGACGAGCGGCTCGCCGCCTTCACCGTGCAGGGCGTGGACCGGGTGGTGATGAGCGCCGGCTCCTCCGACCCGAACGAGCAGCGCGACGAACTATCCCGATTCGCCGAACGGTTCCTCACCATTCATCAATGAGGTCGACAGGGCCCTCGCCGCTGTGAAAGGTTTCGACGGGGCTCCGTGACGCTGCTCGGCAGTCGCGCTGTCGTCACGTGAGCAATACCGCGCCCTTGTTCCGGCTCTAGCTGCGGTCGGCTCGCGCGAGCGCACTGGCGACTGCTTCTTCAGGTGTTTCGGTGCGCCCGGCCGCGCCGATTTCGTTGCCGTCGTCGTCTGTGATCCGCCATCCACCGATGGAGACCACAGGAACGCCGCCGCGACGGTTGGCGAGCGCGAGCTCGGACAGCGTTCCCCACGATCCGCCGACCACAATGACTGCGTCGGCGGACCAGACGAGCACAGCGTTTCGGGCTTCGCCGATGTTGGTGTACAGCACGGCCGTGAGGCCGTCGCACACCGCGGTGCGGTCGGTGTCGGGTCGGATACCGATCACGATTCCGCCAGCGGCCGACGCGCCTTCGGCAACCGCCGCCATGACGCCGGAGCCTCCGCCACACAAGACTGTGACCCCCGCCTCGGCAAGAAGATGGCCGATTCTTTTCGCGCGCTGAGCGTCGTCTGGGGTGCAGGCGCGAGGACCGCAGACGGCGATCTGCAGCGCTACGGGTCGTCGTAGTCGCTCGGCCACCAGATCGATAACACCAGGACCACCAGTGGAAGACCGAGCACGAACAAAAATCCGAGCTGAGCGGCGCTCACCGGCGCACCCCTCCGATGATCGTCCAGCGTGCGAACGACGCACGCGGCGCGGCGCATTCGACGTCTGCGACCGCCATGACCCGATCCAGCGTTATTGCGTCGACGTGTCCGGTGGATGGCCCGATCACGACGTCGGCACCACAGGATTCGGCCTGTTCTGCCAATCCCAGCAACGGCGAATCAGCCCAGCGCAACGGATACCCCAGCCGCCGCGCCAGTCGCCGAATCTGCGCTGCATCCCAATCCTGGGTCGGAGAAGACGGGTCGATCCAGCCGAGCGCGAACATTCGTGGTCACCCCTGACGAGTCTTCGAATCGGACTCGTCAACTCTGTCGCGGAGTGCGGTCTGCCGGGACGGTGTGCCGTTGGGGTGGTGTTCGCGTACCGTTCGTGCTTCGGTTCGGCCTACAGGCTAAACACCGGTGAGGGGGATTCGAGCGACCGTCTCCCATTGGTAGCCGTGGCCGCGTCGCTCGAGCATCACCATCCTGACCTCCGAGACGGTCACGCTCACATGATCCAGAGGGGTTTCGTTCGCTTCCACCGCAGCAATGGCTTCGGTGGTGAGGCCTTCGTAGATCGGGTAGGCGATCGTGACGTGTGGGGCGGCCGTAGAATTCTTGACCGGCGCATCAGGAAGCACGGACATCGTCACCCCGCGGAGAGCATCGCGAAGCTCGTGCACCCGCTCGTCAGGCGCGACAAGGAATCCGATCGCCGCGCGGATATTTGCTAGGCGATCGACTGCCAGGACAAACGGCTTCAGTCGCGCGCAAACATCTTCGGCGGTGGTGACGATCCGCGCACGTTGCTGGGCTGTGCTTCCCCCGTGGGCGGCGATCCGGTCCAGAGTGAGGTGCAGACCATCGATCGGCGTCACAGCGAAGTGCTGTGCGTCCAGCGTGCGTTGGCGGGCTGTAGCTGCGAAGTGGAGGTCGGTGGCGTGCACGAAGGTGAGGAACCAGTAGTGGCCGAGTGGGCCGTCCTGTCCTTGGCGCAGTCGTAGCTCACTCACGCTGCCCTCGGCATCGCCCAGCTTTCCCTTCGCTCGCGCGACACCGTTGATGGCGAGGCGAACGCTTTGCGACCCGCCCGCCGCGTCGACCAGACCGGCCTCCGCGAACCGAAGGGCATCCTCGTACCGCCCGGCGTAGTACTCGCAGAAGCTCTGAATGCCGCGCGCCCATGCCATCAAATTCGTGTCTCCGGCGTAGCAGCCCAGCTGGTAGGACTCCAGGCAATAGGCACGCGCGACGGTGAAGCTACCGCAGCCGACCGCGATGTAGCCGAGCAATCCGGATGTCTGGCCGGCGATCTCGAACAATCGGATGCGCTGGCGTGGGTCGCCGCACTCATCGATCAGCGACTCCAGCCACGCCCGCTGCTTGCGAAGCCACGGCAGGAGCTCGGCTGGTTCGGATGTCTCATATCCTTCGATGGCACCCCGTGTGCCGCTCCCCATCTGGTTGACAACGTGCGGGTCGACGGATCGGCTGAGCTTCTGCACGCGGTTGAGCACCGTGAGCAATTCCTCGCGGTCGTCTGCATCTGAGTCCGTTGATCCGCCTACGAGTGGATTCCGCTGCGGCCGGTTCCGCTTCCGCCATGCTGCTTCGCCTTCCGCGACAATCTGTTCGAAGCGTTCACGGTCTTCCGAGGACGTCCGTTGGACTAACGTCGTATCGAGGATCGATTGCGTACCAGCGCGTGGCTTGACACTACTGAGCCCGACCCGCCAGTTGTTGACGGTGGTGGTCTCCACTCCCAGCAACCCGGCGAAGTCCCGCACCGATCGTCTCATCGCTTCTTGGAGTGCGGCCGCCTCGAACCCGGTCCACGCGCGCCCTCTGACCATCGACCTACCCCACGACTCAGGTTCGAACTGTGAAAACCGCTGATGGCCTGACTTTACCGCGGGTGCTGATGGGTAGGAGCACGTAAGAGGGCAGAATGAAATCTCATCGGCGTCGCCCAGATCGGGCGGGATGGGTCCGAACACGCGATGAGGAGTTGGTTCGATTGTCGCCAGCCAGCGTGCATCCTGATGTAGCCGCGGCAACGCTAATTTTCGACTTTCTGGGTTTGACGATTTCGGCTCCGGTTCCTGAGCAGGAGAATGCCGAGTACGGAGCGTTTGTCTCCAGCGTGGGTCGCGGGTCGGTCAGATTCCGGGTGGGCAAGCTGACACCGGCCAAGGTGGGGTTGTTCGTCACCGTGTGGAGACGTGCGGAGGATGGGTCCACGGAGCCGTTGGCCGCCGAGGACGGGATCGATCTGCTGGTGGTCACTGCCAGAGAAGGGAAGTGCTTCGGGCAGTTCGTGTTCCCGAAGACCGCGTTGGTCGAGCACGGCATCGTTTCCGTGGAAGGCCGGGGTGGCAAGCGGGGGTTTCGTGTGTATCCGCCGTGGTCCCCGACAGGAAACAGACAAGCGATGCGATCTCAGAAGTGGCAGTGCGACTACTTCCTCGAGCTCGAAGGCCACGAGAAAGTAGATGTGCAGCACGCGAAACGGCTCTACGACCGGGTGTATCCGACATCATGAGGACACCGGCCATTCGCGCCGCACCGAGCATCCGATGGACCGCGACGCGCTCGACCCGATGCGCTGAGCGCTCTAGATTCGTGCATATGGTGGAGTGGGTGCGGCTGCGATTGGACATCGACGAGTTCGACGAGTCGACATTCGCTTCGCTGCACAGACAGGCCGCCGATGCGGGCTTCGACTTCACCACCATGGCCGAACTCGGAGATACCGCAGAACACCACCGAGCGCTATATGAACTGAACAAAACCTGCTCGTCGGATATCCCCGGTCGCGGCGAGTTCTATACCTACACCGACTATGTCGCCCAGCGCATCGACGTTCCCGGTTATAACCCGAACGGCGTCATCCTCGCAGTTCACGACAGCAGATGGGCCGGCATGACTGCAACCTCTCTGCATCCAGCCAAGGGAGTGGCATTCAGTGAAATGACCGGCGTCCTCAGATCTCATCGGGGACGAGGGCTTTCGCTGGCGCTGAAGCTGCATGCGATCCAATTCGTCCAGGCAGCGGGCTACCGATGGCTGGTCGCTTTCCATCATCCCGGCAACGCCGCGGCGATAGGCATGAATCGGCGCCTCGGTTTCGTCGACTACGGGCGGTGAACCCTCGAACTCGTCGGCGGCGAGGACTGCAGGGCCAGCGCCATTCGCGAATGCCGCAGACCTCGGAGTTTCGGTCTGTGGGGGCGTGGTCCCTTGACGTCAGGAAGCGCGGCCTCAGGGGGATGACGCCCCGCCCGGCTCACCATGTCTTGCCGGCCTGCTCCCGGATCGTGCAGTTGATCCGGACGGCGATGTGGTCGATGCCGCGTGTTACGGTTTCGCGCGGGAGGAGCACCGCATGCACACAACCAAGGTCTACGGAGAGATCGGGATCGACAACGATCTGTACAAGAACCTGACGGATCCCGATTTCTCGGTGCGGCACAGTGTATTTCGAGTTCTAGCCGATCGTTACAACAGCTATGCGTCCACCGAACGGTTCGCCACACAACTGCCCGTCGAGCGCAAACAGGCGCTCCGGGTCGCCTTCGTGCGAGCGCTCGCCGAGCGGCAGGACGGCCGGACCGCACAAGCGCTGATCCGCGTTCTCGACGATGATACCGATGAGGTGCGAGAGATCGCGGCGCGGACGTTGGGCGAGATCGGGAACGCCGCCGCGATCGGCCCGCTACGCGCCGTGCGGTCCGACCCGGTAGCCACGGTGCGGTTCGCAGTCATCAGTGCCCTTGCAGCGCTACAGGATACCGCGACGATCAATACTTTGCTCGCATCCTTCGACGAGTCGGTGCCCGAGCCCGACCGCATGGTGATCGTGCACGCCGCCGGTTCCTGGATCGAGCCGACTACGTCGACACTGCTGAGCGGTATCGCGGCGAACGACGGCAGCGCGGCGGTTCGGAAATCGGCAGAACGCGTGCTCGATCTCCATGCGAAGGCCGCGGACTGTGCGTCCGAGGTGCGACCGGAATTGGCGGACGTGCTTCTCGATCCGACCGCGCCGGGTCGTCCGGTGATCGCAGAAGCACTGAGCCAGGTACGCGATCCCGCATTCGACGCCATTTTCGCCGCTGTGCTCGGTGACCGGGACGTGCGGATTCACCGAGCCGCACTGGGGTTCCTGCGACACGCGGACACGGCGGTGGCTCGCCGCGGCCTCGTCGCCGGGCTGGTCGACAAGCGCTCTCATGTGTGCGCCGAGGTGCTCGAAGTAGTCGAGACCATCGACCATCCCGAGATGACCGGCGCGTTGCGAGACATGCTGCGCACGACGCCGCCCGCGCTCAGCTGGTATCTGATGAGTTGCCTCGCGATCCAGCGCACACAACGCGATCTGATTGCGGACGAGGTAACCGATTACGTTCTCGGACAGGCACAATGGTTCGGTGGTCCGAAGGGTCCCGGGTTGTCGGCGGGCTGGGCAGTAGTCGATGCGCGCACCGAACGTGTCCTGACTCGGCTGCTGGCCGAGATCACCGATTCCGACCTGTCCATGGATCGACGAGGACTGGCCACGACGATCTTGCGTGAGCTGGTGACACCGCGCACGCGGAGTAAGCACGACCTGCCGGTCCTCACCATGGTCGAGCCGATCACAGTCGCGTTGCGCGACCCGGCCTACGACTCCACGCCCAGCGGGCGGTCCGCGCGGGAGAACCTGGTTTTCATCCTGGGCGAACTGGGAACCGAATCGGTGCGGCGCCCGCTCCTCGATCTGCTCGGTAGTCCAGAATTGGCTGCGTGGGAGCTGGAGGTCGTCGTGGCGCGCTGCGCGCCGGATTTCGTCGGACCGTTCCTGCGCCTGCTGGACAATCCGTCCTGCCTCGCCCCCCGTAACCGGCCGCACTCCTACAAAACGATGCTGACCGCGCTCTACCCCTTTTTGGCCAGTGATCCACACGTCGAGTCATGCGTGCGCCGATTCTTCGCGCGAACAGACGACCCCGACGCCGAAATGGCGGCAAGCATGCTGGGCTGGGACCTGCGCCCAGCGGGTGAAGACGACGACTACGAGGACTACGACGATTACGAGGACCACGAAGACGAGGACGACTGAGCCGCCCCGCGGTGCCATCAATTACCTTGCACTGCTGCGGCAATCGGTCAAAGATCTGGCCGATCTCGTCGAACGGCACGGCGAACAGGTCGTGCAGCACGAACACTTCGAGGAGTTGCTGCGGGACGACCCCGAGGTGAAATTGACCGTCGACACCACGACCTGCGTGGTCGTCACCCTCGGCGCCACCCAGGTCGCAACCGGCGCGCAACTGTCTGCCAGCGCAGCCACCCAGAGGCGGGCGGTGCTCGTCACGCTTGGGCGGAACCATCTGCGTCGACGGGGACCGTGGTCTGATCAGGATCTTCTGACCAGAGTCAGAATTCCAGGTCGGCCGAGGCCCTCGGCTACGATCGCCCGCTGTGGCTGATCTGTTCGGGCAAGGCGATTTCGACGTTCGTCTCGATTGGGGTCCCCTCGGGGCCACGACGGTCCGAGCTGATGTTTCGGTCGTTGTAGACGTTCTCAGTTTCTCGACCTCGGTGACCGTAGCGGTTGAGCGGGGTATGCGGGTCTTCCCCTTCCGATGGAAGGGCGAGCATGCCGAGAAGTTCGCGGCAATGAACAACGCGGTGCTCGCGGTAGGGCGGCTCGAAGCGACCAAGCGGGGCTCAGTTCCAGCGCCCTCGCTCTCACCGGCCGGTCTTCTCGCTTGCGAGCTGATCCCACGGCTCGTACTGCCATCGCCGAACGGATCGGCGATCGCCGAGGCACTGCGAGCCACCGGCTCGACCATTGCTGCCGGCTGCCTTCGTAACGCCAGTGCTGTCGCCGAGTGGCTCGTGCCGGCCCTCGAGTCCCGGCGCTCGGTTGCTGTCGTCGCGGCGGGCGAGCGCTGGAGCGACGACGACTCTTTGCGCCCTGCCCTCGAGGACCACCTCGGCGCTGGTGCCATTCTTTCCAGGCTGGTCGCGCTGGGTTACGGCGACAGGTTCAGCCCTGAGGCGTGGGCAGCGGTCGACCTATTCGATGCCGGTGTCGACCACCTCAGTGAGCGCATGCACAACTGCGTCGGCGGCCGCGAGCTCACCAGCAAAGGATTCAGCGCTGACGTCGACGTCGCAGCCGACATCGACGCGTCCTCTCTTGTTCCTGTGCTCGTAGACGGCGCGTTCGACGTCGCCGCGTAACGCCTGGCCCGGAACGCTCTTTCTTGGGCGTAGATGAGGTCGGGCGTGGATCGACTCGCCTTTGTTGAGCTTGCCTCGGCCGCGGCCTGGCGTCACGAACGCAATATCGGCAGGAGTGAGCGTGAAGTATCGGAACAACTCATCGCGACTGATGTCCGGGAAATCCCTTGTGATCTGGCCTGTCGACCTTCCTGCCGATCGTCTCGACGGCGGCGAAATCTCACTCCGTCAGTACCCCATCCTCACCGCCAGCTTGCCCACGCCGCAAATGAATAGCCAGGCCCGGCCACGCGGACAGTCGCGTGAGAGCAACGTCATTTCCGCAGTTCGAACTTGCATCGCGGGGTGGGTCGATGGTCAGAAGGCTAGCGCCGACCGATTCGAGGCAGCCTCACGCCAGGAATAGATGAGACGGTCCGTGCGGGATTTCGCCAGCCTGCTGGTCCTCGCTGTTTCCCGGCGCGGCAAGATGGCCAACCTCATCGACGAGGAGCTCGCACGGTTGGATCTCACCCGGCGGGTGGTGGCCAGTGTGCCTACCGAACGCGCGGCGTTCGAGTTCGTGCGCGGCTGCGATCTGCTGGTCACCATGCCCGAATCGAGCGCCCGGGCCGCGGCATCGACCTCGGCCTCGCCTTGCTCCCGCTGCCGCTCGATCTCCCGCCGGCGGCGGTGTATCTGTCCTGGCATCAACGCTACGACAGCGACCTCGCCCACGCCTGGCTGCGAGACCTCGCACAGACCACGCTGGCTGAGGCCATGACCAGGCCCGGCTACATGGGGTGTCGGTAAGAAACGTGTCACCAGGTACATGAATCCTGCGTGAATCGGGGTTGCGGACCTGTTGGCGCGGTGTAGCTTTCGCGCGTGATGAGGGCGCTGGACCAGGACGAGCTGATCGACCGGTGGACGCTGCTGGGCAAGGAACCGGGCCTGGTCGCTACCAAGCGGGGTGCGCCGAAGCTCGGGTTCGGGCTGATGGTGCGGTTCTATACCGAATGAGGCCGGTTTCCGCGTGGACGTGCCGAAATCCCTGACGCCACGGTCGATTACGTCGCACTTCAAGCGGGTGTCGAGCGGACCGAAATCGCATTCTACGACTTCACCGGCAGTTTTTGGGAGCGCCTCCTGCCGGACGGGATGTCGAGCTGGACCTCACCAGTCAGCCCTGGGGAGCTCGGGCGGAGAAGATACGCTACGCGCCGTGACCGACACAAGGCTGTCCTTTCGCGAGCAGCTCCTGCACCCCGATCCGGAGGTCAGGCACCGCGTTCTGCGCCCGCTGTACCACGCCGCCGGTGACGGCCACCAGCAATGTCGCGAGCGGCTCACGGCGGTGCTGGACCTTCTGAACGAAAATGCCGGCGAATACCTCCATGAGTACCGGTACGTGATCTCCTCGGTTTCCGCCGACGATTTCTCGCTCGTCATCGACGCGCTCGCGCGCACCGACACCGAGCGCCTCGCCGAGTCACTCGGCATCACCGTCCACAATGGGTACGGTCTGCGGCCGCGCACGGCGGTGTTTGTCAGCATGTTCGCCAGTGGTTGGGCGAGCCGGGCCGCCAACCAGCTGCTTTCGGGCGGACCGGTGGCCCGCGACGCGACGCTCGATTGGACCCTCCTGCACCGTCGCGCGCAGGATCTCGACGCCAGTGAGCCGCTCGAATCCACCTTCATCGACGAGTGCTCCTGGTACGCGGTCCCGACCAGCGACCAGGCTGCGGTGCTCGACGCGTTTCAGCTCACCGGCGCAGTGCCGGTCGGCTTCCGAGAGGCCGCCGGGCTCTTCGATGCACAAGGTGACCTGCCGCCCGACATGGCGGTTGTCGTCACTCCGGCGTTCGACGGCTGGACCCTGCTGGTGCACAAGGGAGCCCTGGACGCTGACCTCGAGGCGCTCAGTGCCCGCTTCGGTGCGGCACACTGCTATGGTCACGGGTACCAGAGTGGCTGCGGCGACTGGTCGGACTGGACCGTCGCGGAGCAGGGCAAGGTCCTGCAATCGTGCTTCTACGACCTGTACGGCAACGACTTCATGGGTCCGGCGAGCCGCGACGAGATGCTTGCGTGGATCAACGATCGGCGCCGACCGGCGACTCCAAGACTCCTAGCCGCAAACGATCCCGCCTTCGACAGCTACAACGACTGGGAATTCGATGCAGAATCCGTCGCATCCAACCTGTCGGTCTCGCTGCACAGGGTCGGATCCCACACCACAGTGAAGGGAACCTCGTTGCTCGCGACGCCGATCATGTCATGACAACCCAGACGATCTCAGCGTCAGGGGCCCACCCATCAGGCGCCCACCGGCGGCAGGGTCCGCCTTCCGGCTCCGAGCTTCTCGAGCTGTCATGAAGTGCAAAGTGCGAACGGTGTTGCCGGCGAAGTGGTGTTCCGTAAGCCGAAACTGCCTCTGACCGCACGGAAAACAATCCACCGCCGATTATGCCAACGCGATGCGAAGCCGCTCACCCCAGCTATTCACAGTGGCCATGTTGGCGGGAGGGCCGGGTTTCCAGGGCAGGGTGAGCCGGTCCTTTGCCGTGTCGACATAGCGTGGGACAACGTGCAGGTGAAAGTGGAAGACCGTCTGCCAGGCATCGGCCCCGCAACAATTGAGTAGGTTCACGCCATCGGCGCCGAGCTCTTTGATAACTACCTTGGCGATCCGCTGTGCAGCCAGAGTCACGGCTGCCAGGTCTTCGGCGGGGATGTCGAGGAGATCCCTGCTGTGTCGCTTCGGAACTACCAACAGATGGCCTTCCGAAGCCGGGTGAATGTCCATGAACGCGAGAGTCGTTTCGTCTTCGGCCACCTTTACACCGGGGAGGTCGCCGGCCACGATGCCGCAGAACAGGCACTGTTCGCTCATGATCATCGAGGCTAGCGAGTGGTGGACCGTCCCGCGACCGAGTTCCACCCTCTCGCCGCAGGGCAGTCGAGCCGACCCGGTGCACCTTGAGGAAATCGGCGCGAGCGGATGTCCCGCTGGCACGCCGAGCGAGCGACATGCGCGTAGGCGGTGTCAGTTTTCGCCGATACCAGCGGATCTCAGCGTTCGGCAGGACGTCAGAGTTCGCCGATAGACGACGCCCGAATTCACGTCCTAACCACAGGCCCGGCCCGCTGGACCGGTACGCCGGACCCGCGAGCATGCGATATCGTGACGTTGCCGACCGTCCCCACCGGGCGATGGTGACCATGCGCGGCTAGCACCCGGGCATCATGGGGATCGATACCCGGGTGCGTTTGCTCAGCGAATAATCCGTCCGGCCAACGTGATCCACTGATCTGGATGGATCGTCGCCGCTGCGGTGTCGTGGGCGATTCCAGCCTCGTCCAAGGCGCTGTGCACACCGGCGTACTGTGTGGACAGCGACGCGTGCACCGGCCCACCGATGCCTGAGTACCCCAGCTTCACCATATCCCGATAGTCGGATTCATCGGCCACCAGCGGTTCGGGCCGCCGCTCGATCCGCAGGATCGCCGAGTCGACCGATGCGACCGGCCGGAAGCTTTCCCTGCCGATCACTCCGAGTAGCTCCCACGTGAACCACGGCCAGCTCTGCACTGTGACAAGGCTCCATTGGCCGGAGTCGCCGGACTGTGTGCGTGCGTAGTCCCATGGCGTTACCAGCGTCGCCGACGTCAGTGCCGGAGCGCGCAGGCACCAGTCGACGATCTTCGGCGTCACTGAGAGGTCTATGTTGCCGACCACCTCGAACGGCTCGCGCGGCGGTCGTGCGGCCGTGAGCTCACCCTTGACGACCCTGACCCCCGCCCTGGCTTTGAGCTTGACGGCCAGCAGCGGGTCGGTCTCGTAGCCGACGACTTCGGCGCCTGTTCCGGCCAGAGCGGCGGTGAGGGTGCCCGTGCCGGATCGGGGTTCCAGGACGAGGCCGGACGGTCTGGCCGCCTGGACCACTTGCTCGACGGCCGGCCCGTCGGTCAGGAAGCTCTGCGAGAGCGCCCGCCTGGCTCGGTCTCTGGGGCTGTGTCCGCCCGTGACTCGAGCCTTCTTCTGTGTGTGTGAATAGTTTCCGTGTGCGAATGACTGAGTAGCCACGGCTGCTGCCCTTCTGGGTCTTCGAGATGAATGAAGGTCTCGAAGGGCCCTGGGCGCGCCAGCGCGACCGGGGGTCCGCTAGCGGGCCAGAGCCCGGCCGTCGCGGATGCGGATGAAGGTGAGGCAATACATGCGGTGGAGCGTACGGACCGCTCTGTTGTGCGGCAACACAATTAAATCGGCGGTGTCGCCCGTGTTCTGACCGCTGCCACCAGCGCCACGATTGCTGCCTGAGCGCACGTAAGGCTCAGATGGAGAACGTCAGTCGGGCCGGCGTGATGTAGTCGGCCGGGTCGAGCAGGGGGCGTAGTTCCGGGCGGTGCTCGGACGGTATGCGGTCGAGCTCGGCGCGCAGCGCGCGATCGTAGGTGGCGGCCGGGGCGGTGAAGCCGGGGAGCCAGTTGTCGTGGTGGGCGGGGACGAACAGGTGCGGCCGGATCGCTTCGATGTAGGTGCGGGGGTCGCGAAGGCCGTTGGTGAGTTGGTTGAAGCCCTGGATGGCGCCGACTTGCAGGTCGGTCGGCGCGAGCCCGGCGAGGACGTCGAGTACGTGGGGAGCCTTGTCGATTAGTGGGCCGGCCGAATCGTGCCACACCAGCGAAAAGCCCGGTACGCGTAATTGATACAGCAAGCAGCCGCCCTCTTCGTCGCGCAGCCGGGGCAGGCCGACGCGCAGGTCGTCGAGTGTCGGTGGGTGCTCGGCGATCGCGCACAGATCCGGAATGGGGAAGAACGGCGGCGAACCGTTGGCCCTGTCGGGTGCGGTCGGGCCGGAATGCAGATGCCGTACCGCGGTGACTTCGATATCGCCGAGGCCGAACTCGTGGATGTGTCCGGGAGCGGTGCCCGCATCACCGAATGCGACCGTCCCGAACGACGGATCGGGCACCTGGCCCCGGATCGTCGCGCAATGCTCGGCGGTGCCGTACACGACCGCTCCACTGGCCTGCGCGATCCGCCCGGCGGCGCCCGCGTGATCGAAATGGCCGTGCCCGATCAGGATCGCCGCGGGCCGCAGATCCGCGAGATCCTGGGCGGTCGCAGGCACATATCCGGCGCTGCTCAATCGCGGCACCCACGCATCCAGTAGCAGTACCGTGCCGCCGAACGCCACCGCGTAGGTCGCGCACCCCACCCACGACAACACCACCCGATCCGGCCGCACCGCGCCCGTACTCGGGTCGACCAGGTCGGCGCCGAAGAATCGCTGCCGCGCCGCCACCGTGCGCGGCTCGACCGGCGCTCCCGACGCCGCTGCCTCGCCCAACGCCACCAGCACACCCCCGCCCAGCACGCCCCGCCTGCTCACCATTCGCCGCGCCACATTGCACACGGAATTACCTGACCATGTCGGCCCACCCTTCGACAAGGCTCCGACACGAACTGGTCGTCGGTGGATGTTTGGACCCAATGCAGCCGTCGCGATATATGACCGAGGATATCCGCCGCCCAGGGCCTTCTACGCGATCCGAGTCGTCGATCGGGCGCAGTCTCACGCCTCCGACCGAGCGACTATCGCCCTCGACGACATGAGTACGGACGGCCAGGCGCATCAGCATCGCAACTCGAGGCGTTTCGAATGCTGCGCCCGAAGCGGCAAAGACATCGACTGGCAAGTGGCGGCAGCGACCTGGAATTGCTGGTCGCCAGAGGACTGGACGGTTACGGTGAAACGATGGCGGAACCAACCAGACCCGCTGGGGTACTGCGCTTCTGGCACCTATCCGGCCCCGGCGCGAAGTTCCTCGCCCCGATCGTCCCGTTCTGGGTGGTGATCGAGACGACCGGCCGCCGATCCGGGCTGCAACGCCGCAAGCCCTTGGCGCGTGGCATCACCGACGGCACGGTGATGTCGCTGGTATCGGTGCACGGCCGGCGCGCGGACTGGGTGCGCAATATCGAGGCGGACTCGCGGGTACGGCTGCGGACCGGGCTGCGCTGGCGGACCGGGATCGCGACGATCGAGCCGCTCACCGCGCAGGAGTTGGCCCGGTTCAACAACTACATCCGCACAGCCGCCGACCGGTTCGCCATTGACGGCACCGAACAGGTCCTGGTCCGGGTCGATACGGGCGCAGGCTGACGGTCAGTCGGTCACAGCTGCACGCCGAGCAGGGCGTCGATCGCGGTCGCCACGGCGGTCGGTGCGTCAGTATCGGTGCCACCGTAGGTGAGAGCCTCGTCGGCCCAGTTGTCGATCGCGGCGAGCGCCTTCGGGGTGTCGAGATCGTCGGCCAGATGCTGACGCAGCCGGGCGATGGTGTCGCTCGCGTCGCCCGCGGCGGGTAGGGCGGTGGCGCGGCGCCACCGGTCCAGGCGGGCCACGGCCTCATCCAGGACGGCGTCGGTCCACATGCGGTCCTGCCGGTAGTGGCCTGCGAGCAGGCCCAGCCGGATGGCGGCGGGATCGACCCCGGCGCGGCGCAGCTTCGACACCAGCACCAGGTTGCCCCTGGACTTCGACATCTTCTCGCCGTCCAACCCGATCAGCCCGGCGTGCACGTAGTGGCGGGCGAATCGGCGTCCGGCGACCAGCGCTTCGGCATGGGCGGCCGAATACTCGTGGTGCGGGTAGATCAGGTCGCTGCCGCCGCCCTGGATATCGAACTCGGTGCCGAGCCGGTTCACCGCGATCGCGGAACATTCGATATGCCAGCCGGGACGTCCCGGGCCGAACGGCGAGGGCCAGGACGGCTCGTCCGGGCGGGCCGCACGCCACAGCAGCGCATCGATGGGGTCGCGTTTGCCGGGACGGTCCGGGTCTCCGCCGCGTTCGGCGAACAGCCGTTCCATCGTCGCGCGGTCGTAGCCGGATTCGTAGCCGAACTGCTCGGTGGCATCGGCGCGGAAGTAGATATCGGGGTACTCGGTGTCGTCGACGGTGTAGGCGGCGCCGGAGGCGACGAGTTTGCCGACGAACTCCACCACCTCGTCGACGGACTCGATGGCGCCGATGTAGTCGCGCGGCGGGATGACGCGCAGCGCCGCCATGTCCTCGCGGTACAGCTCGATCTCACCGGTGCCGAGTTCACGCCAGTCGACGCCGTCGCGGGCGGCGCGTTCGAACAGCGGATCGTCGACATCGGTGACGTTCTGTACGTAGTGCACGTCGTGGCCCGCGTCGCGCCACACCCGGTTGATCAGATCGAAGGTGAGGTAGGTCGCGGCATGGCCGAGGTGGGTGGCGTCGTAGGGGGTGATGCCGCAGACGTACATGGTGGCGGTGGCGCCGGGCGTCACCGGACGCACCTGGCGGTCGGCGGTGTCGTGCAACCGCAACGGGGGTCCTGCTCCGGGGACCGTCGGGATCGGGGTATCGGACCAGGACTGCATTCTTCGAGGGTAAAGGTGTGATGGAGGCCATCGGCGCCCACCCCGGCGCACGTACGCGCCCAGGCATGCGATACGCGCGCCCGGACCTGGGCAAAACCGGCGTCGCGCCGATGTCAAGGGTTTGGCTCGAGCAGAATCGCTGACCGCCGAACAGGTTGGTACGAGGTCCGGAGAGAGTTCAGAACGCGGGCCACGGGATCGGGCGTGAGGTCACCGGCAACGGCATCGTCGGCTCGTCCAGCAAACGTTTCGCGCGGTCGAGCAGGGCAGCGATCTCGGTGTCGGTGATATGGGCCGCCAATGTGTCGGCCAGCGTGCCCGGCAGCGCGTTGGTGAAGGCCTCGATGTCGGTGAGCAGGTTGTCGTCGATGGGTTGCCCGGCCCACCCCCACAGCACCGTGCGCAGTTTGGGCTCGCTGTGCAGGCAGATGCCGTGGTCGACGCCGTACACCTGGCCGTCGGTGCCCTCGAGCGCGTGCCCGCCCTTGCGGTCGGCGTTGTTGAGCAGCACATCCAGCACTGCCATCCGCTGTAGGCGCGGGTCGTCGGCGTGGATGAGCGCGACCTCGTTGCCCTCGGGATCCAGCGCCCGCAGTACCTCGCAGAAACCCTCGGGGACCGCGCCCGGCGGGCACAGATCGACCAGGTCGAGGCGGTGGCCGCGGTCGGTGTGGTTATCGGCGGCGGTGATCCAGCGCTGCACCATGCCCGGCCCGAACGGCCCGTCGCGCAGGATCGTTTCCGGGATCACCGACCAGCGCAGTGCCTCGGAGACCTGGTAGGAGGCGACTTCGCGGCCCGCCAGGGTGCCGTCGGGGAAATCCCACAGCGGCTGTTCGCCGCGCACCGGTTTGTACACCACCCGCAGCGGCGTGTCGTCGTCGCCGATATCGCAGACGAGGGTGAAGTTGCTCGCCGTGGTCACCCGCCCGATGACGGTCAGTTCACCGGTGTAGAACTCGTCGCCGGCCGCGGGCACGGGTCATTCCTCCAGCTCGGTGGCGCCGAAGATGTCGCCGCGCTTGTAGCCGTTGGTGCGCACGCACATGTGCCCGCGCGCGGAGAGCGGTTCCCCGCACAGCGGGCACGGTGGACGCCCTGCCGCGATCACCCGCGCCGACCGCAGCGCGAACTCTCTGGCCTGAATCGGGGTCAGGAACACCCGCACCGCGTCGGGGCCTTCTTCGGTGTCGTCGAGCACCACCGATTCGTCGACCTCGGTTTCGGTGATCGCCAGCAGTTCCACCACCACAGCGCCCGCATCAGCGTCCCAGCCCAGGCCCATGGTTCCGACACGGAATTCGGCGTCGATCGGGGTGACCAGCGGTGCGTTGTCGCTGACATCGTCGGCCTGCGGCGGCACCTCGGCGCCGAAGCGGCGTGCCACCTCGTCCAGCAGCAGGCCCATGCGGTCGGCTAGAACCTTGACCTGCTGCTTTTCCAGCAGCACGCTGACCACGCGGGGTTCTTGCACGGCTTGCAGGTAGAACGCGCGATCGCCCGGTTCACCGACAGTTCCGGCGATGAAGCGTTCGGGGGTGCGAAATACATGGATTGCTCGTGACACATGCACCTCCTGCTACGTGATCATGTTCGGCCCGCGGCGCCCGTATCCGGGTCGACGCAGCGGCGATTGCTCGGTTCGGCCGACTACTCATTACAAGGAATCGCTGGGCCGCGCATTCCCATTATCCGTGTTCCCGGCCGCGCCGATCTCACCCCCGGGCACCGGACCCGACTGCGCCGAGGGCGCTGCGGGTGCGGGAACGAGGCCGTCGAGATCGGATCCGGTGTCGTTGAGCCGGGTGACATACGGCGAGGTCGGGGTGTAGCGGACGACGCTGAGTGAGGCCGGTTCCACCACGATGCGCTGGAAACCGTCCAGGTGCAGTCCGAGCGCGTCGGCGAGGACCGATTTGATGACGTCACCGTGCGTGCACGCCACCCACAGCACGTCACCGCCGTGATCTTCGGCCAGGGCGCGGTCGTGCTCGCGGATCGCGGCCACCGCCCGGGTCTGCACGTCGGCGAGTCCTTCACCGCCGGGGAACACCGCGCCGGAGGCGTGCCGCTGCACGACCTTCCACAGCGGTTCGTTCAGCAGTTCACCGATCGGACGGCCGGTCCATTCGCCGTAGTCGACCTCGGCGAGCCTCTGTTCGACGACCGGTTCGAGACCGGTCTTCTCGGCGAGCGGGGCGACTGTCCGCTGACAGCGCAGCATCGGCGAGATCACGATCCGCTGAATCGGCAGCCCACCGAGGCGTTCGGCGACCGTGCGGGCCTGCTCGGTGCCGCGTTCGGTGAGTTCGACGCCGGGGCTGCGGCCGGCCAGGGTGTGGGCGGTATTGGAGGTCGACACACCGTGGCGCAGCAGGATCACCGTCATGCGGCCAGCCTAGCGATCATGTCGCCGACACCACGCCGCCCGCGAGCAGACCCATCACGATCAGCCCGAGGATGATGCGGTAGCCGACGAACCAGTAGAAGGTGTGGTTGCCGACGAAACGCAGCAGCCAGGCCACCGAGGCGTAACCGGCGATGAACGCGATGATGGTGGCCACGAGCAGCTGGGAGCCGCTGGCGTTGAGTCCCTCACCGGCGGGTTCGAACGCGTCGGGCAGGCTGAACAGGCCCGATGCGGTGACCGCGGGGATGGCGAGCAGGAACGAGAACCGCACTGCGGCTTCGCGTTCGAGGCCGAGGAACAGGCCCGCGCTCGACGTCGCGCCGGAGCGGGACACACCGGGGATCAGCGCCAGGCACTGCGCGAACCCCATGATGAGACCGTCGCGGGTGGTCAACTGCTCGATCGGGCGGGTTTTGCGGCCGTAATATTCGGCGGCGGCGATGACCAGCGCGAACGCGATGAGCATGAACGACACTAGCCACAGGTTGCGGGCGCCGGTACGGATGACGTCCTTGAACAGGAACCCGAGCACGCCGATGGGGATGGTGGCGATGATCACGTACCAGCCGATGCGGTAGTCGAGTTCGCGTTGTGCGTCGGCACCCGGGTCGTAGCCGATGGGCCCGGACCCCGTGACGACGGGCAGTTTGGTGGTGACCTGTTCGCTGAGCGGCACCGTCTCCCGGGAGCGCTGGGTGAGCTTCTCGAACACTGTGGCGCACCAGACACGCACGATGCGCCAGATGTCCTTGGCGAAATAGACCAGCACCGCGGCTTCGGTGCCGAGCTGGGTGACGGCGGTGAACGAGGCGCCCGCGTCGTCGCCGAAGAACACCGACGACACGATCCGCAGGTGTCCCGACGAGGAAATCGGGAGGAATTCGGTCAGCCCCTGGACCAAGCCGAGGATTATCGCCTGGAGCCAGGTCATCGACTCGCCTATCACTCACCCTCCTGTACTGTGCCGAAATGTCCGTTCCGAGTAGACGATTGGCTCATCGGCGGGTGAACCCGGCGTTCGGATCGCTATCTCGCAGCGACAGTACCGTGTTGACCTCGACGGTGCGGGGCGGGGTTGAGGCGCGAGCGTGCACCGACATTGTGGCCCACCCGACGCGCGAACAGGCGCGCAGGAGGGGCCGAGCGGCCGAATCAGGCTCTACGCTTGGCGCCGTGACGAATGCGCGGACACGGTGATGGAACAGCGGACGGTCGGTCGAAGCGGCCTGCGGGTCTCGCGTATCGGGTTGGCCACCCACACCTGGGGCAGCCGGACCGACGCCGAGGACGCGGCGGTGCAGTTGGTGGCGTTCGTCGAGGCCGGCGGCACCCTCGTCGACACGTCCCCGGCCTACGCC
Organism: Nocardia sp. NPDC059180; assembly: GCF_042754945.1. NCBI lineage: Bacteria > Bacillati > Actinomycetota > Actinomycetes > Mycobacteriales > Nocardiaceae > Nocardia > Nocardia sp. NPDC059180. Next base: position 313,535 of record NZ_JBHZBU010000005.1, read on the forward strand.
GGCGGGGCAGCCCAGCGAATCCTGGCCGATCTGCTCGGCGATCTGGTCTCGCGTGACGATCTGGTGCTCAGCGGCTGCGCAGGTCTGCATCCACGCCCTGCGCCGCCCACCGCGGACGGGACGCCACCGATGCCGCAGGTACCGGGGATCGGCGTGGACACCTCGCGGCGGACGCTGCTGCGGCAGCTCGATCGCACGCTGCTGGAACTGGGCACCGACCATCTCGACATCTGGCATATCGCGGCGTGGGATCCGCGCACCCCACTCGATGAGGTCGCCGCCACTGTGGAGCTGGCGGTGCGTTCGGGACGGGTGCGATATGCGGGGGTGCGCGGTTTCACGGCGTGGCAGCTGGCGAGCCTGGCCGCGCTCGCACCGATCACCGTCGCGCAGGCGCCCTACTCGCTGCTGGCGCGCGGCGCCGAAGACGACACCGTGCCCGCTGCCGCTCATCACGGGGTCGGGATGATCGCGACCGCACCGCTGGCCGGCGGCATCCTCACCGGCAAATACCGCGATGGTGTGCCCGCGGATTCGCGCGGTGCCGATGAGGCGACCGCCGCCGAGATCCGCGGCAGGCTCGACGACCGTGCCACCCGGGTGGTCGACGCACTGGTCACCGCCGCCGACGGTTTGGCGACCTCCCCGCTGGCGGTGGCGCTGGCCTGGATCCGGGACCGACCGGGCGTGGCGAGCATGTTCGTCGGTGCGCGTGACATCGGTCAGCTGACCGGTGTGCTGGCCGCGGAGACCCTGGAGCTGCCACGGGCGATCGCGGCGGCCCTCGACGATGTGAGCGCGCGCACGGAATGACATCGGCGGCTGCCACGCGCGCTGCGGCCGTGGGCGGAGTGAGGCCGGACGACCTCCGGCGGCGCCCGTTAGGCTTACCTACATGAGGTATGACCGTGTCCGATCCGGGTGGGTGCGCACCGTCCTCGCCGCGCTCGCATTGGGTGTGCTGCTGGTATCGACCGGCTGCGGTGCGAGCGGCCAAGGCGCCGTCGAGGGGCAGCGCGGGCCCACCACCGCGGCGCTCACCGATATGGCGCCGGTCCCGATCGGCCCGGAGCCCACATCCGCGATGCCCGCGACGGTGCGCTCCTTCGACGGCACCGAGGTCACCGTCACCTCCGCCGACCGCATCATCGCCGCCGACCGGTACGGCACGCTCATGCAGACGGTCTGGGCGCTGGGAATGGGCCCCAACCTGGTGGGGCGCTCGACCGCCGGTGTGTTCCCGGCCGTGGCCGACCTGCCCAACGTGACCGGCGGCAACGGTTCACTGAACGTGGAATCGATCCTTGCCTTGCGGCCGACGGTGTTCCTCACCGACACCACCAGCGCCTCGCCCGCGGTGCGTGAGCAGTTGCGCGCCACCGGCGTCACGGTCGTCTACTTCGATCCGCAACGCACGATGGAGGGTGTGGTGCCGCAGATCGAGGCGGTGGCCGCCGCGCTCGGAGTGCCCGATCGGGGTCAGGCGCTGGCCCAGCGCACCCGCGACGAGATCGCGGCCGCCTCCGCCGCGGTGCCCGCGCAGAATCCGCCGCTGAAGATCGCGTTCCTGTACCTGCGGTCAACGGCCATCACGATGCTCGCAGGCCCCGGTTCGGGCGCCGATGCGCTCATCGCCTCGATCGGCGGCCGCGACGCGGGCAGCGAGGCAGGCGTGACCGAACCGTTCACCGCGATCACCAGCGAGGCCATGATCAGCGCGGCCCCGGATGTCCTGCTGGTAATGACCGACGGACTGAAATCGGTGGGCGGCGTCGAGGGCGTGGCCAAGATTCCGGGGATCGCGCAGACGCCGGCGGGCCGCAACCAGCGCATCGTCGACATGTCGGATGCGGTGCTGCTGAGCTTCGGCCCCAACACCGGACGCGTCATCGAAGCACTCAGCGAAGCCGTCTACGGGCCGGCCGGAGCATGATCGTCGACCCCGGGAACCGCCGGCCCGGCGGCGTGTACCGCGCGACGGACCCGAGGAAGCGAACTGGCGAGCAGTTGATCGTGAGTGCGCCGGGCGCCGGCGAGGTGTCTCTATGACCGAGCAAGTGAAGGTGGCCGATCGACGCCCGGTTACCTCGCGGTGGTCACGCACGACCATCGTGTTCGCCGTGGCCATCGCGGCACTGATCGTGCTGGCGCTGGCGTCGGCGGCGATCGGGCAGGTGCCGACCAGCATCGCCGAAGTCGCCGGATCGGTACTGCACCGGATCGGGCTGGACTGGGGGCCGATGCCCGCCCATCCGGCCGGTGAGGTGACGCTGTGGGAGGTCCGGTTTCCGCGAGTGATGCTGGCGATCCTGGTCGGTGCCGCACTGGCGACAGCGGGTGCGTTGTTGCAGGGCGTGTTCGCCAACCCGCTGGCCGAACCCGGCGTCATCGGAGTGTCGGCAGGCGCCGCGGTCGGCGCGGGCACCGTCATCGTGGTGGGCGGCGCGTTCGTCGCGGCCTGGTCGGTGGCCGCGGCCGCGTTCGTGGCCGGTTTGGTGACCACCGCGCTGGTGTATCTGCTGGCTCGATCCAACGGACGCACCGAAGTGGTCACCCTGGTGCTGACCGGCGTGGCCATCAACGCCTTCGCCAGCGGGCTGATCGCGTTCCTGCTGTTCGTCGCCTCACCCGCGGCCCGGGATCAGATCGTGTTCTGGCAGCTGGGCAGCCTCAACGGTGCCACCTGGTCGGCGGTGTGGGTGGTCGCGATCCTCACCGTCATCGGGGTGTTCGCGGCGGTCATCGTCGCGCCGAAACTGGACCTGCTGGCGCTGGGTGAATCCGCGGCTCGCCATCTCGGTGTCGATGTGGAGCGACTGCGGCGCAACGTGATCGTCATGGTGGCGATCCTGACCACCGCGGGCGTCGCGTTCAGCGGCATCATCTTGTTCGTCGGGCTCATCGTTCCGCATCTGGTGCGCATGCTGGTCGGGCCGGGACATCGGGTCTTGATCCCGCTCAGCGCGGTGATCGGCGCGGTGGTGCTGCTGGCCGCCGATGTGGCCGCGCGCTCGCTGGTCGACAACGCCGATCTGCCGCTGGGCATGCTGACTTCGCTGATCGGCGGCCCGTTCTTCTTCTGGTTGCTGCGCCGCACCCGCGCGCGGTCGGGAGGGTGGGCATGAGCCGTCAGCGACGCGCGGGGGATGCCACGTGACGGGGATCAAGGACGGCTTGGAAACCGTGTTCGCCCGCGCGCACGAACTGCCGTCGGCACCAGCGCCTGGCGCGGTGACATTGCGGGCGAGCGGTGTGAGCGTGGATCGGCGCGGTGGCGGCACCAAGGTGCGCCGAGTGCTGGCCGAGGTCGATTTCGAGGTCGCCGCGGGCGAAGTGGTGGCACTGGTCGGCCCGAACGGCGCAGGCAAATCGACGCTGCTGGCCGTGCTGGCCGGCGAATTGGATCCGGCCGAAGGTGTCGTCGAACTCGACGGCCGGGCCGTGACGCACTGGTCGCCACTGGATATGGCGCGTCGACGCGCGGTACTGCCGCAGAGCCACACCGTGGGGTTTCCGTTCTCGGCGGGAGCGGTGGTGGCGATGGGGCGCGCGCCGTGGCAGCGGACCGCGCTGCGCGAACGCGATGACGAGATCGTCGCCTCGGCGATGGCCGCCACCGATGTCACGCACCTGGCCGAACAGGCGTTTCCGACCCTGTCCGGCGGTGAGCGAGCGCGGGTGGCGTTGGCGCGCGTGCTCGCCCAGGGCACTTCGACACTATTGTTGGACGAACCGACCGCCGCGCTCGACCTCGGCCACCAGGAAGCGGTGCTGCGGCTGGCGGCCGAACGCGCGCGGGCCGGTGCGGCCGTCGTTGTCGTGCTGCACGACCTGGGCGTGGCCGCCGCCTACGCCGATCGTGTCGCGGTTCTCGACGAGGGCCGCATCGCCGCCGACGGGCCTCCGCGCGAGATCCTCACCACCGAACTGCTGACACGGGTCTACCAGTACCCGGTCGAGGTACTCGACCATCCGGTCACCGGCGCGCAGCTGGTCCTCCCGGTGCGGGGCGGCACCCACTGAACCGACCATCCGCGCGGGAGGCGAGAAATGGCGCTCGCCCCCGCGCGCACCGGCCGCCGGCCGGCGGTTCAGCCGCGCACGTGCAGCCCGAATCCCGTGCGGCCCGCGGGCTCGAGTCCCGGCTTCAGCTGCAGTGAGGGGATCTCGTAGTCGCCGAAGTTCTGCCGCCGGAACGCGATCGGCGCGGTCGAGTCCAGGGTGAGCAGGCGCTGCTCCCAGGCCTTGGCGGCGTCGGTGTATTCCTCGCCGGTCATCCGGTTGGCGCCGTACACCAGAAACGGCGGCAGCACCTCGATGCCGGGGTAGTAGAGGATGCCGTGGTGGATCGGGAACAGCAGATCCTCGATGGGGCCGTTGATCCCGCGCGCCGCGTAAGGCGCCTCCGGGCCGCCGACGGTCACCGACAACAGCGCCCTCTTTCCCGCCAAGGCCCCTTCCCCGTAGCGCTCGCCGTACTTGGTGTCGCTGTGCTCGCCGACACCGTAGGCGAAGCGGTAGGTGAACACCCGGTCCACCCAGCCTTTGAGGATCGCGGGCATCGTGTACCACCACAGCGGGAACTGGAGGATGATCATGTCGGCCCACAGCAGTTTCTCCTGTTCGGCGCGGACGTCGGGGGTGAGGGTCCCGGCGTCGAAGGCTCGGCCCGAATCCCGGGCGACCTCCAGTGGGTTCGAGGCGTGGGGGCCGTAGTCCGCGGCGTCCACGACCGCCTTCCAGTTCATCGCGTACAGATCACTCACCCGCACCTCGTGCCCTGCGCCCTCCAACGTGGACACCGCGAGGTCCTTGAGCGAGCTGTTGAGTGACTTCGGCTCGGGGTGGGCGTGGACGATCAGCGTCTTCATCAGAACTCCTTCGGATCAGGTGCCTTCGATCCTCGGCGCTATGGCACTCGGTGTTCAGGGGCGCGTCGTCCGTCGGACGGGACTTCCTGGTATCGGCAGGACCACCTTCAGCTGTGCCGACGAAGCCATACTGGGGGTATGGACGATCTTGCGGGCTTCCTGCGGACCCGGCGGTCCCGAGTCGACCCGGTGTCGGTCGGTATCCCTACCGACAGGCACCGGCGCGTCGAAGGGCTGCGGCGCGAGGAGGTCGCGCACCTGTCGGGCGTGAGCGTCGACTATTACGTGCGACTGGAGCAGGGCCGCGCGACCCAGCCCTCCGAGCAGGTCCTCGATGCGCTCGCCCGTGTCCTCGGCCTCGACGAGACCGAACGCGGGCACCTCTACCGGCTCGCCAGGCAGCGCCGTAGCCGCGCGAAGGCGCCGAACGGCCGGGTCCGGCCGGAACTGCTTCGCGTCCTCGACCTGGTCTCCGGCGCCCCTGCACTGATCATGAACCACCGCCTGGACGTGCTCGCAGGAAACCGCCTCGCCGAGCTGCTCTACGGCCGGCCGATGCAGAGCCTGAACACCGCGCGGCACATTTTCCTCGACGAGGCCGAACGCGGCCTGTACGCAGAGTGGGACAAATGCACCCTCGATGCGGTCGGACACCTGCGCCTCGCCGCAGGCAAATACCCCGACGACCCCCGACTGGCCTCGCTCATCGGCGAGCTGGCGATGGCCAGCGAGCGCTTCCGCCGCCTCTGGGCCCGCGCCGACGTCTGCGCCCGCACACATGGACCAAAAACCTACCGGCACCCGCTGGTCGGACTGCTGGAACTGCATCAGGAGAACTTCGCACTCCCGGACGAATCAGGTATGGAACTTCTCGTACTGTCCGCGACTCCCGGTAGTCCCACCGAGGACGGGCTGCGACTGCTCGCAGGCCTGGGCGCCGACAGCGGTGACGCACAGCCCACGAGGAAAGCTCGAGTCGGCGAGTAACTCGACCCGAACCGAGCGCTACATCCTCATGAGCGTTCGGTGAGCGCGGTGACGGCTGTGGCGAACATGGTCTGTTTGATGGCGGCGAGAGTGCCCTGATTCTTGGCACCGAGCGGGGCCAGAAGTTGCGTCGCGGCCTGCACGAGTTCACCTTCGGCCGCAGTGCCGTCGACAATGCCGGCCGCTTCGGCTTCGACACCACCCCAGCGACGACCGGTGGTCATCGACGCCACCGCTGTCTGCGGGGTGAGTTTCGCCTGGATCAGTGCCGCCATCCCCGGAGTGAACGGGATGCGGATATCGACCTCAGGGAAACAGAAGTAGCCGCGATCGGCACGCATGATCCGGTAGTCGTGGGCGATGGCGAGCATCGCACCCGCCCCGAACGCGTGCCCCGGCATCGCCGCGGCGGTCGGCACGCCGAGGGTCAGCACCCGCGCGAACAGGCCTTGCACCTGGTCGACGTACCAGTCGGCGCGCTCACCGTTGGCCGAGAGCCAGTCCAGATCGAGGCCGTTGGAGTAGAACTTGGCACTCGCGGTGGTGATCAGCGCGTGCGCGCCGTCGGCGAGGACGGCGTCGAGGTGGGTGTTCATCTCGTCGAGAAAGGTGGGGGAGAAGCGGTTCTCGCCGTCACCGAGGTCGAGGACGGCGATCTTGTCGTGGTAGGCGAGGGTGGGCATCGAGGCTCCTTCTTCCGAGAGGTTCAGTCGGGTGGTCCGACAGCGAGGACCGCGCGCACCGCCGCATGTAGCTGCAGCAAGGCGTGTGGCGCGTCGATCTGATTGCGTCGCAACAGGATCGCGGTCGGCAGATCGACCAGGCAGGTGGTGATGGCCGCGACCGCACGACCGTCGCTACGCCCCCACATCGCCTGCGCCAGCCGAATCATCGAGCCGACCAACGCGCGGTCGGTGTCGGCGAGTTCGGCGGCGAGGGTGTCGGGCAGGTCGTCGCCGAGTAGCTGCTCACGCGAGATCGCCAGCAGCAATGTCGAGGAGTCCGGATGCCTGCGCGCGAACACCGCCGGCGTTTCCGCGGCCGCGACAACGGCGTCGACGCTGGTCGAGGAGCCGATCTCGGCGGACTGCGGCGTCGAAAGGATCGCGTCGATCAGTTCGGTCTGCAACGCGAGGAACCGGTGCGCGGCGCGGAGCCAGGCGCGTGCCAGCAGCTCGGCGCGGGAGCCGAAGGAGTGGTAGATCGCGCCATTGGAGACGCCGGTGGCGGCGGCGACGGCACGGATGGTGACCGCCGCGGGCCCTGACTGCGCCGCCAGGGTTTCGGCGGCGTCGAGGACGACGTCGGGGTCGTGGGTCCGCGGTCGGGGCATGCCATCACAGTAACAGAGCAAATGCTCTGTAATGACGCACGGTGGGCGTTGCTGAGAACTCGCACGACCTCTATCGGTTCCCATTGGTGGGATGTCGTGGAATTTGGCCATGCCTTCTAGGCTGCGGCCTAGGCATGCGATATGCGACGTCCACGACTCAGCGAGCGGCGTCTCTCATTGCCCGTGACCGCATGTCCGAGCCAATTATTGTCGTGTCCGGTAGGCGAAATCGGAGGATGTGTGGCCGAACCTCATGATCGGCTGGATGAGGACTCGTGGGCGGTTCCGGCGAAATGGTGGGCCAGGACAGCGCCTTTTCGGGGGCTTGGCCCAGCACGACAGTTGACGTTTCGGCCGCGAACACCGGTTACACCCACCGAACTCGCCCCGTATCGCCAGGTGATCGAGGGTGCTCTGGCGCGCCCGCCCCGCGGTGGTGCGTATTGGCTTTCCGAGGCGGGGGCCGGATTTCTAGATTCACGCGTATCCGCGGAAGGCGCAGCAGTTGTCTGCGCTCTCGTGCACTCGGAGCCGCGCAGTCTGGCTGACACGTGGGTGGCCGAGTACGGCCTCGAATTCGCGGCGGAAGCAGCTGTGTGGATGTCCGGGGTGGGAATGTCGAGTTCGGTTGTATCGGGATCTCGGGGCGGTACATGGAATCCTATCCATCTGACCGTGCCTGAGCCGAACGAACCAGGACCACTACGTGCCTACAACGTGCTGCGGCGGGTCCGGGCGCACCTGGCGACTGCATCCGAAGAGCATTACCGGACCACCGTCCAACGCCTCGGTACGCTGCGCGGCGTTGCCGACGGTCGAGGGGCTTCCGGTCATATCGGTGACCTGTGGGTCCGGGTCGCCACGTCGTACCTGCTTCCGACCGAACAGGTTTGGATCGATGCAGATCTTGACAGGTTGCCGGTCGACGAGTTGCGTAGCTCACCGCCTGAGCCGCACCTGCGCTGGTACAGCAACGATTTCGGGGCTTGGTCGGTTCCGTCTGATTCCTCGGACTCGCTTGCCCTTCTAGCCGCTTCCGCCACCACCGCTGAGCAACTCACTCGCATCACCGAAGTGGTCGAGCCGGCACGCCTTTTTCGTCATGTGTACAACATCGCAACTCAGGTAGGTCCCGCCGCCGCCGATGTCATCGCGGCAATGCTGGATGCCAGGCTTCATGCACCCTACGGTTGGGGCGCTGACCGAGACTCCACAGGCGAACTTGCCGACATGCTGTCCTGGTTTCCGACCGACGTCGCGATGGAGCTGCTCCAGGCTCGCGCCGACAACGGGCTGGTGTTCGGCGCGCTGTCCAGATCAGCGGGCCGGTTCCAGCGCCGTGCGAGGAGGCTGCTGTCTGCCGATCCCACCCGGAGGGCGTCGGCCCATATTGTTCGGGCGCTCGAACGTCGAGAACAGCAGTCGATCAGCGATGCGTCGGCCCACCAGCGTGGTCGATCCGTACATCTACGCAACGCCGAACCGCACGAACTGCCGGATGTCCTGGCGTCGCCGCCCTGGCGTCGCGCACCTTCGCGGGCACAGCACCTTTCCCTCGAAAATCGTCCCGACCGCCCGCTGCGGCTCGACTGGCGGCCAGGTGAACGGGAGCGGTGGGCCGCGCTGCCGGTAACAAGGGGGTGGTGGTACGAACACGACATGCTCGAGGTGGTCAGCAGGGCCCGGAGCATCGAGGATTACCGTCGCTCAGTGCAGGACGTCGACCAGGAACCCTTCGTCCTCGCACTGATATCCGACGACATCGCGCATCCGATCCTGCGAGAGTTCACAGTCCCCCGAGCCGTCCACTCACAGGAGATTTTTCAACGCATTTTGGGAAGGTTCGGTGCCGATGCCCTCGATGCGGTCGTTGCGACGATGGCGCAATATCCGTTGCGGATGGCTCCGGTCATGGAGCCCGTCGACGGCAGTCGTGTAGCCGTGCTGATGATGCGCTGCCTCGGATTCCGCCGCACCAATCGTGCCGCGGTCGCTTGGTGGCAGCGGCATGCCGACACGGCCGTCGAAGACCTGATTCCGATTGCGCTGAGTCGGCACGGCAGCGATCGCATCCTTGCACAGCACGCGCTCCACACTATTGCCCGAATGGGTCACCGCAGCGCAATCGACAGCGCCGCAGTAGATTACGTCGAACAGAGCCGCGCAGCCATCGCCGCGATGGTGGGCGACGATGCGATACTGTCGCTGCCCCATCGGATTCCTCGACTGCCGACGTGGCTCGTCCCTGCCCTGCTTCCTGCCATCTTGCTACCAGACGGCAGCGCAGCGCTGCCGGAATCCGCGGTGGAAGACTTCTGCACGATGCTCGCGATATGCCGCCCCGAATGGCAATACGCCGGAGTTCGGGTTGTTGTGGAAACGGTGGATCCGACGGCGCTCGCGGAGTTCGCATGGGGCCTATACGAGGCGTGGATGTTGGCCGGTTGCCCCCACCGTGACAACTGGGTGTTGCATGCGCAAGGCCTTGTCGGGAATGCAGACACGGCGCGCCGACTATGTCTGCAGATTCTCGAGGGCGGGTGGCGGATCGGAGAGTCTTCCCGCGCTGCACTCGACGCGATCACAGCTATCGGTGGTGATGAGGCAGTCACCTGTCTGCGTGCCATCGCCTCGAGCTCATCCAGTGGTTTGGCTCGCAAGGCAGGGCACCGGATCCGCGAGCTGACGGAACCAGACAGCGTGCGTTGAAAAGCAGCGAGCAAGGCCTCCGGCAAACTCGCTCGCCGCACTCGACGAACGCGGCATCGACCTCATCGTGCTCAAACAAGGCATCGACACCACCACCCCCGCCGAAAGCCCGGCATCACTGCTGGTCAAGCCACTGTCGTTGTTTTTCGCGCGATTACTACCGGAGCCCCGAGAATCGACTCCCGTGCTGTTGCGTTCCAGCACTTAATGTTTCAGGAAGTAACTGATACCTGATGACACTCTGTAATCGGGGAGCCGACTCCGCTACCCTCGGGCCAGCCGACGACACGATGGGGTACCGTTCGGTCCTTCCACCCAGTCCGTACCAAGAGAACGGCGCCGTATGTCACGAGTGGTCACCAAGGAGCAGTACTTCCACACCGGACTGGAAGTCCTCGCCGAACTCGGCTTCAAAAACCTCAACATCGGCGTGCTGTGCCGGCGCCTCGGTGTCACCAGCGGCTCGTTCTATCACCACTTCGGCAGCTGGCAGGGCTTCGTCGACGCACTGCTCGAACACTGGGAAAACCGCCAGGTCCTCATCCTGCGCACGCTCAACTTCAATCAGGGCCACCCCGACGAGGACGTGCGCGCCATGTCCGACCTGGCGCTGGGCCTGCATCACGCCGCCGAAGCCGCCATTCGCGCATGGGCGGCCAATGACGAATCGGTGCATCTGGCGGTCAAACGGGTCGACGAATCCCGCAGGCGCACCGTGCACAAGGCGATCAAAGGTGTGGTGGGCGATGACGAGACCGCCGCCGTGGTCACCGAACTGGGCATGGCGATGCTGATCGGCTTCCAGCAGACCGCGACCGGTGAACAGCCCATCGGGCTGGACCGGCTGCTCACCGAGTACGCCCGCCTCATCTACACCCACGCCCGGCGAGTGGTCGCCACCTCCTAGAGTGGGGTCATGGCGGGCGCGCTCGTCGTCGACCGGAAGCGGTGGCTTGGTCACCGCTGGCATCGCCACGGCCTCTCTTCCAGCAACGCACACCTGGACGACTTGCTTCTGCTCGGTATCCAGGACGGGCGGCCCGACGGTGCGCGGCGATCACTGAGAGCCCGGTCGGCACCCGAGGCTATCGGCCCGGGCGGACCCTTGGTGGTGATGTGGTCGGTGCGCGGTGCACCGCACGTGCATCGACTCGATCGACTCGACTTCGTCAGCGCGGCCAACACGCCGCTGTCCACCGATATCGGTGGCGCGGAGCAGGTTTTCGCAGTCGACGCCGTCGCCGCAGCCTTGCGGGCCGTGGTCACCGGACCGATCACCAAGTCCGAGGCCAGTACTCGTGTCACCGAACGTGTGCCGGCGCAGTTGGTGACGTGGTGCGAACGCTGCCAGGCCCGGCATGTCCCGGACGGATTGTTCAGGACCGCGGGCTGCCGAGCCCAGATTCTGGTGGGGTCGGCGGAACGGCGCGGCACCCTCTTGTCTCCGGCGCCCGCTCACCCACGTGAGCATCCGCGACAGGCGCGTGCCACCCTGCTCGACACATTCTTCCGAGTGAACGGTCCGACCACCCGAGCCCTGTTCGCCGAATGGCTCGGTGTCGAGCCGGTCGATGTCGACACCGTGTGGAAGGCAGTGGATCTCGTACCGGTCACCGTCGACGGCCTGCGCTACAGTCTGCCGGCGGCACTCGTCGATGACCTGCTCGAGGCAGCTCCGCCGACGGGTACAGTCCTGGTCCCACCGCACGACCCGTACCTGCGGCACACCGATCGGGTTCTGCTCGTGCCCGATCAGACACATCGCAAACAGGTATGGCGGCCGGTGTCGGCTCCCGGCGCCGTGCTCGATGCGGGTGAGGTGGTGGGTATCTGGCGCTACCGGCGCGGAGAGAACCTGGTCACGGTGACCGAGTTCGGCACGCCTACCGCTGGTCTGCGAGGGCGGGTCGAGGGTGCTGCGCAGGTGTTGGCCGAAGTATCTGATCTACCCGCGGTCGACGTTGCATTCGCCGATTACCGCGCGGATAAGGCGTAGGCGCCTGGTGTCGGGGTTCGGTCGCGCCGACAGTGCCGCGAGTTTTCCGCGTGCTGTTCCGATCAGCTCCCACGCTGTGAGACAAAGGAAGTCGCCCGCCGCTGAGCTCGCGATCGTCCCTCCGGATGCGCCGCGAACCGGCGTCGACGCGACGACATGGACCGGCCAGACGTACCAGGAGCCAGGAGGCGCACAGATGAGTCTCAGCGCAGACGATGTCCGCGGAATCGCGTTCAGCAAGCCACCTTTCGGCGCGCGCGGCTATCGCGAGGATGATGTAGACGCCTTCCTCGAGCGGGTCGAGGCCACCTTGCGCGGCGCCGACCAGCTCACCGCGGCCGATGTCCGCGAGATCGCATTCCGGCGGCCGCGGTTCGGTCAGCGTGGATACGACGAACGCGAAGTGGACGCCTTCCTGGACCGGGTCGAGAAGACTCTCGCCGGATAGCGGTCCACGCTGCCGCGGAAGCCCGTGAAGTCGGCGGGCTGAGGGGAGCAGATCTCACCTGTCGTCGACGGTCTTCCTGGACCGGGTCGAGATCGGGTCGGCGGCGAGGGCGAGTCCTGGGAATCGTCGTAGCAGCGCCGGGAACGCCACTTGCGCTTCGAGTCGCGCCAGGGATGCGCCGAGGCAGTAGTGGATGCCGCCGCCGAAGGACAGGGGTGGTTCGCCGTCGCGGTCGAGCTGTAGCTGCCCGGGGTCGGTGAAGACGTCGGGGTCGTGGTTGGCGGTGCCGAGCAGCATGATGACCCGTTGGCCTGCGGCCAGAGCGAGCTTGCCGACTTCCATTCCGGCGGCGAACAGTAGGGCGGCCATGGTGATCAGTTCGTCGTCGGGGAGCCCGTCCTCGGGTGCGGCGAGGGCGGACAACAGATCTTCGGCAGGCGCGCGGCACCGGCGCTCGAACTGCCCGCCCGGATCCCGTTGTGCTTTTCTCCAACCGGCGACCGGTGTTGCGGTGGGAATGCTCGGATTCGCCGCGAAAATGTTCCGCACCGACCACCGGAGCTCATAGCGTCGCCACGAATTTCGAAGCAAAAGCCGGCGCGCTCACCGCAAATTCTGTTGATCGCGGTGTATCGCCCGGTGTGCGTGAGAGGGCATGACATGGGTTGGGGAATACGACGTGCCGCATTGGCCGCGGCGGTGGTCGCGGGGTCGGCGGTGCTGGTCGCCGGCGGCTCGGTGGGCGGGGTGCATGCGGCGCCGGGGGCTCCGGTCACCGAGCAGCAGCTGGTCGACCAGATCAACGCGGGACGCCAGGTCGCGGCACATCCGGGCCGTGTGACGGCGGTGGCGTCGACCGGGAGCGCGGGCGCGGCCGGCAGTCGGTCCACGGTGGCCGCGGGGGAGGGCCCGGAGGTGACCGCGGCGCTGGCGGCGTTCGGTTACGGCCTGTTGCATCCGAATGCGGCGCCGCCGGGCGCCAATGATTGGAATTGCCGTCCCACACCACAACATCCGCGTCCTGTCGTGCTGATGCACGGTTCCTGGATGAATGCTTACGACAATTTCGCGTATCTGTCTCCGCGGATAAAGCGTGCGGGCTTCTGTGTGTTCGCGATGAACTACGGGCAGGCCGGAGTGCTGGAGGGCGGCGGCCTGGGTCCGCTGCTGCCGGGACGCAATGCGGTGGGGCCGATGGCGGAATCGTCGCGTCAGCTCGCCGAATTCGTCGACGTCGTGCTCGAGGCGACAGGCGCCGACACCGTCGACATCGTCGCCCATTCCCAGGGCGGCACCGTGTCGAACCAGTACCTGAAGTTCGACGGCGGCAGCGGCAAGGTCACCAAACTGGTCACCCTCGGTGCCAGCCACCACGGCACCAGCCTGATGGGCATCGCCGCACTCGGGCGCGCCATCAACAATCTCGGCATCGACATCCTCGGGTTCAACCAGCTCTTCGTCGGCCCGGCCAATATCGAGCAGGTCTTCGGCTCCCCGTTCCTGACGCGGCTCAACGCCGAGGGCGACACGATCCCCGGCGTCGACTACACCGTGGTCGGCACCCGCTGGGACGAGATCGTCAACCCGTACGACTGGACGTTCCTGAAGCCGGGCCCGGGTGCCACCGTCACCAACCTCACCCTGCAAGACGGCTGCGAACAGGACCTGTCGGACCATCTGACGATGATGTACTCCCCGCGCGCGACATCGATGGTGCTGCGCGCCCTCGATCCGGCGGCTCATCCGGACTTGGTGTGCACGTTCAATCCATGGTTGGTCGGTGGCGGTGGCAGCCTCTGATCCCGCGGCGGATCCGGTTTCAGCGGTCCAGTTGCAGCCCCTGGCGGCGATGCCGACCAGCGCCGCCGATGCCACCGCGGTCGCCGGCGCGACGGCGGGTGCGCGGGGCATGGCGTCGAACTCGTCTCATGAGTCGTCGTTCAGCACCATGTGCGTATCAGGTGACGGATGCTCAGCGATGGCTGGGCCCGCCGGTCAGTCGATGCCTTCGATGATGCGGAAGTCGCGCTCGACGCCGTCGGGGAGGGCCACCAGCGCCTTCTGGTATGCCTCGCTCTCGTATGCCGCGACGGCCTGTTCAAAGCTGTCGAACTCGATCAGAATGACGCGTTGCGGGATTCCGGCCTCGTGGGCGACGACTCGACTACCGACATGGGACAGCAGGCGCCCGCCCCCAGCCTGGACAGCCGGACCGGCCAGCTTGTTGTAGGCAGTCAGCCTCTCAGGGTCGGAAATGGCGGGGTAGACACTGACCCAGTAGCCCTTAGCCATGAAAACCTCCTGTGTTCGGCCGGACAATTCCGACTTCCAATTGACACTCAGATCGATCCCGGCGACGGGTACTGCGGTCAGCGGAATCGTCATATGCGCAGGTTAGGGCCTGATGTGGCGTCGAGGGAAAGACCGATACGGGATAGACTCAGAACGGATCGTTATCAATCAACAGGGAGGGCACGTGGCGCCGGATACGGTGAGCCTGCAGTACTTTCTGGTGCTGGCGCAGGAGTTGAACTTCACCCGCGCGGCCGCACGGATCGGTATCGCACAGCCCGCACTCAGCGCCCGGATGCGCCGATTGGAGGCGGAACTCGGTACGGCCCTGCTGGTCCGCACCACGCGTAGCGTCGTATTGACTACGGCCGGTGCGGCTTTGGCGGAGTCCGCGCCGCCCGCGCTGGCGGCGCTGGACCGGGCATGGGACACCGCCCGGAGCGCGGCGGCCGGTGAATTGGGCACGCTGCGCATCGGATACAGCCTCAGCACGGGGGCCGAGACGGCACCGGCCCTGGTGGACAGGCTGATTTGCAGCAGCCCGGGACTCGAGGTCGGCGCGGTCCCGATGGCGACACCGGAGATCTCGGCCGCGGTCGCCGACGGCCGCATCGATGCCGGGATCACCCGCGGTGAACAGCTGGGCCGTGGCGTGCGCCGGTTCCTGCTGCGACGCGCGCGCGTCGGGGTCCAGCTGGCACAGCATCATCCGCTGGCCGAACACCCGGAGATCGAGATCGCCGACGCGGCCGCGTATCCGCTGCGACTCCCGGACCGTGCGGCCAACCCCGTGATCCACGATCAGCTGTCCGCACTGTTCCGAGACACCCGACCACACCCCCGATTCCACACGCCCGCAGTCTCTTTCGACATGTCCCAGCGCGACCTGCGCGACGGGGTCACCCTCGCTCCGGCCGGAGAAGCCGCAATCACGGCAGCGCCGGCCGGCCTCACCTGGCGACCGCTGCGGGGCGCGCCCGGCCTGACGATCCACCTGGTCCTCCCACGCGAGCAGTCACCACTACACCGCCGAATCCGTGCCGTCGCCAAAACCCTTGCGCGCGAGTTGCACTGGCTGCCGGACTGACGCGCAAGAGGTCAAGCGAGACGGACGTCTGCGGTGGCGAGGCCGAAGACCTTGGGCCCGGCTGATGTGGGCCACCACTGCCTCCGGGACGTCATCCAGCTGTCTGCCTGGAGCCGGCGCAGCCCCTCGTCGGAGACCCGCGCGTACTCGGCCAGGCTGCGCACTGAGGTGTGAACGGGCAACGTCATCAGCACCGGCGTCGACGCGCCTTCCTCCGCGGCGTGGGTCAGCCGGGAATGACGCAGCTGGCGCAGGGTAGGGGCGGCCGTCGACGATGGCGGTGTGTTTCTCGAACAGCTCGGCCGCCCGCCGCTACGACACCGAGCGCGCCCGCTCACCGGGTCGATGTCGTTGACCGCCACCGAGGTCCGCGCCTTGTGGTCGGTCAGCAACAGCTGATCAGCCGGAGGTGGGCCCGGTGTCGGCGGTCCAGTTGTAGCTCATGGCCGCCGCCCGGCTCCAATGCCGGTATTCCCGGTCCCGGTCGGCGGCGGTCAGGGCGGGGTGCCAGCGGGCGGCGGTATGGCGGTTGCGGCGCAGCCCTTCCATATCCGGCCACAGCCCGACCGCGAGCCCGGCGGCATAGGCGGCGCCGAGGGACACCGTTTCGGCGAACAGTGGACGTTCCACCGGCACGCCGAGGGCGTCGCTGATCTGTTGCATCAACAGGTTGTTCGACGTCATCCCGCCGTCCACGCGCAGTTCCCGTAGCGCCTGCCCGGTGTCGGCGTTCATCGCGTCGACCACTTCGCGGGTCTGCCATGCGGTAGCTTCCAGCACCGCGCGCGCCAGGTGTCCGCGGGTGATGTAGGAGGTGAGTCCCGCGATGACGCCGCGTGCTTCGGCATGCCAGCGCGGGGCGAACAGGCCCGAGAACGCCGGCACCACATAGCATCCGCCGTTGTCGGTGACGGTGGCGGCGAGGGTTTCGATTTCGGGTGCGGATTCGATGAGCCCGAGCCGGTCACGCAGCCATTGCACGAGAGAGCCGGTGGAGGCGATCGACCCTTCCAATGCGTAGTGGGCGGGTTCGTCCCCGATGCGGAATGCGACCGTGGTCAGCAAGCCGTGCCCGGAGCGCACGGGGGCGGTTCCGGTGTTGGACAGCAGGAAACTGCCGGTGCCGTAGGTGCATTTGGCTTCGCCTGCGGCGAAACAGGTGTGTCCGAACAGCGCCGCTTGCTGGTCTCCGAGTGCGGCCGCGATCGGGATACCGGAAGGCTCGATCGTGGTGTGCCCGTAGATTTCGGCGTTGGACCGGATCTCGGGCAGCATCGCGCGCGGTATCGCGAAGAATTCGAGTAACCGTTCGTCCCAGTCGAGGGTGTGCAGGTTCATCAACATGGTGCGCCCGGCATTGGTGACGTCGGTGACGTGCACTCCGCCGTTCGCGCCGCCGGTGAGGTTCCAGATGAGCCAGCTGTCCATGGTGCCGAACAGGACCTCGCCGCGTTCGGCGCTCTCACGCAGCCGCTCGTCGCTGTCGAGTAACCACCGGATGCGGGGTGCGGCGAAGTAGTTCAGCAACGGTAGTCCGCATCGTGCCTGCACCTCGTCCATGTCCGGCCGCTGCGCCAGGCGTGCCACCAGGTCCTCGGTTCTGGTGTCCTGCCACACGATGGCATTGCGCACGGGACGCCCGGTGCGCCGATCCCACAGCACCGTCGTTTCGCGCTGGTTGGCGATTCCGATCCCGACGACCTGCCGTGATCGGATACCGGCCGCCGAAATGACCCGCCCGATCAGGCCTTCCACATTGCGCCGCACCTCGGCCGCATCGTGTTCGACGTGCCCGGCCGCCGGATACAGCTGACGATGCTCGCGCTGGGCCACCGACACCAGTTGTCCGGCTGCGTCGTAGACGATGGCGCGGCTCGAGGTCGTGCCCTGATCGATGGCCAGCACATACCGGTTGCTCGCCCGCCCGTCCGCACTCATCGCCGCACCCGGGTGCGGTCGGCGGCGAGATCGGCCGATATCGACGCCGCCGCCGAGCGCACCAGTTCGATGATCGATGTCCGCGCCGCCGCGCCACTGGTGACCCGGTCCACCGCTCCCACGACGCCGATGGCGCCGACGACCCGTCCACCCGGGTCGCGGACCGGTGCAGCGACCGAAGCTCGATCGGAGGCGAATTCGCCGATATCGGTGGCGAACCCGCGTGCCCGCACCTGCGCTACGTCCGCCTGCAGTGCCCGTGGCGCGGTGCGGGTGCGGCGGGTGTAGGCGAGCAGATCGGTTCCGGCGGCGCGTTCACCGAGACCAGGGGTGTGCGCCAGCAGGACTTTGCCCAGCGCGGTGGCATGCAATGGCAACACCACACCCACCCGCAGCCGCTGCGGGGAGTGGTCGGGGCGGAAGACGTGATGCACGATCTGTACGCCGTCGTCGTGCACCGCACCCATCCGCACCGATTCACCCGAACGTGCGGCCAGGGTGTCGCCCCAGTTCATCGCATACGAACGCAACACGTTGGTGTCCATCCGGGCCCCGGAGAGCCCTGCGGCGACCGCACCCATCCGATACTTGCCGGTGTGCGCGTCCTGCTCCACATAGCCCACACCCTGCAATGTGCGCAGCAATCCGTGTGCGGTGGCCTTGGGCAGGCTCAACGCACCCGCGAGTTCGGTGACCCCGATGCCGTAGGGCGCTTGCGACACCAGCCGCATGATCGCGGCGGCGCGTTCGATCGACTGGATCGGCCCTGGCATCCATCCACCGTACCCGCGAAATCGTTCGACATTGTCGAACGCACCCCATTGTCGGTGTGGTCGGCGCTTCCTAGATTCGGCGGTGGCAGCTCGTGCGACGGGGCAGCGAGCCCGACAACGGAGACCAGATGACCGACCTCATCGGCGCCCTCGACCAGGGCACGACCAGCACCCGTTTCATGGTCTTCGACCATGCGGGCACCGTCATCGCCCGCCATCAGCTCGAACACGAGCAGATCCTGCCGCGCCCGGGATGGGTGGAACACAATCCGGTCGAGATCTGGGAACGCAGCTGCGCGGTCATCCAGACCGCGCTCGGCCGCCACGGCCTACGCGCGAGCGACCTCGCCGCCATCGGTGTCACCAATCAGCGCGAAACCACGGTCGTCTGGGACCGCCACACCGGACGCCCCTTCCACAACGCGATCGTCTGGCAGGACACCCGCACCGACCGTATCGCCGCCGAACTCGATTCCACCGCAGGCGAACTCGTGCGCCACCGCACCGGCCTGCCACCGGCCACCTACTTCGCCGGCGGCAAAATCCGCTGGCTGCTCGACAATCAGCCCGGTCTGCGCGCGGCCGCCGAACGCGGCGACGCCCTGTTCGGCACCATCGACACCTGGCTGCTGTGGAACCTCACCGGCGGCATCCGCGGCGGCCTGCACCTCACCGATGTCACCAACGCCAGCCGCACCATGCTGATGGACCTCGACACCCTCGACTGGGATGACGAACTGCTCGCCCTGCTCGACATCCCGCGCGCCATGCTGCCCACCATCGCCGCCTCCTCCCACCCCACCCGCTACGGCCACACCAGCCCCGACGGCCCCTTCGCAGCAGCGGTGCCCATCACCGCGGCGGTGGGGGACCAGCAGGCTGCCATGATCGGCCAAGTCTGCCTGGACCGCGGCCAAGCCAAAAACACCTACGGCACCGGCAACTTCCTGCTCCTCAATACCGGCCCCACCCCGGTGCGTTCGGCCAACGGCCTGCTCACCACCGTCTGCTATCAGCTCGGCGACCAACCACCGGCCTATGCCCTGGAAGGCTCGATCGCGGTAACAGGGTCGGCGGTGCAATGGTTACGCGACCAGCTCGGCATCATCTCCGGCGCCGCCCACAGCGAATCCCTCGCCGCCGAAGTCGCCGACAACGGCGGGGTCTACTTCGTGCCCGCCTTCTCCGGGCTCTTTGCCCCACACTGGCGTTCGGATGCCCGTGGCGCCATCGTCGGGCTCACCCGCTACGCCACCAACGCCCACATCGCGCGCGCCACCCTCGAAGCGATCTGCTACCAAACCCGCGACGTCGCCGACGCCATGTCGCAAGACTCCGGTGTCGCACTGCAAGTGCTGCGCGTGGACGGGGGCGTCACCGCCAACAACCTGTGCATGCAGATCCAAGCCGACATCCTCGGCGTCCCCGTCAGCCGCCCCGTCGTCACCGAAACCACCGCACTCGGCGCCGCCTACGCCGCGGGCCTGGCCACCGGCTACTGGCGCGACACCGATGAGCTGCGCAGGCATTGGCGCGAAGACACCCGCTGGGAACCCACCTGGACCGACCGGCAACGCGCCGACGGCTACTCGGGCTGGACCAAAGCCGTCGGCCGCACCCTCGACTGGGCCACCCCGTGACCACCCACCTTCGATCACAAGGACATTCCATGACCGGCCGTTCGCTCACCACCCCGCTGCCGCTGAACCCCGCCACCCGCGAGCATGCTCTCGACACCATGGCCACCACCGAACTCGACGTCCTGGTCATCGGCGCGGGCGTGGTCGGCGCGGGCACCGCACTCGACGCCGTCACCCGCGGGCTGCGGGTAGGCCTGGTCGAAGCCCGCGACTACGCCTCGGGCACCTCGAGTCGCTCCTCCAAACTCGTCCACGGCGGGCTGCGCTACCTCAAACAACTCGACTTCGGACTCGTCTTCGAAGCGCTGCGGGAACGTTCGCTCATCCTCGACACCCTCGCCCCGCACCTGGCCAAGCCGGTCGAATTCGTCTACCCGCTGGAGCGTCCGCTGCTCGACCGCGCGTGGGCGGGAGCGGGGATCGGTGTCTACGACGTGCTCGGCGCGGGCCGCGGTGTGCCCGCCCATCACCGCCACCTCGGCCGCCGTGGCACTCTGGCCCGCTTCCCCGGCGCCAAACGCGGCCGCGTGCGCGGCGGGGTCAGCTTCTACGAAGGCCAACTCGACGATGCACGCCACACCATGATGCTGGCCCGCACCGCCGCCACCCATGGTGCGCTGTGCGCCTCCAGCACCCGCGTGGTGGATTTCCTGCGCGAAGGCGATCGCATCGTCGGCGCTGTCGTCGAAGATCTGGAAACCGGGCGGCATGTCGACATTCGCGCCAAGCGCACCATCAACGCCGCCGGACCGTGGACCGACGAGATCCAGGCCATGCTCGACGCCACCCCGCAGTTCCGGATCCGCACCTCCAAGGGCGTGCACATCGTCGTCCCGCGCGACCGCATCGACGCCACGGCCGGCCTGATCACCGAAACCGACAAGAGCCTGCTGTTCGTCATCCCATGCCCGTGGAGCACTGCGCATTGGATCATCGGCACCACCGACACTCCCTGGGACCACGATCTGGCCCATCCCGCCGCCACCCGCGCCGATATCGACTACATCCTGGCCCAGGTGAACCGCCTGCTGGAAGAACCCATCGGCCATGACGACATCGTCGGCGTCTA
The DNA here is from genome assembly GCF_042754945.1 of Nocardia sp. NPDC059180. Lineage (NCBI taxonomy): Bacteria > Bacillati > Actinomycetota > Actinomycetes > Mycobacteriales > Nocardiaceae > Nocardia > Nocardia sp. NPDC059180. The sequence continues at coordinate 334,678 of NZ_JBHZBU010000005.1, forward strand.
CGCCGGGCTGCGCCCGCTGCTGGCAGGCAACTCCGACCAAACCAGCACCCTCTCGCGTGAACACGCGGTCGTCACACCGGTTCCCGGGCTGGTCCTGGTCGCGGGCGGCAAGTACACGACCTATCGGGTGATGGCCGCCGACGCCGTCGACGCGGCTGTCGCCGACCTGCCCGTGCGGGTCGGGCCCACCCGCACCGACCGGGTGCCGCTGGTCGGCGCACACGGCTACCACGAACTGTCACTGTCGCGGGCCCGCCTGGCCGACGAGCTGCGCCTGCCCCCGGCCACGATCGACCACCTGCTCGGCCGATACGGCAGCGCTCTCACCGAAATTCGCGAAATCATCACCACCGACCCGCGACTGGCGCAGCCCCTGGGCTCAACGGCTTATCTGCGCGCGGAAATCGTCTACGCCGTCACCCACGAGGGTGCGCTGCATCTGGACGACATCCTCACCCGCCGCACCCACCTGTCCATCGAAACCACCGACCGCGGTACCGCCGTGGCCGCCGAGGTGGCCGCACTCGTGGCGCCGCACCTGGGCTGGGACGCCGGCGACATCGCCCGCGAAATCGAGCTCTACACCGCCCGAGTCGACGCCGAACGCGACGCCCACCGCTACCTCGACGACGCCACCGCCGACTCCGTGCGCCGCACCGCCGCCGATTCGCGCACCGGACGCGCGGTCGAGGAATCGTTCGCCTGATCGCGATCCGGTGCGCCGGATGACCTTCGCGCCGGTCGCATCGAACCCCGGCCCGCCGGCATCGAATGCGTCGCAGGACTCGTTGCCGCCCAACGGGTCTCGGTGATAGCGTGCCGAATGTTCCGGAGGGGGAGACCCGCCGCCGGGCGAGCGCGGGTTGCGCTCACGCATTCGCGCGGCGCGCGTGGTGACCAGCCCGTATGGTAGAACTGCGGCCGAACGACGATGCGGGGGTTGGATATGGCGCGTATCACCATGGATCTCGGCGGCTCACCCGCGCCGCGGTAGCGAAAGAGCAACAGCGCCATGCCGGTCCATGCCGATATCGACGATCTGCTGCGCGCTGCTGCCGCAGCGGTGTCGGCGGACCGCCCTGGTGCGGATCGGATCGGCACGGCCTTCCGCATCACCCCCGACTACGCGGTCACCGCGGCCCATGTGGCGCACGCGGCGGGCGGTCGGGTGCGGTTGGTGTTCGGCGCGGACAGCGCCTGCACCGCCACCGTCGTCGTCGCCTCCCCACCACCTGCGGACGGTTCACGCTGGGGGTTCGACGATTTGGCGGTGCTGCGCATCGATAATCCGAGCCGGGTGTGGGCGCCGTGCGTGCTGATGGCCGAGCCGGTGCTCACCGCCCAGGACGAACTGCTCGTGTGCGCGCTGAACCCCACCTATGTCGACCGGGTGATGGAGATCTATCACGGGTACCGGGTGCGCGATATGCATCCACGGTTCTTCACTATCGACGGCGACCGCTCCGTCATCCAGGGGATGTCGGGTGCGCCGGTGTGGTCGGTGCGCCACGGCGGGGTCGTCGGTTTCGTCAAGGCCAGTGAGAATCTCGACTCCGCCCAAGGTGGTGCGATCGCCTACCTGCTCGACGGCCTGCGCGTGGGTGCGCGAACGCTCTACGACGAGATCGTCACCGCGCACGACGCCTACCACCACGACGATCACACCTGGGTCGATCGCCTCGTCGGCGCCGAAGCGCCCGTGCGGCGGTGGCTGGTCGAACTCCAGGGGCGGCTGGCCGAGATCGCTACCCCGGCCGAGCGGCGGGTTCCGGTCGGGCTGGTCGACGAACTGTTTCGTGACTCGTTCCTGCCCGATATGGCCGATCTGCTCACGCTGCGCGATCTGGCCGAATACCTCGGCACCGAAAGCCAGAACCCGACCTTCGACCTGGCCAGGTTCTGTGCGCTGGCACCGAAGCATCTGCCCGTCGACCCCGCCGTCGCCCACGGGTTGGGTGAGCTGCCGAAGAAGATGCTGCTGCCGCGCGACTACCCGCAATTCGAGCGGCGATTTCTGGCCACCCGCCAGGAAACCCCCGATGTCACCGTGTTGTTCGGCATCATCGTGCCCGAGGAGGGGCCGCGTCTGGACGAGCGCGCCCCGATCCCGCACCGGTTCGAACTGGCACGCAAATCCGGTGACCAGGAAATCATCACCCTCGAGCCCGCGGGCCGCTGCGCCAGCTACGACCACGCCAAACGCGAACTGAAATACGCGCTCGACGTCGCGTTGAGCACCATCGAGAAACCACGCGACGCCGTCGAAATCGTGGTCGCGCTGCCCGATGATCGGCTGGGCGAGGACCCGCTCTACGAGTGGCGGCGCACCGACGAACGCCCGTTCAGCAAATTCCGGATGCGGCTGCGACGCAGCAGCACCTGGGAGAAGAGCAGCGAACAGATCGCCGAACTCGACGCGCGCTGGAACCGGCTGCGCGGCCACGGTGCCGACGGGCTGGTGTGGCTGGGCTGCGCCGACCCACGCGCTCGAGCCCTGCCCACCCTGCAGGGTGTGTTCGCCGACGCCGACCCACCCGACGGCGTCGCGGTCACCGAACCACCCACCGCCGCGGTGCTGACCGCGTCGGCGTCCAACGCGCTGCCGATCACTCTGTGGCGCACCGAAGGGTGCCCCAGCCACCCCGAGGGCGCCCCGGAATGTGACGGCAGCGTGTTCCGCACCGCACTTGCCGCACGTTTGGCGGATCACCCGCCGACCGATTGGTACTCTGCGATCTGGCACCAGCAGCGCGACCATGAACATTCCGAGGAGCGGGATCTGTTCTGGCGCAAGATCATCTGCGTTCTCGATGTTCCAGGCCAGAGCAGACGACGCCCGCCTCCGCTCGCCGGGCCGGGGGCCATGAGACGGGAGTGGCTATGACAACGCCGAAATGGCATGTGTTCCGTGGCTCGGGTGAGCCGCGCCCGGACGCCTGGGACGCGGTGCCCCCACCGATGATCGCCCGCACCTTCACCGGGCATCCGACGCTGGGGCCGCCGCACCCACAGCCCGACCAGCCCGCCCAGATGGACCGCAAACTGGGCCGCGACGGCATCGGCGCCCACCAGCTGCGCACCGAGGACCTCGACGTCATCAATGCCGCCCTGCTGTGCCGGCGGCCGTTGCTGGTGACGGGCGCGCCGGGGCTCGGCAAATCGTCGCTGGCCTATCTGATCGCCCGCGAACTGGGATTGGGGCCGGTACTGCACTGGCCGATCACCAGCCGCAGCGGCCTCGGCGACGGCCTCTACCACTATGACGCCCTGCGCCGTTTCGAAGAGGCCCAGCTGCGCGAGACCGCCGCCTCCGACGGCGGGTCAGCCGATCTGGCCGACTACATCACCCTCGGACCCCTCGGCACCGCGCTGCTGCCCTACCGCAGGCCGCGGGTGCTGCTGATCGACGAAATCGACAAGGCCGATATCGATCTGCCCAACGACCTGCTGCACGTGTTCGAAAACGGCGAGTACCAGATCGACGAGCTGCGCCGCATCCGCGCGCACCGGCCACGGGTCGATGTATTCACCCACGAAGGCCGCGAACGGGTCGCGGTGCGCGACGGTTTCGTCCAGTGCAATGCCTTCCCGGTGGTCATCATGACCAGCAACGGCGAGCGGGAATTCCCGCCGGCGTTTCTGCGGCGCTGCCTGCAACTGCAACTGGACAAACCCGAACGCCCGCAGCTGGAGCGAGTGGTCGCCGCGCACCTGGGCACCGGCGTCGCCGAGGAGTACGGCGACATCATCGACAGCTATCTGCGCCGCCGCAACGAACTGGGCGCGCTGCCCACCGACCGGCTGCTCATCGCCCTGCACGTACTGACCCAAGCCACCCTCGTCGACGGCGCCGACCGGGTGGACCGCCAGCGGCTGGCCGAACGTCTCATGCAGCCCACCGACACCGCAGGCTGATCATGTCCGGCCTGTCCGAACTCCTCGACGCGCTGCGCGAACTCGACGTCGACGGTGGCACCGTCGCCGAGGCGCTCTGGCTTGCCGGCCACATCGATGATCAACCCGGCCACACCCCACCGCCACCACAGGCACCGGACGCAGCACCCGACCCCGACACCAGTCCCGCTGCGGCCGACACCGCCACCATGCAACCCTTGTTGCCACGCGAAGTGCCCGCCCGGCCGCTGCCCGGCCCGCACACCCCGTGGCCCTACCGCACCGAGGTCGCAGTGCCCGCGCCGTCACCGCTGGACTCGGGCGCCGACCTGCTCGGCGAACTTCGCCCACTCGCACGCAAAGTCCCCGACGCGCGGCGACGAGTCTTCGACGAGGACGCCTCCGTTGATCGCATCGCCCGCACCGCGATCGCGTGGCCCGCTACCAAACCCGCGCTGGTGCGCCAACGCGAAGTGGCGCTGGTGTTCGACCGGCATCCGTCGATGGCGGCCTGGAGCGGGCTCGGCGCGGCCATCCGGACCCTTGTCGACTCGGTGGGCTTTCGCCGCGTCACCGAGTGGTACCTCGACGAAGACGACACCGGCGCACTGCGATTGGCCACCCACGCGCATACCGCAGCAGACCGGCCGCTGTCGGTGTTGCGCGACCCGTCCGGCCGCCGGGTCATCATGGTGTTCAGCGCCTGCCTCGGCGACGGATGGGCGTGGGGGACCGCGGCCACCGAACTGGAACGGCTCGCCGCACGCTCCCCGGTGGCGATCGTGCAGCCCTTACCGAACCAATTGTGGCGCCGGACCGGTCTGGACTGGGGCCACGGACGAATAACAGCGGTGATCCCCGACCGCCCCTCGCCCCTGCGCGTGCTCGCACCCGCGAACGCGACGACCACCTCCATCCCGGTTCTCGAGCTGACCCGCGGCTGGATCCGGCCGTGGGCCCAGCTGCTGGCCGGTGAACGCCGCTCGGCCGGCTACCCACTGCTGCTCCGCGCGCAACCACCGACCACCCAACGATCCCAACCACTGTCGGAGCGCCAGAACCACGAGCTCGGCCACAGCGCGATCGAACGGGTGCGCCGTTTCCGCGCGGCATCCTCACCGGAGGCGTTTCGGCTGGCCGCGAGCCTGGCCCAGGTGCCGTTGTTGCTGCCGATCATGCGGCTGGTGCAGCAGGCGGTGTTGCCGGGCAGCGCACGCAGTGTGCTCGCCGAGGTGCTGGCCGGTGGCCTGATCGAGGACGCCGACGCCGGTTCCGCACCGCCCTACACCGTCCCCGAAGACAGCCGCGTGTTCGCGTTCCGGCCCGATATCGCCGAAGTTCTGCGCGAGGCGATTCCCCGCAGCGACGCCGCGCAGGTCCTGGCCGCCACCTCCCGGTTCATCGCCGAACGCTACGACGTGCCAGGACCGGTGTTCCGGGCCGCTGTCTCCCAACCTGCCGCGGGGGCAGGCGCACCGTTCGCCTACCTGTCGCCGGAAACGCTGCGCCGCATCGCACCCAACTTCCCCGACCCACCCACCGGGCCACCCAGCGAGGACGACGAACGCCGCTACGCCGACGCCGTGCGCGACGCCGCAGCGGACATGCGCGACGGTGACGTGGAGGCCGCACTCGCCTCGACACGACACGCACTGCAAACCCTGCCGGTGGCGCACCCGCAACGCACCGGCCTGCTCGATCAGCTCACCACCCTGCTGCGGCGGCGCTGGGAATACAGCGGCGACACCGGCGATCTCGACGAAGCCATCGCCGTCGCCAAAACCGCACTGGCCGAGCTCGATGACACCGACGCGGGCACCGCAGGCTTGACCCGCCTGGGTGAGCTGCTACTGCACCGGTTCGATGTGGCAGGCGGCGCCGACTTCCTCACCGACGCCACCCGCGTGCTGCGTACCGCGCTCGACGCCACCGAACCCGACGATCCGAGCCTGGCGCCGCTGTCCGAACGCCTCGCCGACGCCCTGTTGCGCCGCAGCGAGGTCACCGGTGAACCGCTCTACGCGTGGGAGGCGATCGACCTGTGCATCGCGGCAGGCCAGGACGAGGAACAGGCCACCGGCCGTGACGCGGTCCTGATGTTCAAGATTGCCCGCGCCTACCTCGATATCGCGACCCTGTCCGAACATCCGCCGACCGAGCTGGAAGGCCAGATCGTCGAACAGTTCCGGCACGCGGTAGCACGCATGGCAACCGCACCGACCGAACACGCGGCCGCGGCACTGCTCGACACCGCCACCCGGGTGGCACCCGCCGTGCACGCGGGCGCCCTGCCCGCCCGACTCGCACCGGAGCTCGCCGACATCCTGGCGACCCTGCCCGCCGAGGCACACAGCCCTGCGACGCTCGAGGCGGGACGGGTCCTCGATGCCGTCGACGGCAGCGACCTGCCATGACCGCGGACGGTCGTCGCTGCGGCCGGTGGGGTGCGGTGTGTGCCGCGCTGCTGCTCGCCGGGGTCGCGGCCGGGCTCGGCGCCGCCACATTGCGTGTCGTGCTCGACGCGGCCACCCACGTGCTGCTCGGCTCGGTCGTCGAACTCGTCCCGATCACCGACGGGCTGTGGCATACCCCGGTCGGACCGCTGGGGGAGCACGCACTGCTGGTGCCGTTGCTCGTCGCCGCGGGCATGATGGCCGCGACGCTGCTGTCGCGGTGGGGTGGGCGGCAGGTCAACGGTACCGACGGCGTCATCGAGGCGGTCAACACCCGCGACCTCACCGGGCTGACAGTACGAGGCGCCGCCGTCAAATTGGGCGGCACCGCACTCACCTTGGGTTCGGGTGGCTCCGGCGGCACCGAAGGCCCGGTCGCCCAGATCGCGGCCTCGCTCGGCGCGATGTTCACCCGGCGGCTCCGGCTGACCGATGCCGAGGCCGCCCTGGTGGTGACCGCCGCGCTCGGCGCCGGCGTCGGAGCGCTGTTCCAGGCCCCGATCGGTGGCGCGCTACTGGCTGCGGAACTGCTGCGCCGCCGCGGAATCGATTGGCAGGCATTGCTGTTCGCCATACCGGTGGCACCGGTCGCGTTCGGGGTGTTCGTCGCACTGTATGGATATGACCCCATGTTCGGGGTCGAGGACCTCGGTGCATTCTGGGACCCCACCACCACGGCGGTGCTCATCGGTGTCGGCCTGGCCTGCGCGGTGACGACCCGGCTGTATGTGGTGAGCTTCCACCGCGTGGGCCGCCTGCTCGCCCCGGCGCGCCGACGTCCGTTCGTGACCGCGGCCGTGGCGGGCGCGGGTGTCGGTATCGTCGGGATCTTCGTACCGATGGCGCTGAGCACCGGATACGGGACGATCTCGCTGCAATTGAGCTCCACCGGAATCGCGTTGCTGCCGCTGTGGATGGTGCTCGCTCTGCCGTTGGTCAAGATCGCGGCCACCGTCGTCACTTTGCATGCCGGGGGAGTCGGCGGCGTGTTCGGCCCGGCCATGGTGATCGGGGCCTCGACCGGTGCCCTGTGCTGGCGGCTGGCCACCGACGCAGGCCTGGCACCGGGCCCCGCGGCGGCGTGCACGCTGGCCGGGCTCGCGGCATGTCTGGGCCCGGCGGTTCGTGCACCGCTGGCCGCGATCGTGTTCACCACCGAGGTCGCCGGATATCACCTGCCGCCGATCGGTCTGGTGCTCGCGGTGATCATCGCCGCCGCATGCACCAGGGACATCACCCTGTTCCCCAGCCAGAAGCCGAACCAATTGTCAAGGCGTTACCGGCAATTGGATATGTCGGTTATGTTGAAATCAGTTGTCATGAACAAAGCGCCGAGCACGAGACGCACCGGTGACGCCATACGCTCCGGTGGACCGAATCAGCCCGGCTCAGCAGTGGGGGACGACCCGATGGAATTCGACGACACCCGGGGACTACCCGACCTGACCGACACACCGCTCGAGGAGCTGCTCGGCGACCATCACCCCGACGTGCGGCACGCCTACCACACCGCGCGCCGCCGCAGGGCCGCCGTCGGGATCATCTTCGCCGGCCACAATGCGGGCGGAGGCGCGTGATCGACACTTCCCACACCCCGCCACCACACACTCGCCCGGTCACCGCGGTCGGTGAATTGACCGTCTCCGGCCCCGAATTCAATGCTCTCGCCACCCTCACCGACCACCCCGGAACCCTGGCCGCGCTGCGACGCGCCCGCCTCAGCCGCAACCTCGCCTTCCTCGCCGCAGTCCTGCGCGGTGGCACCGAGGGCCTGCCACCGCAGGCGCGGGCGGGTTTCGAGCTGCTGGTGCAGGTGCAGCGCCGTGCACCCGAGGCGGCGCGAGAGATCCTGCAGCATCCCCGCTTCGGGGCGTGGGCCGCAGTCTGCGCGGTCGAGAACGCAGGCGTTGGCACCGAGGCGCCGTTGTCACATCTGGCGTCGTTCGCCGCCGCGGCCGCGATACGTGCACGGATCGACTTCGATCTGGACCTGCCACGTGTCGGCGACGCGGTGGTCGTGCCCGGGCTCGGCTGCTGGACCGGGCCCGCCGACACCGACCCACGAATCCGCTACCGCGGCACCGAGACCGCACACCTTGATCGCTGGCACTGGACCCCGCTGCGCACGCTGTCGGCGCAGCTGCCCGCCGGGCGCATCGATGTCGAGTTCGACGACCTGCCTGCCACCCCGTCCGCCTGGCCCGACCTGCCGCCACCCGGCCGAGACACCCGCTGGACACCGTGGAGCGACACCGAATACTGCAGCTGGCGGCAGCTGTTCGACGCGGCGATGCGCCTGCTGTGCCAGATCGTGCCCGAACTGGCCACACCGCTGGCACACGGCCTGCGCGCTGTCCTGCCACGCGACCGTGAACTCAGTTCGTTCCGCACCTCCACCCTCGTCGACTCCTTCGGCGCCACCGCCATGGTGCTGCCCGCCGACCCGATGGCGGCAGCGACCGGGCTGCTGCACGAATTCCAGCATTCGAAACTCGCCGTGCTGATGGAGATGCGGCCACTCATCCGCACCGACGGCCCCGCCGACCTGCCCTCACCATGGCGCACCGAACCCAGACCACCCAGTGCCCTGCTGCACGGCGTCTACGCCCACCTCGCGGTGGCCCGGTTCTGGCACCGCGCCGCACAGCACCCCACCGCCACCCCAGTGCCCGCCGCCGACCCGGTCCGGCAGCAAACGCTCACCGCCTGCGACACCCTGCTCGATACCGATCGGCTGACACCGGCCGGTCGCCAATTCGTGACCCTGATGCGGCACACCGCCGTCACCGACAGCGACGGCCACCCGGCCGCAGCGACCCTGCGATAGGAGTAGCGAACGTGGCTGCCACGCCTCCGCCTTCGACGACCGCCGCACCGATCGTCGTCGCCCACGCCGGCGAAGACGCGGTCTGGGCGCTGTGGCTACAGCAGATCGGTACCGACGCCGGACTCGACCTGCGCCTGCACCGCATCGACGCCGCTACCGCACTGCCCGAACCGGATACCGGCCACACCCTCATCCTGGTGATCAGCGACCACCTGATGCGCCACACCACCGCGCAGGATTGGGCCCGCTACGGCGCCACACCGGATGCGGTGCTCGCGGTCATCGCCGCCACCGCCACCATCCCCGCCGACGCGGCACATATCGCCGCCGTCGATCTGCGCCTGCTGCCCGACGAAGCCCAGGCCCGCACACGAATCCTGCATGCGCTCGGCCACGAAGACACCGCCACCGCGCCGCACACCCTGCAACGCGCGAGCCGAATGCGGGTGCGCTACCCGAGCCAGCAGATGTTCGTCGGCTACCAGTCCAAAACCATGCCCCAGCACCAACCCGAATGGTTCTTCGGCCGCGAACACGAGCTCGACACCCTCCGCCGACAACTGGACACGACCGGCGCCTGCGTCCTTGCCGGTATGGCGGGCAGCGGCAAAACCTGGCTCGCCGCCGCCTACGTGCGGCGCTACCGCTCCCAATACGACCTCATCGCCTGGATTTCCGGCGAGAACGGCGCGGTGATGCGCACCGAACTCGGCCAGCTCGCCGCCCCACTCGGCTTGCCCGAGTCACTGCCACGCGCCACGCGCCACCTCGAGGTCGTCGACGCACTACGACGCTCAGGCACCCGATACCTGCTGGTCTACGACAACGTCACCCCCGACCGCTACCGCACCGGCCGCGAATACCTGCCGCTGCCACGCAAACCGGCCCTGCTGTCGGACATGGTGCCGTGGGACGGCCCCGGACACGTGCTGCTCACGTCGAAGGTGACCGACTGGGACCACCCGCAACCCATCACGGTGCCCATGTTCACCACGACCGAAGGCGCCGACTTCCTGCGCCGCCATATCGACGAGATGGCCGAACCGACGGCACGTCAGTTCTGCGACGCCGTCGACGGCAGCCCCGTACTGCTCAACGCCCTGGCCCACCGCGGCTCCCGAGGTATCGACACCGTCGACGACACGCTGCTGCGCCGCATGCGTGCGACACCATTCACGTTGCTGGACAAGGAACTCACCGCCTCCTACAAGCGCGCAGCCTCCATCATCGGCGACTCCGTACTTCCTCTGATCGACGAACCCGTCGGCTCGGACGCGTGGGCGGCGGGGCAGCTGCTGCGCCTGCTCACCAGTTTCGGCCCCGACCAAGCGATCTCCCTGGCCCTGCTCACCTCGACGCTGCCCGGTTCCGAACGGCGCACCGGCGCGCGGCTGCCCGACCAGTTCGCCGACGCCCTAGCAAGCGAACACCGCCGCCGCAACGTCCTCGAACTCGTCACCCGCGACTCGGTCGCCCAGATCTGCGCCGACCCCCTCACCGAACGCGGCCGCGCACTGAAAATCCACGCCGTGCCCTGGCACGGGATCCGCGACTTCCTGCCTGCCACCGTCGCCGAAACCAACCGCCACATCGCCCACCAACTGCTCTGCGACGCCGACCCGCAACGCACCGACCTCCCCGCGCTGTGGGGCCGATACCTGTGGCTGTGGCAGCAGATCGCGCACGCCGAGGTACTGGCCTGCACCCACCTCGCCCAGCCGGACGACCCGTGCGCCCAACTGCCGGAACTGATCCGCCACGTCGTCGAAGCGCTGCGGGTGCAGGGCGAGCTGACCGCGGCCGCCGGTTTGGGGGTGCATGCTGCCGAAGCCTGGACACCGATTCTCGGCGACACCGATATCGGCGTCATCCGGATCTGGATCGTGACCGGCAACGCCCTGTGGCAACTCGGCGACTGGGCCCGCGCCCGCGAAGCTGCCATGGCCGCGCTCTCAGGTGTGGAGCAGGTGCGCGGCACCTACCCGGAGGAATACGTCTGGTCCAGCGACCTGATCGCGGCGTGCATGCGCACCGCGGGCGACTGGGCCGGTGCGGTCGCCTTCAACGAACAATCGCATGCGTGGGCGCGCGAATGCCTGGGGGAGGGCAGCATCGAAACCGTGCGCGCCGCCCACAACCTGGCCGTGTCCTACCGGGTGATGGGCCGATTCGGGGCCGCGATGGAACTCGACGCAGGCAACTATGAACGGTTCCGCAACGATCCGATGTTGGCCGACGACCCCATCTTGCGGCTGCATTGCGTCAACAACGTCGCCCGCAATCATCGCGAACTCGGCAACTACCAGGCCTCGGTCGCGCTGCAGGAACGCGTGCTCGCCGACTTCATCGAACTGCTCGGCAGCCCACGCCAGCAAAACATCCTGCGGGCACGCAAGAACCTCGCCGTGTCCTACCGCAAAGCCGGCCGCTACCGCGACGCCCTCGACATGCAGAGCAACGTCCTCACCGACCACGTCGACGTCTACGGCCCCGACCATCCCGAATCCATCGCCGCCCGCACCAACGTCTCCAACGACTACCGCCTCACCGGCGACCACGACCAGGCACTCGAACACGCCGCCGAAGCGTATCGGCGCTGCTCGAGCGGATCACCCACCCACCAGTACACCGCCGCCTGCGCAGTCAACTACGCCGCCGCGCTGCGCAGCCACGGCCGCTACGAGCACGCATTGACCCTCGACCGAGAAGCCGTCGACATCTTCACCGAACGGCTCTCGGCACAACACCCCTACACCCTGGCCGCCCAAACTGGTCTCGCCTCCGACCTCGCGGGCCTCGACCGGCTCACCGAAGCCGTCGACCTCGGCACCGACGTCCTGGACCGCTGCCGCCGCATCCGCGGCACCGACCACGGCTACACCTTGCAATCCGCCGTCAACCTCGCCCTCGACCTGCGCGCCCTCGGCCGACACGACGACGCCGACGCCCTCGAAGCCGACACCCTCGACCGCTACCCACACGCCCTCGGCGCCGACCACCCCGACTACGCCGCCGCCCGCGCCCGCCGCCGCGGCACCTGCGACGTCGAACCCCCACCGTTGTGACAGTCGAACAATTCGGTGAGTTTCATCGAGCCCGCGCCCGGCCCGCCCAGAGCTCTCACCGTTCGGCCTCGGGTTTGGTGTCCGGCTCGAACAAGAACGAGATGCGCTCCATGACCGTCTTGCGCTGCGTGTTCTGAAAAGCGGCGATGCGCCACTGCCCGTCCTGTTCGCGCACCATCGTGAAGGTCGCGGTCTTGGACAGCTCGCTCGGGCGCTCGTCGTCGTACCGGTCGCCCCGGGTGGTGACGATCGCGGTGTCCGCGCCGAAGAAGCGGATGCCGAGATAGGAATCGGCGAGCTTGCTGCCCTTCAGGAATCCATTGAACAGCGCGCGGTGACTCTCGGTGATATCGCGGCGGCCGTCGTAGTGGGTGCCCGCGAAGGTGGTATAGGTGCCGTTCTCGGTGAAGACCGCGCCGTAGGCGTCGGCATCGCCCCGCGCCCAAGACGCGTTGAGCTCGGTGAGGGTCGCGCAGACCCCTTGCAGGTCCGCGGCGGTGCCACCGTCGGGTGTGACGTCCGTGCACTCGGCAACGCCTTGGTTGCGCACGTCCGATGTTTGATCCAGCCACACGTACCCGCCGACGGCGGCGATGCCGAGGGTCAGCGCGCTCACGCCGAGCACCTTCGCGACGGTGCGGCGACGGGACTTGGCTGGGGTGGCGGATTCGGTATTCGTGGTGGTCTCGGTCATTTCGGGAGCGCCTCTCGTGTTATTCTCTGCTTAAGGGATCTATCTTCTCCGAAGATGTATCTGCGTTGAGGAAGAGATTATGAGGAGGGTGAGCTCTTGTCAACGGAGCGACGTGACATCGACCCCGGTCAGGTCTTTCGGCGGTACCTGAGTTCGGTTGTGCTGCATGCCCAAGCCGGCGCCAAGGCGGTCGGACTCGGAGCTACCGACCTGTACGCGCTGAACATCCTGGAACTGAGCGGAGCCATGACCCCCGGCGAACTCGGCACCCGCACCGGGCTGACCACCGGACCAACCACCCGGCTCATCGACCGCCTGGAACAGGGCGGGTATGTGCGCCGCACCGCCGATCCCGGCGACCGCCGCAAGGTCATGGTCGAGCCGATCGCCCAGCCCGCCGACCTCGACACGGTGCTCGCCCCCGCCCGCCGCAAGATCGGCGACATCATCGGTGGCTACACCCCCGAACAACAGGAATTCCTTTTCGACTACTTCGCCCGGGCCGCAGACGCCTACCAGCAGGCAGCCGGGGAAATCGGCGCCGCCGACTAGGCCACGATGGCGCCGAAGAAGCGGGCGCTGGGCATCTCCGCCACGGCATGGCACCATCACAAACGTGAGCACTCCCACGGAGCAACAATTGCGCGACCTCGCGCGACTGCGCCGTGTCCGCGACCGTATCGACCGCGAATACGCCCAACCCCTCGACGTCGAAGCCCTCGCCCGCGACGCCCACATGTCCGCCGGACACCTCAGCCGCCAGTTCAAACAGGCCTACGGCGAATCGCCCTACTCGTATCTGATGACCCGGCGTATCGAACGCGCCATGGCGTTGCTGCGCGCGGGTGAACTCAGCGTCACCGAGGTCTGCTTCGCTGTGGGCTGCCAGTCACTGGGCACCTTCAGCACCCGCTTCACCGAACTGGTCGGCATGCCACCCAGCGTGTACCGACGCGAAGCCGCGGAAGCCACCGCAGGCATGCCCTCCTGCGTCGCCAAACAAGTCACCAGACCGATCAGGAATCGAGAAGCGCAGCCCGCCGATCCGCAATTAGCCTGATCAACATGGATATCAGCATCAGCGCCAGCTTCCTCCCACACACCGACCACGAGGCCACCCTCGCCTTCTACCGCGACACCCTCGGCTTCGAAGTCCGCAACGACGTCGGCTACAACGGCATGCACTGGATCACCGTCGGCCCCGCCGACCAAACCGACACCGCCATCGTCCTCTACCCACCCGATGCCACCCCCGGCCTCACCGACGACGAACGCGCCACCATCGCCGAAATGATGGCAAAAGGCACCTACGCCAGCATCGTGCTCGCCAGCAAAGACGTCGACGGTGCCTTCGAACGCCTGCAAGCAGGCGATGCCGAAGTCGTCCAAGAACCTACCGACCAGCCCTACGGCGTCCGCGACTGCGCCTTCCGCGACCCCGCAGGCAACCTGCTGCGCATCCAGCAGGCGAGCTGACCCAGCCACCCACCGGCAACAACACCGCGACAGGTTCCCGCCGGCAGCACGCACCAGCCCCACCGGCGGGAACTTGTTCGCCCGCGCGCGACCCACGCCGGCGAATACCATCGCGCTCGACACCGAACAACCCCCCGAAGTCACGGCGAACGCCCCCGCCGAACCGATGGAGACACCATGAGCCCGGCCACAACAAGGCCCACCGCACCAGCCGCCCCGCATCTGGCCGACAGCCACGACACGATCAGTGTCCAGGGCGCCCGCGAGAACAACCTCAAAGACATCAGCGTCGACATCCCCAAACGCCGCCTCACGGTCTTCACCGGCGTCTCCGGCTCCGGCAAGAGCTCACTGGTCTTCTCCACCATCGCCGCCGAATCCCAGCGGATGATCAACGAAACCTACAGCGCCTTCGTCCAAGGCTTCATGCCCAACCTGGCCCGCCCCGACGTCGACGCCCTCGGCGGACTCACCACCGCAATCATCGTCGACCAGGAACGCATGGGCGCCAACGTCCGCTCCACCGTCGGCACCGCCACCGACGCCAACGCCATGCTGCGCATCCTGTTCAGCCGCCTCGGCACACCCCACGTCGGCTCACCCCAGGCATTCTCCTTCAACGTCGCCTCCATCAGCGGCGCCGGCGCCGTCACCATCGAAAAGTCCGGCCGCACGATGAAAGAACGCCGCAGCTTCCACATCACCGGTGGCATGTGCCCCCGCTGCGAAGGCATGGGCAAGGTCTCCGACTTCGACCTCACCCAGCTCTACGACGCCACCAAATCACTCGCCGAGGGCGCACTCACCATCCCCGGATACAGCATGGACGGCTGGTACGGGCGCATCTTCATGGGTTCCGGATTCCTCGACCCCGACAAGCCCATCGGCAAATACAACAAGCGTGAACTCAACGACCTGCTCTACAAAGAAGCCACCCGGATCAAGGTCGACAACGTCAACGTCACCTACGAAGGCCTCATCCCGCGCATCCAGAAATCGTTCCTCGCCAAAGACCGCGAAGCGATGCAGCCCCACATCCGCGCCTTCGTCGACCGCGCCATCACCTTCACCACCTGCCCCGAATGCGACGGCACCCGCCTCAGCGAAGCCGCACGCTCGGCCAAGATCAACGGCATCAGCATCGCCGACGCCTGCTCGATGCAGATCAGCGACCTCGCCGAATGGGTGCGCGACCTCGACGAACCGTCCGTCGCACCACTGCTCACCACCCTGAGCCACACCCTCGATGGATTCGTCGAAATCGGACTCGGCTACCTGTCGCTGGACCGCCCCGCAGGCACCCTGTCCGGCGGTGAAGCCCAGCGCACCAAAATGATCCGCCACCTCGGCTCGGCCCTCACCGACGTCACCTACGTCTTCGACGAACCGACCATCGGCCTGCACCCGCACGACATCCAGCGCATGAACGACCTGCTGCTGCGCCTGCGCGACAAAGGCAATACCGTCCTCGTCGTCGAACACAAACCCGAGACCATCGTCATCGCCGACCACGTCATCGACCTCGGACCCGGAGCGGGCACCGGGGGAGGGACCGTCTGCTACGAAGGCGATATCGACGGCCTGCGCGCCAGCGACACCCACACCGGACGCCACCTCGGCTACCGCGCCACACTCAAGGAATCGGTCCGCACACCCGACGGCGCACTCGAAATCCGCGGCGCCGCCCAGAACAACCTCGTCGACGTCGACGTCGACGTCCCCACCGGCGTGCTGACCGTCGTCACCGGCGTCGCAGGCTCGGGCAAGAGCTCACTCATCCACGGCAACCTCGCCGGACGCGACGGCGTCGTCGTCATCGACCAGGGCGCCATCAAGGGCTCGCGCCGCTCCAACCCCGCCACCTACACCGGCCTGCTCGAACCGATCCGCAAAGCGTTCGCCAAAGCCAACGGCGTCAAACCCGCACTGTTTTCCGCCAACTCCGAAGGAGCCTGCCCCACCTGCAACGGCGCGGGCGTCATCTACACCGACCTCGGCATGATGGCGAGCATGGAAACCCCCTGCGAGGAATGCGACGGCAAACGTTTCCAAGCCGAGGTACTCGACTACAAGCTCGGCGGCCGCGACATCAGCGAAGTACTCGCCATGCCCGTCAGCGAGGCCGAAGAGTTCTTCGGCTCCGGCGAAGCGCGCATACCGGCCGCACACAAGATCCTGCAACGGCTCGCCGACGTCGGCCTCGGCTACCTCACCATCGGCCAGCCCCTCACCACGCTGTCGGGCGGTGAACGCCAGCGCCTGAAGCTGGCCACCCACATGGGCGAGAAGGGCGGGGTGTACATCCTCGACGAACCGACCACCGGCCTGCACCTGGCCGACGTCGCGAACCTGCTCGGCCTGCTCGACCGGCTCGTCGACGCAGGCAAGTCGGTCATCGTCATCGAGCACCACCAAGCCGTCATGGCCCACGCCGACTGGATCATCGACGTCGGACCCGGCGCAGGCCACGACGGCGGCAAGGTCGTCTTCGAAGGAACACCCGCCGACCTCGTCGCCGACCGCTCCACCCTCACCGGCGAGCACCTCGCCACCTACATCGGCGCCTGACCCCGGCGGTGCACTCCCCGCAACACTGGGGGAGTGCACCGCCGACTCGAATTCGGCGGCATCGGAGATGGATTCCGGCAGCATGCCCCACGAGTCGGGCCAGTCCTGTCTCGTTGCCGCCAGTCCGGCCGTACCAGCCCGCTCCGCGCCCAGGTGTCAGCGATTCCGCGTAGGCATTCCGTTCGGGTAGGCCCATGCCAGCCGGGCCAGCACGAGCGCTGCGGCCATCAGCCCGAAGTCACGCAACGCGATATCGCCGTACCCACCGACGATCAACAGGTTGACGATGATGCCGCCCAGCCATGCGGCAACCAGCGGCGCACCGAACCGCGGAACCACGAGTACGGCAATGCCCGCCACGATTTCGACGACGCCGACAACGTTCATCGCGGCCGCCGCATCACCAGGGACCAGATCGTTGAAGAAGTCGGCGAGATAGCGGGTCCAGTCGTCGGTGAGGACATTGACGAACTTGTCGAGCCCGAACAGGATCGGCAGGACACCGAAGCCGAGCCGCAGCGCCCAAAATGCCTGGTAACCGGGATCGGCGAGCGACGCCGCATGCCCGCTCCGGTCGGTGTGCACAGTCATCTATTTCTCCTTCGACATTGACGGTCCCACTGTTAGTGGCCGCGTCGGCGGAGGTCTTACCGGCCGAAGCAATATTCGCGCTCGGCGAGCAGATATTTATCGCTACGGTCCAGGACGCTGGTCGAGCAGTTCCTGCAGGGCCAGCGCCTCATCGGCACAGGCGCCACAACCGGCCAGATGCGTCTGCATCGCGAGATCCTCATACCCAGGCTCGTCGAGACGGCGTTCGACGTACTCATCGATCCGATCGAAGCAGTCGTCACAGGACAGATAAGGGCTCGTGTCGGCCAGCAACCCGGCGATCGAAGCCGTTGTCGGTTCGGTCATGAGGTGCTCCGGTCGGTGCGGGAATCGAGATGCCCGCTGTCGATGAGGGCGGCCCGCAGCCGACGGCGGGCATCGTGCAACGTTTTGTAGAGCGCATTGCGGGTGCTACCCAAACGGTCGGCCAACACGTCGATCGGCACCTGCTCCACCACCAACGCCACCAGGATGTGCCGCTGATGCGCGGTGAGTTCCCGGGCGATCGCAGTCTCGACCGCGCGAGCGAGATCGGTGGCGCCCGCCACGGCTTCCGGAGTGGCCGATCTGTCGGCGAGCGATGCCAGTGCGTCCGGTAACGGAATTTCACGGTGCCGCCATGCCTGGCGGCGTACGGCGACGCCGGCATGGAGGATCCCGAACTTGTAGACCCACGTGGTGAAACGACTGCGGCCCTGAAAGGTGGGGAGTTGGCGTAGCACGGCGACCACAGCGTCGTTGGCGCACTGCTGCGCCAAGTCCTCGAAATCGCCTGCACCCGCGCCGGGCAGCTGATCACGCAGCCGCCACACCTGGTGCCGGGTGGCCCGCAGCAACACCTCACGCAAACGCGCCACGGCGCGGCGCCCGGCAGGACCGTCGTCGGTCAGATCAGCCAGCCACTGCTCATCGCTCTGCGGGTGCACCACGCCGGAGGTCGTGGGGTTCACAGTGCTCACAGTAGCGGCTCCTGTGCGGGAATCGGCGCAAGGATGCGCACCGCCAGCTCCGGCGGACAGCCCATATCCACAAGCTGCAACAACGCATGCAGATCGAACCCAGGATCGGTGATCACGGAATCAGCCAACAGTGGCGGAAACCCGGACTCCACAAGCCAGCGCCTACGCCACTCCCGGACATCGGCCGAGAACCGGGGGACGTCTCCTCGAGTTGTCCGCGGCGGCAAATGATCGATCATGCACTGTTAGTGGCGCCCGCCGAGGGACTTCTTACCCGGGACGGATCGAACACCCACAACCTGCGGCCGGGAATCGCTCGTCAGCTGTTCCGCCACACCCGGGGTCCGGGAGCAATCCGCCCGATCCGGCGCTAAGGATTTACCGCAGATATTTGCATACTATATGTGGTAACTCCCGAGACGAACTGGCGCGATGGGGCCACGCGCTGCACCAGCTGCGACATTCCCGGCTGACGCACGCCGCGCCAGGCCCGCATCGGACTAATTCTTCTTCAGCTCCTGGGCGAGCATGACCAGAATGCCGCTGGGACCGCGGAGGTAGGTGAGCTTGTAGATGTCGGCATAGGTCGCGACGCCGCGCAGCGGATGGCAGCCGTGCCGGGCGGCTATCGTGAGAGCCTCGTCGAGGTCGTCGACCGAGAACGCGACGCGGTGCATGCCGATCTCGTTGGGCAGGGTGGGCTCGGTCTCGATCGCTTCGGGATGGATGTACTCGAAGAGCTCGAGCCGGCCGTGCCCGTCCGGCGTCTGGAGCATCGCGATCTTGGCGTGGTTGCCATCCAGGCCGACCGCGGTGTCTGTCCACTCGCCGCTGACGGTGTCACGGCCGACGACCGTGAGGCCGAGGTCGGTGAAGAACGCGATCGTCGCTTCGAGGTCGTGAACGGCGATGCCGATGTTCTCGAGTTTGATGTCCATGCGTCGCATGCTAATCCCGGTGTGCGACGAGTTTCCGGAGGCATCCCATGCCGTCGCGCTCGAGGCCGCTGGTGAGGTATCGAGGCGGCCCTCGCCGAGATTGGCTTGGACCTTGCCTTCGCGCCGATACGGTTCGTCGTCGGCCAGGCGCAGGATGTGCAGGGTTTGAAGATCCGCCCATAGTGCGCGATAACTTTGGCCCAACGGGGTTGGGTTCCCGTCTCGGGAGATCATGCGCGTGACGTCGTACGCGAACTCGCGCTGGATCTTCCAGGCGTGTTCGAGTTTCGTCTTCTCCCGCTGTCAACGCCGCTCGATGATTCGCGCGCTTAGCGCCGCATCGGGCGGATCTGCTCCTCGACCCCCCACCCGCGGACGGCCGGCGTAGCCGAAGACCAAACCTCCCCGCTCATCGCCTTCGAACTTCGTCGGGATGTCGGCGGCTTCCGAAACTCCGATACAGCGTTACATTCAATGTCTACATGTCATACTCGCCTGGCCCCGGCGACACGAGAGGTCAGGTACGCCGTTGACAGACAACGCCCAAGTGGCAGTTGAACTCCTCCGAGATGCGAGCCAGTTCAAGTGGTACGTGATCCCACTACTGCTGATCGTCATCTACATCTACTCCGTAGAAATCGAACGACGGAACTGGAACGTCCTGTTCGCCGGGCTCGCACTGTGGGGCATGGACTGGTTCAACGAAATCTGGAACGCCCTGGTCTTCCACGCCACCGGACGCGCACCCGTCTGGGCGGCCATCGGACCCACCGCGTACCAGATTCTCATCGGCCTCAATATCGAGATCTGCTTCATGTTCGCCATCATGGGCATCGCCGCGGCAAAAATGCTGCCGCCCCGCGACACCCGCATCTTCGGCATACCCAACCGACCCGTACTCATCGCCGCGAACTCCGCCGCCGCCGTCGGCGTCGAAGTGCTCCTCAACAAAGCCGGAGTACTGAGCTGGGAATGGTCGTGGTGGCAGCCGGGCTTCCCCTTCCTCATCTGGCTCATCGGCTACGTACCCTTCTTCGCCGTCTGCTTCCTCGTCCACGACCTGCCGACCGTGCGCGCCAAAGCCTGGACCGTCGGCGCGATCTTCGGCGTGAACGCCGCCGCACTCATCGCCTTCGGCGCGGCGGGGTGGTTGTGATGCGCGCTCACACCGCGCGCCGGACCGCGATCATTGCCGCCACCGGACTCGTCCTCGCCGGGATCGCCACCGATTCGGTAACCATCGCCGACCCCGGCTGCACCCTCGTGGGCACGGTCGGTACCCCGGAAGTGACCGTCGACGAATCGAGCGCGGGGTTGCAGGAATTCGCCCCGGCCGCCATCGACCTCCCCGACCAGATCTACTTCCGCACCACCACCGAGTCGTTCAACCGACGCTGGACCTTCGCCACCCGCGACGGCCTCGTCTACGTCAAAGAAGCCCCCGCCCACGGTGGTTGGCGCACTATCGCACTGCCCGGATGCCTCGCCGGCCGCGTCACCGGCGTCTCCGCCGACGACGACGAAGTAATGATGATCGACCGCGACGGCCGCTTCTTCACCATGGACCACGCCCTCAGCGCACCACGAGACTGGAACTGGAGCAGCCGCTACGGCGCACCCTTGTGGACAGGCCCCGGCAACACCCTGCCCGCCGACACCCGAACCTGGTCCTGGTCGGTGCTCTCACCCAACGAAGATCATGTGTGGCGCGACACCGCGGGCAACGACCACCCCGTCGGCGGTGCGAAAGTCTCCCACGTCTTCACCCTCACCCACGACGGTCACCGCATCCGCTACATCGACCCCTGGCTACCGGTGGACCACAGCTACGAGATGGCCACGCCGCATGCAGGCCGCTTCCAAGCCGTGGCGCTTTCTACCAGCGCGTCGACCTCACTGATCGTCAACCGGTTCGGCGACTTCTACACCCGCCTCTACGATTTCGACATCTCCGGCGCCGACAAGGTCTTCTTCCGCTACTCCTACGATGACCAGAGCCACCTACCCGAGGCCCCCGACATGCTGTCGGAACGCATCGACCCCCGCTACGCCGCAATCCAACTGCCCGCACCGGACTGGGTGCGCCAGCCGAAGGTGCCCGGTGAGATCACCGACCGAATCTCCATCCACCGCACCGGCCCCGGATCCTCGGCACGCGAGCTGCGCGTCGAAGGACGCGACGGCGGCCGAAACGGTTACTGGGTCAAACAACTCATCGACGAGTCCTGGACATTCGTCCACACCGATCAGCCGCTGGGCGGCACGCGGCTGGAGAATCCACCGACCGACCGCTCACTCGACACTCTGGCGGCTCCGTCGCCGTACAACTATGCCGGAGTCTCGCGGCATGGCTGGAGCGCACGGATAGACACCTTCGACGTCGCGGTCACTCCGACACCATTGCGCATACTTTTCGACGACGGCAACCAACTGGACCTGATCCTGCATACCGTCGATGGACTGCGCCAGACGCCGCAGCAGCCGGGAATTTCCGACCAGCCGCGCGGTTTCGACGGAACGATCGAACTACCCGCCGCTACACTCGCCGACCTGGACGGTCAACCCACCGCTGTTCGCGACTTCATCCGAGACCTCCTGGGCGCACACCGCTTCACTAGTACCTCCATCGAGGTCACCTCCACGGGATTCCATATGGCCCAACTGGATTTGACCATGGGTCGCGCCTGATCCGAGGACAAACCCACCCTCGGTCAATACGTCACTGTGACGTATTGACCGAGGGTGGTTCGATGCGCGAGGGGAGTGGTTGTCGGTGGCACGAGCCGGATTTCGCAGAATCGAGTCCCGCTCGACCGATATATACGCAAGCGCTGGGCATCCAGCCTTGGCAGCTTGCGCAGATCGGCATGGGATGCACCGGCGAGCAGAATTTTGCGACAGCTGACGCGGAAGCACGCGATCCGAATACGTAACGAGACGAGTGCCGACCTGACATAACGCTGACGCAGGATGGTCCGGTCGACCTCGAGCCGCAGTCCATGCACATACGCACCAACTGATAAGCGCATCGACTGATCCATGGCGCCTCAGAATCAGCTCCAGGGCCGTCGAATTGGAGCAGCTGGGCCTCGCGAGGCCCTCGATGAGACCCCTTCCAGCGCCGCCGTATAACTACCGATAATCAACATTACGTTAACCTAATGCCAGATCGGCATCCCCCGGAGTCGGCCGGCAACTCTGTGGGCCGAGGGTCTTCGGGCTGGGCGCGTTGCGCGATCCAACACTTCCGGCTCATCAGCGTGGCGTCAGTCGAAAGACTGGGATATGACGTCCGACCGCCGCTGTCTTGAATCGGTAGTCAGCCCAACCGGAATACACCTTCTCAGCGAGCGCGTACAACCGTTCATACTCGTCAGCGTCGGCGACTTCGGCCGCCACGAACGGCTCCCCACCCAGTCGGCATTCTGGGTGCGCGACCAGGTTGTAATACCACTGCGGGTGTTTCGCTCCTCCGTAATTGGACGCTATTGCTATCGCGTCGCGGCCATCATGGAAGTAGGTAATCTGCACCGCGCGCGGTAGACCCGACTGCGCTCCTGTCGTCTCGAGTGTTGCTGTCGGGATCACCACTGACCACGTCAGACGTCCTCCCGTAACCCGTTCCAACCAGGGATCACTGGGAGCAGCGATATGACGCGCGAAAGCCTGCCCCGCATGAGAGCGCCCGAAACGCTCGGAGAGCCTATACATCCGACCATGCCTCGTGGCCGGATCGACGTACCGTAGATGAGGCCCGGAGTTGCGCTTTGCCACCATCCTTATCCCTATGCCGTGTTCGAAGTTGTGACCAGGCGGCCTGCCTTATCGGGAGCCAAATGCCCCGCGTCGACCAGCCAGCGGATCGTGTCGCCGAAGGTTTCTTCGCCGGTGCGGAAACTCAGACCGGACTTCTGTACGAAGCGGCTCGAGTCTCCGGGCGACCACTGGGTGGTAAAAGCCATCGCCTCGGCGGAGATCTGGGTCTCGAACGGCACCAACTTCTTGACCAGATCGACGGTCGTGCCCATCGCCCGCAATAGCGACGGTGGTATCCGCGGGCTGAACAGGCGCCGCGCCAGCAACGTTTCGAGGCACTGGCACAACTCGGACCACGGATAGAAGTGGCCGCCGACGATGTAGCGCGTGTCTTCGTACTCCCCCGTGGCGGGATGCTCCAGCAACCAGCGATGCGCCGCCGCCAGATCACGGACGTCGACACCCTGGAAGCCCGTCGTCGTGCACGGCAGCATCTGGCTGACCCAGGTGACCAGTGCTCGGTTGACTGCGCTGAGCTTCGGATCGTCGGGCCCGATGACGCCGGCCGGATAGGTGATCTGCACCGGCATACCGGACTGCTGCAGCCCACGCACATATTTTTCGCTGTCGCGCTTGGAGCGCAGGTACGCATCGTGCACGTCGGCTAGCGGGGTCGACTCGTCGATGCGCGGCAGGTTCGGGTGAAACAGCGCGGCAAGGCTCGAGACGTAGAGCAGGTTGCGGATGTCGAGGGCGTGCGCGGCGCCGAGCACTGCTCTCATAGCGCCGACGTTGGTGTCGTAGGTTGTCCGGGCTTTCGTGGGGTCGAGCGATACGGCGGCTGCGGCGTGAAATACGGCATCGCAGCCGGTCATCGCCTGTTGGACGGCGCTTTGGTCGCGGATATCGACGGTGACGAAACTGTCGACCTGCTGTCCGCGAGTCTCGAACCAGTTCCGCGCTGCCTGTTCGTTTCGCACCAGCAACCGCAGCTCGTGGCCTGCTTCGAGCAGGGCAAGCGCGGTGTGGGCGCCGACGAAGCCCGTCGCGCCGGTAGCAAAGACCTTCATGGTGTGTCCGTCGAACGAAGAAGTCCTGGTATGGCCAGTCTCATCCGTTGGGGTCGCGTCGCTGCGAGTAGTCGTCTACTCGGTTTCGTGCCGACCGGGAGTTGATCGAGGCTCTGCCGTGTTCGGATGTCTTCGGACAACTCGCCGGGCACGGTGTGACCCCGCGCCCGGCGAGTCCTGAACTGCTCCCGTCGCTCAGCCGAGCCCGCCGCTGCGGGAGTTGAACTTTCCACCGCGGGAGGTCAGCTCCTTCAGCACGACTGCTGGGCGGCCGGTGAAATAGGTGCGGCGGAGGGTGTCGTCGCGGTGGGTGAGCTGGAGGACGGCGTCGTTGCGGCCGAGGGTGACGGCGCGCGCCACATATGACCACGAGTAAGGCTTGGGGTTTCGGCCGGTGATCATGCGGGCGACGGTCTCGGCGGCGTGGGTGCCTTGAGGTTGGGCGTTGTAGCAGGACATGCGGGATCCGGGGACGGCCGCGCAGTCCCCTGCGGCGACGATGCGTTCGTCGGTGATGCTGCGCAGGTACTCGTCGACGATGACGCGGCCGTTCAGGTCTGTGGCGAGGCCGCTGCGGGTGGCGAGTTCGGGGACGTCGGACACGATCGCCCACAGGGTGAGGTCGGAGGTCAGCGCTGTGCCCGATCGGAGCTGGACGACACCGTCGTATTCCCCTGTACCTGCGGTGACTTCGGTGACGTCGTCGTCGACGATATCGACGTGCAGGCGCTGCAATCCGCTGCGGACGCGTTCGTGGGCTCCCTCGGAGAAGCCGCCGGCCACAGAGGATCCGATGATCCGCACCCGGATGTCGGGGCGGGCCCCTGCTATTTCGGCCGCGGTTTCGATTCCGGTCGCGCCGCCGCCGATCACGGTGACGGTGCTGCCTTCTGGCAGGCCTGCCAGAGCCGTGCGGGCGCGTTCGGCTCCTTCCCAGATGCCGATCGGGACCGTCCCGGGCATGGGCGTGACGGTGCTGCCGACGGCCAGGACGGCGTAGTCGAAGTCGATTCGGGTGCCGTCGTCGAGGCCGAGGGTGCCGTCACCGATCTTGTCGACGGTGCCGAGGTGTGTGTTGATCCCGTCGCGCAGCATCGCGGTGAGCGGTGTGGCAGCCGTGCCGGAACCTGCGAGCTGCTGGTGCAGACGTACGCGTTCGACGAAGTCGGTGCGCGGGTTGATGAGGGTGATGTCGGCGGTTTTCACCTTGCGTGCGAGCCGGTTGGCCGCGAGGGTGCCTGCGTAGCCTGCGCCGATGACTGCGATCTTCATGTGCCGCTCCTTGTCGGTAATGGTCGGCATACGACGTCGGTGGTCCGGCTCGTGTGACATGGCGGGATCGGAATCACCGTCCGAACCGTCTCGGTGTCACAAACCGGCGGACACCGGCGTCTTGTGGGTGACACAGTCGAATGTGAGAAGACAGGAGCCGCTGATGACCAGCACGCCGCCGGGCAGCGACCGCGCAGATGCTGCGACCGAGGCCTTTCTGGCCCACCGCAACCTGCTGTTCACCGTCGCCTACGAGATGCTCGGTTCGGCCGCTGACGCCGAGGATGTGCTGCAGGAGACGTGGCTGCGGTGGGCGGGTGTCGACCTGGAGACGGTGCGCGATCGTCGGGCGTTCTTGGTGCGGATCACCACTCGGCAGGCGTTGTCGCGGTTGCGCACGCTGGGTCGTCGCCGGGAGTCGTATGTGGGTCCGTGGTTGCCTGAGCCGTTGCTGACTGCGCCGGATGTGGCTGAGGATGTGGAGTTGGCCGACAGTGTGTCGATGGCGATGCTGCTGGTGCTGGAGACGTTGACGCCGACCGAGCGGGCGGTGTTCGTGCTGCGTGAGGTGTTCGCGCTGGCCTATGACGAGATCGCCGATGCGGTGGACAAGAGTCCGGCGGCGGTCCGTCAGATCGCGCATCGCGCCCGCGAGCATGTCGCTGCGCGCCGTCCGCGCGGGGTGGTGTCGCCTGCGCAGACCCGCGGTGTGCTGGAGGCGTTCCAGCGTGCGGTGCAGACGGGTGATCTGCAGGGTTTGCTGGACATGTTGGCGCCGGATGCGGTGTTGCTCGGTGATGGTGGCGGGGTCAAGCAGGCGTTGCCGCGGCCGGTGGTGGGGGCGTTGCCGGTGGCGCGGTTGTTCGCGTTGACCTGGGATCGGGTGGGTGCTGCGGCGTCGTTCGAGATCGCGCAGGTCAATGGTCGTCCTGCGTTGATTTTGCGGCTGGATGGGGAGCTCGACAGTGTGATGGCGGTGCGGATCGACGACGGGCTGATCACGGGCCTGTATTCGGTGCGGAATCCGGAGAAGTTGTCGCGGATGGAGCGGGAGATCGCGGTGAGTCGCTGAGGGTGCAGGGCATGGTTTCGGGGCGGCGCGGCGGGTGGTGAATCGGGTTTCGCGAACCCCTCCCGGTCGAGACTTGAATGGGTCATACTTCGGAATGTGTCCACCACCTCGGACTTCGAGCGGATGCTTCGCGGGGCGTCGCTGCGGGTGACGGCTGCGCGGGTGGCTGTGCTGAGCGTGGTGCACCGCCATCCGCATGCCGATACCGATTCGATCCTCGGCCTGGTGCGCGGGATGCTCGGTTCGGTGTCTCATCAGGCCGTCTACGACGTGTTGCGTGCGTTGACGGCTGCGGGTCTGTTGCGTCGTATCCAGCCGATGGGGTCGGTGGCGCGCTACGAGACGCGGGTGGGTGACAACCACCATCACCTCGTGTGCCGGTCGTGCGGTGCGATCGCCGATGTGGAGTGCGCTGTCGGCGAGGCGCCGTGTCTGACCGCGTCCGATGACAACGGTTTTGTGCTCGATGAGGCCGAGGTCATTTATTGGGGTGTGTGCCCCGATTGTTCGTCATCGCCTCCTCTTACCCCACACCGGTGATCACAGCCCGATTCACCCCTTCCCGAAAGGAACGTCGTGTCAGACAAGCCGTCTACTTCTGAGCAACACACTGCGAGCGTCAGCGAAAGCGAGAGTCCAGCAATCCCCTCGCCTACTCCCAAGGCGAGTCGGCCGCGGTCTAATCGGGACTGGTGGCCGGATCAGGTGGATCTGCAGGTCTTGCACCAGCATTCGGAGTTGTCGAATCCGTTCGGCCCCGATTTCGACTATGCGCGTGAGTTCGCGTCGCTGGATGTCGAGGCGTTGAAGCGCGATGTCTTCGAGGTGATGACGACCTCTCAGGATTGGTGGCCTGCCGATTACGGTCACTATGGTCCGCTGTTCATCCGGATGAGCTGGCATGCGGCGGGCACGTATCGGATTGCCGATGGGCGCGGCGGTGGTGGTGAGGGGTCGCAGCGTTTCGCGCCGTTGAACAGCTGGCCCGATAACGCGAGTTTGGACAAGGCGCGCCGGTTGTTGTGGCCGATCAAGCAGAAGTACGGTCGCGCGTTGTCGTGGGCTGATCTGTTGGTGTTCGCCGGTAACTGTGCGTTGGAGTCGATGGGTTTCCGGACGTTCGGTTTCGCGTTCGGTCGAGATGACATCTGGGAGCCCGATCAGGTGTTCTGGGGTCCGGAGGACACGTGGCTCGGCGATGAGCGCTACAGCGGTGACCGTAACCTCGCCAAACCGTATGCGGCGGTGCAGATGGGTCTGATCTATGTGAATCCGGAGGGGCCCAACGGTGCCCCGGATCCGATTGCCGCCGCGCGCGATATTCGTGAGACGTTCGCCCGGATGGCGATGAACGATGTGGAGACCGCGGCGTTGATCGCGGGTGGTCACACGTTCGGTAAGACTCATGGTGCGGGTCCGGCGGAGGAGAATGTGGGTCCGGAGCCGGAGGCGGCGCCGTTGGAGAATCAGGGGCTGGGCTGGAAGAGCAGCTTCGGTTCCGGTGTCGGTGGGGATTCGATCACCAGTGGTTTGGAGGGGACGTGGACGCCCACTCCGACGCAGTGGGACAACTCGTTCTTGGAGACTCTGTACGGGCATGAGTGGGAGATGACCAAGAGCCCTGCTGGTGCGTGGCAGTGGATTCCGAAGGACGGTGCGTCGGCTGATGCGGTGCCGGATGCGCATGATCGGTCGAAGTCGCATCCGCCGGTGATGTTGACGACGGATCTTTCGTTGCGGCTGGATCCGGCATACGAGCGGATCACGCGTCGCTGGTTGGAGCATCCGGAGGAGTTGACCGAGGAGTTCGCGAAGGCCTGGTACAAGTTGCTGCACCGCGATATGGGGCCGGTGTCGCGGTATCTGGGTCCGTGGATTCCGGAGCCGCAGTTGTGGCAGGACCCGGTGCCGGAGGTGACCCATGAGCTGGTCGATGCCGACGATATCGCGTCGTTGAAGTCGCAGATCCTGTCATCGGGGCTGTCGGTGGCGCAGTTGGTGTCGACGGCGTGGGCGGCGTCGTCGTCGTTCCGTGGCACCGATAAGCGTGGTGGCGCCAACGGCGGGCGTATCCGGTTGGAGCCGCAGCGCGGTTGGGAGGTCAATGAGCCCGATGAGCTGGCGCAGGTGGTGCGGGTGCTCGAGGGTGTCCAGGAGTCGTTCAATTCCGGGCAGAGCGGCAACAAGCGGGTGTCGTTCGCTGATCTGGTGGTGCTCGGTGGTTGTGCTGCGATAGAGCAGGCGGCGAAGAACGCCGGGGTCGAGGTTCAGGTGCCGTTCGCGCCCGGGCGCTCCGATGCCACGCAGGAGCAGACCGATGTGGAGTCGTTCGCGGTGCTCGAGCCGAATGCCGATGGGTTCCGCAACTACTACGGCAGGGGCAACCTGCTCTCGGCGGAGTATCTGTTGATCGATAAGGCGAATCTGCTGGGTTTGACGGCTCCGGAGATGACGGTGCTGGTCGGTGGGCTGCGGATGCTCGGCGCGAACCACAAGCAGTCACAGCTGGGTGTGTTCAGTTCCGCGGCGGGACTGTTGACCAACGATTTCTTCGTGAATCTGCTGGATATGGGCACGAAGTGGGAGACCTCGCCTGCCGATGACGGCAGCTATGTGGGTAGCGACCGGGTCTCGGGTGCGCCAAAGTGGACTGCGAGCCGGGTCGATTTGGTGTTCGGTTCGAATTCGCAGTTGCGGGCGTTGGCGGAGGTGTATGCCACCGATGATGCGAAGCAGAAGTTCGTCGGCGATTTCGTTGCGGCATGGAACAAGGTGATGAATGCGGATCGGTTCGATCTGAAGTGATAGCAGGTCGGCGGCCGGTTCCCGGGCCGGTCGCCGACTCCCCCGCTGATCTCGCGTCAGTCTTTGACGATGACGGTGGCGAAGGGCCTGCCGCCCTCGGCGCCATTGCGGCGCGCGAGGTCGATGGCGTGTTGGGCGAAATCGGTCATGGGTTGTCCTCGTGGTGTGGTGGGCACCGATCACAGTCGGTGTGCGGTGGAGGACGGCCGGCGATCGCGTGGGGGCGTCTGGCGGGCCGCTCCGACTACATCCACGATGCGCGCCCTGTCGCGATAGAGTCCAGTACTTATTCCCCATGGAAACTATTAGCCACGCCTATGGGGTGTTCATAACAAACTCGTCAGGGGGTCGTG
Organism: Nocardia sp. NPDC059180; assembly: GCF_042754945.1. NCBI lineage: Bacteria > Bacillati > Actinomycetota > Actinomycetes > Mycobacteriales > Nocardiaceae > Nocardia > Nocardia sp. NPDC059180. The sequence continues at coordinate 364,492 of NZ_JBHZBU010000005.1, forward strand.
GGGCTGCCCGGTGGCCACCAGCGCGTGGCGACCCCAGGTCGACGCGCCGGCGACGATCTCAATGAGCACGGTGTTGAGCATGCGACGGGGCGCTGCGGTCTGCCCGCCTGGGGTGGACGGCCAGGTGCGCGTCGAGGGTCGCGATAGCGGTATCGGCGGGCAGACCGGCCGGGTCGGTCAGCATGCGCACCGATAACCCCTCGACCAGCGCGGACAGTAGGCGCGCCTCTAGTGCGGGATCAATCTCGGGGACGTATTCGCCGGATTCGATGCCGGATTCGATGGCCTCGATCAATTGTGCCTGGGTGCGTCGCTGATAGGCCGACTCGATCGCGGCGAGTTCGTCGGTAACGACGGCACGCGCGAGGAACGCGATCCATACCTTCACCAACCGCGCCCGCGCCGCGTCGACCGGAAGCCAATCCACCATGACTTCCCGCAGTGCCGTTGCCACGCCGTGCTCGTAGCTCACCTGCGCCGCGCGGTCGTCGAGCAGCTGTTCGACGTGCCTGAATGCGGCGATCAGCAACTCGTCCTTGGTACGGAAGTAGTACTGCACCTTCGCCGGGGACACCCCGACTTGCGCGGCGACCTCACGCACGCTCACCGCCTCCATTCCCCTGGTCGCCGCGAGTTCGAGGACGCCGTCCAATAGCTCGGCCCGCCGCAGCGCGTGCGCGTTGTCCGCCGCTATCGCTGCGCTCAATGGACTGACCTCCAGTTCGGGAACCATCGCGGCGGCGATGATCGGTGGCGTCGCCCAGGTGGCCTTTCGATTCGCCGTCCATACGATCGTACAGTACGGTCGTATGGACTACGTGGAGAGGTAAGGGATGAATTCAGGATTCAAGGCCGTGATCATGGGCGGCATCACCCTCGTTATCGGTTTCGTGCTGTGGCGATTCACCGGCGATGTCGAGACGCCGGTCGTCACGCTCACCAAGCTGGGCATCGTATTGATGGCCCTGGGTGGACTGGAGGTCCTCTACGGACTCTTCAAATCCGTCGGCGGCAAATCCGTCACGTAGGTTCTCGGGCTTGCGGGATACGGGGCTGTTGTAGCGTGCGAATCAGCCCGGAGTCCCGAGGTACTGGGCTACCGCACGCTCCACCAGGACTGACACCTCGGTGCCCGGGGCGATCGCCTCGTAGCTGCGGTTGGCCACGACGACAGCGATGCCGTGCAGATTCGTCCACAGGCTCAGGGCCCGCGCGCCGGTCGGGTCGGCAACGCACTCGGCAACGAGTCCCCGCCAGTGCCGGAACAGCGCAATGGTGACCGTCTCCCGCAGGTTCTCTCCTGCGCCCTCCAACAGGTCGTGCCGGAACATGAGCGTAAACATCTCGCGGCGGCGGGTCGCGAAGTCCACGTAGGCGAGGCAGGTGGCGATCAGGCGCTGGCGTGGCGAGTCCGCGTGTACCGCTTCGATTTCGGACCGGAGATCGGCGTAGCCGCAGACAGCGATGGCTGCGAGTAGAGCATTGTGGGTCGGAAAATGGCGGCGGGGCGCACCGTGGGACACCCCTGCTTCCCTGGCGATCGCCCGCAGACCCAGTTGTTGTGCTCCGACCTCCTCGAGCATCTGGACACCGACCGCCACAAGCCGGTCCCGTAGTGGTTCAACTGCGCTCATGACCCCATTCTCCCGCACTCTGTAGACAGTGCCTACGCGGATCGTGTAGACAGTGTCTGCACATCCGTTCTAGGGAGACACCTCATGTGGTACTGGGTACTGAAACATTTGCTGGCGGGTCCGGTGCTCTGGCTTCTTGGGCGACCGAGAGTGGATGGGCTGCAGCATGTTCCGGCTACCGGGCCGGTCATCGTCGCCGCCAACCACTTGGCTGTCGTGGACTCGCTGTACCTGTGTCTGACGTTGCCGCGGCGGGTCACTTTTATCGCCAAGCAGGAGTACTTCACCGACCGCGGCGTCCGGGGTCGAATCAATCGGTGGGTCATGACTGCCACCGGACAGGTGCCCGTCGATCGCAGCGGCGGCAACTCCGGGGCGGATTCGCTGGCAGCGGCGGTGCGGATCCTGGAGCAGGGCGGGGTCTGGGGTATTCACCCCGAGGGCACACGGTCGCCCGACGGGCGAATCTACCGGGGCCGCACCGGTGTCATCCGCGTGGCGATGCAGACCGGCGCGCCCGTGATCCCGGTCGTCCTGTCCGGAACAGATCGCGTGAATCCGCGTAATCGCCGCTTCCTGCGACCGGCGAAAGTGCATGTGTCCTTCGGTCGTCCGCGCTACTTCCTGCCCGCCGATCCGCAGGATGTACGCCGCGCAACCGATGAACTCATGGCCGACATGTCGCACCGGTCCGGTCGGCCCTATGTCGATTGCTACGCAGCAACGTTCCGAGCCGGGTAGTTCCGACCAGTCAACGGCAACCCTATGTCGCCGACATCCTCAGGGCACGATGACCGCGCGCCCACGGAGAGTTCCCGCGGCGAGGCGCCGATAGGCTTCGGGGCCGTCGTCGAGGGTGAACTGTTCGACGGCGATGTCGAGGACGCCTTCGTGGGCGAGGTCGATGAGTTCGATCAGTTCGCTGCGCGAGCCCCAGTACGGTGCGGTGACCGCCGCCTCGTACGGGCTGATACCGAATCCGACTCTGGCGGCAGACTTTCCGTCACCGAGCCCGACGATCGTCACGTCGGAACCTACGCCGGCCACGGCCATGGCGGTATCAACGGTCTGCTGATAGCCGACGAAGTCCAGCACCAGGCTCACCCCACCCGGTCCGGTGATCTTGCGGACGTTGTCACCGATCGGAACCAGGTGCCGCGCCGAATCGACGATCATGTATTCGGCGATCGCGCCCGGCGCACCGAGACCCGGCGGATAGATACCCAGTTCGGCCGCTCGCGAGCAGTAGCTCTCGGCGCCCTGTGCTGGTGGCGTCCACGATGCCACGCCGGATCGGCCGTGCGGTGGCAAATCGCCGCACGCCCATCCGGTGCCGGCGCCTGCGGCGAGTCCGATATCAGTAACCCATACATCCATGTACGAGATAGTGTGGTGGTATGTCGACCGTTTCCAGCCCGCGCCGGCGCGCGGACGCCGAACGCAACATCGCCCGGATCGTCGCCGCGGCACGGACCGCCCTCGGCAGCGATCCGGACGCGACCACCGACGAGATCGCCAAAGCCGCGGGCGTGGGGCGGATGACGCTGTACGGGCACTTCCGTACCCGTCCAGAACTGGTCGAGGCAGCGCTGGTCGAGGCGCTGCGGGTCGGCGAGGATGCGCTGGCTGCCGTCGATCTCACCGGAGACGCCCGCGACGCGTTGGCCAGGCTGCTCGACTCCAGTTGGACGCTGGTCGCCGAATCCGCGACATTGGCCACCGCCGCCCACGGTGTTCTACCGGCCGGACGCGTGCGCGAACTGCACGGTGCGGCGGCGGGGCGGATCCACGACCTGATCAGCCGTGGTCAGAGCCAAGGCGTGTTTCGCACCGACCTTCCGATCAGCTGGCTGGTCGACGTCGTGCACCACGTCTTGCACGGTGCCGCCGACGACATTCGGGCCGGCCGACTCGAGAAATCGGACGCCAACCACGTCGTCACGGCCACCGTGCAATCGATCCTCGCCGCCCCCACGTCGAACCCGCCTCGTCAGGTCACCACCACCTGAGCGCCTCGCAAGTTCAGGGATGGAGGGTGGGCAGGTAGGTGAGTTCTTGAATGTTGCCGTCGAGGGTGCGAGCCTCGATCAGTTCGAGGTCGAAGTCGGCCGCACCCTCGAAGATTCTGCCCAGGCCGGTTTTTCCGGTGATCACCGGAAACAACGTCACTTGGACACGATCGACCAGGCCCGCCGCCATCAACGCCCGGTTCATCGACAAGCTGCCATGCGAACGCAACGGCACCGTCGACTCCTGCTTCAGCCGCGTGACGACCTCGACCGCGTCACCGCCTGCGATGGTGGCATCCGGCCAATCGAGTGGCCCTTCCAGCGTGGACGACACCACCGTTGCCGGCATGTTCACCATTCGGGTCACCCACCGATCACGCACTTCGGAGTCCTCGGTACTCGCGGCCAGCATCTGCGCGAACAACCGATACGTATTCGCCCCGAGGACCATCCGCTGCTGCTCGCCGAACAACGCGAAGCGGTGGTCGAGTAACTCGGGACCTTGTTTGCCCCAATAGCCGGTCCAATCACCGCCGGCGGCGCCGAAGCCGTCGAGGCTGGAGAAGACGTCGAAGGTATAGGTCACGGTCATGATGCCCTCCTCGGGGCGGTCGTCTCATCAGTTGGTCGTCGCCCGCCGACGTGTTGTGCCGCGTACCCGGGGTGAACGGACTGGTTCGACATCGACACCCGATCGCGACGATTCGCCGGAGACAACTCAGTGCGCGTGCGCGTCGCGACACTCTCGCGGCCGTGCGAGCATCGCGGCGCGCGTCGTCATCTCCGCCTTCTCCGGAAATTCGTACTGCAATGTACGAGTAATTAGACTAACTCGTACATCAGTGTTCGACAAGAGCGATCCGCGCGCTGGGCAGGGTCGGGTACATGAGCTCGTTGAGGATCGTGAACGACCCGCGGGATACCCTGCTCGGTGTCGCACGAAAGCGTCGTGGTCACAAGGAAAATCGCTTCGCGTGGCCGGATAGGGAGCGGAATGGGAGACCGACCTACCAGACCAGCGTCAGGTGCGGGATCCGGACGCGACCGAAGAAGCGTTTGTCGATATCGCTGCCGTCGCGGTTGTAGCCGTTCATGATCTCGGCCAGTTCGTCGGCGAGTTCTTGGAGGGCGGGGCTGATGGTCGCGATGCCGTCCTCGTGCACCCATCCCCACTGGGGTGGGATGTTGTCGATGGTGACGTCGATGCAGCTGTGGTGAGGTGTGTCGACGGTGTAGGTGATCTGCGGTGGGGCGTCGCCGAGAGGGTCGCGCAGGGCCGGTTCGCCCGGGTGGGTGGCGCCGGGGGCGAAGGTGGCGCGCGCGAGGGTGATGTCGTCGCGGATCATGTCGGCGATGCGGTCGATATCGGCGTGGCGGCCGACGCGGTGGTGCCGGTTGCCGTAGGTGCGGTCACCGACGGGTTCGTGCCCGGCTCTGGCCAGTATCCGGTCCAGCATGCGCTGGGCGGTGGCGCGTTCACCGTCGCCGGTGTTGGGGTGCTCGATGAGCGCGCGCAAGCGGGAGATCCGCACGGTTGCACTGGTCGCCATCGTCGCAGGGTATCCGAACAGTTCTGGTCAGCGGCGGAGCGCTCTTCGGATGGCGAGTTCAGGGCGCGACAACCAGTCGCCTCGGTACACCGCGTATCAGCGGTGCACAACTGCCCGCGCGTCGCGAAGAAGTGCGGGTGCCACGCTGCGATGTTTGGCCGCGAGGGTATTCCAGAGGGGTTCGGCGAGCCACCGGTCGTAGCGGATCATCGTGGCCAGCCAGACCTGGGTGTCATCGACGCGGATGATCAGATTCCCCGTGAGCATCCAGGAGTGCGCCTCCAGAACCACCCAGTTCTCGCCGCTGCCCGCGATCGGCCAGCCGGCGATGTGGGTCGGTGAGCGCCGCGACGACAGTCGCAGGCCGAGCAGGACGCGCCAGATGAACTGTCCGGCAAGCCCTGCGACGTCGTCGAGGGCTGCGCGCGCCCACTGCTGCGGTGTTCCCGCCGATGCCGCGTCGGTGCGCAGGACGAACAGGTCGATGTAGTCGGGGTCGGTGATCGTGGACAGGGCACGAATGTCGGCGGGGATGTCGTGTTCCTGGAAGGCGTTCGAGCCGTCGTCGCGCCGATCGGCGGCTTCGACGTGGTCGGTGGGTGGCTGGCTGCCCATGATGTGGCCTCCTCGGCCCCGGTCGGCAATGCCGATTTATACGGTGGCGTACAGATGAAACTTAACCCATCCATACGCCACCGTATAGTTGATCCCGGTCACGTTATCGCAGCAGCACTATCCGCCCTCGACGGTCACGAATCCACAGTGGAATCTCCGATCAACCCGCGCACATCAGGCAGAGAACCGATGCGCTGGCCCACCGGCCGCCCCGGCGCCTCGGTCTGCGCAGAGCCGGTGGCGCGCAGCCGATCACGCAGCTGGGCCGGGGTGTGGCGGCCGGGCCCGGCGCCGAGCAGGCCTTGATAGCAGGCGAGGGCGCCGACCACGATGGGTGAGGCGCTGGAGGTGCCGCTGAAGGTGTCGGAGTACCAGAGGTCTTCGTCGGCGCCGCCCTGTAGATCGCCGTAGCCGGTGGTGGTGACCTCACGGCCCCAGCCCTGGGCGTCGAGGCGGGCGCCGTAGTTGGAGAAATCCAACCGCGAGCGGGCCGGACCGTGATCGCGGCCGTGGGTGCCCGGCGGTGGTGCGCCCGCTCCGACGATGATCGCCCCGGAGTCGGCGGCCCCGCCGCGGAACGGATTGCGCCACGAGGACGGGAACTGCGCGGGCTTGCTGTCGTAGATGGCCGCATCGAGGTCCTCACCTCCATTGCCCGCCGCTTCCACCACGACGACCCCGCGCCCGATCGCGTAGCGGATGGCAGCCCAATCGTCGGGCCACCATTCGATCGCGATGTATCCGCGCTGATCGGGGCGCCCGGTGAAGTTGTGGCGCGGTCCGGGACGATGCAACTCGATCAGCAGGATGTCACCCGCACCCAACGCGTCGGCCGCCGAACGGATCGCGGCCGCCGATCCCCCACCGCCGAACACCGACACCGCGCGGATCCCCGCTTCCGGGGCGATGCCGGTGACACCGAACCCGTTGACGTCGCCGCTGATCTGGCCCGCGACCGCGGTGCCGTGATTGCGCCACCCCGGATCCGGTGAGGGACTGCCACCGATGACCCCGCCCTGGTTGTCGAGCAGATCCTCATGGGTGAACCGCCAGGCGCCCTCGACATCGATGACACGGACCCCGGCGCCGCGCCCACCGGGACGCGTCCACGCCCACTGCGCGTTCACTCCCTCCGGTGCGGCGCCCAGATAGCCCTGCCGGGGCCCGAAATCCGGTGTCACCGCCGGTGGCTCGGTGAGGGTGCGGGCGGCGACATCGGCGACGGCGTTGCTGATAGGCGGCGCGAGCGGCGGTTCGGCCGGCGGTTTCACATACGCGGCCGCGACGGCATCGTCGGCACGTAACCGGTCGGCTTCGGCTTCCAGATCGTCCTCGACGCCGCGGACGGTGAAATAGTTCAGCAGCTCACCGCCGCCGGGTTCCTGCGCGGTGCCCGCCAGCCGATGTTCCAGGCGCCGCGCGGGCCCGAAGACCCGGGTCAGCGCCGCATTCGGTAGCAGCTCCCCCAGCCGGGTCTCGGCCGAGGTGTTCTCGCGCAGCGCGGCAGTGTCGATGGCGGTGGCGGTGCCGTGGGTGACGACGACCAGTTCGGCCGGGGTGTGTGGCGGCGGCCGGAAGCCGGTCGGCCCGAGCGAATTACGACGCTGATCTGGTGATCCCATGCGGCAAGTCAACCCGCTGCGCGGCCGGCCCGCCACCGGTTCGGCGATTCAGTGCCCGATGGCGTGTCCGCTGGTGGGTGGCATGACGATGGTGGTATCGGAGGCGGGCCGCTGCGGTGGTGGTGGCGCGGGCGCCGGTTCGATCTGCGGTGGCGCTTCGACGGGTGCCTTACGGGCGGTGAGGATCTCGGTGATACCGAGAGCGATCATGCAGCTACCGGCGGTGGCGGCCAGAATGTCGACCGAATCGAACGGCACGATCGCCACGATGATACCGACGGTCAGCGTGCACAGCCCGATGGCCTCCTGCACGCCGCGCCCGGGAGCCTCGTCCTCATCCCAGACCGCGGCGATCGCATGCACGACACCACGCACCGCCCAAGCCACCCCCAGCCACATCGCCACCAGCAGCACCCAGTTCCCGCTGCGGAACGCCAGCACCCCGAGCACGGCCGACACCGCACCCCCGACGAACATCAGCAGCCTCGGGAAACGCCCCAGCCGCGACCCGAAAGCGATCGTCAACTGCAGCACCGCCCCCGACAGCAGATACACACCCACCAGGGTCCCGATGGTCTCCACCGACTTGTCGGGCCACATCATCACCGTGACCCCCAACAGCACCGAGCAGATACCGATCACCAGGACCGTCTGCCGCACACCGCGACCCAACACCGACACCGGACCCGAATCCTCGTAGGTGGGCATAGCGACATGATATGGCCCATCCCTATCGATTGCCGAATAATTGCCACAATCCCTCGGTGTGGTTCCGGCAGGTGGTCCAGTGGGGCGCAGTATCTACTGCCGGCCCGGCACCGCGGGGTAGGTTGTCGCTGTGAAAGCCTCACCCGTGTCGATCGGAGCCATCGTCGGAGCCGTCGTCGGCACAGTGCTGTTGTCTCCGATCGCGGTCTACTACCTCGCTCCCGCTCTGGTGCTGTCCGCCACCGTGGCAGGGGAAGGACTGTTCACCGGAGCCCTCCTCGGCGCCTGTCTGCTCGCAGGTGCCCTCGCCGGCGCGTGCCTGGGCTCGGCGTTCGGTTGCACCATCGCCGCCGATCGCCGCAGCGGAGGCTTTCGCTGCGGCGGCAACGGGTGACAGGTCCGACTGGTGGCGTTCACATCGAAGAGTAGGCGGGTCTCGGCGACGATGCCGCTCATCGCGGTAAGGTCCCCCGACTGTCAGGCTTCTGCGCCTACCCAGACGGTGAGCGCCTCTGCCAAGCCGGGCGCGGTGGGTTCATCGGCCGCCCAGGCGACGTAGCCGTCGGGGCGCACGAGAACTGCGCTGGGTGTGCGGATATCGCCCACACCCGGGACGGCCCATGTGCCGGCTTGTCCGCGAGCGCAGACGACGTCGATCCGGTCAGCCCATCCGGGTACCGGCGCAACGTCGGTTCCGTTGAGCGCCAAAAGAACCGAGCGACCCACAGGTAGCAGTCGGCTCACTCGCGTGTCGCCGTCTGCGGTGCCGAGGTCGGCATCGGGTATGCGACGACCGGCCAGTGGGTGATCGCATGTGGTGTCGTAGCGGATGTCGAGGCCGGTGATCATGAGTCCGAGTCGTTGCCGAACCGCGTCCATGTCGATCAGGTCGCTCAGGATGTCGCGCAGTGCGTCGGTATGCGGGCCGGAGCGCATGAGTGCGGTCTGGGCGCGAGTGTTGTGCAGGACCCTGGCGGCGATCGGGTGGCGCTCGGTTTCGTAGGTATCCAGAAGTTCCTCGGATGCGCCGGCGTGCAACACTGCGGCCAGTTTCCAGCCGAGGTTGACCGCGTCCTGGATGCCCAGGTTTTGGCCCTGGCCACCTGCTGGATAGTGGATGTGGGCGGCGTCCCCGGCGAGGAAAACGCGGCCGAGGCGGTACTGTTCGGCGTGGCGGGCGGCGTCACCGTAATGGGTCACCCAGCGTGGCGTGTGCATGCCGAAATCGGTGCCCGCGATCTCGGCGAAATTCGCACGGAAGGCGTCGAAGGTCAATTCGGTGCTGCGATCGAGCACAAGGTCATGCCGTTGCACGACCAGCCGGTACCAGCCTGGCTCGAACTGCACTACCGAGAAATCACCGGCACCACTGCGGTGGGCGAAGAAGGGCTGCGCCGGAGGGTTGGACAGTTCGACGTCGGCGATCATTCCGGTGGCCGTGGCATCCGTTCCGGTGAAAGCGACCCCGGCCAGCTTGCGTACCGTGCTCCGCCCGCCGTCGCATCCGACGAGGTAATCGGCGCGGACTCGCCGAGGATTCGGTCCGCCGATCTCGACTTCGACGCCCGTGCGGTCCTGCCGGAATCCGGCAATCGGGGACGCCCAGTGCGTGGGCGCACCCAGCTCGGTGGCGTGCGTGTCGAGTTCGCGTTCGATCACCGACTGCAGGACGGCGAGCATGTACGGGTGGCGGGTGTCGAAATCGCTGAAGTCCAACGGTAGTCCGCCGAAGTGCCCGGCCTGGATGATGCGGCCTTGTGGCAACAGTCGGTCGAGAAGTCCACGCTGGCCGAGAACTTCCATGGTGCGGGCATGGATGCCCCCTGCTCGGGATTCGCCCGTGCGCGCCGCGAGTCCGTCGACCAGGACCACCTCGACTCCGCAGCGTCGCAGTTCGGCGGCCAGCATCAGCCCGGTCGGTCCGGCGCCGGCGATCACCACCTCTGTTGTCTCCATCCCATCCTCCTCAACAACGTTAAATCTTTAACGTTGTTGAGGTCACCAGAACATTGTTAAGCTGTCAAGGGGTATCAGACCGAGGAGAGTGACAGTGCACAAGCTCGACGCCGAAGTAATAGCCGAGGCTGCGCTCGGGTTGCTCGACGAGGTCGGGCTCGACGGCCTGACCATGCGTAAAGTGGCCGCGGCTCTCGATGTTCAAGCACCCGCACTGTATTGGCACGTCAAGAACAAGCGTCAGTTGCTCGATGTCATGGCGCGCGCCGTCTTCGTTTCCGCCGCCTCCGATCTCGAAGCACCGCGCCAAGGGCAGCATTGGCAGGACTGGTTGGCGGAGGTCGCCCGTCGGCTACGCCGGTCGATGTTGCGTTACCGCGACGGTGCCAAGGTTCTCGCCGGTACCTACGTAAGTGACGAGTCTGTGTCGCGCACAGTCGAATTAACGCTGCGCACCCTGGAGGATGCGGGCTTCTCGATGACCGATGCCAGTCGTGTCCTCCCACTCCTGCTGCACTACACCATCGGATTCGTCATCGAGGAACAAGCGCGCTCCGGTGCCGAATACGCCGACAGCAATCCCTATGAACCCGAACGTCTCGGGCAAGAAATCGATGCCGACCGCTATCCTCGGACCGCTCGCATGGTGACCGAGACGTTCACCGCCGACACCGCAGCCGAGTTCGACCACGGTCTACGCGTCATTCTCGCCGGAATCGCGGCAACTCGCACCGATCCCGAACTTCGTTGATGAGGTCTGGTCGACGGCGGCGTCGAGACCTCAACCGCGGGTGATCTCCTCGCGCCAGGTCGGGCTGTCGACGTAGTGGTTGTCGTAGAGCTCGGAGCTGTCGCGGATCTCCTGGACTGTGGCTTCACCGCGGTAGACGCGCTCGAGCAGCCGGTAGTAGTCGAAGCGGTGCAGGCCGGGGGTGAAGACCACGAGGAGCTCTGCCTCCGAGTCGGGTTCGGGGGCGAAGGCGTGCGGCACCGTCGGCGGGACGGTGAGGAAGTCGCCCTTGCCGAGATGGACGACTTCATCCCCGAGCAGGATCCGCATCGCGCCGTCGAGGACGAGGAACATCTCGGTGGCCTTGGCGTGGAAATGGGCGGGCGCGCCGGGGGAACCCTTCTCGAAAGTCGCCCGGTTAGCGGTCAGCGCGCCCCCTGTCGCGTCGGCGTCGGCGAGCAGGGTGATGAGGCTGAGTGCACCGTCCTGAACCGTTGCGGCGGACTCGGCCCGGACGAGAACAGGGCTTGCGGTGCGGGCGGAATCAGTCATCGAACAACTCCCTGAGGGTCGTGAGCGGCATCGTGTACCGCCTATCGATGAAATGACGACGCGCGGCGCTGCAGTGTGACATATCGGCGCGCTACGACGATGTTCGGTCGCCTGCCTCGATCAACGCGTCGAGTTGGCGTTCGGCGCGTTCGGCGCGGGCCAAGGTTTGGGCGCGAGCGTCGTCGAGGGCGGCGATGCGCTGCGCGGTATCGGCGGTAGCCTTCTCGATAGCTGTGGCGGCCTCGGCGCGGGCTGCGGCGATGTCGTGGGTGGCGGTGCGGCGGGTGTCGGCGAGTTCGGTGCGTGTGCGGTCGAGTTCGATGCGGCTGTGGTCGAGTTCGGTGCGCACACGTTGCAATTCCGTGCGGGTTTCCTGGATCGCTTCCGCGCGTTCGGCGGCGGTGCGTTCGGCGCGTTCGATGGCACGCTCGGCGTCGGCGGCGCGTTGGACGGCGAGGTCGCGTTCGGCGCCGGCGGCGGTCACCTGCTGGGTCGTGGTGCGGCGGATCTGCTCGATCTCGGCGGCGCTCGCGCCGCGTACGCGTTCGATCTCTTCGCGGGTTTGTTCGCGCAGTCGCTCGATATCGTCGGCGGTTTCCTTACGGATGGCGCGGATGTCGGCTTCGGCGGCGCTGCGGGCGGCGAACACCTCGTCTGCGGCCTGTGTGGTCACCGATTCGACTTCGCGGAGCGCGTCATCGCGAGTAGTGAGCGCTGCGGCGGTCCTGGCCTCGGCGTCGGCGATGCGCGCTTCAGCGGCCTCGACCGCCGCGATGGCGTCCTCAGCGGCTTCCTCGGCGTGCAGCCGCTGCTGCTCGGCGTCGCGCCTGCCTTGTTCGGCGTCGGCGGTGGCGACTTCGGCTTCGGCGATGCGGCGGGCGGCGTCGGCTTGGATCTGCTGAATCTGGGCCTCGGCCACCGACGGATCGGCCAGCGTGGCGAGTTCGGCCACGGCTGCGTTGACGGTGGTGCCCAATTGCTGTGCCAGCACACGGAACTGTTCGAGCAGCTCGTCGGCGCGCACCCGTGCGGCCACTGCCGGACCCGGCCGCGTCACAGTGACGGAATCCCCCGGGGTGGCCGACTCCTGTTGCTGCCGTTGACGTTCCCGCCACGCCCGCCACCGCGTGTGCTCGGGAAGGTCGCAGTATTCCGAGGGTCGCCCCGGCCCGCCGCTCTTGGTCACCGGTCGAGCACAGCTCGGGTAGTTGCATGCGTTCGCCACTCGTAAATCGTAGCGTTGGTTTCGTTTGATGCGACGTTATGACACGCTACGAAACCCCGTGGAGGCAAAAGAAATCCCCGGCGAATACGCCACTTTCTAACCTCCGATAAGTGAACATTATCGGATGTCAGAAGGCGAGGCTCAGTCCGGAAGCCGCGCCGGTCCCTATCGCGGATTCAGTCGTTTTCCGACGCTGAATACAGCGAGTGGCTTCGGATGGAAAACTGTGGTCGCTGGTACTTCCGTACCAATCTTGGCGCGTTCGTCTCCCCGACTCATCGTGGCGCGGGCCGGTGACGACAAGCAGGACCTGAGTGACCACCTGCCCGGTGGTTCGGGCTGAATACGCCGTGGTCCGCGCCGGCACCAACGCGGCGCCACGTGAACGGCCCTCGGTCCGCGAAACTGCCGCTCGGCGATCGTGTTCAGCCGCCGGGCCCGGTTCGGCCGTGGTGGAGTTCGGTATTGAGTCGCGCCGCTTGGCGGGTGAGGTGGTCGCGTTCGGGGAGGTTGGACGCTGATCGAGCGGCTTCGGTGTAGAGCCGGGCCGCGGTGGCCGAGTTACCGTCGCGCTCGTGCAGGTAGGCGGCGACGGCGGTGTAGCGGGGCAGGGTGGGGTCGAGTTCGGCGAGGGCGGCCAATCCGGCACGCGGGCCGTCGGCTTCACCGACCGCGACGGCGCGGTTGAGGCGTGCCACGGGGTTGCCGGTGAGGCGCACCAGCTCGTCGTACCACTCGACGATCTGCACCCAGTCGGTCTCGGCGGCCGTGCGGGCGTCGGCGTGCAGTGCGGCGATCGCGGCCTGGGCTTGGAACTCCCCCAACCGGTCACGGCTCAGCGCGGCTTGGAGTATCTCGACGCCTTCGGTGATCAGGTGGGTGTCCCACCGGCTGCGGTCCTGCTCGGCGAGCGGTACGAGGCTGCCGTCGGTGCGGGTGCGCGCCGGGCGGCGGGCGTGGTGCAGCAGCATCAGCGCGAGCAGGCCCGCGACCTCTTCGTCGTCGGTGCGGGCCGCGAGTTGTCGGGTGAGCCGGATTGCCTCGGCAGCGAGGTCGACCTCACCGGTGTAGCCCTCGTTGAACACGAGGTAGAGCACGCGCAGCACCGTGGCCAGGTCGCCGGGCTGGTCGAATCGGACACCGTCCACGGTGCGTTTGGCTCGGCTGATGCGCTGAGCCATGGTCGCTTCGGGCACGAGGTAGGCCTGCGCGATCTGCTGCGTGGTCAGGCCACCCACCGCGCGCAAGGTGAGCGCGACCGCCGAGGCCGGTGTCAGGGACGGGTGTGCACACAGAAAGTACAGCTGGAGTGTGTCGTCGACACCGTGGCCCGGGCCCGGCGTGGGTTCGGCGTCGACGAGGACTTCGCGCCGTCGCCGGGAGGTGTCGGCGCGGGTGGCGTCGAGGAACTTGCGCCAGGCCACAGCGACCAGCCAGCCCTTCGGGTCGCGCGGCGGATCCTGCGGCCGCACCCGCACCGCTTCGATCAGGGCTTCCTGCACGGCGTCCTCGGCCGCAGCGAAATCGGCTCCGCGGCGGACGAGGATCGCGATCACCACGGGGGTGAGGGTGCGCAGCAGCGGCTCATCCACGGTGGGTCATTCCGTGATGGTCTGGTGCGTGGTCAGGAACGGACGCAGTTCGAGCCATTCGTGAATAGGTTTGCCGCCCGCGCCGGGAGCCGCGGACAACTCACCGGCCAGTTCCACCGCCCGTTCGTAGCTGTCGACATCGATGACCATCCATCCGGCGATCAGGTCCTTTGTTTCGGCGAAGGGGCCGTCGGTGATCGGGGGGCGGCCTTGGCCGTCGTAGCGGACGAACGTGCCTTCTGGCGAGAGTGCCTGCGAGTCGACGTACTCGCCGCTGCTTTCCAGCCGTGCGGCGAAGTCGTTCATGTACTGCACGTGGGCCGAGATCTCTTCCGGCGTCCACTGGTCCATCGGCACGTCCTCGACCGATGCCGGTGCGCCACGGTAGTGCTTGAGCAGCAGGTACTTGGCCATCATGTTCTCCTTGGTCGGTTACGGCCCATTGTGGCCGCATTCACCTCTGGGACGGCGCCACGCGACGGTTCTCGACATCCCCGCACCCCTCCATAATGTGATCCACCTCACACATCTGTCACAGCGGCCGGGCGGTCGGTGTCTTGTGCACGAACCCTCGAACGAAGGAGAACACCATGACCGCGCACACCGATGTGGTCGTGATCGGCGGCGGATACGCCGGCGTCATGGCAGCCAACCGTCTCACCCAGCGCGACGATCTCACCGTCACCCTGATCAACCCGCGGCCCGGTTTCGTCGAGCGGATCCGCCTGCATCAACTGGTCGGCGGAACCGGCGAAGCGGTCGTCGACTACCGCGACGTCCTGGCCGAGGGCATCGAGCTGGTGGTCGATTCCGTGACACGGATCGATGCGGCCGAACACACCGTGGCATTGGCCTCTGGCGACACGCTGGGCTACGACTACCTGATCTACGCGGTGGGCAGTGGCAGCGCCGACCCGCGAGTGCCGGGTGCTGCCGAATTCGCCTACCCCATCGCCACTCTGGAAGCCGCGCAGCAGCTGCGCACCGTCCTCGACACCACCCCCGCGACGGCCGCGATCACGGTCGTCGGCGCAGGCCCGACCGGTATCGAAACCGCCGCCGAGCTGGCCGAGCTGGGCCGCGCCGTCACCCTGGTCTGCGGTGCGATACTCGGACCGTATCTGCACACGCGGGGTCGGCGTTCGGTCGCCAAGCGGCTGGCCGCACTGGGGGTCACCGTCCTCGACGGCCCTGACGCGGAGGTAACCGGCGTGACACCCGAGACCGTCCGGCTCAGTGGCGGCCACACCCTGCGCAGCGACCTCACCATCTGGACCGCAGGCTTCGGCGTACCCGATCTGGCCGCACGCAGCGGCTTGAGCACCGACGCCGCGGGCCGCCTGCTCACCGACGAAACCTTGACCAGCGTCGACGATGCGCGCATCATCGCGGCCGGGGATTCGGCGGCACCCTCGGATATGCCGTTGCGGATGAGCTGCCAGGCCGCGATACCGCTGGGTGCGCGGGCCGCCGACACGGTCCTCAGCCGGATCGCGGGTGAACAGCCCGCCACCCTCAACCAGAAATTCGCAGGCCAGTGCATCAGCCTGGGCCGACGTGCAGGCATCTTCCAGTTCGCCCACGGCTACGACGTCGCACTGTGGCTGCACATCGGCGGTCGCCCCGGCGCGAAAGTCAAGGAATTCATCTGCCAGGGCATCGTCGAACACCTGGCCGGCGAAGCACACAAGCCCGGCTCGTACCGATTGCACCGCATTTCAGGAGGCGACAAGCGCAGACAACTGCTCGAGGGCCGCCAGGCGACCGCCGCGCAACGGGCAGCCTGAACAGCGCGCTCGGCAACCCGGGATCATGAGACCACCTGCGACCGACAGAGGCCCAGAGATGAGCGACCCTGCCACCACCGCGGCGACCGAGACCTTCCTCGCCCACCGCAACCTGCTGTTCACCGTCGCCTACGAGATGCTCGGCTCGGCAGCCGACGCCGAGGACGTGCTGCAGGAGAGCTGGCTGCGGTGGGTGCAGGTCGAGGTCGGGCAGGTCAGCGATCAACGCGCCTACCTGGTCCGGATCACCACCCGGCAGGCGCTCAATCGGCTGCGCACCATGAAGCGTCGCAAAGAGGCCTACGTGGGTCCCTGGTTGCCCGAGCCGCTGCTCACCGCACCTGATGTCGCCGAGGACGTCGAGCTGGCCGACAGTATGTCGATGGCGCTGATGCTGGTCCTCGAGACACTCGCACCCACCGAGCGCGCGGTGTTCGTGCTGCGCGAGGTATTCGACGTCGGCTACGACGAGATCGCGGACGCGGTCGGCAAAAGCCAGGCCGCGGTCCGCCAGATCGCGCACCGCGCCCGGGCGCACGTCGCCGCGCGCCGCCCACGGTCGGCGGTGTCGGCGAGCCAGACCCGCGCGGCGGTGCAGTCGTTTCAGAAGGCGATGGAAACCGGTGACCCGCAACGGCTGCTCGATGTCCTCGCCCCCGAGGTCGTGCTGATGAGCGACGGCGGCGGCGTCAAACGCGCCGCGCAGCGCCCGGTGACTGGTGTCGACACGGTCGTGCGCTACATCCTCAGCGGCATCGACAAACTCGGGGCTGCGCTCACCTGCGAGCCGACTACTGTCAACGGCCACGCGGCGTTGTTGTTGTGCGTGGGCGGCGAGGTCGAAGGCGTGATGGCCTTCGCTGTCGGCGGGGGCCGCATCACCGGCATCTACTTCGTCCTCAACCCGCAGAAACTGACCCATATCGACGCCGAAACCGCGCTCACCCTGCGGTGAATCATCGTGTCGGCCGGCCCCATCACCACACGGATTCAGTGCGACAGGCGTTCAGGAAAGCGTAGGTGAGCGCGGGTGTGTTATCCGGCTCGACTGATGATGGACCGGATCTGGTCGGCGTAGGCGCGCGGATGGGTCATGTTGCCGTTGTGTCCGCCCGCGAAGATCGCTACCTCGGTGCCGAGCAGGCCGGCCAGTTCGGTGGCGCACTTGCGATCGAAGACCTGGGGTGGAGTGGTGCGCCCCGCGGCGGGAATGATCCGTACCCCACTATGTTTCGCGCGTGCCACGTCGAGCCAGTCGGTCCGGACGGCAGTGAAGTCGCTACCGAGGAAGTAGCCGAAGTTCGCCGCCCGCTCCGCGGTGATGGCGGGTAGCTGCACGCCGGGCTCGATGTCCTGATCGGCTGGATTGATGCCGAGCGTGCGGGCCATCGGAGCCAGCGCCGCCTGCCAGCCATCGGTGTGGAACACCTGCTGGCAGTGTTCGAGCTCGCGCAGGTGCTCGGCCCGGTCGGTGGCGGCCAGCAGCCACGGTGCGACGGGTTCGTGCGCGATGAGGGTGTCGAGTTGTTCGGGGTGATCGACCGCGAGGTGCAGGCCGATCACCGCTCCCATACTGCAGCCCAGCACGTGTGCGGGTCCGCGGGATATCTGGGCCAGCAAGCGGTGGACGTCGTCGGCGTGGGTCGCCATCGTCGGCGGACGGGTGCCGTCGTGGATCGTGCTGCGCGACAAGCCACGACGGTCGTAGGTGACGACCGTGAAATCGTCGTGCAGGTGCTGGACCAGGGCGTCTGTCCTGTTGGCGTCGCCTTCCCCGCTTTGCGAGATCAACAGCAGGGGCCCGTGGCCACGGACTTCGTAGTAGAGCTCGGCACCGGGAACCGGCAGGGTGGCGGTTTCGATCGTCGTCATGAGCCTCAACGTAATGCATCATTTCTGATCCATCAATGCTGATACATCAGGACTGATGTAGTGTTGGCGACATGAACGGAGTCGAACTGTTCCTGCTCGGCCGGGCTCTGATGAAGGTCGGCGAGCAAGCACTGCCGGATACCGGCGACGGAAGCCACGCCACGGTGCTGGTCGTGTTGCAGGATGTGTTCGACCACCCCGACGCCGCGATCAGCGAGATCGCCGGTCGCACCGGATTTCCGCAGAGCGCGGTGTCGATGGCGGTCGCCAGGCTCCGCGAGGCGGGCTCACTGGTGGCACGGACCGATCCCCGCGATCGCCGCCGCACACTCCTTCGCCGCGCGACCGACGTATCGCCCCGGGTCGCGCAGGTGCGCACCATGAGCATCGATGAGGCGATCGGCCGCGCCCTCGGCACAGATGACGCCGCAGAGATTCGAGAAGTCGTGCACGCTCTGGAAAGCGTCGCGCAACGCATGGGCTTGCGGACGATGTAGTCCTACAGGTCAACACCCACGCGGTCGCACCTACCCGATCGCGGACAGATATTCGCCGTAGAACAGCATCAGCCCAACGGCTGCGGCGATCGCACCGAGCAGCCAGAACCGGATGATCACTGTCGTTTCGGCCCAACCACTCAGCTCGAAGTGGTGATGAAACGGCGCCATCTTGAACAAACGCTTCCGGGTGGTGCGGAATACCGCGATCTGCAGCAGCACCGACAGAATCTCGGCGAAGAACACCGCGCCGACGGCCGCCATCAGGAATTCGGTGCGGCTGGTCATCGACAACCCGGCCAGCAAACCACCCAACGCCAGCGACCCGGTGTCACCCATGAAGATCTTCGCGGGCGCGGCATTCCACCACAGGAACCCGACACACGCGCCCGCACCGGCCGCACACACGATCGCCAGATCCAGCGGGTCACGCACCTCGTAGCAGCCGGCCTCCGGAGCTGTCGAACAGGCGTTGCTGTACTGCCAGAAGGTGATGATCACATACGAACCCAATGCCAAACTGATCGTCCCGGCCGCCAGCCCGTCGAGGCCGTCGGTGAGGTTCACCGCGTTGGACCAGGCCACCACGAGGAAACACGCAACGAGCAGGAACACGATCAACGGCAACGTCACCGTCGCGACATCACGGACGTAGGACAGCTGTCTGCTCGCCGGGGTCAACCCCGCGCTGTCGGGAAACCGCAATGCCAGCACACCGAAGATGACCGCCGCCCCGAGTTGGCCGACGTACTTGCCGGTCGCGGTCAACCCGAGATTGCGTCGCCTGGTCAACTTGATGAAGTCGTCGAGGAAACCGACCACGCCCAGTGCTGTGGCCAGCCCGAGCACAAGCAGCCCCGAGGCCGTGATCCCCTGCCCGTCCTCCCCCATTGCGATCAGATGCGAACCCAGATAGCCGGCCCACATGCCGATCAGGATCGCGATTCCACCCATGGTCGGGGTGCCGCGCTTGGATTGGTGGCTTTGTGGGCCCTCGACCCGGATCTCCTGGCCGAGCTGACGGCGCGCGAACACCTTGATCAGCATCGGCGTCAAGATGATCGACACCGCCAGTGCGATCATCGCCGCGAACAGGATCTGCCGCATCCCGCCCCTCCCACGCCGAGTATCACCCCGGCTCACTCGTCGTACAACGTGGCCTTACGCCGTCAGATGCTAACCAAGTCGGCGGTGGTCACGCTCGGCTCACCGCGACGGGACCTCTGCGGTGTCGCGCACCGCCGCGTCGAGCGGGCCCTGCGCGCAGGCCTCGGCATCGAGGTTGGCGCCGCGCGCGATCAGGCCGCGGGCCGCCCGGATATCGGCCGGGCATCCCACGCCCGCCGCGCCGACGAGCCTGCCCGCGCGCAATGCCAGTACCGCCGGCGTCTGGCCGTCCGCACCGCGAACAACGAGCTCGTCGCCGGAGCCGATGCGTCCGGCGAATTGCAGATTCACCCCGTACTGGGTGGACCAGCCCCACGGCACCTCAGCCGCCGCGGGTGCGGCGCCGAGCATCGACCGCGCTGCCCCGGCACCTTGGGCCTGGGCGCTGTTCCAGTGCTCACTGCGCTCGAAACCATCCAGTTCGGGGGTGTAGCGGTTGGCGACGTCACCGGCGGCATAGATGCCCGGCACGGAGGTCCGGTAGTGCTCGTCGACGCGAATCCCGTTGTCGACCTCCACGTCCGCGGTCTCGGCCAGTGCGGTCTCGGGCACCGAACCGATCGCCACCAGCACCGACGACGCATTCCAGCTACGGCCATCGCTCGCTGTGGCCGTGACCCCGTCCTCATGGTGGGCGAGCCCATCGAGGGTGACATCGTTGTGGATGGCGACGCCATGGCCGGCATGAATGTGCTCCATGTGCGCGCCGAGAATTGCGGGAACGACACGTTCCAATGGCGCCGACGCCGCGTGCACGACCGTCACCGCAGCGCCGAGACCGCGTGCGGTGGCGGCGACTTCACAGCCGATCAGCCCGGCACCGACCACGAGCAGCGAGCCGCCATCGAACACCAGCGCCCGCAGCATCTCGGCGTCGGCGATCGACCGCACCGTCCGCGCCGACGGGTGCTGACCGGGCAATGTGCGCGCTCGCGCCCCTGTGGCCAGCAGCAGGCTGTCGTAGCTGAGGATGCTGCCATCACTGAGCCGCACCCGCATGTGCTCGGGTTCGATGACCTCCACCCAGGTCCCGATCCGCACCTCGACCTGCGCGGTTCGCCACGCTTCGGCGGAATCGATGAGCAGTCGAGCCTCGACCGCGGTGCCTGCGAGCACCTCCTTCGACACCGCGGGCCGCCGATACGGCAGCACGGGCTCACCACCCACGACGACGATCTGTCCGGTGTAGCCCTCCCCGCGCAAGGTGCGCGCCGCGCTCGCCCCGGCGACCCCTGCGCCCACGATGACGATGCGTCCCCTCATGCCCGACTGACCTCGACCATGTCGAAATCGGCCTTGGCCGCACCGCAGTCGGGGCACGACCAGTCCTCGGGGATCTCATCCCAGCGGGTGCCCGCGGCGATACCGTCTTCGGGCCAGCCCAGCGCCTCGTCGTATTCGAAACCGCACTGCACGCAACGGAACAGCTTGTAGTCGGTACTCATCTCATGCTCCTGTCGTGGTGGAAACGGGCTCGAAGTCGAGCTTTTCGCGCACCCCGCAGTCGGGGCAGCACCAGTCGTCGGGGATCGCCGACCACGCCGTGCCCGCGGGGAAGCCTTCGCGGGGCGCGCCGGCCGATTCGTCGTAGCGGTAGTCGCACACCGGGCAGCTGTAGACGGCCATCACGCGACCCCGTACCGGGCCAGCACCCGATCCCGCTTACCGGGCTGGATGTTCACGCGGCTGATATCGCCGCCGTAATGGGCAAGGACGCGGTGATCCATCACCTTGCGCCACAGCGGCGGAAAGTAGGCGAGGCCGATCATGCTGGCGTAGCCGCTGGGCAGGTTGGGGGCACCGTCCATGCTGCGCAGGGTCTGATAGCGCCGGGTCGGGTTCGCGTGATGGTCGCTGTGGCGCTGCAAGTGGTACAGGAAGATATTGGTGACGATGTGATCGGAGTTCCAGCTGTGTTCGGGCGTGCACCGCTCATAGCGCCCGGCCGCGGTGCGCTGCCGCAGCAGACCGTAATGCTCCAGGTAGTTGACCGTTTCCAGCAGCGAGAACCCGTACACCGCCTGGATCACCAGAAACGGCAGCACACTCGGACCGAACACCGCGACCAGCCCACCCCACAGCACGATGGTCATCAGCCACGCGTTCAGCACATCGTTGCGAAGAGTCCACGGCCCCTTGCCCATCCGCTGCAACCTGGTCCGCTCCAGCTCCCACGCCGAGCGCAGGCTCCCCCATACGCTGCGCGGCAGGAAACTCCAGAACGATTCGGCGAACCGGGAGCTGGCCGGATCTTCTGGGGTCGCGACGCGCACATGGTGGCCGCGATTGTGCTCGATGTAGAAGTGGCCGTACCCGGTTTGGGCGAGAGTGATCTTCGACAGCCAGCGCTCCAGCTCGTCCTTCTTGTGCCCGAGTTCGTGCGCGGTATTGATACCGACACCGCCCATCACGCCGATGCTCAGCGCGACGCCGATCTTCGACCACAGACCGAGCCCGCCGTCGACGCCGAGCCATGACAGGTCCGTCGCCGTCCACAGGTAGGCGGCGAACACCACGCTGGCCAGCTGGAAGGGGATGTAGGCATAGGTGCAGTAGCGGTAGTAGCGATCGTTTTCCAGGTACTCCATGACCTCATCGGGTGGGTTCTGCCCGTCCGGGCCGAAGAACCGGTCCAGAATCGGCAGCAGCACATACACCAGCAGCGGCCCGATCCACCACCACACCGGTGCGACCTGCTGCCAGCCCAGCTGGTTGAACACCCAGACCAGCGCGGCTGCCAGCCCCAGGGCGGTCGGTGGGATCAGCCCGAACAGCCACAGGTAGCGCTTGCGATCACGCCACTGCGGTGTCGCCGCATCGGCCCGCTCCCCCATCCGAGACGTCGTCATCGTCGTTCTCCTTGCTTCGTGAGCGAACAGCCCGCGCATCGACCGGACCAGCCGCATTTACACTTTGCTGTGATGTGTATTCATTAGAAACACTTTGCGCCGTGTTGTCAACGATGGAACGTTCTGAACTTTCATGTACGATGGCTCTCGTGGCTGAAGCGCCGAACTTTCACACCGAGATGCGCCAGGTCCTGCGCGCCCGCGTCATCGACACCGCACGCAACCTGGTCTGCACCGAAGGCTGGGGCGCGGTGAACATGTCGCGCGTCGCCAAGGAAGTCGGCGTCAGCCGGCCGGTGCTCTACAAGGAAATCGGCACCAAACAAGACCTCGCCGACGTCGTCATCGCCAACGAACTCGACACTTTCCTCACCGGCATCGCCGAAACCATCGCCGCCCAACCCGCCGACGTCATCGACGGCCTCACCGCCGCCGTCGAATACACCCTGCGCACCGGCGCCGACAATGCCCTGCTCAAAGCCGTGCTCGCCGGACGCTCCAGCGCCGACACCAGCCTGCTGCCCGTGCTGATGACCGAGCCCGAACCCGTGCTCGGCCGCGCGATCCCCGCCCTCACCGCCGTCGTGCGCAACCAATACGGTCTCGTCGACATCGCCGACGACGACCTCGACACCATGGTCGAGGCCGTCGTCCGGCTCGCCCTGAGCCATCTGTTCCAGCCGACCGGTCCGATCGACCGAGCCGTCACCCAGATCGCCCTCGTCATCGGCAGCATCTTTGCCCCGATAGCCACCGGGTGAGCACCTGCGGCGCGCCCGCAGCCGGGTTCACCGCATGAGTCAGCGAGTGGCTCGCAGCAATTCGCGGTCACGGATCGGGTCGGCGCGAACGAGCGCGACGATCGCGGCGTGTGCGCCGAGGAACTGGAACGCCGCGGTGTAACCATCGACCTTCGAGGACGAGGTATCCACGACGATGCCCATCGCCCAGCGGTTGCGCGACGAGGCCGAACACCGCCTTGTCGGAGGCATTGAGCATGTACAGCACCACGAGCAATCCGGTCAGACCCCATGCTGTGACCGTGGGTGGCTCGGCTGGTGCCACCCTCCCTGCTCACCGGGACGCGCCCGGCGACTGCCCGAACGCCCGGCCCCCACCGGCTACATTCGACACATCGCCGCACCCAGATCCGCTCCACCGAACGGGGATTGATGTCCGAGCACCCTTCCTCCGCGCAGGCGGCCGTCATCGCGATCCCTGATCCCGTGCGAGTAGAACTGGAACGCGGGGTGCGCAGTGTCCTCGTCGATGCCGCGGCGCTGCGCCGGGTTCGCGAACGATTCGCCGACGATCAAGCCGCCGCCCTCGGCCGCTACCTCGAAGCATCACAATCGGCCAACACCGTGCGCGCCTACCGCAGCGACTGGATCGCCTGGACGGCGTGGTGCGGCGTCGAAGCCAGACAGGCGCTGCCCGCGGACCCGCTCGATGTGGCCGTCTACCTTGCTGCGGCCGCCGACGCCCGCCGCGACGACGGTGAATACGCCTTCCGCCCCGCGACCCTCGAACGCAAAGCCGCCGCGATCGCCGCCGTACACGCCGCCAATGGTCTGCCCTCTCCCACCCGCAGCGACGTCGTCCGCCTCACCCTGCGCGGTATCCGACGCACCCGCCGCACGCGGCCCACCCGCAAACGGCCCGTCCTATTGCACACCCTCGAACAACTTCTGGCCGGGCTCCCCGACCCGGGCTGGCCCACCGAACCCGCGCGCCGCCGCGACACCCTGGCATTGCTCGTCGGATTCGCCGGTGCCCTGCGCCGCAGCGAACTGGCCGCCCTGCGTGTGCGCGACGTGCACCTCGCCCAAGATCACACCACCGGCGAACCCGTCCTGCTCGTCCACCTGCCCAGCACCAAAACCGATCCCACCGGCATCACCGAACAACGCGTCGTCCTGCCGCGCGGCACTCGCCCGCACACCTGCCCTGTCTGTGCGTTCGCCGACTGGATCACCCTGCTCGCCCGCCACGCCACCGACCCAGACCGTCTGCGCGAACAGCTCACCGCCACACCGGCACCCGATCCCGGCATCCACAGCTGCCACGGCTTCACCGCAGTCCCGGCGGCCATCCGCGCCGATCAGCCCCTGTTCCCCGCCGTCACCCGGCACGGCGGCATCGGCGCCGACCCCATCTCCGGGCGCGCGGTCGCCGAGCTCGTCAAACGCTACGCCGCTCGCGCAGGCCTCGACCCCGCTCTGTTCTCCGGCCACTCCCTTCGCGCCGGTTTTGCCACCCAAGCCGCACTCGGTGGCGCGGCCGACCGCGAAATCATGCGCCAGGGCCGCTGGTCCAACCCGCGCACCGTGCACCGCTATATCCGCACCGCAAACCCCTTGGACGACAACGCCGTCACCAAACTCGGTCTGTGAGCATCTGGTCAGCTTCGACCCTTGCCACATCGCGGTACAGCGCAGGTAGCGCGCAGTCTGGCTGGTGCCTGAAACCGGGGTTGACTCTGATCGGGGTTCCGGTAGTAGCCGCCGAAAAATCAACGGATATGACGTAGCTGCTGGTCAGCGTCGGCGTTCGGCTCCCGGGCCCAAGATCGAGGTCAGCTCGCGCATCGCCTGTGGGGACGGTTTGAAGTATCGGCGCAGGTTCTCGGCTTTGCGGTGGCGGGACTTGGCCATCAGTTCCAGCAGGCTGGCCCCGGATTCCCCGAGGTGGGTCAGGCCGGAGTGGCGCAGTTCGTGCAGGTCCCAGCCGGTCCGGGGTCCATCGACGGCGGTGGCGGCGTCGAGCAGGTCGCGGGCCTGGTCGTAGGACAGCCGGGCCAGGCCGGTGTTGGGACAAACGTCGCGGTCGGCGAGGTACTTGCCGGGCCCCGGCCGGCGGTGGGTCACGAAAACAGGGCCGCGGGTGCGGTCGCGGATGAGCCGGGGCAGCAGGCGGGCGGTGCCCGCGTCCCAGTACACGTTCTCGAGGACGTGTTCGTGGTGGGCGGCGCCGCGGCGGCGGGTACGGGGTTTGGCGCCCTTGGACTTCACCGCCGCGCACCGCCCTGCGAGGTCGAGGTCTTCGATGTTGAGCTGGAGCAGTTCCTCGGCACGGGCACAGGTTTCGTACAGCATCCGCCACAGCGTCTTCTCCCGCAGGTGGATCTCGCGGCGGGCGATGAGCCGGTCGATCGCGGTACGCGAGCGGACGGGGGTGTCGGAGTCCGGCGGTGTGGACCGCGCGGCCGAGGCCGGGACGCTCGGTGCGGTCCAGCCCTGCTCGGCGCACCAGGACAGCCATCTGGCGACTGCGGCGCGGCGCGCGTTCCAGGTGTTCACCGCGGCGGTGCCCCAGAGGGTTTCCAGTGCGGCGCCGACTTCGGTGTCGGTGACCGAGTCCAGGGCGCGGCTGGCGGCGGTGAGTCCGTCGTGGCGGGCGTCGAGCTGGTCGACGGTCTTGACGACGGCGATGCCGTAGGCGCGGCGGGTGTTCGCCGAGCCGATCGTGTCGAGGAACGCCTCGGCGGCGGTGCGCAGGGTGCGCGCCGGCGGGGCGGTACGCAGCCGGGTCACTCTCGCGGCCATCGGATTCCCCTCGTCAGTACTAGCCCCGGATAACGGGGTCGCTTCGTGTGCACGCCGGAGCGGGTCCGCCGCAGGTCGCCTCTCAAGTTACCCCGGATAACAGCCCATTATCCGGGGTATCACTGCTATCGTTGAGCGGTCACGGCCAGACGCGTACCGCCGTTCCGGTGCCTCCACCCGGCCGGGTGGAGGCACCTTCGCCGTTCCCGGGTAGCGCCGAGTCCGCCACGATCATGGAATATCGTGCCAGTCATGACCACGGATGATTGGTTGGCCGACACCCGAACCTCTTATGACACGGTTGCGGTCAGCTATGCCGACCAAGTGCGCGGCGCCCTCGCCGGACACCAGTACCTTCGCGCGGCTCTGGCATTGTTCGCCGACAGCGTGCGGACCGCTGGCGGCGGACCGGTCGCGGACGTCGGCTGCGGCCCCGGTGAAGTCACCGCCCACCTGCATGAGCTCGGTGTCGACGCCTTCGGTATCGACCTCTCCCCGGCGATGATCGACGTGGCCCGGCGCGACCACCCCGGCCTGCGGTTCGAGGTGGGCTCGATGACGGAACTGAACCTGCCCGTCGCTTCGGTGGCCGGCCTGCTCGCCTGGCAGTCTTTGATCCACATCCCAGACGACGAGGTGCCGACTGTATTCGGGCGCTTCCACCAAGCATTGCGTCCCGGCGGACCGTTGCAACTCCTGTTTCACGTCGGCGGCGAGTCGCTGTTGAAGACAGAGGGCTACGGCGGTCACCCGATGAAGGTCCATGTCCACCGCCGTCAGCCGAACCAGATGGCATCGTGGCTGCACGATGCCGGATTCGTGGTCGAGGCCCAGATGCTGCTCGACCCGGATGCGAAAGCTCAGCAAGCGATTCTCTTCGCACGCAGTAAGTCCTAACTTCTGCATATGTCGGGCTCGCCATTCGGACCGCGAGGTCCCCGACGTACACCGCCCGGCGGGAAGCGTGGACCTGGAGTACGCATGTCACCGACCGACGCGACGCCGAACCGCATCGCCCCCACTGACGCGCCGCCCCTTCGGCGCCGCGGTCACCTGCCGACCAGACGCCCCGCCCGCGCAGTCGACCCAGGAGCCGGCATGGAATCCCGGCGTCACCCACAGCGAGCCCGAAATACGCCCTGCACGTCTGGACCGGCCGGGCACGGCGGGTGATCAGCCGGCACACCGGACGCCAGTGGGCGGGCATCACCGCCGACAAGCTGCGGATCGGAGTCGAGGGCGCCCCTACTCCTTCGGCTACATCGCCGGACCGCACCACTCACGGGCCTGGGACCACGACTGGACCCAGGACGGACGATCCTGCGCGGACCTGATCCCGGACATGAGGACCACCGAATGGCTCGACCACGAGCACACGAACCGGGCCCTGGGGTAACGCCGGGACCGGTCAGAACAGGGTGTCGCGCACCCGCAGCGGCCGGTAGCCCGTCGGGCCGAGCGCGGCGAGTTCGCCCTCGATGTCGACTTCGATCGCGCCGAAGAAGTTGATGTTGGCGCTGTGCGCGGGGCTGACGTGGGCCAGGACCTCGTCGTCGATGCGGTGCCCGGCCCGGCGCATCTGCTCGACCGCGAGGCCGTAGTACTCGGTGGTCCAGGCGATCACGGCGTTGGTGGCCAGGGTCAGGCACCACGCTTGCTCGGTCTGGTCGGCGAGCTGGCGGGCGCGGATCGTGCCCTCGTGTGCGTAGAGCAGGTCGCGGCGTAGTGCGTGCAGGGATTCGCCCTTGTTGAGCTGGCGGGTGATCTTGCGCCGGTAGTCCGGATCGGAGAGGTATTTCGCGGCGTAGATGGTGCGCCGCAGCGCCCCGTACTCCTTGAGCGCGGCGGCCAGGGTGTTCTGATGGCCCGAGGCGGAGAGCTTGCCGACGAGCAGGGAGGCGGTGGCGTGCCCGAACTTCAGCGAGCCGGCCAACCGGAGCAGGTCGTCCCAGTGCTCGGCGATCAGATCGATGTTGGCCTTGCGGGTCATCAGCGGGCCCGCGTGCGGGAACCGGGACTCGGCGTCGCCGCGGGGGCCCGGCCGGTAGAGGGTGATGCGGCCCAGGTCCCGGATGCGCGGGGAAAGCTGCATCCCGAGCAGGTCGAACAACCCGAAGTTGACCAGGGTGACCCCGTGGGTGTCGGTGGCGTGTTCGGTGATCGGCAGATCGGTGGCGTTGCCCAGGATCTCGTCGAGCACGTAGTGGGCTTCGCGTTTGGTCGCCACGATCACCTTGGTGCCGTAGGTGGCGTGGGTGTCGGTGACATGGGTGTAGGTCGACAGGCCCTCACCGGCGAAGTAGCGGCTCATCGGCCGCGCGGTGGTGGATTTCCCGCGCGTGGGGAACCGCTGCCCGTCGCTCGACGACAAGGTCCCGGTGCCGAACACCGGGGTCAGCGGGAGCCGCTGGTGGTAGTCGATGAGTACTAGGTTGGCCGCGCGCAGGGTTTCCTCGCGCACATACCATTCGTCGGTCCAGGACAAGATGCCGTAGGAGATGCCGCAGGCCTCGGCCATCCGGGTCAACCCGAGGTTGGTCGAGTGCGCGAGCAGCACCGCGATCAGGTTGCGCTTCAACTCCGGCGTGCGGGTGGCCTGTCCGCCGGCGTGGGTGAAGCAGTCCAGGTAGCCGGTGCGTTTGTCCAGCTCGATCAGCAACGACACGATCGGTGCGAACGGCAGCATCTCGGTCAGCTCGGCCTTGAGCGCGATCGCCTCGGCCGGAACGTCCTCGGCGGTCAGCGGGGAGATGATCAGATCCCCGGACTCGCCGTCCAGGCGTACCGGCCCCTCACCTTCGGCGAGCACGGTCTCGAGTTCATCGACCGCGGTGTGCAGTTCTTCGACGACGGCGGCCAGGGCGACGCCGGGATCGGCCGATCGCCCGACCAAACGGCAGAACTCGCCGCGCTGCGGTTCCCACCGCTGCGGTGTGAGCAGGTAGGCGGCCGGGTCGGCGTAGCGGCGTGAGCCGGGCACGTACACGTCCCCGCTGCGCAGCCCGAGCAGCACGCACAGCTCCCAGTAGTGCCGGTAGGCGGTAGCGCTGCCGGATTTGCGCGCCGCGTCGAGGTAGCCGCGCCACTTCGCGGGCACGAACCCGGTCGGGGCCTCGTCGAACACCTTCCGCCGCGCGGTCGCGTTGAGTTCACGCAGCATCGCGACCGCGATCAACAACTCCGTCGCCGCGGTCCCGCCCGCGAACTCCACCGTTGACAGCACCGCGCAGGTAGTTGTAGGAGGAGTCCAGCGCGGCCAGGTGCCCGTGATCACGCGGCAACCGGGGTTTGGCCTGCGCGATCGCCGCCCGCAGACGTTCCCACCCGATCGCATCGCCGCGGATCAACGCACCGATCTCCTCATCGGCCACCGCCGGATCGGTCACGATCGCCAGGAGGTCGTCCAGCAGGGCATGGCGGTCCTCTCCGGATTTGCCGCGTTCGGCCAATTCCTGCTGCATCCGGCGTTCGGCGGCACCGAACTTCGCCGAGATCGCCTGATCGAACAAGGCCACGACCTCGTCGAGCACGTCGGTTCCGGACTGCGCCAGCACGGTGAGCAGGATCGGATACCGCCGCTGCGGATCCCGGCGTTCCAACGCCTGCGGGGTCAACCGGCGCCCCATCGTGGCCAGGAACCGTCGCCGCTCGGCGGGCAGCACCGACATATCGAGCCGGTCGGCACCCAGGCCGCGCAGGAACGCCAGCTTGTCGACCTCGGCGCGCACCGCAGCCGCGGACGCCTCCACCGGCCCGGTCGACAGCCACCGCAACCGCGAAACCCCCAGCGAGGCATCGGTGGTCAGCAGTGCGTCCAACTCGGCGCAGCGGGCCGGGGTGAACTCGTGGGCCGGACGGTCGTAGGTCTCGCGCTGGGCCTGCTCGCGGGCGTGGGCGACGCGTTCGACCATGGTCACCGGACCGGGCCGGATCCCCCGCGCCGAGATCAGATACTCACACCCCAACCGGAACAGCAGAGTCGGGGAATCATGCTCCATCGCCCGCGCGAGCAGGAACTCGTCGAGCTCCTTGAGTTCGAGCGCACCCGCCGCCCGCCAGCCCAGATACTGAGCGACCAGGCGTAGATGGTCGGTGCGGGTCTGGGCGCGGCGGCCGTAGGAACGGATCTCAGTGCCGTCGAGCCGCAGCTGCTCGGCCAACCGCGCTACCGCGACCGGCGGGGCGGTCACCACACGATCGGGCACGAATCCCAGCCACGGCAACGTGCACAACGCGATCGCGATCGCGAGCCGATCAGCCGGCCCACGACCGCGGCCGGGATCGACGAACGCCAGATCCGCCGGCGAGAGCGTGAAGAACCGGAACAGCTGCTCCCGGCCGATCTCCGGGAACTCCCGCAGACGCGCCAACTCCTCATCCGCGAACACCCGTGTCGCCACGAAACCGACCTCCCAGCAACCAACCACGTTGGGAGCCAAGCCAACCAGTAGTCCGCCTCCACCGCAGGCCGAACCGGGCCCTCACCAGCAATCAGCCGCGGCTACGCCATATCCGTTGGTTTTTCGGCGGTTACTACCGGAACCCCTGAGTACGGTAGGCAGTGTGCCGCGAGAGACGTTGACCAAGGAGCAGGTCCTGAGGGCTGCGGTGGAGGTGCTGGATGCAGGAGGAGTAGCCGGTTTGAACGTGCGACGACTCGGTGCGCAGCTGGGCGTGGCATCGACGGCCATGTACTACTACGTCAAGAACAAGGACGAACTGGTCACACTGGCCGCTGACCTGGTGTGGCACGAAATCGACTTGCCCGACCCCGCAGCCACCGATTGGCGGTCGGCTGCAGCGGTATTGGCGCGCGAGGTGCACGAGATGATCGACCGGCATTTCTGGTTGTTGGCGGCCATGAGCACGCATGTGATCTACGGGCCGGGCAAAGCGCGTTTCGACGAATGCGGTTTGGAGGTATTCGAGGGCGCGGGTTTCGCCGGTCGCGATGCGGACCGCGCCGCGGCGACCGTCCTGATGTACGTGATCGGCGCGGCGCAGGGCTCGGCCGCCGAGCGCGCGTGGGAGGCACGGTTGCGGCGCGACGGTGGCGACGTAGGCTCGCGCCGACCCGATGCGCTGGCCTACGTCACCGAAGCTGCATTGCAGTTTCCCCGGCTACGGGCCCGACTCGACACTCCGACGCCGGACGCGGTCGAAATTCTGCCCGGCAGTACCGGTTTCGAATTCGGCTTGCAGACCGTGCTCGACGGCCTGCAGGCCCGGCTGGCGGCCGCTCAGGAGAAGTAGCTGCCAGCGGCGGGCAGCGTGAGCGCGACGATCACGACCAGTGAACCCACGGTCGCGAGCAGCCACCTCAGTACCGTCGCCGGTCGGTACCAGGACGGCAACGCGGCGGCAGCGGCTCGCAGCACGGCCCGAACATCGAGGCTCCGCGCTCGCGGATCGTCGAGCTTGGCGAACGCCGACGCGGTCATCGGGATAGCGAACACCTGGATCGTGGTCACGTAGCCGACGCCGAGGAGCACCAGGGGCTGCACCACCCAGGTCAATGCCCGCCCGATCTCGCTACCGGCCAGATTGAGAGCAGCCAGCACCGTGAGTACGGCGGCGATCGCATAGCCCGCGACGAACCCCCACCGGCCCTCCTCCAATCGGACCCCGTGCTCTCCGAGCAGCTCCGGATCCGCGCCCTGGCGGACCGTCTCCGCCTCCGCGGCCCCCTGCGCGCGAGGACCGGCGGTCCGGTAGGCGGAAAGCATCACGACGAACATCGCGGCCAACGTCAACTGCAACAGGCCTGCGAGAGCCACAGGGATCGGCACAACATCTCCTCGCGTGGATTTGAACTAAGATAAACGCTAGATTAGCTGGGCTTTTACCTTTGTTCAACAGAGGGCCCTTCGCGCTGTCCGGGGAGACTGGGGATCGCCTCCTTTCCGCAAAATTCGCCCGTCCGGTAGTCGGCTACCTGTCGATGTTCGAGGAGGCAGGCAACCGGATAGGCGTGATCAGAAGCGGGTGTCGCGGACACGTAGCGGCCGGTGGGGCCGAACTGGGCACCCCGCGGAGGACACCTCACCCCCTACCGGCGCAGCGACGACGCCGATCAGCTCGCACACAAGCACATCATCGATTCCACTCAGATCAATGATCACTCTGGTCGATTCCGATGCTGGCAATCGGGCCAGGTTGGGGGTCACGTCGAGCGTTCTCGACGTTCCGTCAGCGCCACCACCCGCGACGTGCTCTCACCCCGGCGCGTTGTGGCGCTGGTGTACTGGTCCTGTCGGTGTCGGGCGGTGGCTCTGTGCGCAGTGCACAAACAACGATCGTGCCGTACTACCGCACGAGCGCCGGTGCGGGACAGGTCGATTCAGGCTGCGGGCGTCAGCACATTGCGGTACCAGCGGCACACACCCAAGGCGAAACGTACATCGAAGCTGTCGCTGTCCACGGTGATTCCGTATCGTCCGGTGATCTGCTGGATGCGGTACTGGACGGTGTTGCGATGTACTTGCAGTACCCGCGCGGTGCGCGAATAACTGCCGTCTTCGGCCAGGAAAGTATCCAGTGTGTGCCGCAGCAATTGCGCTTTGGCGCTGTTTGCGGCCAGTGGCCCGAGGACTCGCTGTACGACGGCGGCGAGTTCGTCCGGTTCGTCTGCCAGGAGCGCGAACGGGGCGACAGCGTCGAAGTCGACGACGGCCGGTGCGTCCTGTCCGGCGGACATCACCAGGGCTTTGACCCGAGCCGCGCCGCGCGCGCAGCGCTGGAACCCGCGCAGCCCGTCCCCGGCGGGACCGAGCGCTACCCGCACCGGCAGCTGCGAGGCTTCGATGCGTTCGGTGAGCACGTCGAGCGCCCGACGATCGCCCTCGGCCGGAAACCAGATCCGCATATCGCGTGCGCCGGTGGCCGAGACGAGTTCGGCGCCGTCGGCGCCCATCGCCGCCGACAGCAGCTGCCGCGCCTGCTCGAGCGCCCGCGCGGCGTCGGCGCCGGTGGTGGTCGGCGGGGTCCACAGTTCCGCGGCGCGATGTCGACGGTCCAGGCGGTAGTTCAGCGCCGCTTCGGCGGCGCGGAGGTCGACGTCGTCGTTGTCGAGCAGCCGGGCGATCCACTGCTGGCGGGCCGCGTGGCGGCTGCTGAGCCAGCGGTCGCGTTCTGCCTCGTAGATTCTGCCCATCGACGAGTTGAGCCGATCGAGATACCGGCCGGCGAACTCGAGCAACTCGGCGATCCTGGCAGGCTGATCAGGCCCCGGAACAGCGAGGATCAGCCCGATGGCGGCGTCGAGCAACCGGTATTGGCCCAACCCGTATGCGCGCAACAGCACCGTCAACGGCACACCGCGCCGGGCCAGCCGCTGGATGTAGGCCGCGGCACCGGCAGGCGGGCTGACAGTCGACGGGTCGATGTTGTTGGCCAGCACGTACTGCACGACGGCGACGTTTTCGGCGATGCTGGCGGCCCGCATCTCGGCCAGATCGAAAGCGACGTCGGTCACCGGGATCATCTGCTCGGTGACCCGGATCAGGTCGTCGGTGATCGCTTCGGTGAGCGGACCCAGCGCCTGGCCGACCCACACCAGGGACCCGTATGCCGTCACCGGCCGCTCCGTTCGTTGAACAAAAACTCTCGGCGACATTGTGCCATCAGCACAATTTTGTCTCCGAGTGCGCGTTCGGCGCCGCTGTAGCCGCCCTAGGTGTGGTCGTGACGCCGTGAGCTGTGGTGTCATGTTCGCGAACGCCCCGATATCGACTCTTCTTGCTTGTTCGACACTGGTCCGCCCCCGGGGGTAGGCCCAGAATCCGACAGGGTTCGTGGGTCATCACAGAGCCGTGGGCCGGACGAGTGAAGGATGTAGTACCCGGATGGGTGACGTTCGTCGTGCGCCGCGAGGTCGAGGCACTCGCAGGTCGAAGACTCCCCTGTTCGCGCAGCTGCTGACAGCTGCCGTCGACACCGCAGGCGATACCGTCGCCGTGTCCTACCCCGGCAGCGACCGGCGCGAACTCACCTACACCCAGCTCGACGAGTCCTCGTCGCGGCTGGCCAGGGACCTGATCGAGCGCGGGATCGGCCCCGGCGACGTGGTCGCGCTCGGCTTCACCCGCTCGATCGAGTCGGTGCTTGCGGTGTGGGCGGTGGCCAAGACCGGCGCCGCCTACGTCCCGGTCGACCCGGCCCTGCCCGCGGAACGGATCACCTACCTCCTCGACGACTCCCGCGCGGTGCTCGGACTGACCTGCTCGGCGCACCGGCCCGCACTCGGCGAGTCCGTCACATGGATCGCCGTCGATGCCGCACCGCACCGGGACCGGATCGCGTCTCGCCCGGCCCACCCCATCTCCTACCTCGACCGGGTCCGGTCGCTGACCGATCAGCATCCTGCCTATGTCATCTACACCTCGGGATCGACCGGTCAACCCAAAGGCGTCGTCGTCACCCACACGGGCCTGGGCGCACTCGTCACGGCGGCGCGGGAACGCTACGCCGTCAGCGCGGGCGCCCGTGTCCTGCACGTATGCTCCCCGAGCTTCGACGTCTCGGTGCTCGAGCTGCTGCTGACGTTCTCCTGCGGTGCCACGCTCGTGGTCTCGCCCGCAACAGTGTTCGGCGGCCCCGAGTTGGCCGCGCTACTGCGCCGTGAGCGGGTGACCCACATGCTGATCACCCCGGCGGCCTTGGAATCAGTCGACCCGCGGGGTGTGGACGCGCTGCGGGTGGTCGTCGTCGCCGGCGACTCGTTCGGCCCGGCACTGGTCGAGCGCTGGGCTGTCGAGGGACGGGCCTTCTTCAACGGTTACGGCCCGACCGAGGCCACCATCCTCGCCACCGGCAGTGCCGCATTGCTGCCCGGTCAGCCCATCACGATCGGTTCCGCCTTCTCCGGTGTCGGTGTGATGGTGCTGGATTCGCGGCTGCGACCCGTTCCCGCAGGTGTCACCGGTGAGCTGTACCTCTCCGGCCCCGCGCTCGCCCAAAGCTATCTCGGCAGGCCGGGTCTGACCGCAGACCGGTTCGTCGCCGCCGCGTTCGGCGGCACAGCGGGATCGCGGATGTACCGGACCGGAGATCTGGTCCGCCGCACCGCCGACGGTGACATCGAATATCTCGGTCGCTCCGACTTCCAGGTCAAGATCCGCGGGTTCCGCATCGAACTCGGTGAAATAGACGCCGCCCTGACCACCCACCCCGACCTCGACTTCGCCGTGACCCTCGGTGTGCGAGCCGACTCGGGTGCGACGATGCTGGTGTCCTATGTCCTGCCCCGGCAAGGTGTTTCGGTCGACATCGAGCAGGTGGCGCGCTTCGCCGGCACCTGCCTGCCCACCCATATGGTGCCCACCCTCATCGTCGCCCTCGATGAGATCCCACTGACCCCCAACGGGAAACTCGACCGCGCCTCGCTGCCCGCGCCGGTGTTCGGTGCCGCCGGTTCCCGCGCACCCGAGGGTCCGCTCGAAACCCGCATCGCGCAGCTGTTCACCCAAGTCCTGGGGGTGCGGCAGATCGGCGCCGAAGATTCCTTCTTCGCCGCCGGCGGTGACAGCATTCTGTCGATCCAGTTGGTGTCGCGGGCACGCGCGACCGGGATCTCGTTCACCCCGCAGGATGTGTTCGAACATCGCACCGTCGCGGGGTTGGCGCGGGTGGCGGTGCTCGGCGTCGAGCCGGCGCAGACGTTGGCCGAACTGCCCGGCGGTGGAGTGGGTGAGCTACCGCTGACACCTGTACTGGCCGCGGCGGTAGCGGGTGGCCGTTTCTTCGGCCGGTTCAGCCAGCAGATGGTGCTGGCCCTGCCCGCAGGTATCGACCGCACCGCCGTGGTGGACATCCTCACCGCGGTGCTCGATCACCACGACATGCTGCGTGCCGGCGTGGAACAGGCCGACGGGGTCTGGCAGTTGTGCACCCGCGCGCCTGGCGCGGTGGACGTGAACGGACTGCTCACCCGCATCGATATCGCCGCAGGTCGCGGCGACGACGAGCTCGCCGATATCGCCGAGGCGGCGATGGATTCGGCACTCGCCTCGCTGGACCCACACACCGCTCGGATGATCGCCTTCACATGGTTGTGCCGCGAGGACGGCCCGCACGGTCTGATCGTGGCGGCCAATCACGCGGTGATCGACGGTGTGTCGTGGCGAATCCTGCTGTCGGACTTGGTCACCGCGTGGACCCAATACACGGCAGGGCAACCCATCAGCTTGCCCGCGGTCGGCACCTCGTTCCGCCGGTGGGCGCACGGATTGACCGAAGCGGCCGCCGGCCACCGCGCCGAGCTCGACCACTGGCAGCGCACGGTGGCGGTGCCCGACCCGCTACTGGGTGCGCGCCCACTCGACACCACTGTCGACACTGCCTCGACAATGCGCACGTTCAGTGTCACGGTGCCCGTCGAGGTCACCCGAGCGGTGCTCACCGAACTTCCCGCGATATACCGCGGGGGCGCCGAAGACGGACTACTCGCCGCCATGGCGCTGGCCGTGCGCGCCTGGCGGGCCCGCCGCGGTGTCGACGCGCCCGCGACCCGGGTCCGTCTCGAAGGTCACGGCCGAGAAGATTCCGTCGTCGAGGGCGCCGATCTGACCCGGACGGTCGGCTGGTTCACCAGCATGTATCCGGTCTCCCTCGATCTGGGCGAGATAGATGCCGACGCCGCCTGGGAAGGTGGTGTGGCGACCGCCGCCGTGGTCAAAGCGGTCAAGGAGCAGCTGCTCGCGGTGCCGCACAAGGGCATCGGCTTCGGCCTGCTACGCCACCTGGACCCCGAGTCCGCCGACCTGCTCGACGGCCCGCTCGGCCAGATCGGGTTCAACTACCTGGGACGTCTGTCCACAGGTGAGGTGACGGGGTCCCTCGCCGACCACAGCTGGTTGCCGACCGCCGACTGGGGTGAGCCCACCGCACAGCAGGACCCTGCTCTGCCCGCGGCCGCCGTGGTCGACATCAACGCACTGGCCACCGACACCGAGCACGGTATGCAGCTGCGGGCGTCGTTCTCCTATGCGTCCGCGATCATCGACGAGACCTCGGTCCGCGAACTTGCCGACTGCTGGACCGCGGCGCTGGCACTGCTCGCCGATCATCTGCGTGACCCCTCGGCAGGCGGGTTGTCGCCCGCCGATGTTCCGCTCGTGCGCGTCACCCAGGCCGAACTCGATACCTGGCATCGCGAACGCCCCGGCCTGACTGACGTGGTGGCACTGGCGCCACTGCAGCTCGGCTTGTTGTTCCTCGCCGAGGTCTCGCCCGAGGACCCGTACCTGGTTCAGCTGGCCGTCGAGCTGGCGGGCCAAGTGGACACCGAGCGACTGCGGCGCTCCGCGCAGGCCGTCCTCGACCGGCACGCGATCCTGCGCACCGCGTTCGGCACCACGGCCACGGGCACACCGGTCGGGTTCGTCGCCGAGAACGTCGCGGTGCCGTGGCGCATCGTCGACACCGCGGTCACCGATGCCGATACCTTCTTGGCTGCCGAAGCGCGGACCGGGTTCGACCTGGCCACCGCGCCGCTGCTGCGATTCACCGTGTACCGCCACACATCCGGGGGCATGCATTTGGTGGTGACCGCCCACCATCTGCTGGTGGACGGCTGGTCGATGCCGCTGCTGATGAAAGAACTGCTGGTCAGCTACGCCACCGACGGCGCCCCGGCGGTGCTGCCACCGGTGCGGCCCTACCGCGACTACCTCACCTGGCTGCACCGCCAGGACCGATCCGCGGCACTGCCGGTCTGGTCCGAGGCACTCGACGGGCACGAACCGACACTGCTGAGCGCGGCATTCACACCGCCCACCGGACAGGACGCCGGTTACCGAACCCGCATCGTCGAGCTGTCACCGGCCGAGACCGAGGTATTGGCTGCCTGCGCGGCGGCCGCCGACGTCACGCTCAACACCCTGTTCCAGGCGGCGTGGGGCCTGGTGCTGGCCGGGGTCGTTGGCCGCGACGATGTGATGTTCGGCGCGGTGGTCTCGGGGCGGCCGCCGCAGCTGGACGGAATCGACGCCATGGTCGGCCTTTTCGCCAACACCATCCCGGTGCGAATCCGCTACGACGCCGACGCTCCACTACGGAACCTGCTGACGCGGCTGCAAACGGAGCAGGTCGCGCTGCTCGACGGCCATCACCTCGGATTGACCGACATCCAACGAGCGGCCGGCGCCGGCGAGCTGTTCGACACCCTCATGGCCTACGAGTCCTATCCCGTGGACACCGAAGGCATCCGTGGCGCCATCGACGGTTTGCAGATCATCGACGTCCAGGCCGCCAACGCCACCCACTACCCGGTAGCCGTCGGCGTCGAAGTCGGCAACGGTATCCGCATCAGCGTCCAACACCGGCTCGACACAGTCAGCGCCCCCGTCGCGCAGGCACTCGTGCAGCGGCTACGCACCACCCTCGACACCTTCGCCAGAACACCGCACCACACCGCCGCCGAGCTACACCACGCCGTGGACCAGTGCAACGATCCGATCGCCCAGGCCACGTACTGGCGGAGGGTGCTCACGGACCTGCCCGAGCAGCCGAACCTGCCGTCGGACCGCCCCCGGCCCGCGGCTCCCGTGACGGCCGACGATCGCCTCACCTTCGACATCCCCGCCGACCTGCACCGGCAGATCCAAGACTTCGCCCGAGGGCGCGAGACAACAGTCTTCACTGTCCTACACGCCGCCTTCGCCGTGCTGATCGCGCGGCTCTCCGGTACCGCCGACATTGCCATCGACACACCGTGCCCGCAGGATCCGGCACACACCCTGGTGCTGCGACTACAGGTTCCGGGCGGCACCTGCCTCGACGAACTCATCGGCCATGCCACCGAAGTCGCCAGACAGGCCTTCGCGCGCACAGGACTGTCCGCCGCGGAACTGGCAGCTCTGCGCGCACCCCAGCCCCTCTCGCGAGTGATGCTGTTATCCGAGGCGCAACGCGGCGATATCGCAGACTGCGATCTCGCCCTGAGCGTGCGCACGACGTCGGCCGGTCGGGCCGAGATCCCGGCACACAGCGATCTGACCCCGAACATGCCGACGGGTCCGGCTGACAAGCGAACTGAGGATACAGGTCAGCGAGGTCCGGCTCGGGATCTGCTCGCGATCCCGGATCACGATCTCGCTGGGGACAGCGGACCGGGCCACCCGCTGCCGGCGTTCCGGGCAGAGGCTCTTGTCGCCGAATTCGCCTATGCCAGTGCATTGTTCGACCATGACACCGTGGTGGCGTTCGCCGAGCGACTGCTGCGCTTGTTGACGGCGGCGACCGAGCACCCGCGCACCCCGATCGGTGATCTCCCCGTGCTCAGCGCCGCCGAGCACATGAGGCTGACCGCACGCCCCACCGGCCCGCAGCACCCCGAGGCACTGCTGCCCGAACTGCTATCGCGCGGCGTCCGGCTGGGCCGCGACCGCATCGCCATTCGCCACCAGGGTCGCTCCATCACCTACGGCGCATTCGACGAGCAGACCTCGCGGCTGGCCCGCGAGCTGATCGCCCGCGGCGTCGGCCCCGAAATCGTTGTCGCCGTCGCCTTCCCGAGATCGGCCGACATGGTCGCCGCCGCGGTGGCGATCGCCAAAGCCGGTGGCGTGTACCTGCCGATGGATCCCGGCAATCCCGCGGCGCGTCAGCGGCACCTGATCACCGATTCCGCAGCAGCGCTCGGCATCACCTCGACCGCCCACCACGACCGCCTCCCCGACGCCGTGGACTGGCTGGTCCTCGACGATCCCGCTGTCGAACGTTCATGCGCCGACCACTCCGCCGCGCCGGTCACCGACGCCGACCGTCGCGCACCCCTGCGCACACAGCACCCCGCGTACATCATCTACACCTCCGGCTCCACCGGCCTGCCCAAGGGCGTCACGGTGACCCACGCCGGGCTCGCCCCACTGGTGGACGAAGCAACCCGCCGCTACCGCCTCGAACCCCATCATCGGTTTCTGCACATCTGCTCGCCATGGTTCGACCCGTCGGTCCTCGAATGGCTGTGCGCGTTCTCCACCGGTGCCACGGTGGTTGTGGCGCCGTCCGAGGTAGTCGGCGGTGTCGAACTCGCCGACCTGCTGGCCGCCGAGGCCGTCACCCACGCGATCATCACCCCCGCCGTCCTCGGCACACTCGACCCGGCCGGTCCAGGCACCTTGGAACTCGTGTCGGTCGGTGGCGACGTGACCACCGCGCAACTGCTGGCGACCTGGCAGCCCGGTCGCCGCTACCTCAATGGTTACGGCCCGACCGAGACCACGATCATCTCCTCCTACGCCGAACTCACCGCAGGACAGCCCATCTCGATCGGCGCACCGGTCGCTGGCACGCACGCGATGATCCTCGACGATCGGCTGAACCCGATGCCACCGGGGGTCACCGGTGAGCTCTACCTGGCCGGGCCCGCCCTGGCGCGCGGCTATCGCAATCAGCCGGGGACCACCGCAGCCCGATTCGTCGCCGACCCCTGGGGTGCACCCGGTGCACGCCTGTACCGCACAGGTGACCTCGTGCGCAGCGCCCGGAATTCGAGCGGGGAACTCACCTATGTGGGCCGCGCGGACGCTCAGCTGAAAGTGCGCGGGTTCCGAATCGAGCCCGGTGAAGTCGATGCCGTCCTCACGAACCACCCCGACATCGATTCCGCCGTTACAGTAGGTCGTCAGATCGCGTCCGGGTCGATCACCCTCGTGTCCTATGTGGTTGCGGCCCAAGGGCATATCGCCGACCCGACCGCATTCATCGAATATGCCGCGCAGCATCTGCCTGCCCACCTGGTGCCCTCATCGATTGTGGTGCTCGACGCCCTGCCGCTCACTTCCAACGGCAAACTCGACCGCACCGCGCTCCCGGAACCCGTCGCCGCCACCGAACCTCCCCGCGCACCGGTGGGCGCAGTGCAGACGCGCCTGGCCGAGCTGTTCGCACGGGTACTCGGTGTGCCATCGGTCGGGGTGAACGATTCGTTCTTCGCGATCGGCGGCGACAGCATCCTGTCGATCCAGCTGGTCTCCCTCGCCCGCGGGGCAGGCATCGTCTTCACCACCCGTGACGTGTTCGAACATCGGACCGTCGCGCGGCTGGCCGAGATCGCCGCCGTCGAGGACGCTTCGGCACCCGAAGCCCTGGCGGAGATGCCCGGTGGCGGTGTCGGCGAGGTCCCGCTGACACCCGTGCTGGCCGAATTCCTGGCCGGCGGGTCGAGTGACCGGTTCGCCCACACCATGGTGCTCGCCCTGCCCGACGACATCGATCGAGCCGGACTGGTCGCCACCCTCACCGCCGTTGTGCACCACCACGACATGCTGCGCTCGCGCCTGCGCCACGACGGCGACCGATGGCAGTTCGAGGTGCTCGGGCCCGACGCCGTCGACGCGGACACCCTCCTCACCGAACTCGACGCGCACGACGCCGACGGTGACGCACTGACCAGAATCGGTAGCGCCGCCATGGATTCCGCCCTGTCGGCACTGGATCCCGCGACCGCCCGCATGATCTCCTTCACCTGGGTGCGCAGGCGCCACGCCCGCGACCTACTCGCGGTGGCCGCCCACCATTACGCGATCGACGGCGTGTCCTGGCGCATCCTGCTCCCCGACCTGATCGTGGCCTGGGCCCAGCACACCGCACGACAACAGATCAACCTGCCGCCCGTCGGCACCTCGTTCCGGCGCTGGGCCCACGCCCTCGCCGCGACCGACCGCACCGCCGAACTCGACTACTGGCAGCAGCGGCTGTCCACCCGCGACCCGCTGCTGGGCACCCGAGCGCTCGACATCACGATAGACACCGAGTCGACCGTGCGCTCGATCACGGTGCAGGTGCCGGTCGAGATCACCGACATCTTGCTGACAACTCTGCCCGCCCAATACCGGGCCGGCGCCGACCACGCCCTGCTCGCCGCACTCGCCCTCGCTGTGCGGAGCTGGCGTGCCCGACGCGGCGTCGACTCCGACACCCTCCGAGTCCGGCTCGAAAGCCACGGGCGCGCCGAACACGTCATCCCCGGCGCCGACCTGACCCGCACCGTCGGCTGGTTCACCAGCATCTACCCGGCCGTCCTCGATCTCGCCGATATCGCGGCCACCAGCGACGACAACGCCCTCGCGGCCACGATGCGGACGGTCAAGGAACAACTACTCGCCATCCCGGACAACGGCATCGGTTTCGGCTTACTGCGCCATCGCGATTCGGCCGCGACGACGCTGACCGGCGACGTCGGACAGATCGGCTTCAATTACCTCGGCCGCGCCACCACAGCAACCCCGCCCAATGGCGACACCGACTGGCTGCCGACCGCCGAACTCGGCGACATCGAGATCGACTACGACCCGGCCCTGCCCGCGGGCGCCGTCATCGACATCAACGCGATCGCCGCCGCCACCGAGTCCGGTGTGCAACTACAGGCGAGTTTCCGCTACGCCACCGGCATCCTCGACGAAGCCGCGGTGCGCGAGCTGGCCGAAGAATGGACGGGTGCGCTCTGCGCGCTCGCCGAACACACCCGCCATCCCGACGCCGGCGGACTCACACCCTCCGACGTCGCACTGGTCCGTGTGTCCCAACACGACCTCGACACCTGGCGACGCAGCCACCCCGGCCTGTCGCAGGTGCTGCCGCTGTCCCCACTGCAGCAGTCTCTGCTGGCGCTGAGCGAACTCCTCGACGAGTCGGTGCACGCCTACCACATCCAACTCGTCGCCGAACTGACCGGCGACCTGGACACCGACCGGTTACGCCGCGCCGCCGCGACCGTCCTGGACCGGCACCCGAACCTGCGTTCGGCCTTCGTCACCACACGCGACGGAACACCGGTACAGCTCATCGCCGACGCCGTCGAAGCACCCATCCGCAGCGTCGCCGTCACCGACATACCCGCCGTGCCGGCCGCCGACCAGCAGACCGGATTCGACCCTGCCATCGCGCCGCTACTGCGGTTCACCGTGTACACCACCGGCTCCGGGCACAACCACCTCGTCCTGACCGCCCATCACCTCCTGCTCGACGGCTGGTCCATGCCGCTGCTGATGAAGGAACTACTCGTCCTCTACGCCACCGACGGCGACGCGACACCCCTGCCGCCGGTACGGCCCTACCGCGACTATCTCGCCTGGCTCACCCGTCAGGACCGCACCGCCGCCGAACGCGCGTGGACGCAGGTCCTGGCCGGCGTGCGCCCGACCGTGCTCGCACCGGAGCTGACCTGGCCGCCGACCACCGGCACCGGATTCGGGCTGTGCGAGTTCGACTTCGACACCGACCGCACCGCCGCACTCACCGCCTTCGCCGCCGCGACCGAGGTCACGGCCAACACCGTGTTCCAGACGGCGTGGGGCCTGGTCCTGGCCGCGAGCACCGGTAGCGACGACGTCGTCTTCGGTGCCACCGTATCCGGTCGCCCCCCGCAACTGGACGGCGTCGGCGACATGATCGGACTCTTCATCGACGCCGTACCGGTGCGCGTACGGATCGAGGCCACCACCACCGTGACGGACCTGGCCCGCGCAGTCCAGGCCGAGCAGGCCTCCGTTCTCGACCACCACCATCTGGGCCTTGGCGCGATCCAACGCGTGGCAGGCCAGGGCGAGCTGTTCGACACCATGCTCGCCTTCGAGTCCTACCCCGTCGACGCCGAAGCCCTCCAACAGGCCGGCGGCGCACTCGGCGATCTCCGTATCGACGACCTGCACGGCACCGACCACACCCACTACCCGATCACGATCCTGGTCTTCCTCGGCGCCCGAACCCTGGTGCAGATCAAATACCGGCGCGACCTCGTCGCCGACGCTGTCGCGCAGGCGGTGACCGACCGGTTACGCACCGCCCTCGACGATCTCATCGCGACCCCGGCGCCCACAGCCGCCGTTATCGCGCGTCACCTCGCTTCGGCGCCGGCCGACCCGATCACACGCTCGGCCTACTGGCGCCGAACACTGGCCGACCTGCCCGCCCGCCTCACGCTGCCCACCGAGCGCCCGCACCGGGAACGCCCGGCCGATACCAGGGGGCACGCCCAGTTCCTGGTTCCACCTGCGGTGCACCAGAAGCTGCGCGTGCTCGCCGACACCTCGGGCGTGACCTGGTCGACCGTGGTGCGCACCGCCCTGGCCGTGCTGTTGGCCCGACTCACCGCCACCGACGACATCATCATCGAATCCCCCGCAGCCAACGGTGCCGGCCTGGTGCTGCGCACCCAGGTCGACCCCGCCGCCCGCTTCCTCGACCTGCTCCCACAGGCAGACCGCGCCGAGTCCGAGGCGGCGGCGCACGCAGGGATCCCAGTCGCCGACCTCCCCGCACTCCTCGGCATCGACAACACGCCTC
The DNA here is from genome assembly GCF_042754945.1 of Nocardia sp. NPDC059180. Lineage (NCBI taxonomy): Bacteria > Bacillati > Actinomycetota > Actinomycetes > Mycobacteriales > Nocardiaceae > Nocardia > Nocardia sp. NPDC059180. The sequence continues at coordinate 408,690 of NZ_JBHZBU010000005.1, forward strand.
TGGGGCAAGTGTCGCTGAGCTTCCAGAACCCGCCGTCCGCCCACAGCGAACTCGCCCTGGCCGCGATCGAGGACAACACCGGCCTGTCGATCGAAATGTCCTTCACTCGAACACTTCTCGACGAACGCACCGCCGAAACATTGGGCGCGCGTTTCGCCCGGATACTCACCGCCCTTGCCCAGAGCCCGGAAACAGCGGTGGGCGACCTGCCACTGGCAGACCGCGACGAGTACACCTACCTCACCCGCATCGGAGACGGTGCGACACCGCCCGAGCCCGCCACCCTGCCCGACCTGCTCGTACGCGGCACCGAATACGGCCTCCACCGGATCGCGGTGCGCGACAACGGCCGAACCATCACATACGGCACCCTCGACGCGGACTCCTCCCGCCTGGCACGCCTGCTCATCGCCGACGGCGCCGGCCCGGAAACCGTGATCGCCTCGGCGATCCCACGCTCCTACCAGTCGATCCTCGCCCTGTGGGCGATCGCGAAAACCGGCGCGACATACCTGCCGGTGGACCCGAACTATCCGCAGGACCGGGTCCGGCACATGCTCGACGACTCCGGCGCGACCATGGGCCTCACCATCGCCGCACGCGTCGACGGACTCCCCGAATCAGTGCGCTGGCTCGTCCTCGACGATCCCGCCGCGCAGTCCCGCATCGCCACCCACCCGCCGACCTCGGTGCCCGACCGCGACCGCACAACACCACTGCGACCCGACCACACCGCCTACCTGATCTACACCTCCGGCTCCACCGGTGTGCCCAAAGGCGTCTCACTCACCCACGCCGGACTCGCAGCCCTCCTCACCCATTCGGCGACCCTCATGCGGCTACACCACGACCACCGCATGTTGCACGTCTGCTCGCCCAGCTTCGACCAATCACTCGAAGAGATCAGCACCGCCTTCCACCGCGGCGCCACCCTGGTCATCGCGCCACCGGACACCGTCGGCGGCGCCGAACTCACCGAGCTGCTGCGCACCGAACAGGTGACCCACACGATCATCACCCCAGCGCTACTGAGCACCCTCGATCCGACTCGCCTACCGGACCTGGAGTGTGTCTCCGCCGGCGGCGAGGCAACCACACCGGAACTACTAACCGAATGGCAGCCGGGCCGCCGCTTCCTCAACGGCTACGGACCGACCGAGGCCACCATCGGCGCGACCTACACGGCACTACGCGCCGGAGACCACGTCACGATCGGCCGACCCGTGCCGGGGATGCGAGCTTTCGTCCTCGACGACCGGCTGCACCCGGTGCCCGCCGGCGTCACCGGCGAGCTGTACCTGGCCGGTAACGCCCTGGCGCGCGGCTATCACGGTCGCCCCGCGGCGACCGCCGACCGGTTCGTCTCCAGCCCTTGGAGCGGGGGTGAGCGCATGTACCGCACCGGCGATCGGGTCCGCTGGGTGCGCGGCACGGGCACCTACGAGCTGGAATACCTCGGGCGCACCGACTTCCAGATCAAGATCCGCGGCTTCCGCATCGAACCCGGGGAAATCGACGCGGCCCTCACCCAGCACCCACAGGTCACCTTCGCGCTGACTCTCGGCACCGAGAACCCGGCCGGTGCGGCCGTGCTGGTGTCGTACGTGACCGGCCACGACGTCGATCCCGCAGCGATCACGCGGTGGGCCTCATCGATGCTGCCCGCACACATGGTCCCCGCAGTCGTCGTCGTACTGGATCGCGTCCCGCTCTCGGCCGCGGGCAAGGTCGACCGAAAGGCCCTGCCCACACCGGAATTCGCGGCCCGCCCCTACCGGCAGCCCTGCGACGGGGCCGAATGCACCGTCGCCGAGGTCTTCGCCGAGGTTCTCGGTATCGACCGGATCGGCGCCGACGACAACTTCTTCGACAGAGGCGGCAACTCCCTGCTCGCCACGCGGCTCACCGCCCGCCTGAGCGCGGCCGTCGACCTCCGAGTACCGGTGCGAGTGCTGTTCGCCGCGCCAACGGTCGCCCAATGCGCCAAAGAGATCACGCGATTGACCCGCGCGGACCGTCGCCCCGCCCTGCAGACGCAGCCCCGCCCCGATCGCGTCCCCCTCTCCCCCGCTCAGCAGCGCATGTGGTTCCTCAACAGGTTCGACACCCACACCGCCGCCTACAACATTCCCGTCGTCCTCCGGCTGACCGGCGCACTCGACACGACCGCGCTGCGGCAGGCGTTCACCGATGTCGTGGCACGACACGAGATCCTGCGCACGGTATACCCGGCCGTCGACCACGCGCCCGTGCAGATCATCCTGCCGCCGGATCACCCGAACGTGCCGAGGCTCGACATCCGCGCCACCACGGAAGCCGAAACCGCGGTGGCACAACTGGTGTCCACGGTCTTCGACGTCACCGAAGAGGTGCCACTGCGGGCCACCCTGTTCGAACTCGGACCCGAAAACTACGTGCTGGCCATAGCCGTCCACCACATCGCCGCTGACGGCTTCTCCGGCGGCCCGCTCACCCGCGATCTCGTCACCGCCTACACCGCACGCGCACACAGCGACACCCCCGCGTGGGAACCCCTGGCCGTGCAATACGCCGACTATGCGCTGTGGCAGCAGACACTGCTCGGCGACGACACCGACCCCGCATCGATGGCCGCCGAGCAGATCGCCTACTGGCGTCAGGCTCTTGCCGGCCTCCCCGACCAGCTCGACCTGCCACGAGACCGCCAACGCCCCGCCATCCAGTCCTATGCGGGCGGGCGAGCACCCCTCACCCTCGACGCCCCCACCCACGCCGCACTCGTCGAGCTGTCCCGCACCCACAGCGCGACCCTGTTCATGGCCATGCACACCGCACTAGCCGTGCTGCTGTCCGAACTGTCCGGCACCACCGACATCGCCATCGGCACACCCGTCGCCGGGCGCGGCGAGGCAGCACTCGACGATCTGATCGGCATGTTCGTCAACACCCTGGTCTTCCGCACCCAGGTCGACACCGACGCGAGCTTCGCCGACCTGCTGGCCCGCCAACGCGAGATCGACCTGCAAGCCTTCGCCAACGCCGACGTACCGTTCGAACGGCTGGTAGAAGTGCTCAACCCGGCCCGCTCCACGGCCCGACACCCCCTGTTCCAGGTCGCGCTCTCGTTCCAAAACCTCGCCGAGGCCCGGCTGGACCTGCCCGGCATCAGCGTCTCGTCGGTGGACCTGGACCGCGAGTTGTCACAGTTCGACCTGCACCTCATCCTGGCCGACCGCTACACCCCCGACGGCTCCCCGGCCGGAATCACCGGTTACTGCACCTATGCCACCGATCTGTTCGACGCTTCGACGGTACGCGGCTTCCTCGATCGTTTCGCACGGATAGTCACGGCGGTGGTCACCGCCCCCGAGGCGCCGATCCACACCATCGACCTCCTCGCCCCGGCCGAGCGGACCCAGATCCTCGACACCTGGAATCACACCGCGCGACCAGCTGATCCGGACACGACACTGGTCTCACTCCTGGACGCCACCGTGGCCGCGCACCCCGACGCGATCGCCCTCATCGCCGACGATGCCCGCATGACCTTCGCCGAACTCGGTACCCGGGTCAACCGGCTGGTGCGCTACCTCGTCGCGGCGGGGGTAACACCGGAAACCCGCGTGGCGCTGGCCATGCGACGATCGATCGATCTCGTCGTGGCCATGTACGCCGTCAGCACCGCAGGCGGCGTCTATGTACCGATCGATCCCGATCAACCGGCGATACGCACGCAATACATCCTGGACACGGCCGCACCGCTGTTCGTGCTCACCAATGCCGACACCGGGTTCGCGGCGACCGGAACCCGCGTGCTGTCACTCGACCAACTGGACCTGTCGAACCACAGTTCCGCCCCGATCACCGACCACGACCGCACCGGCACACTGCGTTCCTCGAACACGGCCTACGTCATCTTCACCTCGGGTTCGACGGGGCGCCCGAAGGGCGTGGCCGTGTCGCACGCCGCCATCGTCAACCAGTTGCGGTGGAAGACCCACGAGTTCGGACTCACCGGCGACGACACCGCCCTACTCAAAACAGCGGCGACGTTCGACCTGTCGGTGTGGGAATTCTGGTCCACGGCCGTCTGCGGCGGACGCCTGGTCCTCGCCGCACCCGACGGTCATCGCGAGCCGGCCTACCTCACCGAGCTGATGCGGCGCGAAAACGTCACCACCCTCCACACAGTGCCCTCGATGCTCGACGCCCTGCTCACTACGGGACTACCGACCTCGTTACGCCGCGTACTGGCCATCGGCGAGGCGCTGCCGGTGACGCTGGCCCGTCGGTTCGACGCCGTAGCTCCGAACACCGCCCTGTTCAACGTGTACGGACCGACAGAGGCGGCGGTCTCGGTCACCAGCCATCCGGTCGGTGCCGGCGACACCGCGACCGTCCCGATCGGCAAGCCGGTCTGGAACAGTCAGGTCTACGTGCTGGATTCGCGGATGCGACCCGTACCCGCGGGCGTACCGGGTGAGCTGTACCTCGCCGGAACCCAACTGGCCGCCGGATACCTCGCCCGACCCGACCTCACCGCCGAACGCTTCGTGGCGAACCCGTTCGATCCAGGCACCCGCCTGTACCGCACAGGCGACCTGGCGGCATGGAAAGCCGACGGGGAACTGGAATACCGCGGCCGCACCGACTTCCAAATCAAGATCCGCGGCTTCCGCATCGAACTCGGCGAAATCGATACCGTCCTCGCCGCGCATTCCGACGTCGGTTTCGCCGTCACGGTCGGACGCGACAACCAGGCAGGCGCCACCATGCTGGTGTCATATGTGGTCGCCGCGCACGGCAGGCAGATCGCGGTGGACAGCCTTCGCGAATGGGCAGCTCAGCACCTTCCATCCCATATGGTGCCCGCCTCGATCATGGTCCTCGACCAGGTCCCGCTGACCCATGTCGGCAAGCTCGACCGCACCGCACTACCCGCACCCGAACTCGCCCCAAGGACCTACCAGCCGCCAGCCACCGCCATCGAACACACAGTCTGCGACATCTTCGCCGACGTCCTGCGTCTCGACCGAGTCGGCACCGACGACCACTTCTTCGAACTCGGCGGCACCTCCCTCAGCGCGACCCGGCTGGCCGCGCAGCTGAGCGAGGCTGTGGCCGCAACGATCCCGGTCACCTGGATCTTCACCACGCCAACCCCCGCAGGCATCGTCGCTGCGCTGCGCGCGGGCGGCGCGGACAGCGCGGGCACCGACGCGGCCTTCGACATACTCCTGCCACTGCGCACCGCGGGCACCCGCGAGCCACTGTTCTGCGTCCACCCCATCAGTGGCATCGCCTGGTCGTTCAGCGGGCTGGCCGCCCATCTCGATCCCGACCGCCCGCTCTACGGCCTGCAGAGCCCCGCGCTGAGTTCGACCGAGCCACTACCGGATTCGATCGAAGAATGGGCGATGCTCTACCTCAAGCAGATCCGCGCGATCCAAGCCGAAGGTCCGTACTATCTGCTCGGCTGGTCTCTCGGCGGCGTGATCGCCCACGCCATGGCGGTGCAACTGCAAGACGAAGGTGAACAGGTAGCCCTGCTGGCCATGCTGGACAGCAGGCTTTCGACCGCATCGAGCGCCACCGCGACACCGGTCACCGCCGCCGATCTCCTCGGCGGATTCGCCGGCGACCGCGCCGGCGAATCGGACCTCGGAGAGTCGGCCGATGTGCCGCAACTGGCCCGAATACTGTCCGAACAGTCCCAGCTCCCCGCACCCCTCGACACCGCACAGATCGAACGGATCGTGAGCGCCGCGATCGCCTCGGCGGCCCTCGATGCCGTTTATCGTCCCCGCCCAGTCGACGGGGACATCACCTATTTCACTGCGGCGCTCGACGATCCGACCGGAACCACCGGAGCGTCGTCCTGGTCCGGTGCGGTCACCGGGGCCGTGCACAACCACCCGGTGGATGCGACGCATTGGCGCATGACCGACAACACCGCGCTCGAAACGATCGCGGCCGCCCTCCGGCAGTGGTTGTGACGCGACTCCGGCCCCCGTCAAGTGACTGAATCCGCACTGCTCAGCGATCGCCCGGGCCGACTCCCCTACCGACAACTATCCAGATAGCACCCCTTCCCTTCTATGTGATTTTTGAGAGGTGAGGTGTGAGGAACCGTCAGAAAGGGTGATGATGGATTACATGCGTAGATGCGCATATCTACGTATCGGCATTGTAATTGTGCGAAGATCGAGATCAACCAGAGAGGGGAGTTGATCGCCGACCCACACTCCGCCCGAAATCGACCTTGTCGCCCCTTGGCAAACTCCCCCACCGACTTATCGTCCGCGGTTCCAGCTCACTCCCCTACCCCGCGAAAAGATCGTCACTGACTCTTCACTTCCCCACCGCTCCCGCCCGATCGGTCATTAGGCTCACCCCGTAGTACCGCCACCGACTCGGCGTGCGATGTGCGCCGCGGGCCCACGCACCCGTCATGTGAGGAGCAGGAGTTCGATGCCTCAACCGAACCGCCGCCACATTCTCGCCGGGTTCGCCGCGGCGACCGCTACCGCGCTACTGGGAGGGCCGGCCTGGGCGAGGCCGCCGGCACCGGAGACGGTGGCGCCGTTCGGTGACGATTTCCTGTGGGGCGTAGCGGCATCCGGATTCCAGTCCGAAGGAAACGCACCCGACAGCAACTGGATGCGAGACATAGCCGCAGGTAAAACCGACGACCCGTACCTGAACTCCATCGACTTCTACGGCCGCTTCCGGTCCGATATCGGGCTCGCCGCCCAGCTCGGGGTGCGGGTGTACCGGATCGGTGTCGAATGGGCCAGGCTGCAGCCGCGGCCGGGCGAATGGGACCCCGCGGGATTCCAGTTCTACGACAACGTCATCGCCGCGATCGAGGCGGCAGGCATGCGCCCGATGCTGACCCTGGACCACTGGGTGTATCCGGGCTGGGAGGTCGACCGCGGCGGCTGGCGCAACCCCGAGATGGTGGCCGACTGGCTGGCCAACACCCGAGAGGTCGTCGACCGCTATGCCGCGCACGATCCGCTGTGGATCACCTTCAACGAGCCCGCGATGTACGTCCTGAACGAGCTCAGGCACGGCGGAATCGGCCCAGGCGAGGTGCTCGCGATGCAGGATCGTATCGCCCAGGCGCACAATACGATCTACGACCACATTCACAGCGTGCATCCGGGCGCCATGGTCTCCAGCAATGTCGCCTATATCCCAACCGCAGAGGATGTCGTCAACAAACCGCTGATCGATCGCATCGGCGCCAAGCTCGACTACATCGGCATCGACTACTACTACGGCTTCTCCCCCGAGTCGCTGCTCGCGGGCCTGCCGAATATCGAGCAGCTGTGGACGATGCCGCTGCAAGCCGAGGGCATCTATTACGCGTTGCAGCACTATGCGCGCCAGTTCCCCGGCCGCCCGCTCTACATCGTGGAGAACGGGATGCCCACTGAGAACGGGCATCCGAGAGCCGACGGCTACACGCGCGCCGATCTGCTGCGTGACACCGTGTACTGGCTGCAGCGCGCGAAAGCCGACGGCATGAATCTGATCGGTTACAACTACTGGAGCCTCACCGACAACTACGAGTGGGGTTCCTACACCCCGAGGTTCGGGCTCTACACCGTTGATGTGCTCACCGACCCCACACTCACCCGCCGGCCGACCGACGCTGTGTCCGCCTACACCGCGATCACCGGCGCGGGCGGGGTCTCCCCCGGCTACCGCCCCACTCGCGGCCCCGCCACATGTTCGTTCGTCGATGCCGTTGCCAGCTGTGTCGACCCGGTGACGGTGCCGCGCTGATCGAGTACGGACGCGCGGGTACTCTTCGCGACCGGTCCGACCACGGAATCCGTGTAAGACTGGCGGCGTGAACGGGCCGAACGAGGGAAAGACCGAAGCCGAGACCGGCAAGTCCGAAGGCGTTGCGACGCCGGAGCGTGGCGATGTCATCGGTGTCGGTGTGCTGTGGCTGGCGAAGTGGTCGTTGTGCATCGTCGCGATCGCGGCGGGCGTCTGGGTGATCGGGTATGTCGCGGCCAAGCTGTGGGTGGTGCTGCTGCCGGTGTTGCTGGCGATCGTGGTCGCCACGGTGCTGTGGCCGCCGACCCGCTGGCTCATTCGGCACCGGATGCGCCCGGCCGCGGCGGCATCGATCACGGTGATCGGGTTCCTCGCGGTGTTGTCGGGAGTGATCGCACTGATCGTGCCGTCGGTGGTCGATCAGGCGCCCGCGCTGGCGGACAAATCGACCGAGGGCATCAACAAGGTACGCGACTGGTTGCAGGGCCCGCCGCTGAATGTGCGTGACGAGCAGCTGGATTCGGCGGTCGAGGCGGTGGTCTCCCGGCTGCAGTCCAGTGCTGAACAGATCGCGACCGGCGTGTTCAGCGGAGTCAGTGCGGCGACATCGGCGCTGATCACGTTGTTCCTGGTGCTGGTGCTGTCGTTCTTCTTCGTCAAGGACGGGCCGCGTTTCATGCCGTGGCTGCACGATACGGTCGGCTCCTCCAGCGGACGGCATCTCGAAGAGGTGCTGGCCCGGGTGTGGGTTGTGCTCGGAGGGTTCATCCGCACCCAAGCGCTGGTCAGTCTGATCGACGCGGTGCTGATCGGCCTCGGTCTGGTGATCTTGGATGTTCCGCTGGCACTGGTGCTTGCGGTGATCACCTTCCTCGGCGGGTTCATCCCGATGGTCGGTGCGTTCGTCGCCGGTGCGCTGGCCGTGCTGGTCGCTTTGGTGGCCAATGGTGTGACCACGGCGTTGATCGTGCTCGGCATCATCATCGCGGTGCAGCAGCTGGAAGGCAATGTGCTGCAACCGGTGCTGCAGAGCCGCAGCATGAAGCTGCACGCGGTGATCGTGTTGCTGGCGGTGACCGGTGGCGGCTCGCTGTACGGCATCGTCGGAGCATTCCTGGCGGTACCGGTGGCGGCCGTGGTTGCGGTGGTGATCCGTTATGTGGGCGAGCAGATCGATGTGGTCACCGCACCACCCGCCGAACCGGGTGCGGATCTGGAGCCGGCAGCAGAGTAGCTCGCGAGTGAGGCGTCGAGCGCCTCACTCGCTGACCGAGCTATCGAGTGTGGTGTGCGCGGACTGGATCATGGCTGTCGGTGAAGCTCAGGAACCGTGGAATCACCTGTTCCGGATTCGCCCACAGCAGGTCGTGCCCGATACCGGGATAGATGTGAACCTCCGCTGACGGGATACCGTTGCGGGCCCGAGGGACAGCGACCTCCAGATCATTGACGACCGTCTCGGCGCCGAAGAGCACCAGACTCGGGGCGGTGATGGCCGCCAGCTGAGCGTCGGTGAATGGGCGGTCCCACGGCGTCGCGCAACGGCGCTGTCTGAATGCATCGCCCCGCCCACCCCATGACATCCGGTGTGTACACGACGTGATCTCGTGCCAGGTCCTCGATGAACCGTGACCACACTTGGCCATTGCCGCCGATGCCCGGAAGCAGCACGATCGGCGCGCCTTCCCCGGTCCCGGATTTGCGCAGGCTGATGGGTCCGTGATGCGGCGAAGAAGAGGAACGGACGGTACTCGTGCCACGACTGGTCGACCACGAACAGCGGCGACGCCAGATCACCGACGCCGTACGGCGCGTGATCGTCGGCGGCGGACTCGAGACGGTGACTTTCAAACCGTCGCTGCCGAAGCCGGGATTTCGGTGCGGCTGGTGCAGTACTACTTCGGTACCAAAACGGACTTTCTGCTGGCGACCCCTCGCTCGGTGATCGATGACGCGGGCGCTCGATTCACGCAGCGATGGGCCGCACTCGGCGCGGAGGCCAGTCCCCGCGAAGCCATCCGCACGGTGTTGACCGAATTGCTCCCCCTCGATGACCAGCGCCGTGAGCAGATGATCGTGCTCGAAGCCTTCGCCTGGGCAGCGATCGGCGGTCAACACGTCACCGCCGACCCGATTTTCGGCGGGTACTACGGCAACCCCGGACCGGAGACCGGGATATTGATCCAGCTCGGCTGCGCCGGATCCAGGCGCACGTGCTGCGGTTTGAGCTCACTTTCGTTGAGCAGCGGGCGCAAGGGCAGGCCGCGGGGGAAGTTCATGGCGTAGATATCCACGCGCAGGCGGTGTCCCGGTTGCAGGATGGCGTCGGTCGCGGTCAGTCCGATATCGATGATGGTCGGCTGCCCGGGGACCAGCGGCTGCCTGGTGTCGAGGGTGAGCACCGGGTACGGGTCGGTGTAGTCGCCGTTGGCGGAGCGAGTGGCCCTGCCCTCGTCGACCTTGCGCAGCGAGGCCGTGAGCTGGCCGCTGGTCAGCACGGTGGAGCGGCCGTCGGGTGCCACGTCGTTGACGGTGACCGACCAGTAGCCGTCGGTGGCGTCGTGCACGGCGTTGAGGTGCAGATTGATCGGGCCGGAGATCTCGGTGGGTCCCCGCACGGGTGCGCTGGTGAAGGTCAGCGCGCTGGTTTCGCTGATTCGCGAATCCTTGGCGCAGGCGTCGAGGATTCCGGTGATGCCCGCGGTGCCGGTGGCCGAATCGCGCGAACACAAAGTGGCGAGTCCCGGTGCGACGGTGAGCTGGGCGGGTGCGCCGGGGGCGGTGGTGAGGCTCCCGTCGTGCACGCTCGCCACGGTGCCCGAAGGTGCGGAATCGAGGTACATGCGGCGGTAGTCCATACCGGGGCGCGGGAAGGCGGTGGTGCTGGTCCAGCCGCCGCCCTGCTGCCACAAGGTGACGTTGTCGTAGGTGTCGATGCCGTTGTCGATGCCCTTGAGCCATTTGTCGAACCACGCGCGTTGCAGCACATCCAACCGCGGTGGTGCGCCGGGAAGACCGTTCCCGCTGCCGGTGGTCAGGTGGTAGATGTCGCCCATGATGAGCTTTTTCTGCGAGTCGGGGACGTCGACGGCGTTGTAGACCCGGGGCGAGGAGTAGGTGAAAATGTCGTGCCAGCCGCCGTAGACGAAGGTCGGGATGTCGACCTTGTCGGGGTGGCCAAGCCAGGATTGCCGGATGGCGCTGTCGTCCTGGATGAGTTCCATCAGATGCGGGGGAATGGCGTCGACGCTCGGCACCGTGAGCGCGGCCAGGAAGTAGTTGAAGAACGTCATCGGGTCCTGGACGCGGTCGGCCAGCCACTTCCAGTCGAAAGTGCCGTCGACCATCGACTTGACGTCCGGGATCAGCTTGGTGGTATTGACGGCCAGCAGCCAGGCGGGCAGGAAGCCGAACCCGACGCCTGCCCCGGTCGCGGCGATGTCGCGCAACAAGTCGCTGCCCGGCACGATCGGGAAGATCGCTTGCAGCGCCTCGGGTTTGCGTTCGGCGGTTTGCAGCTGGTTGATGGCCGAATAGGAAATGCCGGTCATACCGACCTTGCCGGTGGACCAGGGTTGGGCGGCGGCCCAATCGACCACCTCGACGCCGTCGAGTTGCTCGCGTTCGCCGAAGACCTGCCAGGTGCCCTGGGAGAACCCGGTGCCGCGGACGTCGACGACCACCTGGGTGTAGCCGCTCTGGACGAGTTTGCGGTCCACTCCGAAGGATCGCAGGGTGCCCGCGGGCATGGCCTTGGTGATTTCGGTGAGGCCGCCGAGGCCGAAGGCGGACAGGTCGAAGGTCTTGAAGATCTCGGTGAGGGCGTCGGCCAGCACCGGGAAAGTCAGCGCTGAGTCGAGGACGTTTCCGACGAGTTTGGTGTACGGGGTGAGGTTGACGATGGTCGGCGTCTTGTCCTCGATGGGCCTACCTGCCGCGTCGGCCGGACGGTAGATATTGCCTTTGAGGACGGTGCCATCGCTCATGGTGATCGGCACATCCCAGTCGATGTGCACATTCGGATAGGTGCGTGGCCCATCGTGGGTGGCGGTCCATTGTGCGCCCAGCGCACCGCCGTCCGGTTGTGCCTGTCCGGTCTGCGCCGCCACCAGCGCGGCAGCGACCGCGACGATGCTCACCAGGGTGGCCACGGCACTCCGGACGAGACGTCGATGTCTGATCATGTGTCCCCTCATCCCGACCGAGCGGAACTCCCTCGTTCCTGACTCTCGGGTAACCATAGGATGGATCACATTCGGTGGCAACTATGGCCTGAGTCTCACCAGGATCGAGGATGTGAGCGGCGTTCGTGTCGCATTGCCTCATATCCTGGACATATGACCGTGCTGACTGAAGGAGCGCCCGATCGGCTGCCCCATGGCCCGCACCGCCTCACCCGCGAGGAGGTCGAGAATTCCCAGTACCTGCGGCTGTGCGCGGCCGCGCTGGAGGCGGTGGGCGAGCTGGGCTACGCACCGACGACGGTCACCGAGATCGTCGGCCGGGCCAGGGTCGCGCGGCGCACCTTCTACGCGCTGTTCGGCGGCAAAGAGGAATGCTTCGCCGCCGCGTACGACAATGCCGTGGCCGATTGCCTGCGCAAGCTCACCGAGACCATCACGTTGAGCGAGGACACGGCATTCGCCGATCGAGTGCACACCTCGTTCCGGGTCTTTCTCGAGATCCTGGCCACGCAACCCGCTGCCACGCGTGCGCTCTACATCGAAATCCTGGCCGCCGGCCCCACCCTGATGCAGCACCGGGCGCGGGTGCATCGACTGTTCGCAGAACACATTATGGCCGTCGGGCGGATCGGCGCCGAGCGTGGCGAGATTCCCGCGGAGCCGGAGCCCGAGCTGATCGACATGCTCATCGGCGGCATCGGGGATCGCATCGTGTCCTGCTTGGCCGAGCGAGGGGCCGCAGAATTACCCGAGCTGGCCCCGCTGTTCACCCGTACCGCGCTCATCCTGTGCGGTGGCTTGCGCCCCTGATCGGGGCTCACCGGATGCCGAGTAGCTCCAGCCAGCCGGTCAATTGCAGGTCGAACACCTCACCACGATCGGTGAAGGTTCCGGACCCGTACATGTCGAACACGTCGAAGCTCACCGCGCCGAACAGTGCGCTCCACAAGACGAGGGCACGCGCCAGCAGTTGGTCCGGCAGCTCGATGTCGAATTCGTCGCGGATTCGCCTGAAGTCGGCGATTGTGGCGGGCGAGATCGGGGGGGATGCGGCTGTCGTAGCGAGCTCGCCGTCGCGGTGAGCGGTTTCGATGATGCGCAACAGCGTCGCGATGACGCGAGTGCCCGGAGCGACGGTCTGCTCGGCGGGTGCCGCGTATCCAGGGATGGGGGTTCCGAAAAGCAATCCATACCAGGCGGGTTCGGCCAAGCCCCAGTCGCGGACGGCGTGGACGGCGGCGCGGAGCCGGGCGGCCGGGCCGGCGGGCGCTGCGGCGACAGCGGCGTCGACGGCATCACCGAGCGTGTCGTAGCCGTCGACCACCAGCAGTGTCAGCAGTTCGTCGCGACTGCGGACATAGCGATAGACCGCCGAGGAGACCACACCGAGTTCACGCGCGACAGCACGCAGCGAGAGCGCCGCGGCGCCTTCGGTGGCCAGCTGGGTGCGCGCGATGCGTTTGATGTCCTCCATGGTTTGGGCGCGGGCGCGTGCCCGGGGTGTGGTCATGGGTGTCACTGTTGCCCATTCCAGAGAGCGATGTCAACAATAGTGATCACCGCTCCCCCATTGTCCGGTGTCAGCGTCCCGATTCGTCGAGTTCGGCGACCGCCCGTTCGATCTCGTCGGCCAGGGTCGCGCCGCCGACCTCCCAGGCGGCGGCGCGGAAGCGTTCCCGGAATCGGCTGAGGTCGCTGCCGATACCTTCACCGCCATAACTGGTCGCGGCGGCGTCGCGGAAGGTGCGCACCATTTCGTCGGCCAGTTCGGCGATGCGCGCTCGGATCACCTTGCGCAGCGCGCCGCTGAGAGTGATGTCGGTGCCGACGTCGTAGAGGATCAGGGCGCCTTTGAGCATGGGCAGGTCCGGGATCGCCCAGTTGTCGTCGCGCCGCTCCAGATATTGGGCGGCCAGTAGCTCGTCGAGGATCTCGGGGCGGCGGTCCCCGAGCAGTTCGGTCAGTTCGTCGTCGTCGAGGACGGCCGATTGATCGGACGGGCCGGGCTGGCGGGGATCGAAGACCACACGCCAGTCGGCAGTGCCCTGTCCCGCCTCGGCGGCGAACACTTCGCGGATCGCGTCCAGGCGCAGGCCGCGGGCTTGCATGGCGAGTATGTCGCGCAGCCGGTCCAGATGTTCGTCGCGGTAGAGCGCTTCCTTGCCGACGCGTTCGGCTTTGGGCAGCAATCCGAGCGAATGGTAGTAGCGGATCGTTCGCGCCGGGACGCCGCTCAGTTCGGCCAGCTGGGTGCGGCTGTATCGGGACACTCGACCAGCATAGATACCAAGCGCACCCTTCGTTGACAGTTCCAACTGTCGTCATTAGCGTAACCGGCGTCACTGCCGACGCCGACCGAGGAGTTACCCCATGTCCAAGCACGCGACGGACTACGACGTCCTCATCGTCGGGTCCGGATTCGGCGGCAGCGTCACGGCGCTGCGACTGGTGGAGAAGGGCTACAAGGTCGGCATCATCGAGGCCGGTCGCCGCTTCGCCGACGACGAACTGCCCAAGACCAGCTGGGATCTGCGCAAATTCCTGTGGGCGCCCAAGCTCGGCTGCTACGGCATCCAGCGCATCCACCCGCTGCGTGATGTGCTGATCCTCGGTGGCGCAGGCGTCGGTGGCGGATCGCTCAACTACGCCAACACCCTGTATGTGCCGCCGGAGCCGTTCTTCCAGGATGCTCAGTGGCGCGAGATCACCGACTGGCGTGATGAGTTGACCCCGTACTACGAGCAGGCCCAGAAGATGCTCGGCGTGGTGCGCAACCCGCATATGACACCTGCCGACGAGGTGTTCAAACAAGTCGCCGAGGATATGGGTGTCGGCGATACCTTCGTGCAGACCCCGGTCGGTGTGTTCTTCGGGGAACCCGGTAAGACCGTCGAGGACCCCTACTTCGGTGGTGTCGGCCCCGAGCGCACTGGCTGCGTGGAATGCGGTGACTGCATGGTCGGCTGCAAGTTCGGCGCCAAGAACACCCTGGTGAAGAATTACCTGTACCTCGCGGAAAAGGCGGGCGCGCAGGTGATTCCGATGACGACTGTCACGGCGCTACGGCCCCAGGCCGATGGCACGTGGGAGGTATCGACCGAACGGACCGGCGCATGGGTGCGCAAGAGCCCCGCCACGTACACCGCGGGTCATGTGGTGCTCGCCGCAGGAACCCTCGGCACCCAGAAGCTGCTGCACGCGATGCGTGATCAGGGTGTGCTGCCCGACGTTTCGGATCAGCTGGGTGTGCTCACCCGCACCAACTCCGAATCCATCGTCGGCGCGGCGACCAAGAAGGTCCAACCGGGTCAGGACTTCACCAAGGGTGTGGCGATCACCTCGTCCATCCACCCCACCCCCGACACCCATATGGAACCGGTCCGCTACGGCAAGGGATCGAACTCCATGGGCCTGCTGCAGACCCTGATGGTGGACGGCGGCGGACGCGTCCCACGCTGGCTGCGTTTCCTCGGCATCGCGCTGCGGCACCCGTTGACGCTGCTGAGCTTCCTCAGCGTGCGCAACTGGAGTGAGCGCACCATCATCTCGCTGGTCATGCAGCATCTGGACAACTCCATCACCACCTACACCAAGCGTGGACTGTTCGGGCGCAAACTCACCTCCAAGCAGGGACACGGCGAACCGAACCCGACCTGGATTCCCGCGGGCAACGACGTCACCCGCCGGGTCGCCGACAAGATCGGCGGTGTCGCGGGCGGCACCTGGGGCGAAGTGTTCAACATTCCGCTCACCGCGCACTTCCTCGGCGGCGCGGCCATCGGCGCCGACCGCGACTCCGGTGTCATCGACGCCTTCCACCGCGTCTACGGCTACCCGACGCTCAGCGTCGTCGACGGCGCCGCCGTCTCGGCCAACCTCGGCGTCAACCCGTCGCTGACCATCACCGCCCAAGCCGAACGTGCCGCCGCCTACTGGCCAAACAAGGGTGAACAGGATCAGCGCCCCACCCAGGACGCCCCCTACCAGCGCATCGCCCCCATCGCTCCGCACAACCCGGTCGTCCCAGCCGGCGCCCCGACCGCGCTGAGGCTGCCGGCCTTCCCCGCCCGCCGCACCGACAGCACCACCGCGGCAGGCTGATCAGTTCCCACACAACCGCCCCGTCGGCCTCGCCGGCGGGGCGGTTCCTCATCCTGCGGCAAGGGCATAGTGTCGCTCGCAGTGATTGCGCCATGCGCGCCGTCGCTGCGACTCACTCATCTCGAGAAGCGAACGCAGCCTCGCCCACACCGCCTCGTCGGCGGGCGTGAAGACCTGCATCCACGCTCGCGGAGCCGCAACAGGCGCCATTACCGTCATCGTCGTCTCCAGCTCGCCCACGGCTGGATGCCTGATCACTTTCGTGAGACCGACCGGAACGGCAATATCGTTGTCGTCCCACAGCTCGGCGAAAAGACCGCTCGTGGTACGGAGTTCGGTCACGAAATCGTGCCAGCTCGGATCGCCGAGGTTCTCGGCATGCTCCCCGCGCAAGAAGGCAACCATTCGGCGCAGATCAGTGCGATCGGGCCGGTAGGTGGTGCAACATTCGGGACTGAACAGCACATGCCGGAGCACGTTGCGGTCCCCCGAGACGAGCCCCGGACATACGACCCGGTACGAGTTGTTGTGCGCGAGAACATCGAACCTCGCGTTCAGCAGCGCGGCAGGCAGCGGATCCAGCTGATCGAGTATGACCGACAGCGCCTCCGGCAGACGCGTATCACCTCGAGCCGACGGGACCGTAGGGACATTTGCCAGCCGATACAGGTGCGCCTTCTCTGCCTCATCGAACGCCAGCGTGCGTGCCACCGCATCGAGAACCTGCACGCTGACGTTGATCTCGCGACCTTGCTCCAGCCAGGTGTACCAGGTGACGCCGATGCCCGACAGCTCGGCCACTTCCTCACGGCGCAGCCCCGGTGTTCGGCGCCTCGGACCACACGTCAGACCCACGTCTGCCGGCGCGATCCGTGCTCGCCGTGACCGTAGGAAGCTTCCCAGTTCTCGGCGGCGTGCGCGCCGTAGGGCACGCACGTCCACTATCTCGACCATCAGGTCATCCTTGTCTACTGTCGCCGGCGTATCCAGGTGGTGGCGATACCAGTGTCAGCGGACTCCTGGTGCCGCAGTGGTCGATTCCCCAAGCTCGAGAACATGATTCAGATATCGGAAGCAGGAAAACTCGGGCGCACCACGACACAGCCACAACCTCCGCCGCAACGGCGAGCATTGCTGGCGGTGCTGTTGACCGGGCAGTTCATCGCAGTGCTCGATGCCTCTATCGTCAATGTCGCTATCCCGTCGATTCGCGATTCGTTCGCCGCGGATGGTTCGGCCCTGCAGCTGATCGTGGCCGGATACGTCATCGCGTACGCGGTGCTGCTGGTCACCGGCGCGCGGCTCGGTGATCGATTCACCCAGCGACGTGCCTTCATCGCCGGGCTCGCGCTGTTCACCGCGGCATCGCTCGGCTGCGGCCTCGCCACAGATGAGCTGATGTTGATCGTGTTCCGATTCGTTCAGGGTGCCGGTGCGGCGGTGATGGTGCCGCAGGTGATGACTGTCATCCAGCGAGAGTTCACCGGCGATGCGCGAGCCAAGGCCCTCGGGGCTTACGCGGCCATCGTGTCGGGCGCGCTGGTAGCGGGACAGGTACTCGGCGGCCTCATCGTCACCGCTGACCTCGGCGGCACCAGCTGGCGTGGGGTGTTTCTGGTCAATGTGCCGCTGGGCATTGCTCTACTGTTCGTCGCGCCCCGCGCTCTGCCGGTGACCATAGCCCGCGTGGGCCGCAAGCTCGACATCGCCGGTTTGTGCCTGCTCGGTGCCGGCGTCTTGCTACTCGTGCTGCCGTTGATACAGGGACATGACCTGCCCTGGCCGTTGTGGGCATGGGTAGCAATGTCGGCGGGCTTTGCGACTATAGCGCTGTTCGTCGTGGTCGAGCGTGGCACGGGTGCGCGAGGCGGGGAGCCGCTGTTCGCCCCCGCGATCCTGCGGTCGCCCGGGTTCGTACGCACAGCGCTGACGCTGGCGGTCATCATGACTGCGTTCGGCGGCTGGATGTTCGTGCTGACCATCCACCTTCAGCAGTCGCTGGGCTACAGCGCCGTGCACTCGGGTCTGTTGTTCGTGCCCATGGGCGCGGTCTTCGCGGGTGTCAGCCTGAACTGGGCCCGAATGCCCGCGCGGCTGCATGCGGCCATGATTCCGGTCGGGCTCGTGGTCGCTGCCATTGCGACGATCGTGCTCGGGCTGTCGCTCGGTGCGGGGGCCGAATTCGGTGTGGTCATGTCGGCGGTTTTCGCCGTGATGGGTCTCGGCTACGGACTGGCATTCAGCCCGCTGATGGCCCGTGCGCTCGCGAATGTAGCGCCAACGATGGCTGCGGACAGCAGCGGCATCGTGGCGACCTGCGTACAACTCGGCACCGTCGCCGGAGTCGCGGGTTTCGGCGCGGTGTACCTCGCCCTCGCCGGCACGACAGACACTGCTGTATCGGCCATGAGCGCCACCGGGGTCGCCATCGGATCTGCGGCTCTTGTCGCGGCCGCAGCAGCGGTGAAAACGGTACGGTAATCGCACTGCACTGTCGAATACGCCGCAATGGCTGCCACGTGCTCGTATGTTTACCGTACATAGTGAGATCGGAGATGGACAGTGGGTACTGGTGAGGTCGCTGCGGACTATGTGATCGTCGGGGCGGGGTCGGCGGGTGCGGCGCTGGCCGCGCGGCTCAGTGACGATCCGGATACCACGGTGGTGCTGTTGGAGGCGGGGCCGCGGGACAAGAACAAGTTCATCCATATTCCGGCCGGCTTCTCCAAGCTGTTCCGTTCTGAAGTGGACTGGGACTACCTGACCGAACCGCAACCGCAGCTCGACGGCAGGCAGATCTACTGGCCGCGGGGCAAGACCTTCGGTGGATCGTCGTCGATGAACGCCATGATGTGGGTGCGCGGGTTCCGCGCCGACTACGACGAGTGGGCGTTGCTCGCAGGCGAGGACTGGAGTTTCGCCAAGGTCGTCGAGCAGTTCCGGCGTATCGAGAACGTCGAGGGCGCCCAATATCCCGACGAAGGCACCGACGGCCCGCTGCACATCTCCCATCAGCGCAGCCCGCGCGCGCTCACCGCCGCCTATCTGGAGGCGGTGCGCGAATCCGGCTACCAGGTCGAGCCCGCGAACCGGCCGGAGCCGGAGGGCTTCACCCAGACCATGGTCACCCAGCACGGCGGCAGGCGCTGGAGCACCGCCGACGCCTATCTGCGCCCGGCGCTGCGCAGGCCGAACCTGATCGTGCGCTCCGAGGCTCTGGCCACCCGCGTGCTGTTCGACGGCACCCGCGCCACCGGCGTCGAATTCCGCCAGGGCGAGGCCACATTCACCGCGACCGCGCGACGCGAGGTGGTGTTGTGTGGCGGGGCGATCAACAGCCCGCAGCTGCTGATGCTGTCGGGTATCGGCGACCGGGAGGAATTGAGCCGCCACGGCATCGAGACCGTGCATCACGCACCGGAGGTCGGGGCCAACCTGCAGGACCATCTGGTCTCCGCGGTCGGTTACGGCGTCGGGTCCGATTCGCTGTTCGCGGCCGAAAAGCCGCTGCAGTTGCTCGACTATCTGCTGCGCCATCGAGGGATGCTGACCTCCAATGTCGGTGAGGCGTACGGGTTCCTGCGCAGCAATTCTGAGCTGGAGCTGCCCGACCTCGAGCTGATCTTCGCGCCCGCTCCGTTCTTCTACGAGGGTTTGCGCGAACCCACCGAGCACGGTGTGGTGCTGGCGACGGTGTTGCTGCGCCCGCACAGTCGCGGCCGGATCAGCCTCGCTTCCAAGGACCCTGCGGCCAAGCCGATCATCGACCCGCGCTATCTGTCCGACGCCGACGGTGCCGATCGGGCCGCGATCCTGTCGGGCCTGCGTACGTGTGTCCGGCTGGCGGAGGCTCCGGCACTGAAATCGGCGCTCGGGCCGATCATCTATCCGCCGCAGGCGCCGGCCGATATCGAGGAAACATTGGCGCTCTCGCTCAACGGCTACTCCCACACCCTGTATCACCCGGCGGGCACATGCCGGATGGGCACCGATTCCGCCAGCGTCGTCACCCCGCAGCTCGAGGTGCGCGGTGTGCAGGGTCTGCGCGTTGCCGATGCTTCGGTGATGCCGGTGCTGGTGCGCGGACATACACACGCGCCGTCGGTGCTCATCGGTGAGCAGGCGGCGACCTTCATTCGGCGCGGCAGCGAGGGCTGAGGATTCACGGCCCGCCCTGGTTGAGCCTCAACGCGCAGCGAGGGCGGGCCTGTCTCGCTGGCTCACTCCGGCAACGGTTTACCGAGCAGGCACCCTCGCGAACCCGAGTGGCGGAGTGAGGTCACGATCGGGACGCACCACCGGACGGAAGTCCGGATGGTTGAGCAGGCTGCCCGCGTTGCGGGCGGCGTAGCAGCGCACCAGCGGCAATGCCCGCGCGACCTCCGCGCGTTCCACCGGCTCGGGGTCGACGAACCCGATCGAGTCCAAGCGCAGGCCGAGCGTGTGGCTGATCCGCACGATGGCCGACGATTTGCGGCCCCAACCGATCTCGACCACCGAGAACATCTCGTGCAGTCCGTACCTGCGTAGCACGTCCGCGGTACGCCCGCGATCGCCACGGCTGGCCACCGCATGCCACATCCCGCGCTCGCTCAGAATGCGCAGTGTGCGCAGCGCTGAACGATCCAGCGCCCCGACGGTGCCGTCGTAGACGACGCCGTCCCACAGCGTGTTGTCCAGTTCCCAGACCAGACATCGCAGTGCCGGTTGCATCTCGGCGCCCCTATCGGTTGCTCATCGCTGTTGCCGCGCCGAACACAGCAGGTGCGGCCGGCACACCATCCAGCGCAAGGCACGGGCCGGGTAAGACTCCGGTTTCCCGGGCCGACTCGGCCGGGACGATGCTACCCATACCGGTCACCCGCGGACCACCCGTGCGCGCTCGCTCATCGCGGCACACCGAGTCCATCGGCCAGGACCGGCCAGGAGTCCTTCATCGCCTGTTGCCAATATCCCCAGGAATGGGTACCGGTCGGCTGGAAATCGAAGGTGGCCGGGATGCCGAGCTGCCCCAGCCGGCCTTGGAGGTTGTGGGTGCACCAGTTCACTGCGGCCTCGATCAGCCCGCCGAGCACCAGCTGATTCGCGTAGCCGCGCGGGCCCGCCTGCATATGCGACCCGTTGTACACGTCATACATGCCGGGAACGCCTGTCCCGGTCGAGATGAACAGCTTCAGCCCACGCAGTCCTTCGGCGTTGACGTAGGGGTCATTTGCCGCCCACATCGGATCACCCGGCGGCCCGTACATGTTCTCGGTATCGCCACCACCCCACGACTCCACCGCCAGCTTCACGAACTGCTGACCGATCGGATCACTGATCTGCGCGCACCCACTGTAGGCGGCGACCGCTCGATACAAACCCGGCTTCGCGATCGGCAACTGCAACACCGAGGTACCCGAGGTCGACAGACCCGCGATCGCGTTCACACCGGTGGTACCGAACTCCGCGTCGATCAACGGCGGCAACTCCTCGGTCAGGAACGTCTTCCACTTGTACACACCCAGTTTCGGATCCGGCGCACGCCAATCGGTGTAATAGCTCCAGCGCCCACCGACCGGCTGCACCACGTTCACCTGCTTATCCGCCAGAAAACCCGTCACATCGGTGTTCTTCTGCCAGGTCGCGCTGTCCAATCCACCGCCACCACCGTTGAGCAGATACAACGTAGGCGCAGGCTTCGACCGATCCGCCGGACGCAGCACGTTGACCATGATGTCGGTGTCCATCGACGCCGAATGCACCCGCACCTGCACCGTGCGGTCGTCCACGGCCCACGAACCGGTGATCGAAGACGCCGGCTCCGCTGTCACACTCGGCGGCGCCGCAGCCATCCCCGACGCTGCGGCCACCACGGCGACCGCGATCGCAAGCATGCGCCCCCGCGTCCGGCGGGCGGTTTCGGATCCGATCATGAGACGCAAAGCTCCTGTCCTGGCCGATGCACGGCTCGAACCGGCACCCTCCAGCTGGTCGACTGCAGGTGAATCAGCACCAACCTAGAACCCGCCGACCCCACCATCGGATGAACAAGATCAGATCTGGACACATCACCAACGCCCGAGCTTGCGCCTAGAGACACAACACAAGCCGCCACCGCTCGGCGCCGCACCGGATTCCGCAGCGTGGTTTCGTGGCGGCGTCGTCGCCGATTCCACCGAGGTCGAACAGCGCGTACTCGACGTCCCCGATGTCCCAGTGGTCTCCGAGACCGCGGCAACGGCAATGGCCGAGGGTGGTGCCGTGCGGACAAGCCATCGGCAATTCGATGGCGATCCGGCGAAGGTCCTTGACCGATCGGTGCAATACGCGATCGAACTGCTGCTATCCGGGGCGAAAACGATCACACGGTAACGCGCCCCCTGCTGTCGGTGCGTATCCCGAGGCATACGGGGTATGCGCTACGCACATCAGTTTCTCGATGATTGGAGGCGTCATGACCGACGTCGACGAGAATGTTTCGCCCCGACGAGGCGGGCGGATGGCGATTCCGCGCAGCCGGGGCGCGCTGGGCGGGCTGGCGGTGGTGATCCTCGGGATTTGGGGCGCACTCATCCCCTTCGTCGGACCGTACTTCGACTTCGCCTTCACCCCGGACGATCCGTGGGTGTGGACCGCTGCACGTGGCTGGCTCCAGGTGCTGCCGGGCGCCGCCGCAATAGTCGGTGGTCTACTCATGCTCTTCAGCCGGAACCGCGTGGTCGCGAGTTTCGGGGCATGGCTATCCGTACTGGCAGGCGCGTGGTTCGCGATCGGGCCCGTACTGGCCGATGTGCTCCGTATCGGGGACATCGGACAACCGGTCGCCGGCTCCGACCTGAAGAGTGCGCTACTGCAGCTGAGCTTCTTCTACGGACTCGGGGCGCTCATTCTGTTCTTCGCCGCGAGTTCGCTGGGCAGGTTGTCGGTCCGCAGCGCGCGCGACATCGCCTTCGCTCATCGCGGGGTCGCAGCGGTAGCCGGTAACCGTCGCGTTGTCGACGAACCGCAGCCGGTGGAACCCGCCGACACGCCCGATCGTGGATTCCGCGGGAGGCTGGGCAAACCCGATCTACGCCACCGGCCGATATGAGGTTCGGTCCTGGCGCTATTGGCAATGGGCTCGATGGGCCGTCCGGTCGGCGGCCGACTGTACTACTACTAACGATGGCGCGCCAGTTCCGCCTTCGACCATGCGTGCAGTCAACGACGTGCACCGTCGGCCGATGGCGTTGCTGAAGCGCGCTCGAGGTGAGGAGCCGAAATGGCAACCAGCACAATCATTACGATCATTGTTATCGCGGTAGTCGTCGTCCTGATCGTCGCCGCAGCGCTGATATGGTCGGCGAGTAAACGCAAGGAACTCCGCCGTACCGAAGCGGAACAATTGCGCGACAAGGCAGCCGGAAAGGCACGCCAGGTCGGACAGCGCGAAGCGATCGCTGACGAGACCGCAGCCAAGGCCCGAGCGGCGGCAGCTGAAGCCGACGCCAAGAAAGCCCAAGCGGCCGGCCTACAGCAACGAGCCGCAACCCATCGCAGTGAGGCGGCAACCTCTCGCGACGAGCTGAACCAGGACATCGAGCGCGCCGACGAGATCGATCCCGACCAGAAGAAGCGCGAAGGTACCTAGGAATACGAGCGCCGTGTACGCGGCGCGGAACCGCAGCCCGAACTGCAAGTGATTCCAATGTACCTGTGGCACACGGAAGGCCACAGCCTGCGCACCCGGCTAGCGGACATCGCACCTGAGCATCTGGTCATCAGCAGGATGACGACCGCCGCCGGCCACACCGTTAACCGAAGCGCGCACGACGAGCCGGGCGATGCGGCGTGTGTCCGCCCGGTCCGCGGGACGTAGCCAGGCGGGCATACCGATCTCCTCGGGTGCCTTGTCGTTGCGCAGTTCGCGCCAGCTCGGGTGGCAGAGCCCGTCGCCGGTGCGCGGCGGCTGGCCGTTCATTGGAGAGGGCGCGCTGCGCAGCCTGACACCCCTTCTCGACCTGGAGGTCATCAATCCCGGGGAGGCCCTCGCCGCAATCGATCAGCATCTCGACGAACTCTTCACATCGTAGAGAATCAGGAGTCGCCGCCGACAAGTAGCGCACCGCAGGCAGCGCGCCTGGATCGCGCTTGATGCGACCCCGAGCCCACCGGCCGAACACGACCCGAACGCTGCGTCGCCCGCCGCAAGGTTGGCGACAAGCTGCATACCTCGGGTTATTCACTGCCACGAGTCCGGCGGCGATGCGCACCGGGTCGACGTCGCCGGCAGTACCACGCTGCGGCGGGGGTCGATCACTGTCTGCCCGGCGAACCTACTCGGCGCCCTTTCCGGTACGTCAAGGCTGGGCGGCGGGAAAGAGCGGGCGACGGAAGGGCTGTGAGTAACGCACCGACCCCGAAACGTCGGCTCGAAAGTGTGGCCGATAGGGGCCGCAGAACCAGAAGTACCTTCGAAGCGACGACCATATGCCCTGGTCACAACACCGTCACAGGGCGGATGATGGTTCGGCAGGAAGTTGTCGACCATTAGTCCTGGAGGTGCGGTAATGACGAATACCGAGGCTGTAATGCATCCCGACGTGGCCTGCATTACCGTTCGCGACACCATGGAAACCGCCGCCCAACGCATGCGCCAACTCGATATCGGCGCACTACCGATCTGCGACGGCGAAGGACACCCCGTCGGAATCATCACCGACCGCGACATCATCATCAAAGTCATCGCACTCGGCGAAAACCCCAAAACCACCACCGCAGGCGAACTCGCCCAGGGCGACGAACTACTGACCGTCGACACCACCACCGACATCACCGACGCCGTCACACTGATGGCGCAACACCAGATCCGCAGAATGCCCGTGACAGAGCAGGGAAAACTCGTCGGCATCATCACCGAAGCCGACCTCGCCCGCCGACTCCCCGATCAAACGGTCGGCGAATTCGTCGAAGCGATCTGCGCCCAGCACCTACCATCGACAACCGACGGCGGATCCTGAGCGCTACCCGCGCAACGACGTCAGGGGTCAGTCGACGTCGGGCGGGAACACCAGCTCCTCGACCGGACGTCGTGGTGTCGCCGGAATGGGCTCGTTGCTGGTCGGCGCCCACCCGACCCGAATGAAGGCCTGCGGGTAGCAGGTTCCGTTCACCATCCGCGACCTCATTCTCTCCCGCTGTGCCGGTACCTCCAGCGGCTCTGTCAGCGTGCATGTCGCGAGCCCGATGTTGGCGGCAGTCAGCAGCACCGCACTCAACGCCTCCCCTGCCCGCAGCCTCGACATCCGGTCATCGGCCGAGGTTCCCAGCATCAGCAGTTCCGCGTAGTCACGCTCCACCGCCGGATCAGCCAACTCCGGTCCGGCGAAGGCCCGGGCGGGTAGCTCGTCACCGGCGCGCGGCGTGGGCGCGTTGCGAGCCGGCACCCCGTCGAGGCTGCCATGCCGTCCTGACCACACGGCCAGTTCGAATCGATAGTCGGGGTCGGCGGCGTGGACGCGCGCGGCGGCGCGGGCGGCGGCAACCAACTGATCCCTGTCGGAGTCCTGTACGTGTCGCACGATCGCCCCGAGCGACGATGCTCGCTCGGTCAACAACCCCAGGTATCCGGGCGGGACCGGCCATGACGTGTAATGCCGCCGGTCGGTCCGCCGATGCTGAATGGCGGCGCTCATCTCGATCTCTTGACTGGTGGCGCGGTGGCCGACCAATGTCACGGCGGCGAGGTGATCCGGCTCGTCCGGGTTCGGCAGCCGGTGAACGATCGTCGCCCAGCCCATCGCCGCGAACGCCACCGAAAGATGGTGCAGGGCAGCCCCACCGCTGAGGATCAGGTCGCGCCGGTCGGGATCGGCCATCGGCAGTGCCCTGTCCTGGTCGAGGTACAGCTGAACACTGCTACCGGCGATGCGCCAGCGCCATGGCTGCATGTTGTGTACCGACGGTGCTCGACCGGCGAGCGCGAGTACCGCCGCAACGGTGTTGTCGTCAGGCAATCCGCGGTCCATGATCTTCGTCCTTCATCCGGTTGGTTGCCACCACCGTCGCACCGCGACACCGCACTGGATAAGGGCATGAGGGCCCATTTTGAGGTGACTTCGGGTGGCTATCGCGAGCGCGAACAGGCGTTCCCGGACCGGCGGCCGCGAGTTGCGCTGCTCGGTGTCGGTATGCGCAGGTACCGACACCAGCCGATCATGAACACTTGACTGCTCGAAACCCACACCGGCGAGCGCCGCCCCACGAAACCCGCGGTGGTCGCCGGTGTCCTCACGTTTCCTGAGCGGACTCCCACAATCCGACCAGATTGCCTTCAGGATCGGCGAAGTATGCCGCAAAACCCATCTCCCCCACAGCAAATTTCGGGCCGACGGTCGTGCCTCCGAGTGTTTGAATCTTGGCCAGAGCCCCGTCGATATCGTCGACATCGACCGTCACGACAGGAGCCGTCACCTGGCCCCGCCGAGTCAAGCCACCGTTGATGTAACCCGGCTCCGACGACATGCCGTCCGCCCCGAGCGGCCCCGTCATGACGAGCGTGTAGTCCATATCCGGCACTTCGTTGACCTGCCAGCCGAACGCCTCACGATAGAAATCGCGGGCGCGGTCACCGTCGTCGTAGGGGATTTCGAAGTGCACAACCCGGCCTGTCATAGCGTTCCGCCTCTCACTGGGACCGATCCGCCGACGCCGACGGACCAACCATCAGGGAATGCGGGCGACCGCTTGTTCGCGGACGTCCGGTTCGGTGGCGCATCTGTGACCGACGATCAACACTCCGCGCCCAGCTACGAGCGGCCTCGCTCGATCGTCGCGATGCTGCATCATCGGCCGGCGGATGCACCTCGGGCCCCGATTACTTTACGCTCCTTATCCGGGAACCACGCCTATAAATACCGAGGTCAGAGCCCCGCCTCGCGGCCATGGGCCAAGCTATCGGCAACGCGTGGCGGATCCACCCGAAACCGGAGTTCGGCGAGCGCGATGATCACCCATACCGCCGGCACTCCCCCGCACAGTCCGCCTACTAGCCAACGATGGGCTGTGGATCCGCGAACGCGACGAGCATGTCGACTGCCCGATTCAGATCACGCTGCGCGCGGGCAGGATCGGGGTTCACCAGGTACTGGATGATGAGGCCGTCCATCATGGCCAAGGCCAAGCGACCGAGGGTCGCGAAATCCACCGCGCATCGTTCGCCCGCGGTTCGGGCGGCCTGCTCCCAGAAGTCGGCGACCAGCGAGGTATAGCGCTCGTATTGCAACTGCGCGAGACCGCCCCGCCCCTCGCTGCGTACGGAGTACATGGCCAGCTCGTATTGCATGATCTGCAATCCTGCCGCGTCCGCCACCAGGCCCTGCCACACACGTTCTGTGCCATGCCGAATCGCGTGGACCAGGCCTCGGTCGAGGGCTGCGTCGGCGCGAAGGGCTGTCACGACATCGACCGTTGCCGAGTTGATGACGGCCCGAAGCATCGCGTCCTTGCTGGCGAACACGTAATGCAGAGTGCCGAGCGGGATTCCGGCTTCGGCAGCGACGGCGCGCAGGGTCGTCCCAGCGACGCCAACCTTACTGAGCACTTGTACGGCGGCAGCGACGATTTCCTGCTCGCGCTGGGCTGCTTTCACGTAGGCCAACCTGCCTCCTTCTCGTGTGGATCGCGCTTCGCAGGTGATCCCGTAGACAGAGCCTGAGTCGTACGTCCGTCCAATTTACGTTAAGACCCTTGCGCACCCACGGCAATCTGTGGCCTACTAAATCTCGGACGGACGTCCGACAAACAGCCGCATCAGAATCGCATCGGGACAGGGGTTGCGTATGGGGCAGGAACCGGCACACGCAGCGGGGGCGCCAGAAGCAGCCGTATCGGTGCCCGTAGTGGTGGTCGGCGCCGGGCTATCAGGGCTTGTCGCCGCCCGTGAGCTGCACCGACAGGGTGTCGAGGTCGTGGTGTTCGAGGCTGACGACCGGTTGGGTGGGCGCGCGTTGAGCGAGACCACGCCGCTGGGATCGCGAGTGGACCTGGGTGGTCAGTGGATCGGCCACGACCACCGCCGCATTACCGCACTGGCCGCCGAGCTCGGTGTCGAGAAGTTCACGATGCACACCGGGATCCTGCCTGCCGTGCTCGACGGGCCGCGGCGGCTGCCGCTCTGGTCGCCTTCGCTGCTGTTCACCGGCGCGGTCATCGCCGCCGTCGAGGTACTCGCCCTGGTGGGTGCACCGCAGCGGTGCAATTCGGTGACGATTGCCGATGGGATGAGCAAGTTACCCGGGCGCACCGCACGCCGACTGCTCGAGGTGGCCGCGCTCATCTCATGGACCGCTGATCCTGACCGGTACTCGATTCATGCGATGACGAAGATCATCCGCCTGCAAGGTGGTCTGCGCACCAGCCTCGCCACGCGCGGCGGCGCCCAGGAAGCACTTCTGGTCGAGGGGTTCGGCGCAGTCGTCGACCGCATCGCCGCCGAACTCGGCGACCGAGTGCGAACGGGCCATCAGGTCACCTCGATCACCCAAGGCGGCGACGGGATCACCGTGGACACGACCGCAGGACGGGTCCGAGCCTCGAAAGTCATCGTCACCGTCCCCCCACCGACCTTGCGACGCATCGACTTCGAGCCCCCGCTGCCCGCCCACCGGGCAGCACTCGCCCGCAACACCTACATGGGTTCGGTATACAAGGCGATCGCGGTCTACGACCGTCCGTTCTGGCGCGAGCACGGCGACGCGGAATTCCTCATGCTCGATCCGCCGGGCCGGGCGATATTCGACACCAGCCCACCGGAGGGACCGGGCCACCTGTGCGTCTTGGTGGGCGGACCGGAAGCGCGTGCCCTCGATCACCTCGACCCCGCCGACCGACGCGCGGCACTGCTCGGCGCACTGACCGAGCATCTCGGCGCCGAGGTGCTCGAGCCGGTGAGCTGGCACGAAAAGTCTTGGCATCTGGATGAATACACCGGCGGCGGCTACACGGCAGTGCCGGAGCCTGGGACCACCGAAGGAATCTTCCCGGTGGATTCGACACCGTTCGGCGACATCCACTGGGCAGGCACCGAAACCGCGCAAGACCATGCCGGCTATTTCGAGGGCGCCGTCGAATCCGGCACCCGCGCGGCGGCCGAGGTGGTCGCCGGTCGGCTGCCTCATCGCCCCGTGCACCCTGCCCGGACCGCCAGTTCGTCCACAGATCGTTGAATCCCCTGTGCCAGAATCAATATCAGCAGTCGTTTCGTAGTCACCGGTGATGCCGAACGCCAGTTGGTCGTCGTAGCGCGTCCGCGTCGAGACCGGCTGCCCGGTCCGGCGTCCGCAGCGACGGCCCCCCGGCTGTGTCGCTTCCGGGGCCAATACTGGATCCGTCCCACTTTCCATGACCAGGCGGCTGCCCCGTTGTGCTCGCCACGCTCTTCTCGGACCCGGTTCCCGGTTCCGATCCTGCCATGGGCTCGATTCGACGAGGCGGGGTGCGCAATCATATGGGCGTGAAATCGATGACTCCATCCGGACCCGGCACTCATGAAGGTGATTGGATCAAGGTGTGGTACCGCTTTGTGCCGCGTGACGGCTGGCTGCCCGATGACACCGAGGGGTTGTGGGCCACCCAGTTGAGCGATGACACGGCCCGCGTGGAGAACGCCCCTTTTCTGCAGGATGGGGTGGCTGAAGGTGAGATCGTGCGGTTCGTTACCGACGCCGATGGCCGCCGCTGGGCCAAGGAACGGGTGGAGGCGTCAGGGAACTGCACCATCCGAGTTCTACCCATTCCCAGCGGTCCGCTGGGGCGCAGCGCGCAGGCTGTGCGCGATCGATTGTCTCCGTTCGTATCAGGCGGGGAAGCGTTCAGCGAGGACCTCCCCCTGGTCGCGTTCACCGTGCCTGCCGATGCAGACCTGGCTCAGCTCAAGGCTCTGCTGTCCCGCGGCCGAGATGACGGCTGGTGGCACTTCGAGGCTGCATGCGTCACCGACGCGTGGTGCGACGCTTAGCAGACACGAAATGCGAACGGGCGCACGGATAGTTGACCATGGCAGTTTGTTCTGATCCGGCTATTTGCCGGAAATCCTGCTGATGAACCCGGAAAGCGGGTAACTTCGGCCTATGGACTCCGAAGATCGTGAGTTTCTCCTCCAGTTCCTGGACTCGATGGCCGACGACTTGTCCTTCATATTCGAAGCGGGCGCTCGGGATATGCCACCGGGCACCGTAGTTCAAAGTCTGTGGCCGGCTTGGAATGCTGTGCAGCAACGTGGCGACATCGGCCGTTTGATAGCGGCAGTGCGAAGTGCGGACTACGACGAAAGACTCGACGAAGCGGGGCTCTCTGGTCCTGAACTGGCGTTCAAACGTGAAGGTTGGCGCAACGCTCGTCAGGCAGGCCTACAAGCCCCATCGCTGCGGCCGCTCAAGCGCTGGCTCAAATGGATCGACGTGATCCTCGGCAGTCTGATCGCCGTGATCGGAGCGGGTGAAGGCCTGAAGGAGCTCAAAGAGGGCTTCGAGGCTGAACTCGAGGACATCGAAGAAGGCGCTCAGGCCGACGGCTCGTAGTCTGCGGAAATCGCTACTCGATCCTCGATTCGCCACGGCACATCAGGTGGCGATCAGCGCACCGGCCAAGGCCAGCATGGTCACCCAGAGGGTCGACCCAGCGGCCAGCACGAGTGGGCGGGCTCCGACTCGGGCCAGCGACCGCAACCGCACGCCGGTACCCAGCGCGAACATGGCAGCGGTGAGTAGCACTGTCTGCACCTCGCGTGCCGCGTCGAGGGCTGCGGAGGGGATCACGCCGGTCGACCGCACCGCAGCGCATGCGAGGAAGGCGAGTACGAACAACGGCACCAGTGCAGGCTTACGCTCTGATACGGAGGACGCGTCGGTCTGCCGACGGCGGATATGCCAGCTGATTGCCGCCAGGACTGGCGCGAGCAACACGACTCTGGCTAATTTGACCACCACCGCGATGGTGAGCGCGGTACCGCCGATTGCCCCGCCCACGGCTACCACTTGCGCAACCTCGTGGATTGCGGCGCCCGCCCACACACCGCTGGTCGCCTCATCGAGCCCGATTGCGCGCGAGGCGGGCGGGATGATCGCGATCAGCAGCGTCCCGAACACCACCACCAGGGCAATCGAGGTCAAAACCTCTTCTTCTTCGGCGTCGACGACTCCGTCCGCTGCGGCGACCGCGGCGGCGCCGCAGATCGAGAACCCGCATGCGATCAGCAGTCGCTGGGTCCACCCGATGCCGAGCGCCCGTCCGAGCAGCATGGTGCCGGCGATACCCGCGACCACAATGACAAGCACGAGAAGCAGAATCGCGGGCCCGAGCCCAAAGATGTCGCTGAACGTCACCTGCAAGCCGAGTAGCGCGACACCGATCCGCAGCAACCGTTTGGAGCAGAACTGCAGTCCGGGCCGAACGCGCTCTGAAATATCGACGACGTTCGCGGCGATCGCACCCACCAAGATTGCTGCTAGAAGCGGGCTGAGAAAGGACGTTTGCCGGGTAAGCAGCATAATGGCGGCAACGACGACAGCCGCGAGTACGAGACCGGGCGCATACTCTCTACTCCATTGCCGTGCGCGGCTCTTCAGCGATCGGCGCAGTGGTTCCATCGGCGGGAGCGGCTCGTTCATCAGGTCGGTCGCATTGGGCTGGGACATGGTCGAGGTATCCGGTGCTTTCGGTCTCGGAACCGCCCGACAGTGGCCGACGGTCGATGGCTGGGACAGTTCGTGCACCGGCACACCGGAGTCGCCTGACTCCGACGCGCCGGTAGACGAGGCGGGGCTACTCGGCCGGAACCGGAGCCGGAATCTGAGCCGGGTCCTTGCAGTACGCCAGCTCCGGCGGGCACGGAGCGAGGATCGTGGAGAAGTACTGAATCGCGGAGAACAAGGTGATCGGTCCCCCGGCCAGCACCACGCCGGCCATCGAGCCCACGGCGCCCAACGTCGCCATTCCGAGCACGCAACCCGCGATCGTGGCACCCACGAACGGCAGCAACAGGGCGATCAGCGGGCTGGAGATCGCGGCACCGGCCGCCGCGCCCACCAAACAACCGACCCCGGCCCCGAGCACGGCGCCGAACACGGCGCTGACAGCCGCGCCGATTGCCGCGCGCTGAGCGAAGACGCCGAGCGCCTGAGCGTCGCGCGGTACGAACAACTCACCCACCTGCTCGGCTGCTTGTTCGACTGTGATCACCTGGGCCTGCGACACCGGTTCGGCGCGCCGGCCGCCATCCCTGGACGGAGTGAGGGTCGCCGTCGTCCCGTCGATACGCGCAGCAACGGGATAGGCCATATCGTCGATCTGGTAGCGCAATGGAATCGCGGCGATCGGCTGATCGGCGGCGTCCCAGACCACCAGCTGGGAATCGATCTGCTCGATTTTGCCGCCGTCGATGCGCACCACGGCCGAGTCGCCGTTCCTGGTGACCTCGTAGCGGACCTCGGATGCCGGTGGGGCAGGCTGCGGAGCGGCACCCGCTGTCGCGGTAGTAACAGCAACCGCCGCAGCGGCAATCACTGCGGTCGCCGCCGCTGACTTCATTCGCATAATGGAACCTCATCTCCAGTGATCGAGGCCGGACCGGATCACCCTTCGGCAACCCATCCGGCCTGCCGGGGTACACAGGACCCCGGTTCCGGTGCTCTATCAGCGACCGGAGACTGTGACCCCGCCACCAGCGGACGCGGGCTCGGTGCGCGTGGCGAGTTCGCGTTTCCGAATCTTGCCGCTGGCAGTCATCGGTTGACCTTTCGGGATTGTGGATCAGCCCGCCACGATCAGCGGCGCGGCGGTGGCCGCACAGACCTCGGCCTCGCTGACTCCCGGCGCGCATTCATGCAATGCCAGCCCGCTTGGGGTGACGTCGATGACGGCCAGATTGGTGATGATGCGTCGCACGACCCCCTCACCTGTCAGCGGGAGAGTGCAGCGGGAGACGATCTTCGGTGCACCGGTCTTGTCGGTGTGTTCCATGAGGACGATCACCCGGCGGGCGCCGTGTACCAGATCCATCGCCCCGCCCATGCCTTTGACCATGTGCCCCGGAACCATCCAGTTGGCCAGGTCACCGGTGGCAGAGACCTGCATTCCACCGAGGATGGCTGTGTCGATGTGGCCGCCGCGGATCATCCCGAAGCTGGTTGCGGAGTCGAAGAACGAGGCCCCGGCCATTACCGTGACGGTTTCTTTTCCGGCATTGATCAGGTCGGCATCGACCTCGGACGGGTCCGGGTAGGGGCCGATGCCGAGAACGCCGTTCTCCGAGTGCAGGGTGACGTGCACGCCGTCGGGGAGGTGGTTGGGGATGAGGGTCGGCAAGCCGATGCCGAGGTTCACGTACTCGCCGGACCGGAGTTCCCATGCGGCGCGGGCGGCCATTGCGGTCCTGGTCCATCCGAGAACCTTTGTGGCAGTGTTCATATCAGTTCCCTTGGGCGACGGTGCGCTTTTCGATGTGTTTGTTCTGTCGACCGGTGTGCACGAGGCGGTCGACGAAGATGCCTGGCAGGTGAACGGTGCCGGGGTCGATCGCTCCTGCCGGGACGAGTTCTTCCACTTGCGCGATGCAGATGCGTCCGGCCATGGCGGCCAGCGGGTTGAAATTGCGGGCCGATTTCTCGAACACCAGGTTGCCGTCGGTATCGCCGACCAGCGCGTGCACCAGGGCGTAATCGGCGGTGATCGCCTCTTCGAGCACGTAGCGCCGCTCGCCCCACCGGCCGCCGAAGGTGCGCACCTCCTTGGGTGGCGAGGCCACCGCGACCGAACCGTCGGGCGCGTACCGCCAGGGCAAGCCGCCCTCGGAGACGGGTGTACCGACGCCTGCAGGGGTGAAAAATGCCGGGACGCCTGCTCCGCCCGCACGCAGCTTCTCGGAGAGAGTGCCCTGCGGAGTCAGCTCGACTTCGATCTCACCGGCCAGATACTGGCGGGCGAACTCCGCGTTCTCCCCGACATAGGAGGCAGTTACACGACGGATCCGGTTGCCCCTCAACAGAATTCCCAATCCGATCTGATCGGTGCCGCAGTTGTTGGAGATGACCTCGAGGTCGGTGACATCGCGTGCGGCCAACGCCTCGATGAGCGCATCGGGGATGCCACACACCCCGAATCCGCCGACGGCCAGACTCGACCCGGAGGCCACATCGGCGAGGGCGTCCGCGGCCGAGGAGACGATCTTGCTCACCGGACCGCCTCCACGCCGGTCGCGGTCGTGGCGACCAGATCGTCCAGCAACTCCTGCGCTCGAGGCCAGTCTCCATAGCCGGAGGCCGGATTGAGGTGACCGACGTCGCCGATATCCACCAGACGGCTGCCCCAGGATTCGGCCATGCCGGCTGCGCGCCGGTAGGACGCGAGCGGGTCGGTGGTGGAGGCGGCCACGATGCTGGGAAACGGCAGTCGCCCACGGGGAATCGGGTTCCAGCCCCCGGCCTCGAGTTCTTGTGCTGTCGGATACCCGCTCGGCAGCGGTGTTTCCAGGTCAGCCGGGGTGGCAAGCAATGCCGCACGCACCGGTCGCTGGTAGTGCTGTGCCCAATGCACGGTGATCATGACGCCCGCGCTGTGGGCGACCAGCACCACCGGACCATCGATGTCCGCGAGGACGGCATCGAGTGCGGCGATGCGGGAAGCCAGGCTGAGCTTGTCGCACTCGAGCGGCGGGACGGTGCGGACCTTGTTCAGACGTTCGGCGAGCAGGGTCTGCCAGTGCTCGGGTACGTGGTCGCGCAATCCTGGCACGATCACAATGGTGGGTTCGGCGGGGTCATACATGGTGTGTGCGGTGGTTCCTTTCGGGTTCAGTGCGCGGGACCTGGTGCGACAGCGGCGAGTTTTCGCAGTCCGGCAGGGTAGACGCGTTTGCCGAGGACCAGTGCCGCGATGGCGGCAAGGTAGGCCAGCGGTGCCAGCTGCAGTGCGGATCCCAATCCGATGCGATCGGCGAGGACGCCGACGACGAACGGACCGAGGGCGAGCCCGAGCAGACTGTTGGCCAGCGTCAATGTGCCGAACGCGGACGCCCGTACCGACGGATGTGTCAGGTTGGCGACCATGGCCGCGGCCGGCCCGGATGAGCCGCCGGAGAAGAAGGCGCCGATGCCGATCAGCGCCAGTTGCAGCGGACCGGTTCCGAGGCTGAAGCCTGCGGCCAGGCACACCAGTGAAATGCAGCAGAACGTGATCGCCGCGGTCCATTTCCGAGACAAATCGGTGCGGCCGACTCGGTCGGTGATCATGCCGCAGCACACCATCCCGGTACCGACGAGCAGCACGAACACCGATGCGACCACACCCGCCCGGTCCGGGGCCAGCTCGTAGTTGCGGTTGAAGAAGCTGGGCATCCACGACAGCAGCACCGCGGCGGTGAAGATCTGCAGGCCACTGCCCACATAGGCGCACACGACAGCGGGGTTGGTGAACAGCGTCGACACCGGCGCGCGGAACCCTTCCACGTGGGTGCTCGGCCCCGTGTGCTGGTCGGCGGCATTGGCGACAAGTTTCGCCTCCGTCACGATCACGCTGAACAGTGCGGCCAGCAGCAGCCCGAAGATCGCCATCGCGGCGAATGACCAACGCCATCCGAGATGTACGGCGATGACTCCGCCCAGGCCGACACCCAGTACCGACCCGAACGAACCGCCGGCCATGAACGCGCCACTCAGCGCGGCATGCATCCGTGGGGCGAACACACTGATCACCACCGCGATCCCGACACTGCCGTAGGCGGCTTCGCCGACGCCGACGAGGAAGCGGGCAGCCAGCATCTGCTCGAAACTCGCTGCAACGGAACACAGCAGCGTCGCCGCGCTCCACAGCACCGCCATCAGCACCAGGCTGCGCACCCTGCCCCACCGGTCGGCCACAACCGACAGCGGCAGGGTGAGGATGCCGACCATGAGCGCGACTACGCTGGTGAGCGACGCCAGCTGCGAATCCGACAGCGTCCATTCGGTTTTCAGAAAGGGAAAGACCGCGCTCAGCACTTGTCTGGACATGTAGTCGGCCAGCAGCAGACCGAATGCCAGTAGGAAGACGACCCACGGGTATCGCCGACGCGATCGAGGGGGTCGGTCCGCCTTTACCGGGGCGGCGACCATGTTGTCATCCGGCCCGGCGACGGTAGTGTGCAACTGCATTGGTGCTCCTACAAATCCGATGCGTCGAGACGGTGTGCAACGCACCGGAGCTGATAAGTACAGAGACGTTGCCCTCACGGCCACGTCCGGAGGAGGCGGGGAAGGTGCACTCCCGCCCGTTGTCGATGACTCAGGCGTGCAGGGTGAACCCGACCTGGCCGGGCTTGCGGTTGGGTGCGTAGCCGAGCTTGGCGAGAGTCTCATCGACACTCGCGTACTGCTCGCCGATCCGGTAGATGTCGCGGGCTTGCTTGCCGTCCGCGACACCGCGGCCCAGCTCCTCAGCGATCCGGACCAGCTGCTTCACCTGGTCCGCCGACGTCATCTTCTCGCCCTTGCGACCCCACAGGGTGTCCTCGTTGCCGCAGCGTGGGTGCAGACCGAATGCGATCGCCATCGCGTTCACCGGCAGCACGCTACGCATCAGCGTCTCCAGCGTCAGGCACGCACCGTCGGGCACCCGTTGGATGAAGTTCATGATGTTGTAGGGATTGGGGCCGTCGAACCCGCCGCCGATCCCCACCCAGGTGAGGTTGAGCGGGCCCATGTACTTGCCGCGCCGGATCAGTCGTTCGACCGTCTCGAGCTGCGGGATGCTGGAGAGCTGGAAGTGGGGCTGGATGCCGTTGGCGGTCAGCCGGCGCAGGTGCTCTTCGACCCATGCCGGGCCGGCAGGTACGGTCATTTCGCGGTATGTCTCGTAGAGCTCGGGGCGCTGGATCGACGTGCCTGCGATGTCGTCGTCGGTCATCAGCTCGACGATGTTCATCTGGCTGGTATTGATCGCAATGGTCACCTGGTCCGGCTTCGGGTCCAGCTCGGCGAGCATATGCCGGGCGTCATCGGAGAGCCACTTCGCGTCGGCTCCTTCACCTTCGGGGGCGAACGAGATCGACCCACCGACCTGCAGGATCATGTCCGGCACCGCCTCGCGCAACCCGGCGAGCAGCTCGTTGAACTTCGACAGCCGCTTGGAACCCTTGCCGTCGAGCTCACGGACGTGGATATGCAGTACCGAGGCACCGGCCTCGTAGCAGTCCACTGCCTGCTGCACATGCTGCTCCATCGTCAGCGGCAGATCCTCGCGGAAGTCATCAGGCTCCCACTCGGGGCCGTACGGCGCACAGGTAATAACCAGTTTGTCCTGGTTCTCCGGGAACAGCGCATCGTCGTGGAAATGCATGGGTTTCTCCGATCGGTTTCTAACTTTCGTGGAAAAGAGGAACTCTCAGAACGGCTTGTCGCCGACGATGCCCGCGCGCTCCATCTTTCGGATCGCGGGCCAGTAGTCCTGAACGGCGTAATGCTGGGTGGACCGGTTGTCCCAGATCGCGAAGCTGTTCTTCGTCCACCGCCAGCGCACCTGGTATTCCGGAATAGCGGCCTGCCGCATCAGGTAGTGCAGCAGCTCGGCGGCGCCGGGCGCGTAGTCCGCGCCGAAACGCACGTTGTCCGGCGTGTGGTAATTGACCAGATGCGTGGTAAAGGAATTGACGAACAAGATAGGCTCGCCCGTTTCGGGGTGAGTGCGTACCACGGGGTGCTCGGCGTCGGGAAAACGCTGCGCGAGGTCGTGGCGCTTGTCGTCGGACATCGCCGCGCCGAAACTGGCCTCGATGCTGTGGCGGGCACGCAGCCCGTCGATCCGCTCTTTCACCTGCTCGGGCAGGCGCCGATACGCCTCGACCATGTTCACCCAGATGGTGTCTCCGCCGACCGGCGGAGACTCCACGCAGCGCAGGACCGAACCCATCGACGGGTTCACCCGCCAGGTGGCATCACAGTGGAAGGCGTTCTCGTAATGCTCAGGGGGGCTGTCGAGATCTTTGTAGATGCGCACGAGTCCGGGGTTGTCCGGGTCGCTGCCCAGCACCGGGTGGTCTTCCAACGGACCGAATCGCTGCGCCAGCGTGACGTGATCGGCGCGGCTGATGTCCTGGTCGCGCGCGAACAGCACCTTGTATTCGAGCAGCAAGGCGCGCAGCTCGGCGAAAAGTGCGTCGTCATGGGCGATCTGTGCGAGGTCGACATCGACCAGTTCCGCACCGATCGAGCAGGTGAGTGGCATGGCGGTGATCGCGCCGCGCTTTACCGAATCATGGTATGGGGCAAAGGTTGTCATCGTTGACCTCCAGGTGTGGAACAGATATCAGAGGGTGAAGACCGAGGAACCGACGCTGCGGCCCGCCTCCATATCACGGTGAGCCTGCGCCGCATCGGACAGTTTGTAGCGCTGGTTGATCTCTATCCGGATGCGACCGGCCTCGACATGCGAGAAGAGCTCGCCGGCCAGCTCGGCTCGCTCCACGGGATCGGCAATGTAATCGGCGAGCGCGGGGCGCGTAACGAACAACGAGCCCTTGATCGCCAGCTGCATGGCATTGATGGGCGGGGTCGGCCCGGAGGCGGTGCCGAAGCACACCAGCAGTCCGCGCCGCGACAGCGAATCCAATGACGTGTCGAAGGTCGTCTTTCCGATGCTGTCGTAAACCACCGGCACACCTGCGCCACCGGTGATCTCACGAACCCGCGCGGCGACGTCCTCACGGGTGTAGATCACCACGTGATCGCATCCGTGGGCGCGGGCGATCTCGGCCTTCTCCTCGCTCGAGACCGTACCGATCACGGTGATGCCCAAGAGCTTCGCCCACTGCAGGAAGATCAACCCGACCCCACCGGCAGCGGCGTGGAGCAGGACCGTCTGCCCCTCGCGCAGCGGATGGATGCGGCGCAGCAGGTAGGCAGTGGTCAAACCACGCATCGTCATCGACGCGGCGGTGTCGAATCCGATCCCGTCCGGCAACGCGATCAGATGCTCGGCCGGCATCACCCGTTCGGTGCTGTAGGCACCCAGTGGGCTACCGGTATAGGTCACCCGGTCCCCCGCCTCGAACCCCTCGACACCCGGGCCAACCGCCTCGATCACACCTGCCGCCTCGACGCCCATACCTGCGGGCAACGCGGCCGGATACAGGCCGCTGCGGAAGTAGGTATCGGCGAAGTTCAGCCCGACGGCCTCGTGCCGCACTCGCACTTCACCGGCCCCCGGGTCGCCCACTTCGACATCCTCCGATCGCAGAACATCGGGGCCGCCGATCTCGTAGAAGCGAACAGCTTGTGCCACAACAGATCTCCTTCTCGGTCGATCGCACTCTCCAGCGCGATCGACAGTCGTAATACGACGCATGGGTGTCCGGATATGTCGCCGCGTGCCGCGACGTTCACTGGGTGGACCGTCGATCGCGTGCTGTCAGCGGAAGGTCACGTCGGGTGCGCTCACCGATCGCGATGTCCCTGACCACTGATCACCATCGCTGTGATGGGACACACTGTAATCCGGATCACCCGCCTGTGCTTATCCTCAAGGGACGAGATACTGTTCATTTCGGGACAGGAGATTGTGGTGAAACCACTCGCCCGCTACGCGGCAGTACACGGATTCGTCGAGCTCGGCCGCTCGCTGGGCCTGGACCCGGTCGCCTTGATCCGCGCAAGCGGACTGGACCCCGCCGGTCTGAGCGTGCAGGACCGCTGGGTTCCCGCCGCCGCTGTCGCGGATCTGCTCGAGCGCTGCGCGATCAGTTCCGGGTGTGAAGACATCGGCCTCCGCCTGGCCGAACGTCGCCGCTTGGCCAATCTCGGCCCGCTCAGCATGGTCATCCGCGAAGAACCCGACGTCCGCAGCGCGCTACGGACCATGTCCCGCTATGAGCACATGTATAACGAGGCGCTGCACACCCGACTTACCGAACACAACGCCATCGCCACCATCCGGCTGAGCCTCGACCTCGGCGGGCCGGGTGACACCCGGCAGTCCATCGAACTGGCGATCGGCATCTTGCACGGACTCATGCGTGGATTCCTCGGCACCACCTGGCAACCACTGGAAGTCCGCTTCACCCACCCGGCACCCCGCGACTGCTCCACCCACCATCGCGTCCTCGGGCCGCACGTCAGTTTCGACCAGGACTTCAACGGACTCCTCGCCTACACCACCGACCTCGACGCGCCCAACGCCATGTCGGACCCCCAGCTGCGCACCTACGCGCAGCAGATCTTCAACGCGCCGAGAGCCAACGCGACCGCCACGACCGTGGACCGCGTCCGGGAACTGATCGAACTGCTCCTGCCGACCGGACGATGCTCAGCCGACCAGATCGCTCGAAGCCTCGGTGTCGACCGCCGTACCATCCACCGCCGCCTCGCCGCCGAGGGCGAAACCTTCACATCGCTGGTCGATTCCACCCGAGCCGAGCTCGCCCAGCACATGGTCGCCAGCCGCCGCCACAGCCTGACCGAGATTTCCGAGCTACTTGCCTTCTCCTCGCAGGGCAACTTCTCCCGATGGTTTCGCACTCGCTTCGGCCACAGCCCCAGCCAATGGCGTGCCGACCGCCCCGCAGCCCTCGAAGATTATCGAGGATCACCGCCCGCGCAGGGCTCGTACACCGCGCCGGCATAGTCCGGCACCTCGGGAGTCGGTGCGCAGCGTTGCCTCCGCACGGCCGGGCCGATCAGCCCTCCGTCGGCGGGCGCAGCGCGGGAAACCAGATGTCGGTGAGAACCTCGACGGCCCGATCCACCGAGACGTCGATGGTGCCCAACATCGCCCAACGGGTAAAGAACCGTTCCAGCTGCGCGACCAGTAGTTCCACCCGCAGCCGCGCCTCATCGCGCCGATCAGCCGGCCATCCGGCGAGGTAGGCGGTCATCGAATCGGGTAGTGCCGAAATACCGTTGCGAGCGATCTCGCGAAACTCGGGTTCGAGCGCGGTCGCCTCATCCCAGGCGGGAAGCAGATCTTTGTACTCGTGGAACCACTCGATCGCGCCGGCGACCCAGCGGGCGAACTCGGCGCGGGAACCCGTTTCGAGCACTCGGTCGAGATCCTCGTAGAAGTGCAGGGCCGTGGGCGCGGTGCCCTGCTGGCCGATTACCCGCAGAATCTCGAGTTTGCCCGCGAAATGCAGGTAGAAAGTGGCACGACTGCAGCCGACCGCAGCGGCGATGTCGTCCACCCGCACGGCCGCATACCCACGGGTGGCGAACAGCTCCTTGGCGCCCTCGATCAGCCTGGCCCTGGTCTGCTGCTTCTGCTCATCCCGCAGGTTCGTGTTCGCGCGCATGGTGAACAGATCCTCGATTCCCTCAAAAATGCTCTGACGTGCGGCTTCCGCCGAGCAAGTCTACGCGGTAGCGAACTCGCTAAACATAGCGACACTCACTAGACATGGTGTCTACCGAATGTTAACGTGTTGCCTACGTCACTCCGGCGCGCACAACGCATCGGACGGTTCGGCCGTCAGCGACGACGGCTTTCCCAGCACAAGGACAGTGAATGACGTCAACAGCACTCCCCCGCGTCTGTGTGATCGGCGCAGGCCCCTCTGGGATCACCGCAGCCAAACGCCTGAAAGATCACGGCATCCCCTTCGACTGCTACGAGGCGTCCGACGATGTCGGCGGCAACTGGTACTTCAAGAACCCCAACGGCATGTCGGCCTGCTATCAGAGCCTGCACATCGATACGTCCAAGTTCCGTTTGGCCTTCGAGGACTATCCGGCGCCCGAGGAATGGCCGGACTTTCCACACCATTCACAGCTGTTCCAATACTTCCGCGACTATGTCGACCATTTCGGCATCCGCGACCGGATCGTGTTCGATACCGAGGTGACCGCGGCCGAGCGCACCACCGACGGTCGCTGGCTGATCACCACCAGTCAGGGCTACACCAAGGACTACGACGCGCTCATCGTCTGCAACGGGCACCACTGGGACCCGCGCCTCCCGGACTACCCCGGTGAATTCGACGGCACGCTGCTGCACAGCCACGCCTACAACGACCCGTTCGACCCGATCGACATGCGTGGCAAGCGCGTTGTTGTTGTCGGTATGGGCAATTCGGGTCTGGATATCGCCTCCGAGCTGTCCCAGCGATTCCTTGCCGCGAAGCTGCATGTCTCCGCGCGGCGCGGAGTCTGGGTCTTGCCGAAGTACGTCAACGGCAAGGTCGGCGACAAACGCGAGCTTCCGCGGTGGATGCCGCCGAAGCTGGGGCTCAAAATCCGGCAACGCTTCGTCCGCAAGACCCGCGGGAACATGGAGGATTACGGCCTGCCCAAGCCCGATCACCTACCCTTCGAGGCGCATCCGTCGGCCAGCGAGGAGTTCCTGCACCGCGCCGGCTGCGGCGACATCACCTTCAAGCCGGCGATCACCGCACTAGAGGGGCCGCGAGTACGCTTCGCCGACGGCAGCACCGAAGAGGTGGACGTGATCGTCTGCGCCACCGGATACCGCATATCGTTCCCGTTCTTTTCCGATCCGGACCTGCTGCCCGACGCCGACAACAACTTTCCGCTCTTCAAGCAGATGGTCAAGCCCGGAATCGACAATCTGTTCTTCCTCGGCCTGGCGCAATCGCTGCCAACCCTGGTGAATTTTGCCGAACAGCAGTCCAAGCTGGTCGCCGCCTACCTGACCGGCCGCTACCACCTACCGTCGACGGAGGAGATGCAGGCAGCGATCGGATCAGCGGAATCCACCCGAACCGGCCGCTATTACGACTCTCCCCGGCATACCATCCAGACCGAGTTCGTGCCGTATGTGCGAGATATGCGGCACGAGCTGGAACGCGGCGCGAAACGCGCAGTAGCCAAGGGCAATTCGCTTCCGGTCCCCGCTTGTGTGCTCGAGCAGGTGTGAGGCAGTGATGACCAGTACGACAGGAACCGCCACGTCGGGATTCTGCGCCGAGCGATTCGCACAGGTCCGCACAGAGCTGGACACCCG
The DNA here is from genome assembly GCF_042754945.1 of Nocardia sp. NPDC059180. Taxonomy (NCBI): domain Bacteria; kingdom Bacillati; phylum Actinomycetota; class Actinomycetes; order Mycobacteriales; family Nocardiaceae; genus Nocardia; species Nocardia sp. NPDC059180. The sequence continues at coordinate 451,688 of NZ_JBHZBU010000005.1, forward strand.
CCTCTCCTCCGGTGACGAGCTGGGTGCCTCGATATGCATCACGGTCGACGGCGAAATGGTCGTCGACCTATGGGGTGGCCATCGCGACCCGCAACGCCGCACACCCTGGACCGAGGACACCCTGGTCAACGTCTTCTCCATCACCAAGACGATGACCGCGCTGAGCGCCCTGCTGCTCATCGACCGCGGTGAGCTGGACGTGAGCGCGAAGGTCGCCAGGTATTGGCCGGAGTTCGCGGCCAACGGCAAGGGCGATATCGAGATCCGCCATCTGCTCGCGCACACCTCCGGGGTTTCGGGATGGCAACCGCCGATCGAACTCACCGACATCTACGACACCGCGGCGTCCGCGGCACGGCTTGCCGGCCAAGCCCCGTGGTGGGAACCGGGCACAGCGTCGGGGTACCACGCGCTCGATTACGGCCACCTCATCGGCACGGTGATCCACCGCGTGACCGGACGCACGCTGGGCGAGTTCTTCGCCGAAGAGCTCGCCGGGCCGCTGGGTGCCGACTTCCATATCGGCACCGCACCCGAGCACCACGGGCGGATCGCCACCCTGGTCCCGCCCGCCATGCCGGAATTCGACATGGCCACACTGGATCCGGACAGCATCCTGGTCAAGACGCTCACCAGCCCGCTGCTCGACATCGCGGAGACCGCGAGCCCGGCCTGGCGGCAGTCGGAGATCGGCGCGGTGAACGGCCATGGCAACGCGCGTTCGGTCGCTCGGGTGCAGTCGCTGGTGTCCTGCGGCGGCGAGTTGAGCGGCCGCAGGCTGTTATCGGACCGGACGATCGAGCTGATCTTCCGGGAGCAGTCCGACGGCATGGATCTCGCGCTGCTGCTACCACTGCGTTTCGGCATCGGCTACGGCCTGCCGCAACGGCAGACCGCGCCGGAGGTGCCGGAGGGCCGGGTGTGCTGGTGGGCCGGGTTCGGCGGTGCGATGGTGGTCAACGACCTCGACCACCGCACCACCTTCGCCTACACCATGAACCGGATGGCCCCGGGCCTGATCGGCTCGGATCGCGCCGGCGCCTACCTGCGCGCGACGTTCGAGGCGGTGCGCGGATGATGCGGGCGCTACAGCTCACCGCGCCAGGTGTGCTGGAACTACGCGAGGTGCCCATCCCTGATATCGGCCCGAGCGATCTACTACTTCGAGTGGGCGCGGCGGGAATCTGTCATTCGGATCTGCACGTGCTGCACCTCCCGTTTCGCGTGCGTGAGCAGCCGCTGACCCTGGGCCACGAGGTCGCGGGCACCATCGAAGCCGTCGGCGATGCCGTCGCCTGCCGCCACACCGGGGAGCGCGGCGTGGTGTATCTGTGCTGGTCGTGCGGCATGTGCCGAGAGTGCGCCAGCGGCAACGAGAACGTCTGCGAAGCCGCGGGACGCACCGCCATGCCGCCCTGCCCCGGTCTGGGGCCGGACGGCGGGATGGCCGATTACATCCGGGTGCCTGCGAGTTCGTTCGTACCGATCGGTGACCTCGATTTCACCCAGGCCGCCCCACTGGCCGACGCCGCGCTGTCGAGCCGGCACGCTATCCGCGGCGCGCGCGAGCATCTCGGACCCGGGTCGGTGGCGGTGGTTATCGGCATCGGCGGGCTCGGGCACGTCGCGGTGCAGATCCTCGCCACCACCACGGCGACCCGGGTGCTGGCCGTGGACGTCAGCGCCGACAAACTCGACCTCGCCGCCCGGTGCGGCGCGGCACAAGGGCTCATCATCGGCGACACCACCGCTGCCGAGATCCTGGCCCTCACCCGCGGCCGCGGTGCCGATGCGGTATTCGACTTCGTCGGCGTCGACTCGACCGCGCGACTCGCGGTGGAGTCGGTGGCGCCCAACGGCGCCTATCGGATGATCGGCCTCGGCGGCGGCGCGCCGGAGATCACTGCGGCACCCGCAGGCGGCCCGGGCTGGCCGTGGGGCGCCTCGGTTCGGAAATCGTACGGCGGCACCAAATCCGACCTGATCGACGGCGTGGCACTGGCCGCGGCGGGCACGCTGCGCGTCGAGGTGGAGTGTTACCCGCTGACCGAGGGGCGGGCCGCCCTCGACCGTCTCGAACGTGGCCTGGTCACCGGCCGAGCGGTTCTGGTGCCCGAGCCGTGACGAACAGACTTCATGACGAGGAAGTACTACCGATATGACAAAGCCGATCGATCTGCAAGCGTTAGCGGCCCAGGCGGCGAACAATCTCACCGGACCTGGCGGCCGATTCCAGATGGTGATCGAAGACGTCCTCGGCGCACCGATGCCGGTGATGCGCCACCGCAAGAACTCCTTACGCGACGTACTCACCGCCGCCACACATGGCGATCGGGACTACCTGGTCACCGCGGACCGCCGGATATCTTTCACCGAGCACGCCGCCGCTGTTGCGGCCATGGCCACCGCCCTCCGCGACAAATACGGCATCCACAAGGGCGACCGCATAGGCATTCTCGGGGCGAACACCCCCGAATGGGTGGTCGCGTTCTGGGCCGGGCAGGCACTCGGTGCGATCGTCGCGGGCTACAACGCCTGGTGGGCGCCACGCGAAATCGCCTACGGCATCGAACACACCAGCCCGGCTGTGCTCATCGTGGACGCCAAGCGTGCAGCGATCGTTGCCGAACTCGATATCGGCATCCCGGTGCTCACCATGGAGCATGACGTACCCGAGCTCCTCGCCGAATACCGGACCGACACCCTGCCCGACACCGAGCTCGATGAAGACGACCCCGCGGTGATCCTGTACACCAGCGGCACCAGCGGTCGGCCGAAGGGCGCGGTACATTCACATCGGAATGTGTTGGCAGTCATCGACTATCACCTCTTCAGCGACGCGCTGACCGCGGCGCTCACCGGGGCCGCACAACCACCTACCGGTAGGCGGTTTTTGGTCACCTCGCCGTTGTTCCATATCGCCAGCTTGCACAACCTGGTGGTCCCCCGGCTGGTGACCGGGGATGCGGTGGTGATCCACCAGGGCTCGTTCGACGGCGACCGGGTACTGCGCTTGATCGAGCGGGAACACATCACCAACTGGGGAGCCATGCCGACCATGGCGACGCGGATGTTGGATCTCGATCTGTCCGGTTACAACCTGTCCTCGCTGACCGCGTTCTCGCTGAACTCGGCGCCGTCGTCGCAGGCGCTGCAGCAGAAACTACGCGATCGGCTACCCGTGGCGCGCAACGCGCTGGTCACCAGCTACGGAATGACCGAATGCAGTACTGCCGCGACGCTGGCCGCCCCGGCCGAGCTGGCCGCCTTCCCGGACACTGTCGGGCGACCGATCATCGGCGTAGCGCTGGAGATCCACGATGAGGCGGGCGCACCGGTCCCCGATGGCGTTGAAGGCGAGATCTGGGTACGTAGCCCGTACGTCATGCTCGGATATTGGCAGGACGAGGCTTCGACCGCCGCGGCGATCACCACAGACCGATGGCTACGCACCGGCGACATCGGTGTGCTCGAAGACGGCAGGTTGCGGCTGTCCGGGCGACGCTCGGATCTCATCCTGCGTGGCGGAGAAAACGTCTATCCCACCGAAATCGAACAGTGCCTCGACGAACACCCCGCCGTGCGGGAATGCGCTGTCGTCGGGGTGCCTGACGAGGACCTCGGACAGCAGGTCGCCGCCGTGGTCGTGGTCGACGAAACCACGGCGATCACCGAAGACGCGTTGCACGCGTACGCCAGAGAACGGCTCGCCTATTACAAGGTGCCTGCCCGCTGGCGGCTCATCACCACCGCTCTACCGCGCAATGCAACCGGCAAGGTCGTGCGCACAGGTCTCGAGGTGTGAATCCCATGTACGACACGATCATTGCCAATGGCCGCTGGTTCGACGGGACCGGCGCACCCTCCGCGATCCGGCACCTCGGTATCCGGGACGGTCGGATCGCGAACGTCTCGGCCGACCCGATCGACGACCCGCAGTGCCCGAATGTCATGGACGCCAGCGGACAATGGGTGATCCCCGGCCTCATCGATATCCACACTCACTACGACATCGAAGTGCTCCAGGATCCGGCGTTGGCCGAATCGGTCCGGCATGGTGTCACCACGGTGCTGCTCGGATCGTGTTCACTGTCGACGGTGCACGTCGGCGCCTCCGACGCGGGCGACCTGTTCGCCCGGGTCGAAGCGATTCCGCGCAAACACGTCGTCACGGCGGTCGACGAGCACAAGAGCTGGAACTCCGCGCACGAATACGTGGCCGCGCTGGAAGAACTGCCGCTGGGTCCGAATATCGCCGCATTCATCGGACACTCCGATATCCGCGCCGCCGAGCTGGGGTTGGCGCGAGCGACCAGCAAGGACGTGCGCCCCGACGCCGCCGAACTGGCCGCCATGGAGGCGAAGCTGATCGAGGCGCTGGACGCGGGGTTCGTCGGTATGTCCTCCCAGCAGCTGATGTTCGACAAACTCGACGGCGACGTGTGCCGGTCACGCACCCTGCCCTCCACCTACGCCACGACCCGGGAGCGGCGCAGGCTCAACGCCATCCTGCGCCGGCGCGGGCGCGCGTTGCAGGGCGGACCCGACGTGGCACGGCCGCAGAGCCTCGTCGCGATGGCGGCATCCAGCCTCGGGCTGTTCCGCAAGCCGTTGAAGGTCAGCCTGCTCTCCGCCGCCGACATCAAGGCCATTCCCGGTGTCGCGCACGTGTTCCCGCTGATCGCGCGGGTGTTGAACGCACTGGGTGCAAACTTCCGCTGGCAGCACCTCCCGGTGCCGTTCGAGGTCTACGCCGACGGCATCGACCTGGTGGTATTCGAGGAGTTCGGGTCCGGCGCCGAAGCGCTGCATCTGGCCGATCAGGTGGACAAACGCCGGGAACTGCTGCGCGACGAGCAGTACCGGCGGCGCTTCCGCAAGGATTACGACAAGAAATACGGCCCACGGGTATGGCACCGCGACCTGTTCGACGCGCAGATCGTCGAATGCCCCGATTCGACGGTGATCGGCAAGTCCTTCGGCGAAGTGGGCGTGGAGCGGGGCGGCGCGCACCCTGTGGATGCGTTCTTGGACCTCGTCGTGGAATTCGGCCCCAAGGTGCGCTGGCGCACGACGATTTCCAATCATCGTCCGGAAGTCCTCGATCGGCTCGCCGCCGATCCCGGTGTGCAGCTGGGCTTCTCCGATGCGGGAGCGCACCTGCGCAACATGGCCTTTTACAACTACGGCCTTCGCTTCCTCCGCCGAGTGCGCGAGGCGGCAGAAGCAGGCCGCCCGTTCCTGTCCATGGAACGTGCGGTACACCGGCTCACTGGTGAACTCGCGGACTGGTACGGCCTGGACGCCGGACACCTTCGAGTGGGCGACCGAGCCGATATCGTCGTCCTCGATCCGGCTCGGTTCGACGATGCACTCGATGCCTACCACGAATCCCCGGTCGCCCCGTTCGACAATCTATCGCGGATGGTGAACCGCAACGACGCCACGGTCACTGCGGTGTTCGTCGGCGGTGTGCTCGTCTTCGGCGAGGGCGCACCCGCTCCAGCACTCGGCACCCGCCGGACCGGCCGGTTCCTCCGCGCGTCCACTGCCATAGGCCGAAACCGATGAAGACGCCGGCCTGATGGCACAAGTCCGGGACCGTGCCGGCGAGCCGCGGGTGGGGTTTCGCACGATCGGGCCGCGATGTCAGCAGCTCTGTCTCCCGAGCGCGGCATGTCAGCGCTCCGGTACCGGGGCGAGCCCTTCGGTGTGGAGAGACCGGTGTCAATTCACCAACCAGACAGCACCACTGTGAACTGCATTCTTCGTAAGCTGGAGCCGTCGAGGAAAGGAGCCGACCGATGGTCCGAGTATTCCTGGTCGATGACCACGAAATCGTGCGGCGAGGCGTGGGCGACCTGATCAGCGCGGAACCCGACCTCGAGGTCGTCGGTGAGGCGGGCACGGTCGACCATGCGCTGGCCCGAATCCCCGCCACCCGGCCGGAGGTCGTCGTTCTCGACGTACGGCTGCCCGACGGTAACGGCATCGAACTGTGCCGCGAGCTCCTCACCCACCACGACGACCTGCGATGCTTGATCCTGACCTCGTTCACCGATGAGCAGGCCATGCTCGATGCGATCCTCGCCGGGGCACGTGGGTATGTCGTGAAGGACATCGGTACCACCGATCTCGTCGACGCCATCCGTGCTGTCGGCGCAGGCAAATCGTTGCTCGACAACCGCGCCGCCGCCGCGCTGATGGCCAAACTCCGGACCGAAGCAGAAGAACGGAAGGGTCCGCTCGCCGGTCTGACCGAGCAGGAAAGGAAACTGCTGGCCTTGCTCGGTGAAGGCTTGACGAACCGGCAGATCGCGGCGCGGATGTTCCTGGCTGAGAAGACGGTGAAGAACTACGTCTCCCGGTTGCTGACCAAGCTGGGCGTCGAACGCCGCACACAGGCTGCGGTGCTGGCCTCCAAGCTCGATCCGGCACGGAAGGAAACGCCCTGAGCGGCGATGGCCGCGCCCATTCCGACCATCACCACGCTCGGGATGATTCTGAATGCCAGAATGCGAGTATGGATGGTCCTTCGGCGGGTTCCAGCCAGAACGGCAGACCCCCGGTGATCGAGACGCTGGCTCAGTCGCGACTGCGCGAACTCCTCGTCGAGGTGCAGGACCGCATCTCGGAGATCATCGGTGTGCGCGATCAGATGGACCGGCTCATCGAGGCCATGCTGGTCATTACCGCCGGTCTCGATCTGGACAACACGCTGCGATCGATCGTGCACACCGCCATCGAGCTCGTCGACGCCCGCTACGGCGCACTCGGAGTCCGCGAGGCCGACAAGAGCTCCAAGACGCTTTCCGAATTCGTCTACGAAGGTATCGACGACCGCACCAGAGTCCTGATCGGCGACCTACCTCGAGGACACGGCGTCCTCGGCCTGCTCTTCGAGCAACCCAAACCGATCCGGCTCGCCGACATGTCCCAGCACCCCTCATCGGTCGGATTCCCCCCGCACCATCCTCCGATGCACACATTCCTCGGCGTCCCCGTTCAGGTCCGTGAGGAGATCTTCGGCAACCTGTACCTGACCGAGAAAGCAGGCGGCCAGGAGTTCACCGCCGATGACGAGGTCGTCGTCCAGGCGTTGGCGGCCGCGGCGGGCACCGCGATCGCCAACGCCCGCCTCTACGAGGAGTCCCAGGTCCGCCAACAGTGGCTGGAAGCGACGCAGGAGGTCGCCACCGCCGTCCTCGCTCATGAGGCTCCCGGCGATGTTCTCCAGTTGATCACCGAGCGCGCACTGGCATTGACGTTGTCGGCTGCGGCTTATCTCGCTCTGCCCGAGGACCCGGATACACCGACCGAGGAGGTCACCGAACTGGTGATCATGTCAGCGGCGGGAACCGGCACCGATATGATCGGAGTGCGTATCCCAGTTCGCTGGTCGGCGCCGGATCTGACGTTCCAGCGCATCGCCGGCTCGTCGACAGCCGACGACTTGCAATCCGGATCGGGTACTGCCGACGCGTCGATAGAAACATCGCAATTGCGAGCCGGTCAGTCCGTCATCGGAGTACTGGTCACAGTGCGCCCGGCGGACATGGCGGTTCTGGATTCGACCGGGCGACGAATGATGACCGCCTTTGCCGACCAGGCCGCCCTCGCCGTGCAACTGGCCGATACCCAGCGCCGGATGCGTGAGCTCGACGTCGTCTCAGAACGCGACCGCATCGCACGCGACCTGCACGACCACGTCATCCAGCGCCTGTTCGCCGTTGGACTGTCCCTGCAAGGAACGGTTCAGCGTGCACGCGCACCCGAGGTGAAATCCCGGCTCGCCGACACCATCAACGACATCCAGTCGATCGTGCAAGACATCCGCCACTCGATCTTCGACCTGCACGCGAGTTCGACCGCCGAGACACCCGTCCTGCGCAAACGACTGCACGCCCTCGTCGGCGAGATGACAGCAGAAACGGACCTGCGTACCTCCATCAGGCTGTCCGGACCGGTATCGGTGCTGAGCCCCACCATGTTCGACCACGTGGAGGCCGTGCTCCGAGAAGCCCTCAGCAACGTCGTCCGGCACGCACGCGCCAGCGCAGTTTCGGTCAAACTGACTATCGGCGACGATGTCTTCCTCGAGGTCATCGACGACGGCGTCGGCCTCCCGGACATCATCGAGCGCCACAGCGGCCTGGCGAATATGGCCGCACGCACCGAGGAAGCCGGCGGGACATTCGGGGTCGAACCGAATCCTTCTGGTGGCACGATCCTGCGCTGGTCCGTGCCGATGCCACAGGTACCCCCGCTACCGTAGGTTCGCCACGGCGCCGCTCATCGTGCGACGAACGCGGCTCGGCCGAAACCTCTGTTCACCGTTCGATCAGGGCCGATCATGGCGGCGACGATATCGGCAGTGGCATGCAGGCGCTCTACGCATGGCTTGATTTACGCAGAATCAATAGTCGAGCGAATTATCGGAGTCAGGATCATCCTGCGCCACTCGAGCACTGGAGATCATAATCGAACTCTCGCCAGGAATCGGCGCGATCGGCCCGAATACGCCATCGCAACAGCGCTTCCAGCGTCCGCGATACGCGCCTGACTCAACCACAAGTGTCGTATTGGCGAACGGTCGAATTTCGGCTCCCAACTTCCCGCGCAGCCCTATATGCTTGCTCGTTCGCTCGGTGGCGGCCACCGCTGTTGATGACAGTGTCTTTCGTTCGGAAGCTGTTGCCGCGGTGTTTGATTGCCGGCTGAAAGGAACGCCTTGGGGACCGACAATGTTGTAGTACATCGGTATGTCATCGGCGAGCTCTCTCGGGCAGGGATCGACCAACATCAGCTGATCCGGGAACTCGCATTACCGGACTGGGCGCTGGCGAGTAACAATGCCTACGTGTCGAGCCAATTCCTCACGCGGCTGTGGGAAGTGGCCGAACACGAGCTCGGCGATGCCGATATCGCGATCAAGGTGGCGCAGCGCTTCCGTCTCAGCAGACTGGGCCTCTATGATTACTTGTTCACCTGCTCCCCCACACTCGCCGAGGGATTGGCCGCGGCGACACGTTACATCACCTCGGTCTCGACCAACCATCACTGCAGCGTCGTCACCGACGAGGCGGGCGATCTCAGCTTCTCCCTCGACATGATCCACGGAGCAGGCCGAGGCCGCGACCACACACAGCTGATGGGGCTGGCCGGCGCATTGACCAGATGCCGTCTCGTCCTCGATGCCCCACTCGAACCGCTTCGCGTCGCTTTGCGCCGGCCCGCACCACGGAAAATGGACGCATATGCCGACGTATTCGGCAGCGCAGCCATCGAATTCGATGCACCATTCGACGCGATCACCTTCCGCGCCGCCGATGCCCGGCGCCGACTGATCACGAGCGACCCGGCGCTCGCCAGAGTATTGCGGCCGCTGGCCGATGCCTTGCCCCCTCCGCCACCGCTGCCGACCACCTGGGTCGATCAAGTCGCTGCCGCCTTGTCTCAGTCACTGGACGCCGGGGAAGTATCACTACAGATCGTCGCTCAACGCATGATGACGAGCCCGCGGACACTGCAACGGCGGTTGGGCGAAGCCGGTACCACCTGGCGCCACGAACTCGACCGAGCTCGAGCTGCCCGCCTGGCCGAACAAGGTGAACTCACCCGCGACCGGCAAGCACAGATTCTCGCCTACGCCGACCCCGGCTCGATATGGCGCGCCACACGCCGCTGGTCGAGCGCTCGGAGCGGCTGTTCGCTCGGTCAACAGTCCTCGCCCGGGTTCGGTAGCCGGTGAACCGCCGGTAGCCTGACGCTTGTCACGGCGGGGCCGCCACAGCGCCATTGGTCCTCGACATCGGTGACCAAGGACCCACGCGGGCGACCCGCCATCCTGTCTAGCCTTCAGATATCCAGGCCGATGCATCGCCGAGCCCGCGCCGTCTGTTCATAGTCCTGCGGTACCTGACGATGCCCTCCCCCAGAAACGGCAGGCATGTCAGCGATCGATGACTCCGACGCGGCACCAGACCCCGCGGCACCGCTGGGTGTTCCAGCGATGGCCATCGCAGTCCTCATGTTCGCCGCCGCGGTCGTCGGCGCAGACCAGATCCGCAGCTGGGCCATCGACTATGGCCCACCGCTTGTGTACGTAGCGGTCGCGCTCTACATCGCCATCGTGTTGCGCTTGTTCTGGTGGGGCGAGGCCGTCCGCGGGGCCGGGCGGGCCGAGACTACGGGAAGGAGCTTCCGGTCTCGCCCGGTCGATCGGTTATCCGAATGATCCGGAGCGGCTTGATGCCCGGCTACTGCAGATCGACGCCGAACCAATCGAAGCCGGTCTGGCCGATGCGCTGGATGAGCAAGCTGCCATAGCCATCCGCAGTGGTCGTGAAATTTACCGGCACCCGTACTCGTGCCCCACCAGTTGCCGCATGGGAAAGGATTACGGCGAGCGGGTTGTTCGTCGCACTGATCCGCACGCTGCCGCCGGACGAAAACACCTCCAGGTCGAGCGTGGCGGTGAACTGTTTTCCGCTTTGCCGTCCGTGGAAGTAGATGATCAAGTAGGGACTTGATTCCGGGAAGCTGGGCAGCCGGAAGTACGCCGGATTGGTCGCGGTGCCTCCCGTTGCGATAGAGGTATCGGTCGAGTAGACGCTGGAACGGCCGGTCGCCCCGTCCATCTTGAACGGTGTGTTCGGATCGAGATGGACAAGTGGGGCGGCCAGAGCCACACCATCGAGGTCATCCGCGGCGATCACGCTCGAGAAGTCAGCCGGTTCGAGCGTCCGCATGGTGAAGCCGTCGGCCGGCGGCACCAGGTTCAGTTCGCGCAGCGCCGCCAGAGTGGCCTGCGGTCCGCTCCCCGGACGCGCAAGGATGTCGTACATTCGCTGCTCGATCGGGATATTCGTGCCGACGTCCAGTTCGGCCATGGAGATCATCTCCTCAGCTGGGTGGCCGGGTCGACCGGCCATTGACGGAGTCAGCATATGGCGACGATCTGCAGGAACCGTGAGTAGTGGATTACTCGAATACGAAGTACTTCGGCAGATACCGGAGCTCGGTCCGGTAGCCGCGACATCTCCTGGACGCGGCGAGGGCGGCCGGCGCCGTCGTCGGCCCGCTGATCGTGGATCGCCCTGCATCCGAGCGGGCCGAGCGTATCGACTTACCACCGGCAGTGCCGACGGACGACGCCCGCCGTTGGCTGTGAACGGGCCGCGAGACAGCTGACCGAGGAGCTGTTATCGCACTTCCGCTGGAACCGGCTCTCTCGCATGCAACTTCGTGGCCGTGTAGATCAGTGCGACGATCGCGGTCGCGACGAGTAGCAGCAGGCCTACCGTGTAGTCGTTGCCGACCGGATCGTATGTCGCCCCCATGACCAATGGCGGGAAGTAGCCGCCGAGACCACCGGCGGCCGCGACGACACCGGTGACCGACCCCACCGACCGGGCCGGCGCCCGGCGCGCGACCCAGGCGAACACGCCACCGGTGCCGATGCCGAGGAAGATGGCGAGCAGAATGAAATCGGTCGCCGACCACACATCCGGGGGCGGCTGGAACACCGCGATGAACGCCATTACCGCGGTACCTGCGAACGACACCAGCACCACGTACTTGGGTGAGATGCGGTCGGCCAGGGCTCCGCCGATCGGGCGGGCGATCACCGCGGCCAGCGCGAAGGCCGCCGTGCGCGCACCGGCGTCGACGGCGGAGAACCCGTAGATCGTCTTGATGTAGGTGGGCAGGTAATTGCTGAAGGCGACGAAACCACCGAATACGACCGCGTACAGGAACGACATCTCCCAGGTCACGCGCAGTTTCAGCGCGGCCTTCAACTTCGGAACGACTGGGTCGGTGTTGGGGTGGAACTCCGGCGAATTACGCATCACCAGCACGCACACCACCGCGGTGATCGCGAGTGCGACGGCGACGATGGCATGTGTCGCGAACACGCCGAACCAGTTCACGAATCGGGGTGTGAAGAACGCCGAGAGCGCGGTGCCGACCATTCCGGCACCGAACACACCGGTCGCGAAGCCGCGCCGCGAGGGTTCGTACCAGTTGTTGGCGAACGGGATACCGACGGCGAAGATCGTGCCCGCGATGCCGAGGAAGAAACCGAAGACCAGCAGCAGCGGATACGATTCCGCCGCGCCGGCCGCACCCACCGCGAGCACCGGCAGGATAGATGCGACAGAGATGGCGATGAACATGGCTCGCCCGCCGAAGCGGTCGGTGAGGGCGCCGACCGCGATCCGGCCCAACGACCCCACCAGGATCGGCGTGGCGACCAGCATCGAGGTCTCGGCACTGCTCAGCGACAGATCGCCGGCATAGGTGGTGGACAGCGGGCCGATCATGTTCCAGGCCCAGAAGTTGATCGCGGACACCCAGGTCGCGAGCGCTAGGTTCGACCCCCGTTGCTTACCGAGGTCGGTAACGGAAACGGTCACCATCTCAGGAAACCATGCCCCGTCGACTCCTGCGGGATTCCGGCGCCGGTTACCGCTCGGCATGTCGCGGATCCGGCCGACTGGGAGGTGGTCAGTCCATATCCCTCGCCATGGGCGGAAGGACCGTCAAGATCTCGCCGACCGGCCGGCGTGGTGTCGGCGGCGCGGAAGTGAGGTCAGCCGGGGCGGCACCGACTCGCAGGAGTACCTGAGGCACCCCGTCGCACACCGTGAGCCCTTCGAGTGATCTGCGGGCGCCGGCCAGTTCGGTGATATGGGTCAAGGCGCAGGTGGCCAGACCCGCGCGGGTGCATTCCAGCAGGACCGCCGACAGAGCTTCACCGACGTGCAGCCAATCTGTCAGGCTGTTGCCCGCGGAGCTGAGCACGACGAGCTTCGCGTGGTCGTCGATGTCGCCGCGGCGCTGCGAGTGCGGTGGCGTCGGAAATGTGCGCGCGACCGGTACGTGAACAGCCTCGGCACCGGAAGGCAGCGCGGTGCGCGGGATACCTTCGCGGTCCGGTGAATGTCCTGTCCACCAATGCAGTTCAGCTTGATAGTCCACGTCGTACCGCCGTTTCGCACCGGCCTCTCGCGAGGCTTCGGCGAGCAGCGGCCGAGCGCGGTCATCGAGGACATCCAGCTCGATCTCATGCGGGCTCGCCAGCATCCGTGCCGATCGCACAACCTCCTCGAATCCGGGCGGTGCCGCCAGCGGAAGCCGATCGGTTCGGCGGGCCTCGATCGCCGCCGCACGGGCCATAATTCCTTCCGGGGGATCGGCCCACCGCCGGAAGGTCAGGCGAGCCAGCAGGTCCGGGCGCCCCGGGTCCGGCACACGTTCCAAGTCGGTACGCCATCGGCCGGCGGCCAATACGGTGCGCACGTGGTGCAGCATCGCGCCGCAACTGATCACCAGCTGGCGTCCGGTCGGATCCGCGGCGGTCAATAGCCGGTCATTGTCGCGGTAGAGGCACAGGCTCGTGCCATCGAACTCCCAGCGCCACGGCTGAGTGTTGTGAATCGAGGGGGCCCGGCCTGCTCGCTGTAGCGCGAGTCGGACTGTCGGCAGGTCCGGCGCGGAGATTGCCACGTGGGCGGTGCTGTCCATCATGGCTCCAGTGTTGCCACGGCCCGACGGGCCGCCCACGGGCTTCGGGCCCCTGATCGAGGGCCAATGGTCACCGGCGGCTACGCAGGCGACACGGCACCTGCCCGGTGGGGTGCAAAACCAGATCCGCGGTGACCTCGACGTCACCGGGTGGCGTGACGAACTCGAACTCTCGCACCAGCCCCGCCAGGATGACGGCCGCTTCCAGCATGGCGAACCGCTGACCGATGCATCCGCGGGGGCCGAAGGCAAACGGCATCCAGGCGAGTTTATGACGCTGCTGATCCCCATCCGGGGCGAACCGCTCGGGGTCGAAGCGATCGGGTTCGGGCCATAGATCCGCACGGTGGTGGATCACCCAGGTGGCGATGCTGATGTCGGCTCCGGCGGGGATCCGATATCCGCACACCTCGGTCTCGTCGACACAGTTGCGCGCGATGAACGGGGCCGACGGATATAGCCGCGTCGTCTCCTTCAGCACCATCGTGGTGTATGTGAGCTCGCGTATTGCCGCCGCGTCCCTTGGCGGTTCTCCCGGCGGCTGCTCGACTTCGCTCCGCAAGCGCTGCTGAGCCGATGCATGCGTGCCGAGCAGCCTGAGCGCGAACATCAGGGCCGTCGCTGTGGTGTCGTGGCCGGCCAGCAGGAAGATCTTCACCTGATCCCGGATCTCGTCATCGGAGAGCGCTTCACCGCCGCTGCGAGCAGCGATCAGGCGCCCGATCAGGTCTGCGCCCGGATCGCGGGCCGCGCGCCTATGCGCGATGATCTCATCGCAGATCACGCGAATATCGTGCTGCGCCCTTGCGATCCTCCGGTTCGTCGGCGTCGGCCAATTCAATGGCGCGCGCACCGGCCACATCGCGCGGGCCAGCACCGCGTGACCGAGCACCGGAAACGATGATCGCAACACCGCAACCATCGCGGCGGCGTCCTCGCCGAACAGGATTCGGGCCGCCACTTCGAGGGTGAGCCGCCCCATCTCGGCCCGCAGGTCGACCATGCGATCTCCGAGCGCACGCCACTCGGCCCGTACTCGATCGACCTCCTCGGCCATGACCTCGGCATAGGAATCGACGCTCTTGGGTGTGAACAGCGGCTGGATGAACCGTCGCTGCCGCTGCCAGTCGTCGTCCTGACTGGTGAGCAGACCGTCGCCGAACAATTCACGCATCACGCCATAGGAGCTTCCGTCCTTGCGGAAGTTCCGGCTCGTGCCTGCGTTGAGGATCTGTGCCGCACCGTCAGGATGATTGATCCCATACAACTCCCGCCGCAATCCCGGGGGCCCGAGTTCGAAGCGGACGATGTCACCACATTCGGCGAACCCACGCATGCTTGCCCGCAGCGGGTCCCGCACGATACCGATCGTCGATCCGAACAACCAGGAACCCGGCACGGTCTTCGGTGCGGGCGCTCGATACAAATCCACCGTCATAGCCATCTCCTCACGCTCGGCGCCCGGCGAGGCGAGCCCGCAGGCTTCACCGGGTGCTCGTGGACTGTGTCCAGTCCACCAGCGGCCGGATGACGCGGCGTACGTAGTCGGCTACTCGAATGTCGGATTCGAAGGATCGGCGCGCATCCGCATCAGACCGCGTAGGGGCCGGCCTCCCCCGAGCGGCGAGCCACGTCGGTCGTGTTCCCTCCGCGATGCGCCCGGATCAGTAGTGCGGCCCGCAGGTAGCAGAGGCCGGTGACGTCGTTCGGGTCGAATCCGGTGATCTGGCCGATCCGCTTCAATCGGTAATCGACGGTATTCGTGTGAACATAGAGTTTCCGTGCCGACCGGGAGCGTTGCATATTCGTCGACATATGCACTTCGAGTGTTTGCAGCAGGTCCGGGTGCGCTTCGAGCGAATCGAGCACCGAACTCAGATAGTCGCGGGCCGGGCCGGGCCGGGTCAACTGGTACTCGAACGCCAATTCGTGTGCGCGATACACCTTGGTCTCGCCGCCGATCCGCTGGACGATATCGACGAGTTCATGGGCCTGCTCCGCGACCCGCGGGATCTCCGTGGGCGCCGCCGCCATCGCCACCGCCCTGACCGGCACTTCGGCCGCGGCGGACAAATGCGCGATCAGTTCGTCCAGATCCGGATCGGAGAACTCCGAATCGGGTAGTAGCAAGGTACCGCCGTCGACGCTCATCAGTGACAGCACTTTGCCGCCGCACCGGTTGGCCAGTTCGGCCTGAACCCGCCGCAGCTTCCGCCGGGCAACCACTTTCGCATCGAGTGCGGATTCCAGCTCCTCGGCGTGCGGTGGAAGTTCCAGCGCCACCACGTGATAGCGGTCGGCCACCTCGATGCCGCACTCCCTTGCCATGGTCGAGGTGCTCTGTCCGCCCAGCAGCGCAGAGGTCAGCGTATGTACGGCGGTGTGGTGTTCGCTGACCACGGAACGTAGTTCACGCACGTAGGCCACCGACACCGCCGCGCTGATCATGTCCTGGGTATCCATCAGCCTCCGGGCGACCCCGACGACCGTGTCGTAATCGTGGGGTGTGCCATTCACCAAGAGGAGGTCGAAGGCGAGTTTGAAGCCTTCGTGGATGGCGTGATGGATGGTATCGATCGGGATGCCTTCCCGTGCCCAGTCCGCGGCGGCATCCTGCACACGCTCGGTGCGACCGGGAAGATCGCGCCCGTCGAGCATGCTCTTGGTCATTTCCAAGCACACCCTGGTAATTGCGGTGATATCACCATCGAGTGCTTCGCCGGGCAATGTGGCGCACGGAGCGACGTTTTCGACGAAATGTCCCACCATCTGGCGGGAAATCGTTCGCACGTCCTTCAGCGGAGTGGATACCAGGCCACCCGAAGCGGTGAGAAACGGCTCGGCGGAGGTTGCGACAGACATGGTGATTCCTTCCCACCCACAGGCCACTGGGGCAGGGATTCACGCTACCGCGAGGACTGATCGCGCAGTCCGGTCCTTCGATTGTGACAAGAAGGAACGGATCGTGGGAACGCTTATGGTTTTCAACAACGTTGCTGGCAGGCAGAGACATCCGAGTGCGCCGCGGTGGTGACGAACCGGGACAGATTCGCCACCGCCGCGGACACCTCGGGCCTGCCGATTACAGGCAGAGGCTGAGCTCCAGCGGTCCGATCGGAATGGGGGCGCACACCTCCACAGAGCCCGAGACGGGGGCGGCCGTGCCTGTCTCCGCGGAGGCGGTACCGACACCGAGTGCGGTGGCGGACAGCACGAGCCCGGCGACGGCAAACGGACGGATGATTCTGGAATTCATAAGGTAATCCTCGGTTGTGCTTTGTGACGCATCCCAGGTTCGGGACGGACCGATCAGAACACGAAATTGGAGTCACAGATCGACCATCTGGGCGGATTTGTATTCTTCAGCCGCCGACTGCGAACTAGTAGTAGATATCCACAATTCAATTCTGGTCTATATCCGTAATAATCCGTGACAGCTACGCCTGTCACTATCCGCGGGAACCGGCCACCGCTGTATGGCGGCACCACCGTCGGCGTCGCAGGTTGATACGTGAGGCCATCTCGGTGGACCGGCGTGCCGGGCTCGGTCATCATTGGTGTCCAACGTGCGCCGATATCTCAGGGGGACACTGTGCAGCACCCACCGCAGCAGCAACCTGCACATCAGCCGCCACTGGCCGGCACGCCGGGTTATCCAGGCCCGCAAGGTTATCCGGCTGCCTGGGTGCCTGGTTATCCAGCGCCCGGCGTGTCGGGTTCACCGGGGCCGGTCGGCGTTGTGCTACCACCGATTCGGCTCATCGGCGGCTGGGCGCTGGCCGTAATCGCAGTGGTAGCTACCGTCGTCACGGCCCGGGCGATCGAATGGGCGCTGGCCGTGCGCAACTATCGACTACGCATCGACTACGACAACGGGGTGCTCGGCGCGACGGAGTACATGAACCGGCTGGGCTCGACGCAATCGTGGCTGTGGGCCTCGTCGGTAGCGATTCTCGCCCAGCTGGTGGCGACGGCATTGTTCATCGTCTGGCTGTATCTGGCCCGGTCGAATGCCGAATCACTGTCTGCGGCACAGCATCGCCTCTCGCGCGGGTGGGCGCTGGCGTGCTTCCTGCCGGTGGTCGATTGGTTCCTTCCGCCGATCGTGCTCGATGACATCCAGCGCGCCGCGCATCCCGCGGCGCCGCGCGACCCTCGGCGACTGCCCGCCACGTCGACCACGGTGCTGGTCGTGCTCTGGTGGATGTCGTTCGTTCTCGGCTCGTCCCTTGCGTTCGGGTCGTACCTGTTCGGTTTCGCCTCCCGCACCGGTGCGGCGACCGCAAGCCGAGCCGGTGCCGGTGTAGTTATCGGACTGGCGGGCATCACACTGTTGATCACCGCGGCGGTTCTGCTCGCCGTGATCATGCTGCGAGTCACGCGATGGCAGGAGCAGCAAGCCGCCGAGCAGCTACTACCGGATCCGCAGTCCGCACCGGTCGTGCAGCCGTATCCACAGCAGCCGCTTTCGGTCCCATCACAACTGCCCGACACGGAACTGACGTTCGCGGCCCCGCAACTCCCCCGGCCACAGCTTCTGCCCGAATCCGAACTCGCGTACGCGGCACCGCACCTGTTCTCCGCGCCCCACACCGGAGCTTTCGGCGCACCTCCGAGAACATTCGGGTCGGCGTCACTGTCGCCGGCCGGCCGGGGGCTCAGTGAAGTGACCGCCATCGCGTTGATCGCTGTGGCCGCAGGCCCCGCCATCGTCGCCCTCTCCGCGCCCCTGTATCCGCGCGACTCCAAGGACGAGTCGATCGACTACGAGCGGGCGATCGACGAGTGGGCGCCGATCATGCTGCTCGGGGTGGGCGTATGGGCGGTGACCCTGATGCTCGCGGGTGGCGTGTTCCTCTACTGGTTGTGGCAGGCGCGCGCGAATGCTGAGATCCTGGCGCCGGAGGGTCACAGCCTCGGGCGGGGCTGGGTCTTCTCGGGATGGTTCGTTCCCCTGGTCAATCTGGTCTTCCCCGCCTTCGTCGTGGCCGACATCCATCGAGCGGGCCGCCCGGGCTCACCATCGGCTCCGTGGCTCGTCGGTGCCTGGTGGTGTGCGTGGATCGGTGCTTGGATCGCGTCGGGAATCGGACTGAATGCCCTCGCCGCGCCGGTCCTGTGGCTCGCCTCGTTGTTGTTCGCGGTCGGGGCGGGCTTGCTGACCGCGATCATCTGGCAGACGAACAGCGACCAGACAGCGGCTGCGAGTTCGTAGACAAACGGCCGCATGCCCACCGAACGGCCGGGTGCGTTGCGACCGTTCGGTGGGCATTTCCACCGGGCTCTCGATGCGGGGACGGACAGGGGCGGGTTGAGGGGTCTCCCGTCCGCCGGCACGGTCGGCGCGGCGGCCTGGCATCCGCCGGGCCGGTCGCCGGAGTCGGTGTCGATCCGGTCCGGTGGGTGCCGGTCTGGGGGGTTAGAGGGAGCCGCCTCCGCCGATGAGCCAGGGGT
>NZ_JBHZBU010000006.1:0-36632 GCF_042754945.1 Nocardia sp. NPDC059180
GTACTGCACTCGACAGGGTGTGGGAGAGTAGGACACCGCCGGAACATCCTTTCACGAAAGCCCCCGACCACGGTCGGGGGCTTTCGTCGTTTCTATGTGTCTATCGAATGGACACCCCCAGCCGGCTCCAGGGCCGAGCTACCCCGCCGTCCCACCCGCGAATCCGTATGCGCCTGCGCCGTACGGATATTCCGCGCCACCGCCGAACTATCCGGGCCCGCCTTCGGGCTATGGGATGGCGCCCGGATACCCTGCGCTTCCGCCTACGCGACGCGCGCCAGTCGGTGGACTGCTCCAACCCCGCCGCTGTGCGAAAGATCGTGGTGACCGAACTGTGCGAGCTGCCGTCGGGCCATCCCGACTACATACGGTCGATCCTGATCTATCACTTTGTTGAGGAAATAGAGAACGCCACCTACTGTTTCGCGCTGCCCGACTGACCGCGCCCGCCGTCCCACGGTGGCGCGTTCGGTCCACGAGTGCGCGCCCCCTACACTCGTCCCGGTGCGCCTCGTGATTGCTCGCTGTCAGGTCGACTACGTCGGTCGGCTCACCGCTCATCTGCCGATGGCCCGCAGGCTGTTGATGATGAAAGCGGATGGGTCGGTGCTGGTGCATTCCGACGGTGGGTCCTACAAGCCGTTGAACTGGATGAGTCCGCCGTGCTGGCTGGAAGAGCGCGATGGCGACGGTGCGGGGGCGCTGTGGGTGGTGACGAACAAAGCCGGCGAGGAATTGCGGATCACCGTCGAGGAGATCGAGCACGACTCCAAGCATGAGCTCGGAGTGGACCCGGGGCTGGTGAAAGACGGTGTGGAGGCTCATCTTCAGGAGCTGCTCGCCGAGCATGTGCAGACACTCGGTGCGGGCTACACACTGATCCGCCGGGAGTACATGACGGCGATCGGCCCGGTCGATCTGCTGTGCCGGGACGCCGACGGCGCGACAGTCGCGGTGGAGATCAAGCGGCGCGGTGAGATCGACGGTGTCGAACAGCTCACCCGCTATCTCGAACTGCTCAACCGTGATCCGCTGCTGGCGCCGGTCGCGGGTGTGTTCGCGGCACAGCAGATCAAGCCGCAGGCGCGCACGCTCGCCGAGGACCGCGGAATCCGGTGCCTGACGCTGGATTACAACGCCCTGCGCGGCACGGAGAGCAACGAGTTCCGGCTCTTCTAAGCTGGAAGCCATGCCTCGCCGTAAACCTCGCTCAGAGCGCCGGGCGGACTCGCCGTCCGGGCGTCCGCTCGGCGATGTATTCGGGCGTACCGAGCCGGGACCCGGCGACGAAATGTACGTGGTGCGCACGATCCCCGGGACGCGCGCGAACAAGACCTACCGCTGCCCCGGTTGCGATCACGAGATCATGCCGGGTGTCGCGCATATCGTCGCCTGGCCGGCGTATGGCGGTGAAGACGACCGCAGGCACTGGCATCGCGGCTGCTGGAACGGGCGGCGAACAAGGGGTATTACGCGTCGCTGGTCCTGAATGGGGCGAGGTCGTGCTGGTGGGGCGCTCCGGCTCCGGACACGAGGAAGGCCGCCCCCGCAGGGACGGCCTTCGGTGCTGAATGTGTTTCTGTCGCCGCGAGGGCCCGAGGTCAGTTGCTGATCTCGGCGTTCTCACGCTCGTCGTCGAGGACGTCGTCGTCTTCCGGCGTGACCTCGGGGATCGCCTTGGCGCGCGAGCCCGTGACGGACTTGGTGCCGCCGCCGCTGATCGACTTGCGCTGCTGATCCGGCACACCGTCGAGCAGTTCGCTCTCCCGGTTGACCGCGGCAAGCATCGCGGGCACCGAATCCAGCTGACCACGGATGCCGAGCAGCTGGGCCAGGACCCGGCCGCGCAGCACGCGCATCTCCTCGGCCAGTTCCTTGGCGTGCGCGATCTTGCGCTCGCTGGTCTGGGTGGCGGAGGTGATGAGGCGGTTGGCCTCGTCGGTGGCGTCCTTGATCCGCTGTGCGGCCTCGGCGCGGCTGGTGGCCTCCAGCTCCTCCATGGCGCGGGTGAGCTTGGTGCGACGCTCGGCCATGGTGACTTCGAAGTCCTGCTGGGTGGCCTTGCGCTTGGCATCGGCTTCCTTGCCGAGGCGGTCGGCCTCGGCCTGGGAGGCCTCGATGATCTTCGCCGACTCGGTGCGCGCGTTCGCCAGGGTTTGCTCGAACTCGATTTCGAGCGCCTCGCGCTTTTCCTTGGTCTCGGCGAGCAGCGACTCGTACTTGCCACGCATCTCGGTGGCCTGCTGCTCGGCGATCGACACCATCTCCGCGGCCTCGGCCTGCGCGAGCGCGCGGACTTCGGACGCCTCGTCGGAGGCCAGTCGGAGCATGCGAGAAATACGGTCGCTCATGCCTTCCGCGGTGGTCGGCGGCACGGACAGCCGGTCGACCTCCTTGCGGAGCTCATCGATCTCGTCGCGCGCGTCCTCGAGCTGGCTCGCAAGATTACGAGCCTGCGCGGCGGCCGCATCACGATCGGTGGCGGTGACCCTCAGTTCGGCATCAAAACGGTCGAAATAGTTACGCACCTCGTCTTGCGCATAACCCTTGCGCACAACAGTGAAGGGCAGTGCAACGAAGCGATTGCGATCGGACTCAGGTGACGACATGGCCAACAAACTACAGCCTGAGTGGGGTAGATGGTGAGTCGACTGCGAATGTCATCGAGACGAGATCTTCCGGCCCGATGTTGGTACTAGTGCGTAACATTCGGGTTCGGCTCGACCAACTCCACCAGCACACCACCAGCATCCTTCGGGTGAACGAAGTTGATGCTGGACCCGGCGGTTCCGCCGCGCGGCGCGTCGTAGAGCAAACGCAGGCCGCGGGCGCGCAGATGTGCCGAAACGGCCTCGAGGTCGGTGACCCGGTAGGCGAGCTGCTGCAGGCCGGGTCCGCTGCGCTCGATGAACTTGGCGATGGTCGAGGTCTCGTCGAGCGGGGCCAGCAACTGCAAGGCAGTCGCTTCGTCGGCGGCGGCCGGGCACGACAGCATGGCCTCCTGCACGCCCTGCGCCTCGTTCACCTCGCGATGGGTCTCCACCATGCCGAGATTGGTGGTGTACCAGGCGACGGCGGCGTCGAGGTCCGGCACCGCGATGCCGACGTGATCGACGGCGATCACGTAGTCGGCGGGGATGAATTCGTTCGAGTCGGTAGTAGTGCTCACGCTTCGAACGTAGCGCGTACCTGCGCGGGGCTGTCGCGGCCGGACCCGCTACCGTTGAGTACGAGGCTGTCATCGCGTCACGCAGGGTCGCGTGCGCGCGGACAGATGCTGATCTACGAATGCAGTGAACTGAGAAGGCGAGGCTCGTCGTGACCAACTCCGTGATCGTGTCCGGTGCGCGTACCCCGGTCGGCCGCCTGCTCGGCGGCCTGAAGGGCTTCAGCGGTTCGGATCTCGGCGGGTTCGCCATCAAGGCTGCGCTGGAGAAGGCCGGTGTGCGCGGCGACCAGGTCGACTACGTGATCATGGGCCAGGTGCTGACCGCGGGCGCGGGCCAGATTCCCGCCCGGCAGGCGGCCGTGGCCGGTGGTATCCCGATGGATGTGCCCGCGTTGACGCTGAACAAGGTGTGTCTGTCCGGCATCAACGCCATCGCGCTCGCCGATCAGCTGATCCGCGCCGGTGAGTACGACATCGTCGTCGCCGGCGGCCAGGAGTCGATGAGCCAGGCACCGCATCTGCTGGAGAAGAGCCGTGAGGGCTTCAAGTACGGCGATGTGACGATGCGCGACCACATGGCCTTCGACGGCCTGTACGACATCTTCACCGATCAGGCGATGGGGGCACTGACCGAGACCCGCAACGATTCCGCGCCGATCAGCCGCGAGGAGCAGGACGCGTTCGCAGCGGCCTCGCACCAGCGTGCGGCCGCGGCCTGGAAGAACGGTGTGTTCGACGACGAGGTCGTGCCGGTGGCGGTGCCGCAGCGTAAGGGTGACCCGATCATGGTCGCCGAGGACGAGGGCATCCGTGCCGACACCACTGCCGAATCGCTGGGCAAGCTGCGTCCCGCGTTCCGCAAGGACGGCACCATCACCGCGGGTTCGGCCTCGCAGATCTCCGACGGCGCTGCCGCGGTCGTGGTGATGAGCAAGGCGAAGGCCGAGGAGCTCGGTCTGAGCTGGATCGCCGAGATCGGTGCCGCCGGTGTGGTGGCGGGCCCGGATTCGACGCTGCAGGATCAGCCGGCCAATGCCATTGCCAAGGCGTGCGCGCGCGCCGGTATCGACCCGGCCGAGCTGGATCTGGTGGAGATCAACGAGGCGTTCGCCGCCGTCGGTATCGCCTCTACCAGCAAGCTGGGCATCGACCCGGCGAAGGTGAACGTCAACGGTGGCGCCATCGCCATCGGCCACCCGCTCGGCATGTCGGGTGCGCGCATCGTGCTGCACCTGGCGCTGGAGCTGAAGCGCCGCGGTGGCGGTGTTGGCGCGGCTGCGCTGTGCGGTGGCGGTGGTCAGGGCGACGCGCTGATCATCAAGGTGTAGTTCGGGAATGCGCCGGTGTGCCCAGCGGGGTGTGCCGGCGCATTTGCGTACTTGGACGGCGGGTGAGGCGACGCGGAGGGCTGTATCAGCAGCGCCATGTCCGTTCTGTGCGTACCTCCGCATTCGCTCCGGCCATGCGCGATCTGAGGGCGGACTGCGTCCGGCAGCGTCGTTTGTGACCGGTTCAACTACGACTCGTCGTAGTGCATACGGCACAATGGGGGCCATGGGTTCTTACGATCTGCGTACCGTCGCGGGCAGGTTCCGGTTCTTCGCCATCCTCGAGGCGGTGTCGTGGGCCGGCCTGCTGATCGGCATGGCGTTCAAGTACATCCCCGACCCGGGTAATGAGATCGGTGTGAAGATCTTCGGCCCGGTGCACGGCGGCATCTTCGTCCTGTTCGTGCTGAGCGCGCTGCTCGCCTCGCGTGAGCTGAACTGGAACTGGAAGACCACCGTGCTCGCGCTGGCCTCCAGCATTCCGCCGTTCTGCACGGTGATTTTCGAGATCTGGGCCGCGCGCACCGGCAAGCTGGAGCAGCCGAGTGCTGCGACCGACGCCCCGGCACCCGCACGCGTGTCTTCGTGACAAACTGGAACTCGTGACTCGACCAGCCGCTCGTCGTCCTTCGCCAGCCGTCGCCGCCGCCATGTCCGGCGCGGTGGATCTGTCCAGCCTGAAGCAGCCGCCCGTTCCCGCGGGTGCGGGCCCCGAAGGCGGATACACGGTGACCGAGGCCGACTTCGAAACCAAGGTGCTTCGGCGTTCTACCCAGGTGCCGGTGGTGGTGGCGCTGTACTCGCAGCGCAGCCCCGGCAGCGTCGAACTGGTGCAGCTGCTGGAGCGGCTGGCCGGTGAAGGCGACGGCAGCTGGGATCTGGCGACCGTCGAGGCCGAAAGCAATATGCGCATCGCTCAGGCGTTCGGCGTGCAGGGCATTCCGACGGTGATCGCGGTCGCGGGTGGTCAGCCGCTGGCCGACTTCCAGGGTGCGCAGCCGGAGCCGCAGGTGCGGCAGTGGCTCGGGGCCGTGGTCGACGCCGTCGCGGGCAAGCTCGAAGGCGGCGAAGGCGAGCCGCAGCAGCCGGCCGAGGATCCGCGCTTCACCATGGCCGAGGCCCTGCTCGAACAGGGTGATCTGGCCGGCGCCGAATCGGCCTACGAGTCGATCCTGGAAGCGGAGCCGAACAACGTCGAGGCCAAGGCCGCAGTGCGGCAGGTCCGCTTCCTCGGTCGCGCCCAGCAGCTGCCGGATTCGGCGATTGCCACCGCCGACGCGGATCCCGGCAATGTCGACGCCCAACTCGACGCCGCCGACATCGAACTGTTCCACCAACGCCCCGAGGCCGCCTTCGATCGGCTGATCGGGCTGGTCAAGCGCACCGCGGGCGATGACCGCACCAAGGTCCGCACCCGGCTGCTCGAGTTGTTCGAACTGTTCGACCAGTCCGAGCCGTTCGTGGTTGCCGCGCGCCGCAAGCTGGCTGCCGCGCTGTACTGATCGTCACGCGAAGCTTCAGCCGATACTTCGAGCGCCCGCACTCCTCGTGAGTGCGGGCGCTCGCTCGCTCTACAGATCGGCGGCGAGCCACACCGCGCTCGACGGCGCCAGCGCGAGCACCGCAGACGCGGGCCGTCCGTGCCAGGGCTCCTCATCAGCGAGCACGGCACCGAGATTCCCCATCCCTGATCCGCCGTATTCGACGGCGTCGGTATTGAGGATCTCGGTCCAGCGGCCGGCGGTGGGGAGGCCCACCCGGTACTTGTCGTGGGCCGAGCCGGAGAAGTTGTAGACGCAGGCGATGACGGAGCCGTCGGTGCCGTAGCGCAGAAACGCCAGCACATTGTGTTCGCGGTCGTCGGCTTCGATCCAGGAATGCCCGCCGGGTGTGGTGTCCTGGGTCCACAGCGCCGGGTGCGCCCGGTAGACGGTGTTGAGATCGCGGACGACGGCCAGCACGCCGCGGTGCAGCGGATTGTCGAGTTCGTGCCAGTCCAGGCCGCGGTCGTGCGACCATTCGCGGAACTGGCCGAATTCCTGGCCCATGAACAGCAGTTGTTTGCCGGGGTGGGCCCACATGTAGGCCAGCAGGGCGCGCACGCCGCTCGCCTTGGCGTAGTCGTCGCCGGGCATTCGGGTCCACAGCGTGCCCTTGCCGTGCACCACCTCGTCGTGGCTGATGGGCAGCACGTAGTTCTCGCTCCAGGCGTACATCAGCGAGAAGGTGATCTCGTTGTGGTGCCAGGATCGGTGGATCGGGTCGCGGCGCAGATACCCGAGGGTGTCGTGCATCCAGCCCATATTCCATTTCATGGAGAAGCCGAGGCCGCCGACTTCGATGGCGCGGGTGACGCCGGGCCAGGTGGTGGATTCCTCGGCGATGGTGAGGACGCCGGGGTGCTCGCTGCGGATGCGGTCGTTGAGTTCGGTGAGGAAGTCGACGGCTTCGAGGTTTTCCCGGCCGCCGTGCACGTTCGGTTCCCATTCGCCGTCGGGGCGCGAGTAGTCGAGGTAGAGCATCGAGGCGACGGCGTCCACGCGCAGGCCGTCGATATGGAATTCCTCGATCCAGTAGCGGGCATTGGCGATCAGGAAGTTGCGCACCTCGTTGCGGCCGAAGTCGAAGACATAGGTGCCCCAGTCGAGTTGTTCGCCGCGGCGTGGGTCGGCGTGCTCGTAGAGGGGGGTGCCGTCGAAGCGGGCCAGCGCCCATTCGTCGCGCGGGAAGTGCGCGGGCACCCAGTCCAGCAGGACACCGATGCCCTGATCGTGCAGATGATCGACGAAGGCGCGGAAATCGTCGGGGGTGCCGAATCGGGCGGTCGGGGCGTAGTACGAGGTGACCTGGTAGCCCCAGGATCCGCCGAAGGGATGTTCGGCGACGGGCAGCAGTTCGATATGGGTGAAGCCGGCCTCGCGCACGTATTCGGCGAGCTGCCCGGCCAGTTCGCGGTAGCCGAGGCCGGGGCGCCACGAGCCGAGGTGGATTTCGTAGACGCTCAGCGGTGCGCGAGCTGGTTCGGTCGCGGCGCGGGTGGCGAGCCAGGCGTCGTCGGACCACACATAGTGCGATTCGGTGATGACCGAGGCCGTAGCGGGCGGAACCTCGGTCGCGAAGGCGACCGGGTCGGCGTGGTCGACGATGCGGCCGTCGGCGCCGTGCACGCGGTACTTGTATCGAGTGCCGGGCCCGACGCCGGGGACGAACACCTCCCAGATCCCGGAGCTGCCCAGCGACCGCATGGGTGTGCTGGTGCCGCTCCACCCGTCGAAATCGCCCATCACGCTGACGCCGCGTGCGTTCGGTGCCCACACCGCGAACGAGGTGCCGGTCACCTCGCCGTCGAGGGTGGTGTAGCGCCGCGGATGCGCGCCGAGCACCTCCCACAGCCGCTGATGGTTGCCTTCGCCGATGAGATGCAGATCGAGTTCGCCGAGGGTGGGCAGGAAGCGGTAGCCGTCGGCTTCGACGACGGTCTGCCCGCCCGGGTAGGTGGTGACGACGCGGTAGTCCATCAGCTCCGGATACGGCAGCACACCGGCGAAGATCCCGTGTCCGAGCGAGTCGAGCCGATGCTCGTCGGTGCCGACCCGGGCCGTCACCGTGTCGGCGTGTGGGCGCAGTACCCGGACCACGGTGCCGTCCGGATGGGGGTGGGCGCCGAGGACGGTGTGCGGATCGGGGTGGGTGCCCGCCGCGAGCAGCATCAGGTCGCGGCGTTTCACCGCCGGACCCTGCTCATCCGAAGTTCCTGCGGAAGGCCAGTTCGGTGCGGGCGGGCTGGGGGACCGGTGGCAGCGCGAGGATATGCGCGACGGCCTTGGTCGGGTCGAGGCGCACGTAGTTGGTCTGCGCCCAGTGGTATTCCTCGCCGCTGACCTCGTCGTAGACGACCGGATGGTCATGCCATTCGCGGCCGATGGCGGGCAGATCCAGCGAGAGCATGCCGTATTCGGCGGCGAACGGGTTGAGGTTCACCACCACCAGTACGGCGTCGCCGGTGGCCGGATCGAACTTCGAGTAGGCCAGCATGGCGTCGTTGTCGATGTGGTGGAAATGCAGGCAGCGCAGTTGGCGAAGAGCCGGATGGTTGCGCCGGATCTCGTTGAGCCTGGTCAGCCACGGCTCCAGCGATTCGCCGCGGGCCAGCGCCTCGGCGAACGGGCGCGGGCGCAGCTCGTACTTCTCCGAGTCCAGGTATTCCTCGCTGCCCGGCCGCACGGCCTGGTGCTCGAACAATTCGAAGCCGGAGTACACGCCCCAGGCCGGTGCGAGGGTCGCGGCGAGGGCGGCGCGGATGGCGAACATGCCCGGCCCGCCGTGTTGCAGGCTCTCGTGCAGGATGTCGGGGGTGTTGACGAAGAGGTTGGGGCGCGCTTCGTCGGCCTTGGCGGCCAGCTCGAGACCGAATTCGGTGAGTTCCCATTTGCTGACGCGCCAGGTGAAATAGGTGTAGGACTGGCTGAATCCGCGCCGCGCCAGCCCGTACAGCCGGGCCGGGCGGGTGAATGCTTCGGACAGGAACACCACGTCGGGGTCGGTGCGGCGCACCGTGGTGATCAACCATTCCCAGAAGTCGGCGGGTTTGGTGTGCGGGTTGTCGACACGGAAGATCGTGACGCCGAGGTCGATCCAGTGCCGGACAACGCGCAGCACTTCGGCGTAGAGACCGTCGGGATCGTTGTCGAAGTCGACGGGATAGATGTCCTGGTACTTCTTCGGCGGATTCTCCGCGTAGGCGATGGTGCCGTCGGGCAGGGTCGTGAACCATTCGGGATGCTCGCGCACCCACGGATGATCGGGAGCGCATTGCAGGGCGAGGTCGAGGGCCACTTCGAGGCCCAGCCGGTCGGCGGCGGCGACGAAATCGGCGAAATCGTCCGCGGTGCCGAGTTCGGGGTGGATGGCGTCGTGGCCGCCGTCGGCCGAGCCGATCGCCCACGGTGAGCCGACATCGCCGGGTTCGGCGGTGAGCGCGTTGTTGGGACCCTTGCGGTTCACCGCGCCGATCGGGTGGATCGGCGGCAGGTAGACGACATCGAAGCCCATCGCCGCGATTCGTGGCAGATCCTTGGCCGCGGTGGCGAAACTGCCGTGGACCGGGTTGCCTTCGGCGTCGCGCCCGCCGGTGGAGCGGGGGAAGAATTCGTACCAGGCGCCGTAGAGCGCGCGCTGACGTTCGACAAGCACGGTGTGCTGAGATCCACGGGTGACCAGGTCGCGTAGCGGGGTGGCGCGCAGGATGTCGGCGACGTCATCGGTGAAGGCGGCGGCGACTCGGGCCGGAAGCTGTTCATCGCTGCGCAGGGCGGCCGCGACCGCGCGCAGGCGCTCGAACTGCTTCTTCGGCACCGCCTGGGCAGCGCGATCGAAGAGCTGGGCGCCCAGTTCCAGATCGTTGTCCAGATCGGCGGCGCTCTGGCCGACGGCCAGTTTCGCCTCCACCGCGGCCCGCCAGGTGGCGATCGGATCGAGCCAGCCTTCGATGCGGAAGGCCCAGGTACCCGGCGTGTTCGGAGTGAAGGTGGCATTGAAGACGTCGGGCTCGTAGTCCGGTGTCATCCGGATGCGCAGGGCCCGCGAGGACCCCGGCCCGCGCACCGCGAGCGTGGCGGCCACCGCGTCGTGTCCCTCGCTCCACACCACGGCGCGCACCGGGAACACCTCGCCGACGACGGCCTTGGCGGGCCGGCCTCCGGGGATGAACGGGGCAGTGTCATCGATAGCGATGCGGCCGGTCACGTCCCCAACCGTACCGGTCGCGCCTGCGGACGAGGTGATGAGCGCACCGAGCGGAATCCCGGGCCCGCATTGTTGGGTAGGGTTCGGCTGGTGAAGGCACTGCGTCGGTTCACAGTCCGCGCCCATCTGCCCGAGCGTCTGGCGGCGCTTGGCGAGTTGTCGACGAATCTGCGCTGGTCATGGCATGGTCCGACCCAGGATCTGTTCGCAGAGTTGGACCCGGCACGCTGGCTCGAGGTGGGCCACGATCCGGTACGGATGCTCGGCGAGGTGCCGCGCGAACGGCTCGACGAGCTGGCCGCCGATCCCGGCTACACCGCCAGGGTGGACGCCGCCGCGGCGGATCTGCGCGAGTATCTGGCCACGCCCGGCTGGTTCCAGCGGCGCGGTTCGCAGGTGCGTGGTGTCGCCTACTTCTCCATGGAATTCGGTGTCACCGAAGTGCTGCCGAACTATTCCGGCGGGCTCGGCATCCTGGCGGGTGATCACCTCAAGGCCGCTTCCGACTTGGGGCTGCCGCTGATCGGTGTCGGGTTGCTGTACCGCTCGGGCTATTTCCGGCAGTCGCTGACCGCCGACGGCTGGCAGGCCGAACATTATCCGGCGCTGGACCCGCAGGGCTTGCCGCTGCGCCTGCTGACGGTTGAGGGTTCGCCGGTGCTGATCCATGTGGGGATGCCGGATCGCCGCGTGCTGCGGGCTCGGGTATGGATCGCCCAGGTGGGCCGGGTGCCGTTGCTGTTGCTGGATTCCGATATCGCCGATAACGATCCCGAACTGCGCGCGGTCACCGACCGCCTCTACGGCGGCGACCAGGACCACCGGATCAAACAGGAGATCCTGGCCGGAATCGGCGGTGTGCGCGCGGTGCGTGCCTACACCCGCGCCGAGGGGCTGCCCGATCCGGACGTCTTCCATATGAACGAGGGCCACGCCGGTTTCCTCGGACTGGAACGCATCCGCGAATACGTGTCGGCCGGACTCGATTTCGACGCCGGGCTGGCCGCGGTGCGTGCGGGCACGGTGTTCACCACCCACACGCCGGTGCCCGCGGGGATCGACCGGTTCCCGATGCCGATGGTGCGCAGGTATTTCGGCGGCCCGCACGGGGAAGCGGAATCCTCGCTGCTGCCGGGGCTGTCGGTGGATCGCATCGTCGCGCTGGGGCGTGAATCGGATCCGTCGGTGTTCAATATGGCGCATATGGGACTGCGGCTGGCCCAGCGCGCCAATGGTGTGTCGCGGCTGCACGGTGAGGTCAGCCGGGAGATGTTCGCCTCGCTGTGGTCCGGGTTCGATGCCGCCGAAGTGCCGATCGGCTCGATCACCAACGGTGTGCACGCGCCCACCTGGGCGGCACCGGAGTGGATCGAGAAGGCGCGTGAACGCATCGGTGCCGAACTCGTCGAGGAGGCGCGCGGCTGGGAGAAGCTGCGCGATATCGAGTCCGCTGATCTGTGGTCGACCCGCAACACTTTGCGCGCCACCCTGGTCGCCGAGGTGCGTCGCAGGCTGCGCCTGTCGTGGTTGCAGCGCGGTGCCGCCGAGGCCGAATTGGGCTGGATCGACGGCGTTTTCGATCCCGACGTGCTGACTGTCGGCTTCGCCCGCCGGGTGCCGACCTACAAACGGCTGACGCTGATGCTGCGCGACCCGCAGCGCTTGCGTTCGATGCTGTTGGACCCCGACCGTCCGGTGCAGCTGGTGGTGGCGGGGAAGAGCCATCCGGCCGACGACGGCGGCAAGGCGCTCATCCAGCAAGTGGTGCGTTTCGCCGACGACCCCGAGGTGCGACACCGCATCGTCTTCCTGCCCGACTACGACATGTCCATGGCCCGCTACCTGTACTGGGGCTGTGATGTGTGGCTGAACAATCCGCTGCGCCCGCTCGAGGCCTGCGGCACCTCCGGGATGAAGTCCGCGCTCAATGGCGGACTCAATCTGTCCATCCGGGACGGCTGGTGGGACGAGATGTACGACGGTGAGAACGGCTGGGCCATCCCCACCGCCGACGGTATCCGCGACGAGCACCGCCGCGACGATCTCGAGGCCGCCGCCCTCTACGACCTGTTCGAACGTTCGGTCGCGCCACGTTTCTACGACCGCGACGGCGACGGCATGCCGGTGCGCTGGGTGGAGATGGTGCGCCACACCCTGCAAACGCTCGGACCGAAGGTGCTGGCCTCGCGCATGGTGCGCGATTACGCCCTCGACTATTACGCGCCCGCCGCAGCGGCCTGCCGCAGCGCCGTCGCCGACGATTTCGCCGGGGCACGTGCGGCCGCCGAGTACCGGCGCCGGATCGAATCGGCGTGGCCGTCGGTGCGGGTGGTCCAGGTCGACAGCGCGGGACTGCCGGACACGCCGATCATCGGAGCGCCGCTGTCGTTGACGGCGCGGATCGACCTCGGTGGACTTTCCCCCGACGATGTCGCGGTGCAGGCGGTGCTCGGGCGGGTCTCACCTGCCGACGATCTGTCCGATGTCACCACGATGGCGATGAAGCACACCGGGTCCGATTCCGGGCTCGAGCTGTTCGAGATCGAGACGCCGGTGCCGCTGTCGGGCGCGGTCGGTTACACCGTGCGGGTACTGCCGCACAGTGAGCTGCTCGCCTCGGACGCCGAACTGGGATTGGTTGCGGCGCCTGGTGCGTGAGTGAGGTGGGCGAGTAACCGAGCGTCACGCATATCACTGTTTTCGGTGGCTGACCAGGGTTGTTGGTCCAGTATCGGATAACGTCTCGGAGCACCCGCTCACTCGTTCCCGACTGGAGTACCCCCATGGCCATCGACGTGCTGACCCGAACCCGGGGTCGTATCGATAAATATTTCGGTGTCAGCTCGAACGGTTCGACCGTCAGACGTGAGTTGATGGCGGGCACGGTCACGTTCCTGGCCATGTCCTACGTGCTCGCGGTCAACCCGTCGGTGCTCGGCGACCACGGCGTACTCGGTGAGCTGGGCATTCCGACGCAGGCGGTGTTCACCGCGACCGCGGTGGCGGCGGTGTTCGGCAC
Organism: Nocardia sp. NPDC059180; assembly: GCF_042754945.1. Taxonomy (NCBI): domain Bacteria; kingdom Bacillati; phylum Actinomycetota; class Actinomycetes; order Mycobacteriales; family Nocardiaceae; genus Nocardia; species Nocardia sp. NPDC059180. The sequence continues at coordinate 13,262 of NZ_JBHZBU010000006.1, forward strand.
GCTGGTGATGGGCTTGTGGGCGAAGTATCCGGTCGCGCTGGCGCCGGGTATGGGCCTCAACGCGTTCTTCGCCTATTCGGTGGTGCTCGGGATGGGGATTCCGTGGCAGGTGGCGTTGTCGGGGACGTTGCTGTCGGGCATCATCTTCTTCATCCTCGCGGTGACCAAGGTGCGCGAACGCATCCTCAACGCGATTCCCATGCAGATGAAGCTCGCGGTCGGGGCGGGTATCGGCATGTTCGTGGCGTTCCTTGGACTGAAGAACGCGGGGATCGTCGTCGCCAACGACGCCACCTTCGTCGCGCTGGGTGATTTCACCAAGGGCACCACCCTGCTCGCGCTGTTCGGGCTGGTCGTGACAGTGGCGTTCGTGGTCATCGGCTGGCATGGCGCAGTGCTGTACGGCATCGTGCTGACCACGGCCGTCGGCATGGTCAGCGGACTGGTCGATATGCCGGAGGGGATCGCGGCCCTGCCGCGTGGGCTGGACGAGACCTTCGGACAGGCGATCATCCATCTGCCCGACGCGTTCACCGGGCAGATGATCGTGGTCGTGCTGACCATGCTGTTCGTCGACTTCTTCGACGCCTCCGGCACGTTGATCGGCGTCGCGAATCAGGCCGGGCTGCTGGACAAGGACGGCAAGCTGCCGCGCGCGGCGAGTGCGCTGGCCGCCGATTCGGTGGGCACCACCGCGGGCGCGATCATCGGTACCTCCACCACCACGGCCTATGTGGAATCGACCGCAGGTGTGTCCGCGGGTGGTCGCACGGGGTTGACGGCGGTCGCGACGGCGGGCTGGTTCGCGGTCGCGATGTTCTGTTTCCCGGTGTTCGAGGTGGTCGCGAAGTCCGGTGCGGTGACGTCGGCGGCGCTGATCGTCGTCGGTGTGCTCATGGCCCGCGCGCTGGGTGAGATCGATTGGCAGCGGCTCGAGTTCGCCGTGCCCGCCTTCATCACGATCATCATGATGCCGCTGACCTATTCGATCGCGAACGGCCTGGCCATGGGCATGCTGTTCTATCCGGTGGTCATGGTCGCGAAGGGCAAGATCAAGGAGGTCCATCCGGCCATGTGGGGCCTGATGGTGATCTTTCTCGGATATTTCTTCTTTCTTGCGGAATAGGTTCGCAGGGTCGCGCAGTTGGTGTCCGACGTGAAACAATCGGACCGTAGTCCGCTTCTTTGCGAAGCTAACGGGTTCCGATCGGCAGACGGCACGATGATGAGGACAGACTGATGACCACCAAATCGACGCTCGAGCGTCTGAACGTCAAGACCCCCTACGACACCATCTCCTCCGACATCGGACTGCTGGTCCTGCGCGTCGTCTTCGGCGGCCTGCTGGCGGCGTACGGCGCACAGAAACTCTTCGGCTGGTTCGACGGGCCCGGCCACGCCAACACCGTCGCCATGTTCGAGGGCATGGGATACAACCCCGGTGAGCTGTTCGGCACGCTCGCCGGGCTGACCGAGCTCGTCGGCGGCCTGATGCTGGCCCTCGGTCTGCTGACCCCGCTGGCCGCGGCCATCGTCCTCGGCACCATGATCAACGTCATCAACCAGATGTGGAGCGGTGGGCTGCTCACCGGCCAGGGTTGGTCGGACGGCCTGCTGTTCGCGGCCGTCGCCGCAGCCCTTGCCTTCACCGGCCCGGGCCGGTTCTCGCTCGACTACGGCCGTCCGTGGTACCGCGTCGGGTTCGCCTGGGGCGCGGGCGCGGTGGTGCTCGCGGTGGTGGTAGCTGTGCTGACCTTGATCCTCAAGGGTGCGCTGTAGTCCTTCAGATGTGGTCAGTGCGGCGCGGTGATGCGATCACCGCGCCGCATTGGTGTTTCCGGGAGTGGAGTCGCTCCGGACTCGGGCGGACGGGCCGCGTGCGGATATGACCGATAGGATCGGCCTGCTCGAAAGATCGGACTAGGAGGGCGCAAGTGCAACCGGGTTCGGTCTTTGCTGGATATCAGATCGAACGCAGGCTCGGCCGCGGCGGCATGGGGTCGGTCTACCTCGCCAAACATCCGCGGCTACCGCGCCGCACCGCGCTCAAGCTGCTGAATCCGGATCTGTTCGACGACAAGGAAACCAGGGCCAGATTCGAACGCGAGGCCGATCTCGCGGCGCAGCTCGACCATCCGAACATCGTGACCGTGTTCGATCGTGGGGTCGAGGACTCGCAGCTGTGGATCTCGATGCAGTACATCGACGGGATCGACGCCGCTTCACTCGATCCGAACACGCTGCCGGTCATGCGCGCGGTGCAGATCATCACCGACATGGCGCAGGCGCTAGATTTCGCGCACAGCATGGGTGTGCTGCACCGTGATGTGAAACCGGCGAACATCCTGCTCTCCAATGCGCATACCGGGCCCGAGCGGGTCTACCTCACCGACTTCGGGATCGCCCGCCTTCGCGACGACGGCGGCCATCTCACCCAGACCGGTTCGTTCACCGCGACCATCGCCTACGCCTCGCCCGAACAGCTCACCGGCGGTCCGCTCGATCACCGCACCGATCAGTATTCGCTGGCCTGCAGCCTGTTCTGGATGCTGACGGGCACTGCGCCGTTCAACTCGCCGCATCCGGTGGCTGTCATCCAGGGCCATCTCCAGCATTCGCCGCCGGCGCTGAGCAGCGTCCGGCTCGGTCTGCCCGCGGCATTGGACGCGGTCATGGCCCGGGCGCTGGCCAAACGTGCGGGCGGAAGATTCGGCAGCTGCGCCGAATTCGCGGAGGCGGTACGGGCGGCGTTGTCAGGGGCGGCGCCGGTCTCGGGATCGCATGCTCGGGTGGCGGCGACGATGCAGGCGCCGATGGCGACGGCGCAGGGGCAGCGGATCCTCGCGCAGCCGCAGCCGCAGGGACAGTCGCAGTCGCAGGTACAGCCGCAGTCGCAATCGCAGCCGAGCCCGCACGCACACCTTCAGTCGCGGCCGGGCGACCTGGGCCCCGGCATGGTCGGCTCAGGCGCACTTGGTAGTGGGGCTGGCCCACTCGGTACCAACCCCGGCCCGGTCGGCACGGGTCCCGGTGTGGTCGGTACGAACCTCGGTACGGTCGGCGCGGGCCGTGGTGTGGCCGGTACCAACCCCGGTACCCCCGGCACCAACCCCGGTGCGGTCGGTAACCGCCCCGGTATGCGACCGATGAACGGTCCGCTCACTCCGCCTCGCCGGCAGGCGTATTCGCCGCCCACGGGACAGATTTCGGCGACGACCGGCGCGCTGTCCTCGATGCGTCCGGCCGATGCCGGTGGGGTGCGCTCGCGCAAGAAGCTCGATATCGGGCTGTCGGTGGCGGCGGTGCTGGCCGTCATCGCGGTGATCGTGGCGCTGGTCGTCATGAACATCCCCGACGACACCGGCCCCGCACCGGCAGAGGCGATCAGTACCGAGTTCCCGAATATGGTGCCGGATACCTCGCCGGGCAACGGTTTCGACGGCGCCGGTTGCGTGTCACACGATTCCGCGCGTGACAAAGAGCTATGGGAGGGCCAGAGCGCCGCGGGCCCGGATTTCGGTGCGTGGTCGGCGGCTTGGGGCTGCTTGGGCAATGACGGCCTCACCGCGATCTCGTACTTCCTTGTCGAGTACGAGACCGCAGACGAAGCGCGGCGAGTGCTCGACCGATTGCAACCGATCGACATCACCCACGACGCCAAGGACGGGGTGATGTACCCGAATTACCATCTGCCGCAGTCCATGGGGCACCAGCACACCATGATGACCAGCTTCCCCGGCCCGAACCGCGGCACCTTCCTGCTGTACACCAGGGGAATGCACAAATCCCCAGAGGACTTCATGGATTGGTGGAAGTCGTTACCGCTGGCGTGAACCGGATGGTGCCCTCGAAGCGCCGATGTCACACACCTGCGGTCTGCATCGTCATCTCCACGTCGACATCACACTGACAAAGGAGACGATCGTGACGATCGAGATCAGCAACCCCGACGGTCTGCACGACCCGACCGGTTTCGGCTACAGCCACGTGGCGCGCGTGCGCGGCGAACTGGTCTTCATTGCCGGCCAATACGATTCCGATGCCGAGGGCCACACCACCAGCGAGGACTTCGCGGCACAGGTGGACCGTGCCTTCGACAACCTCGGTATCGCCCTGCGATCGGTCGGTTTGGACTACGCCGACGTCGCCCAGCTGCGCACCCACATCGTCGACCACGACCTGCCCAAGCTGGGCGTGCTCGGCCAGAAGATCGCCGAGATCTGGGGCAAGCAACCGCCGACCCAGACATTGACCGGCGTCGCCGCACTCGCTTTGCCGGGCATGTTGTTCGAGGTGGACGCGGTCGCGGTGCGGGATTGATCGCGGGTTTCGTTCCGGCCCGCCGGTACCTCAGACCTTCGCGGCGGCGGTGAGCCGCTGCAAAGCCTTCGCGACCACCTCGGGATCGCTGGTCTCCCAGTACGGCGGCAACGACGCGCGCAGGTAGCCGCCGTAGCGGGCGGTGGCCAGGCGGGAGTCGAGGATGGCGACTACGCCGCGGTCGTCGACGCTGCGGAGCAGGCGGCCGGTGCCCTGAGCCAGGAGCAGCGCGGCGTGGCTGGCGGCGACGGACATGAAGCCGTTGCCGCCGCGGGATTCGACGGCACGCTGACGTGCGGTGAGCAGCGGGTCGTCGGGGCGGGGGAACGGGATGCGGTCCAGGATCACCAGACTCAGCGACGGGCCGGGCACGTCCACGCCCTGCCACAGCGACAGGGTGCCGAACAGGGAGGTCTCCGGGTCGTCGGCGAATTTGCGGACCAGGGCGCCGGTGGAGTCCTCGCCTTGGCACAGCACGGGCGTGTCCAGGCGATTGCGCAGCACCTCGGTGGCCGCCTTGGCCGCGCGCATGGACGAGAACAGGCCGAGCGTGCGCCCACCGGCCGCGGTGATCAGCCGCTCGATCTCGTCGAGATAGGCGGGGGACAGGCCGTCGCGGCCCGGTGCGGGTAGATGCTTGGCGACGTACAGGATTCCGGACTTCGCGTGGTCGAACGGTGAGCCGACATCGAGGGAGGTCCAGCGCACCGTCTCGTTGTCCGACGGCGCTTCGGCGCCATTGGCGGTGGCGGTATCGGTGCGGCTGGACGACTGCGCGGGCAGCCCCCAGGTGATGGCGAGACCGTCGAAGGAACCGCCGATCTGCAACGTCGCCGAGGTCAGCACCACCGTCGACGCGCCGAACAAGCGGCTGCGCAGCAACCCGCCCACCGACAGCGGGGCCATCCGCAATGTGCGGCGGGTGACGCCGCGCAGTTCGTCGGCGGCCAGCCACACCACGTCGCGGCGAGCCGCCGCATCGGGTTCGTCGAAAGCGGTGAGGGCGCGCACCGCGGCGTCGTGCACCTCCTCGACAGCGGCCACAGCGCGGGTGCGGGCCGCGGCGGTATCGGCGTCGCCCTGTGCGGTGGTGCCGCCCTGCGGTGCGAGCGCGGTGTGCGCATTCCACGCGGCGTCGCGGACCAGCGCGAGGACCGGGGCGATCCCGTCGGGCATGGCATCCCAGCGGCTCGGGCCCATATCGTCGAGCGCGGCGTGCAGGGCATCACCCGCGGCTTCGAGGCGGTCGACTTCTTGTTCGTCGATGAGCTTGGTGCAGCGGCGGGCCGCGGCGGTGATCGCGACGGCCGACAGTTCGGCGGTGGCGACACCGGTGACCCTGTCGACCAGTTCGTGCGCCTCGTCCACCACGACCACATCGTGTTCGGGAAGCACCTGTATACCGCTGATCGCATCGATGGCCAGTAGAGCATGGTTGGTGACCACGACGTCGGCCTGGGCGGATTCGGCCCTGGCCTTCTCGGCGAAGCAGTCCTGGCCGAACGGGCACCGCGATTTGCCAAGGCATTCTCGCGAGGAGACGCTGACCTGGCGCCAGGCCCGGTCGGAGACGCCGGGAGTGAGGTCGTCGCGGTCGCCGGTTTCGGTGTCGGAGGCCCATTCGTTGAGCCGCTGCACCTCGCGCCCGAGCCGCGAGACCGCGAACGCGTCGAACAGTTCGGCCTCGGCCGGTTCCTCGGGGATCGCGCTGTTGATTTTGTTCAGGCACAGATAGTTGTTGCGGCCCTTGAGGATCGCGAACTGTGGGATCCGGCCGAGCGGTTTGCCGAGCGCGTCGGCGAGCCGGGGCAGATCCCGATCGACCAGCTGACGTTGCAGCGCGATCGTCGCCGTGGACACCACGACCGTGCGTCCGGTGCGTACCGCGTGCCGCAAGCTGGGGACCAGGTAGGCCAGTGATTTGCCGGTACCCGTCCCGGCCTGCACCGCCAGATGCTCCTTGGTGTCGATCGCGTGATCGACTGCGGCGGCCATTGATACCTGCCCCGGCCGTTCCTTGCCGCCGAGCGCGGTGACGGCGGTCGACAACAGGGCCGGGACGGGCGGAAGTTCTGGCACCCCGGCAGCCTACTGCGCCGCACCGACAACCCGTGTCCGGTCGGCGGGCGGGGTCACGGGGTTGGCGATAACCCGCTGGCTCAGTTCTCTAGCGCACCTTCGAGCTCGACTCCCGCCCCACGCAGCTGCTCCAGCGCCTTCTCGGTGGTCTCGGCCGCGACACCTGCGGTGAGACCCAGCAGCACACGAGTATCGAACCCGGCGGCCGCGGCGTCCAGCGCGGTGGCGCGCACACAGTGATCGGTGGCGATCCCGACGACGTCCACCGCGTCGATATCGCGCGCCCGCAGCCAGTCGGCCAGCGCGCTCCCGTCGTCGGCAGCACCTTCGAATCCGGAGTAGGCCGCGGCATAGGCGCCCTTGGAGAACACCTCCTGGACCGGCGTGATGTCGAGGTTCGGATGGAACTCGGCGCCGGCTGTGCCGACCAGGCAGTGCGGCGGCCAGCTGTCCACGAAATCGGGCTGTTCGGAGAAATGAGCACCCGGATCGACGTGGAAATCGCGGGTCGCGACCACCGCCGCATAGTCGCCGGCGCGTGCCCGCGCGTGCGCGCCGATCCGCTCAGCCACCCGCGCCCCGCCCGCGACGGCCAGCGATCCGCCCTCGCAGAAATCGTTCTGCACGTCCACGATCACCAAAGCTCGACCCATCACAACCTCCTACGCACCAATTCTGCCCCCCACGATCGGCCGCCGCCGCCCCACAAACGCACGCACCCGCCGCGAGTGGTACCTGGCTGCGGCGTTTCGCGAGAAGGGCCCGCGCTCAGGTACCACTCGTCGCTCAGGAGAGGAAGGTGGTGGGGATGGCGGGGTCGCCTGCGGAGAGTTTGAGGCCTTCCCAGGGGAGGGCGACCAGGCCATAGGCGACGAGGTCGCGGCTCTCGGACAGGGTCGGCTGGTCGATGATCTTGCCCTCGCGGACCATGGGCACCATCAGCTCGCGCATCTCGAATCCGTTCGCGGCGGGACGTTCGCCTGCCGCGGGATAGATGATCTCTTCGACGATGGTGCCGGTGCGCCGCGCCAGCCGGATCGCGCGCTTGGTGCCACCGCGCGACTCCTTGTGGCTGCTGCGTTTGGCGACCGGGACGCCGTCCACCTCGACCAGCTTGTAGACCATCCCCGCGGTCGGCGCGCCGGAGCCGGTGACCAGCGAGGTGCCGACCCCGTAGACGTCCACCGGTTCGGCGCGCAGCGCGGCGATCGCGTACTCGTCGAGATCGCCGGACACCACGATGCGCGTCTTGGTCGCGCCCAGCTCGTCGAGCTGATTGCGCACTTGCCGGGCCAGCACGCCCAGGTCACCGGAGTCGATGCGGACACCGCCGAGCTCCGGTCCGGCGACCTCGATGGCGGTGGCGACGCCCCTGGTGATGTCGAAGGTGTCGACCAGCAGGGTGGTGCCGATGCCGAGCGCCTCGATCTGGCTGCGGAACGCGGCTGCTTCGTGTGCGCCGTCCGCGCCGCTGTGCAGCAGGGTGAACGCGTGCGCGCTGGTGCCCGCGCCGGGCACACCGAATCGGCGTACCGCCTCCAGGTTCGAGGTCGCGTCGAAACCGGCCAGATAGGCGGCGCGGGCGCTGGCCGGTGCGGCGAGTTCATGGGTGCGCCGCGAGCCCATCTCGATCATCCGGCGTCGCGCTGCCGCACTGACCATGCGGGCGGCCGCCGACGCGATGGCACTGTCGTGATTGAGGATCGACAGGGCCAGGGTCTCCAGCAGCACGCATTCGGCGAAGCTGCCGCGTACCGACAGGATCGGTGATCCGGGGAAATACAGCTCACCCTCGGCGTAGCCGTCGATATCGCCGGTGAAGCGGAATTCGCGCAACCAGTCGAGGGTGGTGTCGTCGAGGAATCCGGCGACGATCTCCAGCTCTTCTTCGCCGAAATGGAAGTTCCCCAGCGCCTCGAGCAAGCGTGCGGTTCCGGCGACGACGCCATAGCGGCGCCCATGTGGCAAACGCCTGGCGAACAGTTCGAAGGTGCACTGCCGATGCGCGGAACCGTCGGCCAGCGCGGCGGCGAGCATGGTCAGTTCGTACTGATCGGTCAGCAGGGCGGTGCTGCGGCCGTCGTCGCGGAGATCCACGCTGTCACTGTAATGCGAGCGAGGTGCCCGTCGGCGTCGCTGCGCATGGTGTGCGGGCCGGTCGCGCATCATAGGGCCCGAAGGGCCGTGGTCAGGGCCGAAACGGCCGAATCGATCATGCTCGGGTGTTGTGTATTCGGGTGCTAGTCGTACCCTTGACGTTATGGCCTTGTGCAATACGGCACCCCGCTATCGGATGGACGTGGCCCGTGTCGGCACCGTCGTGGTCGCCGCGAACGCGACGCTGTCCGCACAGGCGACCCCCGAAGCGGTGGAATACACCGAAATCCTGGAGGCGGAAGACCGACCGTGGGTCACGGTCGTCTGGGACGACCCGGTCAACCTCATGCACTACGTCGCCTACATTTTCCAGAAGCTGTTCGGCTACAGCAAAGCCAAGGCGACCGAGCTGATGCTCAAGGTGCACAACGAGGGCAAGGCGGTCGTATCGTCCGGCTCGCGGGACAAAATGGAACAGGACGTCCGGCGCCTGCATGCCGCAGGGCTGTGGGCGACCATGCAGCGTGACGACTGACTCGGACGGCTACCGTAGCGACGTGCGTAAGTGGAGCCGGAAGAATTCGCTGAGCGGTCTCAAACTGCGATCCGATATGGACGCCCGGGAAGCCGGCGTGCTGCGGTCGCTGGTCGGTGCGGTGTCCGGGCTACTCACCGAGCGAGCCGCCTCGGCGCCGGATGACGATCTCGCCGCCCTCACCGGTCTGCGCACCGGTAACACCGCCCCACCCGACGACCCGCGCCTCATGCGACTGCTGCCCGATTTTCACCGCAGCGAACCCGGTTCCCCCGACGCCGACCGCGCCGACCTCAACAGCGCCCTGCGCGGATTGCACGAACCCGAGATCATCGACGCGAAAATCGCCGCGGGCGCCGTCGTCCTCGACACCTGCCCCACCGATGGCGGCCGCATCATCATCACCCCCGAACAAGCCGACGCTTGGCTCACCGCCCTCACAGACGTCCGCCTGGCCCTCGGCGCGGTCCTCGGCATCGACGCCGACACGCCCGAACAGTTCGACGCCGATGATCCGCGCGCCCCGCATCTGGACGTCTACCACTGGCTGACCTGGATGCAGGACTCACTGCTGCAGGCCTTGGCACCTTAGGTCGCGTCGACCCGAAGGGCGAAGGATGTGGGGCCTGCACGTGCGGTGTCGACGGTAGCGTCGGCGGGAGGACCGGCGACAAGGAGTTCTCGTGAATGCGGTGGCGGGCGCGCGAAATTCGTTGACGGATGTGGCGGGTGTATTGGTGGGGCACCACCATGTGCTCGATGAGGATGCGACGGTCGGGTCAGGGGCGGCGACCGGCTCTACCGTGATCCGCGTTCCGGGTGGGGCGGTGGCGGCCGTCGATGTGCGCGGGGGAGGGCCGGGCACCCGGGAGACCGATGTGCTGGATCCGGTGAATACGGTGCGGCGGGCCGACGCTGTGTTGTTGACCGGGGGGAGTGCGTACGGGCTCGCGGCGGCTGATGGGGTGATGCGGTGGCTGGAGGAGAACGGGGCCGGGATTCCGATGGATCCGACCGATCCCAGCCGGGTGGTGCCGATCGTGCCGGGGGCGGTGATCTTCGATCTTCCGGTGGGAGACTGGAACATTCGGCCGACCGCCGAGTTCGGTTATCGGGCTGCGGCCGATGCTGCCGTTGAGTTCGAGCGCGGGACGGTCGGTGCGGGTGTCGGCGCGCGGGCGGGGGCGATCAAGGGCGGGATCGGTAGTGCGAGCGTAGTGCTCAGTGACGGTGCGGCGGCCGGGATGACGGTCGCCGCGCTCATGGTCGCCAACCCCGTCGGCTCGGTTTTCGATCCACGCACCGGTCTGCTCTGGGGCGCGGGCACCGACGGCCCCGACCACTTCGGCCTCGGTCCCGCGACCCCCGAACAGCTCGCCGTCGCCAACGCCCTCCCGGTCAAGGGCACGGTCCTCAACACCACCATCGGTGTCGTCGCCACCGACGCACCCCTGGACACAGTCGGCGCCCGCCGCCTGGCCACCACCGCCCACGACGGCCTCGCCCGCGCCATCCGTCCCGCCCATTCCCCGCTCGACGGCGACACCATCTTCGCCCTGGCCACCGGGACCGCCACCGCACCCGAACCCCCGCCCCTGCCGCCGGCTTTCCCCAACGATCTACTCGTCCTCGACCAGCTCTGCACCGCCGCCGCCGTCTGCGTGGAACGCGCGATCGTCGACGCCATCCTCTCGGCCCGCTCGATCGCCGGGATCCCGTCGTACGGCGAGCTGTTTCCAGGCTGAGGTCGTCACCATCGCTGTAGCACGCTCGATCGCGCGGTCCTGCTGCGCCCGCGATCGGAGTCGCCGAGAGTCCGCGACCCGCCAACTCGCGATCCCCCCAGCTCGCCGCCCCCGGCAGGAGCCAGATTCAGCGCGTCCGGAATACCCGAATACCCTGACTCGTTGTCGGCTGTGTCAGGTCGGTGACGGCTGTGCGGATATGCGGAAGGGTTCGATTGTGCTCGTGATCAGGGCCGACCTCGTGGATGCGATGGTGGCGCACGCTCGCGCCGACCACCCGGACGAGGCATGCGGTGTTATTGCGGGGCCGGAGGGCTCGGATCGCCCGGAGCGTTTCGTGGCCATGATCAATGCCGAGCGTTCACCCACCTTCTATCGCTTCGACTCGGGCGAGCAGCTGAAGGTGTGGCGCGCGATGGACGACGCCGACGAGGTCCCCGTGGTGATCTACCACTCGCACACCGCGACCGAGGCCTATCCGAGCCGCACCGATGTGTCCTACGCCTCCGAGCCGGATACCCACTACGTGCTGGTCTCCACCCGTGATCCCGAGCAGCACGAGCTGCGCAGTTACCGGATCCTGGACGGCGAGGTCACCGAAGAACCGGTGAAGATCGTCGACAGCTACGAAAACAACTGACCACCAACGATATTCGCAAGTTCAACCGAGGAGTTCACCGATGCCGGTAACCGTGTCCATTCCGACCATCATGCGCCCCCTGACCGGAGGTGAGAAGCGGGTCGAGGCCGAGGGTGCCACGCTGTCGGCGCTGATCGATCACCTGGACACCAATTTCTCGGGGCTCAAGGATCGGCTGCTCTCCGGCGGCAAGCTCAACCGCTACGTCAACATCTACGTCGACGACGAAGACGTGCGTTTCACCGGCGGCCTGGAGGCCGAGGTGCCCGAGGGCGCGAGCGTCACCATCCTGCCCGCCGTCGCCGGAGGCTAGATCCCTCGTGGCCCGCTATGAATCGCTGATCGCGACCCTCGGCAACACCCCGCTGGTCGGTTTGCGCACCCTGTCCCCGCAGTGGGAGGGCGAGCATCCGGTGCGGCTGTGGGCCAAGCTCGAGGACCGCAACCCCACCGGGTCGATCAAGGATCGCCCGGCGCTGCGCATGATCGAACAGGCCGAGACCGACGGTCTGCTGAGTCCCGGCTGCACGATTCTGGAGCCGACCAGCGGCAATACCGGCATCTCACTCGCCATGGCCGCCAAGCTCAAGGGCTACCAGCTGGTGTGTGTGATGCCGGAGAACACCTCGGTGGAGCGGCGGCAGCTGCTCACCATGTTCGGCGCGCGGATCATCGATTCACCGGCGGCGGGCGGCTCCAACCAGGCCGTCGCCATGGCCAAAAAGATCGCCGCCGAGAACCCCGACTGGGTGATGCTCTACCAGTACGGCAATCCGGCCAACGCGCTCGCGCACTACGAGACCACCGGTCCGGAGATCCTGGCCGATCTGCCCGAGATCACCCATTTCGTCGCAGGACTCGGCACCACCGGAACCCTGATGGGCGTGGGCCGTTTCCTGCGCGAGAAGGTGCCTGGCATCGAGATCGTCGCGGCCGAACCGCGCTACGGCGAGCTGGTGTACGGGCTGCGCAACATCGACGAGGGGTTCATCCCCGAGCTCTACGACGAGTCGGTGCTGACCACCCGTTTCTCGGTCGGACCCTACGACGCGGTGCGCCGCACCCGGGAGCTTGTGCTCGAAGAGGGCATCTTCGCAGGCATCTCCACCGGCGCCATCCTGCATGCCGCGCTCGGTGTCGCACGCAAGGCCGTCAAGGCCGGTACCAGGGCCGATATCGCGTTCGTGGTAGCCGACGGCGGCTGGAAGTACCTGTCCACCGGCGCCTACGACGGCACCCTGGAAGAGGCCGAGGAACGCCTCGACGGCCAGCTCTGGGCCTGAGGTCGCCGGTACCCTCGAAGGTGCATTCGGCGGCGGATAGCGCCGCCGACGACCGGCGTTGCCGGTGCCGGGCTCGTGCCCGGCACCGTGCGAGGAGGTGATGGCGGTGACCGGTGGAACCGGAATCGGGGCCTCGTTCGATCCCGAACGGATCGCGGCGTTGCGCGCGCAGCAGCCACTGCCACCCGTGCCGGGAGCCGCGCCGCCACAGCTGGGGAAGTCGCCGGGCGCACCGGGCGGCTTCACCGGAGCACGCGAGGTGTGGGCGCGAGCCGCAGCAGTTGTGCTCGGCTTCGTCGCCCTGCTCTATGTGATCGAAGGTTTCGACGCCGTGTCCAGCGTCGATCTGGATCAGGCCGGAATCGAGCCGCGTCAGCTCGACGGGCTCACTGGCATCCTCTACGCGCCGATGCTGCACGGCGGCTGGGCGCATCTGGTCGGCAACACCCTGCCGGTCCTGGTACTCGGGTTCCTCACCCTGGTCTCCGGTATCGGGCGCGGTCTGGCGGCGACGGCGATCATCTGGGTCGTCGCGGGCGTTGGCACCTGGCTCACCGGCGGGTCGGGCACCGTGCATCTCGGTGCGTCCGCGCTGGTCTTCGGTTGGTTGACCTTCATCATCCTGCGCGGCTGGTTCGGCAGGCATGTCGGCCAGATCGTCATCGGCCTGATCGTGCTCGCGGTCTACGGGTCGCTGCTGTGGGGAGTACTGCCGGGGCAGCCGGGCATCTCCTGGCAGGGGCATTTGTTCGGAGCCGTGGGCGGCGTGCTGGCTGCATGGATGCTTTCCGGTGACGAGCGCAAAAGTCGCGCGGCGCTTCCGGGCGCCGGTGCCGGTCCGGCCATCACGCCGGGCCGCAGCTGACCGTCCGGGTTGCGCGTCACAATGCGGCCTTTTTGTGATTCCCGCTCGAGCTCGGCGGAATCACTTGGTGAGTGCACCTTTTCAGCGCGGTGGGTGCGGCGCCGGTCTGCTGGGTACTCTCTGGTGATGAACGTCCACACCGTCGTGAGGCGCAGACCGGTGCTTGCAGGCATTTCCGGTCGCAGCGGTCTCGGCCCGGCTTTTTGGGGGATCGGCTCTTGAGCGAGAATTCGTCGTGGCAGCATGGTGGAATGCGCCTTACCGTCCTCGGGTGCTCGGGCAGTGTGTCCGGCCCGGACTCCCCAGCGTCGGGGTACCTGCTCACCGGCCCGGACATGTCGCCGGTCGTCATCGATTTCGGTCCAGGGGTGCTCGGCGCGTTACAGCGTTACGCCAACCCCGGCGACGTGTCGATCTTCCTCACCCACCTGCACGCCGACCACTGCCTGGATCTGCCGGGCCTGCTGGTGTGGCGGCGGTACCACCCGACGCCGCCGGTCGGCCGGGCCATCGTGCGCGGTCCTTCGGACACCTCGGTGCGCATCGGCAACGCCTCGGCCGAGGTCGGCGGTGAATGCGACGACTGGTCCGACGTGATCGACATGCGCCCGTGGACCGAGGGCGAGCCGATCGAGTTCGGCCCTGGCCACACCGTGACCGCGCGCCGGATGTTCCACCCGCCGGAGTCCTACGGCCTGCGCATCGTCACCGCGGCCGGGCGCACCTTCGTCTACACCGGCGACACCGCGATGTGCTCGCAGGTGCATGAGCTTGCGCAGGGCGCCGATGTGCTCATGGCGGAAGCGTCCTGGACCCACGATCCGGCCAATCGTCCTCCCGGTATTCATCTTTCGGGCACCGAGGCGGGGCGGATCGCTGCCGAAGCCGGTGTCGGCGAGCTGCTGCTCACCCACATTCCGCCGTGGACTTCGCGCGAAGATGTGATCGCCGAAGCCAAGGCTGAATTCACCGGTCCCGTGCACGCGGTCGCACCGGGGGAGTCCTTCGACCTCTGAGTCGGCGGGTACGTCGGCTCGATCCGATTCGTGTGGCCTGCGCCCGGTTGGGTGGTGCGGTCGGCACGCGCTGTGACCACTGAGTGAGACGCGCTCGAGGCCCCGCCGTATCCGGGCAGCCTGATCCCATTACGCTGGCCCTCGTGTCGAGACGAGCCGATGGCAGGGCGGACGATGAGCTCCGCGAGGTACGGATCACCCGTGGATTCACCACGCATCCAGCCGGTTCGGTGCTGGTGGAGTTCGGGCAGACGCGGGTGATGTGCACCGCAAGCGTCACCGAGGGCGTGCCGCCGTGGCGGCGTGACTCGGGGCTGGGCTGGCTCACCGCCGAATACGCGATGCTGCCCGCCGCCACCCACACCCGCAGCGGACGGGAATCGGTGAAGGGCCGGGTCGGCGGCCGGACCCAGGAGATCAGCCGCCTGATCGGGCGTTCGCTGCGCGCGTGCATCGACCTGGCCGCCATCGGTGAGAACACCATTGCCATCGACTGCGATGTGCTCCAAGCCGACGGCGGTACCCGCACCGCCGCGATCACCGGCGCCTACGTCGCGCTCTCCGACGCGGTCACCTATCTCGCCGCCGCGGGCAAGCTCGCCGACCCGCAGCCGATTTCCTGCGCCATCGCCGCGGTGAGCGTCGGCGTGGTCGACGGCCGGGTGCGCTTGGACTTGCCCTATGAGGAGGACTCGCGCGCCGAGGTCGACATGAACGTGGTCGCCACCGATACCGGCACGCTGGTCGAGGTGCAGGGCACCGGTGAGGGCGCCACCTTCCCGCGCTCTACTCTGGACAAGCTGCTCGATTCCGCGCTCGCCGGCTGTGACCAGCTGTTCGAGGTGCAGAAGGAAGCCCTCGCGCTGCCGTACCCGGGTGTGCTTCCCGAACCGGCCGAGCCGAAGAAGAAGTGATGACCCGCCGTGTGCTCGTCGCCAGCCGCAACGCCAAGAAGCTGAACGAGCTGCGGCGCATCCTGGCCGACGCCGGCGTGGCGGGGCTCGAGATCGTCGGCCTCGACGACGTCCCCGCCTACGACGAAGCGCCCGAAACCGGCGCGACGTTCGAGGAGAACGCACTGGCCAAGGCCCGCGACGGCGCCGCAGCCACCGGATTGGCCTGCGTCGCCGACGATTCCGGCCTAGAGGTCGACGCCCTCAACGGCATGCCCGGCGTTCTGTCGGCCCGCTGGTCCGGACGCCACGGCGACGACGCCGCCAACAACGCGCTGCTACTCGGCCAGCTCGGCGACGTCCCCGACGACCGCCGCGGCGCCCGCTTCGTCTCCACCTGCGCACTTGCGGTGCCGGGCGGGGTGGAAACCGTGGTGCGCGGCGAATGGCCGGGCACGATCGGGCGCAAGCCGATCGGCGCCGGTGGATTCGGTTACGACCCGCTGTTCGTGCCGGGGGGTGGGACGACGACCGCGGCGCAGCTGAGCCCTTCCGAGAAGGACGCCGTCTCGCACCGCGGGCGTGCATTGACCCAACTTCTGCCTGCACTCACGGCGCTGGTCGAGTGATCGAGCTGCTGCCCGCACTGATGGTCCTGGTCGACTGACCCAGCTGATCCCTGCTCCCGCCGCGCTGGTCGACTGACCTGATCGGTCGGGCCTCGCTGGCGCCGACCTGCTGCTGCGCCTACCGGCGCGGACGTGCGTCGCCGTGCGTCGAGGTACTCGATAGCGCGGGATGGTGCGGAGTCGCAGGCGTGGGCAGTGTGGCATCGTGCGTGGTCGGGCGACCGGTGGTGGTGCCCGGTACGTTCACCGGCGCGTGAGAGCGCCCACCTGCCCCTACGGTTCGTGTAGTAGACGGGTACCGTGGTATGCGTGTCCGCCCCCTCCGGCCCTTCGGCGCAGCATCGCCCTCGGCATAATCGGCCCGCGCTGATCGCGCTGGTGGTTGTGGCCGCGCTGGCGTGCCTGGCGTTGGGGTGGTGGCAGTGGGAGCGGTTCGAGTCCTCCAGCGGGACCGGCCAGAACTTGGGTTATGCCCTGCAATGGCCGTTGTTCGCGGCGTTCGCGGTGTTCGCGTACTTCCGGTTCGTTCGGTTGGAGAGCGAAGCCGAGGAGGAGCAGTCGGCTCCCGCACCGGCCGCGCAGCCTGCCAGGTCCAAGACCAAGAAGGCCGCGCCGCGTGAGATTCCGGCGGGCATCCTGCCCGAGCGGCCGACGGCGGCGCGGGGTAGCGATCCCGCGCTGGCCGAATACAACCAGTACCTGGCGCGTTTGCACGCCGACGATATCGGTGAACAGGTCCGCGCCGCGGGCCTCGACGCCCGCGACACCGAGAGGAGCGCCGGTTGACCGCCAGCGAGAACTCGACCGACACCACGCTGACCGACGACGGCGCCACCCCCGTCACCACCCGTAAGGCCCCCGCGAATACCACGAAGATCAAGAGCGCGCTGCTGCGCTACCGCGTGCTGGCCTGGACCACCGGTCTGTGGCTGCTGCTGCTCACCGCCGAGATGATCGCCCAGTACGGCTTCGACGTCGACACCCCGCGCTGGATCGCCGTTGTCCACGGCTGGGTGTACTTCCTCTACCTGATCCTCACCGCCGACCTGGCCGTCAAGATCCGCTGGCCCGCGGGCCGCACCATCGGCACCCTGCTCGCAGGCACCATCCCGCTGTTGTCGTTCTTCGTCGAACACCGCAACGCCCAGCAGGTCAAGCGCGACTTCGGCGTCTGACGGCTTTCTCCAAGACCCGCTCACCCGCCGCGGCCTACGCTCGAATGATCGAGCGATGGGAGTTGATGGCAATGACGGGCTATGTCGCCACGGCGGACATCGATATCGCTGCTTCGCCGAAACAGGTCTGGGCGGCGCTGACCGACCCGGAGCAGATCCGCCGGTTCATGTTCGGCGCCGACGTGCGCACCGACTGGAAGGTGGGCAGCCAGATCGTCTGGGAGGGCGAGTACCAGGGACGGCCCTATACGGACAAGGGCGAGATCCTTGCCGTCGAGCCCGACCGGTTACTGAAGATGACCCACTTCAGCGCGCTGTCCGGTCAGTCGGACGTGCCGGCGAACTACCACACCCTCACCTACGAGCTGACCGGCGACGCGAACTCGACCCACCTGTCACTGAGCCAGGACAACAACGCCAGTGAGCAGGAGGCCGAGCGTTCGCGCGGCATGTGGGAAGCGCACGTCAGCGGGATCAAGACGGCTGTTGAGGGCGGTTAGCGCGGCAACGAAGGGACCCCAGGCTCAGCAATAACTGGCCTGCGGTTTGCACACGGTCCAGCCGCTGCCGTCGGCGCGATCGCTCCTGGTCCAGGTGGAGGTGCCGCCACCGGTATCACTGCTGCGGGGGACTTCGGGTTGTCGTTGTTGTTGCCGGTATTCGCGGCGGGCATCGCGCTGGTCGGCGCGGCGGCGCGGGTCGGTTTCGCTGTGGTGGTAGCCGCGCGGGTCGATCTTGCGCCATCCGGTCTTGTTGTGATTACTGCCGGAGTCGCTGCGTTTGTGGGAGCTGTCGGCCCTGTTGGTTTCGGCCGCGGCGGGGCCTGCGGTGAGCATTGCGCCGGAGGCGATGAGGCCGAGCAGCAGCGTGATCACCGATACCCGCGGTCGCTTTCGCTGCCTGACCGATCGCGAATCGTCGCCTGTAGTGCCGGTTCTTGCGTGTGCTCGCGACCTGTTCTCTCGCGTCATGGCGCCATTGCCTCTCCGTTTTCGCCGGGCCGAGCCCGTACCTACTAACTCTCATAGTAGGTAAAGAGAAGGTAATGGTGCCATAAATTCTTCTTGAACTTGATGGAGTACGCGTCAAATGCCAAGGAAGTAAGCAGTATTGGACGCCAGTTGCGTCGATCACTATGGGTCGGCGGCTGCCAGTCGATCTGCGCCAGTAGCTTGCAGGAGTATCGAGTACGAGCTGCTACGAGCGGTGCCAGTAGATACCTGGAGAAGGTGGACGGCCGTCGGATGGAATCGACTACCTGGTCCGCGGTGCTTGCGGGGACCGGCCGGTGTAGATCGTCGGTACCACCGAACCGCTGCCATCTTCGAGCCCTTCGAGGCGGAGCGCTGCGGCTCAGGTGGATTCGGCTCCGGAGCGGCGGCCGCTCGAAATGGCCGGCCGCCGATCCGGTGCGTGGCGTGCGGGTTCGCTAGAACTTGTAGGTGATGCCGGTGAAGCGTTCGGATTCTTCCCACAGCCGCCGCTGGAGTTCGCGGTTCTTCGACAGCTTGGTCGAGGGGGAGGGTTCCACCGGGCCCTGGGATTGGAACAGGCGGGTGGGGCCCCAGTAGGTGTTGGGGTCGGCTTCGGGTTCGGTGGCGGCGAACAAGGTGGAGTGAGCTGCCTTGGCGGGCGGGTGGCCGATCAGGCGGACGAAGGGCTTGCTGATGCGGTCCAGCGGGGTTTCGGTGCGGGCGAACAGGTCGGTGGCCGACACGCCGGGGTGTACTCCGTAGGAGCGCTTCTTCGATCCGGCATCTTCCAGGCGGTGCTGGAGTTCGCGGGCGAACATCAGGTTGGCGAGCTTGGACTGCGCATACGCGAGATTGCGCTGGTAACGGCGGTTTTCGTAGTTCAGATCGTCGATCCAGAGCTTCGGGGTCTGCTTGTGCGCGATGCTGGCCAGCGACACCACCCGGTCGCGGATGCGATCGAGCAGTAGCCCGGTGAGCGCGAAGTGGCCCAGGTGGTTGACGCCGAACTGGGTTTCGTAGCCGTCCTTGGTGCGCGAGAACGGGACGTTCATCAAGCCGGCGTTGTTGATCAGCACATCGAATTCCCCGCAGTTGGCGGCGAATTCGCGCACCGACGCCAGATCGGCGAGGTCGAGCGGTGCGACCTTCACGTCACCGGCGATGCGGTCGGCGATCTCTTGGGCCTTGGCCGCGTTACGGCAGGCCATGACCACCGTCGCGCCCTTGCTCGCCAGCATCGTCGTGGTCTCGACACCGAGGCCGCCATTGGCTCCGGTGACGACGAAGGTGCGTCCGGTCTGATCGGATATCTGCTCAGGTTTCCACGCCATGCACCGACCTTACTCCTGAGTAAGTTCTCTGTGAAGAGTGTCTCGGACGCTGATCTGTCTGGAGCATCGGAGACCGGGGCGATATGGATCGCCACCCAGCGCGGCCGCCATGGCCGATGCCGGATGTGCCGCCACGGCAGGGGTGTGGTGACGACGGGCCCGGTCTCCGATGCCGGAAGCGAGCAAACCAGGTTCGCACCGGGTTCTACCTGCGGTGATAGGCAGATCGCACCGATCTTCACGTTTTCCCTGTGAGGCATCCAGGATTGGGCCACAATGGTTCCTCGGCAGGGGATGGCCATTCACAGGAGGGGATCACTATGCCCACATCGGGCAATACGGTGCCTCGGCGTCAACTGGGTCGACACCTGCGGGAGATGCGTCAGGCAGCGGGATTGAGCATCGCCGAAGCGGCGCGGCAGATCGGGCGCGGGGCCGGGACGGTGCAGCGGTTGGAGACCGGGCATCCGGGGAAGATTCATGTTCCGGACATTGTGGGGTTGTGCGAGCTGTATGACGAGGTCGGTCAGCAGGGGGCTTTGCTGGGGTTGGCTCAGGAGGCGGATAGTGAGTCGAGGAACGGCGGGTGGTGGCATGAGTACGGGGAGTTGATCCCGGCGAACTTTGCACCGTATGTGAGTTTGGAGTCGGTAGCTTCGAGCTTGACGGTGTTTCGACCCGACATGGTCAGCGGGTTGTTTCAAACTGTCGGGTACGCAAGGGCTTTGGATGCGGCTTACTTCTCGGACAGTGATGCCGATGAGCTGGATCGGCGTATTCGGATGCGAATAGGCCGACAGAAGACCATCACGCGCAAACGCAATCCCGTGCCGGCCAAGCTCATCTTAGAAGAGTCGGTACTGCACCGGGTAGTGGGCGGAAGGAAGGTGATGGCGGCACAATTGCGCTTCCTTGCCGATATGCCCCCGAATGTCCAGGTCAAGGTGTTGCCCTTCGCCAAGGGCTTCCCGCTCGGCACTTCAACAGGGCCGTTTACGGTTCTCGATTTCGAACGCCATGCTCACGAGCCGTCAACGGTGTTCGTCGAGTCTTCGTACACCGGCGACATGTACTACGACCGGCCCGCCTCCGTGGATCGCTATCGAAAAGCATTCCAGGCCATGTGGAATGTAGCGTTGGACCCGGTGGACACCAAGTGCCTACTGCGTACGAGAGCGAGGGAGTACGAGCGTGAACGTTGATCTATCCAAGGCCAAGTGGTTCAAGTCTCGCCGAAGCTCGGCTGGAAGCGACTGCGTCGAGGTCGCCCATCTCGATCGCGGGCTGGTCGGCGTCCGCGACTCGAAGAACCCCACCGGCCCCGCCCTCGTCTTCAACCCCTCGGAGTGGGACACCTTCCTGACCCGCACCCGCGCCGGAGGTTTCGACAACCACTGACCGAACTGTCGCGGCCGGGCGGGGCAGTTCGACCCATCGAAACGACCTGGTCCTCAGCCTGTTTCGGCTGAGGACGAGGTTCGTCTCATCGCCGCTCAGCCGCAGTGGCTCGGACCCGGCGCGTTCCATCTGACCGTCCGGCCGCTTTTGCTCGTTGCGGCGCCGCCCCAGCCGATGCACTTGCCGGGCGCATCCACCTTCACGGGGCCGGCGTAATACTCGAACCATCCAGCATCGATCTGCGGGGAGTTGGCTCCCCAGATGCCGAGGCCGACCCCGGTATCGGTCTTGACGCCGATATCGGCGGTCTTCCAGGTGACTGCGCAGTTCGTCCTGCCGTTGTAGAGCAGGTAGATGGTGGCGAGACCACCCAGGTTATGGCTGTCGATGACTTTGTAGCTACCGCCGCCACAGACCGAGGCCGGGGTCGCGGCGTTCGCGGGGGCGGCCATGGTCAGCGATCCGGTGAGGATCGCCGCGACGGCAAGGCCCAGCCTGGCTCCGTGTTTGATTACACGCATTGTTCATTGTTCTTTCTGAGGGGATCGGCCGATGGGGTGAGGGCTCAGCCGCAGTGGCTTGGGCTCGGCGCCTCCCAGTTGTGCCCCGTGTTGTCGGGCCTCGATGCGCTGCCGCCCCACGCGATGCATTTGCCGGGGGCATCCACCTTCACCGGACCGGCGTAGTACGCGTATGCATTCATGTCTACCTTGTAGCTGCTGGACTGCCCCCAGATTGCGACCATTGCCTTCGTGACGGTCTTGGTGCCGACGTTGGCGGTCTTCCAGGTGACGACGCAGTTCGTTCGGCCGTTGTAGAGCAGGTAGACGGTGGCGAGATTGCCCAAGCCGCGGGTGTCGATGACTTTGTAGCTGCCGCCGCCACAGACTGAGGCCGGAGTCGCGGCATTCGCGGGGGCGGCCATGGTCAGCGATCCGGCGAGAATTGCCGTGATGGCGAGGCCCAACCTGGCTACCTGCTTGAACATACGCATCGTTCAGTTTTCCTTCCGAAACACAATCGAGCGACCACCTCGCGGCGTCGGTGACCGTGTGCCGATAGGTGATCCGTCAAGATCCTGCACCGCGAGAGGGAGAGACTCTTCCCTGCTGTGGGAAACCGATCGACCTCCGAGGGTGGGGGTGGGGACGCCGCGCGGTGACGATCGCGGCGTCGACCTCCGCGGCTGGAGTGGGGTCGCCCCACGATGCGGTTGAACTCGAACAGCCCCGCCTGCCCTCGTAGCCTGAAACCCCAGGAGCCGGACGGAGGATTCCACGTGGCCGAGTCGACGTCGACCGAATCTGTGTCCGAGGTGATGGCCGAGCTGGCCGCCCTCGAGGACCCGAAAATGCGCGCGGTGAACGAGAAACACGGTGACGATCACGGCGTCAATCTCACCAAGCTGCGTGCGCTGGCCAAACGGTTGAAGACGCAGCAGGATCTCGCCCGCGAACTCTGGCGGACCGGCGACACCGCGGCGCGTCTACTGGCTCTGCTGATCTGTCGCCCGAAGGCCTTCGAGCCCGACGAGCTGGACGCCATGATGCGCGAAGCGCGAGCACCCAAGGTGCAGGACTGGCTCGTGAACTACGCGGTGAAGAAGAACCCGCACGCCGAAGAGCTACGGCTGACCTGGCTCGCCGATCCGGACCCGGTCGTCGCAAGCGCCGGCTGGGCCCTGACCGCCGACCGCGTAGTGAAGAAACCCGAGGGCCTCGACCTCCCAGGCCTGCTCGACGTCATCGAAGCGCAGATGAAAGCGGCCCCCGACCGCCTCCAGTGGGCAATGAACACCTGCCTCGCCGACATCGGCATCGAACACCCAGACCACCGCCCCCGCGCCCTGGACATCGGCGAGCGCCTCGAAGTCCTGAAGGACTACCCGACCTCCCCGGGCTGCACGTCACCCTTCGCACCCATCTGGATCACCGAGATCGTGCGCCGACAGCAGGAGAAGTAGGCAGCCCCCCGCCGCCGGGCCTATCTCGATCCGCCCCAGGCTCGCAGCGAACTCGACGGCGCTGTACAACGGTGAACTGGTCGACAACGGCGACGGCCCCGAAGTCGCATGCGAACATGTCGAGACCCGCCCGCAATCGCCGGTCGCGCTGCCCCGCTTCGTGTCCGGCGCCGTGCTGAACCGGCCGGGAAACGTCTGCCCAAGGCAAGCTCGCCACTGCCGACGGGGTCAGCCGCGCTGCCCTGCTTCGTGTCCGGCGCCGTGCTGAACCGGCCGGGGAACGTCTGCCGAACGCAAGCTCGCGACCGCCGACGGGGTCAGCCGCGCTGCCCCGCTTCGTGTCCGGCGCCGTGCTGAACCGGCCGGGGAACGTCTGCCGAACGCAAGCTCGCGACCGCCGACGGGGTCAGCCGCGCTGCCCCGCTTCG